>NZ_JAECZC010000090.1:543-1035 GCF_016056305.1 Amazonocrinis nigriterrae CENA67 | reverse complement strand
GCATTGAACATGGTCGGGCTCGTCGTCTGGTGTCTGGAAGAAAACGAGAATGCCGTGACCTTCTATCGGGCCATGGGCGGCATGGATGTCGCCGAGGGCATGGAAGAATTCGGCGGCCGCGCGCTAAAGAAGCTCGGGTTCGTCTGGCGGAATTGAGCGCCGTTTTTCAATAAAAAGACCCCTCCCCATCCCTCCCCACAAGGGGGAGGGCTAACTTGGAGCACGTCCTCTGCCACAGGCAGCCTTGCGCTTGCTTCAGCGGCTATGTGGGCCATTGAGGGTAGAGACAAGTTAAGTCCTCCCCCTTGTGGGGAGGATTTAGGAGGGGTTCTTCCAAAACAAGAGCCTACTTCGCCGCCGTCAGATCCGGATAATTATACACCGGCTCGCTGATCTTCTTGCCGACCTTGCCATGAAACACCGGCTTTTCCTTGCCGCAGGCGAAGCCCGGCGCCTGTTCGTCGGCGAGTTTGCGGGCCAGTTCGTTGGCGT
>NZ_JAECZC010000090.1:0-398 GCF_016056305.1 Amazonocrinis nigriterrae CENA67 | reverse complement strand
TTGTCGTCCAGCCGCCATTCGATCTTGTCGCCGATATGGTTGAAGACCTCGAAGGTCTCGCCGGCGCCGTCGAGAATGTCCTGGCTCAGATGGCCGAAATAGGTGCTCTGGCGGACGTCGTATTCGTTGAAATAGAAGGGATAATCCTTGTAGCCCGCGCATTTGACCGAGATCGTGCCCATGTCGATGTCGACCTGGTCGGGGTTCTTGAGCAGGTTCTCGCATTTGTCGATGGCGGCATCGGTGTAGACGCTTTCGGCGGCCTCGGCCGACAGGGGTGCCGAGAGCAGGGCGGCGAGGGCGAGGGGGATGAGGGTGCGGTTCATGGCGGATCCTTTCCCTGGGGATACGCGCCATCGGGCCGATTCATTCACGGCTGCTGGTCGTCGCCATGAAAG
>NZ_JAECZC010000089.1 GCF_016056305.1 Amazonocrinis nigriterrae CENA67 | reverse complement strand
ATATATAACTAAGTGATAAAAATATATAGAACAGTTGAGTGATGAGTATTATAGCCTCTAGCATAACTGGCTTCTTGCACTAGTAATATTAATTACATAGATGGAAACGAGTAAAACTAACTCTACTTTCCATGCACTATAAAAGTAATCTTTAGTATTTCTGTTGATACATTTTTCTCGACATATTTGCTTCTTAAGGAGACCAAGAAAAATAGATTGTCGGAGTATTAATCGATCTAAATCAGAGGCTAAAAAAGCTGCGAATTAGATATATGCATTTTCATTTCCATGCATATTCTCCGCAGATTTTCCAAACAAAGCTAGTCCTGAAACCTCCATCAGGGCATTAGTTTTAACCTTCTTTTGAGGTATATATCTCCATGAGTGACAACACCAGCCTGCAAAGTTCATCGGTTCTTGACCCATCAGTCAGTTCACCAAGTGCTACTAAATCGTCTCTAGACATAACTCAACAGCCACAAATCAATAGTTTAGTTGCTGCTAGCGACAGCACGTCCTCTCAAGGGAACGGCCTCTATGCAGAGTATTACGACAACAAAGACTTCACCAACCTAAAGCTAACTCGCATAGACAACAAAGTTGACTTTAACTGGGCTTCGGGTTCTCCTGACTCATCCATAGGTGCGGATACTTTTTCCGTGCGTTGGACAGGTCAAGTACAAGCCCAGTACAGCGAGACTTACAACTTCTACACCACCACAGATGATGGAGTGCGACTGTGGGTAGATGGTAAGCAAATCATCAATAGCTTTGTCAATCAAGCTGCCAAAGAAATCAGCGGCACAATCGCATTGGTTGCAGGACAAAAGTACGACATCAAGCTAGAGTACTACGAAAATACTGGCCAGGCCGTTGCCAAACTTGCTTGGTCAAGTGCTTCTACTGCAAAACAAATCATTCCCCAGTCCCAACTGTATAGTGATACCGATTTCACTCCTCCCAGCGCTACAGTAAATGCTGCTACTCTAACTACACGTGATGGAAACAGCTATACTTTCACAGTTACCTACAGTGATGTGACAGCCGTTGATGTTACCACTTTAGATAATAACGATATAGTTGTGACCGGGCCAAATGGGTTCAGTCAATCAGCAACACTTGTCAGTGTAGACAGCAACAGCAATAGTGGTCAGCGCACCGCCACATATAGTATTACTTCTTTGCGAGGGGAAATTTGGAGTAGCGACAACAATGGCACCTATACCATCGCGTTGCAAGCTAACCAAGTCAAAGACACTAGAGGTAATTCAGCTACTGCTGCTGCTGATATAGGCAGTTTCCAAGTAAACATAGCACCTAACACAGGCATAGGTACGGGACTCAAAGGAGAGTATTACGACAATATAGACTTCACCAACCTAAAGCTAACTCGCACAGATAGCAAGGTTGACTTTAACTGGGGTTCGGGTTCTCCTAACTCATCTATCGGTGCGGATACTTTTTCCGTGCGTTGGACAGGTCAAGTACAAGCCCAGTACAGCGAGACTTACAACTTCTACACCACCACAGATGATGGAGTGCGACTGTGGGTAGATGGTAAGCAAATCATCAATAACTTTGTCAATCAAGCTGCCAAAGAAATCAGCGGCACAATCGCATTGGTTGCAGGGCAGAAGTACGACATCAAGCTAGAGTACTACGAAAATGCTGGCCAGGCCGTTGCCAAACTTGCTTGGTCAAGTGCCTCTACTGCAAAACAAATTATTCCCCAGTCACAACTGTATTTACCAGCCCTCGCACCTACTATCACCTTGGGTTCATCTGTCACGACTGTGAAGGAATCTGCTGGTAATGTGATTATCAATGTGGTACGGAGTGGTGAAGATTTAAGTGGCACGTCTTCAGTTCGGTATGCCACTACATCTGTGAGTGCTACACCAGGGAGTGACTACGGCACGAAAGACGTTACAACTGAAGTCACGGGCAGGGTTACATTTGAAGCGGGAGAAACTAGTAAACAGATTTCCATTCCGATATTGAATGATTCAATAGCAGAATCAGATGAAACCTTGACTTTCGTTGTCGATCAAGTGGAGGGAGCAGATCTAGGATTGCAGAGAACTCTCACAGTTACAATTGAAGATGACGATCGCACCGATCTAGACTTTACTCAACCACAAGTCAAGGAAGATGCTGGTACTGTTCAGGTGACAGTGACACGAAACTACACTGGGACGGCTGCTAGTGTGGACTACACAACCG
The DNA here is from genome assembly GCF_016056305.1 of Amazonocrinis nigriterrae CENA67. Lineage (GTDB taxonomy): Bacteria > Cyanobacteriota > Cyanobacteriia > Cyanobacteriales > Nostocaceae > Amazonocrinis > Amazonocrinis nigriterrae. The sequence goes on along the minus strand of NZ_JAECZC010000089.1, from coordinate 184 downwards.
TGGATGATACTGCTAAAGCTGGTTTAGATTACACAGCTATATCTGGAACCTTGAACTTTGCAGTCGGAGAAAGCAGTAAAACAATCAACATCTCCATTCAAGATGACACTGTTGCCGAATCCAATGAACAGTTTAGTTTGAAGTTCAGTAACGCCATCGGTGTGGGACTGGGCCAAGACACAGC
>NZ_JAECZC010000009.1:76407-179390 GCF_016056305.1 Amazonocrinis nigriterrae CENA67 | reverse complement strand
ATCCCCTCATCCCCCCATCTCCCCAGTCAAGATTGCCATTGCCCGCGATCGCGCTTTTAATTTTTATTACCAAGACAATCTCGATTTACTGCAACAATTGGGTGCAGAATTAGTTTTCTGGAGTCCGCTAGCAGATAATGAATTACCACCAGGTGTGCAGGGAATGTATTTTGGTGGTGGTTTTCCAGAAGTCTTTGCCCAGCAACTAGCAGAAAATACTAGCGCCCGTAATGCTATCAAAACAGCAATTCTTGCAGGAATGCCTACAATTGCCGAGTGTGGCGGATTAATGTATTTGTGTGAGCAAATTATCGATTTTGAGGGTAAACCTTGGCCGATGGTGGGAGTGCTACCGACATCTGCTGTCATGGATAAACGCTTAACTTTAGGTTATCGTCGTGCAGTAGCTTTGCAAAATAGTTTGTTAGTACCAACAGGTAGAAATATTTACGGCCATGAATTTCATCGTTCCCGATTAATCTCAACTTCTAATCAACCTCTGTTTGCAACTTACCGCTACGATTGTGACGAAAATATGGGATATGAAGGATGGGCATTACCTGTAAATGTTCACGCTTCTTATATTCATTTGCACTGGGGAGCAAGTGTAGAGATTCCACAGCGGTTTATTCAGCAATGTCTTAATAATTCGTAATTCGTAATTCGTAATTAAGATAGATGAAATGTAATTATTTGCAAGTCTTGTTAATAAAAATTAATGCTCTTGAGAGGTTGTCACATGAATGTTTTCATTCAATCTGCGAATCAAACGAGATAATTCACGAATGATATTTACCGCAATTTCAGGAGTTTCTTCAATTGCATCATAAAGTTGCTCTTGCGTCAGTTCCAAAAATTCGCAAGGTTCTAAAGTAGTGGCAGAGGCAGAACGAGGTTGAGTATCAAATACTGCCATTTCACCAAAGTATTTTCCACGGTCTACTTCTGCGAGTTTTTTATCCCCAATATGAACTTTAACTCGACCTGACACGACTATGTATAGCGATCGCCCTTCTTCTCCCTGTCTAAAGATGGTGTAGTTAGCAGGAAATGACAACTCATGCATCACTGAAGTCAGTCGTACAATAAAATCATCCCGCAATTCTTTAAAAATCGGGACTCGCCGCACAAATAATAAACGGTCAACGCTGCTGAGCATAATCTGTTAAAAGTTACACATTAACAATATCAAATATTTAAGTGAGCAAAAATCAACTATCAGATGAGTGAGAGCGCGATTAGCCATATTAACCGATAATTGGGGAATTCCCAATTCCCAATTCCCCATTCCCAATTCCCAAAGTATAATGTTCAGGAAATGGTACTTGCGACTATTTATAGTATTCCTGGGGCTGTGGCTAGTCTTAGATCTAGTTTCCCACCTAGGAGCAGAAATTTTCTGGTTTGAGGAAGTCGGCTACCTGCAAGTCTTTCTGCTGAGGGTAGTCTCTAAGGGTATTTTATGGGTAGTGGTAACTACTATAACTGCTGCCTATATGCTAGGAAACCTGGCTTTGGCACAACGGCTAAAGTATCCTAAGTCTTTGAAGATTGAGGAAGTTAGGCGTGAAGAAGTAGGATTTAGCAGGGAACTAAAAAAATTTCTCAGTCCTCGTTATTCACAACCCGATGATGTTCGTACACCTGATACCGCAGGTATTCAACCGTTAAAGTTGCACTGGCTGTCACCGCTAGTTTTGGTATTAAGCTTGTTGGTAGGGTTAATGCTGGCTCACTACGGTAGAATTTTCCTTTCATATTGGCATTCTCCAGTTAGTCAGGCTCATCTAGCTGTTCCCGTACTATTTCGACCGGAAGCTATTTGGCAACTTTTAATAGAGATTGTCTCACCAATTTGGTATTTGGGTTTGCTTGTGGGGATAGCGATCGCTATCCTAATTTATCCCCAATTTTTGCTCTTGGCGATCGCAATTTTGTTCTGCGTTGGGTTTGGGTTCATCTTCTCTCAATACTGGGCTAAGGTGCTGCTATACTTCCACCACCTTCCTTTCAATCAATCTGATCCTTTATTTAATCAAGATATCAGCTTTTACGTATTTTCATTGCCTTTTTGGCAACTATTAGAACTTTGGTTGATGGGATTATGTTTATATAGCTTCATTGCCGTTAGCCTCATCTATCTGTTGTCAGCAGACAGTCTCAGCCAGGGAATTTTTCCAGGGTTTTCGCAAGAACAGCAGCGCCATTTATACGGAATGGGGGGTTGTTTGATGCTGGTGGTAGCTTTGAGCTATTGCCTGAGTCGTTATGAGTTGGTTTATTCTACTCGTGGTGTGAGTTATGGCGCTAGTTATACCGACGTAACTGCACAATTGCCAGCTTACACCGTTTTGTGTGTTTTGGCAGTCGCGATCGCATTCTACCTGCTATGGCGAACATTACTCTGGCGACCCAAGTCTCAGTATCGACAATTAACATTTTATGGGTTAGGTATTTACTTACTACTGGTTGTAGCAGCTGGCTTGATTTTACCCGCTGCGGTGCAATATTTAATTGTCGAACCTAATGAATTGCAACGCGAGCAACCATATATTCAGCGTACTATTGCTTTAACTCGGCAGGCATTCGATTTAGATGCCATTGATGCTAAAATATTCAACCCGCAAGGAACACTGACTGAAGCTGATATTCAAAAAAATGATTTGACAATTCGCAATATTCGACTTTGGGATGAGCGACCGTTGTTAGAAACTAATCGACAACTGCAACAAATTCGACCATATTACCGCTTTCCCGATGCCGATATTGACCGCTACACTTTAGAAACAGAACAAACAGCACCCACACCAAGTACTCCCGAAAAGCTTTCACAACCGGCTAACGCCACAGAAAAACGGCAGGTATTGATTTCTGCACGAGAATTAGATTACACTGCCGTACCTCAACAGGCTCAGACTTGGGTAAACGGCCATCTCATTTATACTCACGGCTACGGTTTTACTATGAGTCCAGTGAATACAGTCGGGCCGGGAGGACTACCAGAATATTTTGTCAAAGACATTAGTGGCAATAATACCGCCCTAACTACCTCAAGTGTTGCCGTTCGTCAAAGCATTCCCATTGGGCAACCCCGACTTTATTATGGGGAAATTACTAATACATATGTAATGACTGGCACAAAAGCGAGGGAACTAGACTATCCCAGTGGCAGCGATAATGTTTACAATACCTACGATGGTCGCGGTGGTGTAAAAATCGATTTTCTGTGGCGACGATGGCTATTTGCCATGTATTTGAAAGATTGGCAAATGGCACTCACACGGGATTTTTTGCCAGAGACGAAAGTATTGTTTAGGCGGAATATCAAGCAAAGAATTCAAGCGATCGCACCTTTTCTACGCTACGATAGCGACCCCTATCTGGTAGCTGCCAATAGTAATTATGATACCAAGAATCAAGAATTTCCAGGCAGGAAAAACTATATCTACTGGATGATAGATGCTTACACCACAAGCGATCGCTATCCTTACTCAGACACTGGTAGCGAAGACATTAACTACATTAGGAACTCCGTAAAGGTAGTAATTGATGCATATAACGGCACTGTTAATTTTTATATTGCCGATGTCAGAGATCCCATCATTGCTACTTGGTCAGCCATCTTTCCTAATTTGTTCAAACCCCTCACTACCATGCCAGTTGCCCTCCGCAACCATATCCGCTATCCAGTAGACTTCTTCAATATTCAGTCTGAGCGGTTGATGACATACCACATGACCGACCCCCAAGTATTTTACAACCGGGAAGACCAATGGCAGATTCCCAATGAAATTTATGGCAGTGAAGCCCGTCCTGTAGAGCCATATTACATAATTACTAGCCTTCCCACCGTACCCTTTGAAGAATTTCTCCTACTTTTACCATACACACCCAAACAGCGGACTAATTTAATCGCTTGGTTAGCAGCGCGATCGGATGGCTATAACTACGGTAAGTTGTTGCTGTATATTTTTCCCAAGGAACGCCTAGTATATGGCCCAGAACAAATAGAAGCACGAATTAACCAAGACCCAGTGATTTCTCAGCAAATTTCCTTGTGGAATCGCCAAGGTTCAAGAGCAATTCAGGGCAATCTGTTGGTAATTCCTATTGAGCAATCCTTACTATATGTCGAGCCAATTTATCTAGAAGCCACCCAAAACAGTTTACCAACCTTAGTGCGGGTAGTCGTGGCTTACGAAAATCGCATCGTCATGGCCCAAACCTTAGAACAAGCATTGCAAGCAATCTTTAAACCAGAAGTGACACCAGCCCCGGCGATTATTCGCCCTGTGGAGGAAGATGGGGGGATAGGGAGATAGGGAGATAGGGGGATGAGGGAGTAAAAAAAGACTTATCCCATCCCTAGGGCAAGCTGGGGAAGTTGCAGGAGAAAGAGTCTATTCATCGTCTTCGATCTCCAAATAGCTTAATTAGCGTTCGTCGTTCGCGGTAGCGTCTTTGAACAAGAAGACGTTGGTGCAGCGATCGCCTGTTTTTGCTTATTTATTTTAATGCATTATTTGTGTATTTTGTCAATGCGTAAATTCTAGTCATGATTAAATTTGCTACTGTTCTCATCAAGTCATTAACAGAACTTAACCTATCTCAGGGTAGATAGTAATTATATGAACAAAAGTATATTTTTGTAATGAAATATACAGCAATTTTTCAAATATATGGCTGACATCGTTGATACTGCCGTTAGTGCTGGTTCCTTTAAGACCTTAGTGGCAGCAGTAAAAGCTGCTGGCTTAGTGGATACCCTCAAGAGTCCTGGGCCATTTACGGTCTTTGCACCCACTGATGAGGCATTTTCTAAGCTACCCGCAGGGACAGTAGACTCACTGCTTCAGGACATTCCACAACTGACGAAAATCCTGACTTATCATGTTGTTTCAGGTAAAGTCCGGGCAGCAGATGTGGTCAATTTGGACTCAGCTCCAACTGTTGAAGGAAGCAGCGTCAAAATTGACGCATCTAATGGTGGTGTGAAAGTAAATGACGCTACTGTTGTTACACCAGATGTTGAAGCTGATAACGGTGTGATTCATGTTATTGACACGGTATTGATTCCTGCCTAAGACAACCTCAAATAGTTAAGAGCGCATTTGTAGGACAGCGATTAAAATTAGTTGCTGTCCTACTACTTTTTAGATGCGTCCGTCAGGATCTAATATCGCCTACTGCTCACTTGACCCCATTCCCTATTCCCTATTTCCCATTCCCTTTACAGCTTGGGTAATGAAAAATAAAACGTGGCTCCACTGCCAACAACACCTTCTGCCCAAACTCGACCGTTATGTCGATAAATAATGCGCTGTACGTTTGCTAACCCAACGCCCGTTCCTTCAAATTGGGCATCGCTATGCAGGCGTTGAAATACTCCAAACAGCTTATGCACATATTGCATATTAAAACCAACGCCGTTATCTCGCACAAAAAAGACAACTTCGTCTTCATGGTCGATACTGCCAATGGTGATTTCTGTTAAAGTGCGAGTCTGAGTATATTTAACAGCATTAGACATCAAATTGCGAAGCACAAGCCGCAGCATGGAAGGGTCGCCCTGTACCTGGGGTAGTGATTGGATATGCCAATTGATTATGCGTCCTTTGGTTTCTGTGAGCAAATCACATTGCACTTCTTGCACGAGTTGTTCCATATTCAGGGTGACATAGCGCATTTCGGTGCGCCCCATACGGGAAAATGTCAGTAACTCCTCGATTAGTATGCCTGCCTGTTTTGCTGTTTGGGCGATCGCTTTTAAATATCGCTGGCTCGTTTCATCTAAGCTGGTTACGTTCAGCCGCTTGTGAAGCAATTCTACAAATCCGCTAATGTTGCGAAACGGTGCTATCAAGTCGTGAGAAACTGAATAGGAAAATGATTCTAGCTCTTTGTTAGCAGCTTCTAGCTGGGCTGTCCGCTCTTGTATCCGTTGCTCTAAAATCTCATTGAGTTGTTGCATGGCAGTTTCTGCTTGCTTGCGTTCATGAATGTCGCTAGCAATACCTACCCACTTGATAATTACTCCTGCGGCATCTTGAATCGGTAAACCCCTTGCAATATACCAATGATAGACACCATCGGCAGCACGGCGGTAGCGGAGTTCTACCTCGTAGTTGGTAGCTTGAATCACAGCTTGCTGCCAAGTGTGCAAAACCCGATCGCGATCATCGGGATGAATGACCGAGGTACAGCCTTCGCCAACGGTCTGTGCCATCGTCAGCCCAGTGTAGTCTAACCAGTACTGATTACAATACGTGATATGACCATCGCTGTTTGCCATCCAAATTACTAAGGGTGACACTTCGGTTAAAATCCGGTATTGTTCCTCGCTAGCACGTAGGGCATCTTCTGCTAGCTTGCGATCATGGATATCAACACACGAGCCGATATAGCCGAGAAACTCCCCTGTAAGTGTCAACCGAGGTACACCAGTATCGAAAATCCAACGGTATTCGCCATCAAAGCGTTTGAGGCGATATTCCATTTGAAAATTTTGTCGAGCATCGAAGGCGTTGGTGTAGGTGTCTAAGCAATGCTGAAAATCATCGGGGTAAACTCCCTCAGTCCACCCATTCCCCATCTCTTGCTCTAAAGTCCGCCCGGTAAAGTCTAGCCAAGGTTTATTAAAGTAGTAACAAAGCTTATCATTACCAGACATCCAGACTAGCACCGGAGCGGTATCAGTCATGTGGCGAAAGCAAGCTTCACTTTCACGCAACGCTGCTTGTGCCAACTGGTGATGCTGTTGGCTCATGTCACCAGTCTTTGCCGTATTTGCGCTCACCCCACGCAGCATTTCTATACGACGTTCACTCAACACCTGCGCTGTAGTTTCAATCACCGTCGCTAAAATGCCTCCTACTTTCCCTGTTTCATCGTGAATCGGACTGTAGGAAAAGGTAAAGTAACACTCTTGCAGATTGCCATTACGCTCCACGAACAACAGCTGATTTTCTTGGCAAATCGCCTCACCCTTTGACATCACCTGCTCAAAAATCGACCCAATGACCTGCCAAATTTCAGCGAAAGTCTCGCGCATACTTCTGCCTAAAGCTGTTGGGTGTTTGCATGGCCCTAAGATGGTACTGTAGGCATCGTTATAAATTTGAATGTAGTCTCTGCCCCAAGCAATGTACATGGGTAAAACCGCAGCTTGAACAATGCTAACGGCTGTTTTTAAGCTAGGCGACCAAGTTTTAACCGAGCCTAGAGGCGTTTGTGACCAATCGAGCGATCGCATCATTGCTACCATCTCGCCACTTTTAGCAAAGAAGTTGTTGCCAATTGTTGCTTTCGCTTCAGTCATCTCTATTTCGGCTCCGCTTCTTGGCACTCAACATCAAATCTTAAGTTTTGCCATTTGAGTCTATTAGCCAATACGGTTATACTCTATGATGGCAAATTTTTGATGTTACATGATCAAAAATTGTTGGTGTCTCAGTCGCAGGTGGCATCTGGAAATATAATTTGTCAAGTTCAACAAGCCATCGCTCCTGCTGTGAACTCGAAGATTGCACATTGTCAGATGACTTGTGGAGTTAGAAAGGCGATCGCTCCACCTCAAAGCCTCATTGTTCATGCTTTGAACTCGAAGCTTGCACTTGGGAACACAAATTGTGGAGTTAAAAGGGCGATCGCTCCACCTCAAAGCCTCATCATTCATGCTTTGAACTCAAAGCTTCCACTTGGGAACACAAATTGTCGAGTCCAAAGAGCGATCGCTCAACTCAGGAAGATATTGCAGCAGAAAAAATTCAGCAGATATTAGCTGAATTTGAGGAAGAACAAAAAAACAAATAAATCTTGAAAAGCTTGAAATTTTTATTATCTGTAAAAAATATTGCGAATGACTGGGAAGTATTACAGAATGTTTGATACTTCCCAGACATTATCTTATGAATAGTTATCTAAGTGCAGCAGATCATAATTGGGCTGTCATCTGAGGTAACAACCAAAGCCAATGTATTTACATTTCGGCTATGTTTATCGTATTATCCTGATTCTTACGACGGCGAGACATAGCCATTACTCCACCGACCATACCTAAGCCTAATAGTGTAGCTGGTTCAGGAATGGAAGTAGTAGTGAATAAACCACCAGAGAAAGCTAAATTCTTAACTGAACCGCCGCTACTGAGAATTGACTCAACATTAGCAACTTGGGCATTGTTGATTTGGAAAGTTAAGTTTCCGGCACCTTGTGATTTTGTTTCATCACCACTACTAAAGAATCCATCAAGTGCAACATCTACAGCTATGTTTTGACCGCTTTGTTTGAGTGCGTAACTTGCAGACTTCAAAGTAAATATATTAATCCCATCTGTGATTGAGGCAGTATCAGCTGAAGACTGAACAATACCAGGTATAAGAGTTTGACCAAAGTCAAGAAAAGGATTATCGGCAGATAAAGGAGAAAAACTGATAATATTACCTATATTAGCTGTGTTGAAAGCTAAGAAATTTCCTGTCTGAGCCGAAAGCGAAATTGGTGTGACTGGCTGCGGAGAGAAAATTAAGGATGTTGCTGATAATTCAACTAAGCTACTTGCTATAGAAGGCGAAGTAGTAAAACCATTACTTAGCTGAAAATCACCAATCAATGATTCTGCTTTTGCAGAATCAGCAAAGCTAAATATCCCAGTCACAGACAAAGGAATTACAACAGCGACAGCAAGAATTGCATCTAGTAACCTAGATGTTGAAGCAAACATTTTCATTTTTTGAACCTATAAAAATACCGCAGAACTAAGCTTGTTCTGTATAGTCTTCAGAAGATTTACGGTATGATTGATTTATTACTACGATAGGTTCTCATAAAGATTTACGAGAAACAATAAGCCACATTCCACACTGACAACTGGCACACTCAGTAAACTTCCCTGGCTTGAATTTACACTGTAATTGACTTTTAAGTTTTGACTTACCGAATTGGTCAGATTAAGGATTAAGGTTAAGTTGAGATTGATAATAGCGATCGCAGTTTAAAAAATTCCGCTACGGTAATTAATGTTCAACGATTTATTAAAGCATTTTATGGAGCAAGCTCTGATTGAAGGGCGAAAAGCCTTACCCCAATGCTTGCCCAATCCTCCTGTAGGCTGTGTTCCAGTGCAGGCTGGCAGTATAATTGCTCGCGGATATACTAATGCTCCTGGTAAACACCATGCGGAAGTCATGGCGCTGAGTCAGGTCGAAGGCGAACTGTCTGATGTTACAGCTTTTGTCACTCTGGAGCCTTGTTCGTTCCACGGAAGAACTCCTTCTTGTGCCCTAGCATTGGTTGAGAGAAAAATTGGGGCTGTGTACGTGGCATTAGTGGACTGCGATCCGCGAAATCAAGGCAGAGGCATAGATATATTAAAAGCGGCAGGAATACCTGTAACAGTAGGGCTGATGTCCGCACAAGCAGAACAAGACCTCAGTCCCTACCTCATTCATTAGAGATGATATTAAGTACACGACCCGAAGGAATTGCACTTAGGAAATTGTTATTTTAAGGAGTACGTGGAATACGCTCAATTTCAGCATATCCACTGAAAATTAATTTTTCACCCTCAGTTTCTAAACGATTGAGTCGCATTTTCACCCCATCCAGGTCAAAGCGATCCAAATCGACCATATTATCTAAAATTTCCGCCAGTGCCATACTCAAAGTTTGGGATATTTCTCGTTGGGCTTCTGGTACAAGATCTAGTTCAATTTGAGGGTCTTTGAAGGAAATCCGCCGCCGCCGTTCCACAGCTATGGTTAGGGTCATACTCAGCGGTATCAGTTCGCCATTGTCTAAATCTGCTTTTGCCAAAATCCGCAGACGATTTTCTGGCAAGAGTTGTACCTGAACCTCTGTAAAAGAGATTGGTTTACCACCCGATAATGCCGTCAATTCAGGTACAGTGAGGTTCACAAGGCGCTTTTTCACCAATTCCGCATTGAAGGCTTGGTTAATGCCTGCTTCTGATAAAATTACTTGAGCGATCGCTTGAGTGGGTTGCTTGAGACTCAGTTTGCCACTCAATACTGCTCCAAAGTCAATGGCAACTGCATCGGTTTCAAAAGACATCTCCTCCACTGCGAATTCTCTACGAATGACCAAGCCACGACCGCTCATTTTGAAGCTATCAATGCTGCCTTGCAACAGTTTGCTGGAGGGATAGCAGCGCACAAAGACTTCTACTGACTCGCTTTGGGTAAACAGGTGGCGAATCGTTTGGCTGGCGACTGTATTGAGCATCCGCTCCCCCCAGTCTGTGCCTTTTGGATCTGTTAAACCAGTAAGTCCGCCGAACATTTGGTTTGGGTCTCTAGAAGTTCTTTGTACTTTTGTAACAAATTGTGAATAATACAGCAAGCCTCTGAAGATTGATTGTCTTAATGGGCAAGCCTAGAATAGCTGATGATCAAACATCAACTGTGTCTTATTTTACTTAAAAATGAGTTATGGGAATACTTGAGTTGGGGACTGGGGATTGGGAGAATTATAGACGGGGATTCAAACCACGCTCATGGTGATCTAGTCTGGTTTACCCAACCGTTAATACTAGATCTTGCTATACCTATTGTCACAGCTAGCTGATTCTGGCTGATTTCGTAAGTTTCTCATACTTGCTTAAGTACTTTACCTGCTTTTTTTATGCTTGCTCAAGATTCATCTTCACTCAGGTAAAGCCTGATAAATTCCTCTGCGGCTTGTGAGTTAATTTTTTGTAAACCTTTGCGAATTTCTAATATTGCATCAGATGTTGGTGATCTAGTCTGGTTTACCCAACCGTTAATACTAGACCTTGCTATACCCATTGTCACAGCTAGCTGATTCTGGCTGATTTCGTAAGTTTCTAATACTTGCTTAAGTGCTTTACCTGCTTTTCCCATTATTTAGATTTTGTCAGGGAATTAAAAGCAAGTAAATGTACCTGATCGCGTACATGATGTACACTAAATATGTACGCAATCAGGTACATTATCTGAGAACAAGGTATACCTCAATGGCTGATGAATTTATCTCTAATACACCAGACTTTAATAATCCTTCCTCATCTTCACCAAACCGTGAAAGCGTAAAAATTTTGCTAATTGGTTCTAATCGAGGCATCAATAGCATTATTTACTGGCTGCATCGCCTTGGCTTTGCAGAAGTAACAGCTTGGAGTAAGCCACAAGTTGCACCCAACAGTGAACACAAAGAAGTGATGAGTATCACTGTCAAACAAGTTACCGTGGACTGAATACAAAGGGCGCGATCGCCCTTGGAGTTGGCGAAGCGATCGCTTTTTGAAGTGATAAAATTGCCTACCAAGAGCGATCGCAATCTTTCTTAAGCAAGCAGCATTGCAACTAAATTACCTAGTTAACAACCGCCGTCGGAGCAAATCCAAGGCTGCATTTGCGCTCACATGGCGAATTAAAGCACGTCCCCGCATTGTCCCAAACCGATACTCAAAACTTGCCACTTCGTCGTTTGGCCCAGCTAAACCGATGTAAACTAAACCCACCGGCTTGGTGTCTGTTCCCCCAGTTGGGCCAGCAATACCAGTTATACTCAATCCCCAAGTAGTTAACAGGCGCGTTTTCACTCCAACAGCCATTTGTTCTGCAACAGTAGCACTCACTGCCCCAAATTTATCTAGGTCTTCTGGGTTTACCCCTAATAGTCTGACTTTGACCGAGTTGTCATAAGAAATTACCCCACCCCAAAAGTAATCAGAACTACCAGAAATCTCGGTCAACATTTGTCCTAATCCGCCACCAGTGCAAGATTCTGCAACTGAAAGAGTTTCTTTTGATACTCGTAACAGTTGACCGACCACAGCAGCAAGAGTTTCATCATCTGCACCGTAATAATCCAATCCAGCAATATCTTTGATTTGTTTCTCAATCGGTGTAATTAAAGCTTCTGCTGCCTGTTCTGAACTAGCTTTAGCAGAAATTCGTAGTCTGACTTCACCCTTACCTGCATAAGGCGCTACCGTGGGGTTAGGCAAATTCAGATAGGCAGTAACTTTTTCTGCCAAAGCAGATTCACCAATACCCCAAAACCTTAAACTCCGGCTATAAATAATTTCTTTACCCCAGCCTTGATTTTGGAGAAAAGGTACTGCTGTTTCTTGCCACATCCGGTGCATTTCTGATGGAACACCGGGAAACGTGAAAATTGTGATTTCCGGACGCGGTTGCCAGATGATACCGGGTGCTGTGCCAGTGGGGTTAGGTAAAATTTCTGCACCTTGAGGAATCAAAGCTTGCTTGCGGTTACTGGGAGTCATCACCCGACCGCGCCCTGCAAATTTTTGAGCTATATCTTCAATAATTTCCGGACGTTCTACCAAAGGAACACCAAAAAAATCAGCGATGGTTTCGCAGGTGAGATCATCCGGCGTTGGCCCCAGACCACCAGTGAAAATGAGAATTTGCGCTCTTGATGTAGCAATTTCAATAACTTGCTTCAATCGTTCCACGTTATCCCCCACCACAGTTTGATAGTAGTGGGGAATGCCTAATTGCGCTAATTGTTGCGCCAGAAATTGAGCATTACTATTGAGGATATCTCCTAGCAGCAGTTCAGTACCAACACAAATAATTTCTGCACTCATTGGATTAGGGAATGGGGACTGGGGACTGGGGAACTCGGGCCCCCCACGACCGAAGGGAGTGGGGATTAGGGGCAATGGGGACTGGGGAACTCGGGCCCCCCACGACCGAAGGGAGTGGGGATTAGGGGCAATGGGGACTGGGAAAAATATTAATTCATCAAACGGTATTTTTTCCTAATACCCAATTCCCAATACCCAATACCTAATACCAAATTCCTTATGCTAACGCTGGTACTGGAATCTCTAGGTGAGGATACAAGGGGAAGCGATCGCACAATGCTGCGACTCTGCGCCGACAATCAGCTGCTACCGTATCAGAATCAGGAGAAAGCAGGCGATCGGCAATAATATTACCAATTTCGGTAAATTCTGCAACTCCTAGGCCTCTTGTGGTCATTGCCGGAGAACCCAACCTCAGACCGCTAGTCACAAATGGGGACTGTGGATCAAAGGGAACAGTATTTTTATTTGCTGTAATATTTACACCACTCACCAGTTGATCCGCTTGCTTACCAGTCAGTCCAATAGACCGTAAATCCACCAGCATTAAATGGTTATCAGTGCCATCAGATACCAATTTTAAACCGCGGTTTTGTAGTTGATTTGCCAAAGCACGGGCATTTTCAATCACTTGAGCAGAATAGGTCTTAAACTCTGGCTTGAGTGCTTCGCCAAAAGCTACTGCCTTGGCAGCAATCACATGTTCTAAAGGCCCACCTTGAGTACCAGGGAAAACTGATTTATCCAGCTTTTTACCAAGTTCACTATCACGGGTCAAAATTAAACCACCGCGAGGGCCGCGTAGAGTTTTATGGGTAGTTGTAGTGACTACATCACAATAGGGAATCGGGTCGGGATGAAGACCACTGGCAACTAAACCAGCGATGTGAGCAATATCTGCTAGTAAGTAAGCACCTACTTCATCAGCAATGCTACGAAACTTTTCAAAATCAATGATCCGAGGATAAGCCGAATAACCACAAATCAAAAGCTTAGGACGCTCCCTCAACGCCAGCTCCCGAATTTGGTCATAATCGAGTTGTTCTGTTTGTTGGCTAACACCGTAATGGCGAACTTGAAACCACTTACCTGATACATTTACAGGCGAACCGTGGGTGAGATGTCCTCCGTGAGACAAATCCATGCCCATGATGGTGTCACCTGGTTCTAGTAGTGTGAGAAACACTGCAAAATTAGCCTGTGCGCCAGAATGGGGTTGGACATTGGCATGAGCAGCACCAAATAGCTGTTTAGCACGGTCGATCGCTATTTGCTCTACTTTGTCGATAAATTCACAACCGCCATAGTAGCGTTTACCAGGCAATCCCTCAGCATATTTATTTGTTAGTACCGAACCTTGAGCAGCTAGTACAGCAGCAGAGGTAAAGTTTTCACTAGCAATTAACTCCAAGTGGTCGCGTTGACGCTGAAGTTCTTGGTTAAGTAATTCCGCGATCGCGCGATCGGAGTCGGCAAGAATGTCTGAGTTAGTCTTAGCCACTTAACTATCCTTGTAAAAATTTGTACAAATTTTGATTTGGACTGAATGCAGCATCTCAGTAATAGTTCAAAGTCAAACATTTTTTTGATTGCTGAGCATTGATGGTTACTGATGCTGATTTATTTATTATTAGATACCAGCCTGATTAATGTGTTAACCATCATAAACTTCTGTTGGGGAATTGGGAATTGAAAATTGGAAATTGGGCATGGGGGAGGTAGTGCATTGTGGAGGTTTCCTTCGTTGTAGCAATGCTGTCATTGAGCATTGAGGTAAAATCCGCCAGCTTCCCCTGCTTTGAAAGCTCCCCAGTCCTAGCCTATGAGGTACGCAATGGTTATTGTTGGTTATCCTTGCTAAATCTTGATGTAAAAATGTATGTATGAGTTTTTACTAAAGTACTCACTCATTAGATACACAACATACAATAAATTAAGGTTCATTAGTTGATTTTTTGATAACCCTCATTTTTGCCAAAGAAATTGCTAAGGATGCTTTTGAGCATCTTCCGCAATCAAAAATTACAATAGTTTATCATGCGCTGCGCGCCCACCCTGCCTTCAAACGCTCTTTGGGTGTCTACCAAACCTATCCTCTTTTGGACAAATGCGGGTAGCTAATGAGGATTTACAGGAGGGATTGGATGCTAGTCATTTTAACAGGCGATCAAATCATTGCCCCTGAGCAAGTATGCCAGTCTTGTTTACTCGCTGACAAAAGTGGTCATCCGCGTTGGCGTGGGGGACAACTTCGTTGTGGTCAAGCCATTGCTAAACTCACTGAACAACAGCCAGACCAGTACGAGTGTATCATGGGCTTTCGCATTGCGAACATCAAATAGCATGGGGTTCCCCACACGCCACACCCGTTACGCCGCACCCTTTTCATCGTTGAGTGTTAACCGTCAACACTCAGCAATCTGCTAAAGTCAACGTGCAATTTAAAAGCATAACAGTTTAGCAACACTAAGCAACTGCGTTATCCTAAGCTCAAGTAACTCTCGAAATTTAGCCACAGGAGAACGTACAATGACTTGGCGCGGGTCTACAACTATTTCTGACCGAATTTTTGCTTGTTTACCTTACCTGCTGCCTTTAGTAGAGGTAATCACTTTTGGCTTTTTTTTACTAGACCAGTTTCCTCCATTGGCAGTGATTTTTGCGCCAATTCTGATTTTGTGGTCATACTACAGGCGTGTGCGCTATGCAGGAATGATTATTTTCTTTGCTTTGTGGCTTTTAGTGGTGAGAAACGAAAAAATCAGTCACTTTATTCGTTTTAACACCATGCAAGCAATCTTATTGGACATAATTATCTTCTTGTTTAGTATCCTCACTGATGTTGTTGGACTGGTACCAGGTGGTGGTTTTGCTATCCAAACTCTATCCACAACGATTTTTCTGGGCATTGTAGTAGCAGTTGCATTTTCCGCCGTCCAGTCAATACTGGGGCGTTATGCAGAAATTCCGGCAATTTCTGATGCAGTGTATATGCAAGTGCGCTAGTTTTAACTGATTGCTACGGTGTTTTCTAGGCGACCGATACCTTCAATTTCGATACGGACGCGATCGCCTCGTTGCAATGAGCCAACACCTTCCGGCGTACCCGTTAGTACTACATCCCCTGGTAGCAAGGTCATAACTTGACTAATATAGGACACTAAAAGATCTGGAGAAAACACCATCTGATCGATACATGCAGATTGCATAGGGTTGGTATCGTCATTGACAAAAGTCTGCAACCTAGCTCCGGGATTTAATTCTCGGACAATCCAAGGCCCTAGAGGACAGAAAGTATCAAAACCTTTGGCTCTAGTCCATTGACCATCTTTTTGTTGTAAATCCCGTGCTGTCACATCATTGGCGATGGTGTAGCCCCAAATTTTAGTTTGAGCTTCTTCTGGCGTGCAGTTACAGGCGCGATCGCCAATTACTAGTGCTAACTCCCCTTCGTAGTCTACCCGTTGCGATTGGGGAGGATACTTAATTTCTGTTTCAGAGGCGATAATTGATGTCGGTGGCTTCAGAAAGATTAATGGTTCACTTGGCACAGGAGTTCCCATTTCTGCTGCATGGTCTGCATAGTTCTTGCCCACTGCCACAATTTTAGAGGGAGCGCAGGGAGGAAGAATTTGGTAGTTTTCTGGGGTTAAAATTAAATCTGTGGGTTGTCCTTGCAACCAGGGTGGAGCATCTAGCACCTGTACATTAAGGGATAGTTGTAGCAACCCATAGTAAACCTTTCCTTCTAGATTTTGAACTCGCACATAGCGCTGCGCCATAAGCTTGATTAATATCCTTTTGTCTGCGATGAAAAGCCGTTAGTGGGTAGCAATCTTCAGTCAGTGGTAGAGGTTTGAGCCAAAGAAACAGCAATAGGCTCTACTTGCAAGCATAGCCAAAAGCTATGCTAATAGATTTAGGAGTGACGTCAATAAGAGCCGAAATATTTATTTTCACCCAGCGGCAATTTATAAATTGCCGCTACAAAGTTTAGTTTTACGTAAGTTTTAAGCTTCATCAATTTGCCATTCACTAAAAACTATATTTTGACTTTTAAAACAAGTCCGTAGAAGCTTTTGCGGTGCTATTGATCAGGTTTCTGCTTTGGGTATTTGCCTTTGCTTGAGCTGATGCGTAGCGTCTCCAACAAAAGAAGACTCGCGGTTTGCTCTTGAAATTGGCAGTTCTTGGGGAACGGGAAACCGACTGATCCTTGGGGTAGGCTGTAGGCAGGGTGGGTTAGCTGCGTTCTTGGTTGCCCCTAAAGCAGCTGCTCATTGAAAGTGGCGCGAAACTCCATTCCTTTTTGGGTGGAGTTTTTCATTAAAGATGTGAGCGAATTTTGGCACATTTAGCTAATGATTCAAATTGAAAACTGGTAAGATTATAGTTCCTTGTTGCTTCAGATGTTGAGTAATACTAGTATTTCCTATCGAAATTTTTGTATAAACTAACATCAGCAGCCTCTCTGTCCATAAGGAGACTTAAAATCATGTCCACAGTTTACGAAACAATATACATTCTGCGTCCTGATTTAGGAGACGAACAGGTAGAGCAAGCAATTGCCAAATACCAGAACTTGCTCAAAGAACAAGGTGCCGAAGATATTCAAATTCAAAATCGCGGCAAGCGTCGTCTGGCTTATGAAATTAAAAAACAGCGGGACGGCATCTATATCCAGATGAACTACTCTGGCCCTGGATCTGCTATTGCTCCTATGGAACGTGCAATGCGTTTAAGCGAAGAAGTGATTCGCTATCTTACAATTAAGCAAGAACTACCTGAAGAAAAAACAGACAAAGTTGCCGTAACCGCTTAATTTGTAAGCAAATAGTGCTGAGTGTTGAGGTTTTAGAACTTCAACACTCAGTAATGAGTAAATTAGTCCAAAAAAATTTTTACCTTTGACTTTTTTTTGATTTGGTTGGGAATGCTAGATTAACAAGTACTTCCCTAAAGCAGTACTATCGCAGTCATACCTAAGATTTCACAAGATTCGTTAATGGGAGCTGTAAGCCACTGTGAGCCAAACTGACACACCCGACATCCAAGCTCTCTCTACAGAAGTCTCGCAACTGCGGCAAGAGTTGCAGCTTCGTGATCAATTAGTGCAACAGCTTTCTCAAGAACTCTTCCGGCTAGTGAAGGGCAATACTAATTTTATGCCCCAGCGAGCTGAGCCTGATATTGATCTAAGTCAGTTGCAGGCATTGCGAGAACAATTACAAGCTGTTGAGCAGCAAGTTACGTTCTATCAAGAACAAATTACTACTCGTGATGCTGAAATTTACCAACTACGGCAGTCAGTACAAGAACTAACGGATCGCAGTCGGATGTTGGAGCAAGTAGTACAGGAGTTACCTCAAATTTATCGCCGTAAGTTTGAGGAACGCATGATCCCTGTGAGAGAAAAAGTGGCAACACTACAACGGGAAAATCGCCAACTCCAGGCAGAACTACAGAGTGTGAGTTATCGTTTGGCACTAAAAACCCGTACTGCTAGTCATAGTGGTATTGACTTGCCAAACTTTCCTCGCCCAGCATCTGGCCAAAGTCATATTTCTACTGTACAAAATGCATAAAGCTACAAGTTGCTTAATGCTAAAAGCATAGTTTTAGCCATGAAGTTGGCAAACGCAAAAGATACTATCTATTTCTACAAATACAGCCTTAGCTAAATCAAAAACAAGCTCCACATCCGCGTTCGTTGCGGCGGTGTGGGATGAATTTTTGGGTGATGACGAATTGACTCACAACCAATTTAAACCTACGGTTTGACAGGCACAGAGAGGGTCGATATCGCGCTACCGACGCTCCTACGTCGCTATCGCGCTTCGCTAGCATCAATGCAGTGGCTGCAATCTGCGGCTTTTTGCAGAAGGTTTTACAGCACTCAGCACTTTGCTGTACAATAACAGTTAGGCAAAGGATATATGACTCTACCGAGCAGGGTAACACACTGGACATTAGCTGTAGTGAGTATTTTTGAATTCTGTCTGAATAGATACTTGGTGCAATTTAGGTTGCAAATAAATTAATTTTGCATTGACCTGCTTCGGCCATTTTTTATTGCACCAGCGCTTTACAGCCAGATTATTTATCTGTGATTCTTACTGCTGCACTACAAAGCTATTGTTGGATCTGAGACTATTATTTTTGCGATCACTAAATTGAGCCTGCTAGCACTAGAACGCCATTACTTTTAACAGTAAGTTAAGACTAGGTAAAAAACAGAAATGTTTTCTGCTTTTAGCAGTACAAACAATCTCTATCAACCCAAAAATTAGCTGGCTAGTACTAAATTGTTATCCTTAACCGTATTAACAATATCATCGTAAGTATTAAAAATTTCAAATACCGAGTCCAGTTGAGTGAGTTCTAAAATTAACCGTACAGGGGCTTTCACGTTGCAAAGAACTAAGCGACAACCACTTTGACGCGCAGTTGTTAAACCTTTAACCAGTGGAACTAATCCAGAACTATCCATAAAATCTACCTCTGCCAAATCAATAACCCAGAGTTGATGAGGCTGGGGTACTGTTTTAGCCATCTCTTCGCTCAAAGCTATACCACCCTCCAAGTCTATGCTTCCTTGGGGCTTGAATAAAACCACTTGCAATTCTTGTGAGATAGTCATGTATTTAACCAGGTAGTTGAAGCACTCAACAAAAACAAAAATTTGGCATATATATTGCCGCAATTAAACTGTCAAAACTACTGCATTATTCACATATTTGAGAATTAAAAGCGAAGTAGTTGAAACGGCTTGCTTCAGTATTTATGCCGTATAATTTATGTTAGCTTCCATAAATATAGGCATAAACGCCTAAGAATTTTAGTATCAAAGATATCTTTTACAAGATTTTTATATTTAACTGGCATTTTTATAAATTTTTTATAAAAACTTTTTGTATTGTTACTACAATTATGTGCATGTGGTATTAACTGTTGAGCAGTTAATAGTCAATACTCAATAGGTAATAAATAATAAATGTTAACTATAACTTAAGTTATAGACTATGATCTCTATGTAGCGGCTTGATTGACACCCTAGTCACAACCGAGTCAAGATATAAAAAAGTAAAAAATTGTAAAGGCGGCGGTGCGGGATGTCTCTCGATCTGATTTCACTAGAAAACATCCAGGATTTTGCCCATCAGTATGGTTACTGGGCAATTTTTTTGGGAATTTTGCTAGAAAACTTGGGCATTCCCCTTCCTGGTGAAACTGTGACGTTAGTAGGCGGATTTCTAGCTGGTAGTCATGAACTAAGTTACTGGTTAGTTCTGAGTGATGCCGTTGCAGGTGCTGTCATCGGCGGTGCTATCGGCTATTGGATTGGTAAACTTGGCGGCTGGTCTTTCTTGCTGCAAGTAGGCAAACTATTTCGGATTTCTGAAGAAAGATTGCTAAATATTAAAGAACAATTTAGTCAAAACGCTGCTAAAGCAGTATTTTTTGGTCGATTTTTCGCATTACTGCGAGTTTTTGCTGCCCCACTGGCTGGGATAGCTGAAATGCCCTTTAAAAAATTCTTTTTGTATAACTTAGCAGGAGCAGCCACTTGGGCTAGTGTGATGGTGACATTAGCTTTCTTTGCTGGCAGAGTAATCTCTTTAGAACAATTAGTTGCCTGGGTTAGTCAATTTGCGATCGCTGCCTTGCTAATCCTCGTGGTCTTGATTGTTGTTCCTCTGTGGTTAGAAGCCCGCCAAGTTAAGCGTACAGCAGGCGAGTAGTTGAGAGTTAGGAGTTAGGAGTTAGGAGTTAGGAGTTAGGAGTTAGGAGTTAAGCTGAAAATAACTTCCTGGAACTTTTACTGCTCGTATTTGTAACTATAAACTCCTAACTATAAACTCCTAACTATAAACATTTAATTTCCAGCTTGCTGTGCCCAAATACGAGTCGGTAGCCCCCAAACGTAGATAAAGCCTTCTGCTGCCTTATGGTCAAATTGGTCTTCGGCGCCGTAGGTTGCCAAATCAGGGCTATAAAGTGAATTGTCGCTCCAACGCCCGACTATGGAGGCGTTACCCTTAAAAAGTTTTACTCTTACGGTTCCTGATACTCGCTCTTGTGTCTTTTGAATAAAGGCATCCAGTGCGCTTTTGAGTGGACTGTACCATAGACCGTTGTAGACTATTTGGGTGTAAGTTTCTTCAATACCGCGCTTGTAATGGCTAACATCTGCTGTTAAAGTCAAACTTTCTAAATCCCGATGTGCTTGAATTAGCACTAACATAGCGGGCGATTCGTATATTTCCCGCGATTTGATTCCCACCAAGCGGTTTTCTATCATATCAATCCGCCCAATGCCATGATTTCCTACCACTTGATTGAGTTGTTCAATGAGTTCAACTGGGTTTTTGGCTATACCGTTGATTGTGGTGGGAATACCTCTATTGAAACCAATTTCGATATACTCTGGATCGTTGGGAGTATAAGCGATCGCTTTGGTCATCTGATAAATTTCTTCTGGTGGTTCTGCTGCTGGATCTTCTAGTACACCAGCTTCGATGCTACGACCAAGTAAATTCTTATCAATGCTGTAGGGAGAAGATTTTTTAACAGGCGCTGGAATGCCAAATTTTTCACCGTAGGCAATGGTTTCCTCACGACTCATCCCCCATTCTCGCGCTGGTGCGAGTATTTTGAGATGGGGATTTAGCGCGGCGCAGGACACGTCAAAGCGTACCTGATCGTTGCCTTTGCCAGTACAACCATGAGCAATGGCATCAGCACCGTATTTTTCGGCAGTTTCTACTAATATTTTGGCAATTAGCGGCCGGGCAAGGGCAGTTCCTAGGGGATAGCGATTTTCGTAGAGGGCATTAGCTTGAATCGCTCCAAAGGCGTAATCTTTAACGAAGCTATCTTTCACATCCGCCACCAGGGATTCACTTGCACCTGATTTGAGAGCTTTTTCTCGAATTGGCTCTAATTCATCTCCCTGACCTAAATCTGCTGCTAGTGTGATTACTTCTTCTACACCCCACTCATGTTTGAGGTAAGGAATACAAACTGAGGTATCTACACCGCCAGAATATGCCAGGACAACCTTTTTGGCGCGACCCATTGGTTTCTCCAGTTAGGAAAACAAAGAATGAGTCATTATTATATCTAACTAATACACTTCGTAAATAAACCCCAAACCCCCACCCCACAGGTTTTTTAGTTGAATTGACCAGTGTGTTTAATTATTTTTTGCAAAAAATAGCGATCGCTAGTGCTGTAGCGTTGTGGTGGAAACACCAGAAAAAAGCTAGCAGCTTGTTGTTAGACATCACTTGCTATCTGCTACTGTATATAGTACATTTTTACTAATAAGAGAAATCCTGATTGAATTATCCCCCACTGATCAGGTGGGGGTTTTTTTAATGAGGGGCATCCCCCAATAGTTAAAAATCAAGCTTTTTTGGACTATTAACTATTGACTATTGACTGCCTCAACTCAAAATTTATGACAATGTGCCTCAGTCCTAGAGAACTTAATAGGTTTTTTGCTTAAATCCTAATACTGTGTGACCAGCCATTATTTACTTTGTAATACTTAATATTTGAGAAACTAACAATTAGTACTACATGTAATTGTGATCTTCAGTACATCTTTTTTTGGATGTATTGTGTAAACTCGATCTACTGAAAAAGATTGCTACAAAATTTATGAAAATTCGAGTGCCAAGCACTAGGGATACTAGTAGCCTGCCAAAAAGATTTTGACAGGCACAGGGATTGGGTAAGGGGAAAAGGGGCGCATGTTTTTAATTTCTTTCCCTTTCCCCTTTTCCCTTTCCCCGGTCTCCAAGAGTCAAAATTTGCGTGGTGAACTACTAGTGCTGCTGTGGTATTGGCCTGACTGAAAATTTGGTTATTTCATTGCTTGTAAAGCAATTAGTTAGATTCCTACAAACAAGTTTAGTTGCCAGGAAAGCATTCCTATAGAGAAAAAAGCATATGAGCAAAAAAGGCAAGTTTCGTTTAGGTGCATTTATTCAAGCCACAGGACATCATGTTTCCGCCTGGCGTCACCCTGATTCACAAGCAGATGCGGGTCTGAATTTCGAGCATTACAAGGAAATTACCCAGACAGCCGAACGCGGCTTGTTCGATGCAGTTTTTTTGGCCGACAGCCCAGGAGTTTGGGGCGGCGCTCCAGAAACTCAGAAACGCAATGGTAAGCTTGCCCATTTTGAGCCAGTTACCCTCTTCTCAGCCTTGTCCTCAGTAACCCAAAACATTGGCTTTATTGCTACCGCCTCGACTACCTATGAACAACCCTACACCCTTGCACGTAAGTTTGCCTCCTTGGACTACCTAAGTAACGGTCGGGCCGGGTGGAATGTAGTCACTACAGGTAATGAGAATGCTGCTCTTAATTTCGGCTTAGAGCATCACCCAGAACATAGCCAACGTTACGAGCGAGCTGAAGAGTTTGTGGAAGTGGTAAAAGGACTATGGGATAGCTGGGAAGACGATGCCTTTATCCGTGATAAAGAATCTGGTATCTATTTCGACCCAAATAAATTGCACGTACTCAACCACAAAGGTAAACATTTTTCTGTCAAAGGGCCTTTGAACGTTGGTCGTCCGCCCCAGGGCTACCCAGTAATTGTTCAGGCTGGAGCTTCCGAAGCCGGACGGGACTTAGCTGCCCGTACTGCCGAAGTAATTTTCACTGCCAATCAAACCCTAGCTGATGCCCAAGAATTTTATGCTGATGTTAAAGGCAGGCTGGCGGAATATGGACGTTCCCCAGACGATCTCAAAATCATGCCTGGCGCTTTCCCTATCATTGGACGTACCGAAGAAGAAGCTCAAGAGAAGTATGAATTCCTGCAATCATTGATTCATCCCGATGTAGCCTGGGGTATTTTGAAGAACTATTACAAAGGTGTCGATCTGTCGAAATATTCTCTAGATGATGTTGCACCCGAATTACCCAGCGACACCAACACCAATAAGAGTCGCCTCAAACTAGTTAGAGATTTGGCAACTCGTGGTACTCTGACGCTGCGCCAGTTGTATCTGTCTCTTGCTACAGCCCGAGGTCATCGCACCATACTTGGTACTCCCGAAACCATTGCCGACCAGCTAGAGGACTGGTTTAACAACGATGCAGCAGACGGCTTTAATATCATGCCGCCAATTCTACCGACAGGATTAGATGACTTCGTTAACTTAGTCGTTCCCGTCCTCCAGAAACGTGGACTATTCCGTACCGAATATGAAGGCAGTACCTTGCGTGAAAACCTGGGGCTGCGCCGTCCAGGCAATCGCTTTGCCGCTAAACAAGTAGATGAGAGGTTGGTTTTGGCGTAAATAAACTTTTCATATCTGCCAAAGAGATATGCAGACATGAAAAATTATCAGCCATAACAAATCAGCAATGTGCCAGCCTGAAAAATTTTTCACGGATGCTTAATACATACCTGTTAAAGCCCACTTTCTGTAGATCACCGCCCTACAGAACTTGAAAATCGTTGTCATTAGTCATTTGTATTTACAAAGGACAAATGACCCTTCGGATTCGCCAGTTGTTCATGGAGGAAACGCCCAAGACCACACTGGCTCACCAATGACAAAGGATAACCACTAGCAGCATTAGATGCTTGGAAAAAAGTGTGATTTTTTAAAGGAAAAAAACATGACTGAATATAGCCGATTGAAGACCTCACCATCCGCCGCAGTCAGAGCAACCCTTGATTATCCAGTAATCGATACTGACGTTCACACCAACGATTTCACGCCGGCTCTTGAGGATTACATCGCTAACTATGGCGGTGCAAAACTCGTGGATGAATTACGTAAGACAGAAGCTTCTCGTCTGAACTCTAAAGTAGGGGGTAAGGACTGGTATCAACAAACTCCTGAAGAACGTCAATACAACCGCACAATTCGATCGCCTTGGTGGGCTAGAGTTACCCGTAACACCTTGGATCTTGCTACTTATACCCTTCCTGCACTACTCTATGAGCGTCAGGCAGAGCAAGGATCAGACTATTCGGTGCTGTTTCCCAACAATGTCCTAGCACCGACTGGAGCAAGCCCAGAGAACCGTCAAGCACTGCAACGTGCAGTTAATCACTATCATGCTGATATTTATCGTAAATATAGCGATCGCCTGACACCGGTAGCTGGCATCTTGATGAATACTCCTCAAGAAGCCATTGAAGAGTTAGAGTTTGCCGTGAAAGTACTGGGGCTAAAAGTAGCTAATATTCCTGGTGGCGTAAAACGTCCAATTAAAGCGATCGCGGAAAAATATCCAGCAGATAAATACTCTGAAATCGCCAAGTATGCTTCTTATATAGACTTCTACGGGTTGGATAGTGAATACGACTACGATCCTTTCTGGGCTAAGGCCGTCGAATTAGGCGTACCTATTACTACTCATTACGGCAGTCAAGGTTGGACTGGACGCTCTTCCATCAGTAACTACATGAACAACCACATCGGTCACTTCGCCGATGGTTCACAAGCATTTGCGAAAGCCTTGTTCTTTGGCGGTGTTACCAAGCGTTTTCCACAATTGCGTGTAGCCATGCTTGAAGGTGGTTCAGATTGGGGTGCCCACGTCTACATTCATTTAGTAGATCGCTTCTCCAAGCGCAATATCAAAGCACTGCAAAATTACAACCCAGCATTGACAAATTCTGATGAGTTGTTCGAGCTGTTTGAACGCTTCGGTGGCGAAATTACTCAAGGGTATTCCCTCGGCAAAGAAGAATTAACCAAGACTGTACTAGGTTCTTCATTTAGCCGTCATAGCCGTGCGCCTATTGGTAGCGAATTGGAAGATTTTGCAGCCGCAGGTATTGAAACAATCGAAGACATCCGCGATCGCTGGGTGAACAGTTTCTTCTTTGGTTCCGAGTCCGACGACCGCACTATCGCCGCAGCATTCAACGATAAAGCCAATCCGTTGGGTGTCAAGATCAACGCCATTTATTCTTCAGATGTTGGTCACTGGGATGTACCCGACCTCACCTCCCCCTTGGCTGAAAGTTGGGATCTAGTGAAAGAAGGCGTGATTTCCGAAGCGGACTTCAAGTCCTATGTATTCGCTAATCCTTACAAGTTTTATACCCAAGCCAACCCCGACTTCTTCAAGGGTACAGCCATTGAATCCAAGGTAGCTAACATCGAATCTTCACAAGTCGATAAGAGCTTAGTAGTAGCGTAAAAGTCTGGGGTAGGGGAGCAGAGGAAAATAAATTTCTATCCCCAATCTTTAGGAGTCACGATTATGCCCGTCGAACAACGCTCATACGACACCAGCAATGGTTCCTTGCCTTATCTTTTCTCGCTTGCTTCAGATGATGCTAATAAACCAGCGCCTCTAGTGCTGTTTCTGCACGGAGGACGCGATCGCGGTACTGATCTGAATGTGCTGTTGAAATGGGGCCTACCTCGTTTTGTAGATTCATCTAACTCGTTACCTTACTTCTTCGCTGCACCCCAGATTCTTGAAGGACAAACCTGGGTGGAGCGAGAGTCAGATGCGATCGCTTTACTCGATAATCTCATCGCCTCCCACCCTATCGATGCATCGCGTGTGATCTTGGCTGGGTTCAGCTTAGGTACGGCTGGGGCTTGGCATATCGCGGCTTCCCATCCTGGTCGCTTCGCTGGTCTAGTAGCAGTGTCGGGTCGTGTGCCCAAAACATTAGAACAAAACCAACTAGCTGCACTCAAGGAAATTCCCATCCAGATATTCCAAGGCGGACAGGATAAAAACCTTTCCCTTGAAGATGCACAGCATATTGTCGATACTTTGCGCGGACAAGGGGGGATAGTAGATTTGGCAGTGCTGCCTGAAGGCGATCATTTTATTGCAGATGAGGTATACGGCGATCCGAAATTGCAACAGTGGCTGGTTTCACAAAGCCGTCGCACTTCTGTAGCTGTTTAAGGGAAAGATGCGGGGACATCTTGATTCTCCGCGTCTTTGTGTCCTCTTACCCTTGCCCTTCTATTAACTAATAACATGACGTTACCAACTACTAAGCTCGGTAAAACCGGATTGACCGTTTCGCGCCTCTGTCTCGGTACCATGACCTTCGGATTGCAGACCGATGAAGAAACTTCCAGAGTCATCCTCGATACCGCCGCTGATGCTGGAATCAACTTTCTGGATACAGCCGATGTTTATCCCCTGGGCGGCGGGCTTAGCACTGTTGGACGTACCGAAGAAATTGTTGGGCGCTGGCTCAAAGGCAAACGCGAACATTTTATCCTGGCTACTAAGTGTGTAGGTCGAGTCGGCCCTGCCTCTTGGGATCAGGGTGCTTCGCGTAAACATATTCTTGATGCAATTGATGCTTCCCTCAAAAGGCTGGAAACCGATTATGTTGATCTGTACCAATTACACTCTGATGATGCATCAACGCCCCTTGATGAAACCTTAGAAGCACTGGATACGGTGGTTCATGCTGGCAAAGCACGCTACATCGGAGTTTCTAATTTCTTAGCCTACCGACTCAGCCGCGCCTTGGGTCGCGCTGATGTGCGAAATCTAACTCGCTTTGTCTCGATTCAGCCCCGCTACAATCTGTTGTTCCGCGAAATTGAGCGAGAACTATTACCACTGGCGCAAGAAGAAGGACTGGGTGTAATTCCATACAATCCTTTGGCGGGTGGTCTACTCACGGGTAAACATAGTCTAGCTCAAGGGCCTACATCAGGCACTCGTTTCACCCTGGGTGCTGCCGCAGAACACTATCAAGAACGCTACTGGCGCGATCGCGAATTTAATACTGTTGAGGAATTACGCACAGTGGCGGATCTGGCTGGATTGTCGCTCACTACCCTAGCAGTGGCTTGGGTTCTGGCCAATCCAATTGTCACTGCCCCCATCATTGGCGCTAGTCGCCCAGAACAACTTGCCGATACCCTCAAGGCTGTGGAAGTCAAACTTGACAACAATTTGAAACAAAAACTAGACGACCTCACCGCGGAATACCGCAGGGGAGATTCTCTGCGTTAGGGACTGGGAAGCAGGGGAGCAGGGGAAGCAGGGGAGCAGAGGAGCAGAACAATAATTCTTTCCCTTTTCCCAATACCCAATGCCCAATGACCCATGCTCCATGCCCAATACTTAAATTTTTTGTAAATGACAACCAGAATTAGTTCAAATCAGAAACATCTCATGGATAAATTAGCTATGATTAAACGCCGTCGTTTTCTCAATGTTGCTACATCAGGTCTGTGTGGTTTTTCTATGGCATATATGTTAGGAAGTTGTAGCCAACAAAGCCAACAGAATGTGTCAAATAGTGCTACTGCTAATCTAAATTCCCTCGCTATAAAAACTAAAGTTCTACGGATGGGATACCAAAGTGCGGGGGATTTGTTCAGAAATCGCAAAGTTTTAGAGAAACGCTTGGAACCACTGGGGATTAAGGTAGAATGGGCGCAATTTGTCCAAGGCCCCCAGCTGATGGAAGGAATGGCTGCGGGAAGAGTTGATGTGGGATCAGTGGGAGAAACGCCACCAATTTTTGCCCAAGTTGCTGGATCAAAGCTTGTTTATGTCGTCGGTACACAAAGAAACCAAAGGACAGGAAAAAGTAGTGTGATTGCCGTACCTCCAGAGTCTCCACTCAAAAAATTTGAGGATATCAAGGGGCAAGAAGTTTATTTTCAAAAAGGTTCGGCATCGCACTATTTTATTCTCAGAGCCTTGCAATCCATTGGCTTAACCATTAAAGATATCAAAATCAAAAGTATACCGACCATTGAGGCACGCGCTGCTTTTCTTGAAGGTAAAATTCCCGTTTGGATGACAGGCGATCCTCACTACGCGATCGCTGAAAAGATGGGCAGAATTCGAGTCCTTAGAGATTCTGTTGGGCTAGATTCTCCTGGTGGCTATTATATTGCTGAGAGAAAGTTTGCCCAAGAAAACCCAGGTTTGCTAAAAATTATCATTGAAGAGCTTCAAGACCTTGATAAGTGGGCAGAGACACATCGAGATGAAGTAGCTAAATTGATGATTACTGAACAAAAGCTTGATGAGGATGTGGTAGCAAGGGTGATGTCTCGTCGTACTTTTGTAGGACGCAGAGGTCTAAGTCCTGCACTGATCGCAGAACAACAACGTGTAGCAGATTTGTTCTTTGAAGCAGGTGTAATACCAAAGGAAATTAACATTCGAGATGCGTTACTACCACCTGATGTTTATGCTGCAATCACACCACCAGAAATTATGGTCTAGTAATGTATTGAGTGGTGAGAAAAAACAGATAAATTTAGCATTGTAATGAGGGATAAAACAAACCTAAGGTAGAAATTTAGATTTACTGAATTTCTACCTTAGCAATGATTTTTATGTCAATTTTTATTAAATTACAAATAGTATTAAAATTTAAACATAATGTTCGTTTGGTAGCTTGATCAAGTAAATAATAAAGAGATATCATAAAAGTTTTAAAACTGGAAATGCTAAGTATGCTATTAAAAAACTAATCATGAAAATTATATTAATCTTAAAAAAATGGATAATTTATTGTTTGGAGTTTCTTAATTACAAATTACAAATTGGTGTTACTCAGTCCTCTATTTTTATTTTGCCCAGAAGCTAAAATTATGCTACGAGATCGACTTTCATGAGGAAAAAGGCTAGCCAATCCAAACCCTTTAAACGTGCTACTGATGCGCCCAATTTACCAGCTACTCCATTCAGATTCATTTGTTATTTTGTCAGTTATTTCCGATGGTGGTATGTGGCTATGGTTATCCTGGAAGCGCTCCATGCCATCTGTGGCATCATGTTACCCTATGCCATTGGCGAGATTATGCGGGGTGTAACTCGCTCTACCGGCGACAGCAGGTCAATCCTCGAAGCAGTAAGCCAACCCCTAATGCTGTTCGCGGCTTTAAGTATCGGTGAGGTGTTATTCGGTCGTTCGTCAGGACTCTGCCATACTATTCTCCATCCTCTCCACCGTCAGCACGTCACTAAATCGTTGTATGCCTACTTGCAGTATCATTCTCACCGCTACTTAAGCAGCAGTTTTGCTGGAGCGTTAGCCCATCGCATCACCGAGACTTCTATGGGTGTCACTCAGACACTGGCAATGCTGATTAACGAATTTATGCCTGTTGTGATCGTGTTTGGAGTCTCTACTGTTTTGCTTTCTCACGCTCATCAAGGACTTGCTATTTTCGTGGGAATATGGGCGGTAGTATTTATCAGTATCTCCTTTTGGCTGGCTACTCGCTGCCGACCTTATGCACGCCAAGCCGCAGCCGCCAGAAGTAAGACAGCAGGCATAATCGTTGATTCTGTGACAAATCTTAGCAGTGTGCGGTTGTTCGCTCGTTTGGGTTTTGAAAGACGATATCTGAATGAACAATTGGCGCAAGAACTCCGAGATGTGAGAAAATCCAACTGGTATTCTGAGCGAGTCCGCTGGTTTCAGTTTATATCGGCAGCAGTACTAAAAATAGGCACGCTGTATTACTCACTCTCACTTTGGAGTAGTGGACAGATTGCTGTTGCTGACTTTGTGATGGCTACTAGCCTTTCACTGTTAATCATTAGTGAAGCACGCAATTTGAGCCGACGCTTTTTAGAATTTTTTGAACATATTGGTAATGTCGCAAATGGTGTCTTCACTATCGTTCAACCCCACGAACTGATTGATCGGGATAGAGCGATCGCACATTCAATCACCAAAGGTCGCATTGAGTTTCGCCGAGTGCATTTTAGCTACTCGGCTGGAAAAAAAGTGTTTGAAAATCTTTCTGTCACCATTCAACCGGGTCAGCGTGTGGGATTGGTGGGCTTTTCTGGTTCTGGAAAATCCAGCTTCGTCAATCTGATTTTGCGTCTGTTCGACCCACAATCAGGGCAGATTTTGATTGATGGGGTTGATGTTAGAGATATGACTCAAGATGCCCTACACGCCCAAATTAGCTTGATTCCTCAAGATCCTTCTCTGTTTCACCGGACGCTGTTAGAAAATATTCGTTACGGGCGACTGGATGCAACCGATGAGGAAGTAATCGAAGCAGCAAGCAAAGCCTATGCTCACGACTTCATCGCCCAGATGAGAGAGGGTTATGATTCTTTGGTGGGTGAACGGGGTGTCAAACTGTCGGGAGGTCAAAGACAGCGTATTGCGATCGCCCGCGTCATCCTCAAAAATGCACCCATCCTTATCTTAGATGAAGCCACCTCCAGCCTTGATTCGATTACGGAAAAAGCAATCCAGGATACCTTAGATTTAGCGATGAATGGGAAAACGGTGATCGTCGTAGCTCATCGCCTGTCAACCATCGCCCACCTAGACCGCATTTTGGTATTCGACCAAGGTCGCATTGTCGAAGATGGCACTCATACTAAACTGCTGGCACTCGGTGGTGCTTACCACAGGTTATGGAGAATGCAAGCAGGTGGATTCCTACCTGTAGGGGCTTAATGAGACTCAGTTAAGCTGAAGAGTAGGTAGCGTAAGAGGAGCAGGGGAGCGGGGGTGCAGGGGAGCAGGGGGGAAGAAATTGTATAGCAGGAGGTAAAAGTCTGACTATTCCTAGCTTTCACGTTTTCAAAATGTCTGCTCCCCATGTGACTACGGCTGTACTACTTCAAACTGCTACTTAGTATTGGGATATCAAAATAGAGGGGGAGGAAGCGAGCAACACTCGCTTTCTCCCCCTCTATAATTATCAGACTGCTGTATAAAGGATACAAACCATAAAAAAGCATCCCCGAAAGAAAAGCTGAAAATTAGCTATAGTAATACTTTAAAAACTTCCGACACAACTAAAAGGGAAATATAAAGATAATGAAAGAAGAATGAGCATGTCTTTTCAAGTTTGTCAAGTTTAAAAATATACTTGTAAGTAATACTAAATCACTGAAAACCACTCTTTTGATCATTAAACCAGCATTTTGCCTCGTTTTCAGTTACCAAATATTCATATTGCGTTATTGATTGCATGGTACATGTTAAGCGCGTGGAACTTACCAATTTCAAGTCCTTTGGCGGCACTACCCAAGTCCCTTTGCTACCTGGGTTTACTGTCATATCTGGGCCAAATGGTTCTGGTAAATCTAATATTTTAGATGCACTGCTATTTTGTCTGGGACTTGCTAGTTCTAAGGGAATGCGAGCCGATCGCTTACCGGATTTGGTAAATAACGCCCAAACAGCTAAAGCACGTTCTGCTATTGAAGCTAGCGTCACGGTGACGTTTGATTTGTCAGATGAAATTTCACGCAAAGGCGCAAAGACGCAAAGTGAAGAAGGCGCAGAGGAAAATGAAAATAATTCCAACTCAGCACTTACTACTGAATGGAGTGTAACCAGGAAACTGCGAGTTACACACCAAGGAACTTATACATCGAATTACTATATTAATGGTACAGCTTGTACGCTTACGGAATTGCACGAGGAATTAAATAATCTGCGGATTTATCCTGAAGGCTACAATGTTGTGCTGCAAGGGGATGTCACCAGTATTATCTCGATGAATGCAAAAGAACGTCGGGAAATTATTGATGAATTGGCGGGGGTGGCGGCGTTCGATCGCAAGATTAATCAAGCTAAAGATACTTTAGATGAGGTGAAGGAGAAGGAAGATAGTTGTCGGATTATTGAGACAGAATTAACTGCACAGCGCGATCGCCTTTCTCAAGATAAAGCCAAGGCAGAGAAATATCAAAAGCTGCGTACGGAATTTCTGGCAAAACAATCTTGGGAAGCTGTTTTATCATGGCGTTCTTTGCAAGCACAGCAAGAAAAGTTAGTCGCTGATATTCAATCAGGCGATCGCAATTCTGGCGAACTCACAACCCAACTCACCACTTTAAATTCCCAAATCGCTGAAAAAACTTCTGAACTGGAACAACTCAATGCCCATGTGAAAGCATTGGGAGAAGAGGAACTATTGGCGGTACAATCGATTCTTGCCACCCAAGAAGCAGAACGTAAACAACTCCAGCGTCAGCAAACGGAATTAACCACAGCTTCTACTGAAACTACTAAACGTTTAACGCAAACTCAACAAGAAATTCAACAACACCAACATGCTTTAGGTGAAATTGCTCAAACACAAGTTGTAGAACAGCAATCTATTGTCTATTGTGAACGGCAAAGGGATGAGGCGCGACAAGCGCTTTCTCATTCCCGCGAAGCAGCAGCAGAAATTGCTTCGGCTTCGGAAGCTTGGGTGCAGCAACAAACAACTTTCAACCGTCAAATTGAGACTTTACTGCAAACTCTGGAACCACAACGCACCGAACAAGCACAACTGAGAGAACGCAATACCCAATTACAACAACTTATTCAAGAGCAAACCCAGCTAATTGCAACTTTGGAGCCTCACTTAGCAGAAAAACAAACTGAATGTAGCAAAGTTGAAACAGAATTTAACACATCTAGCGAACCCATCCAAAACTTAGCGCAAAATCTCTCCGCTACAGAACAAGAACTCCAAATCCAACAGGAAACCCAAAAGCGCCTGTTGCAGGAACAACGGGAAAAACAACGCACTTTGGATAAACTAGAAGCACAAGCTCAAGCACAGCAAGAAGTGCAAGGTACCCAAGCTAGTAAAGTCATCTTGCAATCGGGAATGCCTGGTGTTTGTGGGTTAGTTGTACAGTTAGGACGGGTAGAACCGCGCTTTCAATTAGCTTTAGAAATTGCCGCTGGCGGACGCTTGGGACATATAGTGGTAGAAGATGATGGCATAGCCGCCGCCGGAATTGAACTGTTGAAACAAAAACGCGCCGGGAGAGCAACATTTTTACCGCTGAATAAAATTTCTGCGCCGAAATTTACTCAAGATGCAACGCTGCGTTTGGCTCACGGGTTTATTAATTATGCTGTAAATTTAATCGATTGCGATCGCCGTTATAAAGATGTATTCAGTTACGTTTTTGGTAATACGGTGGTATTTTCCACTCTGGAGACGGCGCGGAAAAACTTAGGGCTTTATCGCATTGTCACCTTAGAAGGGGAATTGTTAGAAACTAGCGGTGCGATGACTGGCGGTAGTAATACCCAACGTTCCGCCTTGCGGTTTGGTAATGCAGAAGCCGCAGAATCAGAAGAAGTCGCCGCTTTAAAAAATCGCTTGGTGGATATTGAGCGGATTTTAGAACGTTGTACCGAAGCGATCGCTAATTTGTCAACCAAGACAAAACAACTAACGCAAGAACTCATCGAAGCACGACAAACGCGGCGAGAACAGCAGTTGCAATTGGAACAGTTGCAAAAAGACATCAAGAGTTTGACAGCACAATTAGAAGGAACGCGATCGCAACTTTCCCAAAATAGCCAAAAGTTCGCCACTGCTCAATCGCGTTTGGAGGTATTGGATCGGGAATTACCAGGACAAGAAACTCAGCTGCAACAATTGCGACATAGTTTAGCAGAGTTGGAAGCTTCCCAAACTCCTAGTGAATGGCAGCAAATACAGGCAACCATTAAAAATCAAGAGCAAGAATTACAACAACGCGAGACAGCATTACGGGAAGCAGAGCAAAGATTAAAAAATTTGGAAAATCAGCAGCAGCGGTTGCAAGAGAGAATCCAAGAAGCAGAAGTGCGAATAGCTCAGTATCATCATGAGCAAGAAACCCAGCAAAATCAAATAACTAGCCTCAGCACTCAGCACTCAGCACTCAGCACTCAAATCGCCGAAACCCGCGCAAAGTTGAGTGAAATGGAAAAGAGTTTGGGAGAAGAAAAACAAAAACGCGACGCCACAGAACAAGAATTGCGATCGCATCTTCTACGCCAGCAACAACTGGAATGGGAACTCGAAAAACTCCAAGAAACCCAGATGAAGCGACGTGAGGAATTAGCAGCTTTACAAAATCAGTTGCGTGATCTGGCCGCAGAATTACCTGATCCTTTGCCAGAGGTGCCAGATCAAGTAGACTTAGAAGAATTGCAAAAAGAATTGCGATCGCTCTCTAAACGCTTGCAGGCCATGGAACCAGTGAATATGCTGGCTTTGGAAGAATACGAACGCACCCAAAACCGTCTGCAAGAACTCTCCCAAAAATTGCAGACACTAGAAGCAGAACGCACTGAATTACTTTTGCGGATTGAGAATTTTACAACATTACGGCAACTTGCTTTTAGAGAAGCTTTCGATGCTGTCAATGAAAACTTTCAATCGATTTTTGCTACCCTTTCCGAGGGCGATGGCTACCTGCAACTAGAAAATCCCGAAGATCCCTTTAACAGTGGACTAAATTTAGTCGCACATCCTAAAGGTAAACCTGTACAGCGGCTAGCTTCTATGTCTGGGGGAGAAAAATCACTCACAGCCTTAAGCTTTATCTTTGCCTTACAACGC
Source organism: Amazonocrinis nigriterrae CENA67 (assembly GCF_016056305.1). Classification (GTDB taxonomy): domain Bacteria; phylum Cyanobacteriota; class Cyanobacteriia; order Cyanobacteriales; family Nostocaceae; genus Amazonocrinis; species Amazonocrinis nigriterrae. Next base: position 144,469 of record NZ_JAECZC010000009.1, on the reverse strand, counting down.
TACCGTCCGTCGCCATTCTATGCATTTGACGAAGTGGATATGTTTTTAGATGGAGCAAATGTAGAACGATTAGCTAAAATGATTAAACAACAGGCACAACAAGCACAATTTATAGTTGTGAGTTTGCGTCGTCCGATGATAGAATCAGCCGAACGCACAATTGGCGTTACTCAAGCAAGGGGAGCCTATACCCAAGTTTTGGGTATTAAGTTACAATCACCCAATACATCTGCTTGAGTTTTTGTTAATAATAGTGTATAGATAAACCGGATTCGAGATCAGGACTCGGTATAGAATGACCTCTGAACAGATAATTAGGCGATCCGACATATTAAATACCCAGGTGATTACCCGCGACAATGGCAAGCGACTAGGGATCGTGAGTCAAGTTTGGGTGGATATAGATCAAAGGGAGGTTGTGGCACTTGGTTTGCGAGACAGCCTGATCTCTATTTCGGGTCTGCCGCGCTACATGTACCTCAACAACATCAACCAAATTGGCGATGTCATCTTGGTTGATAATGAAGATGTAATAGAAGATATTGAAGTTGAAGCTCTCAGCAGCCTGATTAACTGGGAAGTCATCACAGAAACAGGCGAAGTCTTAGGCAGAGTCCGGGGCTTTAAGTTCAATGGTGAAACCGGTAAGATTTACTCGATAGTGATTGCTTCTTTGGGTGTACCTCAAATTCCCGACCAATTTCTCAGTACCTATGAGTTCTCGGTGGATGAAATTGTCAGCACTGGCCCCAGTCGGTTGATTGTGTTTGAGGGAGCCGAAGAACGGGTACAACAGTTGACAGTTGGTTTACTTGAACGTCTCGGTATTGGCAAAGCGCCTTGGGAACGAGATGCAGATGAGGAGTACGGCTACAGTCCACCCAAAGCAGCTCCAGCAGATAGACAACTTCCCAGTGGAGTGCCATTGCAGCCACCCCAACCGAGAGTTCGCACCCCTGAACCAGTAGCACGGGAAGAGGAGTGGAATGAAGATTATATCGAAGAAGAAAGACCACGGCGCGAAGTCATGAGGGCGCAGCCGTATGAGTCAGTTCGATACGAAGAAGAGGAAGAAGAAGATAACTGGAGTGATGAAACGGTTAGGGACAGGTATCAACCGCCCAAATATGAAGCCCAACCCTACAGCAAGCCATACACCAATGATTACGATGACTATGACGATGTAGATGGTGATGCTTGGGAAGATGCTCCAAAACCGGTGAATATTCCTAAGAAGGTGAAGGAAAGACAGCCAGAATACGAAGAGGAAGGCGGATATTAACTAATTCGTAATTCGTAATTCGTAATTCGTAATTAAACCGGAAAATTACGAATTAGTTTCAAATTACTTTAGCCCTCTCCTGATTTGAAAGGAGGGGGCTTATTTTTTAAACACTGCTTCAGTTCTCATGGTTCAAAAATACAGCAAATAGTACGTAAATACTATAAAATTGCGATCGCGTATCAACAAAACCCCAAAAACCGAAAATTCGTAGTGTGACACTTTAGGGTGCGGAATGTGGGATATAACCTATGTGGTTAAGGCCATACAATATTTTGCAATCGCACTTGTGCAATGTGGATTCAACCCGTCGAACTCACGTTAAACTAGCGATCGCTTCTATGAGTTCTTCAGGATCTATCGGTTTGGATAAGTGCTTTTGAAAACCTGCTGCTAGAGCTTGTTTTTGATCAGATTCTCCAGCATGAGCTGTCAGCGCGATCGCTTTTATCTGTCCACCTTGTTCTTTGGGCCAAGTTCTGATCTGACGGATCAGCGTATATCCGTCCATCTCTGGCATAGCGATATCACACACCAGAATATCTGGCTGAAATTGTTTTAATATCTTTAATGCCTCACTGGCGGATGCAGCAGCTGTCACTTGGGCACCATAATGCCCAATTGTAAACACCAGTAGTTCTCGTGTATCTTGATCATCCTCAACTGTCAGCACTCGCACGCCGCGCAAATTTAACGAGATTTTAGATAAATTTTGATTTTGATTTGGTTTTAGAACTGTAGTAATCTGCGGTAATTTAACCGTAAAGGTTGCTCCTTGGTCTTCTCCTTTACTGTCGGCGTGAACTGTGCCACCATGCATTTCTACAATGTGACGGACGATCGCTAATCCTAATCCTAGTCCACCAAATTTCCTGGTTGTGGCACTATCAGCTTGACGGAAGGTTTCAAACACGTAAGGTAAAAACTCTGGTGTAATGCCCTTGCCTGTATCACTAACTTGAATCTGAGTGTAGTTATTGCTAGACTCTAATTTGATTTGTACTTCGCCAGCAATTGGGGTAAACTTCACTGCATTAGACAGCAAATTCCACACTACCTGTTGCAAGCGACTAGCATCACCCATAAAAGGCTTGACTTCAGGTGCTATCTCAGTGTGAATTTGAATCGCTTTAGCTTCTGCTGCCAATCTGACTGTTTCTTTGGCAGCTGCAATCGTTGCAGCTAAATCAACCAGAGAAATATTCAGCGTTAATTTACCTTGCAGAATGCGGGAAATATCTAATAAATCGCCAATTAGTTGAGTTTGTAATTTGGCATTGCGTTCGATTGTTTCTAAAGCGATCACTTTTTTCTCTTCATCTAATTGGCGAGTCCGTAGCAATTTTACCCAGCCAAGTATGGGATTTAGTGGTGTTCGCAATTCATGAGACAACACGGCCAAAAATTCATCTTTAATGCGGTTGGCGGTTTCGGCTGCTTCTCGTGCAGCTTGTTCGCGTAGGAGTAATTCTTCGCGTTCTTCTTCGGCTTGCTTGCGCTCGCTAATGTCGATGTTAACTCCCAAAAACCGCTCGGCTTGTCCGTTTGTATCTCGGATAATTTGCCCTTTCGATGCTAACCAAATAACTGTGTTGTCTTTGCGGACAATGCGGAACTCATCGTAGTATTCTTTACCTTCAGCTAATACTTTTTCCACGCCTGCCATGATCCGTGGGCGATCGTCAGGATGGATAAAATCAACCCAAGCTTGCACGCCAGGTTCTTCTGTATCTATTTCCAACCCCAAGATATCCCATATTCCCTCCGACCAAGATACCTCACCAGTACGTAGATTCCATTCCCAAGTGCCAATTTTTCCTGCTCTTTGTGCCAGTCGCAGGCGTTGTTCACTTTTTCGCAGCGCTTGCTCGGTTCGCTTGCGATCGCTAATATCACGAGATACAGCAATTACGCCGGCGTTCGTCGAAGATGTTGCCGAAGGCATCGTTTGCTCAGGAGTGTATAGGGGAGCCAAAATATATTCGTAACAATGCAGCCTATCAGCAGCATTATACTCAGTCTCTGCCTTCACGGGTTTCCCCGTCGTCATTACTGTTTCTCGTTGGGTGTCTACCCGACCCATCGTAGCAAACATTTCTGGAGCAAAACCCAGTTCTTGCCAAGTCTTACCTACTATCTCCTCTGGTGTCCAACCTAAAACGGCAGCACCACCTTCACTGACATACTGATAACGACCATCCCGATCAAAAATAAAAATATGATCTACCGAGGCAGAGAGAATCGCATTTAAGATATTGGCTTGATGTTGCACCTGGCTCATCAACTGACGTGTGCGTTCTTCTGTCTGCTTGCGTTCAGTAATATCTAAAAATGCAGCTACTGCTCCTCTAGGATTACCCTGCTCATTAATTAGGGGAGCAGCATAACCAAATAAATTAAATACAACGCCATCACCGCGGACAATATCAACTTCTGTACCTTTGACTTCTGTATTATGAATGGCTGCATAGCGTAGCGGATATTCTTCTGGTGAGAGTTCCTTTCCCTGCCGCAAAATGTTGTAAGATGGACACGGGGCATTAACGGGAGTATGGGAAGCATTAGCTTTGGAAGATAAACCTAAAATTTCAGCAAATGCTGGGTTAGATTTTACCTCCTTAAATTCCATATCTTCGGTGATTAAAATTCCAATGGGAATTAACTCAAATAAGGTTTGCATATTTTGGCTGAGAGAAGCGATCGCCATCTCTCGTGCTTCGAGTGCTGCGGCCATTTCGTCAATGGCTTGCGCCAGTTGACCAAGTTCTCCCGATATATGAGAAAGTCCAGTACGTGTGTTGAGTTGACCACTACCCAAGATCTTGGCTGTTTGCACCAAAGATTTGATTTGTTGGATAAAGAAGATATCTCCACCTACCCAAGCAGCAGCGATCGCTAAAAAGGTAACAGCACCCAAACTAATTAAGTTTCTGAATAATAAACTATTAGCATTAGCAATAACTTCAGACTTGGGAATACCAACCCTAATATATTCATCTGGGTTGAGTGGATTATCACCTAATGGGACAAAGGCAAAAATTCGCCGCATACCATCAAGGCTAGTTATTTCATCCATACCTTCACCCTGAGCATTTTTCATCCTTATGAAAGCATCTGGGCGTAAAGATTTGCCTACCCAAGTTTGTGAATCAGGATAGCGGACTAAAAGTGTTCCTTTGCGGTCAACCACACTCAGTACTGCGCCTTCAGGCATTTTTAATTGCACCGCCAAGTGATTTAACTGAGCTAAATCAAGTGCAGCTACAACCACAGTTTGCACTTGCACTGCTTTGTCTACAACTGGGTAAGCGAAATTTAGAGTAGCTTTTTTAGTCGCGCGACCTATTTGATACTCACCCACTGCAAATTTCCGGGTTTGTAAAGCACGTTGGAAATAACTGCGATTTTTTGCATTCGGCAAGCCAGAGTAGGGAATCCCGGTACAAATTGTGTTTCCTTGAGCATCAAGTACAGCAAAAGTAGCATAAGCTGAATGCTGTTTAAGGATATCAGACAGCAATTGATTACACTCTGCTGAATTAGCCTGACGGACAACTGGCAACTGTGCCAATATCATCAACAGTTGACGGGTTGCTTCTACAACCTGCTTTTGGTTATTAGCCGCCAATCTCGCCAGCTGTAGTGTCTGTTCTCGTGCCTCTGCTGTAGCGGTACGCCGTTGTTCGGAAGCAGTATAAAGAATTAATCCTAGTGCTGGAACAACAGCTAAAAGGACGAGAATTACTAAGCGTATGCGAAGTGTACTGTTTAACCAAGAGCGCATTATATTTAGTCTGGCTTTATACACATAATTTTGAACCAAAATCTCAAATCTGAAATTGTGAGAACTGACGCAGTGATAAGAAAAATTAGGACTTTGGACAAGGGGTGGGGAGAAAAACCTTACACTCTTATCAGTCTAAGCGATAGGTGCAAAACTGCAAATCTAGAGATTGGATCGGGTTCAGAGGTGACGCTACGAACCTCACTAATACCGTTTCACTTTCAAGTTGATACATTGAGGAGGCAGTGCGGTCTTGGGGTGTCCCCCAACGGGAGAGGCAGTCGCTCATGGTTTCTTGACTTGAGCGGACTGCCGTGGAGCTGGGGAAGCTGGGGGGAGTGAACTGTATCAGAAATTTCCTGAATTAAATTTTAAATATTCTTTGAATTAATTACTAAAAATTTAAAATATCTAATGATTCTTGTATTTCTAAATCTAAAAGTCTTTCTCGCGTATCTTTGAGTGCTTCTAATTGACCTTGTTTACGATAGATATCTGCTGCTTTTTGAAAATCTTCAATTGCTCGTTGTTTTTCTTCTAGTTCAGCGCGGACATTACCACGATTATAATAGGCATCAGCATAATTATAATTAATTTTGATTGCCTGATTGTAATCTTCAATTGCACTTGCAAAATCTCCTAACTCATAGTTAGCATTCCCACGATTATAATAAACATCAGCATAGTTGGGATTAATCTGGATTGCTTGCGTATAATCTTCAATTGCACCTTCAAAATCGCCTAAGTCAGAGCGAGCGTTACCACGGTTTTTGTAAGCATTAGCATCATGAGGATTAATTTTAATTGCTTGAGTAAATGCCTGGGGATATGTTAGTAAATAACGAGCAATACCCCGATTTTTATAAGTATTGGCATAATGAGGATTAATATTGATTGCCTGAGTGTAATCTTCAATTGCTCCTTGATTATCTCCTAAATGAGAACGAGCTTCAGCACGGTTTTTATAAACGACTGCAACATTAGGATTAATATTGATAGCCTGAGTATAATCTGCTATTGCTTCTTCGTAATTCCCTAGTTGATAATAAGCCAAACCTCGCTGATTGTAAGATTTAGCATCTTTGATATTAATTTTGATTGCTTGAGAATAATCTACGATCGCAGCCTCATAACCTCCAATCTGATAATAAGCTAAACCTCGTTTATAGTAAATATCAATCTCATGCAAATTCAGTTTTAAAGCTTGATTATAGTTAGTAATAGCATCTTCATATTGTCCATTTTCCAAACAATCATCACCAAGCTTTGCATAATTTATATCTTCTTGGTGTGAATTTCGACGGTTATCTACAACCAAATCTAAAGAAGGTTTAATTAACTGATTATTAAAAGTATATAGCGGTTGTGGCTTGGCGTAAAATTGATTAATTAGAGTTTCCGACTGAGGAGAATTATAATTATCAGAAAATAGGCATTGTTCCAAATAGTACCGCAAGCCACCACCATATAAAAGTTGCTCTATACCAAACGAGATTCTACCAGTTTTCAATTTAATCATTTGTGTCGGCAGAAAGCCAGCCAAAAAAAGGTGATACTCAGATTGTGCTTCATTCACCTCTTCTTGAATTAAAATGCAAACTACAACAGCATTTTTTTCAACTTCTTCCGAACTAATTGACCATCTGACTTTATCGGTAGTACCTTGACGTGATTTTACCTCAATGCCAATTCCGGGATGAGAAGTTAAGGTAAAATCAATCTTGCCATCGCCGCCAAATCTTTTTTCATAATCGACTTCGGTAATAAAATCAGCTAAGCGTTCCTTGACAACTTCTTCACCAAGTTTACCCTTGAGATAACTAATAAAAACGTCACGTACTGGCGAAACACGCTTGTATTTCTCAGCCATTTGCCAGCAAAATGCCCTTAGTGTTTTTAATCTCTCTCCAGAGATGATAGTTAATTCACTGTATTGACCTTCTGTCTCGCAATGCAGCAGACAACCAGACGTTAACCTTTTAATAAAATCAGACTGTAGCGATCGCAGTAAGGTAATCCAGTCCATTGAGAGTTCTGCGAATCTTTTGATGAGATTATTCTATTAAAATATCGATTCGGCGTAAACTCTTAAATTATCTTGGGTGATATTCTCAAAAAATGCTTAATTTATTGTAATTAATCTTTATTTAACTTAATATAATTAACTTTGCAGACAGGGACGTATTAAGACATAGCAGCCTGTTATCAAACATCACTGCTTTTTACAGTGGAATTTGAGTAGTAAATTATTGATAGATTTGTCGGAGTTATTCTATACCATTCACAGTTTTGATACTGGCGAGAATAGCACTCAATATCTCTACATTCTGTATCTGGGCAATCTCTGGTAATATAGTTAGTCCTTCGCTGCCAAATTTTAGTTCTAAACACACTTCAAGACTTTTAATCAGTACTTCTCTTTTTCCCTGTTCAATACCTCTTCTTTCTACGCTGGTAATATACGGCATTTTCTTGTCCTCCTCATATTGAGTTAATTCTTGCCAAAAACTGTTCTCTAAATCTTCAGGTAATCTCATCACCCATGCACTCGTTTTTCATAGACAAATATTCAACAGAAGATTTGAGTAATAAATTATTGATAAATTTGCCGTAGTTCTTCTAAATTATTCACAGTTTTAATACTGGCGAGAATAGCACTTAATATCTCTACATTCTGTATCTGGGCAATCTCTGGTAATATTGTTAGTGCTTCACTGCCAAATTTTAGTTCCAAACAGACTTGAAGACTTTCAATAAGTACTTGTCTTTTCCCTTCTTCAAGACCTTGTTCAATACCTTGTTTAATACCTTGTTCAATACCCCTTCTTTCTACGCTGGTAATATACGGCATTTTCTTTTCCTCCTCATATTGAGTTACTTCTTGCCAAAAACTGTTCTCTAAATCTTCAGGTAATCTCATCACCCAGTCAATAAACCGAAATAAGTTGATGATATCTTCGCGCTGATAACCTTTTTCATAGAGTCGTTTGGTTAAATCAACCTTCCATTGTTTGCGTCTTTGATTATCTTGGCGTGTTTCCTTGGCTTTGAGATGAGCCATTACTACTGTAGCAAAGGGGTTAGAACTTGCTTCTAATTCTGTCCATTGTTGACTATAGTCCAGTAATTTCACAATGGGAAACTTGAATTTGATTTCGCAACCCCATAACTCATCGCTAAACTGATCTGGTTTCCATGTGGGGCGATCGTCACCTAAGACGGCTAGACTAGCTATAGACCGATTGTAACGGTCAAACAGGCGGTAGTGGTAGACGTACATCCGTTGAGCAAAGTTAGTTTCTTCATTACTTTGCACTTCCAGATGAATTAATACCCATCTTTCCTCACCATTAAGTCGCCAAACTTGAACCAGCTTGTCTACAAATCTTTGTCCTAGTTCTGCATCCCGAACTACTTGCTGTAACTCTTTATCCAGAAAAGTATAGCCTCGCTTCCAGTCTATCCCCTCCCCAGCCACAGGAAAGAAAAATTCAATGCATTCTTGAAAGTAGGTTTCTATAGCTTCTTTCCAAGGGCTATCATACTCGTCGTTAGACATTGGGGTAATTTACTTGAGTTTTGCAGATGCAGCCATGTCTGATTATGCCAGAGTTTTGAGGAGTCGGGAGAGTGCGATCGCGCTCTCGATAATAGATGAAATATTAATTAGCCAACAGCGCAAAACTCACCAACTCCAGTTCCCCGCTTGCGAGGAGAGGGCTAATTATTATATGGGTTTTGATGGTGTGTGCGATCGCTTTTGGTGAGGAAGTGCGACTATATAGTACAGGTTTACTACAGATTTCTCACTTTGGCTTTGAATGTAGGTGAATAAATAACATAATGGCGTCCTAGTTAGCGGTCGAGACTTTTGAGGACTAAATGAATACTATTTATATTGATATTCTTTACCAGCTTCAAAGCGATGATTATTTTCAACCTGATCAAGTCAGTTATTATACCTTTTAAATGGCTGTTTAAATTTTTTCAAAAGCAGCTAATCGATGAAATTAATCAGAATATTACACGACAAGAAATTAGCTTGATGAGATCACGTATTACATTTTTAGAAAGCCAAATTAAGGATATGCAGTTTCAACTTCTAGATCTAAAAATTTGCTTACAGAATACTAAACCAAAGGAATGGAGTAGCAAAGCACGAAGGGATTAACAAAAAATAAATTATCCAAATTTTCATAGGGTGCGTTAACGAAGTCACGCACCATCTTAATTTCATCTATTGTGGTGGGTAACTAACCCAACAGTAGATACTTAGCTGCCAAAGAAAAATTCCAAGCAATTAATCTTTTTGATACCCTATACTTAGTTAATTAAAATATTTATAGATTCTTTTGTTACCCTACACCCTTCTCCTGCAACAGTGCATCCGTCCAAGCTGCATCTGCTTCTGACAACGCTGGTACTGGCTGTTGACTGTAATCTACTACCAAATCATAACCGTAGATGTCATATACCTCATTTAACAATGCCTGCAAATCTATAATTGGTTCCGTATCGCTAGAACGCAAAGGTAGGGTAAATGATGGAATTACATCTTGTAAATTAAAGGCATATAAATCAGCATAAGGACGGCGATCGCCACGACATACTAAAATCCGATAGTGACTTTGAATATTATTGCCAATCATCCGCATGGGGTCGCCTTTAGGCAATAAATCAATTTCTACTAAATTGCTGCGACTGGCTAATACTTGTTCGCGTTTTTCTTCATATACCTGCTGACCTTCTTCCACTGTCTCAGGTAAGGGAACTGTCACTGTTTTAGGCGAAACCGTAGGTGCAGCTATGGCTAGATTCGGCATTTGAGCATTTTTTGCTGTCTAAGTCCTGGTTTTAATTTTTTGCCGGATTTTAGAGAATTGGTATAAAATATATTATTATGATATTATTATGGCTAAATTAAAAATAATAGACGCACCCAAAGTAGTACTTGAAAAACTTTTCCAAGTTTCAGTCATTTGGTTACTAGTTTCTGACTAAGATTCCACAGCCATTTTTGTAGTCACAAAAGTCAGTGGTCAGAGCGATCGCAACATAAATCTTTACAATCAGCCCTCTGAATAATAAAAAACCAAAAATTAAGCTATCAGCTGTCAGCAGTCAGTTGACGGCTGAACGCTGATAGCTAATTAAGCCATTTGATTTTCAATCGCCCACCGCGCTAGTTCAGTGCGGTTATGGAGATTGGTTTTGCCCAACATGTTGGACACATGGCTTTCAACAGTTCGCTGACTAACATTTAATTCTTCAGCAATTTCCCGGTTAGCTAAACCCCTGGCTACAAACTGTACTACTTTCAGTTCGGTTGGGGTTAACTGCACATCAAATGGTACTTGAATGCGGGAACCGTTTTCTCCTCCCTTAGCTTGGTGTTCTTTCCAACGGATAGTTTGCTTGAGGGAAGATTCTACTTGTGCTACGAGTTCTTCGGGTTCAAAAGGCTTGACCATATATACATCAGCACCTTTATTCAGCCCTTTCACTCGGTCTGCACTTTGTCCTTTGGCTGAAAGGAAGAGAACGGGAATCCAACCGGTACGTTCGTTTTGCCTGACTTGTTCGACAAAAGTGTAGCCGTCCATTTCTGGCATCATTACGTCACAGATGATCATGTCTGGTACATCTTGTTCTAAGATTTCCAGAGCTTCTCGTCCATTTTCAGCAGTGATGACTTCATATCCTCTGAATTCCAAGTAATCCTTCACCAGCAAGATGAGGTTAGGGTCATCATCAATCAATAGAAGTCGTTTGTGATCTTTCATGCTGGGCTCTTTCATAGCAGTGGCACTTGTCGCGCTTCGGTCCATCAAGGTCTTGAATGGTTATCCTCTATGGTGGATTATTGAGATGTTGTTCTTTTTCCCACTTAACTTGCCTTTGCTTCCTCGAAGTCTCAAAAGTGTTGATTACTTTTTAGGAGACCACTAGCTCATTGGCAGAAGTCCAGTAAGGATACGTAGAGCAGTAGTTTTTATAATGCGCTATTATATATCCCTTTGAAAGCGGCAGGTGGAAAACGTTGATTAAATAATAATCCTTCTAGTTCACACTAGTTCACAAGTAAGTATTGGCTTAAGATGACCCTAGCTGCAAAACAACCCGCGCTTTCATTGGCTTACTGCTTTACTATATCCTTCAGATGTTAAGCCTCTATCAAATGTTCACAAGCAAGTAAGGGAGTTTCCGGCAAAGGATGGGTTAAAAATGCATATTCTTCCACCACCTTATTGCCTATCAAGTGTTCTTGGATGATCCGCTCAATAACTTCCGGGTTTGCTTGGCGATACCAGACACCATCCGGGTAAACAACCATTATCGGCCCAGAACAACAAACTCGCAAGCAATTGGCTTTGGTTCTGAAGATGCAAGTGGGACGACTTTCTTGGGGGCGATCGAGTTTTAGCTCTTTGAGACGCTTTTTTAAGTATTCCCAGGCTTCCACACTAGCTTGTTTTGAACAGCAGTTAGCAACTGTCTGGTCAGCACAAAGAAAAATGTGTCGCTGAATTTTTGCTAGTCCCAGAGTTTCTACACAATTACTTAAGGCTTGATTGTCCGGGGGTTTAGTGGTTTTGGGGATTTGTCGGCTTTTCTGGATCACTGTATTGTTACTCATTGAGCGGCTCCCTGATTACAGTTCTATAACAATTTGCAAGCTTTGCAAACAAACTTGACCATATAAAAATATTCGTAACTTACAGAACAGAACCCGAAAGCTCTGAATAATTGAGTATTCATACTTAAGTGAGCCTGCGATTACCGAGTTCGGGAACCCGTACACAAGCAATTATTGCCATTGGGTGCTGCTCTTCGGTAAATTAGCACTCAGGAGTTGAGAGTGCTAACTCTGGAGAAAATTCTATGGCAGCTGTATCTCTAAGCGTATCTACAGTAAAACCTTTAGGCGATCGCGTATTCGTGAAAGTGAGCGCCTCTGAAGAAAAAACCGCAGGTGGTTTGTACTTGCCCGACACCGCTAAGGAAAAGCCCCAAGTAGGCGAAGTAGTAGCCCTTGGCCCTGGCAAGCGTAATGACGACGGTAGCCGTCAAGAATTGGAAATCAAAATCGGCGATAAGGTGTTGTACTCCAAGTACGCTGGCACCGACATCAAACTCGGCACCGAAGAATATGTACTGCTTTCTGAAAAAGACATTTTAGCAGTCGTTGCGTAATCGTCATTAGTCAGTAGTCAGTGGTCAGTAGCAAATGACAACTGACAACTAACAACTGACAACTAACAACTAATCAATTAACAATAGAACAACTATGGCAAAGCGCATTATCTACAACGAAAACGCCCGTCGCGCCCTAGAACGAGGCATTGACATCCTGGCTGAGGCTGTAGCTGTTACCCTTGGCCCCAAAGGTCGTAACGTAGTCCTAGAAAAGAAATTTGGCGCACCCCAAATCGTTAATGACGGTGTAACCATCGCCAAAGAAATCGAACTAGAAGACCACATTGAAAACACAGGTGTGTCTTTGATTCGTCAAGCTGCTTCTAAAACCAACGACGCAGCAGGCGACGGTACCACCACCGCCACTGTTTTAGCCCACGCGATTGTCAAAGAAGGCTTGCGGAACGTTGCAGCAGGTGCTAATGCGATTTTGCTGAAGCGCGGTATCGACAAAGCTACCAGCTTCCTCGTGGATAAAATTGCTGAACACGCTCGTCAAGTAGAAGATTCCAAAGCTATTGCTCAAGTTGGTGCAATCTCTGCTGGTAACGATGAAGAAGTCGGTCAGATGATTGCCCAAGCAATGGACAAGGTAGGCAAGGAAGGCGTAATTTCCCTAGAAGAAGGGAAATCCATGACTACCGAATTGGAAATCACCGAAGGGATGCGCTTTGACAAAGGCTACATCTCTCCTTACTTTGCAACCGATCCTGAGCGGATGGAGGCAGTATTTGATGAGCCTTTCTTACTGCTCACCGATAAGAAAATTGCTTTAGTACAAGACCTCGTACCAGTGTTAGAGCAAGTTGCTCGTGCTGGTCGTCCTTTGGTGATTATCGCCGAAGATATTGAAAAAGAAGCTTTGGCAACTCTGGTAGTTAACCGTTTGCGCGGTGTACTCAACGTTGCTGCTGTGAAGGCTCCTGGCTTTGGCGATCGCCGCAAAGCTATGCTAGAAGATATCGCTGTCTTGACTGGCGGTCAATTGATCACTGAAGATGCTGGTTTGAAGCTGGAAAACACCAAGATTGATGGTTTAGGTAAAGCTCGCCGTGTCACCATTACCAAGGACAACACCACAATTGTTGCTGAAGGTAACGAAGTTGCAGTTAAGGCTCGTGTAGAACAAATTCGTCGTCAAATCGAAGAAACCGAATCTTCTTACGATAAAGAAAAACTGCAAGAGCGTTTAGCTAAACTCTCCGGTGGTGTAGCTGTGGTGAAAGTCGGTGCAGCTACCGAAACCGAAATGAAAGACAAGAAGCTGCGCTTAGAAGACGCTATCAACGCTACCAAAGCTGCTGTAGAAGAAGGTATCGTTCCTGGTGGTGGTACAACTCTGGCTCACTTGGCTCCTTCTTTGGAAGAATGGGCAAACAGCAACCTCACAGGTGAAGAGTTGATTGGTGCTTTGATTGTCGTTCGCGCCTTACCTGCACCTTTGAAGAGAATTGCTGAAAACGCTGGTCAGAATGGTGCTGTCATCGCTGAACGCGTTAAAGAGAAAGAATTTAACGTTGGCTACAACGCTGCAACCAACGAATTCGTCGATTTGTTAGCCGCGGGTATTGTTGACCCTGCCAAAGTGACTCGTTCTGCTCTGCAAAACGCTGCTTCCATCGCTGGCATGGTGTTGACAACCGAATGTATCATAGTTGACAAGCCCGAACCTAAAGACGGCGCTCCTGCTGCTGGTGCTGGCGCTGGTGGCGACTTCGATTACTAATACTTGATAGTCCCCTGTTTGTAAAACAGCTGCTTCCCTTGTGGAGGCGGCTGTTTTTTTATGGGAATATTTTTGGAATGAGGAAAAAAGAGAGATTTGAGTTACGACAACGCTTGTAAATATTTAGCTGAACAGTACCGGGCTGAGTTTGTCCGCTGGTTGCTTGGGGTAGAAGTGCAAAAAATTGAAGTGTTAAAAACAGAACTTACACTTGAACCAATACGCGCAGATTCCGTAACCTTTCTGCAAGCAGCTAACCAAATTTTGCACATTGAATTTCAAACCTTGGCGACATCTAACCCGCCCCTTAATTTCCGAATGCTTGATTATTCTGTGAGATTGAAACGTCAATACCGATGTTCTGTAACTCAGGTGGTAATCTTTTTGCAGGAAACTAATAACGAGGTAGCTTTCACAGAAGAATATCGAGACGAGACAACAATTCATCACTATCGGGTAGTTCGCCTGTGGGAGCAAGATTCAGCAGTATTTTTAAGCAATTCTGCACTATTACCTCTAGCAACTTTGACACGAACTAACTCGTCGCAAGCTTTACTGGCACAAGTGGCTGAACAAATCGCTACAATTTTAGATAGAGAGGAACGACAAAATATTGCGAGTTGTGTAGAAATTATTGCGGGTTTGCGATTTGATAAAGATTTAATTAGGCAATTATTACGGGAGGATATTATGCGCGAGTCTGTAATTTATCAAGATATCGTTCAAAAGGAAGCATTTAAACTGATTAGTCGTCAGCTTAAAAGGCGCTTTGGTGATATTGATGCATCATTAGTTGAGCAGGTTCGTAATTTATCTGCGGAACAGTTGGAAAATTTAGGGGAGGCGTTATTGGATTTTTCGCAAGTAGCTGATTTAGTAGTTTGGTTAAACCAACAAGAGCAAGCTTAATTCAATCGTGAAAACTGCTATTTGGAAGTTAAATTAGAGGCAACTTTTTATAAAAATATAAATATCTGCATTAGTACCAAGAAGCATCCCTAAAAATTTAGTGAGTTTAACAAACAGATTTTTAATAGTCCACTATTTTTATCATGAATACAACTCTACTTGATTACTAAGAGCGGTTAATAAATTCTTCAGGCTCAATCCCTGCTTGTTTTGATTAGGGATGAGTGGAGTTGACACAACCTTAAATTATATTAGATACAAATGTAGTCTTGTAGTTTTTGGGTGATCGTCTGCTTTATGATGAGGGTGTATTAGCGTTCGCGCAGCGTGTCGCAAAGCAACTCAGCTCACCGTTCGCGTAGCGTCTCCTAGGGAAGATATTACTATGCTTGGTGTTTTAGCCATAAGTCGTTTTTAAAAGCTAAGATAAAAGTGCAGCATTCCATGTTCAACCCATGATCAACCCTAAATTAATGATTGAACCTTCATACTGGTTGGAAACAGGAATAAAACTAGAAAAAGTTAATAATCTTAATCTTTTTAAGTTTACCGAAGAACTACAAGCTCGTTCAGATGAACTGCTAGAACGAAGCAAATCTGGATTAATCACACCAGAAGAAAAAGCTGAATTAGATGGTATATCTGAGTTGGCGCAGATTTTTACCTACGCTAATTCTGTTTTAGCTGCTGAATCAAAATGGTTCCAAACCAATTGATATAAATGATGAACGTCATGGTAATGGGTTCATTCAGAAATCTCGGCGACTTTGGTTGCAAGCTGGTTGGCATCCTCCACAGGCAGATCCGCATCAGGAAACAGAAAATTAATTGAGTGAGAAATGTGCGATCGCCTGCTTTGTTGTGAGGTGCGTTAGCCAAGCTTACCGAATGTATAACTTCTCAGCAATTTTTGGATACTATTACCTCTGGTAAATAAATGCGATCGCCTGCTTTGACAAGTGTTATCTCTGATCTATTCAGGTTTTGTCTTAACAATAACATTATCAAAAAATACAGCTACTCCATCACTATTATCTGGTAATGAGATAACTCCTATTCGTCCATCACTGTAAGAATTATCTTCAAAAATACCGATTCTTTGACCATTAATCCACCAAATTATTCTTTCGCCCTCGCACACAATTCTCAATTGATTCTCATTCTTATTACCTTGCTTGATACTAGTGGAGTAATGCCATCCCACTTTGTCTTCCCAACGCTTACTTGTTGAATATTTACCCATATAAAATTGTCCATTACCTTTAATTAGCAAATAATAAAATTTTTCATCAACCTGATCACTATATCGAGCAACTATACCGAATCCTGCATCGTCAGATCCACTTATTTTCGTGGCGTTTACTGAGAAATCAACATTTTTAATTATCTGATTTTGCTTACCCCAAATAGACAAACTCCAGTTATTTTGAGACTCAGGATGAAATAAACCTCCGCCTGTGATAATTGCTGATGGGTCATGATTCCATTCTTTTGATGGGTATTGAAAATCATCTACAAGTATAGTGTGTGAGAAAAAATCTGTATGATTTTGAAATCTAGGAGTTATCAAGCCAATCGAAAATAATATAAAAGGTATGATAATAGCAATTGTATAGATTTTAGATAAGTAAGAATGTTGTTCTATAAGTTTAAAAGACTGAATCAATCCTATAGCTCCACCAATAAAGCAGCCTAATACTAACCATCCAATTTCTGCTGGTTCGATACCAATCACTCTTAATGGATATGCAGTTAAGTCAGCAGTTATAATAAAAGTTGAACCAATCCAAGCACAAATATTAATTAAAAATTTAATTACAAATAAACTTAATAATAATATTGAAATTAACAATACAGCTTTTATAAACAAAGGCAGAAAAATTACTTTACTTCTGCTCATATATGAATAATTATATATCCGCTGATTATTTGTAATATTTATATTTTGAATATTTTCTCTCAATTCATTTATTCGATTGGAAAAAACTGTTATTTTTAACCCAACTTTGGTTTTAATATAATTCATATAATTTGAATATTTATATAATATAAATATCAAAAGCAGAACTATTAAACTTCCAAATATTGAACATGTTAACTGGATCTCTGGTATTCCTAATATACTCAAATGAATAAATGGAAAAAATTCCAGCCAATAAGAAGATTTGGTTACTTCAGGTGGATATGATAAAAGCCAGCTATCATCTAAGTCTACTGATAGGAATCTTCCTAAAATATGGCGAATTATAAACATAATTAATCCGAGAGGAATACCAATTATAACAGCGGATTTAGCATTAGCAATTATGTCCCGTATGCAGCTTTTTTTAAAATAAACAGGTACTTCAAATTCACCCTGATTAGTTTTTAGAAAAACTTTCTCTTTATACCATCCTGCTTCCAGCGATGTTGTATTTATATTTAAGGAAAACTCTAAGCATGATTCTTCAAATTTAGACGGTGTGATTTGAAGATAATTTTTATTAGTAAAAGCAGTTCCCTTAATTTTTGCGTCTGATGGGTCACAAGTTAGTTGAAATGAGGCAGAAAAGAAATTACTATCATCTCTGAGAACTCCTAAGTTTAATTCAGGTATTTCTACAAGTTTAGCGTATATTATTATGTAGCTTACCTCTATAATAATACGCTTTTCTTGCTTAATATTTTCTAGATTTATCTCTATAAAACCAGAGTATTTTCCTGGTTTTACCTCAATAGTATTCAAATCAATATCAAGTGTTTTATCAATAGATGAATCAAATTTATTATTAACAATTCGCAAGCCAGGTAGATTACCAACAAGGGTTACATTTCCCCATGCAAAACCACGACCTTTATTAACAATATTTAGAGAAAATCTATGTTGAGTTCCAACTGCTACTTCACCGAAGTCTTTATGATTCTGTTCAAAAGCAATTTTCGGATAGGCATCACGTCCTACATGTTCACATAGTGCCCGTACAAAGATTTCCAAACCTTTACGCTTTTCGTGCTGGTAGGAACGCACAATTTCTAGTGACATGTTTGCTATATCTGTCTTAGACCGAAGTAGCCAATCTTTAAAAATTCCATTGAACAAATACTGTTCTGCTATATCTGGATCATTATCACATTCCTCAATCAAATCATAAATAGAAAACAATTTTTTATCTTTAAATATAAATTTATATGGTTCTGAAATTTCTTCTAATTCTCTTGTACGGAGTTCTTGGCTAGCCTGTAAAAAATCGTAATCTTCCCTACTTAAATTCCTTTTGTCTGCCCATTTATGCGCCTTATTTAACTCATCTTTACGCAAAAGCCTCGATTCATCTTGACGGTTGCTTGCTAGCCAAGCTGTGATTTTTTCTCTATAACCTGGTGGTCGTAAATTTGCTAACTCATTGTTAAGCCATTCTTGATCAAAAACATTTTCATAAATACGATTATAGACCTGTAATTTACTATGTTTTTTAACGACCAATCCTGTCAGTCTTAATTCCATCTGTTCGTAATTGTCATTCGCTGATATTCCCTGTTGTTGCAAAATCTGTTGATACAGTCCTAGTAGCTGACTAGCACGTTGTTCATTGCCCAAAATGCGATTGCGTATTGTCTTCAAATGCTCCGGATTATCCTGTGATTCCCAATTTTCGATGATACGCGATCGCACCAATTCTTCAACTCCCGATGCTTCTATACCATTAGGGATGAGCTTACAAAGCTTTTGGGTCAGAAACGGTTGTCCACCCGTCCAATCCAAAATTTCTTCTAGTACTAATTGGGGATTGCTGACTTTTCCCTTTAATCCATTAACTAAAGGCTTAACGTCGTCTTCGTACAAATCAAAGCCTTTTAATTCAATAGCTCGACCTATATTAAACGGTGTGCGTTGTTTATTCTTTATCAAATCTGAGGGAGTCGCCACACCCAACAAGCAGAATGTTAGGCGTTTATAGATTGGTTTATGAACTCGTTGGTTATAGCATGACCGGATCATACTCAAAAAATCATCAGTAGAAAAATTTTTCAAACTCAAAACTGTATCAATTTCATCAATAAAAATAACAATATTTTCTGGAATTTCCTTGAGTAAATTTTCTTCAATAAACTTGCTTAAGTGGTTTACTGGAGACAATGATTCGTGACTATTCCACCAATTATCTAAATCAAAAGTTTCAGATATATTTAAATCTGTAACCAGTCTGTTGATTACGCCGGCGTACCATTCCTTTGGGGTAATATCCGTACCAATTTCGTTCAGGTCAAATGCTGCACAAGTAATTCTGTTTTTCTCCAACTGTTCCATCACTCTTACCCGCAGACTCGATTTACCCATTTGTCGCGAGTTCAGGACATAGCAAAACTCTCCCTGCTTCAAGGCTTGATAGAGTTCCACATCTGCCTGTCGCATTACATATGTGGGGGCATCAGGTGGTAAAGTCCCCCCGACTTGGTATTCGTAGTTTGGTAGAGGATCTGGTAAATTTGCCATAAAGATTACAGCTATAGGTAATCGCAAAAATATTGGCGATACAAGTCACATAGCGGCGTAACACAGTTGCCACTGTATTTCACCAATCTCATATTCCGTAATTTAGATGCTTTACGGATGTCAATTTTAATTGGCGTATTAGCATCAGCTACTTGCTTCATAGCTGTCAGCAATTCTGAATCTTGCTGCAAAATTGATAACTGGTGATATAGATGATCGCCATACAAACCACCATCGGTGGGAGCAATTTGTAATAGTTCTTTCAATGTCATTTCGCGTCGTGCTATTTTATACAGTGCTTTCTTCACCAGCCAAGGATGTCCGCCTACCATTTCCATCAGTTGGGTAACTTGCTGTTCATTCCAACCGAGTTTTAGGTGTTGTACTAAATTCTGCACCTGTCCTTGATTTAACTCTGGTATTTCAACAGCCATCCCTACGTTGAACGGCGACTTATTTTTACCTAGAATGTACTCTTCTTTGGAATAGGCAATGACTAACCGCAGCTTTTTCCAAATCGCCTTACTCTTAGCATTTTCATGCCAAGTTCGCAGCAATGGCAGAAAATCCCCTGCGATCTTTTCATGGGAGAAAATTACATCGACGTTATCCAATCCCAAAATCAAAGAACTGCTGATTGCTGGTAACAAATATTTTTCAAAATAGTTTGTACATTTGCTATTGGCACCCAGCACACCTTGCCAATTTTCAGTTAGGCTATATGGTAGATTCAATTCTCCAGCTATCTTGCCACAAAACCATTGCAAGAAACGTTTTAGACAATTAAATACTTCTTTTTCTGGTTCTTGAAAGTCCACTCGTACTGCTTGATAGCCTTGCTGAGTTCCATAATATAAAATTTGAGTCATTAAGTAAGTTTTGCCCCATTGCAAAGGAGCTTGCAACCGGATTAATGCTCCTGGTTTCTTAATCTCTTTGTAACAATCATTATAAAAAGCCTCATCGAAAAACGGAAATTCGAGTTCTGTGGCTATTTCTGGATACAGCAAACCTGTCAATTCAGGCCAATTTTCTTGCACTGTTGATAGTGGTACAGCTAATCCTCCTTGCTTTCCGTCGAAAGCAGCAATCATCCCAACTACAGCTTGTAGTTGAATATCAAAGACGGGAGAACCGCTATAGCCATCGATGATTTCTTGGGAGTCTGCCATTGTCCGCAACCGTAACATTGGTAGGTTATCAAAATCACTACTATGGTTAGCATCGGTGATACTGCCTTCAATCGTGGCACCTTTTGGATACTCCAAAGAACGCCCATAGCCTATCGAGCGAAATTGATTCCCCGGTTCAAAACTCAATGAGAGAGTTACAACTTTGCCTTGATAACCAGGTAATTGCAATATGGCAAAATCATGACGTTTTTGAGCGCCTAAATAAATTAACTCAACTTTCTGCCCATTGATTCGGACTTTTTCCCAACCACCGACTGACTCAACTACATGGGCGCAGGTAAGTAAATGTCCTGTAGGTGAGATGAAAAAGCCCGTGCCTTGGATATTACCTTCTGGTGTAGCGATCGCCACCGTACAAGCCTTAACTAAATCCCAACTCATGAAAATTTGTTACTTGTTTTCTTCTGGTGTCAATTTCCAAGTTATTTTCACCTTCAGTGATGCCTGCCCAGTGGATTCAACCACATAGACCGAACCTTTAGCAGTAAAATTGACTCCAAACTCAACTTCTGCGCTTACAGGTTGCGATTCTTGCTGCAAGGTACGAAATGCTTTTGTAATGGGACGACACCCGCGAACAATCAAATCTCTAACTGCATCGAAGCTTGCCTCTACTTTTTCCACAGGCAATTCACCAGGAGCTGCAACACGACCCACTGCTGTATCTGGTAACTCAACTGCTACCAAAATCGTGCCGCCATCTTCTGTATTCAGTTCTAAAAGTTTACGAGCCATAATTTAATAAGGGCTGTCAAGTAGTTTTTAAAATAAATTTATTTAAGTTTTTAGGTAAACAATTTTTCTTACGAGAGAATTTACTTAAGGGTAATAACTAAAAAAATTATACTAGTAAACCAGTTTCGCTAAAAATTTACTTTTATTCCTCTACTTTGGCAGCTTTATATGAGTTTACAATCTTCTCGTTCTGACAAAATTTTGGTTGTCGATGACTCTCCTGATAATGTGTTTTTGATCAAAACCATTTTGGAGGAAGAAGGCTACACAATTAGCACAGCAGAAAATGGGATTTCAGCATTGGCACAACTACAAGCATCGCCTTGTGATTTAGTGCTACTGGATTTGATGATGCCTGGAATGGATGGATACGAAGTTACTAGGCGGATTCGTGGGGATATGAAAATGCAGCAATATATCCCCATTTTGTTGATAACTGCCCATGATGCGCCGAATGTGGCACATGGATTAGACTTGGGTGCTGATGATTTTATCCGTAAACCCGTGACAGTAGATGAATTACTCGCACGAGTGCGATCGCTCCTAAGATTAAAGCACAGTATCGATGAACGTGATGAAATCGCCCGCCAGCGAGAAGATTTTGTCTCTCGCCTCACCCACGATTTACGCACTCCCCTAGTAGCAGCCGATCGCATGTTAATGCTATTTCAACAGGGTGCTTTGGGCAGTTTATCACCACAAATGCAAGAAGTGATTACTATCATGGCTCGCAGCAATATTAATTTGCTGACTATGGTAAATACCTTATTAGAAGTTTATCGCTTTGAAGCCGGTCGTAAAACCCTGGCATTTCAACCAGTTAATTTAGCCAAATTGTTAGAAGAGGTAGCTGGAGAACTGACTCCTTTAGCACAAGACAAAGCACTATCCATCAATTTGGATTTTACCGAAGAATCAACCACAATTATGGGCGATCGCATGGAATTGCATCGTCTATTCACTAACCTTGTGGGAAATGCGATCAAATTTACTGAAATCGGTTCGGTGACTATCCGCCTCACTTTTGTACCGTTGACTAGCAAATGCATCAGCTACTCTCAGTTTTCTTTGCCCTCCACGGTTAGTGATTACATTACCATTGAAGTTGCCGATACAGGCTCAGGTATTCCTCCTGAAGAACAAGCCACTTTGTTTGAACGATTTCGTCAAGGTAGCCACAAAAGTTCTGGCAGTGGCTTAGGATTGTACCTTTCTCGCCGCATCGTAGAGGCTCATCACGGTACTATCATTGTCAAGTCTGAGTTAGGTAAAGGTAGTGTATTCATTGTTAGCCTACCAGTTAAACAGTAGGTAACTTATAAGTTATGATTTATGTCATTTTTTCCCTAGATAAATCATAATTTATAAGTTAAACATGTATGAATTGGGAACTCAGCAAAACAGAAAATAATTAATGGTGCGTTATGGACATTAGTCCTAACGCACCACCACATTAAAGCTAATTCAGTCAGCAGTCATCAGTCTTTTGTGTTTGTTTGAACTAGCTAACGGAATTTAGCTTAGTCCCAATCAGGAAATACTTCACCCTGGCCTTCTCCACCAACGCCGATTCCAGTGTGATAGATGTCAGCATCAGTGATATTCATGTTTTCCATTGATGCACCGTACACATTAGAGTCGTAAATTTGAGCGCGAGTAAAATTAACGCTGTTGAGATTAGCTTTCTTAAAATTGACGTTGGTTACCAAAGCTTCTGTTAAGTTAGCTCCTTTCAAATTAGCGTTGGTGAAATCAGCACCTTCGAGGTTAGCTCCAGAGAGGTTCGCACCTTGAAGATTTGCTCCTCGTAAATCAGCACCAATTAAATGAGCGCCACTGAGGTTAACACCTGATAGATTACACCCAGTACATTCCCCAGTTGAAGTTAACCTTTGTAAATCTCGTGAATTCCCAGCGTTGACTGAGCTAATGAAAAAGAGGGGAGCTGCTAAGGCTAAAGCCGCGAATAGCTTGAGTTTCATAATATTCCCCCTTTGCGATTAAATTGCATCCGTTCTTTCCCTCACACTCTTATTATCTCATTAAATGACTTGCAAATGTTTATTGTATTCATCAACTAATTGCCATGAGAAAAATTTTGCTGGTCATGCCAGAAATACTATTGGTTATGGTTTTTGGCGATTTTTGACTAATAAAATCGCCAAAAATGCCATGATTAAAGCACTGTTAAATCTTGTGAAGAAATTGCATGATTATGCATAGTTTTGTCACTAAGATTAACCAGTATTTTACCGTTACTAAATAATACTTGGGTTTAGTAATATTTCGTAATCTAAAGCACTAAATATTCTTTGATATACTGGTTAACTAACTCTGGCTGTTCTTGCTGTACGCAATGCCCACAATGGTGAATATACTTAATTTGTAGGTCTTGGACATAAGCTGCGGTATCGTAGGTAAGTTCCTTACCCAGTGCAATATCGTTTTCTCCCCAAATCATCAGTGTGGGCACATGCAAAATACTCCAATTTTTATTGGACATAAACTGTTGTAAACCATTGCGGTAATAATTCAACATTGCTGTGATAGCACCACGTTTTGCAGCAGCATCTTTATAAGCATTGATATCAGCTTGAGTGAAAGCATTTTTATTAACTGCTGTGGCTTGAAAAGTTTTTTCAATCAATTGAAAGTCTGAAGATTGTAAGAGGAATTCTGGTAGCCAAGGTAGCTGGAATAAGAACATGTACCAGCTGCGTAGCAACTGTTGGGGAGTGAATAAACCTTGGGCAAACTTGGCAGGATGAGGTAGATTAAGTATAATTAACCGCTCTACCATCTCCGGGTGAGCATAAGCAAAAGACCAAGCGATCGCACCACCCCAATCATGTCCAACTAAAATACACTTGTCGTATCCTAATCCTTTAATTACTCCCTCTACATCTTTAATAAATTCATCCATGATATAAGCTGATTGCTCTTGTGGTTTATCACTCTCGTTATAGCCACGCAAATCAAGAGCAACGACTTGGAAATACTTAGAAAATTCTGGTATTTGATGCCGCCAAGAATACCAAAATTCTGGAAAGCCATGTAACATCAACATTAAAGGGCCTGCTCCTTGGGTAACATAGTGCAGTTTCAACCCATTAGTAGTTATATATTCGTGTTTCCAAGAATCTTGAATGACAGACATATGTTGTATTTTTTTCCAGTATTAGGTGAGCGTTGTTTCAATCATGTTTAGAGTTTCTCATCAAAACATCTATTAAGAGACAGTTTTAGTCTGAGAATTCACCTGTGGGTAGATGTTGTTCTCAAGTCAGAGAACTTTCATTGAAAGCGGCGGGAAACTCCATCCTCTTGTGAGTGGTCGAGGTTATTCGCTCCGCTGCCGCGCATGGTTTCCTGACTTGAGCGAACTGGCGTCATTGGTAATTTCTTGCCCTTGCAGGATGGAGTTTTTTATAAAAGTGGGCATGGTTCATGGCAATGGAAATACGTGGTGTTTGGTTGACCACTACTGACAGTCAGGTTCTTAAGTCACAGCAAAACATTGCTGAGGCAATGGATTTTCTGGCTGAAACAGGGTTCAATGTGGTGTTTCCTGTTGTTTGGAGCAAGGGCGCCACGCTGTATCCCAGCCAGACAATGAAGCAAACTTTTGGGATGGAAATTGAGCCTTTGTTTCCCAGCCGTGACCCTTTAGAAGAAGTAGTACAAGAAGCACGACGGGTAGGATTAAAAGTTATCCCTTGGTTTGAATACGGCTTTGCTAGTTCTTACAACTTGAATGGTGGTATACTTCTACAGAGGAAACCAGAATGGGCAGCCCTTAACTGTAACTGCAATTTACTGAAGAAAAACAATTTTGAGTGGCTAAATTCCCTTGACCCCCAAGTGCAAGAATTTTTGCTGAACTTGGTGCTGGAAGTGGTAAATAATTATGATGTTGATGGTATTCAAGGAGACGATCGCTTTCCTGCCTTACCCTGTGAAGGAGGCTATGACCAAGTAACTGTCAGCCGCTATCAGCAACAATTTGGTGAAAATCCGCCACAAAACCCCAAAAATCGGCAATGGCTACAGTGGCGTGCAGATATCCTCACAGACTACCTAGCGCGTCTATACAACGAAGTCAAAGCGGTTAATCCCAACTTAATAGTTTCCATGTCTCCTAATATCTATGATTGGGGATTTCAGGAATACTTGCAAGACTCTCCTACATGGCTGAAACGGGGACTAGTCGATATTATCCACCCACAAATTTATCGCCGTGAGTTTAGTAGCTATAAAGCGATCGCTGATAAACTCGTAAATCAGCAGTTTACAGATGCAACCTTGCAAAGGTTAGCACCAGGAATTTTAATCAAGCTTGGCACTTACTGTATTAGTCCAGAATATCTGGTGCAGGCAATTGAATACAATCGCCTGCTTGGCATTCAAGGCGAGGTATTCTTTTTTTATGAGGGTTTGCGAGAAAATAACAACGCCTTAGCTAAGGTGTTGCGAAATGGGCCCTATGCTAAATCTGCTTCTTTTCCCACTTTGTCCGATTTGAGTGCTGCTAAGGTAAGCAATAAGATAACATCTTCTATTTGGCAACGTTTGCAGAACTTTTTCAGAAGCCTTTAATAGCACTCAACAAGTCAATTTCTCACTAGTCCCTTAGTGTCTTTGTGACGGCAGTCGCTTCAAGTCGGCAAAGCCGGACGCCAGTCGCCTCAAGTCGGGAAACCCTTTCGGCAGTTGCTTCAAGTCAGCAAAGCCGCCCAACGCACTGCCTCACCCCGGCGCAGGCTCCCCAACGCGCTACCTCGTCTTCGTGGTTTAAAAGTCAATTTTTTACCACCAAGGCACCAAGACATGAAGAAAAATACATCATTGTCATTTCTCTTTAGAATCAAGCTGATCCTCTTCATAAACTAACAAGTCTCCTGGTTGACACTTCAGTGCTTTGCAAAGCGCATTCAAGGTAGATTCATCAATTCTGGTAAAGCGGCGACGAAGTTTTAGCCTAGACACTGACCTAGGATTCATTCCAGTTAAAACAGCTAGTTCTTTGTTGCTAATGTTGCGTTCAGCCATCATGACTGCCAATTTCCATCGAATCACCACTCAAATGCTCAATTATATCTGTGTTATGGCAAGGCAGATGCTAACACTTTGTTTCAGCAATTATTTCTTTATTAGACCGTTAAGGTTTTTTATTAGACCGGAGCGGTTGTAAAATTCCTCGACTCACAATAGACTAATTGTGTACAGATGACAAAGCGATCGCACTCTAGTTTTCCAGGCAAGAGGTGCGATCGCTTGTTTATCAACTAAAAATTAGATGACACTTATCATGATAGAACCTCATTCGGTTGCGGAGCTAATCAAAGCGCCTATTCCTGATGCACCACAAGGTAAACAACCCGTGCGTCTTATAGACTCTGGTGCTGCTAAAAGCGTGAATGGTATTCTTCACAGCTTGCATGTTCTAGGCTTTGCAGAAGTAGGCGAATGGACTCCACCCTTACCTTCGCCTGTGAATGGAGAAGTCATTAGAATTTTGACTCGTTACATGAATATTGACAGTTAAAACTTACGTAGGTTCGCCTCCAGCTACTTGTAGTATGGGGGCGATATCTCTATGCAAAAATTAGAAAAATGCTTTTAAGGAATAAAGTGGGTGGAAACTCAATTGCAAGTACAACAGGTGATTCAGACCCTGAAGCAGGATTTACCGACATTATTTGAAAAAGATATCTCTTATGATATCTATACGCAAGATATCTATTTTCAAGACCCAGTAAACAAATTCAAGTGGAAATTTAACTATCGCATCATATTTTGGACTTTGCGATTTCATGCGCGGCTATTTTTTAGCCAAATTTACTTTGATTTACACGAAGTGTATCAGTCAGCCGAAGATACTATCCTAGCAAAGTGGACAGTTCGCGGAGTTTTGCGTGTTCCCTGGAAAGCAAAGCTATTTTTTAATGGCTATTCTACATATAAATTCAATCAAGATAACTTGATATATGAGCATATCGATACCTGGGATCGTAAACCAGGTGAGATTCTACGCCAGTTTTTCCACAAGGGCGGAAATTAGATAACTATATCTAGATCAGTTAATATGTCCCGCCTCGGAATTTCTTCCGAGTCTCATAGTGCAAGTCTTCACTAGAGGACTCAAAGAAAAATTCAATCTAGTCCACTATTAGTGGACTTTTACGATTAGCCTGGAACTTTAGTTAATGGCGGGACATAGATTAAACATGAAAATTTTCGACTTGTGTGTACACGGTAGCTTAGTAAGGGGGAAATACAGGGGGGTTACGATTATCTTAAATTCTTACGAATGATTTAGGGCTGCTATATCAAAGCAGCACAACAATGGAAAATAAATATTATTAATGCAACAAACTAAAGGAATTGATTCGATAAGCGATCGCTTTTACTTCCTACGCGACTTAGCAATTAGCCCAAGCTAGCATAAACTTTCTTCTCTCTGCGTTCTCTGCGCCTTGGCGGTTCGTTTCAAAAAAGATTTACCAGTCAAAATAGCAGCCTGATAATTAAACACCATATAAAGTTACTTTAAATACACATTTAGATGTGATACTTTTTACTTACTAAATAAGCAGCTAATTAAATCAAAATAAAAATTAGTATTTTTTTATACTTTAAAAACTACCGTTGTTCTAGTTTGCTTCACACTAATTAACGTGCCAATAAACTTAATATTACGAAGAAATGCTTATATAATTTATATTAAAGAAAGTAACGAAGTCGTAAGAGCGATCGCTATCCTTTATCTTCTATTCAGTATAACTTCATATATATGTTTTAAATTGCACAAAAACTTTTTACTGAGGTTGCGTGTGCTTTAATTTGCATAATTTTGTGTATTAAATACTGTCGAAGACTTTCCAATATACGGATTACACTGAGATTTATAAACAGTAATTCTCTACAGAGGTGGAGATTTAAGAGAGATAATTTATGTATTATCAACTTTGGGATTTTTTCCTAAGAGAAGAGCAATATCTTTCCTGGAAGGAAAAGATAAAACTTCACAGTAAATTTGATAAATCAACATGGCAAAAAATTATAGATTTTTTGTCATTTATAGAACACAGTTTTCTCTTGAGAAGTCAACTAGGAGAAACTGATAGTCTTGAAAGATTTATCAAATTAGCTCAAGAGAATGGTTGTAATTTAACAGCAGAGGAGCTTGCTTGGTTTTTAATTACAAGGAAACAGATTTGGGATATATTCGACTTAGCACAAAAAACGCCATCACTCAAAGAGGAATTGCTTGCAGCTAAAAATCCGCAAGAATTTATCAAAATAGCAGCAGAGAGTGGCTACTACTTTTCTGTAGAAGAATTAGCTTGGCTGTTAACTGAACTCAAGTCATTTTCTGAATTAGTACCCATTAACAACAGTGTAGGCGAGATCCTCACAGTCTCGAACTACGGCAAAATTGAAATCGGATACTGGATTTGGCTAGCAGAAGACTGGGGAATTGTGCCACCATTCTGTCATCTAAATCAGCCCGATACTAGCCTAACCCAATATACACCTAATCCTTTTTTGCCCGATCGCTGTTTCTTACCCAAGAGCTACTTTAATCAACGTTTGTTGAGTGTGGTGTAGTATCCAAAAATGGGAGCGGGGGTGCAGGGGTGCTTTGGGTGCAGGGGTGCAAGATAACAATTATTCTCCCTTATCTCCCTTATCCCCCTCATTACCCCTTAACATGGTGCTTAAGTTTTGCAAGAAGTCTATTGTTTTGTTGAAGTTTGTTCTAAATACTTGCTTGCCTCCACTCAATCGTGTTAGGAATCGCACAGAAAGGAGTTGAAGTAGCTAAATACGAGTTACCCAAGTTAGAACAATGAACACACTAACTTTACAGTGGCACGATGCAGGTCAAAATAAAACTCAGAATATTTACGAACAACAGCCAAGCAAAAATCCTGGTACAGTTCGCATTGGTCGCGATCCACTTCGGTGTGACATTGTTGTGAGTAACCCGACTGTATCAGGTTTACATGTTGAAATTTTTTTCCATAGCCAGCAGCAACGTTTTTTGATCAGAAATCTGCGATCGCAAAATCCCCCCCTTGTAGATGGACAGCAACTAGTCCAGGGTGAAATGCCTTTAAGAGAAAGCAGTGTGATTTATCTGGGTCAAATGCAACTCCAAGTGATTGCCGTTGTAATTAACAGCATTCCAGCAACAATTTTGACACCACCTCAGCCAGCAATATCAAATCCTTATCCACCAACGCCGCTACAGCAACCACAGCTAAATCTGAGACATCACCACCATCCACCAGCACCACCACAAGGGGTTTATGGCTTAGAGTGTCCGAAATGTCATAGAATTTCTCCGGCTGAAAACCTGCAAATTGGCTGTCCTTGGTGTGGTACATCTTTAGCTGCGGCAGTCAGTGTTTTAGTTGCACCGAGTAGTTAGGGGGATGGGAAGATGGGGAGATGGGGAGCAGGGGAGCAGGGGAGCAGAGGAGCAGGGGAGCAGGGAGATAGGGGAGAAATAACTCCTAACTCCTAACTCCTAACTTCTAACTTCTGACAACTGACAACTGACAACTGACCAATGACTAACTTACAAATTCAATTAAGTTGGGATGATCCGGCTACGGGAGAACGGCGAGAACCAAAGTTGAGTGTGCCTATAGCCTTTGGTCGAGAATTCGCCCGCTTACCTGCTGAATATGGAGGACAGCGTGTCTCTAGGATACTGCTCAACAGTAACGAAGTTTCTCGCTATCATGCCCTCATTAACCTGGAACAAAACCAACTACTAGTTATTGACCAAGGGAGTGTGAACGGTTTATCTGTCAACGGTCAACGGCAGACACGCAGTGTTCTAGCTAACGGGGATACGTTGCAAATTGGGCCGTATATGATTACGGTGACATTTGGCGTCAGCGCAACTACGCAAATCACCAGCCCACCTTCCATGATTCGGTTTAATCCCAATACCGATATCCCAGACCCCAACATTCCGCCAGCACCGCCTGTAGCGCCTGTAACTAGCAATTTTCCTCCACCAGCATTTCAAGCAGAAAAAGTCGATGTTCAAGCACTTCACGCTACAGGCTTGTCTGTAGATGAATCTGATTATCTTGCTGTTGGGGCAGGATTAGGTAGCTTTGTTTGGGTTGATTTGCTGCGGCTGAGTGGTGTACGTGCTGACAAAATTGTGGCTTTAGGATTAGAAGCGGAACCGTATGCACGTTATCGGCGTTTGTGTCAAAATTCGCAAATTCCTTTACATGAAAGACTGCGATCTAATTCTGACTCTTGCCCTGATAATATTTGGGGTTGGCCTAGTTATGCCTTGAGAGAAGCTTGGCGCGACTTCACCAAAGGTCAAATCAAGTCAGCAGCGAAGTATTTGTGGCAAGTATTTGCTGAACCAACTTTTGCCGAAACTTACACGCCCCGTTCCGGTAATGTCTTCGATTCTATAGACAGGGAAGTCAAGCGTATTGGCTGGAATCAAATTTATCGCTATGGACGAGTCAGGGCAATTCGCAAAACAGACGATGGCAGATATTGTGTAGCTTATTCTCGTGGGCCGGGAAATCATGCTTTTTTAGTTAGTCGTTATTTACATTTAGCTACTGGCTATCCAGCTATTCAGTTTCTTCCAGATTTGCAAGCTTACAGGGAAAAATATCAAGATTTTAAGTCTGTGGTGAATGCCTATGAGAATCACGACCATGTTTATCAGCAACTAGAACGGCAAGGTGGCACCGTGTTGATTCGGGGGCGGGGAATAGTTGCTTCGCGGATAATTCAACGCATTTATGAAGCCAGAAAGCAAAATCGCAATATTACAGTTTTGCATTTGATGCGATCGCCCAAACCTCAAGGCAATAAATTTCAATATGCCACACGTTTAGTCAAAAATCATTATGAATTTCAACCCTTCAACTGGCCAAAAGCCTGTTGGGGTGGTGAACTGCGCGAAATGTTAGAAAAAGCTAGTCCTGATGAACGCAAGCGGTTATTAACAGACTGGGGCGGCACCACCACCGCCGACCGCCGCGACTGGCAGCGCATTACTGAGCAAGGTCTAAGGGAAGGCTGGTATCAAATTACTTTTGGGCAAGTGGTAAGTGTGGAAAGGGATGCCCAAAACCGCACTATTACCCATATTCAAGAAAAAGGTTTTGGCGAAATGAATTTGGCAGCTGACTTTATTATTGATGCCACTGGACTAGACGCCAAAGTGGAAGCCAGTCCCTTGTTGAACGATTTGGTAAAACATTACAACTTACCTCTCAATGGCTTAGGGCGGTTAGTTGTAGCAAACAATTTTGAGTTAGTAGAAATGCGTACTACTAGAGGTCAAATGTATGCCGCTGGCGCTACTACCCTTGGCGGCCCCCATGCAGCAGTTGATAGTTTCCTGGGCTTACAGTACTCTGCACTAGTCGCCGTTGATGGACTCGCCGCCGCCCATGCGCCCGGAGTCCATCGTTTGAATGCTGTAAGTTCCTTTGGGCAATGGTTGAAGTGGGTATTCAATCAGTCGCCTTAGTGGGCAGGAGTTAGGAGTTAGGAGTTAGGAGTTAGGAGTTACTAGTTATTTTTCCCTCATCCCCCTCATCTCCTTCATCCCCTATCTCCCCATCTCCCCATCTCTCCTGCTCCCCTGCTCCCCTGCCTCCTGCTCCCCTGCTTAGTTCCGCTAGCGAGGTAGTACACGCAGTTCAGGAAGAGGTCGCACCGTAGGGATACTGGGTATCTTTTGTAAGCTAGGAGGTAAGCGAGGTATGGGCGGGATAATTAAAGAACTGTTAGATTCCGCTGCCATTTTAGTGATTTCTAACGCTTGAGATAGTAACCTCGAAGCTTTTTCTGCTTGCCCTGCTTTGGTGTAGCTACCAGCTATCTTGGTGAATACGTCCGCTTTTTCAGCAGAATTTTTCATCATTTCAGCGTAGGTTAATGCTTGGTCAGGCTGTTTCACTTCTAGATAATAGTCAGCTAGCCTAGCTAATGCTCGGTTTTTCCCATAACCTTCTGGAAGTGTTTGGGTCAACTTCCAGCCTAAGTCAATCTGCCCAGCATCAACATACCCAATGGCAACTGCCGACAAAGCATCAGTTTTGAGAGATTCGGCTTTGATGCTTTGAGCAATTTGAAATGCCGCTAAAAATCTCTCTAAAGTTTGTTTTTCTTGATTTGTTTCCAAATCAGGTTGGTTATACTGCCCAGTCAGGTCAGTTACTACTATGGATTTAGTACAGTCATCAGAAATTGCCCGAATAGGCTCAACCACTTGAGCAGCTTGTCCCGCCTTGAGGGCTTGGCGAGCTATCTTAGATAAAGCATCCGCCTTGTCATAATTGGACTTGAGACTCTCAACGATTTGTAAGGCTTGGTCATACTTGCTTAAATCTGCGTAATACTCAGCTATTCTTACCAAAGCATCATTTCTTTTATCTTCATCTGGCAGAGTTTGAATCAGCCTGATTGCTTGGTCTTGGCGTCCGCTTGCCGCATACTGAATTGCTATTTCGCTGATAGTGTCATCTTTTTGACTTCTATTCTTGATTCCTTGGGCAGTCTGAAGTGCTAATTTAAATTCACCTGCTGTTGCGTATTGAATAGCGATCGCATCCAATATGCTATCACGACTGTAATCTTCCTGTATACCAGCAACTACACCCAGAGCTTGGGAAAGCAGTTGCAGTGATTGTTTTGGTTGCCTTTGACGTTCAAAACTGGCTATTTTAACGAGTGTATCGGCTAAGAAATAGTTATCTTTGATCGATTGGGCAGTTTTGATAGCTTGGTCATATTGTCCAGATGCAGCATACTCAACTGCGATTTTAGCTAAATTTGTAGCTTCTGAATGGATGAATGGCAAGCTCGCTAATTTCGGTAAGGTAGCCAAACGAGGGAAAGGAGGTAGACAAATTAAGGAATCATTTGCAGAAGGAATTGGCGGCAGAACCACGGGTTTATCCGCTATCTGATACATCTTGTCAGTTGCTTGAAAGCTAGAAGCGAAAGATGGGGGCGTTATGGCTACCCACAAAATACAAGGAGCCAATAGTGGATGTAAGCATAAAGCAATTCTGCGGTAAGACATAGCGTAATAAAAGAAGACTGTCGATAAAAAATCTTACCTTCTATTATCTTGGTATCAAATATTTTTGTCATTTACTGAGTACTTATATGAAATATATGTGAGGTTGCCCTTGTTTACCATGGGGGCAATTCATGAAAAACTCCACCCATAAGGGAATAGAGTTTTTGGCAATGGGGAAGAAACAGTCAACAATGCCCTATGCCCTATCGCCAAAGTCAGCAGGTGACTGTCCCTCTGCACCCACAAAGGGATAAAGTTTCCCCCGGACTTCCAATTAAAAAAACTATTGCTTGCAGAATTTACTAAGATAGCCGTTAATGGTATAGAAATGTATAGAATTTCGTAAAGATTTAAAATATATTCTTTTTAAAATGCAAACAATCGAGCTTTCTTCCTCAATGCAGCTGTCTATAGCACCAAACCAATGTCAGCCTTTGAAGATCGTCGCACTGGGAGATAGCTTAGTCTATGGATTCGGCGATCCAGACAGAGGAGGCTGGGTTGAGCAACTGCGGCGTTGGTGGATGTTACCCAATAGTGCCGGACATGTACTATATAATTTGGGAGTGCGAGGCGATCGCACACAACAAGTAGCACAAAGGCTAGAGGTAGAATTCCGCCATCGCGGTGAACTGCGAAATCGCGTCCCCGACTTGATCATTCTGTCAGTAGGAGTAAATGATTCAGCCCGGTTAGCTCGCCCCAATGGACGAAATTATACAGATTTTACCGTATTTGAATCAGAAATAGCTTCTCTATTAGATATGGCGCAGCAACTTTGTCCAGTACTATTTATAGGTATGGTGCCAGTGGATGAGTCCAAAATGCCATTTCTAGACTGCTTCTACTACAATCATAGCGATCAGTATCGCTACAAAGAAGCCACTCGACTTGCTTGCCTCAAACGGCGAATTCCCTATCTGGATATTTTCGAGAAATGGATGGAACGCAGTGAAACTTGGCGACTCCAACGCCTCAGCGAAGATGGTCTTCATCCCAACACATTAGGCTATCAAGCTTTGTTCGAGGATGTAATCCATTGGCAAGCACTGGCAGCCTATAATAGA
Organism: Amazonocrinis nigriterrae CENA67; assembly: GCF_016056305.1. Lineage (GTDB taxonomy): Bacteria > Cyanobacteriota > Cyanobacteriia > Cyanobacteriales > Nostocaceae > Amazonocrinis > Amazonocrinis nigriterrae. Next base: position 110,008 of record NZ_JAECZC010000009.1, on the reverse strand, counting down.
TTTGATTTGCAAATGCAAATATCCTAAAAATTGATTAGCTAATACTTATTAGGTATAGGCATAGCAAAAACATAGTGAAAATCGGCGTTGCTGATTAAAAATATGAATTAGCCTCACGCAAAGACATAAAGAAAAAGAAGCGTGATTTTTTAATTTTATATTCTTATTCAGCAATGCCTAGAAATCAATTAATTGTGGGGTTGTTAGACGCATATATCAATAGACTTTGTTACAAAAATATGATCAAAACACCTCACACATCATGCTAACATCTAACGTAAAGTTAGCCTAAATAGGCACAATTTTATTAATACAAAATATTTCTATTATTTAATTTATTTTACACTTTATGACTCCAACTTTATTTGGTCGCTGGCAAACTCGATTATTATTACTTGCCACTGTAGGTGTATTAGTATCCATACCATTTGCAACAGGCTTAATCGGGTTTGGTGCTAATTCAGTTTATTTTTGGATACTGGGCTATGTTGCCATCTTTGGCTTAGGTTGGGATTTACTTTATAATTATCTGCAAAAATTACGCTGGGATAGGGACTGGCCGGCAGTTTATCAACTCTTGGCTGGTATCTGGGAATTATTCTTTATCTACTGTGGAGTCAAACTTTTTGGCTTCTTACCAATACCTCTGCCTAAAGAAGAACTATCACTGGGAGCTTTTCTACTACACTACAGCTGTGTTTGGCTAGCAGTTTTCATTGCTTCACAAAGTCTCATGCGGATTATTTTTCTGCGTTGGCGTTTTCGGGGTGGACAGTGGTTATAAGGCTTTCAATTATTGATTAATAATTAAATTCAAACTGTTCAGTAAATTTAAAAAAATATAATAAGATTTACATTTTGTAAATTTACAGCAAATTTTTAATCAACTAAGCTTCACCACAGATAGTACATTTACGAAATATGTAATTGTGCTGTTGTAGCTATTATGAGAAAAAAAACAGGGCAAACTAACTGTATAGTTGAGGAATTCTGTAACCACCAGATGTAATATTTGGTGTTTATATTTATGTTGCGATTTTGTTATCTCAACTAAAGATTGCTACATTTATCTGACTCATTGTCGCTATTTTTCATAAGGAAATTTCAATGTCAAATTTCGAGCTAGTGCTGAAGCTATTGCTGCAATTAACTATTATTTTAGTTGCCTGTCGATTAATAACTATTGTTGGGCGACGCTACCTTGGACAAACTGATGTTGTTTGCGAAATGATCGCTGGTGTGATGTTAGGGCCATCATTGTTCGGCTTAATTACCCCTGATTTACAGCAATGGCTTTTTCCCAAAGCTCCAATTTTGCTAGCTACAGGAGAAAAGATTCCTAACCCATCAATGTCAATTCTTTTTGCCATCAGTCAGATTGGTTTAGTAATTTATATGTTCTTAATTGGCTTAGAGTTTAATACCAATTTGATTAAACAGCGAGTCAAAAGTGCAGGTTTAGTTTCTGCGGCGGGGATACTTGCACCATTCACTTTAGGCGGAACAGCAGCTTTTTTATTGTATGGCAAAGCTGAACTCTTTAAACAAGGAGTGACTCCTTGGGCAGCAGCTTTATATTTAGGTGCTTCCATGTCAATCACCGCGTTTCCTATGTTAGCCAGGATGCTGTACGAACGTGGTATTGCCAAAACTCGCTTCGGAACTTTAGCATTAGCAGCAGGTTCCATAGATGATGCAACTGCATGGTGTTTATTGGCTATTGTACTGGCAAGTTTGAAAGCTAACACAAGTATTGCCATCTTTGCTATTGGTGGCGGTATTGGCTACGTACTATTTTCAATTTTTGTTGGGCGTCCAGCACTAACGATTTTCACTCGCATGACAAAACGTGATGATGGTGTAACCATCCAAACTCTAACTTTGGTATTGATTGTTTTAATGTTTAGTTCCTGGTTTACTGACGCAGTAGGCATCTATGCAGTATTTGGGGCATTTATTTTGGGTACAGCAATGCCAAGAGGTGAATTTGCAGATCAAATACGCGATCGCACAGAATATTTAACCACTTCATTTTTACTACCAATATTTTTTGTCTTCTCTGGACTCAACACTCAAATTGGACTAGTAAACACACCTGCTTTGTGGGGAATTACATTATTAATCGTAGCGATCGCTATTTTTGGTAAAGGCATTGCTTGCATGTTAGCAGCAAAAATTGCGGGAGAAAATTGGCGGGAATCCGCAACTATTGGCGCTCTCATGAATGCCCGCGGCTTGATGGAATTAATTATCCTGAATATTGGTCTTGAGCAAGGCATAATTACTCCAACTCTATTTACTATCATGGTAATTATGGCAATTTTTACTACACTCATGGCATCACCGCTAGTTGCCTTTTTGCTGCAAGGCACAAGCTATACCAAATCTTCTGTATAAGTAAATTTCAATCACAACATGAATGTTAAACATTTAATATTTGTGTCGTGAAACTAGGGACATACAGCTTTGCTTCTCTAATGCAAATATTTTCAAAAAATTGGTTTTTCCTATATTTACACCTATTTCTTGATTACTTACACACAAGTGATAGAAAATCAAGCCGCACTAGAAAAGCCATTACTTTGGGGAGATATCCCTTTGTGATCGCAACTGGCTCAAGATAGAAAAATGAAAATTTGAGAACTGTTTTGCTGAAATGCTATTCTTTAGCAATCAATACAGTTTAGCTAAACATTTCTTTCTTCCTCTGTGTTCTCTGCGCCTCTGCGGTAACCTGCGGCAAGCCCTACTCTTCGAGTTCTGCTTTGCAGTACGGGTGACGCTCGCAAGCTCGCTAACGCTGCGCTAACAGCATTTACTCCTCTTGGGGAAACCCCAAGACCCTTCGGGTGACGCTCCTGCGTCGCTAACGCTACGCTAACGCCAGTTGCTCCACTTGGGCAAAGCCCAAGACCGCACTGGACTCACCGTACTGCTTCACCGCTTACGCGTCTACGTAAAATTAACTTTGATTACATAGTCTTAGCCTGAACTGAACCGTATTCATTGATGGGTGACGTAATTTCATCTTTAATCTTTCATCCTTGAGGTTGACATTTTGCTGTCATTTAAAGAATCATCTTAGGGAAACCAGATAGCGTCTTTTATTGAGGAAACCATGCAGACAGTTATTCTTGTTCTGGTTGAAGTGCTGATTGTGATTGGACTATCACGGCTAGTAGGATTGGCATTCAAGTCAATTAAGCAACCGTTAGTCATTGGTGAGATTGTCGCCGGGATCATGCTCGGCCCATCTTTATTTGGTTTAGTTGCTCCTGATGTAGCAGCTAGCTTATTTCCACCAGAAACTATTCCTTTTTTAAATGTCTTGTCTCAGGTGGGACTGATATTTTTCATGTTTCTGATTGGATTAGAGTTAAATCCTAAATATCTCAGTGGTCAGTTAGAAGTAGCAGTTTTAACTTCTCACGTCAGTATTTTAGTACCATTTTCCCTAGGAACACTTCTAGCGGTGCTGCTTTATCCCCTGGTTTCCAACGCTAGTGTATCATTTACTGCCTTCGCCCTGTTTTTAGGGGCAGCCATGTCAATTACAGCATTCCCAGTACTAGCTCGTATTATCACTGAGAATAATTTGCAAGGTACACGCTTGGGGACATTGGCATTAACTTGTGCAGCAGTGGATGATGTCACAGCTTGGTGCGTTTTAGCAGTTGCGATCGCTGTCGCTCGTACAGGTAATTTTGCTGGTGCAATACCCACAATTATCGAGAGTTTAGTGTACATTGGCTTCATACTGACCGTAGGACGTTGGTTTCTGCGACACCTAGCCACCCATTATCTCCGCACCAAACGCTTAAGCCAGTTCGTTCTAGCTGGGATTTATATAGCGGTAGTTGCTTCTGCATTGATTACCGAACTCATTGGTATTCACCTCATTTTTGGGGCGTTTTTACTGGGAGCAGCAATGCCCAAGAACGCAGATTTAGTAAGGGAATTGGCAGAAAAAACTGAAGATTTTGTGCTGGTATTTCTTTTACCAGTGTTTTTTGCCTACAGTGGTTTGCGGACGCAAATTGGCTTACTGAATCGTCCTGATTTGTGGCTATTATGTGTATTAGTGTTAGCAGTGGCGATCGCAGGTAAGTATATCGGTACTTATGTAGCAGCTCGTGTCAGTGGCATTAATAACCGGGAAGCATCAGCACTTGGTTGGTTGATGAACACTCGCGGTTTGACCGAGTTAATTGTACTCAATATTGGTTTGGAGTTGGGAGTAATCTCGCCCTTAGTGTTTACCATGCTGGTAATTATGGCATTGGTAACTACATTCATGACCTCGCCACTGCTGGAATGGACATATCCCAAACGGCTCATCAAGCTAGATTTAGTAGAGCCGCAAGCCGAAGAGCAAACAGATATAAATGCAGCAAATGAAGGCGAATCTTATCAACCTTACCGAATTTTAGTACCAGTAGCCAATCCCAGTACCCAAAAAGGTTTGCTACAGTTGGCAGTAGCGATCGCTCTTAATTACCAACAACCCGCCATTGTCAATCCCCTCAGTTTGATTGAATTGGAAGAAGACTATGCTTTTGGAAGTACCCCAGGTGAGGCTGACCGATTAATTGACCAGCGTCGAGTGCAGTTAGAACATTTAATTAACACTCTAGAACCAGCGATCGCACGGTCTTATGTACATCCTATCATTCGCATATCCAACAATGTTGCCAGAGAAACATCACAGATTGCGACAATTGAACAAGCTAATTTAATTCTTGTAGGATGGCATCGCCCAGCATTTAGTAATAATCGCTTGGGTGGACGAGTCGGACAAATTCTCAGTACTGCACGAGTTGATGTAGCAGTTTTCATCGACCGCGGAGGGGAGCGATTAGAAAAGTTATTGGTTCCTTACTCCAGCAACATTCACGATGATTTAGCATTGATACTGGCTCTGCGATTGCTAATTAATATTGAAAGCTGTACGTTGCAAGTTTTACACGTAGTCACCGAAAATTATCTCCAAGATGAATTGAGTGATGAACTGCACAGAATAATTGGGCAATTGCCAACTAGTGTACGCGATCGCATTGAAATCAAGATTGTCGAAGCCAAAGAACCAATTCAAGCTGTAATTGCAGCCTCAGAAGCTGTTGACTTGACCATAGCCGGTACCAGCCGCGCTTGGGGTATTGAGCGCCAAACCCTAGGAAGATACACTGATGCACTAGCTATTCAATGTCGCTCCTCACTGCTGATCACCCGACGCTACAATCAAGTCATTTCTCACCTCGGATCAGTACTTACTGAGGTTAGTAATCCAGAATCAGCACTCAAGAATTGAAACAATGAATCATTTTAACTCCAAATCCTTGGCTTTCTACGGAGCGGCAATAGGTTTAGTTCTACTCTTGTTTAAAGTTGTAACTGCTTATGGAGAACAAAATCTCAAAGCTCCTCCGGTAGTTAACGGTCGCTATCGTCTAACCTTGGCTGAAAATTTACCTAACTGTGAACAACCAAGCCCTCTGTTGTTAAACATTCAACAATCGGGTATTTACTTAAATGCCTCATTATTACCAGCAAACGCTAATGCAAACACAGAGAAACAACACTCCCTCACAGGTCTGTTCCAAAATCAGCAGTCAAGTCTATCTGGAAAAGTTGACGGAAATATTCTTTGTAATACTCCGGTGGCTCAGAGCGATCGTAACAAATTAGTCACAATTCAAATGAAACTAGTAGATCAAGGTAAGATTACTGGTCAACTAACCGTTAATGGCATTTCCCAAAGCTTAGGATTTACCGCAATGTTACAAAAAGACCAAGAAAAATCACAGAAGTCAAACAGCCATTGAATTGTGGGCAATTTTTTACATCAGTAAACCATTACCAATGCCTGAAAATGCCTCATGGCTCAACATACAGGGTATAAAAATAATGTCCAAGAGACTGACGACTAGGCAACTTTCCCAATGGAGCCAGCAACTATTTAGTGTTAGCTTGTTCGGCTTGTACACAGTAGTTATGCTGGAAACAGCAACCAGTGCTGTTAAACCAGTGCCCAAAAAGTCAACAGGTCAAAATCATCAAACTGTACAATTGCCAAATGGTAAAAATACTGCTCAGCCAATAGCGAGACTAGATGATTGGCGCTTTTACCCAGAAGCTTTACAACTAGAAATTACACTTTCAGCAGGCATAACTCCCAAATACTTCTACCTCTCCCAGCCCCCTCGGATTGTTGTAGATTTGCCGAAGACCAAATTAGGTTATGTTCCCACAAATCAAAATTATTCTGGCGCAATTAAAGGAATTCGCGTTTCCCAATTAAATGCAGGCGTAACTCGTATTGTCCTAGATTTGGCAACAGGGACTTTTGTAGATCCCAACCAGATACAACTGCAACCTGTTTCTAAGCAAAACCCCACTCGCTGGGTATTACGTGCTTTTAATTCTAACTATGGCCGTTCCTCCATACAACCAGGATTACAGCCTGCGCCCAACAACTTACCACCAAATCCTAATAACTACTATCCTCAACCCTCTAATACTCTACCTCCAACCCCCAACTATTCGCAACCCAACATATCTCCAAGTAACTACCTGCAATTTCCTAGCACTCTAGCCCCAACAACTAACCAGCAGCCATTTGTCACGGTTCCACCCCTGACTCCTAACAACTCCTCTCAAGTACCAAGTTCTCTTCTTCCGCCACCTTCTTTCCCCAATCAACCTAGTAATCTTAACAGCACTCCTTCTGTAGCAAGCCCTAACTTTCCCACCCCAACAGTGCCAACAATCAATCATGATTATTCAACCCCTAATCAACCAAATGTTGAGGTGATTGAATTTGGTCAACCCCTTCCTCAACGCAGATATTAGATTGATTTATTTATCCAAATTTCAGTAGGTAGACGTTAAGAAAGATGAACTTAAACAAATTGTGCTTATAAATTTATATCAGCACTAAATTAGATAAAAGCTTTACCCGATAATTAGGCAGATATAGAACCGGATACTGTATATATTTCAACTAGTGGACTGCTAGTTTTATTTGCAAGTGAACAAATATAGCAGTCGAAGAATACTTTTTCAGCAGGAATACTAAAAAGAGGATGATTAAAGCTCGCCTAAGTAATACTTTAATATCCTCTAAATGTTTGCCAACCTAGTCATAGCAATTTGCAAAAATAATGCGACAGTATAGATTCACATAACTCAGACGCTCCAAACCAATTGCCAATCATGGCACTAGAATTCAAAAATGTAACGTCCGCAACACAGTGGCTCCAAAATCCAAAATCCAAAATCTAAAATCCAAAATGTATTAGAATCTTTCTGTTTCCTGATTCGGTGCTACTGCTCCTGGTTGAGCCATGAAGAAGTTTTGCGCTGCTTCATTTTGGTAAATACATCTAATGTCAGGTTTATCACTGTCCAAGTTACCTGTAAAGCCGAAAGTATTCAGACGATTCTTACATTCGTTTACTTGTTGAGATGTTACAAGCTTGCGTTGCTCTAAAAGTGCCCAGTTATTCTGACGCAGAACGCATCCTGGACGCATACTTGGTTGAGCTACGTAGACATTGAAGGGGTTAAGAGTAACAAACAGTCTGGCATCCATTACCATTGCACTGGCACCATACTGTACGCAAATCTCAGGGTTCGGTGCTTTAGTATCAATAAATTCACGGGAAGCTACGTTTGATGGACTCAATGTAGTTGTAGAACTAAAAGCAATGCCAATTCCAATTCCCAAAATCAGCACCCCTGCCAAAATAGCAATGGTAGTGAGGTTAAACATTGGGGATTGGAAAGCAGAAGGTTTAGAAACAGTAGCCGATCTACCAGTAGATTTACGTCTCATTTTCGCTCTTTCAGTTTCACGCCTAAGAAAGCAGAGAGTGGTCTAACCTGCTCTCCCTCTTTCAGTATGCCGAGTCTTGACTGTAATTGCCTGCAAGTTTCTGGAAATATTTTATTTAAATGACAAAACTAACAAAGTTTGGTCTAAGTGTCTTGACCGAGTAGCTGGCAAAAAACAAAATAGAGACGATCGCACCTCAGCTAAGTACACAAAAGTAGCGATCGCCCTATTATTAATTACCCAGCTTTATAGCTAGCTGAGAATGTCTCTGTTAGAGGTTGCCAACGAAAAGCGCGATCGCCACCTCTTTCAATGACTACTTTAACCCGTGGTTCCAAGCTAGGCAAAGTTGCTAAAAACTCAACTTCCTGATCGGAAAGAATATGCCCCTCAATAATCCACAAGACCAGCCCCTTAGATTTTGGTGGTAGCTGTTCCAAGTGAGAATTGATAATTGGTGGCACATAATATACGTAACCTACTGCCGCACCACTACTAGTACTTTTTTTACCAAGATGTGGTGGTCTGACTCCATGAACACCTGTGAGATAGGCAGCCACGTCGCCCAGCCCCCTAGCAGTAATATGGAGAGTAGTATAGCCAGCAGCACGCAGTCTGCGTTGATACCGACCTTCAAAACCTCCTTCCAAAGGAACGTACACACCAAGAGAACCAAATTTTTCCAGATCGCGAATTAAACCGTTGCCAGTGGTTATTAGTGCCATAGATTTTTTGTCCTATCCCACCTAGATATCTCTATTATTTACCTTGAAGCGATAGATTAAGATAGATAAACTTTATCCAAAACAGCAGAAGTTACTATTGAACCTGAAGAAGCAGGGATGCTTTGCTGCTCAATTTCTTTTGCAGCCCCAGGATAAAAGCATAAAAAAGAGAAATTTGAACTGACCCTAGAAGCAGCCTGTTTCAGCATCTCCTAGCTTGTAAAAGGGAGTAGGGAGTCGGGATATTCCTTTTTCATGCTTATTTATAGGATTTTCCCGTGAATGGCTGATTGAAACGCCAATGCCTTGAGGTATGGGTTTGCTCCCCTGCTCCCCTGCTCCCCACTCCCTTTCGGTCGTGGGGGCCCCGAGTTCCCCTGCTCCCCTGCTCCTCCGCTCCTCCGCTCCCCCGTCCCTTTACAGCCGAAAATCGATCTACAAATTACTAGACAAAAGTAAAGAAATGATTTATATTATTAGATTGTGACCAAATTCGCAATTTAGTATGCCTTCTTACTGCCATCATGAACTGGTGTTAGCATCAGGAAAATGATGACTCTATTTATTTAAAGAGTATAAGCTAGCTCAAAGTAGCACAAGACTGGTAAACTAAAAAAGCTTTCAGGTCAAAAAGGAGCTAGAGGCTAAAAAACAAAGTCTCTTTTGAGTTCCAAAATACGTTCACTCCTGTAGCCCCCTAAAACAACCAGGCGAAACCTTAAGCTATAGTTTAAGGGATTTAGTGAGGTAGGAACTGAGCAGTGATGTTGGTTTGATGACATTGCATCAGCCTCAGTTAACGGATACTGAGCAGTAAAAGCCTGCTTAAGTCCCACTACAGCAGGGCAGTTGCACGCCAGTTGCTACAACTTTGGAAACGAAAGCAACGCACTGGCTACTCCAGTCGGGAAACCAACCCACAGCACTGCCTCCAGAAAGTGCCAAAGCAATTGCTTGGACGAAAGCATTGCTGCACAAAGTGCAAAGCTCTAGAGCATTGCCTTGATTCCAGAAGTTATCTCTTCCCAGTGGGAAGATGCTTGTGGCTGTTCTGGTGACCAACTGAGTGAAACTAACCGGATTCACCAAACAGTAGCGGCACAGTTGGTTATGTCCGGAAGAAGTTGAAATAATTAACTTCTGGAGGCTCGTCCACCTTCAACCGACATAAGAGCGCGTGTCTCATCGAGTCCGATTCCAAGGTAAGCAAGTAGATAAGGAGAACCAGTTACTGTGTCTGTAGGGATTCTCGGCACCAAGCTGGGCATGACCCAAGTATTTGATGAAGCAGGAGTAGCGATTCCTGTAACCGTCATTCAAGCGGGCCCATGCACTGTTACACAGATTAAAACCAAACAAACTGATGGTTACGCCGCCATTCAAGTTGGCTTTGGCGAAATTAAACCAAAAGCATTGAACAAACCGCTGCTGGGTCACCTAGCAAAATCATCTGCCCCAGCATTACGTCACTTGAGTGAGTATCACACAGATAGCTCTAGTGATTATGCTTTAGGTCAAGAAATTAAAGCAGATATTTTTAGTGCAGGTCAAATTGTAGATGTAGTCGGTACAAGTATCGGTCGCGGTTTCGCAGGCAACCAAAAGCGCAACAACTTTGGTCGCGGGCCCATGTCGCATGGTTCCAAAAACCACAGAGCGCCAGGTTCCATCGGTGCTGGTACAACACCAGGTCGTGTTTATCCAGGTAAACGGATGGCAGGGCGTTTGGGTGGTAGCCGCGTCACAATTCGCAAGTTAACAGTAGTGCGAGTTGATGCGGAACGCAACTTATTGCTAATTAAGGGAGCCATTCCTGGTAAGCCAGGGTCATTGGTGAATGTTCTGCCCGCAAAGAAAGTTGGTAAATAGTCAATGGGAGCCAGTGCTTCGGTCGCCAGACAGCCTTTGCAACTGGCGTTCAACAGTCAATAGTCATTGGACTATGGACTTTTGACTATGGACTTTTGACTAATGACAAAGGACACAAAGATGGTAGAGAGTGTAGTTAAAAATTGGCAAGGGGAACAAGTCGGTCAGGCGACCCTTGAGTTGCGAGTTGCCAAAGAAGAAACAGCGGCTCATATTGTACATAGAGCCTTAGTAAGACAATTAACCAATGCTCGTCAAGGCACTGCCAGTACAAAAACTCGTTCTGAAGTTAGAGGTGGCGGTCGCAAACCTTGGCGGCAAAAAGGTACAGGTCGCGCTCGTGCTGGGTCTATTCGTTCACCATTATGGCGTGGTGGTGGTGTGATCTTTGGGCCAAAGCCTAGAGAATATAACTTAAAATTAAACCGCAAAGAGCGACGTTTAGCATTGCGGACAGTATTCGTAAGCCGCATTGACGACTTGATTGTAGTAGAAGAATTTAGCAACGAGCTATCACGCCCAAAAACCAAAGAATTGGTAGCAGCATTAACTCGTTGGGGCGCAGAACCAGAGAATAAGACACTTTTAATTTTGTCTGAGATTGCGGAGAATGTTCATTTATCAGCCCGCAACATAGAAAATTTAAAGGTAATCCTAGCTAACCAGCTAAATGTTTATGATTTGCTGCACGCTGACAAAATTGTAGTGACAGCATCAGCCCTAGAAAAAATCCAGGAGGTCTACAGTGCCTAACTTCGACCCCCGCAACCTTCCTGACTTAATCCGTCGCCCAATTGTTACAGAAAAGGCGACCATCCTGATGGAGCAAAATAAATACACTTTTGAAGTGACTCCAAAGGCAACCAAGCCAGAAATTAAAGCGGCAATAGAAGACTTATTTCAGGTCAAGATTGTCAAAATCAATACGACATTACCACCCCGCAAAAAGCGCAGGGTTGGTAAATTTATCGGTTACAAGCCGCAATACAAGCGAGCTATTGTCACCGTCGCGCCTGGGGACGAAGAGAAGATTAGACAAGTTCTATTCCCAGAAGTCTAAATAAAGTTATGAGTTAAGAGTTATGAATTACGAGTTACTACACTCAAAACTCATCACTCAAAACTTAAAAACTCAAAACTCAGCACTAAGCACTCAGCACTGAAAAAATATGGGTACTCGTTCTTATCGCCCTTATACCCCCAGTACTCGTCAAGTTACGATCTCCGACTTTGCAGAAATTACCAAAACAGAGCCGGAAAAATCGCTAACGACGTACAAACATCGTCCCAAAGGTCGCAATAATCAAGGGCGGATAACCAGCCGTCGTCGGGGTGGCGGACACAAACAACTTTATCGGATTATTGATTTTAAGAGAGATAAGCGTAATATCCCAGCGAAAGTAGCAGCGATCGAATACGATCCCAATCGCAATGCTCGAATTGCTCTTTTGTATTATCAGGATGGAGAAAAACGTTACATCCTTCAACCGAACGGCTTGAAAGTTGGCACAACACTTATTGCTGGGCCGGAAGCACCTATTGAAGATGGGAATGCTTTGCCACTGGCCAACGTTCCTTTAGGTACAAATGTTCACAACGTAGAACTGACCCCTGGTAAGGGCGGTCAAATTGTGCGTTCAGCTGGTGCTACAGCGCAAGTTGTGGCAAAAGAAGGCAATTATGTGACTTTGAAACTGCCTTCAGGAGAAGTTCGCTTGATTCGGCGGGAATGCTACGCCACCATCGGACAAGTAGGCAACACCGATGCTAGAAACCTGAGTGCGGGTAAAGCAGGAAGAAATCGCTGGAAAGGTCGCCGTCCCAAGGTTAGAGGTAGCGTGATGAACCCAGTTGACCACCCACACGGCGGTGGAGAAGGTAGAGCGCCTATTGGTAGATCTGGGCCTGTAACACCTTGGGGTAAACCTGCCTTGGGTGCCAAGACACGTAAACCCAAAAAAGCCAGCAGTAAATTGATTGTACGTCGTCGCCGCAAATCTTCTAAACGCGGTCGTGGTGGTCGTGAATCGTAAAGAGTTATGGGTTAAGAGTTATGAGTTAAGAGTTATGAGTCAAATCTAATTCCTAACTGCTAACTTCTAACTCCTAACTTCTAATTCCAAAATCCAAAATCCAAAATCGAAATATGGGTCGTTCTCTAAAAAAAGGTCCTTTCGTTGCCGATCATTTGCTCAGCAAAATTGAAAAGCTGAATGCAAAAAACGAAAAACAAGTTGTTAAAACTTGGTCGAGAGCATCGACAATTTTGCCACTGATGGTAGGTCACACCATAGCTGTTCACAACGGACGTCAACACGTTCCAGTTTTTATCAATGAACAGATGGTGGGTCATAAACTAGGTGAATTTGCCCCCACACGCACTTACAGGGGTCATGGCAAAAGTGACAAAAAAGCGGGTAGGTAAGTTGTCAGTGGTGAGGCAGTCCGGTCTTGGGGGTTTCCCCATGAGGAACTGCCTCACCCGAAGGGTCAGTGGTCAGTAGTCGGTAGCTGGAAACAACTGACAACTAACAACTGACAAATGACAAAAAAGGAGAAAATTATGGCTACTGATACTACTGAAGTGAAAGCGATCGCTCGTTTTATACGCATGTCTCCCTTTAAAGTGCGTCGCGTACTCGACCAAATACGGGGGCGCTCATACCGAGAAGCACTGATCATCCTAGAATTTATGCCCTATAGAGCTACTGAACCAGTATTAAAGCTGCTCAGAAGTGCTGCCGCTAACGCCGAGCATAACGCCGGATTAGATCGAGCTAAACTAATCATTACCCAGGCATACGCAGATCAAGGCCCAGTGCTAAAACGGTTTCAACCAAGAGCGCAGGGACGAGCTTACCAAATTCGCAAGCCGACGTGTCATATTACTGTAGCCGTTGGTGCTAGTGCCGATGCTGAATAAGCAGACCGACACGAAAAACTGCGTAAAGTAAGAAATATTAGAGGAAGCATTAGTGGGACAGAAAATTCATCCAGTTGGTTTTCGCCTGGGTATTACACAAGAACATCAATCCCGTTGGTTTGCCGTTCCTGACCGCTATCCAGAACTTCTCCAAGAAGACCACAAACTCCGTAACTACATAGAACAAAAGTTGGGCAGACTCGCTCAAAACAACGCTGGAATTTCCGAAGTTCGCATTGAGCGCAAAGCAGACCAAATCGACCTCGAAGTACGCACGGCTCGCCCAGGTGTAGTAGTAGGTCGTGGTGGGCAAGGCATTGAAGCATTGCGTACTGGACTCCAAGAACTGTTGGGTAGCAATCGTCAAATTCGGATCAACGTAGTTGAAGTACAGCGAGTTGATGCAGATGCATATCTGATTGCCGAATACATTGCTCAACAACTGGAACGCCGTGTTTCCTTCCGACGGGTGGTACGGCAAGCCATTCAGCGTGCCCAACGTGCTGGTATCCAAGGTATTAAAATCCAAGTCAGCGGACGGCTCAACGGTGCGGAAATTGCTCGGACAGAGTGGACTCGTGAAGGTCGAGTACCCCTACATACCTTAAGAGCTGATATTGACTATTCCTACACCACAGCCAAAACTGTTTACGGAATTTTAGGTATTAAAGTGTGGGTGTTCAAGGGAGAAATTATCCCAGGACAAGAAGAAACTCCACCTCCACCCGCAGCCCGCGAACGCGAACCTCGTCGCCGTCAACAACAACGCCGTCGTCAACAATTTGAAGACCGTTCAAATGAAGGATAAATGGGAATGGAGCATGGCGCACGGGGCATTGCCAATTTTCAATGCCCAATGCCCAATGCTCAATGCCCAATGCCCAGTACCCAGTAGCCAATCATGTTAAGTCCAAGAAGAACGAAATTCCGCAAGCAACAGCGCGGACGAATGGAAGGTCTAGCCAACCGTGGCAGCACCCTCAACTTTGGCGACTTTGCACTCCAAGCTCAAGAACCAGCTTGGATCACCTCTCGTCAAATTGAGGCTTCCCGACGAGCAATGACTCGTTATATCCGTAGGGGTGGCAAAATCTGGATTCGGATTTTCCCTGATAAACCCGTAACCATGCGTCCTGCTGAAACCCGGATGGGTTCCGGTAAAGGTTCGCCAGAGTTTTGGGTAGCAGTAGTTAAGCCAGGGCGAATTTTGTTTGAAATCGCCGGTGTTTCGGAAGAAATTGCTCGTGAAGCCATGCGCTTGGCTGCCTATAAGCTGCCGATTAAAACTAAGTTTATTGTGCGCTCTCAAGTTGAGGAGCAGGAGTAGGTAATGGCTCTTCCCAAAATTTCAGAAGCTAGAGAATTAAGTGACGAGAAACTGGCCCAGGAAATTATCGCAACCAAAAAACAACTGTTTCAGTTGCGTTTACAAAAAGCCACAAGACAGCTAGATAAGCCCCACCAGTTTAGACATGCCCGACATCGCCTAGCCCAATTGCTGACGGTAGAAGGTGAGCGCAAACGGGCAGCAACTCAACCGCCTCAAGAAGAAAAGTAGGAGATTATGGCAATCAAAGAACGAGTTGGCTTGGTAGTGAGCGACAAAATGCAAAAAACGGTAGTAGTTGCCGTGGAAAACCGCGCTCCCCATCCCAAGTACGGCAAGATTGTAGTTCAAACTCGGCGCTATAAAGCTCACGATGAAGAAAATAAGTGCAAAGTGGGCGATCGCGTGAGGATTCAGGAAACCAGACCCCTGAGTAAAACCAAGCGCTGGCAAGTTACAGAAATACTGAATACCAAAGCTACAGCTTAATAGTTGTTACAAAAGTAACGACTGCAAGAAGGGAAATTAATTATGATTCAACCCCAAACCTACCTGAATGTTGCAGATAATAGCGGTGCCCGCAAACTCATGTGCATCCGTGTATTAGGTGCAGGTAACAGCCGTTATGGTTTTATTGGCGACAAGATTATCGCCGTTGTCAAAGATGCCATTCCCAACATGGCTGTGAAAAAATCTGATGTTGTGGAAGCGGTAATTGTCCGCACCCGTCACAATATCCGTCGCGATAGCGGTATGAGTATTCGCTTTGACGATAACGCTGCTGTGATCATCAACAAAGATGGTAATCCCAGAGGCACACGGGTATTTGGCCCAGTTGCACGGGAACTACGCGATAAAAACTTTACCAAAATCGTTTCTCTGGCTCCGGAGGTGCTGTAATGGCAAGCCAAAAGCCCAAAGTATTCCACAAAATGCACGTCAAAACTGGCGACACCGTGCAAGTGATTGCTGGCAAAGACAAAGGTAAAGTTGGTGAAATTATCCAAGCATTTCCCCAACTGAGTAAAGTCATTGTTAAAGGCGTGAATATTAAAACTAAGCACGTCAAACCCCAGCAAGAAGGCGAATCGGGACGGATTGTCACTCAAGAAGCTCCCATTCATAGCTCCAACGTGATGCTTTATTCCACCAAGCAAAACGTCGCCAGTCGTGTCTGCTATACCTTCACAGAAGAAGGCAAGAAAGTCAGAAAACTGAAAAAAACTGGCGAAATTATTGATAAATAAACGCCAGTCTACTGAAAATTTTAGATTTTAAATTTAATCGAAAATCTAAAATCCCAAATTAAGAGTTCCCTGACCAAGCCCAGGGATAACCAGGACAAAAAACTATGGCAACAACAAGACTCAAAAATTTATACCTTGAGACAATTGTTCCTAAACTAACTAATCAGTTTCAATACACCAACGTTCATCAAGTGCCGAAGTTGGTAAAAATTACTGTTAACAGAGGTTTAGGAGAAGCGGCTCAAAATGCTAAGGCGCTGGAAGCGTCATTAAATGAAATTGCAGTGATTACTGGTCAAAAACCAGTAGTGACTAGAGCAAAAAAGGCGATCGCGGGCTTCAAAATTCGTCAAGGTATGCCTGTTGGCATCATGGTGACTCTCAGAGGCGAACGAATGTATGCCTTCCTCGACCGACTAATTAGCCTGACACTACCTAGAATCCGAGACTTTCGCGGTGTTAGTCCTAAAAGCTTTGACGGTCGTGGAAACTATACACTGGGTGTCAGAGAACAGTTGATTTTTCCAGAAATTGAATACGACAACATCGATCAAGTCCGTGGTTTGGATATTTCCATCACCACTACAGCGAAAAATGACGAAGAGGGCCGCGCCTTACTTAAGGAATTGGGTATGCCCTTTCGCGATCAATAAGTTCATCTAAAGAGGGAACGATGGCGGCTAACGACACAATTGCAGATATGCTGACGCGCATCCGCAATGCCAATCTGGCAAGGCATCAAACTACACAAGTGCCAGCCACAAAAATGACACGTAGTATTGCCAAAGTGCTGCGGGATGAAGGTTTTATTGGTGAATATGAAGAAGCAGGAGAAGGGATAAAGCGGAATTTGGTGATTTCCCTGAAGTACAAAGGTAAAAATCGTCAACCCCTGATCACTGCCCTAAAGCGGGTGAGTAAACCTGGTTTGCGTGTTTACTCTAACAGAAAAGAATTACCAAGGGTACTAGGTGGCATCGGCATTGCCATTATTTCCACATCCAGTGGGATCATGACCGACCGCGAAGCGCGGCGTCAGAATTTGGGTGGTGAAGTACTTTGCTACGTGTGGTAGTTATTAGTCATTAGTCATTAGTCATTTGTCACTAGTAGAAGACAAAAGACACTGGACAAGTAACAAAGGACAAAAAGTCATGTCTCGTATTGGTAAACGTCCAATTACTATTCCTGCCAAAGTACAAGTAGTGATTGATGGCACAAAAGTTGTTGTGAAAGGCCCTAAGGGAGAACTTTCTCGCAACCTGCCTACCGCTGTCACAATCTCCCAAGAAGGAGAAACATTGCAGGTTAACCGTCGTGATGATTCCCGTACTGCTAGGCAACTGCACGGCTTGAGTCGTACATTGGTTGCCAATATGGTAGAGGGAGTTTCCCAAGGTTTTCAGCGCCGTTTGGAAATCCAAGGTGTTGGCTACCGGGCACAAGTTCAAGGTCGTAACCTAGTTTTAAATATGGGTTATAGCCATCAGGTACAAATTGCTCCACCAGACGGAATTCAGTTTGCAGTAGAAAATAATACCAACGTCATAGTCAGCGGCTATGACAAAGAAGTGGTAGGTAACACAGCAGCTAAAATTCGTGCCGTTCGTCCACCAGAGCCTTACAAAGGTAAAGGTATTCGCTATGCAGGTGAAGTGGTAAGACGCAAAGCTGGTAAGACTGGTAAGAGTGGTAAGAAATAAACATGAAACTTACTCGTAGAGAATCAAAACAGCGCCGCCATCGGCGTGTTCGTGGAAAAGTTCATGGTTCTCCAGAACGCCCAAGGTTAGCCGTATTTCGCTCGAATGAGCATATTTATGCTCAAGTAATCGACGATACCCAGCATCATACCTTGGTAGCAGCTTCGACTGTAGAACCAGATTTGAAATCTAGCTTAGCTTCCGGCTCAAATTGTGAAGCATCAATGCAAGTTGGCAAATTAATCGCAGCGCGATCGCTAGAAAAAGGCATTACCAAAGTAGTCTTTGATCGCGGTGGTAACCTCTATCATGGTCGGATTAAAGCCCTAGCTGATGCCGCACGCGAAGCTGGTTTAGATTTTTAAAGTCATTAGTCATTGGTCATTAGTCATTGGTCATTGGACAAATGACAAATGACAACTGACAACTGACAACTGACAACTGACTAATAGAGAGCATTTGATTATGGCAACTGGTCGTCGTAAAGCTAACCGCACAAAAAAAGAAGAAACCAACTGGCAAGAGCGGGTTATCCAGATTCGCCGCGTGAGCAAGGTCGTTAAAGGAGGTAAAAAACTCAGCTTCCGAGCGATCGTTGTCGTTGGTAACGAACGTGGTCAAGTTGGTGTAGGAGTAGGCAAAGCCTCAGATGTAATTGGTGCCGTGAAAAAAGGCGTAGCCGACGGCAAAAAACATCTAATTGACATTCCGATTACTAAATCTAACTCTATTCCCCATCCCATTGATGGTATAGGTGGTGGCGCTAAAGTGATTATGCGTCCAGCTGCCCCCGGTACTGGGGTAATTGCTGGTGGCGCTGTCCGGACTGTGCTGGAGTTAGCTGGGGTTCGTAACGTCCTAGCTAAACAACTAGGCTCCAACAATCCACTCAATAATGCTAGAGCCGCAGTTAACGCCTTATCTACACTGCGTACTTTTGCCGAAGTCGCTGAAGATCGCGGCATTCCTATTGAAAATCTCTACATCTAATTTGGTCATTAGTCATTGGTCATTAGTGAATCACAAAGGACAAATGACAAACGACAAATGACATCAGACCGACGACAACTAACAATTCTTAGCTTATGAGACTCAATGATGTTAAGCCGCAAAAAGGCTCAAAAAAGCGCCGCCGCCGCGTAGCTAGGGGTATTTCTGCCGGACAAGGTGCCAGTGCTGGTTTAGGTATGAGAGGTCAAAAATCTCGCTCTGGTAGTGGTACGCGACCGGGTTTTGAAGGTGGTCAACAGCCATTGTACCGCCGTTTACCCAAGCTCAAGGGTTTTCCGATTGTGAATCGGAAAAATTACACTACGATTAATGTAGAGAAGCTAGCTTCCCTTCCTCCTAATACAGAAGTAACTTTGACCTCCTTAAAGACAGCAGGAATTTTGACTGCTGTCAAGGGGCCATTGAAAATTTTAGGTAATGGAGAATTGAGCGTTCCGCTCAAGGTACAAGCAGCAGCTTTCACAGGTCAAGCTCGTAGCAAAATTGAGGCAGCGGGTGGGAGTTGTGAAGTTATATGAAGTTTCAAGTCTGAAGGATGAAGGACGAAAAATTTAGACCTCACATTCTGTACTTCTGACTTTGTACTTCACACTTCACACTTGCGACTTCATACTTCAAAGGTAGCACTCTATGATCAGTCGAGACAAAGCCCCAACGGCTCAAGAAACTTTTATGCAGATGGCACAAGCAGCCGGACTGAGAGGTAGGCTGCTTGTCACCGTCGGTATTTTAATTTTGGTTCGCCTAGGTATCTTTTTACCTGTACCAGGGATTGATAGAACTAGATTTCACGACGCCATATCGGGCAACAATTCCATATTTGGTTTATTGGATATCTTTTCTGGACGAGGACTTTCGACTTTGGGAGTCTTTGCGTTGGGAATTTTGCCCTTTATTAATGCGTCCATTATCATCCAATTGCTCACCGCTGCTATTCCATCTTTAGAAAATTTACAGAAAAACGAAGGCGAAGCAGGCCGGCGGAAAATTTCTCAAATTACCCGCTATGTGACTGTAGGTTGGGCGATTGTCCAAAGTGTAGCTTTTTCGGCATTATTCCTCCAACAATTTGCCTTAAACCCAGGCCCAATATTTGTAGCTGAAACTGCGATCGCTCTGACTGCTGGTTCAATGTTCGTAATGTGGGCATCGGAACTGATTACAGAACGTGGTATAGGGAATGGAGCATCATTGCTGATTTTTGTTAACATTGTTGCTTCATTACCAAAATCATTAGGCGATACCATTGACTTGGTGCAAGTTGGCGGTAGAGAAATAATTGGTCGCGTGATAGTGCTAGTTTTGGTATTCCTGGCGACGATTATTGGGATTGTGTTTGTTCAGGAGGGAATCCGCCGCATCCCCATTATTTCAGCCCGTCGCCAAGTTGGTCGCAGAGTGTTAGCAGAGCAGCGTAGCTATCTACCCCTGCGTCTCAACTCTGGGGGTGTAATGCCGATTATCTTTGCCGCTGCTATCCTCAGTTTGCCACTCTTAATCGCTAATTTCACCAAAAATCCAGAGATAGCTAACATTGTAAACACTTATCTTAGCCCTGGTGGTTCTGCACCTTGGGCTTATGCACTGGTTTACTTAACTTCGATTATTTTCTTCAGCTACTTCTATTCTTCATTGATTGTCAACCCAGTTGATGTAGCGCAAAACTTGAAGAAAATGGGATCTAGCATTCCGGGTATTCGTCCAGGAAAAGCTACAAGTGAGTATATCGAGCGAGTGATCAATCGACTGACTTTCTTGGGTGCTATCTTTTTAGGCTTTGTTGCTATTATCCCTACCGCTGTCGAAAGTGCTTTGGGAGTACCAACCTTTAAAGGACTGGGTGCTACCTCTTTGTTGATTCTAGTGGGTGTGGCCATTGATACAGCCAAACAAGTTCAAACTTATGTCATCTCTCAGCGCTATGAAGGAATGGTGAAACAATAGTGACGCGATTAATCTTCTTGGGGCCACCTGGATCTGGTAAAGGAACTCAAGCTCAAACCTTGGCTTTGCACTTAAATATTCCTCATATTTCTACAGGTGAAATATTAAGGCAAGCCATGAAAGAGCAAACTCCTTTGGGAATTAAAGCTCAAAGTTATGTAGATAGCGGCGAGTTAGTCCCTGATGAGCTAGTACAGGATTTGGTTCAGGAACGCCTCAATCAACCGGATGCCCAATCTGGTTGGATTTTGGATGGTTTTCCTCGTAAAGTAACTCAGGCGGTTTTTCTGGAAGAACTGCTAAAAGAAACCCATCAAAGTGGCGAAAAGGTAGTTAATCTGGATGCGCCAGATGAAGTTGTGGTGACACGTTTACTTGCTAGAGGACGAAAAGATGATAGCGAAGAAATCATTCGTCGCCGTTTGGAAGTCTACCGCACTGAAACTGCACCCTTGATTGATTATTACCGCGATCGCCATAGACTTTTAACTGTCAATGGCGATCAAACCCAAGAAGAAGTCACCACTGAACTCCACAAGATAGTAGCCTCAGAGAGCTAAAACAGGCAGTAGAAAGCAGGAAGCGGTGAGTAGTGAATCTTCTTTACCACTCACCACTCCCATAATTTACAGGAACCAAGTCAATTTTAGCTAAGATATATTAAGAAGCTGTTGATATATTTTTTAAAATGTGTTCTTTTGCAGGTAAAGTACTGCAACTGAACCAGAGATTGTTGAGTTGAGGAAAAAACAAATTGTCTAAGCAAGATTTGATTGAAATGGAAGGCACAGTTACAGAGTCTTTGCCCAATGCAATGTTTCGCGTTGACTTGGATAATGGCTTTAACGTGTTAGCACACATTTCTGGCAAAATTCGCCGCAACTATATCAAGATTTTACCTGGCGATCGCGTCAAGGTCGAGTTAACTCCTTACGACTTGACAAAAGGTAGAATTACTTACCGTTTGCGTAAGAAGTAAGTGTCAGCAAGATCATTTCCCTCCGGGGGTAAGTAGATTATTAACTAAGCAACAAGCAATTCAAATGCAAGGCAATGCCATAGAGTTATTGCATAGTAACAGCCTACTTTATGAGCAAGATGATGGAGCAATGAATACAATTTCTTGGCTCATTTAAGCTTTAGCGCCATTATACAAAAATTTTATCTGGCGATCGCGTCAGAGAAAAGTTAAACAGCAATGACCTAGGGGAAAGCAAAGTTAACTACCGGCTACGGAATAAGCAATCATATGTAGAAAAGTCTACCACAAAAGCATCTTTTTGGATAATTTCTAGTTAAATAATTGAATTAGTTTTCCTAAAAATGCTATAATTTACCATTTGGAGTCAGTTAAAAAAGGCATGAAAGTCAGAGCCTCAGTCAAGAAAATTTGTGAAAAGTGTAACGTGATCAAGCGTCGTGGTCGCGTGATGGTGATTTGCGTGAATCCCAAGCACAAGCAACGCCAGGGGTAGCGCTCTTAGATATCTAAGGGTAAGATGCAACGTACCCAGTCACCAGAAACAAGAAAAGACGCGATGGCGATCGCGTTTTTCCTACAGCAATTGCGAGAACAATAGGGAGAAATTCATTGTGGCACGTATTGCCGGAGTAGACCTACCACGCGATAAACGCGTCGAGATTGGTCTGACTTATATCTACGGAATTGGATTATCAAGGTCGCAGGAAATCCTGGCGGCTACAGGTGTTAACCCAGACACCCGCGTTAAAGATCTAAGTGATGCTGATGTAGCAGCCCTGCGAGCAGAAATAGAAAGCAATTATCAAGTTGAAGGGGATCTGCGGCGCTTAGAGGCAATGAACATCAAGCGCTTAATCGATATTGGCTGCTACAGAGGGCGTCGTCATCGTATGGGCTTACCAGTTAGAGGACAAAGGACTCGCACCAATGCTAGAACCCGTCGTGGGAGAAGGCAGACAGTGGCAGGTAAGAAGAAGGCTCCAGGCAAGTAATAATTTCTCAACACTTGCTCACCAGAGCAAGTTTTACCTTAAATTAACTAAACAAATATGGCGAGACAACCAACTAAAAAAACTGGGAGCAAGAAGCAGAAACGGAATGTACCAAACGGGATGGCTTACATTCAGTCTACTTTCAACAATAGCATTGTCACCATTACTGATCAAAATGGAGATGTGATCTCTTGGGCAAGTGCTGGTTCTAGTGGTTTTAAAGGTGCAAAAAAAGGAACTCCCTTTGCAGCACAAACTGCTGCTGAAAGTGCAGCACGTCGAGCGATAGATCAAGGAATGCGCCAAATTGAGGTAATGGTCAGCGGCCCAGGAGCAGGTAGAGAAACAGCTATCCGGGCACTGCAAGGGGCTGGACTGGAAATTACATTGATTAGAGATATTACTCCCATTCCTCACAATGGTTGCCGTCCCCCCAAGCGCCGCCGAGTTTAGATCCAACTTGTTGAGCAGGATGTAGGTAAGAAGTTTGAGCCAAGATCAACCACTTGCAATGGCAGCTTGGATGTTTAGTTGACAAACACTCTACCAAGGTGAGGACAACCAAATAAGTCGTATCAGCTTGTGGGGTGGATAGTGTTGACACTTCCAGCTTCAATGCAATAAAAAATGTTAGCTTTTGTTAGCATTTTTAGATCAGCTAAACAACTTCTAACAACTTGGGCAATCAAAAGCAAGTAACCTCTTTTGATCAAGGAGGCTGCTAAGCTTCAGAGAACCCACAAGAATCATGATCGCTTGTAGGGCTAATAGGGGTGTCAAACTCAACCGCCATAGCATGTTGGCAGTTTGATACACCTAAAAAGCTCTCAGAGCAATAAAGTAAATTTCGAGAGGCAAATCAATTGCCTGCTAGCAGCACCTTAAAACAAGGGAGGCTACTCCGTGGCGCAGTTTCAAATTGAATGTGTAGAATCTAATACTGAGGAAAGTCGAAGCCATTATAGTAAATTTGTTCTGGAACCTCTAGAGCGCGGTCAAGGAACAACAGTTGGCAACGCGCTGCGGCGGGTTTTACTGTCCAATCTAGAGGGTACAGCAGTAACAGCAGTGAGGATTGCAGGCGTTACACACGAGTTTGCGACAGTTCCGGGTGTACGTGAAGACGTACTGGAAATCTTGATGAGAATGAAGGAAGTCATCCTCAAAAGCTATTCCTCTCAACCCCAGATTGGTCGATTGCTCGTTAACGGCCCAGCAACAGTAACTGTGGCTCATTTCGATTTACCCAGTGAAGTAGAAGTCATTGATCCGACCCAGTATGTCGCCACCCTAGCCGAGGGCGGAAAACTGGAAATGGAATTTCGCATTGAAAGAGGCAAAGGATACCGCACTGTAGAGCGAGGACGGGAAGAAGCCACATCTTTGGACTTTCTGCAAATTGACTCAGTGTTTATGCCAGTGCGGAAAGTCAACTATAGCGTCGAAGAAGCCCGTGGGGATGGCTCGATTACCAAAGACCGATTGCTGTTGGAAGTTTGGACAAATGGCAGCATTTCTCCCCAAGAAGCCCTATCCTCAGCCGCTGGGATCTTGGTTGATTTATTCAACCCCTTGAAAGATATCTCCCTAGAACCAACAGATTTAGGGAATGAGATTCCAGACGACCCAACCGCCCAGATTCCCATCGAGGAATTACAACTTTCTGTGCGTGCTTATAACTGTCTCAAGCGAGCGCAAGTTAACTCTGTAGCTGACTTGTTGGACTACACCCAAGAAGACCTCTTAGAAATTAAAAACTTTGGTCAAAAGTCAGCAGAAGAGGTAGTTGAAGCTTTACAGCGACGCTTAGGCATTACCTTGCCACAAGAAAGAGGATCTAAACACAGCTAAGCCCAAATTGTTAATCATACCTAGTCCATTGTTATGCGTCACCGGAATCGAGTCAAAAAACTCAGTAAACCTGCTGACCAGCGCCGCGCCTTGTTGCGGGCGCTGACCACAGAACTGATCCGTCATGGTCGAATCACCACTACTTTAGTCAGAGCTAAAGTATTGCGAGGTGAAGTAGATAAAATGATTACCTTAGCCAAAGACGGTTCCTTAGCAGCACGTCGCGCAGCCCTCGGATACATATACGACAAACAACTTGTTCACGCTTTGTTTGAGCAAGCTCCTACTCGGTATGGTAATCGCAATGGTGGTTATACCCGCATTTTGCATACTGTGCCACGTAGGGGAGATAATGCGGAAATGGCAATAATTGAACTAGTTTAAGTCATTAGTCATTAGTCATTAGTCATTAGTCAAGAATTCTAGACAAAATGACCCTGATGGGTACTCTTCGAGAACCCCTTCGGGGAACGGCAGTTGCTTCAAGTCGGGAAACCGCAAGGGCGCACTGCCTCACAAATGACAAAGGACAAAATCCGTATGTTAGAAAGCGACCAGCCTAAAGAAAGTCAGCGAATAGCCTTGGTAATCCAATACCTGGGCACTCATTTTCATGGCTGGCAACGGCAAAAGAAGCAGCGTACAGTCCAAGAAGAGATAGAAGTAGCGATAGCGAAAATTCTCGGTCATCATGTGACACTACATGGTGCCGGACGTACTGATGCTGGAGTCCATGCTGCTGCTCAAGTAGCCCATTTTGAAGCTACCGGTTTAATACCAGCTCATAAGTGGGCCACAGTCCTTAACAGCTATTTGCCCGAAGATATATTAATCAGGGCTTCAGCTGGTGTAAATCGCCGTTGGCACGCTCGCTTTAGTGCTGCTTACCGTCGGTATCGTTACACGATATACACTGAAGCTCGACCGAACTTGTTCGTGCAACCCTTCAGTTGGCATTATTATTATGCACCGCTGGATGAATCCTTAATCCAAGCTGCCCTGAAACCTCTGTTGGGAAAGCATCATCTAGCCGCTTTTCATCGTGCAGGCTCAAAGCGATCGCATTCCTGGGTAGAGGTACAAGCAGCAGAGTGCGTTCGCAGCGGGCCATTTATCCATATTGAAATACAAGCAGATGGATTTTTGTATGGCATGGTACGGCTGTTGGTAGGGATGCTGGTGCAAGTTGGTTCCGGCCAGCGGACACTAGCTAACTTTACCGAACTTTGGAAAGAGCAACGTCGGGAAGAAGTCAAACATGCTGCACCTTCACAAGGCTTGTGCTTGTTGCGAGTCGGCTATCCAGATTTTCCCTTTCCTCCAGAAATTTGGTACGACACCCTGCCAAAGTTGGTTATTAGTCAGTTGTCAGTGGTCAGTGGTCAAACACAAACAACTGACATGACAACTAACAACTGACAACTAACAAATGACAAATGACAAAGGACAAACAACAATGAGTAAAACATACCTTCCTCCTCAAGAATCCCTTGAGCGTGAGTGGTACGTAGTAGATGCTACTGACCAACGCCTTGGCCGCCTCGCCAGTGAAGTCGCCCAAATCTTAAGAGGCAAAAACAAACCTGAATTCACTCCGCATTTGGATACAGGTGACTTCGTGATTGTCGTCAACGCTGAAAAAGTCGCAGTCACAGGCAAAAAACGTACCCAGAAAGTTTACCGTCGCCATTCTGGTCGTCCCGGTGGGATGAAGACAGAAACCTTCGCTAAACTACAACAGCGCCTACCAGAACGGATTGTAGAACATGCTGTTAAAGGTATGCTACCCAAAAATAGCCTAGGTAAGCAGTTGTTCACAAAGCTGAAAGTCTACGCTGGGCCTACTCATCCCCACGCAGCTCAAAAACCCAAAGAACTTAAAGTTAATACAATTCCTGGAGCAGAAGATTAATGGTAGTAGCAGAAAGCAACAGCGGTCGCGCCGTGTACTGGGGTACTGGTCGTCGTAAGTCCGCAGTAGCACGAGTACGCTTGGTTCCCGGTAGCGGTCAATTAATTGTGAATGGCAAGCCTGGAGACTTGTACTTCCAATTCAATGCCAATTACCTGGGAGTGATCAAAGCGCCCTTAGAAACTCTGGGGCTAGAAAACGAATATGACATTTTGGTGAAAGCAGAAGGCGGCGGCTTGACCGGACAAGCTGACTCTGTACGTTTGGGAGTTGCCCGTGCTTTGTGCCAATTAGACCCAGACAACCGCCCACCTTTGAAAACTGAAGGTTACTTAACCCGCGATCCACGAGCCAAGGAGCGGAAAAAGTATGGTTTGCACAAAGCTCGCAAAGCTCCTCAGTACTCGAAGCGATAGATGGGTACTGGGTATTGGGGATCAGGGCTTAGGGATTGGGAAAATTACTTGTTTATTTCTTTCCCAGTACCCAGTCCCTAGTCACCAGTCCCTAATCCCTAGTCCCAATTGAAACTTGAAAGTTATAATTTATATAGATTCACCACAAAAGGAACAATGGCTAAATCTGATATTCATCCCAAGTGGTATCCAGAAGCAAAAGTATACTGCAACGGTCAAGTTGTGATGACTGTTGGTTCTACTAAACCAGAATTACACGTAGATGTCTGGTCTGGAAACCACCCTTTTTACACTGGTACTCAGAAGATTATTGACACTGAAGGACGAGTAGAGCGCTTCCTTCGCAAATACGGCATGTCCGGCGAACAAAGCTCTGGTGGCAAAAAGAAAAAGTAGCGGGTTGGCTCTGCTGTTAACGACGACCTGGCAACGGCTGGGTCGCTTGTCATTTTATGCTTGAGCCAATTTGTTATTTTTAAGGAGCGATCGCACTCATGGCTGAAACATACCTGCTGGAGAAACTTAAATCTGTTGAACAAACCTTTAATGAATTAACTCGTCGCCTGGCCGACCCAGATACCGCCAAAAACCCCGATGAGTATCAAAAAATTGCCAAGTCTCGTTCTTCTTTGGAAGAGGTTGTGAATACCTATGAAACTTGGAAAACTGCCCAAGAAGAATTACTAGGGGCGCGTCAAGTACTCAAAGAGGCAAATGGCGATCCAGAGTTGCAAGAAATCGCAGCCTTGGAAGTGAAGGAATTAGAGGAAAAGCTGGAATACCTAGAAAATCGCTTGAAAATCTTGCTGCTACCCCGCGACCCCAATGATGATAAAAACATCATGTTGGAAATTCGCGCTGGTACTGGCGGCGATGAGGCGAGTATCTGGGCAGGTGATTTACTGCGGATGTATTCCCGTTATGCTGACACTCAAGGTTGGCGAGTGAAGCTAGTCAGCGAATCCTTAGGTGAAATGGGCGGCTTCAAAGAGGTGATTCTGGAAATTCAAGGTGACAGCGTTTACAGCAAGCTGAAGTTTGAAGCGGGAGTGCATCGTGTGCAGCGCGTGCCGGCAACTGAAGCTGGCGGACGCGTTCACACCTCTACAGCCACCGTGGCAATTATGCCAGAAGTGGATGATGTGGAAATCCACATCGACCCCAAGGATATTGAAATGACTACAGCTCGTTCTGGTGGTGCTGGTGGACAAAACGTCAACAAGGTGGAAACAGCCGTTGACTTGATGCACAAGCCGACAGGAATCAGAATTTTCTGTACGGAAGAACGCAGCCAGTTGCAAAACAAAGAACGGGCGATGCAAATTTTGCGGGCGAAGTTGTATGAAATGAAGTTACGCGAACAACAAGAAGCTGTAACTTCCATGCGGCGATCGCAAGTTGGTACAGGGTCGCGATCAGAAAAGATTCGCACCTACAACTATAAAGATAACCGCGCGACTGACCACCGCTTAGGTCAAAACTTTTCTCTGAACCCTGTTCTTGAAGGTGATTTAGAGACAGTAATTCAATCTTGTATTTCCCAAGACCAACAAGAACGTTTGGCTGAATTAGCCGCTTCTGGTGCTGTTAGCTAATCGCTGCTATTAAATAACTTGGAAAACCGCTTGTTGTGCTGTTAGTTTTAACAAACACAAGCGGTTTTTTAGTTCAGTGTGGAGTACGTTTCTATTTCACTAATATAGTGGTAACAAACAAATTTGCAAAAATACTTTGTGCCTTACTAGTAGAAAATTAAAGAACCACTAAGACACTAAGGCACAGAGAGAAAAAGGCTTTCTATGCGTTCTGCTATAGGCAGATCATAACTACTACTTATAAATTTGTGAAAACTGACACTATATTTTATCGTCTGTTTCAGGAATATCCTACTATTTTCTTTGAACTCATCGGTAATTCTCCTGACATAGCTAGGATCTATCAATTTTCATCAGTTGAAATCAAACAAACAGCTTTCAGAATTGATGGTGTCTTTCTACCTTCACAATTAGAAAATGCGGTTTACTTTGCTGAAGTGCAGTTTCAAATAGATGAAGAATTTTATTCACGATTGTTTGCAGAAATATTTTTATATTTGCGCCAAAATCAACCACAAAATGATTGGTGTGCTGTAGTTATATACCCAAACCAGAGTGTAGATACAAAAAACGTCAAACATTATCGGGAATTTTTTGCTAGCCAGCGAGTTAAATGTATTTATCTTGATGAATTAGGTGAACCTGCATCGCTGCCCATTGGTATTGCAACCGTCAAGTTAGTAATTGCAGCTGAAGATGCAGCGATCGCACAAGCAAGAGAGTTAATTAATAGAACCAAGCAAGAGATAGAGTTACCACTGCAACAACAGCAATTATTACAATTGATAGAGACAATCTTGATTTACAAATTTCCCAATATGAGTAGAGAGGAAGTAGAAGAAATGTTTGGATTAAGCGATTTAAAGCAAACCCGAATCTACCAGGAAGCCTTTGAGGAAGGTAAAGAAGAGGGTATAGAAGAAGGTCAGCGTCGGGAAAAGTTAAGAATGATTTCTCGATTGTTGAGATTAGGCTTGACTGTAGAACAAGTGGCTGAAGAGTTAGATTTGAGTGTTGAAGAAGTAAGGCAAGCAACACAAAATTAGTTTTGCTGAAGGTGCGGTAGTTTTGCGTGTAGCCAAAGCCAAACTTGATGCACTGCTTTGTGGAAGTTCCCTGAAACAATTTTTGGTTAATTTTTGTTAATATTGGAAGCGGTGTTAGTATTGCGTCCTCAACTACCCATTCCCTACCTGAGAGAAACTTGATGCTGCGACTTGAACATATCAGTAAAATTTATCCTACAGGCGAAGTTCTCAAAGATATCAACTGGGAAGTCAAACCAGGCGATCGCATTGGCTTAGTAGGTGTCAACGGTGCGGGAAAATCCACTCAACTGAAAATCATCAACGGTGAAATCGAACCGACTGCTGGTGAAATTATTCGTCCAGCTAGTTTGCATATTGCCTACCTCAACCAAGAGTTTGAAGTAGATCCCACCCGTACCGTTAGAGAAGAATTTTGGACAGTTTTTAAAGAAGCTAATCAAGTGCAGCTATCTCTAAGCCAGGTACAGCGGGAGATGGAAACGGCTACCCCAGAAGAACTTGATCGGCTGATTAATAAATTAGACCGCTTACAACGCCAATTTGAAGCTTTGGATGGCTACGGACTAGAAGCACGTATCGGCAAAATCTTACCAGAAATGGGATTTGAGCAAGAAGACGGCGATCGCTTAGTCAGTGCTTTTAGTGGCGGTTGGCAAATGCGGATGAGTTTGGGTAAAATTCTGCTGCAAAAACCCGATTTATTGCTGCTGGACGAACCGACTAACCACCTAGACTTAGAAACAATCGAATGGTTGGAAAATTACCTTAAAGGACTAGTGACTCCGATGGTAATTGTCTCCCATGACCGAGAATTTCTTGATCGGCTGTGTACCCAAATTGTAGAAACTGAACGTGGTGTTTCCACAACCTACCTGGGAAATTACTCAGCATACCTCCAGCAAAAAGCCGAAAATCAATTAGCCCAACTAAACGCCTACGAACGTCAGCAAAAAGAACTAGAAAAACAGCAAGCTTTTGTAGACAGATTCCGCGCCAGCGCTACCCGCAGCACCCAAGCAAAAAGCCGGGAAAAACAACTAGAGAAAGTTGAACGTATCGAAGCACCCACTGCTGGAGTCAGAACCCTGCACTTCCGCTTTCCCCCCGCACCTCGTAGCGGAAGAGAGGTAGTAGAGATTAAAGATTTAACTCATATTTATGATGATAAGATTTTATTTTTGGGGACGAATCTCCTAATTGAAAGGGGCGATCGCATCGCTTTTCTGGGCCCCAACGGTGCAGGCAAATCTACGCTTTTACGCGTAATTATGGGTATGGAACCACCCACAGAAGGCATCGTGAAATTAGGTGATCACAATGTCATCCCTGGCTACTTTGAGCAAAATCAAGCTGAAGCGTTGGACTTGAAAAAAACTGTCATGGAAACTATCCATGATGAAGTTCCCGATTGGAAAAATGAAGAAGTCCGCACGCTTTTAGGAAAGTTTTTATTTAGCGGTGATACAGTATTTAAATCAGTTGGGGCATTGAGTGGAGGGGAAAAAGCTCGTTTAGCATTGGCAAAAATGCTGTTACGTCCAGCCAATTTACTGATTTTAGATGAACCGACAAACCACCTAGATATCCCAGCTAAAGAAATGCTGGAAGAAGCACTCCAGAATTACGATGGTACTGCGATCGTGGTTTCCCATGACCGTTATTTTATCTCTCAGGTAGCCAACAAAATAGTGGAAATTCGCGATGGTGAATTTCGTGTCTATTTGGGAGATTATCATTACTATCTCCAGAAAGTTGCTGAAGAAAAAGAACAAGCAAGGTTAGCTGCAATTGCTGCCGAAAAAGCTGCCAAAAAAGCTGCCAAAGCTGCTAAAACTTCTGGCAAACGTAAGTAATAGATCAGTCTAGTAGTAGCAGTTGACTGCTACTACTAGACAAAATGAATAGCTAGATATCACAAAATCAACACAATAGTTAGCGAATATTAAAAAACATTGTTATTAAATAATAAAATAAGTTAATAAGCAGAAATTCACTTGCAGCTGTGATTAGCAGTGGTATCATTCGGGTATTACAAAAAGTAAAGGGCAATTTTACTATGACCAAAGCACCTGTTGCTCCTGTGGTGCTAGTCATTTTAGACGGATGGGGCTACTGCGAGGAGACACGAGGAAATGCGATTGCAGCTGCTAAAACTCCAATCGTGGAAAGCTTATGGACAGCTTATCCCCATACTCTCATCCGCACTTCAGGAAAAGCCGTAGGGTTGCCAGATGGTCAAATGGGCAACTCGGAAGTTGGTCATTTGAACATTGGTGCTGGGCGAGTGGTACCCCAAGAACTCGTTCGCATCTCAGATGCAGTTGAAGACGGTTCTATTCGCCAAAACCCAGCACTTGTCAAAATTTGCCAGGAAGTTCGCTCTCGAAATGGCAAGTTGCATATAGTAGGGCTTTGTTCTGAGGGAGGGGTACACTCGCATATCACCCATCTATTCGGACTACTTGACTTAGCCAAAGAACAGCGAATTTCAGAAGTTTGTATTCACGCCATTACTGACGGTCGTGATACTGCACCAGTAGAGGGTGCAAAAGCGATCGCACTCCTGCAAGACTACATAGACAAAACAGGAGTAGGGCGGATAGTCACCCTCAGCGGTCGCTACTACGCAATGGATCGCGATCGCCGCTGGGATCGAGTCAAACGCGCCTATGACGTAATGACACAAGATAGTCCAGGTAACGGTCGCCAGCCTGTGGAAGTCCTACAAGCATCTTACTCTGAAGGTGTCACCGACGAGTTCATCGACCCAGTGCGAATTGCTCCTGGTGCAATAGAAGCAGGGGATGGCGTGATATTTTTCAACTTCCGCCCCGATCGCGCCAGACAATTGACTCAAGCTTTTGTCAGTCCTGCATTTACAGGTTTTGAAAGACAGCAAATCACGCCGCTGTCGTTTGTCACCTTTACCCAGTATGATCCCGACCTACCAGTAGCTGTAGCTTTTGAGCCGCAGAACCTGAGTAATATTCTGGGCGAAGTAATTGCCAATCACGATCTCAAGCAGTTTCGTACCGCTGAAACCGAAAAATACGCCCACGTCACCTATTTCTTTAATGGGGGTCTAGAGGAACCTTTTGCTGGAGAAGACCGAGAACTTGTCAACAGTCCGATGGTAGCGACTTACGACAAAGCACCAACCATGTCAGCAGAAGCGGTTACAGATGTAGCGATCGCAGCAATTGAAAAAGGCATCTACTCTTTGGTGGTAATTAACTATGCCAACCCCGACATGGTAGGGCATACTGGACAAATAGAAGCTACGATTACAGCCATTGAAACAGTGGATCGCTGTTTAGGTCGCCTGATCGATAGCATCGGCAAAGCCGGCGGCACAACAATTATTACTGCTGATCACGGCAACGCTGAGTATATGCTAGATGAAGAGGGTAATCCTTGGACGGCTCACACTACTAACCCAGTTCCCTTGATTTTGGTGGAAGGGGAGAAAGTTAAAATTCCTGGATATGGCACAAATGTCGAACTGCGAGACGATGGCAAGCTAGCCGACATTGCGCCCACCATTCTAGAAATTTTACAATTGCCCCAACCGCCAGAGATGACAGGGCGATCGCTGCTCAAACAAGCAGAATATGATGTACAACTCACTCGTACAGCCGTGCAAGTAGGTTTGTAAAAAGTTAGGAGTGAAGAAGTAAAGTTAGGAGTGAACAGTGAAGAGTTAATAATTAAGATTTCTTTAACTGTCAACTCCTAACTCCTAACTCCTAACTCCTAACTCCTAACTTTGTTTTTTGAAACTTGTTATAAATGAGATTGCTACCATGACAGTTACTAATATCGTGCAAGGCATTTGGGCATTTTCCGCATTGGCTTTAATAGTTTTGGTGTTGTTGCATAGCCCCAAAGGTGATGGTATTGGAGCAATTGGCGGACAAGCTCAACTTTTTAGCAGCACTAAAAGCGCTGAAAATACTTTAAACCGAATTACTTGGGCATTGACAGTAATTTTTCTCGGTTTAACAGTAGTTTTAAGCGCAGGCTGGTTGCCTAAATAAGGATAGGAAAATAGGGAAATGGGAAGAACCCAACACCCAAAATTTAACGTCCTGAAAAATTTAATTAAAAAGCGGTTACTAGCAGCTCTGGTTTTAGCCATTGGCACAGGGCTGCTAATTATTTTGGCTAGCTTCCAGTCCACTGCTGTATCACCAAAAACATCGCAACACACCCCAGAATTAA
>NZ_JAECZC010000009.1:0-76289 GCF_016056305.1 Amazonocrinis nigriterrae CENA67 | reverse complement strand
TGATTATTTTTCTGAAGTTCAAAAAACTCAAGTGGGTTATTTAATTTGGTCAAAATTTCCCATTCGAGTTTACGTAGAACCACCAAAAACAATCAGCGAAAAGCAGGCTGAAGCATGGGTTAATAGCGTCTTGTCGGCTGTGCAAGAGTGGAATGCTTATTTACCTTTGATGGTAGTTGCACAGCCAGAAGTTGCTGATATTAAGATTTTGCGAAAAGCCCCACCTCTACAAATTTCTCCGGGTAGCAAAATCACCCGTGCGCGTTCTGCACAAACCACTTACGAGTTATACACTAGCAACAACATTTTATTGCACCGCTTCACTATTTTATTGAGTCCCAGCCAGACAGGTAATTATCTCACCGCAGCCGTGCGTCATGAATTCGGCCACGCTTTAGGAATTTGGGGGCATAGTCCGTTGCAAACTGATGCTTTATACTTTTCCCAAGTTCGCAACCCACCGCCTATTTCTGCTAGAGATGTGAATACTTTGAAGCGGGTTTATGAACAGCCAACTAGTTTAGGCTGGGCTTTGGTAGATAATCAAAAGATTGATTAAGTAAAATCTAAATTGGAAACTGCCGACTTTTTTCATAACCAAGGTAAAACATATAAATTAGGGGCTTATGAATAACGAATATAACGAATATAAATTCAGATTAAATGAAGTAACACCTGAATCTATAGTTCCTCATCTTCATACATACTCTGTCTACTGACAGCATAATCTGAAAGGGGTGGCACGTTATGGTGATGACTTGCAGCCCATTCACGAAAAGCTTTTACCCACTCATCAGGCGTTGCAGTTTCATAGAAGGGGCGCTTGTGTTGTTTGTTCACGAGTTGCTTGAGCATCGTATCCAAATGAGGTTTGATTTGTTCCTCAGAAAGATTAGTAATACGTGCCAAAGTCTGAATGATATTCTCCAAGTCTTCTCGATGCATTTGAAACAAGCTTTGTAAGTGCTGAGAAAATTGGGGTTTTTGGTTGTCGCTCAAAGATGTATCTGTATTCATAAGTCGCAAATCATCGCGTAACTAGAATACTAGCCAAAATTACCCTTACTTTTTACTTTTACCTACGCCCCCCAACTTAGTCTTACAGGTCGTCGCTGTGCTAAAACTTGTCGATACAATTCTTCCAACGAAGTAATATTATTGCTGAGGGTATACCGTTCTAACACGCGGTTTCTAGCTTTTTGCCCCAGTACAGTAGTTAACTCAGGATGATCTTGGAATAATGGCAAAAGGGTTTTTAACTGCGATCGCACCGTCTTTGTATTTAAAACTACCCCTGCTCCTTTTTCCAATACTTCGCCATCTGCACCCACATCAGTGGCTAAACAAGCCAATCCACAAGCCATTGCTTCTAACAAAGACAACGATAAACCCTCTACCAATGAAGGCAAAATAAATACATCCGCGCCACGTAAAATTTCGATACGGCGGTCTTCATCAGCAACAAATCCCAACCAAGTAATGTTGTATTCCCAATCATAAAATGGTTCTAAAGATGGCTTTAAAGGGCCATCGCCCACAATCAACAACTTACTACCTGGTGCCATTTCTGACTGCTTCCAAGCACGTAGTAGGGGTTCTACGTTTTTTTCTGGGGCTATGCGACCTTGGTAGACAAACAAGCGCTCAGCTTGGAATTCTGCTTTGATTGTAGAAGGCCCAGGAGAATATTTGACAGTATCTACACCGTTGGGAATCACAGCAATATTTTCTTCTTTTACACCCATACGCGCCAATAATTCTCGCTGAATTTGGGAAAATACAATCACGCGATCGTAGTTACCCAAAAAAGGCGCGTAGAGTTGATAAGCCAAAAGTTGTGTCCCCGATATCAGTTTTGCCCCCTTACCTGCAAATGGTGTGTGGAAAGTGGCAATTAGAGGCAAATTTAGTTCTTCACAGATTTCCGGTAGAACAAAATCAAGAGGAGACAGAGTTAAAGAGGCATGGACTACATCTGGTTTAATGCGTCGCAGCGACTGTGTTAAGACCTTGGTCGCTTTGAAAGTCGGAATTGTGTAGACCTGAGACTTATAAATAAAAGGTAGGGGAACTTCTTGAAGATTTGGCCAGTTACCGGATTCAGATTCTTCTTGAGCAAAGTGAAGAAAGCTAACTTCATGCCCCCGGTCTAGCAAAGCATTTGTAACTTCCCGACTGTAAGTAACGTTACCACAAAAGGGCGATTTTTTTCCGATCCAGGCTATACGCATTCTTTATTAGCTATTGAGAAAAGCAGGTTTTATTTATACAGTTTCGTATCCTTGATTGTTTATCTTTTATCTCGTTGCACTTCCTGAATTTTTATTGACTATAAAATTCCGCCTAACCAATCAAAAAAGCGAAATTTCGCACTAATACAATTAGTGCATTTGCGGCTTATTTAGCCTAAAGTAATGACTTGCTTATGGCCATACATTGATAACAACTTTTTCTGGTTTCTATCAAATTAACAGCCAGCAAGTTTATCATAAATTTTTCTGGCTTAAGTTTACCACGAAAGCAAAAACTTTAAGTAAATGAGTAATAGTGTCAACCTCTTGATTCAATCAAGTAACTAGGACAACAGTTGCTCATTTTGAGAAACCCCTACGTACCCGTCACTGTCACGAAGTGGCAATTATCAGCAGGTTATAATGCCCACTGATCTAAGTCTTTCTTTATGATGGTGGAGGTCTGAAACCCAAAAATTACAAATTAGCAATTAGGAATTACATAATAAATTTTATGATTTGATATTACTCACGGGAGTTATACCAAGTTAATATCGTTCCTGAAAAGACGATCGCAGCCAATCCCAAAAACACAGCTTGTAATCCCACAAAGGTTTCTGCTACACCTGCCAAGGCTAAAGGCAAAGAAAGAGCAATATTAATCACATTATTTTGCAAACCAAAAACTTTACCCCGCATTTCTGCTGGGGTTTCTGTTTGGATTGCAGTCTGCATAGGAATACCGACTAATGCGCCAAAGATACCCAACAATGTGATCAACAGTAGGACAAGCCATAATTGTGTGGTAAATATAGAAAGTCCAATCAGAGATGCTGCCATACCTACACAACCACAAAGGCTTAATTGCGTATAGGAAAAGCGCTGACCGAACTGGCCGAGAATTGTTGCTCCTCCAGCAATGCCAACACCACCAGCTGCTAATAAAAATCCAAATTGGGAAGCTTTTAAGTTAGGAATTATTTCTGCCATACGAACGGCCAAAACAGTTAATGCCGCAAAGACAGAGAACAAAATAATTAGTTGCAGTAAAGCATTGCGGACTTGATGATTGGCTTTGAGGTAGCCGAAACCATCGCGTAAATCAGAGAAAACGTGAGGAAATTCTGTGTTCTCATCGTGGCGTTTTTCGTGAGTCACTAACAGTAATAAAATTATGCCAGCGATCGCATAACTGCCACCCACTAAAATTTCTTTGCCCAAACCATTATTACCAACAACTTGCAGCCAAAGTTGATCCGCGATCGCTAACAACGGTTCTCCAACGGCAAACCCAACAATCACCGATGCCATCATCGTTGTTGTGTAAAGAGAATTAGCCGAGAGTAAATGCTGTTCTTCCACCACTAAAGGAATTGCCGCCTGTTCTGCTGGTGCAAAAAACTGCGTCAGTGTGGAAACTAAAAAAGTCACACCCAAAATAATCACAAAACCCACCGGCAACATTCCTATGGGTTGCCAATCATGAGTTAACCACAACAAAAAGGGAATTGCCAACACCAAGATGCCACGCCAAGCATTTGTTGCCACTAATACAGCCTTTTTCGACCAGCGATCCACAAACACACCAGCCAGAGAACCGAACAGCACAGCGGGAATAGTGAAGGCCATCATCAATGCTGATACCCAACCACTAATGCTTTGATTACTGCCCTGAAATTGAGTGTTAATTAAGGCAATCATCAGCACTAAATACACTTTATCTGCCAGTTGGCAAAAAACTTGACCACCCCAAAGAGCCAGAAAATTAGGATTTTTTAATACGGGTAAAAATCCATACTGTTTGACATTTCCTGATGCTTTTCCACCTTCACCAGATGCATCTAATTGTGCTGGCTCTTTACCTGTGGTATTTGATACTCGCAATTGCCCATTGCTATTTGCTTCAGCAGTGGTTAATTGCTTGTCGGCTTGTTTTTCGCATTGCCTTGACACATCACTTTTAGGTATTTCCAATGTCCGATGTTGCTCGTTAGAAACGTCTGGTGAAGACATTTCATGACGGTTCATTGGACTAGGTGTAGATTTGGGAACAGCACTAAGGTGATTTGTAACTGTAGGAGCTGATGCCCTATTCTGTTTTCTGGCGTGGCTTGGTGACAAAGGCAGGATTTTTGTATCCAAATCAGACGGTTGCATCATGGTTGGCAGCAAAATAAGAGTCTATCAAGGTAGCAGAGCGAATGGGGCGACCTAAATGATATTGAGCATACTGGCGCAAAATCTGCTCAACAGATAACCAGCCATCATCTTTGGCTGCATTTATTTGCATTATCTCTGGTTGTGAGAGCTGTTGGAACATAGCTAGTTCTGTAGCACTCAGGCGACCAGAAATCACTGGTATTTCTTGCCTGTGGGCAACTGTTTGGTAACTAGATATTTGGGGCGATTCTGTGATTGGGTGATTAGGTAATTGGGTGAGTTTTGAATTTTCCCTATCTGTGCCAATTCTCCCCTCTCTTCGCAAGCGTTCCCAAGCATCTAAGGAAACCATACCACCTGCGGGGATACTAAATCCTACTTGCCAGTTAGGGTCTTTTAGATCCGGTCGTAGGGGTTGCTGAGTCAGGCAACAGACTTGTACTTGAGGTGTTAGTCCTGCTAAAGCTAACAGGTGAAATACTCCATGAGCTAGATGTGCATAAATACCAAATGTCTCTGTGCTAGGTAATGCTTCTAACCTATGGAGATGTTCATTGAATAACTCATAAAGTTCTTCTTGGGGTTGTTCGCTCAAAGCTTGACACAGTACTATTTCTGCTAAATACTGCCCAGCAGAGAGCTTTCCCAAATCTTTAGCTAGACCTGGATAAGTTTTTAATGTTTGTGCTTGAGTAATTTTATCAAGCGATCGCCCTTTAGCAATCAGCAGTTCATTTACTACAAACATCCCACTCCTACCGCCAAGGCTGGAGTTGTGCTTGCGCGATCCTGGAGCAACTGCTCGAATCAAACCAAATTCGCGTGTCAAAATTGTCACTATCCTGTCCGATTCTCCCAGTGCTTGGCTTTTGAGATTAATTCCAGTTGCTTTATAGGTTCTACTCATGAGTCATTAGTCATTAGTCATTAGTCATTAGTCATTAGTCATTAGTCATTAGTCATTAGTTAGGACAACTGACAACTGACAACTGACACCTGACAACTGACTATTCACCCTTTTCCAGGTTATCGCGCTGACGGATCAAATCAATGCCGCGAGACGTGCCTAATCTAGTAGCACCCGCTAGAATCAAGTCAAAAGCTTGATTTAGTGTGCGGATACCCCCTGAAGCTTTGATTCCCACCCTTTCTCGTGCCACTTCCTTCAAAAGCCGCACATCTGCCACAGTAGCACCACCATTCCAGCCTGTACTGGTTTTCAAAAAAGCTGCCCCTGCATCCATAGATATTTCCGCAGCTAATTTTTTCTCAGCATCCGTCAGCAGGTTAGTTTCTAAAATCACCTTGACTGTTTGCCCTGTCTCTTCGCAAATTGTGGCAATCTCTCGGTGAACTTGCTCAGTTTTACCAACTTTTAACCAGCCTAAATTGATGACTACATCCAACTCAGTAGCTCCATTTTCCACTGCTTCTTGAGCTTCATAAAGCTTGACTGCTGAAGTCGTTGCTCCACTAGGAAAACCAATCACCGTACAGACTTTTGGGTTCTTGCCGTGGAGGAGTTCTGCTGCTTGCTTGACATAAGCGGGATACAAGCAAACCGCCGCAAAATGAAATCTGTCTGCTTCTTCACACCATTGCTCAACTTGCTCTGGGGTGGCCGTTGGCGTTAATAGGGCGTGATCTATAAATGGCGCAATATCAATATCTGGATAGTCTGCTGCCATCGTTTCTCTTACCAAGGATTGATTATTAAACTTTATAAAAAATTAAAACATTTCTTATATATATATTAAACCATCTAAACCAGATTTATTACGAGTTTATCCCGAAAACAGGCTTCTGGCATAGTCTTATAGGTTGACTTGGCAAGTATACTTGAGTATTGTAGGTATTTAAATTAACATTAGATAAGGTTACTTGAGGAAGTCTCACAGCATTTTGACGTTAATTGCAAGGAAATCAAGAATAGTTTTAGCTAACGCCTTTGATGCCAAATAGGGTACGCCATTACCAATAGTTTTAAACATATTGGTGAGTGACATATTTTCTGGAAGCACAAAATTTGCTGGCAAAGATTGTATTGCTAAAGCTTCAGCTACAGAAATTCGACGAATTTTGTAGGGATGTAAATGCACTTCATTATTTCCATAGCAAGCTGTGGGAGAATAACGCCATCTGTGAAGACGTTTGAAAGACTTCTTAGAATCATCCCCTTCATCAATAGCAGCGAATTTGATAATACCTGCTCTTGGTTGAAAATAATGTTTAGCATTAGGATGATTCAGCACATCATTTTTTCTAAACCAGTATTCAACTGTTAGTTCTTGAGGTATACCATCAGGACAAGGTAATATAGAATCTTGTTGGAATGGTTCAGATTTAGACCAAGGGTAAGCAAAAACTTTTTCTTGAAGATATAAAATCTGTTTATTCCAAGAAAAAGCTGTTTCAAGTAATAAATTATTAGCACCTATATTTTTGATAAAATTATTTTGGAAACCAACGAGAATAATTCTGTCTCGATCTTGAGGTACACCATATTCAATAGCATTAATTAATCTTTCAGTTAATATATAGCCTGCTTGCTGTAATTTTTGTTTAAGAGATTCATAAAATAAACGGTGTTTTATCGTTCTCCATAAACCCTTAACATTCTCGAATAAAAAGAAATCTGGCAAATTACGACAAATTAATTCAACATAAGCAGCAGAAAGTTTACCATTTTCGCCTAAGTATCCTCTATTTTTTCCACCAATTGAAAAATCAGGACAAGGAGGGCCACCAATAAAGCCTAAAATATGATGAGATTTGCGACAGTCTTGTATTAACTCCCAGAGGCGTTGTGCTTCTATTCCTTCGGTAAGTTTGGTTATATCGCCTGCTTCTCCCTCATGATATCCATATTCTGGCGATGGTAAATTCAAAACCTCGCGTGAATAGCGATACGCTGACATGAATGGGGGAAAAATTTCATTAACATAAACAACCTTAAAACCGTTATTTTCAAAACCTAAATCAAGAAAACCAGCACCAGCAAAAAAAGAGAAAATACAAGGAAAACTGTTACTCATCAGTTAAAAAAAGCTAAAGTGATATATTATATATATTGTTAATTTTTATTTATTAGTTAAATTTATGTTGAAAAAACAAATTAATTGGAGAAAATATGAAAATTATACTAGACAAATTCTCAATAATGACAGGATTCAAAAGTATCTAGAAGAATACTTTAACTTATATGATTTAAAGATAAAGCCTAAGAAAAAGCTCCCAGGTAAAAAGACTAAAACTAAATGGGAAGTAGATGCTTATGGCTATGATATTGATAATCATTTGGTATTAATAGAATGTAAACACTATGAAACCAGATATGTTGTACAAAATACAATAGCTGCATTTGCTTACATTATTAAAGATGTAGAAGCACAACGTGGAATTGTTGTCACAACACTTGGACTTCAATCAGGAGCAATTAAAGTAGCAAAAACTGAAAATATAGGTTTACTAAAACTAGACTATAATTCAACAGACAATAACTTTTTTATTCGTTTCATTTCAAATGAAACACAACCAAGTAAGGCTATTGCTGCATTCACAGACCAACTTAATGGAGTGAGTGGAATAGATGGAAAAATGATAGTAACACAGTATCCATTGGACGAAGCACAAAAACGGCTTCAACAAAGAACAGGTAGAACACAATTTTCTCCAGATGAAATCAACGAAGAAATGGAAAATATACTTAAAGAAATCTCAGAACGTTTATAACATTATGATTGGTATTGCCCATCCTAAACTATTAGCACTTTTGTGGCTTTGTGCGAAATTATCTTAAGTTTTCTATCAAACTAGTTTTTTAGCCTAATCTAAAGACGCAAAAACGCATAATCAAAACTTAGCGCCTTTGCGCCTTTGCGTGAGACTATCCAACCGCCTGCGCCTCTGGTAACAAACGCTTCACACCCTGCTTAACAAAACCTTGCAGAAAAGCCATCTGCTGATTTTGTTGAAACACCTTTTGCAAAGTTTGCCGTAACTTGTCTAAATTCAAAGCATTCCCAGAATCTATTGCTATTTCCTGCTGCTCAAAATACTCAACTAAACTCAACCCCGCTACCCTAGTAAGATAAGCTGCACTAACTCCCTGCACAACGCCACCAGCCACAAAAGTGACAGCATTACTTTTGAGAACAGTACTAACAGCCTGAGTAGAAAGTTCCACTAAACCCAGCTTCAGCATCAAACTTCCCATTGTCCCCGCCACAGTTTGCGCCTGTTCCAAAGAGAATTTCTGCTGATAAATATTACCTAAATCCATGACCATCTGGGCATTAATTGCCGCAGTCGCCACAATATCTAATGCTGGTACTGGGTTAGCAAAAGCAGCAGCCGCAGCTATCCACTGATATTGTTCAATAACTGGGGTAGCGCGATCGCATCTAATTTCATTCAGCCAATTTTTCGCCTCAGCTTTCAGCAACCTGGCTTTTCTCAAAGCAGTTGTCCACACCAGCTGTTGTGCTTGCTGTGCTAAAACTTCATTCAATTGCTGTGCTAACTGCTGGATATCTGGCGCTGGTTGTTCTGTCCACTCTTGCACAGAACCATCAACTTCATGCTTCCGTACTTTGATGGGAACTGGAGACGCCGCAGTCGCCACTACATTGTTTTGCATCCGCTGTTTTAACGACAGCAACACGCTAGCACGTTCATCTGCTAAATATTGGTCTTGTTTGTTGAAAACTAGAATTGTAGGCTGATTTGCTGCTTTTAGCTGCTGTAAAGTTTGAAATTCTGAGTCTGTCAAATCACCGTTCGTCAAGAACAGGATAAAATCAGCTTGATTCAGTTCTGCGAAAGCAGCTACATGCGATTTATCACCTGCTTCTCTAAACAAAGGTGCTGTTTTGTAGAAGCTAACTTTTTGCTGTCTTTCTTGCCAACCACCAGATAACAGTTGAATTAAAGTGCTTTTACCTACAGATTTACCGCCAGTAACAGCCACCTTAATTTCTTGCCTGTCCAACTCTAAAATTAATTGGGCAA
Source organism: Amazonocrinis nigriterrae CENA67 (assembly GCF_016056305.1). Lineage (GTDB taxonomy): Bacteria > Cyanobacteriota > Cyanobacteriia > Cyanobacteriales > Nostocaceae > Amazonocrinis > Amazonocrinis nigriterrae. Next base: position 66,888 of record NZ_JAECZC010000009.1, on the reverse strand, counting down.
CTTTTTCCCGTAGTGGTTCTAAAGCTGGATGGTTTTCTGCTTCTTGTGTAAGTTGGTTAATAACAGCTTCAGCTTTAGCGATCGCATTTTCTACCGTTATCCGATCAGCAACTATACCATCTAGCTGTTCTAAACTGCCTTTCGGGCGATTTTGCTGGAATAGCCACAAACCACCGCCGACAGCTAAGGCACTCAATAAACCAAACTCACTCAACTGTACTATTGAATGATGCCAACTTTGTAAAATCCACAGGGAAAAGGATAGTCCCAATCCTCCCACTAAAATTGGTCGCTGCAACTTCACAACCATGACTCTCCGCGCTTTTTGGAAGGTTTCTATTTTAGAATAGATCAAAAATAAAACAAACCCCTGCAATCTTTACACATTGCAGGGGTTTGTTTTATTTTTTAGTTGGTGGCGGGAAGTGGATTTGAACCACTGACCTTCGGGTTATGAGCCCGACGAGCTACCAGGCTGCTCTATCCCGCGTCGGTTGCTTACTTTTAAAGTTTAACTCAAACTTTCAAGTTTGGCAACTATAAAAACGATAATTCTCCAACTACTTCTAAACGCTTGTATTTCCCCAAACTCATAAACTTTTCTGACAAGCTTTCGGCGACGCTAGGAGTAATCCAACCCATCTGTTGGAGTAAGTGGATAGCAACGGCATGTTTTGCTCGTTTTGCACCATCCATGACTTTAATCGCCAATCCCATGCCTTCACCCAGCCTACCGATGCATTGCACTCCCTCCGCACCAGATTTGCTTACCAGTTCTCCTGGAGTTAAGCGCATCAGTTCCGTATCGAATTCTCCATCTCCTGCTACCATCGCTGGATGATGAGTCATGGCACGGACAATACGCTCCATATCCACATTGCTACTAGAGGCTAGCAGGGCATACAAAGATGCCATTTGGCCAAGTTGCATGAGATAAGTTGGTGCGCCGCAGTCGTCATGAGCGCTAATAAATTCCTCTGCTGGCATTCTGAGCAATTCTGCGACTTTGCCCAATATTAATTGTTGTATGGGGTGCTTGCGATCCAAGTAGTTATTTAAAGGCCAATGACGCTGTTGGCAAACAGCTAGCATCCCCGCATGTTTACCAGAACAGTTGTATTCTAGAGGACTGCGTTTACCCACAGGTATCGGACACTGGAGTGTAGTCGGATCGAGATCCGCCCGCCAAAGGATATTAAATGCCTGTCGTACCTGTTCGATTGTTCCCTTATGGGAACTTGTAATAATTGCTAAGTCGCGATCGCTGAGGTCGTAGCGTTCGAGTGTGCCTGTGGTGGTGACTGCGAGTGCCTGAAATGGTTTGAGCGCTGAACGTACAAATGTAGCAGTTTCAGAGTTTCCGGCAACGGTAAGAACCCGCCCCCGTTCATCGCATACAACAGCTTGGGCTATATGCCTCGATTCAATAATACCTTCACGCAACAACCGGACTTCCAGTGCTGTGGCTTGAGTTCGTTTTCCCATTGTCATGGGTTAATATTTATCACTTTTTTATTATTTGTCAGTTGTCAGTAGTTTAGTTGTTAGTACTACTGAACAACTGACTACTGACTAATGACTATTTACAACAAATGCCAAACTATAGTACCAATAAGCAACAATCCAGCCAAGCCAGCAAAGGTAAATTGTAACCGTTGGAGAATTGGTTTGATGTCGTATGTGACAATCAAGCGATCGCGACTTAGCACTTCAGGTGGCTTTGTCCAAGTTTGACCGTCGTACCAACCTGACTCTTCGTAAAATACAGTCATACTGTAAAGGCGATCGCGTACATAAAGCCAGCCTAAATACAACCGCACCAGAGTCAACACAACCCCTACACTTGCTCCTGCTGCACCAGAGAGGATAAAATGGGCAAGATTTTTTTGCGGGGGAAAGCTTGCTGCTGCTACAGGGCCTGCCACCAGCCACGATATACCCCAAATCCATACCATTTTGGTGAGGTATTGCCGCCAATCTAAAGTGCAATCACGAAACAGCCAGGAAGTTTTTAACTGTTCGTATTCATTGAGTGGTTGTTGGTCTGTGGGAACTGGGCAATTTGAAACCGAAGACTTCATAGTGTTGGCTTACCCCCACCCTCATCAGAATTTGGAAGGGAAATGCGTTCGGCATTAATCCAGAACGCTTCTAAATTATAAAACTCCCGTTCCTTTGGCATCATGATGTGAACGATAACTTCGCCGTAGTCTTGTAGCACCCAACTCCCCTCGGCTTTTCCTTCTGTCCGCAAAGGACGCCGTTGCCACTCACTTTCTACTTGTGCTTCGATTGCGTCGGCGATCGCTCTTACTTGTACTTTAGAATAGCCAGTCATCATCACAAAGTAGTCTGCCAAGTAAGATACATCGGCTACCCTCAGTACTAAAATATCGCCTGCCTTGCGGTCTGATGCAGCTTCAGCTATGGTTATAGCTAAACTTCCACTCACCTCGGTTTCAGCCTCTGGGCTTCTCGGCGCACTCTTTGTCACTGAGACGGTTTTTAATGGGAAATTTCCTTGGAAAAAATCAGACATTCAACCTCAGGTGCTTGATCCCTTTTGTTACAGTTTTTACAGTTACTTACAAATAACTATTGAATAGCAACTGTATGTATGGGTTTTTTTGAATACTAACAAAAAACAGGTGTCTATGGGATTGGTTAGACAATTGCTTGTTTGGACTGCAATCTAAATCAGAACGAATTGCGGTTGGCTATTGTGCGCCTATGAATCGATTGATGGATTGATACCAAAAATTCGCAGGAATAATCCCAAATTAGCCAAACTGTAAAACACCTTTTTAGACGGTTCCTAGAGTTTTAAAACTTAAAGTTGAGATGTATCGCTGCATCCCAAACTCTAGGGTTATTTACAAAAAGGTTATAAATAGTATTTAGTATATAGCATAGCAGACTCCTGCACAGTCTACCTAAAGTCTGATTGCAAGAGTCAGCAATAGTTCTTAATTAAAAGGCGGTAGGGAAACTAATTCCCCTGATCAGCGTGAAGAGAAGCCGCCCTGAATACCTTTAGGTTAAGTGGTAAATGAAAAAAGGCAAAGGTGGGAATTCATCCCTTACCCTTTACCCCTTCAACCTTTAGCAATCCACAAAAGTTTGTAGTTTTGACTACTTGTTAGCTTCATACTTCCTGTTTTGAAACTACTTTGGATTCAATGACTTGGCTATCTGTGGTAACTGAGTCAAATAACTTCTCATAGTGATTTAAAGCATGTTCAAAAGCATATTGTTCAACGGCATATTGACGGCTGTTGTAGCCCAGAGTTTTAACTTTTTCTGGATGTTTATAAAGTTCTAAAACTGCCATTGCTAAGGCTTGGTCGTCTTCTGGAGGTACAATCACTCCACCACCACTTTGTCTAACTGCTCTTGCGGCGGTACCATTTTCAGGGACAGATGCAACTAATGCGCGACCACTAGCAAGTAGCACTTGAATTTTTGATGGCATGTTGAAAGATATAACATTTTTCTTTTGCACCACTAAACCCACATCAGCAGCTGCTAACATCTGTGGTAGCTCTTCACGGGGTTGAAAGGGCAATAGCAAAACGTTATCTGCTCCACACTCTAGACAATAGCGTTGCAATCGTCGCAAACCTTTCGCTTCTCCCACAATCACAAAGGCAATCTCTGGAATATGACGTAATAAAGAAGCAGCTTTAACGACGGTTTCTAAACCTTGGGTCAGAGCAATATTTCCAGAATATAGGACTACAAATTTATCATTGAGATTATGCGCTGCACGAAAAGGATTGTTTTCTTTGGGTAAAGGGCGAATGAAATTCACATCAACCCAGTTTGGAATTTGCTCGATTTTGCTAGCATCTACGCCCTTAGACAGCAAGTTATCTACAAAACCATCGGCGATGACGCTAATTTTAGAGGCGCTGTGGTAAGCAAATTTTTCCAAGGCAGCAAATACCTTGATTAGCAATTTATTTTTCAGCAGTCCAACATGGACTGCTGCTTCTGGTAGGATATCTTGAAGATTTAAGACCACAGGACAGTTACGTAACCATCCTAGAAGGGCAGCTGGCACGCAAACAGGTAGTGATGGCGACGTTGATAGAATTACATCTGGACGCCAGCCGATGATCGCAGGGAAGAAACTAGTAACAACGAAACTAGCATCTAGCAATACTCTATCTAGTAAATTAGGTTGTGGACGAATCCAAACATAACTACGTTGGATTTGAACACCATTTTTATATTCAGTGAGATATAACTTACCCCGATAGCCTTCGTATATTTGACGCTCAGGATAGTTGGGCATAGCAGTAACAATACGAACTTCATGCCCTCGTTTGACTAGCCCCTCTGCTAATTCTGTCATCAGTGGGGCAATACCAATTGGTTCTGGATAGTAGTTGTAAGAGTAAATTAAAATCCGCATAACAAATTAGTCTAAAGTTCCCTGGCTTTTGTGGATAATGAAAATATTTGTCTTCAAAAAATAGTTTTTCTACCTTTTGAAGTATTGTATTTAATTCTGTCTTGAAAATTTTGCCCTGTCAGTGCTTTTTTATTGAAGATTCAGTAAAATATATTATTCCTTGCTTAAGTAATATTTGATATATTTTTTACTACCGATATTTTGTCAGAATTGTGTAATTTAAAATTGGGGCTAAGTAGATACTCTATGACGAAAACTTGAAGATATACTGAGCAATAATCCCTAGTTATTCATGAAAAGTATAAAATAATAAAATATAAAAATCTATCTTTTCAACCTAGCAATTTATTCTCTATGCTAAAAATATAAAGATTCTTTCTATTCTGGAGTTGAAAGCTGCTATGGCAGTCTATTTAATTTCTGAGAATTAAAAGATACAGATGCTTAACTTCTCTGGAACTTACGCCAAACTACACCCTTTAAGGTCAATTCTTGTAGACGCGAAGGGACTTACCACAAGGTATTGCTGCTACATAAAAATAAGTGTTTCGGCTCGTGTTTTTCAGAAAATTACCTTAATCACAGAAAGTTTTCACTAGTTGCAGAAACTCCCAAAGGACAGGCGTCATATCCGCTTGTCGCCAGATTATAGTTGTTTCTACTAATGGTGTTTTTTCCTTCAATGGGCAATAGACTACACCAGACCTTTGAAGATTTTGTAAACAAGAGGGTACGATCGCCATCCCCATTCCGGCTGATACTAACCCGATAATGGTCTGCATCTGGATCGCTTCTTGAGTGACTTTGGGGCTGAAATTACCTTCCTGACAAAGACTGACGATTTGGTCGTAAAGTCCTGGCCCTAAGTGGCGAGGAAACATGATAAAAAATTCGTTTTTCAGCGATCGCACTGATATATATTCTTGTTTAGCTAAGGGATGAGTTTCTGGCAAAGCTACAATCAGGTTTTCTTGGTGAATGCATTCTTGATTGAGTGTGTTGTCTTCCAAAGGTGGATGAGCAAAGCCTACATGGATGTGGCGATTATCTAGCGCTTGCTCTTGCTGAGTCGTTGTTAACTCCTGTAACACCAACTCTACAGCGGGGAACTGTTCTCGAAACCGTCGCAAAATCGGAGGAAGCAAATTGTAGGTGACTAAACTGGTAAACCCTATTCGTAGTTGTCCTTGTTCACCCCGTCCTGTCTTTTGAGTTAATTCAATTGCTTGTTCTAGCTGAGCTAATAGGTGATAGGCTGACTGCAAAAACACTTGTCCAGCTTCCGTTAGCTGTACTTGTCGCTTGGTTTTGCGATGAAACAGTTCTACCCCCAATTCCATCTCTAGCTGCTGAATTTGCTGGCTTAAAGGGGGTTGAGCAATATGCAATCGTTCTGCGGCTCTACTAAAGTGCAATTCCTCAGCTATGGCAATAAAGTAGCGTAGATGTCGCAGTTCCATAATTTTGATATTTTATAAGTTTTAATTACTCATAAATATATATATTATATATATCAAAAAAGCTACTTCAATATTCTAATTGATGGCTGATGACTGTTGACTGATGACCAAATAATTACTAATTCGTAATTAAATGGGTACAGCAGCCTACACCAAATTAAAAATTTAATGGTGCTTCGTTGGTGGTGGGTTCAGCAGCTCACACTGATTGTAACTACGAATTACGAATTATCAATTACGAATTATTTTGACTGATTTTCTAGAGAATTTGTGATAAAAACTTGCGAGTCCGTTCTTCTTTGGGTTTGGTGAAAAAGGTATCAGGAGTCGCTGACTCAACGAGTAAGCCGCTATCCATGAGAACTACTCGGTCGGCTACTTCGCGAGCAAATCCAACTTCGTGGGTAACAACTACCATTGTCATGCCATCACGGGCAAGATTTCGCATCACATCCAAAACTTCTCTGACCATCTCCGGATCTAAAGCTGAGGTGGGTTCGTCGAATAGCATAATTTTAGGTTGCATGGCTAAAGCACGAGCGATCGCTACTCGTTGTTGCTGTCCACCAGATAATTGTCCTGGGTATTTCTGTGCTTGCTCTAAAATTCCCACTCTATCTAGCAATTGCATCGCTAATTCTTCAGCTTTCAACTTTGACCACCGACGTACCCAAATTGGTGCCAAAGTGATATTTTGCAGCACTGTCAAATGAGGAAATAAATTGAATTGTTGAAATACCATACCCACTTCTCGCCGAATTGTTTCAATATTTCGCAAGTCATGGCTAAGGGTAATACCATCAATCACAATACTTCCCTGTTGGTATTCTTCTAAAGCATTAAACGTGCGGATAAATGTCGATTTACCTGAACCTGAAGGCCCCATTAACACCACTACCTCTCCACGGTTAACTGTTAAGCTCACACCCTGGAGAACATGAAATTTTCCATACCACTTGTGAACATCTTCAGCAATTATTATCGGTGTTTGTTCGCTCATAGTATTTTACCTATAAATAATTTATGGGAAAATTGTTAATCTTGAAAAAATTATGAGTATCTAAATCCCCACTTCTAAAAGCTGTTAGTTTTATGGCGTGGTCTAAATCACCATTGCAAAACTTAATTACGAATTATGAATTACCCTCCGGGTTCGCAAGTTTGCCATCGACGCAAAGCGCCAAGACGGCAACTTGCTCACGAATTACGAATTACCTAACTGTCTTTCTAAACGTCGAGAAGCTAATGACATGGAATAACAAAATACCCAATAAATTAATCCAATAAATAAATACACTTCTGCATAGCGACCGAGAAATTGTGGTTGTGCCAAAATAGAACGTGCAATCCCTGTGAGTTCTACCAATCCGACAAGAGATAAAAGTGATGTATCTTTAAATAAGCCGATGAATTGACCTACGATCGCAGGAATAACTGCACGCAACGCTTGAGGTAACACAATTAATATAACAGCCAAAGGCGTGCTGAGTCCCAATGCCTTCGCCGCTTCCGTTTGACCGCGTGGAATTGCCTGGAGTCCACCACGCACATTTTCAGCCATGTAAGCAGCACTAAACAATACTAGTCCCGCGATCGCTCGCACTACTCGATCTAAACGTACATCTACTGCCAAAAATAACGGTAACATTACCTGAGCAAGGAACAAAATTCCAATTAATGGAACTCCCCTGACGATTTCAATATACAGAATAGAAAACCAACGGATTACGGGCAAATTACTTGTGCGTCCTAAAGCAAGTAACACACCAATAGGAAAGGAAAGTACAATACTAACTGCTGCCATTAGTAAGGTAAGTAGCAAACCATTCCATAAATTTGTAGGTACAGATTGCAAACCAAATCCACCACCAATTAGCCACAAAATTATTGGGAAAGATAACAGCCATACTAGAGAAAGCCAAGGGGCTATTACCTGAGAAAATCTTTGACCAATCCCAAAGCCGACTAATAGCAAAACGGCAATTAACAACAGCCAAAAGCGTGATATCAAATCCAAAGGCAAAATAATTAATACTAAGCCGACAATGAAAGCAAATATCGCTAATGCACGTTTTGTCAACAATTGCTTACTAGAGAATACACCAGCGCTGACAGCACCTAAAGTTGATGCGATCGCTAGTACAATCCAAGTTCGCCAATATAGCGTTTGGGGAAACCTGCCAACTAAAAATAAATGTAAATTAACCTGAATTACTCCCCATTGTGCTTGAGTCGTTGCCCAAGTTAAGATTAAGCGCACTACCCAAAACAAGAATACGAAGCAGGCAACAGTTAACAAGCTGTTGTACCAGGTACTAAACAGATTGTTACGTAGCCAGAGCAATTGGGGATTTTGGATTTGAGATTTGGGATTGCTTGTCATTTTATTTATTTATTCTCCCCATAGCACTGTTATCTTTCGGGAATTTGCACTGTACGATTGAACAAATTCATCACTACGGAGATAATTAAACTGAGGATGAGATAGGTGAGCATAATTAGCAAAATAACTTCTACAGCTCTACCAGTTTGGTTAAAGGTGGTAGAAGCGACAAAATAAATATCAGGGTAGCCGATAGCGATCGCTAAACTAGAATTTTTAGTTAAGTTCAAATACTGGCTTGTCAGCGGTGGAATAATCACTCGTAAGGCTTGGGGAAAAATCACCAACCGCATCAATAATCCTGGTTTTAAGCCTAGCGATCGCGCTGCTTCCCATTGTCCTTTAGGTACTGATTGAATTCCACCTCGAACAATTTCCGCAATAAACGCGCCTGTGTAGAAAATTAACCCCAAAAGTAAAGCTGAAAATTCGGGAGACAAGGTAAACCAAGGAAATTCTAAGCCATTTTGACTCAGACCAACAAATCCCCAAAGGGAAATTTTATTTTCTGCCTTGGGAAAACTAATAAAAACGGCAAAGTACCAAAACAACAATTGCAGCAGTAAGGGTGTATTGCGAAAAACCTCTACATAAACTAGAGTTATATTCCGCACTAGCCAATTGTCTGATAAACGCCCAATTCCTGCACTCACGCCTACAATAGTGGTCAGGATAATTCCTGCCACAGCCACCCGCAACGAGTTAATTAGACCTACTAATAAAGCTCGACTGTAAGTATTAGATGGATTGTAAGAAATTAGCGTTTCGCCAATATCAAAAGACGCTTGTTGCTTGAGAAAATCAAATCCGAATTGAATACCTAATTGCTGTAAATTGCGGTTAAGATTACCCCACAGCATTGTAATTACAACTGCTGTTAAGAATACAGCAATGAATTGCCCAGCAATACGCCAAAAACGCTGATCGCGCCATATAGGCGGTTTGTCATTTGTCATTAGTCAGTTGTCAGTTGTCAGTTGTCAGTTGTCAGTTGTCAGTTGTCAGTTGTCAGTTGTCAGTTGTTATTTCTCCCTCATCTCCCCTGCACCCCTGCTCCCCTGCTTTGAAAGCTTCCCTAACGGAATGGAGGAGAATACAACAGTCCGCCTTTTGTCCAGAGTTGATTTTGACCGCGAGCGAGGTTGAGTTTTGTTTTCGGGCCGAGGTTGCGATCATAAATTTCAGCATAATTACCTACGTGCTTGACTATCCTGGCGGCAAAGTCGTTTGTCAAACCAATTCCTTGACCCAGGTTGCCTTCTGTTCCCAAAAACCGTTTAATATCTGGGTCATTACTGTTAGTAAACTGTCCTAAATTCTGGGAATTAATACCCAATTCTTCGGCTTTTATCAGTGAATAAACTACCCACTTGACAGTATCGCCCCACTTGGTATCTCCTTTGGCAACTGCTGGTGCAAGAGGTTCTGAAGAAATGGCTTCATCAAGAATGATGTTATCGTCTGGTTTGGGTAGAGTCGTGCGGCGAGCAACCAAGGCCGAGCGATCGGCTGTGATACCGTCACAACGACCTTCTGCATAGGTGGCAAAGGTAATGTTAATGTCTTCAAACACAACGGGTTTGTAGGTAATGCCCCGTTTCCGCATTTGATCTGCTAAGTTTTGCTCGGTAGTAGTACCAGTTTGTACGCAGATTGCTTTGCCTTTGAGATCGGCCAGTGATTTGATGTTGGCATTTTTGCGAACCATTATGCCTTGTCCATCGTAAAAGACGACGGGAGCAAATTCTAAACCAACTGAGGTATCACGACTTAGTGTCCAGGTTGTATTACGGCTGAGAACGTCTACTTCTCCAGTTTGCAAGGCTGTAAACCGCTCTTTGGCATTGAGATTACGAAATTCTACTGCGTCTGGATTATCAAACAAAGCGGCTGCTATGGCGCGGCAAACATCTACATCAATGCCACCATATTTACCATCAGTTCCCACAAAACTAAACCCTGGTACTTCACCGCTGACACCGCAAATTAGCTTACCACGATTCTTAACAGTATCCCAGCGATTTCTGGTTGCTTGCGTTGCTGGATTACTGCCTGGAGTGCCAGTTGTATTTGCTGTTTGTCCTGATTCTCCACCACAAGCGCTGAGGGTAAAGATGAGGGGGGCGATCGCTAGAATTAAAGCTGATTTTCGCATAAACTTCATGGATACTGAACGGGCAAAAATGTATCGGTTACTACAATGTTTGTATAAAACAAAGTAGATGCTTGTAATATAAAACTTTATCAGCACCTGTGCTGTATTTTCCTTTGATCAAGGAGCAAAGACTGTTTTTACTTATTTTTTTAAACTTTATCTATTACGTATAACTTACTCAAATATCTCTGAGATTATAAAAATAATTTAGATATTATCTCCCTCAATTGAAGACAAAATAGTTACTTTAGGAAGTTTAAGTAATATTAGTTAGTAAATTTATATTTTTTAATTTTTTGTTGATAAAATATTAATTTTTATTTAATTATTTTTTGTTGAATTTATTATTAATTACAAAATTAAAGTAAGGATTGCTATATATTTTGTTAGCTATTAATAGTATTTATTGTTGAATATGTGCTGATACAAATTATGCAAAACTAGATGTTGTAAGGGCAATTTATAAATTACCTCTACGTGAATAAAGTGCAAACTCATATATAAACGGTATCAGCTTTGTGCAAGCGAACTGATTGATAAACAAGGAAAAACTAAGTTGTCTGCTCTTGATGCTAACTTTATAAACCATAATTTTTTCAATTCATGAAACCAGGATAAATTACCAAACAGACTTAACTCTGATGCAAAAACTCATTGCATACTTCTAAAAGAGTAGAAGTAGCTACACCAACTTAAGCACGTGCCGCTAACAGGTTAAACTAGTTCTGGTGACAGCTGCTCCACCGTTTTTTATGAGGCTTTTATGGGAGCTACTCTCAAACAGATTGCCAGTTACTTAGACAAACTAGGTTGGGACTACCGTTTTGATGATGAAGAAGATCGTATTATTACAGGTGTGGAAGCTGATAACTTAGAAGATTTCCTGATAGTTGTCCAACTGGATGAGGAAGGAAAATTTTTTCGGGTATTTGCACCTCAAGTTCTAGCGGGAGTTCAAGACCATCCTCACAAGAGCATTATCCTACAGACGATGCTGGCCATTTCTTGGGAAACCAAAATGCTGCAATGGGAGTACGACCCCTCAGATGGTGAAATCCGTGCAATTATTGAGTTTCCCTTGGAAGACTCGATTCTCACAGAAAAACAATTTCACCGTTGTCTGAGTGGATTAATTCAGATTGTTGATGGCATAGCGATACCTCGGCTGAAAGAGGTGATGGCAACAGGCCAAGATCCAGGGAATTTGGAACTTGGAGAAAGAATGTTACTTAGTATCCAAGAAGAAGCTCCTGGATTACTAGAACTTCTAGAAAAGGCAATGGAAGCTAGGAAAAAGCGGGGAAGTTTTCCCAGCGAGTGAGGCGGATCGTCACTTAAATAGCTATACTCCAAAGTGATACCCTCACTATATACTGAATTTTTCTGGGGCTGGATTTTATGACATCCTATGCAACCTCCTCTGCCAAAGCGGAAATGAGTGAACTCCGGCGGTTAAAAGGCTTACTACCGCCAGAATTGCAGAGCTGGGTCACGGTTGAAGGCACAACTGAGGTTAATCCACCCCTGATCCGCAGCGAAGAAATTGGTAAAGACCAGGTAGAAATTCAAATTGACTTGGTGAAATGGGATGCTCTCGCGATGGATCAGCGTAATCTGCTGTTCTGGCATGAAGTCGCCCGCATTCAAAATGACACAATTCCCAAAGATGGTTGGGAAATGGCAGCATTGGCTATTGGTTTAGGTGGTGCTGTAGGTGAGTTGTGGGTGCAGGATGGATTGTTGCTAGTTTTAGCTTTAGCGTTGTGTGGTGTCTCAGGCTGGCGATTGTATCAAAAGAATAATGGGGGCAAGCAGCTCACAGAATTGCTCGAAGCCGACGAAAAAGCGATCGCTCTAGCAACTCGCTTTGGTTATAGCCTCCCCAACGCCTATAAAAGCCTAGGTAGTGCCTTAAAGACTTTAATCGACAACACACCTAGCAAACGCCAAAGAGCGAAATATGAAGCACGTCTTTCTGCCCTCAAACGCAGTGCCAACAAGGCAAAGGCTAAATCTAGACCTGTAGATGAAATTTAGTAGTTAACAGTAGCTCTTTCAAATTCTATTTTTCTTGGTGTCTTAGTGGTTAAAAAATTGACTTATAAACCACCAAGGCACTAAGATACAAAGGCAAAAAGCTCAAAATTCAGAAAATTTTTGAGGATTTTTACCCACCTTGAAAGGGTTACAGTTAACTATTAACTTTTGACTTTGAATCGGTTTAGCCAGAAACTACTCAACCCCAGCAATATTAGTCCGGCGGTTGTGGTTGATTCTGGTACTTTTGCTGGCGGTACAAATCCTTTCAATTCGTCACGGCTTGCTTTAAAAGAGTAGAGATAGGTAGGAAGCAAAGACGCCCCTTGCGGACAACCACTGTCAAGCTGATTATTGTTACTGCCATCCGTACAAACATCAAATTGCTCATTAGTATCTTCATTCTGAGTCACGCTGAAGTCGTTATCCGTACCCGCTAAAATTGCATAGGAACCATCAGCCAGTTGTGGCCCAACCGCTAAACCTTCTATTTTTTCTGGAATTAGCAGCCCTTCAGCTTTCAAAAGTTCAGCAATGTCAATAAACGGCGATGTGGATTTGTTTACAGGCGTAACTCCTACAGGTAAGGTATTTAAACCTGCCAAGCTGATACCACTAACATCTGTTGCTCCTGTTAAGCTGATTTTGTAGACGCGTTTACTAGCCACAAGATTTTCACCTTGGGTATCCTCTACACCAACACCACGGTTATCCCGCTCCAATACTAAAAATTCATCATCATTCAAAGCGATAATCGCGCTGACACCAATATTCCGCCCTTGGGCATTGGCTGCAAAAGTATCTTCAGGTACACGGCTATTGATGTCTGTGAGACTTTCCAACTGATAAATATACTGGGCAGTACTTTCACTAGTTACTGTGTCAAATTCTACTATTCTTAAATTGCGACTACGCCGTCCATCTGGTGAACCTTCATTAACTAATGGGTCTTGTAATACTGCGTATAGCTTTTTGCCATTTGGGCTAAGAGTTACACCTTCAAAGCCTCGGTTATCTTGGCGACCGCTAGTAATGTCGGGGCGACCATCTATATAATTAATTGTTCCATCACTCTGTTTGGGAATCAGATTACTCGGAGTCTCAAACGCCCGAATAAAAGAGCCAGTAGGGCTAAATTCGTAAACAGATGGCTCATATTCATCAGAAACGTAAAAATTGCCGTTAGGGGCAACTACAAACCCCTCTGGGTCGAAGCTTCTACCGAGATTTGACACATTACCGTTGAGTTGACCGGGGTTCAACCCATTGAAGTTTTGACCATCCTGGGTGAAGAGAATAGTGTCCAGTAGCCTAAAGTTGCTGATTGCACCAGTATTGGGATTAACATCTAAGGAAAATTTCTCTACTCGTGTATTGTAGGAAATTACACCGCCGCCAGGGCCACGATCTGCTAGTCCATAGTAAACATTGTTGTAGCGATCATAGTAGAGATCCGATAAAAAACCCAGGCGATTGACATTAGCACCGTTGCTACTAGGTTCATACAAATCTTTACTCTCACCGGGTATAGTGATCTCGTTGACGAAAGAAACAGCGTGGGCAGAGGTTGCAGATCCCGCAATACTAACTACACTAGTCACAAATGAAAAGCTTAATCCGAAAATCCAATGCCTTGCAGAAATCATGTACACTTCCAAAATATACTCAGTTTTCTCAGCTTTGGACTTGCGGATTAAAAAAAGGTTAATCAATTATTAACGAGATTATGGTGACATAGATACTTCATCAAACCTTCACAAGTCTTTTTACCAAGGTAAGCAAATTCATAACTGATTTAACATTTTATGAGTCTGAGGCACGACACGGACATGTGGTACAAACCGCTTCATTAAAGCTTGCCACATTAAAACTTGTTCTGGAGCAGGTGCAAGTACGGGAGTTTGGGTGAACTGTTCAGAGGCAGCTAAAGGTGTCACAGGTTGTAAGAATATGGGTATTTCAGGATTGACATTTGCTACCAATAAAGCAGAACGTTCCAACTCACTTGGGTCTGTACGATCAGAAATAATTATCTTGACAAAAACATCTAAATGTGAATTGTGGCAGAGTTCCAGAAACTTGGCATGTTGCTCCCAGTGGCTTTCGCAGCTGACACTGGGCAGTTTTAAATCCATACCTACGGAGTCCAGGTAGGGCAGAATTAAAGCTAGCTGTTCTGGGCGATGTCCACCTGTTTCCAAATAGATAGGTAGGTTTGTCAGCGATCGCACTTGGGGCAAAAATTCCTTTAAGAAAGCCACATGAAGAAGTGGTTCTCCCCCAGTTAAGCTAATGCTATCGTGTAGACACGGTAGATTTTGCCTTTCAATCCATTCGATTAAGATGGGTAGTGGGACAGGATTAGAGTGAATTTCAAAGTCACGTAATCCGGGCGATCGCTCTACCTTACAGGTAGAGGGTGCATTCCAAGTATGGGCGCTATCGCAAAAGCCACAACGCAAATCACACAAAGCAAAGCGAATAAAAATTTGACGTGTCCCGACGTTCAGTCCTTCTCCTTGAATAGCAGAAAAGACTTCTATCAGGCGTGCAGTAGGTTTTACCGTAGTTTGAGCAGTCATGGGATAGTAGCAACGCGATCGCGCTGCGTCAGCACAAAAGCAAAGATGTTTTTACCTCTTGTTCTATTGTGAATTGTCGCTGGCAATCTCTGCTCTCACCCCAAACAACTAGCAATTAGTCCTGATTTTTGCTGATTCAACATCAGCTGAGGTAATTTTCTAGGACAAAATAATGTTTGGAAGATGAAATTTATATGGCAACGAAAGTACACAGCTTCATGACTAGCCAATCCACAGAAGCAGATTTTCCTATTACTTCCCTAAATGAAATGGCAATAGTACAGGTACCAGCGCGATTAAGCGTGCTTGAGGCGGTGGGTTTTAAGCAAACCTGCCAAGATTTAACACAAGCAAATTCACATCCTCAGCAAATCATTCTTGATTTTCACCAAACTACTTTTATGGATAGTAGTGGTTTGGGTGCCCTGGTGAGTAATTTCAAAACTGCTCAAGAAAAAGGGATTGCGTTAATCCTGCGAAATGTTACTCCTCAAGTCATGGCAGTGCTAAATCTCACTGGATTAGATCAAGTTTTTCCTATTGAGTCTATCAGTGAAATGCCCCTAATAGAAACTGTTCATTTTATAGACCCTTCCAAGAGTGCTTCTCGTAAGGTAGAGCAGCTACCCACTACTCATCCTTCTGTAGCATCTTGGATGAAACGGTTGATAGACATCATTGGCGCACTAGTGGGTTTGGTAATCACAGGAGTTTTGTTTATTCCGATTGTAGTTGCTATTCAAATCGATGATCCTGGGCCTATTTTCTTTGGTCAAATCCGCTGTGGTTGGATGGGGAAGCGTTTTAAGATTTGGAAATTCCGTTCGATGTGTGTAGATGCGGAAGCGAAAAAATCTCAAGTCAAAAACCAAGTAGAAGGTGCTTTCTTCAAGAATGAGAATGACCCCAGAATTACACGAGTAGGGCGATTTTTGCGGCGAACTAGCTTGGATGAATTACCGCAATTTTGGAACGTCCTCAAAGGAGATATGAGTTTAGTTGGTACTAGACCACCCACACCGGACGAAGTAGAACGCTATGAAGTACCAGAGTGGCAACGCTTAGATGTAAAACCTGGTATGACTGGTGAATGGCAAGTAAATGGGCGGTCTACAGTACGCAGTTTTGAGGATGTGATTCGGCTAGATTTGCTATATCAGAAAAACTGGAGTTTGCTGTATGACTTGAAGTTAATTATCAAAACTGTAGCGATTCTTTTTAATAGGAATAGCGGTGCTTATTAAATAATTATTGTCATTTGTAATTTTTTGATAAGTCGTAATTCCTAAAATTAAATTTTAGCTATGCCTAACCTGATTGTGGACTTGGGCATAGCTTTGTTTTAGGTCGCGATCGCTGACAATAGGCTATATTTTTAGCGCTTCAGGTTTTCTAGTTACAAATGACAGAAAAAACCTGATTTTTCATTTTATTTTATAAGATGATCTGAGTTTTTACTTAACTCAAATCACTTAAATTCACTGATATCAAGTTTAAGCGATCGCCCTCTTTTTTCCTGTTTCCTCTGCTGTTTGCTTAAAAAGAGCGATCGCCTACTTCAAAAGGCTGGGAAGAAATACAACGCATTTTTCTCTCATCAGAGTCATAAAAGAGCATTAAGAAATTCATCTTTAATTTGGATTTTTGGGTTTGAATCTGTTATTAAATTTTAAGTATTGTGTTCAATTTTATACTAAAGTCTTTTGGTTAAGTGCGCTTTTTGTTAGGGTTTTAAGAATTATTTATTTTTTTATTTAAAAAAATATGGATGCTAATGTATTGTTACTTGGACGAATTAATTTTTAATAAATCGAAAAAACTTTACCTACCTATATGGACATTAAGCAACCACAATCCATAGATTCCCAATCGATAGAAGAACAATTTCGGAATTTTCTTTTGAGCCAAATGAAAAATCAGGGGTCTAGTGAATCCAAGCAACTAGCTTGGGCGCAATATATGATGGATACCTCTAGACAGAAAAAAATAGTTCAAGATTTACTTAATTATTCTGGTATTGACACCATAAATAGACATAAAGCCCTAGACATTGGTTGTGGTCTTGGCAGTTTGCTTATAGAATTGCAAGCTCATTTTGTGCAAGTTTGTGGAATAGATATTAATGAGCTTTATGTTGAATGGTCAAGAAAACGCGCTCCTAACGCTGAAGTGGTTTGTGGAAATGCTAAAAAGATACCCTGGTCTGATGAATCTTTTGATGTAGTGACTTCTACTGATGTATTTGAGCATATTGATTATGATGAACAGAAAATTGTTGCCTCTGAGTTAATGAGAGTATTAAAACCTGGAGGTTATGGGATTGTTATTGTTCCCAATCGCTTTCAAATACTTGATGAACACAATAAGGTATTATTTGGTACTTGGTTACCTACCGTAAAGCGTGAGCCTTATGTCAAGTTTTTTTTAAAGAATAATTATTACAACCAATGCTGGGAAAGAACAGGTAGTGGATGGAAACACTTGTTTGAGAGTCAAGGATTCCAAGTAGGAATAGAGCCTTACTATATGAAGGGATGGAACTTTTTAAAATATGCTTTGGTGATACCACCGAACCGCTATAAGCTATACCTAAAAAAAATGTAACTGTTCATAGCGCGTATCTGTAAACTTAAAACCAAAGACTTCCTTCATTACTATCATCTTGAACTGTTATCTCTAACACGTTTGCCAAGCTTACCTCTTTAAGAGGTGTTCACTCTGTTTCTACAGATATTCAACCCTCAGAAATTGACGCAGGTATTGCTTATCAGACTGATATCAAGTTTAAGCGATCGCCCTCTTTTTTCCTGTTTCCTCTGCCGTTCACTTAAAAAGAGCGATCGCTTATTTATCCTTCTTTCAAGAAACACAGGGAGTGGGAGAAGAAAGTGTTTCTTTCATTCATAGCGGGTGGCAGTGCCGCCAGTGCGGCTGCTCCTAAGAAATCGCAAGGTTTTTTAGGAGAAGTTATAGCAGTCGAAGCATAGTTTCGGAGAGTGCTGATTGCTCAAAGCCTTAAAATAACTTCCTTTCTACTCAGCAACGCCACATGCTCCACTTGGTGAGGGAGTTGCCGTCTTGGTGAGGCAGTGCGGGAAGCCGCAGAAGCGTCTACAGCACTCCGCACTTTGCTATACTTATGCTTTACCTAATGTCTTTTGTTGTTGTTTACGCTTCAATACTGAACCAGCACTTAAAGTACTTACTGCCAGTAACGCTGATAGCAATGTAGGTTCGGGAACAGGTGTAACTGTTTCGTTAAAGGTAAAGTTATCTAGTGCAAACTGTGTACCGAGACCCTTGCCTATAAGATAATCTGGCTCAACTCCACCAAAGGAAGTAAACCTTAACTCATCAACACCAAAAAAATCAAAATTAACTAAAGTTGGATTGGTGGTATCTACAACTACAGTTTTTGAATAGAGAGTTGTACCTTTGTTTAACCCTTCTACAGTAACCGAAAGACCATCATTCCAAGCAGCTGTTAGGTAAGCACTGTTGAAGTCAAAAACCCTATCACTTAGTATAGCTTGGTTTCCAAACCCATTGTAGCTAACATAGTCTCCTGAAACTCTTCCATTGTCATAGCCTGTATCTAAAGCAGTAATATCCGAGCCATTTTTATAGAAAAAATTATCCCAATTAAATCCTCCGTAACCGTCAGGAATTTCAGCTAAATCTGGAATAGGCGCTATGTCATCAAATGTTAAAACAGCTGCCTGTGCTACTGTTCCTATTCCCAAAGCAGCAATTGGTGCTACCACAGCAACAGTCAAGAAATTTTTCATTATTTTGAAGGATAAATTATTAGCTGTACCTATTTAGGAAATAGTGTATTAAAAATACACTTACGTATGTATTTCAACAATACAGCAAACAGCAAAATAGGTGAATAATTATACGTAGTTTTTTGATAAATTTTTGATGAATAAGACGCAGCGCAATGTATAAATTTGATAAACAACTGGTCTTCCTAAAAATAACAAGTAGTCGTTTGAGAAGTTTGCTCAGACTACAGTCTCCATTACATGCAAATCTCTAGAACTACAGCAACCCTGCCAATGTAAAGAAAAGTTTTAAAGTTTAGTTTTCTGGAACATTCGACGTTGACGCCTATTATCAGAGTGAGGTTTTCGCAGCGGTACCACCTCAGCTTCACTACTTTCGCGGGCTACCCTAATCAGTAAGCCAGTAGCTACCAAGCTGGCAATCATAGAATTACCACCATAACTAAACATGGGCAAGGGCAAGCCTGTAGTCGGTAGAGAACCTGTAGCAACACCGATATGTAATAACGATTGTCCTACCATTAAAATGGTCACACCGATCGCTACCAGTCGATTGATGGGATTCTTCGCCTTTAATGCCACTATGAGTCCGAGGGTAGCAAATACAGCTAAGAGTAGCAATAAGACAATACTGCCAACAAAGCCAAACTCTTCAGCGAACACAGCAAAAATAAAATCAGTGTCTTGAATTGGTAAATAAAACAGCTTTTGTTGAGAAAGCCCAAATCCCGCGCCCCAAGTTCTACCAGAACCTACCGCTAGCAAACTTTGTACTAACTGGTAGCCATCGCCTGTAGCGTCTGCCCAAGGATTTAAAAATGACATTACCCGCTTACGCTGATATTCTTTAATGCTGATGCTGAGTACTGCTAGTAGTACTCCACCAACTGCTGTTCCCCCCAAGTACTTGTAAGGTAAACCAGCGGCTAGGGCAATTAGCCAAATAGTCATACCGCAAAGTGCTGTTGTACTCAAGTTAGGTTGGGCGAGAATTCCTATCAGCACCAAACCGAAAATACCCAGCCAAGTGAAACGGACTCGCCAAGTTAACCGTTCCCACTGTCCAAACAGCCGCGCACTTTGCAATACCAAAAAAGGTTTAATCAATTCTGAGGGTTGAATTGGGATCGGCCCAATAGCTATCCAGCGTGCTGCGTCAAAAGCCTTTCTACCCAATCCTGGTATTAATGTAACAAAAATTAACAGTAAAAATAACGCTAAAAACCAATGGGAAATCCCCAAAATTTTCCGCAAGGGGAGATTAACAATAAAATTAAAGCCTATTAAGGAAACTAACACCCAAAGGATTTGGCGCTTAAAGTAGTACAGTCCATCATTTTGACGCGCATCAGCAACAGCATAGGATGCTGAAAACAACATGATCAAACCGATGAACAGCCAAATCAATGTTAGCCAGCGCAGCAACCGCGCCTCTAATGCCCAGCTGGATACGGAGTCATCAAAAATTGGAATCAGGCGGCGTAGATTCACGATTCGATACAAAAGTTAGGAGTTAAGAGTTAGGAGTTAGAAACATCAACTGATAACTTATAACTTATAACTCATAACTCATAATTATTGAAAATGAATTTTTCCCTAACCTCTAATCTCTGTATTTTATTAACCTCTGCGGTTAAATAAATTACTTTAGATTTGCTTAAACGCAGAGGATGACACTTGTATAGTAAGCAGGTACAGTCGAATGACACGAAGAAAGGGTGAAACCTTTTCACAACGAGCCATCACTGCATCAATTGCATTGCTGAGTGAATTCATAAACACCTGATTCAATTGTCCAGCATAGCACTCTACCTTTGGTAATTGACTATAATCTTTAAGCACTTGAATCGGAATACAATTCTCTATTCCTTCGAGATGACTTTGTAAAATCATTAATGTACTGTTAATTCCTTCATGGATATCAACAGGTTTAATTTCTGCCTCATCTAAACGGGAAAAATTACGAAGTTAAAGTACAATTTCACGAATTATATCTGCCCCTATTTGCATAGAGGTCATAACTTTAGGCAAATCATCTAGCAGAAAATTCAAATCTATGTTTTTTATCTTTTCTTCAATATCATTCAGAGGACTAGAATAATACTGTTGCAGGAAAGAAGGTTTTATTGTTTCTGGAAAGTTGCATTAATTAGTAATGAAGTAAACTTGATAATTGTGAAAAATTTTTTCGAGGAATTATCAAGGAATAATAAAAGCGTCATCTGTGATCAGCCAGAATATATAGCGATCTGAATTGGTAAGAAAATGCTAGCTAAAAACAGTATAATTTACTACAAATTTACTTAAGGATATTAATGTGAATGCGATCGCTAAGCTAAAATACATTTGCGCAATCACTTGATCTGACCGTTCTTTGTCATTGTTAAGCCAGTACGGTCTTAGGGTCTCCCACCTCACCGCAGTGGCTCCACCCTGCGGGTTCGCCGTTAGGCGTTATCGTACCCCTACGGGGAAACAAGCTACGCGTAGCGTCTTTGAAAGAGAAGAGTAGCCGCACCAAGCGTCTACAGCACTCAGCACTCAGCACTTTACTATAAGTGCCAGTAGAGATGTCTAAAGCAGTGAGTTATGAACCAGTATTTGGCAGTAATCTTCTTATTCTTATACGTTCAATGCCATCATCTCTAGACTTAGAACCCAGAAGGTGATTATTAATAATGAAGAGACGCAAACCTTCGCGTCTCTTCAACTTGGGAAAAATGCAAAATTTTTATTTGGTAAAGTGTGAAACTCAACAGTGTTAGTCACAGAGAGTACACAAAATGGTATCTTAGCTTCCTCGCACAGTTTATATTAAGAACTGTGGTTAACTAACCTACATTTTTTAACCAGGAGTTTTAACCTGACGTGCCAGTTCTAGATAAGCACTCATGTTTGCTCCCGGACGGCGACGACCGTTAGAACCGCTACCTGTAGGAGCAAGATATGTGGGCGCAAAGGTGGTTTCTTTTGGCTCCTCTTTAACTGCTTTAGCTGCTGCTTTAGCATTTTTGTCGGGTTCAACTTTCAGACCTTCAGCAGTCTGGACTAATTGAACATCAGCTGGTTTTGTCTTTTTGGATGTTTTAGCTTTGGTTTTAGCTGCGGCGGTTTTTGTTCCGTTCAATGACGCTGGCTGTGATGGAGCTGGTGCTTCGGATACAACTGTTTCTACTGCTTTTTTAGCGTTCGCTGCAACTTCTTTAGCAGCCTCTACTGGCTTTGCATCTTTGGCTTCGTCTAGTTCCAAATAGTATCCACCGCCTTTTTTCTTACCAGGCAATAACCCAGTAATAAATCCTACGATCCCACTAATTAAACTCGTGATTAACTTTTTGATAGAACCGAACATTAGAATTGCTCCTGCCTTTGATATCTGTAATGTTGGCCGTAATATTAAAAACTACAGCAAAATGTTACATTTTTTTGCGCTACACTATCGCGCTGACCAGCTTTATAGATTTGTACTAATCAACATTGTAGTAAGACTACAGGGCAAATGTTATCAACTTTGCAAGCACTTGCAACCTGTAGACACCGAGAATTAATTATTAAATTTTACTGTAACTGAGGGCAAGATTCTGAAAGTTTGCTTAACATAAATTAACATTTATGACTCGGCAAATAATTATTTGCACTCAACCAGTAGGAGGAGTGTCACAGCCTAGAGACAGGTAGCCGCAGTACTCAGTTAAATTTTCTACAGACTTGATGCAGGCGAGTTTGGCAGATGAACACTCAAAATCAGCAAAATAATCCTGTTTTATTAGTACATGGCATTGAGGATACAGGAGCAGTTTTTGACAAAATGGCGGCTTACTTGAGGTATCTGGGGTGGTCTGTGTACACGCTGGATCTCGTGCCCAACAATGGTGATGCTGGCCTTGATGTATTAGCAAAGCAGGTAGCTGATTATGTGGCAGCCAACTTTGCCATAGAGCAACCGCTGGACTTGATAGGCTTCAGTATGGGAGGAATTGTTAGCCGTTACTATGTTCAACGCTTGGGAGGCATTAACCGTGTGCAGCGCTTTATTACTATCTCTTCACCTCATCATGGAACTGTGATTGCCTTTGCTTCACAGCGTCGTGGCTGTATGCAAATGCGCCCCAACAGTGCTTTTATCAAAAATTTAAATTCTGATGCTGCAATGTTAAGACATCTGAATTTTACGTCGATATGGACACCTTATGATTTGATGATTGTACCAACAAGCAGTTCACAATTGCCTGTAGGAAAAGAAGTGATATTACCAGTGGCGCTACACTCTTGGATGCTGGGAGACTCCAGATGTTTGGCAGCAGTAGCAACTGCCTTAACAGAACCGATTAACCCCTATCCCCAATTTGGGTATACTCATAGCTTCCAAAAATCGCCTCTGGGTGGCGGTAATATTTGAGTTCTATCAGGTTGTAAAAAGGATCTTCTAAAAAGAAAGTGCAATGCTCAAGGTGAGAACCAACAAAGCGATTTTTTGGTTCTTCACGAAAAAGCAGCTGTTGTTGTTGTGCCTTTTTTAGTAAATCCTCCCAATCACGCTCTTGGGTGAAAATTAGCCCAAAATGTCTGGGATAGATCGTGCGTTGGCGTGTTAAATCCTCTCTAGTGACATGGGCTACCAATTGATGACCATAGAAGTTGAGAATTAAAGCTTGGGGGTTTTCACGACCAGGGATACAGCCCAATCCATCGACATAATAAGCCTTTGTCTGAGCAATATCAGTCACGGGGAAAGCCAGATGAAATAAAGTTTGGCTCATATTTAACAATAAGTACACTCATGGGGCATGGGGAATTGGGCATAGGCGAGCCACTGCGGTCTTGGGCTTTGCCCAAGTGGAGCAAGTGGCGTCATGGGGCATGAGGGAAAGAAAAAACATAGTTAGATTTAATTATGCCCAATTAGTTATTTACCATTTTAGGTCTTACGTACTGAGGCGAAAAATCTGGGGTTTGGGCAGGAATGTAGCAAAGCAGGTGAGTTCTTGAGCAGGAGGCAAAGAGGTAAGTAGGGCGGTGCAATTAAAGATAACTGGCTAGGACTGTCATTTGTCATTTGTAAGGGTTTAAAGCCCATTTATGTTTCGTAACATAGTTTGGTTTATTTCCACCGACTTACTTAAATTGCGAATTTATTGTTTTAAAGTTTGTTTGTGGTCAACTTGAATACAGTTTAATATAAAATTATCTTATATTATATTAATGGTGTTTGCATGAATGATTAAGTCTAATATGCTTTTATTTACTTAATTTTACAAGCAAATACTGGGTTAAAACTTTGAATACAGGCATTAAAATTTACTTATTGATTAACTATAACTTTTCCAGGTCTTTTGGTAAACAAAAGTTGTTCTTGAGATTAGGCACTGGGGCTAGGAAGGAATTTAGTTTATAAAATAAGTTTTTCTGACTAACACCCAATCCTTAAATCCCCAGAAAACACCCAAGTTCCAAAATTGGTTATTCTGTTGGTATTCTGGCAAAACTACTCGTGATTCATTGTTGATGTTATCTTTAATTAACTCTGCGAATCCTTGGTTAGTGGGAGCAGGATTGAACACAATTTTATTGGGTTTAGCTTGGATTGCTCCTAAAAAGCTGCTGACCCCAGCGGGATTATTCCACGCCTGGTTACTAGGCGTACTAATTTGGGGAACTTTAGGTTGGTGGGGATATGTGGTTGTAATGTTCTACTTTTTGGTTGGTTCTGGTGTGACACGCATTGGCATGGCACAAAAGGAAGCTGAAGGGATAGCTGAAAAGCGTTCTGGGGCAAGAGGCCCAGAAAATGTCTGGGGTTCGGCTTTAACTGGAGCGTTGTGTGCTTTGGGAGTCGGGATTATAAATTCAGGATTTTTTACATCCAGTCAAGAGTCCCTAGTGTCCAGTCTCCACTCCCTACTTTTATTAGGGTACGTGGCAAGTTTTAGTACTAAGCTTTCTGACACCTGTGCTAGCGAAGTTGGCAAAGCATACGGTAAAAGTACGTTTTTGATTACTACACTACAGCCAGTACCTCGTGGCACAGAAGGAGCAGTGAGCTTGGAGGGAACTTTAGCTGGTGTGGGGGGTTCAATTGCGATCGCTATCATAGCCTGGGCAGTCGGTTTGATTAATCTATTGGGGATACTTTGGTGTGTATTGGCAGCTTTTATTGCCACTAATTTAGAAAGTGTTATTGGCGCAACACTGCAATCTAAATACAACTGGCTAACCAATGAAGTAGTCAATATTTTGAATACATTAATTGGTGCGATCGCAGCAATATTACTTGCTTGGATCTGGACAAGTACCTTGGGCTAATTATTTTCCTGACTTCTCTGGAGATTTAAAAGTAATTTCAGGCAACGCACTTGTGGTGTTGTTGCTGTAGTGCTATGCAATAAATAGCATAAGCATTAACTCTTTACTAAAAAATGTCAATTACAATACTAAATTATTTTCTGTAAAGAATAGCTGGCTTCTAGAGGTTTGCAATATACATTTTAATTTTTACAAAATCTTAGCTGTTTTTATTGGTTTAATTCATGGAAACTTTATCATTTTTGACAGTCGATGACCAACCAATTTCTATTGACAAAGCAGTAAAATATCTCCAAGCCTCTGGAAAATTAGCACAGTTCATTGGCGATATTCTTCGTCAGCACGTCATTGAGCAAGAAATACAAACACGAGACGATATTGAAATCAGCCCAGCTTTAACAGAACAGGCAATTATCGATTTTCGCCTTAACAACAAACTTACAGACCCGCAAAGTTTTCAAGAATGGCTCAAGAGTAATGGCACAGATTACACTACATTTCACACATCAGTTGCTTTTAGCTTTAAGTTAGAAAAACTTAAAGCTTTAGTGACAGAACCAAAACTCCCAGAATATTTTATTGAACGTAAGATTTTTCTGGATCGGGTGATCCTCTCTCGGATTGTTGTTAAGAATCGAGAACTCAGTGAAGAACTACAAACCCAAATCGAAGAAGGAGGTAGCTTTGAACAACTAGCTAAAGAGTATTCAGTAGCAGATGATCGAATTGTCAACGGCATGATGGGGCCCATTAGCCGGGGAACAATGCCAGATAAACTCAGAGCTGCTATTGATGCGGCAAGCCCTGGACAACTGGTAGGGCCAATAGAAATCGAAGGAAGTTATGGTTTGTTTCGAGTAGAACAATTTGTGCCAGCTTCTTTAGAAGATACTCAACTCAAGCAAGCATTACAAAATGAATTATTTGAAAAATGGCTAGCCCAGAAAATTCAAAAGCTGACAGTCAAACTACAAGTGAACTAAAACTTCTGGATAATGGATCTCTACAAGTAAACGTACTAGCTTGCGTGCCTTGGGATCAGCCGCCTCTATGCTGGCTGACTCCTGAACAACAAACTCACTTACAAAATCAGTGCCAAACCTGTCAATATCGTCTTGGAGAAAAAATCTGGTCAAGTGAAATCGGAGGTCAGCAATTCTTCATTGTTGCTGGTAAAGTCCGCTTGCGGAGTGAAGCCCGCAATCTTGGGGAGCAAGATGTCGGCAAACCTTTGGCAGCCTTACAGGCAGGAGATTGGTTTGGCGACTTACAAAAGCTTTCTGTCGAGTATAAAGCTGTAGCTGCCAGTAAAGAAGTAGTAGTGGTGTGTTGGGATACAGCATTATTAACAGAAGTTTCCACACCGCAAATGGAGGAGTTTTGGCAAAGTTCACAAGAGGATGGGGGGAGCAGGGGAGCAGAGGAGCAGGGGGGCACAGGAGCAGGGGAGAAGTTATTACTAGATTCTCCCCATCGCCCCATCTCCTCATCTCCCTCATGTCCCTCATCCCCCTCACCTCCCTCACCTCCCTCATCTGTAATATCCGGTTATCCTTTTGTTTATAGCTGGAATACAGCTGCTGCCTGTTTAACAATGGCGGCTCAACAGTTGGAAAATCCTGTAAAACTGGAATGGGTACAACGCCAACTCAGGGGAGAACGCCCGAAACATGTTATTGAAGCAGCAGAAAAATTAGGGTTGGTTTTGCAGCAGTTGCAAGTGAGTTGGCTTGATTTGCGGCAGTTATCATTTCCAGCTTTACTACAGTGGAAATCTGACTCACAGCCAACACCTTCTTGGGTAGTGGCTTATGGAGTGAAAGGTTCTAGCCTAATTATTGGTAATCCCTTAAATGCCGATCATACTTGCGAAAGCGTTCCCCAATCAGTAGTTGAAGCTGCTTGGGATGGCAAGCTGTGGCAAGTAGAAGTTATATCCAAGCAAGAAAAATTTAACCTGAGTTGGTTTACTCCAGCAGTTTGGAAGTTCCGCAACTTGCTAGGAGAAGTCTTGCTGGCATCGTTTACGTTGCAGCTTTTAGGGTTAGGTACACCATTAATTACGCAAGTCGTCATTGACAAAGTGATGGTGCAAGAGAGTTTGCCGACTCTTGATGTCATGGCGATCGCGCTTTTATTGGTAGCTTTATTCGAGGCTATACTCGGCATTCTGCGACTATTTATCTTTACCCATACAGCTCGTCGCTTAGATTTGAGCTTATCGGCACAACTATTTCGGCATCTGATGCGTCTGCCTTTGGCTTATTTTGAGTCGCGGCGCGTCGGTGACACAGTAGCTAGAGTTCAAGAGCTAGAACAAATCCGTCAGTTTCTGACTGGTACAGCATTAACTGTAATTCTAGATAGCATCTTTGCTGTGGTCTACCTGGCATTGATGTTTTACTATAATATCCCGCTGACCTTTGTGGCTTTGGCAGTACTACCACTGTTTGCTACTTTGACCATAGTTGCTACACCAATTCTTCGGGGTTGGCTCAACGAAACTTTTAACCGCAGTGCTGATAGTCAATCGTTTTTAGTTGAGACAGTCACAGGAATTCACTCAGTTAAAGCTCATGCAGCAGAACCAGTAGCACGCGATCGCTGGGAAGGCTTATTTGCTCGCTTTATCCGTACTGGTTTTAAAGCTTCTACTACCTCTAACATTAGCAGTAATATTGGTGACTTTCTCACCAATCTTTCCTCTCTACTGATTCTGTGGTTTGGTGCCAAGTTGGTTATTGAACAAAAACTCACTATCGGTCAGCTTGTAGCCTTTCAAATGCTGTGTGGGAGAGTCACAGGCCCACTTTTGAGGTTAGTGCAATTGTGGCAAAATCTGCAACAAGTCTTACTTTCTGTAGACCGCATAGGAGACATCCTCAACGTTGCCCCAGAAGCAGAAGCCGGAACTGGTTTAGTTTTACCACCCCTCAAAGGTCAAGTCACCTTCGAGCAAGTGTTTTTCCGGTATCAACCGCATACTGAACCAGTGTTGCGAGGCATTTCCTTTAATGTGGAACCAGGACAGTTTGTTGGCATTGTCGGACGTAGCGGTTCTGGTAAAAGTACCCTCTCTAAGCTGTTACAACGCCTCTATCAAATTGAATCAGGACGCATCCTCATTGATGGTTTTGATATCAAAAGTGCTGATTTAGCTTCATTGCGACAACAAACTGGTGTAGTTCTCCAAGAAGACTTTTTATTTAACGGTACTATCTTGGAAAATATTACTCTTGGCAATCCCGACATTACTGCCGAGCAAGTAGTAGAAGCTGCAAGACTAGCTGTAGCCCATGACTTTATTAGTCAATTGCCCTACGGTTACGAAACTAATGTGGGTGAACGCGGTACAGCTTTATCTGGTGGACAGCGCCAACGCATTGCCTTAGCACGATTATTTCTTTCCCAAGCACCAATTTTGGTATTGGATGAAGCTACCAGCGCTTTGGATAGTGAAACTGAACAGCAAGTACTGCAAAACTTGCAAAAAATATCTGCTAATCGTACTGTATTCCTGATTGCTCACCGCTTTGCACCCCTCAAACGTGCTGATTTAATTTTGGTGTTAGAGCGAGGTGTAATTGCTGAACGTGGAACCCACTCACAGTTGTTGCAACAAAAAGGCTTGTACTGGTCACTATATCAACGGCAGCAGGCAAACATTTAGAGGGTGTTGTAAGAAACAGCGTTTTGACATCTGTTCAATCTCCCACCAAAAAATAAATTTTTAGCTAGTAGCTCAAGTCTACGCTTTATGGCAAAGTGCTGAGTGCTGATACCAATTTAGATTGGAGACAGGGCAGATAAGGGAAACTGAGAATCATCGTTTAGAGATATCTACCGATGGTTGGTGTGACCTCAATTGAAGTCAAGGAAAGTTTGGATGATTTGGTAGAAAACCTGAGTTCGACAGACCTCTCCCTCCTGGCCTCCCTCTCCATTTAGGCGAGGGAGGAGTAACGAAAAAATAAGGGTTTTACTCCCCTCTCCTTGTAGGAGAGGGGTTGGGGGAGAGGTCGAAACAGTATTCATCGAACTCACGTTAGAAAGGTTGCGTCAAGCCGAAACAGCAACAGCAAAAGAACGTTAGCAAGTACTGTACTGGCTCAAACAGGAGAATGCACCGACGAGAACTGCGATCGCCAAAGCCATCGGGAAACATCGCAACACAAAAAGCAGAAGCCGCAACAGCCAGAGTCCTTTAAAAAAAACTTGCAGATGACCTGGAGTTGTTGAGTCAGTATGATCGGCAAGTTCGCCAACAAGAACGCCCAATTCGCTACTTCGCTGACTTTGGAGAGTCGTTTTGGACTGCATACACTGCTCGGACGCTTGATTAGTGCCTGTGGAGTCAAACCCATAGGAGCATGGCAGTGGTTATTCAAAGCCTTTTGGCTCTCTGGTGCGGTTGAACCTGCAACAGGAGAATCCTTTTTTTTACAGTTTTCTCATGTTGATAGCATTGGGTATCAACAGTTTTTAAATGAATTTTCTCAAGCATATCCAGATAATCTCAACATTCTTCAAGTTGATCAAGGGCGCTTTCATACAAGTAAGCATCTGATTTTGCCTGAGAATGTGATGAGAGTTGTTTCAACCACCTTAGTGTCCATAACTCAATCCCATTGAGCGGCTATGGGCACATCTAAAAGCTGATCTCAAATGGGCTTGTTTCCACACACTCGATCAACTGCAAGCTAAAGTCGATCAACTCTTAGCTGAGTTAACACCAAAAGTGATTATGTCCATTACGGGGTATTCCTTCATTCTCGATGCCCTATTTGCCCTAAACATCGTTTAAATTGGTATAACCAAGTGAAAGACATTCATGAAGCGATGCCTTGTAGTAAGCTAACTGGTAAATGCGATCGCTGATGACGACAAATCTTGGTGTAAAGTTATTCCATTGCAGAACGGAAGGCAGGAGCAGGAAAAAGACTTTGCAAACCAGCCAGCCTTTCACTTAAGGATTCTGGAGCATAATTCCAAAGGCTTTCGTAGTAGAAGAAGGCAACACCTAAACCTCGTCCTTGGGCAGCGCGCACCTGAGACTGAATTTGTTGTATTGGAACTGGACGATTTCGCATTCCTGCCATGATTCCAATACCAGTAGGTACCATTTGTTGCGCTTCTTGAATTTCTGAGCGGGAAATATTGGCAATAAAGCTTTGGAGATCGGGACGATAGATTTGTACGATTAGCTCATCGACAATATTTAGCCGCATCCAAGTCAGCCAGTCTTGTAGTTGAAACTTGTAAGCAAAGTCGTAGTAATTGGGAGCAACAGAGAAAATGGCTTTGCTGTTTCTCTGTTTTACGGCTTGGTTGAGTTTTACCATAAACGCCGTAATTTTATCCGCCCGCCAACGTACCCATTCTGGATCTTCAGGATTAATAGGGGGATTTTTCTTAGTTTCCTGAGTGTACAACTTAAGTGTATATGGGTCGTAGCCAAATTCACGGGGCAAACTCATATGATCGTCAAACTGAATACCATCAACATCATATTGAGTGACGATTTCTAGTACGAGACTGGTAATAAACTGTTGCACTTCTGGATGAAATGGATTAAGCCACATAACTTCACCAGCAGCGCTAATAGAAGTTTGGCTACCATCCCGCTGTTGCGTGAACCACTCTGGATGGTTTAATGTAAGTTCTGAGGTTGGAGGAGCCATTAATCCAAACTCAAACCAGGGAATCACAAATAAACCTTGGCGATGAGCTTGAGCAATGAGGTCTGCTAGAATATCATGTCCATCAGAGCCGCGGAAGACAAAGGGTTGGATACCCGTATTGCGTGCTACAGCACTGGGATACATTACATAGCCGGAATTCCACACTACCGGATAAATAGTATTGAAATTTAGCTGTCGCAATTGACTTACGGCATTCTGCACTTTCGCACGATCCTTGAGGGTGTCAAAATCATTAATTGTCATCCAAACGCCACGAATTTCTTGGCGGGGTATCTGCGCGATCGCACCGGAAGTAAAACTGTTCACCAACAATACTGTGGCAAAGGATATCAATACAAAAATTGGAAATAGATTCTTGAGTGATGTCTTTTTAATGATTGTACTTTTGAAGCAATGCTGCCGTCTGAGGAGGGGAAATGCCATTTGCTTCAACTCAGCAAAGCCTTTGAGCAGTTCTTTTTGGAGGAAATCAACTCTACTATACTGCTTCAAAGCAGAGCGTCCATACCGCCAACCCTGGAAAATGAAACTTAATTTCATAAGTTTGAACAATTTGTTAGCTACCCACACTTGGCATCGCAAACTTTGATCACGGAACCTCCTAACCTGATAGTCTAAGAGCATTTTTGCTTACTAGAAAATTGGTTAGTTAGTACTTTTCCATTGAATGCAACGCATCAAAATTTTGCCTCACATAAACTGAAGCAGATTTAGCACACCAATATCAATATTGACGTAGATAGTAGCTCATTAGTGCCTTACAAAGCTGTAGTTAAGGGCAAAAGCTGAATTTAAGAATAAATATACTACTTATAGTAAAACTCTGTATTTATACTGGATCGTAAGTTTTCTCTAGTACAGTAGAACTTACTTATATAGTAATTTTGGTTGTATCACATTTGTGTCAGTTTAATCTAATTACATAGATACAAAGTAGCTTGCTGTCATGCTAATTCATAATTCCTAATTAGGAAAGTTAGATTTTATCTATGTAACATTGTTTGTATCTGTAACTTAATTTGGGGAAATTAGTATTAGGCATCTAAGTTAATTTAAATATACACAGTATAAGTTGAGGGCGATCGCTACATTTCTGTTGTGATTGATAAAATAATAGCTTAAGCATTATATACCTATGAACTATGAATGGATTAAACATGAATTAGACAACTTCCCCAGTATCAAGCTACTGTGAGTAAAAATGCTTGTTTGATTTTGTGTTTTCTACATGGACAATTTAAGGTAACTCAACAAGTTTGAATTCCACAGTTGGAGATAGAAATCAAGTTGGGAGATTATCTAGATTCTCTTGGGGAAATTGATATAAATGATTACCCAAACAGCCACTATCTCAATGAGTAGTGGGAAGATTGTAAATCTTGTTGGATAACTATACCTTTTAAAGGATATAAGTAAATGCAGGATACATCAAATTTTAAGCAAAAATATTTGCTTGGGAAGGCACTTGAAACTGCACTGAAAAAAGGTGATACAAGTAGTTTAAAACAATTGATTCAAAATAGAATTAACATTAATATCCGACTTGATGACGAGCAGACTTCTCTCATGGAAGCAGTACGTGCAGGAGATATTAATGTTGTTCGTATGCTTGTTGAAGCTGGAGCAGATGTTAACGCTCAAGATAACAGTGGACTTTCGGCTATATGGAAAGCTGCTTACTGGGGACTACAGGAAATTTTTGATTATCTTGCACCTCTAACTTCCTTTGATTTAAGACAGGAAGCTCAAGAGATACTGCCTAAAGGTTTGGTGTATCGTCAAAGAGCAGATGATAATTTTACAGAAGATTTTATAGCATCTGCTGCAATAGGAGATAGCAATGCAGTTCTGGCTGCAATCAGGCAAGGAGTAAATGTCAACGCTATTGGTAGTGATGGAACTCCGGCCCTTGTTCCATCAGCTTTCTGGGGTCATATACCTGTAGTTAAGTTGTTGCTCAAGCATGGAGCTGATGTAAACTGCAAAACAGAAGATGAGCAAAAAACTCCACTAATTGCGGCAGCAGAAGGAACGAGTCTTGCGAGATATCCAACATTTACCTCACTTACAACAGATGAAAATCAGATTACTGTAATTAAACTTTTACTTGAGATGGGTGCAGATATTAATGCAAAAACAAATGAAGGTAGAAATGCGCTCATGGCAGTTGCTAATGCAGGTAGTATAAACAGTGTTCAATTATTAATTAGATATGGTGCAAAAATTGATGGGAAAGATAATAGAGTAGATACAGCATTAAGCCTTGCAAAACTTGCAGGACATACCGATATTGTTAATTTTTTGCTGAAAACAAGAGCAAAAGAAGATTAAAATAAAAAATTCAAGCACAATCACACTTTCATTTATGTTTATAAATTTTAAATTGATAATAAAAGAAGCTGGTGAAACTGAAGATAAAAATTGTAATTTTGATAAAACTGTTGAATCTTAAAAACAAGAAGTAGGTATTATGCTAGTAATAACTTAAAACACAAAAATTTCAAAATCAATTTCAGCTAGATATAAAAATCAGCCTTATATGGTGGTTCTTCATCCGCTTTCAGATTTTCTTGACTACAATTGTGTCATTGACAACTTATCTCCTCGCTATTATTATCAAGGGTTTTGTCCTCAAAGTGGTGAACTGGTAAAACTACCCCGTACACCTTTGGTAGAAGCGATCGCTCATAGTTTAATGCAAAAGCTTGCCACAGATGAGCGTTATTCTCGTGAAGGCAAGATGTATGGGGTATTGCTGGTAGAACTGGCTACTGGAGAACAACGGATATTAAAAGCATTTTCCGGTCTTCTGAATGGTTACAGTATAGTTGAGGGTTGGGTGCCACCAATTCCTGGACGAGACGAAGTTGCTTTACAAGAAGCTCGTACTTTGGCTGAACTGGATGCAATCAAGTATGAACTCATTACCCTCAAGCTACTTCCAGAACGCCAGCAATACAAAACTTTGTCTGAGGAATTTCAGCAGCAGTTGCAAGCAATGAGCGATCGCCATCAACATTGCAAACATCAACGACATGAAAAACGTCAATTACTCTCTGAAATACTTACAGGAACAGCACTCACTACTGCACTTGAACAACTGGATGCAGAAAGCCGTCAGTATGGTATTGAACGGCGACAACTCAAACGCCGACGGGATGAAGCATTACACCTGCTAAAGCAGTTGATTGTAGCAGCTGATGCACGGATGCAGGAACTGAAACAGCGGCGTCAAGAAATATCCTGTCAATTGCAGACTCAAATGCACGCTGCTTACTCTCTGACGAATTTTTTAGGAGAATCGCGATCGCTACAACAATTGATGCCATCAGGCTCAATACCTACTGGTACAGGATATTGTTGTGCCCCTAAGTTACTACACTACGCAGCAACTCATAATCTCAAACCTCTAGCAATGGCAGAGTTTTGGTGGGGGCCGTCTTCAATGAATCAAGCTAAAGTTCAAGGAGAGTTTTATGGCGCTTGTCCAGAACGATGTCAGCCAATCATGGGGTTTCTGCTGTCGGGATTTCGACCTAACCCCCCTACCCCCTTCCCTACGAGGGAAGGGGGAGAAATGAGTTTACCCATTATTTATGAAGATGAATGGTTGATTGCTATCAATAAACCCGCTGGTCTACTATCCGTCCCTGGTCGTTATCGTGACAGTCAAGATAGTGTTCTCAGTCGATTGCGTCATCTGTTACCCGATGGCATGGCACTTATGCCTGTGCATCGGTTAGATCAAGAAACTTCTGGTATTCTTGTGTTAGCTCGCGATCGCTTGACTCATAGTCACCTCAATCGGCAGTTTCAGCAGCGTCAGGTTCACAAAGTTTATGAGGCTATACTTGCTGGTGCTGTAACAACTGACAAAGGTGTAATTGAATTGCCACTGTGGGGAGATCCGCAAAATCGCCCTTATCAACAAGTTGATTGGCAACGCGGTAAGCCTAGCTTGACAAACTTCAGGGTGATGGCGAGAGAAGGAAATTATACTCGTGTAGAGTTTATGCCATTGACAGGACGTACCCATCAAATCAGAGTTCATGCTGCTGATGTGCAAGGACTCGGCGTAACTATTTTAGGCGATCGCCTTTATGGATGTCGTGCCATTGCCAATCGATTACATTTACACGCAAGAGAACTTCGCTTTCAGCATCCACAGTTAGGTAATATGCTCTATTTACAGGCAAAAACGCCATTTTGAGAATTGAATCTCACGCAGAGACGCAGAGTCGCAGAGAAAGAAAAGATAGGTAATCTTAGAGCAGGAAGGAGTGGTTGAGCATTTGTTCCTTTTCTTTCTTCTCTTTACGTCCTTGGCGTCCTTGGTGAAGCAGTCGCAGTCTTGGACGGCACTTCCTTCAAGCCGGGAAACCCGTCCAACGGAGTGCCTCCGCTTTGCGTCGATTGCGAACTGCTGAACCCGGAGGACGGTTCGTTCAAAAAATTGACTTTGGCAAAAAGTTTCAGCCTAACTGAACCGTATTGTAATATATCGATTATTCATCATCACAATTCTTGCTCCAGGTGACAACAAAGCAGAGAATATTATCATCAGATGTCGCAGGTTAAGCCCAAGATTAAGAATATAGATGTAAATTGGGAAAGGCGATGTCTTACGACAAGCCACTGCGTGTCTAGGCTTGTAAATTCTCATGACAACAACGCTGCTGAACAATCGCTATAAAATTATCGAGGTACTTGGTGCTGGCGGGTTTGGTGAAACCTTTCTGGCAGAAGATACACACATGCCTTCTCGTCGTCGCTGTGTGATCAAGCAACTTAAACCTATGGCCAATGATCCACAAACCTACCAAATTATTCAGCAGCGATTTGAGAGAGAAGCTGCAACTTTAGAGTATTTAGGCGAAAGTAGTGACCAAATTCCCAAACTTTACGCCTATTTTTCGGAGAATGGGCAGTTTTACCTGGTTCAAGAATGGATTTACGGTCAAACTCTGAGAAATATTGTGGAAACTCAAGGATATAAGAGTGAAGCTGTAGTTCAGGAAATTCTCTTGAGTCTGCTATCAGTCTTGGATTATGTCCATAGTAAGGGCATCATTCACCGAGATATCAAGCCAGATAATATTATTCTCCGGTCTGTTGATAATAAGCCAGTTTTAATTGATTTTGGGGCGGTTAAAGAAACCATACGGTCAGTGGTCAGTAGTCCAGGAATGTTGACGCGATCGCTCGTCATTGGTACACCTGGATATATGCCTAGCGAACAAGCCGTAGGACGACCAGTTTACGCTACTGACATCTACAGTTTAGGCTTGACGGCAATTTACCTACTCACAGGCAAATACCCACAAGAATTACAAACTAACCAGCAAACAGGGGAAATCATTTGGCAGAATCACGCCCCTTATGTTTCGCCTCATCTGGCGATGGTACTCAATCAGGCAATTAAACCCCATGCAGGCGATCGCTATAGTACTGCTAGTAAAATGCTGTATGCTTTAAAGTCTGTTGGTGATATTTCTACACAGCCATCTACTAGAGCCAATACCATAGCCCCATCGACCCGGCAAACTCAAGCTTTATATTCTCCCCAGACAATACCCGCAAGCAACTGGCAAAAGCCTGCTTTGGTTATTGGCAGTTTAGTGGTTGGTGGTTTAATTGCTGGGGTTGCGATCGCTAAAATCATCGGTCAAGAACAGTCTCAAACAACCACTGCTAGGATTTCCACCCCATCACCAGAATCTTTGGCAACTCCTAGTTTGTCTATTTCTTCCCAACCTTCCCCATCTTCAGTTAAACCTACTTCACTACCACAGCAGCAAGAAAATTCTACTCCTGTAAAGCGCCAAGCAGAACCCAATCCTTCAGAAGCCTCGACACCACAGCCAGAGAGGAACCCTGTAACTTTAGATACCCCTAAACCCCCAGTCGTTTCAGCACCACAACAGCCCACAGAGAATCAAACTGCTGGAGTTCCCACACCAGAAACCCGTTCAACACCCCAGTCAAAGCCGCAGCAGCCAAAAACCACTGGAGTAAGCGTTCCAGCATTTCCCACAGGTACAGCAAGAAGCACAGTAGAGGCTACACTTGGAAAGCCAAAAAGAGATTTAAAAGGCGTTTGGGGTAAGACTCGTGCTGTCACATACAAGTTAGTGCCTAATCAAATCGACCTTGGTTATTTATTTGACCGTCAATCTGGAGTTTTGCGGCAAACTGAAGTTGCTTTTGCCCAATCAGTAGACCCACAGGTAATGCAGGTTACTATCAATGGTATGTTGGGTGGGCAAGCTACTGGAGAAATTAAACAAGGTCTGCAACAGATACAACAGAGGCAGTTAGACAACTTTACTTTTACCCAAGGCTCAGTCAAGGGTCAAATTGTCCGCCAGCAATGTGACTTTATTTACATTAGTATTTGGGATGCAGACTTACATGATTTTGTGAGTCCGTCGTCAGCTAAACAATGTTAACCTAGCAGCCAAGAGTTGATGAAGTGAAGGGCGATCGCATCTTTTTGTCATCAATAATTATTCCATTTTTTAATCAAGAAAATAGCATATACTAAAGCCCCTGTATCTAATATTGTAATGTCTTAAGAACGAATTATTAATTAGTATTACTACCTTTGTTTAAGCAAGTCAAACTTAGCTTAAATGGGCTGAGATGAAGGCAATAATAAACTCAATTACTAAAGCAAAACTTGATAGAGATATTGTCAGCTTATGCAATTATCAAATTACTATTCTATGGGTTAAAGATGAAGATTAAGTTAAGTCAAAGTAAATAAATAACTATCATATGAATTATTCATTCAATTATTTTTTTGTGCAATATTTTTGATTTATTATGTATTTTCGTTACTTCGTTAAGAACATAAAATAAAAATAGGTAGATATCAAGCTAATTCTTGAAGATTAAACACAAATCCAAAATCATTAGTTCATCAACTTGGAAATAAGTAGCTAAACCCATTAAACGTGAAATGTGCAAAGCGAGCTTCATGCTGACAAGCAAAGTCATCGCTAAAACTTTATTTGGCGTTTTTCAGAGTTAATTTACTTATATAGCCGCAACCCTTTTTTTAATGTAGGGAAAATTCATGAATTGCGCCTACAGCATAATAAAAAGGAGCCTAAATAAGGCTCCTTTTTCAATTAGTACTACTAATGTAATTTGGACTATTTCACAGTGACTGTACCACCAGCTTCTTCGATGCGTTTCTTAGCATCTTCAGCAGCATCCTTGGGAAGACCTTCCTTAACTGGCTTGGGTGCAGCTTCCACCAAGTCTTTCGCTTCTTTCAGACCCAAACCAGTTAATTCCCGTACAATCTTCAGTACAGCAATCTTCTTATCAGCAGGGACAGATTCGAGAATCACGTCAAATTCGGTCTTCTCTTCTACTGGTTCAGCAGCAGCAGCACCACCACCAGTAGGAGCAGCTATTGCTACGCCTACGGGTGCAGCAGCACTCACGCCAAAAGCTTCTTCAATTTGCTTGACTAATTCAGCAGCTTCCAGCAAAGTCAAGTTTTTCAATTGTTCCAAAATATTATCGGTTGCAGCAGACATTGATCTAACTCCTGTAATTTTGATTAATTATTTGTCAGTGGTCAGTTGTCAGTTGTCAGTTGACCATTGACTCTTGACTATTGACCGAATCGCTTAGTCTATTCGCCAGCGCTTTCA
Source organism: Amazonocrinis nigriterrae CENA67 (assembly GCF_016056305.1). Lineage (GTDB taxonomy): Bacteria > Cyanobacteriota > Cyanobacteriia > Cyanobacteriales > Nostocaceae > Amazonocrinis > Amazonocrinis nigriterrae. The sequence goes on along the minus strand of NZ_JAECZC010000009.1, from coordinate 28,394 downwards.
GCGCTACCGCCTTTTTCTCCCTCAGCCACAGCTTGCAAGGCACGAGCCAGAGAACCAGGAACTTCGTTGATACCCACGGCAATCTTGGTAGCCAAGGCGTTGATGGCTCCAGCAATTTGACCCATGAGTTGTTCTTTAGATGGCAAGTCTCCTAAAGCCTTGACATCAGGTTCTTTGAGCAGGCGACCTTCCATAACGCCACCACGAAGTTCTGTCTTCTTGGTAGCTTTTTGGAAGTCTTGATAAGCTTTAATTGCAGATGAAAAATCCTCTTTTACCAGCAAAAATGCCGAGGAACCTTTTAGTAATTCTGATAGTGGTTGCCATTTTTCCTGACCCTCAATAGCAATACCCATCAGGGTGTTCTTGGTCACCTTACAAACAGCACCACTCGGACGCAGCCGCCGCCGTAAATCAGTGATTTCAGCAACAGTTAGCCCCTGGTAATCAATTACCAGTGCCAAAGTTGACTCATTCAAAGTTTCTTTTAGGTCAGCTACTATCTCTTTTTTGTCTTCTATCGTTCTACCCATGCTTGTTTCACCTCCAAGGGCAAAATCATCGATTCCCTACTTGTGCATCTTGTTCTGACCGACCCAAAACAACAAACCCCAGCTATCTTAGCCGGGGTCTAGCAGTAATTCTTCATGCCATAACCACACCTTTATAGGTGATGTTCAGGCAATGAGAGTTCTAACCTAGGCAGGATATTAAGCTATTAGCACCTGCTGTCTCCGGCTTTAGCTATTCAATTAAAGTTAGTTAGGAGTTAGGAGTGAATAGTGAGAAGTTAAGAATAAAATTTATAACTCATAACTCCTAACTTCTAACTCTTAACTTTCATTACGCTGCTTCAGTCAGTTTTAAATCGCGTAGGGCGCTGATATCGACTCTAATCGATGGCCCCATAGTGGCAGACACATATACTGTACGCCAATAACGACCTTTAGCTCCTGAAGGACGGTTACGGTCAATCGTTTCTTGCAACGCCTTCAAGTTTACCAACAAATCTTCAGGCGAGAAGGATGCCTTACCAAACATAACATGAACTATACCAGTCCGATCAGCCCGGAATTCTAATTTACCAGCTTTGAATTCTGCGATCGCACTTGCTAAGTCAAAGGTCACGGTTCCACCCTTGGGCGATGGCATCAAACCACGAGGGCCTAGCAATTTACCTAGTTTTGCCACTTGAGGCATCACATCTGGTGTGGCAATTAGCTTATCGAACTCCATGAAGCCTTTTTGAATTTGGTCAATCAGTTCTTCGGAACCAGCTATATCCGCACCAGCATTGGATGCTTCTGTTACTTTTTCACCTCTGGCAATTACAGCTACCCGCACGACCTGTCCTGTACCTTTGGGCAGTGCTACTGTTGTCCGTAATTGTTGGTCTGTATATTTTGGGTCAATTCCCAGCCGGATGTGTGCTTCAGCGGCTTCGGGGAATTTAGCTGTTGCTGTCTCTTTGAGAAGGTTTAAAGCATCTAAAGGGTTATAATCCCTATCTTCTACTTTTGCTTGTAACGCCTGCAAACGGCGTGATATTTTTTTTGCCATTTTTTTCTCCTGGGGTCATTCCGAAGCTTCGCTTCTCCCCCGATAAAATTTTGTCATTTGTCCTTTGTCATTTGTCCTTTGTCATTTGTATTTTTTTACTAATGACTAATGACCAATGACTAATGACTAGTCTGTAACTGTTACACCCATATTTCTGGCGGTTCCTTCCACAATCTTCATTGCCGCTTCTATATCGTTGGCGTTGAGGTCAGGAAGTTTGGTTTGGGCAATTTCTTGCAATTGTGCCCTGGTAATTTTTCCAACTTTCTTTTTGTTGGGTTCATTTGAGCCTCTTTCTATTTTCGCTGCTTTGCGAATTAATACTGATGCTGGTGGCGTTTTCAGTACAAATGTGAAACTCCGGTCTTCAAATACTGAAATTTCTACAGGTATCACCATCCCAGCTTGGTCTGCTGTTTTGGCGTTGTACTCTTTGCAGAACATCATGATGTTAACGCCGTGTTGACCCAACGCGGGGCCAACTGGCGGTGCTGGGTTGGCTTTCCCAGCGTTCAAGGCCAGTTTAATGACCGCTACTACTTTCTTCGCCATTTGTATTTAACTCTGTTTCTCTACCTGATTAAATTCCAATTCCACGGGTGTATCTCGTCCAAAAATTGAGAGTAAGGCTTTGAGCTTACTCCGCTCTGGACTGACTTCAATCACCTCGCCTTCAAAGTCTTTAAATGGACCAGAAAGCACAACTATCTTATCACCAGTAGCCATGTCAATTTTGACAATTGGCTCTTGTTCAGCAGTCTGTTTAAATATACGTTCTACTTCTGAATGGCTCAAAGGCACTGGTTTAACGTGACCACGACCCTTGGCACTGCCACGTTTTTGCTCTGCCCCCACAAAATTAATTACATGGGAAGTGTTTCGCACCACCTGCCAGGAGTCATCATCCATCACCATCCGCACTAGCACATAACCAGGAAAAACTTTTTCTTCTGTGTGCTGGCGACTGCCATCTTTGCGAATTTTTACCGCTGGCGTGTGTGGAATTTCTACCTGAACTATTTTGTCGGCGACATCAAAAGTTTGGATGCGTTGCTCCAAGTTTGTCTTGACACGTTTTTCACAGCCGGAGGCTACTTGCACCGCATACCAGCGTGCTTCTTTGAGCGCTGTTTCTGCTGTTTCCTCTGACTGCAAAGTCGAATTGAGTGGTTCGTCTGTTGCAGAAGTCATCAGAATACCTGTTTTGCTGCCCAAGTGAAGAATCCATCAACCAAATAGATCAAAGAAGCGGAAAGTGTCACCATCAGCAACACAGCCGCTGATTCACTTACTAGCTGCTTGCGACTGGGCCAAACCACTTTCTCAAGCTCTTCTCTAGTTCCTTGGAAGAAGTTGAGCAAGCTAAACCCATTCGTGGTTTCTGGCATTTCTGCTTCATTTTTCTTGGCCACAGTCGTTTATCTCCCCATTCTTATATAGCTATATCCTGCTAGTTCACGTTCAGGGTTACAGCTTTAATTCCGTCCTAACTTTAGTGGAAGCAAGAAAGCTGCAAATAATAAAATAACTATACCCGAAATCACTAGCACTAACTGCTATACTAGCAGATGTGCTACTGTTCCGGGTTATGTTTTTTGCTTCCGAGCGCGCCCTGGAGGACTTGAACCCCCGACATCAGGTTTTGGAGACCTGCGTTCTACCAACTGAACTAAGAGCGCACAAGCTGGCTTGGATTCAGTTGTTGTGTTCAACCTTTTTAGTTTAACACAATCCGAACTCTATATTACCTTATTTTTGTCTTGGGAACAAATCAGCGGCAAATGCCGCTTGAGTTAAGATTTTTCCCATACTGTCTAACGCTTAATCACAAAGAACGGTCAAACCGTTGCTTGATCCGGGTAGCTTTACCTACGCGATCGCGCAGATAATATAGCTTAGCACGTCTGACTTTACCACGGCGCAAAACTTTGATGCTGTCAATTCGGGGAGAATGGAGCAGAAACACCCGCTCAACGCCAATACCTTGAAATACGCGGCGGACTGTAATTGTTTCATTAATACCGCCATTACGTTTGGCAATCACAACACCTTCGTAGGGTTGCACGCGGTATTTGTCACCTTCTTTGATTTTGACTCCGACTTTCACAGTGTCGCCCACGTAAATTAAGGGCAGATCCGATTTTAGTTGTTCCGCTTCAATGGAGCGGATAATCTCTTGAGCGCTCATAGCCTCTTTGCTTTAAAAACTCACAATCATCAATGATAAATCGAGAAACCTGTTTCAGTCTACTGATTTTACATCAGGACTTACCCAAGTTTCTATTTTCCTCTACAAGGTTGTTGAGAGTTAAAAGCAGCCTGTCGTGTAGTGAGGTAGTACAAGAGATTGGGTTCTCAAACCACTTGCATGAGAGCGAGAGAACCTCAAAACGCAAATGTCTCCTCTTGACTCTTAACTTCTATAACAAAAGATATATGTGCCAGTTGCATAAGCCTTGTAGATTTAGATATTGATAATTCTACCGATACGGCAGCTACAGTATGCAAGTTATATTGCAGAAGGCTGTGCTGAGGGTGTGATATTTATGAAATTTAGCGTCGTCATCACTACCTATAATCGCTTAAACTTGTTGCGTCGGGCTATTGATTCTGCTCTCAACCAGACAATTGCTTGTGAGGTAATTGTTGCTGATGACTGTTCGTCTCAAGATACTGAAATTTATGTCAAAAGCTTGGGTGACTCTGTTATCTATCATCGCAATGAAGTTAACAAAGGTCACGCAGCAACAGTCAATGCTGGAGTTCAAAAAGCTAGCGGCGATTGGATTAAGTTTTTAGATGATGATGATTACTTATCTCCCAACTGTATAGAACAAATGGCACAGGCGATCGCACTTTGCCCTAATGCTGCCATTTGTTCTTGTATTGCTGCTCAGGTGGATAGTGATGAAGTTGAACTCAGCCGCACCCCCCGACTTGGCCCTGGCTTAGCTTTCTGTATTCCCCAAGCAGATATTCATTACGGTATGCTCTTAGAGCTTGTACCCTTTGGTACACCTGTGCAAGTGGCTTGCCGTCGTGAGGCTTTCTGGAAAACTGGCGGATGGGATTCCCAACTAGATGCTAACTGTGATGACATTGATTCTTGGATTCGCATTGCCCAGTTTGGTGATGCCATTTTCCTCAATCAGTGCCTCGCTTACCGTACCATTTGGCCTGGCGCGTATAATCAAAAATTTTCTTTGGCTCGGCGACTAGATACCAATATTTTAATGAAAAAGAAAATATACGCTTTGATTGATAGTAAACATAATTCTCATGTTCCTGCTTTTGAACATATTAAAAATTACCTGAAACTACATTGGAGTTTGGTAGCGCTCAAGCAAAGAAACCTCCAAAGCTTTATATCAATATTAGATAAATCTTTGTTTTCTCTGTTTGCTTGGTGGCTTTTGTTGACTATTTTCTGCTTCCGCCACTCTCAAATTAACAACCCTCATATTCGCAAATTTGTATTAATTGAGTCTTAAATACGTGAGTTTGATGAACCTCTCCCCAACCCCTCTCCGACGCGGAGAGGGGCTTTGTAATTCATGACTTACGCAAAACTATGAAAAAACGTAGACGCGTAAGCGGCTTCCCGTTCGCCGTCAGGCGTTCCCGCAGGGTAGGGTACTGCAAAAGACACAAAGTAAAGAGGTTTTCAGAGAGTTCTTGTGTAAGTCCTATAATTATCTATTTTTCCTTTGTAACGACTAATGACAAAAGACAAATAACTAATGACAATCATTCTAATAAACACTAGATATTTAGTAAAATTTTTTCTTCCATACACGTAGCCAAGCTGACACTGGCTTTAACCAATTACCACCGAAAAGATCGTGCAGCAAAATATAAAAACAAGGGATGATAAACAGCGTCAGCACTGTGGCTAAAGATAAACCTGAAAACACAACCACACCCAAGGGTTGGAGAAATTCTGAGCCTTCGCCAATGCCTAATGCCAGTGGAAACATACCCAAAACAGTGGTAATGGTAGTCATTAATACTGGACGCAGACGTTGAGGTGCTGCTTGCAAAATTGCAGTTTTGCGGTCAACTTTGTCTCGTTCACGGATTTGATTTGCCAATTCCACCATGATGATGGCATTGTTAACTACAATACCTACCAATAAAACAGCACCAACTATTACAGTTGCACCAATGGGGGTCTTAGTGATGTAAAGACCGAAAATACCCCCAGCCAAGGCAAGGGGAATTGTAAACATAATGACTAATGGATCAATCAGAGAATTGTATTGCACCGCCATAACTACAAAGACTAAAAAGGCAGCTAATCCACCTAATAGTTGCAGTGAGCTTTGTAGTTGCTGATTAGATTCAGCTGCGGTACTAGGTAAGACGCTCACACCTTCAGGCAAATCTATACTATTAAGTACTGTATCCACCTCTGCCAAAGCATTGCTCAGGCTGGCTCCTTCACTTAAATTACCTGCAATTAAGAAAACCTGACGCTGGTTAATTCGCTGAACTTCTCCTGGAGCTTGACCTTCAACAACTTTGGCAACATCGCTCAGGCGGACTTGGTGGTTGTTTTCCACAAACAAAGGTAATCTTTCCAATTCAGAAGGTGTTTGCACAGATGTTTCATCTAACTGCACACGTACATCAACTAAACGGTTGCCACGTTGTAGTTGAGTTGGTACGCTACCTTCAAGTGCAGTTTGAATCGTTTCGCCAATATCTGTAGTATTTAATCCCAAAGCTGAAACTCTTTCCCAGTCTGGAATAATTTGGATTTCTGGTTGACGGTCATCTGCATCGGGGCGAAATCTGGCTTGGGTGACTCGTTCTTCTAGTGCTGTTAGTACTTGGCGACCAGCCTGTTGTAAAACATTGGCATCATTTCCTTGAAGAATTAAATCAACATCAGCACCACGCACCGGTGAGTTGTTGAGAATTAGGCCCCGCACTTGACCAGGAGCAAGACGCAAGCGAATTCCTACTAAATTTAGTTTGTTGAACTGTTTGGTGACTCGTTCTACATAAGCTTCCACATCTGTACCTGGTTTGAGGGTAATGGTGCTGGAAGCCCGTAAAGCATTTTCGTTGGTAGTATTGCCAAACAGAGAACCACCAACTGTGGAAAAAACATATTCTGTTTCCGGTTGCTTGCGGATAATTTCATCCACCGCAGCCATAACTTTTTTGTTAGTTTCTAGCGGTGTACCGGGAGGAAATTGAGCATTTAAGTTGGCTTGTCCTGTATTGATGCGGGGTAAGATTTCTTGAGGAATTTGCGGAGCCATCCACAAACTACCACCACCCAACAGGATAGTAGCGATCGCAACCGTTACTATTCGCCACCGTAGTATCCCAGCTAAAAATCCACCATAACCTCTAGTAGCAGCATCAAAGCGACGATTAAATTCTCGTAGTAGCCAAAAATTACTCAAGCGGCTAGAAAATTTCCATGCCAACATCCGAGATGCTAACATCGGTACAACGGTGACAGCTATCAAAATCGAAGCGGCTACGGAAAAGCTGATGGTAAGAATTAACTCGTTGAACAGTAGCGCGATAAAGCCACCAATAAGTAAAAATGGTAACACTGCTACCAAGTTTGTACTCGTGGAAGCAACTAAAGCTGATTCTACTTCTTGGCTACTTTGTTCTGCTTGAGAAATTAATTGTCGTGAATTCAAGGGGGTTCTCGTATCTTTGCCAGGAGTCATACCTGCGCCCTCGGCAATGTTCTCCAACATGACAATGGAGTTATCTACTACAATACCTACACCTAGAGCCAAACCACCCAAACTAAAAACGTTAAGTGATAAGCCAAATAACCCCATGAAAATGATGGCTGCAAGGGTTGCTAAAGGAATAGCGATGACGATGATAAAAGTTTGCCGTAGGGAACCTAAAAACAGGAGAACTGCGATCGCTGCTAATGCTGTGCCAAACAAGCCGGAACTAGTAACATTTGAAATAGAATTGCGGATAAACCGAGACTCATCTAAAGTTGGTGTCAAAACTGTTCCTTGGGGTATTACACCAGCTTGTCGCAATTCTTCCAAGCGTTTTTTCACACCATCTACAACATCAATGGTGTTGGCATCTGGCTGCTTTTGAATACTGACTTTTACAGCTTCTTTTCCATTGAGTAAGACGTAAACTCGTTGTTGTTCTGAACCATCAATGACTTGGGCAAAATCTCGCAAGTAGACGCGGCGAGTAGGGGTAGGGGAAGATGAGGGGGATGAGGAAGATGAGGGAGTAGATGTGACTTCAAAAGACAAGTCTTTGATTTGCTGGGCATTTTGAAAACGCCCCACGGTACGGGTTAATGGTTCAGAATTCTGTCCCAAAATTCGACCGCCAGAAATATCTTGGTTGCGGTCTCTAAGATGGTCTAGAACATCTGTTAAACCTACACCCAAAGCTTGCAAGCGATCCAAATCAATATTGACTCGAACTTCTTCATTAACTCCTCCTGATACGTCCACCCCTGCAACTCCCGGTACTACACCGAGTTCGCGGGCTAGTTCTTCTTCGGCAAAAACCCGTAAATCTACACCTGACAAGGAAGGCGAAGTTAATGCCAATTCGTAAACAGGTAATTGAGAAGGGTCAACTTTAAATAGGCGCGGTTCTTCAATGGTATCTGGTAAAGTACTTCTAGCTCTGTTAAAAGCAGCTGTAGCATCGTTTAAGGCTTGGTCAATGTTGCCGCCTGGTTGAAAGAACAAATCCAAACTGATCTGTCCTTCACGAGTTTGGGAAAAAACTTGAATCACGCCCTCAGTAGCTGAAAAGGCTTCTTCTAATGGCTTTGTAATTTCATCAACAGCTACCTCTGGCGAAACTCCGGGTGCTTGTACCCGCACACCAATTCGAGGATAGGTAATTGATGGTAGTAAATCTACAGGCAACTTGATAATAAAGAATACACCTAAGACTATCACTGCTAAGGTGAGCATGAGTGTGCCGATGTGTTGGCGAATTGATATCGCACTTAAACTAAATCCACCGCTATTCTGTACTTGCTGCATGACTGTCGCTTCGCTCCAATTAAAAATTAAAAATGTCAAAAGGTAATTTTTAATTGTTCACTTTTATTGTTTAGGGTTTGGCTGTGCTGTTTCGGAAATAATTGATAGTCTTACGGCTTCTCCCTCTTTTAACGGCTTACCACTACGGACAACATAGCGCTCTCCTGGTTGCAAACCAGATAAAATTTCCACTTGACTATTAGCCTTTTTCCCTAAAGTGACAGCACGCGCACTCACCTTGGTTTTACCTTCTATATCCTGTACTACAAAGATTGTCCCTACTTGGTCTTGTAGCTCCCCTGCTCCCTTGCTCCCTTTCTCCCCTGCTGGTTGCACAATAGCTGTCTGGGATACTACAACTCGCTGTGGTGTTTGAGTTGCAAAAATAACTCGCGCTAGTAGTCCGCTGCCAATTTGGTCTTGACTGTTGGGAATGACTACCTCCACTGGTATCAAACGCGCTGTGGCATCGGCGGCAGGAGAAATGCGTGTGACTCTGCCAATTAATACTTGATTTGGTAAAGCATCTAAGCGGACTTGCACAGATTGTCCTACTTGAATTTGTGCCCGTTCTAATTCAGAAACTTGTACTACAACTTTTACACGGTTAAAGTCGCCAATTTTCAGGACTTCATTACCCACTTGTAAGAGATTACCTGGTTCTGTGACTTTTTCTGTAACTACACCAGTAATAGGAGATATTAATTGAGCGTATGATCTGCGTTCTTTGGCTTGAGCAACGACTGCGGCTTGGGCGTTTACTCTTCTTTGTGCAGCAGCTACAGCTTGCTGTTCTGTGCGGACTTGCTCTTGAGCAGCTTTGAGTGCTTGTTCGGCAGTTTGCGCCTCTGTGCGTGCTTGTTGGGCTGTTTGTTCGGCGATCGCGCCTTGTTTAAATAGTTTTTGTTGCCGTTCTGAGTCTGCTTGAGCTTGTACCAGTTGTAGCCGTGTTCGTTCAACTTCAGCACGAGCATTGCCAACCTGAGTTTTAGCCCTGGCTACTTCTGATTGCAGTGCTGCTAGTTCTGCTTCTGCTTGTGTTAATGCTGTTAACACCAAAGCATCATCTAATAACCCGACGTTTTGCCCTTGGCTAACTTTATCGCCGACATCGAGGTTTAAAGCTAATAGTCTGGCTTCTATTTGCGATCGCACTGATACTATCCGAAATGGTGTAGTAGTACCTGTGTATTTCTGTGGTTGTTCTAATAAGCCAGTTTTAGCGATCGCTGCATCTACGGCTGTTGCACCGCCACCCCGTTGCTGATTCGGACTTTGAGATTGTGCGTCGGCTGCGTCTTTCTCAGATGAACCACAACTGGCCGTCATCAATCCAATACTCAACAAACAAGCAATCCATAAAGTAGGCTGCAAGCCAAAGCCATAGAGAAATTTCCGTGTATTCTCTTTGCTAGCTGTCTGATGTAACCGAGGATTAACTACTTGCTTTGCAACTGTGAAATTTTGCATTTTCAACAATTTCTGCGGGCTATTTCCGTCCAAAATCATTTATTTTGCTCCTATCAGGGCGGCTTTTGGCTCAAACAGCCGTTTATTGATGACTGATAATTGATGATTGATGACTGATGACTATTAACAGTGATTGTCTAATCTAATTGAAAAAAATCCCAGCACTACTCTGTTGACGCAGAGGTGGAGAATTTTATAGTACGCAATCCCATTGTATACTTAGTATACGTATGTTTAGCTTTTCTAAACTCATCCTCAAGATATAACACAAGCGATCGCTTCCAAATAAGCCTTTTATCTTGAGTTTTGAGCCTCACATCCGTGATTGGGTATTGGGTACTAGGTACTGGGAAACTTCTTCCTAATCCTAATCCCTAATCACTAGTCCCTTTTACAAATTGAATCTTGGGATTGTAGTCAAACTATCAGTAATCGTAGCAATATCTAGTTTAGATTAAGAAAATTATCAAAATTTGATATTTGAGACAGATGTAATGTAGTGAGTCTCAATGCTCAACTAGAGATTAACTTTGCGCGAGGACAAAAAACAGTGACATCACCACCACAAATTCTACAAACCGCTGAAGAGTTGCAGATTGCAGAGTTTTTCCAAGAATCAACAGGTAATTGGCGATCCGAACGGCGTTACTATACCCTTCCAGAAGGAGAAACCAAGGAAATTGAGAGTATAATTGCCATTCGTTTTTTAAAGCAAGGATGCGATGAATTGCAAAAACTTGCAAAGATGCACGATTTACCTGCTAGCGTAAGTTTGATGTGTGGTGCAGCAGTGACTTGGGAAAGTACTGATGTGCTACATGGTAGGAAGGAGTCAAAAGGTCATACACTATTTGGAGTTCTAGGAAATACTTTATATCGCGATCGCGGTTTTGCCACATCTAAACCAGTTACCGCAAAATATTATTTTCCCAACCCCAAAACTTTGTGTTTACGAACTGAGTACAACGGTTCAGTATTTGAGGAAGAGTTAAAGTTAATTGGTAGCAAATATCGCACGAGACAATCAATCATCTCCCGTGCTGGCGAACAATCAATGATTGGTCAGTACTTAGAAAAGAGAATTGAAATTTGAGACGTTAGTAAGCAAGTAGGGTGGACATTTTAATGCCCACCCTTCAGTAGAATACAGCGCTTTATGCACTTGCAGTAGAATCAGGTTGATTTAGGAAAGAACGTGTATTTAGTGACAGCATGACACGAGAAATACCAGTGAAGAGAACGCTGACACCTACAAGTATGCCAAGAACCCAAGGTGCGTTGAATGGCCACTGGAACCAAATCATTGCACCCAACACTAGGGTAATGATGCCATCACCCAATACCCAAGTCCAGTTTTGTTGTGGACGCAAGCGGAACGCCAAGATTAACTCAAATACACCTTCGGTTAACAAAAAGCTACCCAACAACAGAGTCAGAGTCAGGATACCAGTTTGAGGGTAAACGAACAGCATCACACCTGTAGCAATGTAGAGTCCGCTTAATAAAAGCTTCCACAAAAAACCGCCGCGATCGCGTGTTTGAGCAGCATATACTAGTTTGGCAAATCCTGAGAAAATAAGAATGAAAGCAAACCAAGTTTCAGCAAAAATTGTCGTCAGGAAAGGTTGAGCGATCGCAATAATTCCCAATATAGTCAAGAGAACACCGATTATCAGTGACGAATTGATATTTTTATTGATGTCATTAGAAACGTTGGTCGTCATACAAATTTTTCCCTATGTTTAATTGCACCTATGATTAGGCTAGGCAATTTTTCCATATCTAGGTAGAACCCTAAGATAGACACCAGGTAATAACTTGAGTTAGAGATAGTGTGATGGGTATTACAGGCGATCGCGCCTGCATTTATGAGATACTAATTTGGCAGTTAATAATTATACTCTTGGCTTACGACAATATTTGCCGCTACCTTGCTCAAGCCTATCCTTTTGCTTTTGTTAGTTGGTTGCTGAATGTCGAAGATATTGAAATTCAGCCTTTACCAACAGAACTCAGCCTCGAACCAATTCGTTCTGATGCACTTTATTTACTACCAAATAGAGGTCAAATTCTCCATTTAGAGTTTCAAACTATACCTTCCTCTAGCCCTCCGTTACCTTTACGGATGCTAGATTATTGGGTGAGACTCTACCGGAAATATGACTGTCCAATTGAGCAAGTTGTTATTTTTCTCAAGCAAACAAAATCACCTATAGTTTATGTAGAACAACTGGCTGTAGGAAGAACTATTCATCCTTATCGAGTAGTACGTTTGTGGGAGGAAGATCCTACTCCACTGTTGGAAAATCCAGCGTTGCTACCTCTAGCAATACTGGCTAGGACGGATACGCCAGAAGTCTTGTTAAGGCAAGTTGCGGATAAAATTGATAGCATTGAGGAGCGAGAGGAACAACAGAATATCTCTGTCTGTACTGAAATATTAGCTAGACTCAAGTTTAATAAAAATCTGATTCGGCAATTTTTACAGGAGGATTTAATGCGAGAATCACCACTTTATCAAGAAATTCTGCAAGAAGGTGAGTTAAAAGTAGTTTTTCGTTTACTTAATCGCAAGTTGGGAAATATAGAGCCGAATTTACAGTCAAAAATTCAGCAATTATCAAGTGAGCAATTAGAAGCATTAGAAGAGGCTTTGTTGGATTTTTCTGTTAAACAAGATTTAATCAATTGGTTAGAAAATTATCAATGATTTGATGTTAATAAAATTCGAGTATTATATTTCACGCAGAGGCGCAGAGACGCAGATAGTTTTTAGAATAATTAATTAGATGGATTTGAAGTGAGTTATTTTTCTACCTGTAATTCAAATCCAGGTAGAACTTCTTCTCCAGAAAGTTTGGATGATATTTGCACTACTTGTACTGGCTGTTGTGGACGGTAAATTTCCACCTGTTCATCTTGAGGATTAATCAGCCATCCTAAACGTAAACCATTTTCTATATATTCCTGCATTTTATCTTGCAGAGTTTTTAAGCGATCGCTTTCTGAGCGAAGTTCAATTACAAAGTCTGGTGTTAGTGGCGGAAATTTCTTACGTTGTTCGGGTGTGAGTGCTTCCCATCGTTCTAATTTTACCCACGCAACATCAGGCGATCGTTTTGCGCCATTGGGTAGTTGAAATATAGTAGATGAACTGAAAACTATTCCTAATTTTGTTTGGCGGTTCCAAATATTTAAATCAGTAATCAAGTCTGCTTCTTGATTTCCGCTTTCTCCTCCCACTGGTGGCACAATAATCAGTTCTCCAGTTGCACTTAATTCTAGATTTAAATCTTTATTCGCCATGCACAGTTGATAAAACTGTTCATCGTTAAGGCGAAGAATTGGCTCTAGATTTAGTATAACTTTATTCATTGAACTAATCTTTGCCTTAAACCTGAAGAATATTCTGGCAACAAGTTAATATATTTAAGTATTGACGCCGAGATTGATTATTTCTATCTCTGGCTGTGTGATATAATATGCGAAAATACACTATGAAAAAGCTAATAATACAGCACTTTTACATATGTTTTGTATAGTTGCTGGGTCGATATATTGGCTTGTGTATTTTGTAAAAATAAAATATAGGAGTATTAATCATGAAAAGCGTTATTGCATTCATGGGAAAACTCTATGTACTGATCGTGCTAGTTTTATTAGTTTTTATAACTAAAAATTTAGCACAAATATCAGCAATGCTCGTTTTAGCTGTAGCATTGCTGAATATAAAAAAGTAAGGTTGTATAAGAAGTTATTGCAGTAACTTCTTGTTTAGGTAGGGTTACTAAGTTTTTTAGTACTCTGCCTTTTATTTTATTTACCTAAAAATTAAGCTCCTTAATTTTTAGATAATCCACACAAATATAATAACATACCGTTTGATTTTGTAAATAACTTACCATGACACAGCTAGCAAAGATAATGCAAGTATAATAACGCCTGTTGACGGCAAAAATATAAGTTCTAATTAAATGAGTCAACTCAAAAAAGCTATCATGACAGACGACACAGCCTAAATATAGGACTGCACAAACTAAATTATTTACATTATTTACGCAAAATTAAGTTACCCTGACACATCAAAGAGGCTAATATAAGGTTGCATCAATTAAATTATTTACATCTTTTACTCAAACAAAATCTACCCTGAGACACCAAAGAGGTTGATATAAGGCTGCATATCATGGTCTTACTTAGCAGCGGCAACAATGTATAGTCACGCGGGGCGAAAAAGTGACTTTTTAAAATTAAACCGGGTTTAAATAAATAGTAAACCTTAAATTGTAGGGTGCGTTATAGCAACGCTTAACGTACCGTCTTTCTCGGTGCGTTACGGCTAATGCTTACTCTCTCAAACTTCCAAATCTTTGCACAGCCTTAACCCACCCTACTTAAATATTTACTTTATAAATAACCTCTAACTTACTTATCTCTAGTTTAATCCTAAGCTCAAAATACCTAAAATTTTACCAACTTGATTCAAAAAGTATTCATTTAAATCAACTTCTATTGTTGTTCCTGTTAACTGCATAAACTTCCAATTACTTCCGGTAGTTACAGCACCAAAGATTTGATTAACCTGTTTTCCTTTTTGCTGGTTAAAAATCTGAGATGCAATCATTTCTGCCATACATTGTCCTAAACCAGCTTCAATATTCTCGTTTTTTGCTTCTACCACGGTGATAACTGGTGAAGTGATAAATAATTGTTCTGGCGAACGACTGATTAAAAAATGACAATAACCTGTTAAACCTTTCTCTATATCAACGTTAAAGTCTTTACCAGAAAATAAACTTACTTTTTCAGGATATAGTCGCTTTAATTCTAACAATATTGGTGCAATAATCATCTCTGAACGAGATTTTTCTGAGTTAATTGCTAAGGCTATTGGTGTATTAAAACGAAGTGTTTCTGCTAGGTAATCGCTATAGCTGATTTCTGGTACTTCACCAAATTTACTGACTTTTTCTATTAAAGTGATATTAAACTTGGTTTGAATTGATTCAATATCAAACTGACTGTAAGACATTGTTGAGAATTGGGAATAGGGAATAGGGAGTGGGGAATAGGGTGAAAAGAGAAATCTGATGTTTTCAGCTATGTTCGAGGTTGATTGTACTTAGATTTTACTTAAAGTAGGGGCGTACAGCTGTACCCCCTACAAGGTATGTATCTATTGCATTCTTTTTTAAAATTGGTATAAGATGCGATCGCTCTCCAAACTCTCACTTTTGAGCTTATAACTTGACGCTTGAAGTTCTGAACTTGGAACTTCAAGCTTGGAATTCGACACTTCGAGTTCTGAACTTGGAACTTCAAGCTTGGAATTCGACGCTTCTAGTTCTGAACTCGGAACTTCAAGCTTGGAACTCGACGCTTCGAGTTCTGAACTCCAAATGCCGAGATGTCAAAACTTTATTTATAGAAACTGGAGAAAAATTTCCTAATCCCCAGTCCCTAGTCCCTAGTACCCAGTCCCCAATTAATAATGTGTTCCCGTCTTACGATGATGGACGGCTGTTACTCCGTTATTATCTAGCAATTTGCCATTGTCCACAGTGGCATAAACCAGCCAATGATCGCCAGATTCCATGCGATTTTGTACGGAACATTCCAGATATGCTAAAGCATCGGTAAGTATGGGTGAACCATTCTCTGCTTCCTGGGCAGCAACATCTGCAAATCGGTCTTGTCCTGGGCCAAAAGGCTTGAGGAAGTGCTTCATCAAGCCGATGTGATTGCCATCTTTGAGAATGTTGAGGACAAATTTATTCCCTGAATGTGTTAGCGATTCTACTGCACGTTCTTTGGCAACGGCGATGGTTAAACCAGGGGGACTAAAACTAGCTTGAGACACCCAAGAGGCTAACATCGCACTAGAGATATCGTCTTGCTTGGCGGTGACTACGCACAGTGAACCGACAATCCGCCCTACTGCTTGTTCTACACTAGTAGCAGGAACACTCGGCGATCGCACTTTTTTAGCTTTCTTCAATGCTTGGGCAAAGTCAGTGCCGGCTTCTTCGCACAGTTGCAATGTGACATCGTTGGGTTTAAATTTCACCCGGATGGTGTCAAAACCAAACCGATAGCCAGCATCTTTGAGTTTGCTTTCAATTAAATCAACGGCTTCACCACTCCAGCCAAAGGAACCAAACACACCAGCCAGCTGATTGTTCGTCGCAGTAGATAGCACAATTCCTAAAGCTGTTTGCACTGGTGTGGGTGCATGACCGCCAAGGGTGGGTGAACCCATAATAAAGCCATCTGCTTTTTCCACAGCTGCCCGGATTTCGTCTGGGTCGGTAAATTCACAGTTAATCGATTCTACAGCAACACCAGCTTTGGTGATACCACGCGCGATCGCTTGGGCTAAAGTTGCAGTATTACCATAGGCTGATGCATAAATCAAAGCAACTGTCAAGTCTGCTGAGGTTTGCTGTTGACTCCACAGGCGGTAAGCTTTGGTGAGTTCAATTAAACCGTAACGCACCAAAGACCCGTGTCCGGTGGCGTACAAACGCACAGGCAAATCGGCAAGTTTATCGAGGGCGGTTTCTACTTGACGCGCATGGGGTGCCATCAAACAATCAAAATAATAGCGGCGATGTTCGTTATATACTTCCCAGCCTTCATCAAAAACTTGATCGCCACAAACATGCGCCCCAAATAACTTATCTGAGTAAAGTATTTCCGTTTGTGGGTCATAGGTACACAGGTGATCTGCATAGCGGGGGTTAGGCGTGGGAATGAATTGCAAATAATGTCCTTTGCCTAAATCTAGAGTTTCTTCCCCCCGCATAATCAAAATTGGTAAATCAAGATTTTCCAACGCCCCCCGCAAATTTATCGCCCCAGGATTAGAACACACAAAGGTGATTTGCGGGGCAATTTCTAGCAAAGCTTTTAAAGTAGCCGCGCGGTTGGGATTGACATGTCCCAAAATTACATAATCCAGCTTTTTAACATCAAAACGCTGTTGTAAAGCTTCTAAAAAAATTTGCGTAAACGTTTCGCCTGGTGGGTCGATGAGGGCAGTTTTATCACCTTCAATTAAATAAGAGTTCGCAGTTGTACCCTTGGCAAGAGCATATTCTATTTCAAACCTTAGCCTTGTCCAACTGCGCGATCGCAGTACTCTAGTATCTGTAGCAACAGGAAAAACCTGAACGTCGCGGGGTTTAGTTTGTGGCATAACGAAGTGAGAGTTAGGAGTTAGGAGTTAAAAGTTAGGAGTTAAAAGTTAGGAATTAAAAGTTAGAGTTGAAGAAAGTTGTCAATCTAAATTTTTGAAGTTCTGTGCAAACGATATCTATTCTTAAAACCGTTCCTAGAACTCCTAATTTTAATTTCTAACTCCTCACTCTTCACTCCTAATTCCTCACTCCTAACTTTCTTAGTAGTGGTTTCCAACTTTACGGTGATGCACTGCTGTCATGGCATCTGGTTTAGAAACTCGTCCGGCGTAAACTGTACTGTATACTGCCCAGTGGTCGCCGCAGTCCATACGACTGACGACTTCACACTCTATGTATGCCAAAGCATCGGTGAGGATGGGGGCGCCGTTTTCGGCTGGCTGAGTTCTCACTCCTTCAAAGCGGTCTGCACCAGGGGCGAATCGCTTTAAAAAGTGTTTCATCAGCTTTTGATAATTGCTTTCTTCTAAGATATTGAGTACAAAGCGATCGCCTACTTGCATGAGTGATTCTATCGCCCGGTCTTTGGCTACGGCAATGGAAAATCCTAAAGGTTTAAAGCTGGCTTGGGCTACCCAAGAGGCTAACATGGCACTCTTCACATCGCCTTTTTTGGCGGTGATAATATACAAACCGCCGCTGAGTCTACCTAATGCTTTGTCTAAATCAGCACCCAAGGATTTCATGGCTTTGATGCTGCGATCGCGTGTCACCCATTGCCCTAAGTCTGTCCCAGCTTCTTCACATAGCTTGTAGATGTTTTCTGTGGGTGCTTCTTTAATGCGAATGGCTGGGAAAACTGTTGTCAATCCCAAGTTACGGAATTTACTCAGTAACGGGTCGATGGGTTCATCATCTCCGCCACCAGTTTCAAATATACCTATGCTTTGTTTTTCTTTGACAGAACCTAAAACAGTGCTGAGGGCTGCTTGAATATTAGCATTACTACTAACTGGCGGTGTCCCAACCACAATTCCCGCACAACGCCCGACGATTTCCCGCAACTCTTGTAAATCTACTTCTCCTCCCAAGTCTACTATTTCCAGACCAACACCAGTTTTGCTGATACCGTTGGCAATTGCTTGGGCGAGGCGATCGCCATAGCCGTATTCGGAAACGTAAAATATGCCAATGACTGTTTCTGGTTTGGTTTGGTTTTGACTCCAATTGCGGTAGCGCTTGGTGAGTTCTTCTACATGGTGAGATAATAGTGGCCCGTGACCAGTGGCAATCATGTTAACCGTGGGCAGTTCCCCCATCCGCTTAAGGGCAGATAATACTGAGCGGGCATTTGGCCCCATCAAGCATTCATAGTAATATTTAAAGTCGGCTTCAATGGTTTTTAAGTCTTCATCAAAGGTGCTATCGGAGCAATAATGCATCCCGAAAGCGTCACAGGTGTAGAGAATTTGGGTTTTGTGGTCGAAGCTGAATATGGTGTCAGGCCAATGTAAATTAGGCGCAATCACAAATTCTAATTCGTGACCGTTGCCCAAATCCAAGCGATCGCCATTTTTCACAATCCGGCGCTTAAATGGCTGATGTACCAAATCCTCTAGAAACTGAATCGCCACTTTAGAACCGACGACGGTGATTTCTGGAGCCATTTGTAACAAATCTTTGACTAAGCCACTGTGGTCTGGTTCGGTGTGGCTGATAATCAAATAATCAATCTCAGATAAATTGATTAGTCCGGTGAGCGTATCAAAGTATAACTTGCGAAACTTTTCGTGGGAAGTATCTACTAAGGCAGTCTGCTCACCCCGGATAAGAAACGAGTTGTAAGTTGTGCCGTTTTGCAGGCCAAACTCGATATCGAAGCGATCGCGATCCCAATCTAATGAGCGAATTGCCGTTGTCTGTTCAGCAATTGCCGCAGTCTGTATGGTAAGCCGTTTTTCAGTTCTCTCGGTGAGCGCTACCATAACTCCCCTCCTTGACAAAATGAGTATTTATTCCTCTTGTATTATTGTGCCACGGGTTTTATGTAAATTTTTATTAAAAATTTTATAGTTAAGTTAAAAAAGATCAAATGAGCGAACCACAGGAAAGATGACGGGGATGAGGGGGATAGGGGAATGAGGGAGACAAAGAATATTTGGCTGGGTTTGGAGATTGGGAATTCTCGGTTGCATTGGGGGTTGTTTAGAGGCGAAACTCTTGATTTTACATGGGATACTGACTATTTACCTGAGTCTGCCATATATCAGCTAGCTCAATGTCAAACACTGGATGATTTATTACTAGCAATTTTTCCACTGCATCAGAGAACAAGAGAAGAATTTTTACTCACCTCATCCCCCTCATCCCTCCCTCCCCTCATCGTAGCTTCCGTAGTTCCTAGCCAAACAGCATTGTGGCAAATTTACCCAAATATTCGCATCATTACCTTAGACCAAGTACCGCTTCAGGCTGTATATCCCACGCTAGGAATTGACCGCGCTTTAGCTTTGTGGGGTGCTGGGAAAAGTTGGGGTTTTCCCATGTTAGTTATTGATGCAGGAACAGCCCTAACTTTTACGGGTGCAGATGAGAATCAATGTTTAGTGGGAGGCGCAATTTTACCAGGACTAGGATTACAGTTTGCGAGTCTTAGTCAAAAAACAGGGCAACTACCATTTGTAGAAATGCAGGATTTCACATCTCTACCTTCACGTTTTGCTAACAATACATCAGAAGCAATTCAAAGTGGAGTAATTTACACTCTATTAGCTGGAATCAGAGATTTTATTGAGGCGTGGTGGTGTTTATTTCCTGAAGGAAAAGTGGCGATTAAAGGCGGCGATCGCACCTTATTATTCAACTATTTTCAAACTGTATATCTTAATATCGCAAGTCGTTTGATTTTAGAACCAAATTTAACTTTTTGCGGAATGCGGGAAATAGTGATGAGTGAAGGGTAATTTTCAGGTGATCATAAATTTTATTTAAAAGTCATTGTAAAATGAGTCATCTAAAGAAATTTGAAATATGGGTTGAACTTGATATAATAGAAGACCAACATGTTGATGAGGAGTTTTGTAATGCAATATTACTCTTCTCTGATGGCTCAAAAATTGGTATTAATATTTGGAGCGAAAAGTTCTTTTATCAAAATTTTAAGAATTTTGATTGGATAAATGAACAAGTCGCTATTTTGCCAGATATTGTAGTCCGAGACTTCAACGCTTCATCAATTCGTCAAGCAATATTTAATTTGGTAACTAAGCAAAATTGGCTAGAAGGACGTGGCTTTCCTGCTAGAAGAGAGGAGATGGTTTAAAACCCTTTGCAAGAGTTGATTTTACAACTACCCATTCTGCTGAATAAAATCCCGAATATCTCCAGCCACAACCCCAGCACAAGATTCTGGTAAATCATTGCCTGCATGAGCAATCATCTTAAATTCAACTTGCGGAATAAGTTGAGTGTAAGTCTGACTTTTGACAACGGCATCTAATAAGTCTTGACCACCTTGTAAAATTAAAACTGGAACTTCCATTAAATGCAATCGGTTTTGCAATAATTCTGCTTCAATTTCTGGCTGTTGCCGTTGAAATAGTAGTTTACAGGCTGTAGGGTATTGCAAAAGTTCTTGGCGCATCTGCCAATCCTTTTCAATTTGTTCGTGTAAACCCAAAATTTTAGTTAAAGGACGAAGCGATCGCAATATCTTAAAAAATATTGGTGAACGGTTCAGTAGCTGCCGCATCTTTTGCCAAGATTTTGTTTGTCCTTCTACCTCTACACCTTCTGGTGCTAGCAATACTAAACCGTTAACTTGCTCTGCATACTTTAAAGCATAACTAGCAGCAATCCATCCCCCTAGAGAATGTCCTACTAAATATACTTTTTCTAACTTCAAAGCTTGCAGTAACTCAGCTATACACTCTACATGCAAATCAATTGAGTGATGAATATTCAGATTCTCTGACTCACCAAACCCTAATAAATCTGGTGCGAAGCAATGGAAATTCTGAGATAGTGACTCTATCACTGATAACCATTGGCTGCTATCTTTCCAAGCACCATGTAAAAAAATTACAGGAGTGCCCTCACCAGTTTCACGCCAGAATAATAGCCCTTGAGAGAGTTTCCTCCGAGAGTTACGAAATAGGGTATCCATCTTAAAGTTAACAGTTTACTCTTAGCAAATTAGTCAATAGCCATTAATCCATAAAAGTTAACTACTGACAACTGACAAAAGACAAATAATCAATAACAAACAAAAGACAAATAACCAATAACAAAAAATTATTATGCTAGTGTAGTCAAGCCATTCAAGTAGTCTTGTAGTTGTTGGGAGTGGTCATGAGACATTTTTCCTAGAGGTAAGGACTCGGCAGGGAAAGCCCGGATTTCCATGACCTCCAAAGTATCCTCAACCACCATCATTCCCTGCACTTTGGCTTCAACTACAACACAAATAGAATGGATTCTGGGGTCGCGATCTGGTGCAGAGTAAACTCCGACCAAACGGCGAATTTCTATTAACTCTAGTCCAGTTTCCTCCATTAACTCTCTGCGGACTGTCTTAGAGATATCCTCTCCCCAGTCCACCATACCTCCAGGCAATGCCCAGCAACCATCATCACGCCGTCGGATCAGCACAATTTGGCCATCAGGTAATATCGGGATGATACTAGTGCCAGTAATGGGATGCCGAAAGATAATACCCAGTACCGTTTGCCCAATGCGCCATAAGCTACGTGCAGAATGGACAGATTTTGCAAAAAAAGCAATAACTTTCAATCTTAAAATATCTTTGTTGTATTATCTAATGTCCCGACCACTTAACATAGGCTCAACTACTAAAGAATTGAGATTTGTATTCTACAAACATGTTTGTGGTTTGAGATTTTATTTTAACGATTTCCGTATAATATATCAATTTTATAATTTTTTTGTTCAAATAAAGTATCTGGTAATTTTATATACATATCATAAATTCATAAATTGATGTCAGAGGAGATTTCTGATTAAATCTAGTTAGATTCTGATTTCAAACAGTGTTCAATACTAGTTTTTAAATAGACATTTAAAAATTTAAATAATATATATGATTTTATAGGGTTATCCACTTTAATAAGTGTCACTCTTGGAATCAAGAAATTTCAATTTCTCAATAATAATTAATATTTACTGAATATTGGATGATTGCAAAATCTGATTGGTATCAAATCCATAAGGTTTATCCATAGTAAATAATGCCAGGTTAACAACCTAACAACTGACTATTGGTTTATGGATGCGACATTTTCACACTGAACTTTATGAATTGCTCTATCAAGTAGACTCCTGTCTTTTAGTCTCTACAATAGTATACAAAAACCCTAGCATTAAAAAGTGATGCTAAATTACTATTGACATATTCAATTATAATGCGATATTATTGTAAACTGTTCAAAGTCTGTAGGCTGCTAAACTAGGCTAAAACTATATCAATAACATTGGTAGCTGAATATTGCCTAAATAATGCCTAGTTGTAACTTTTTTGTTGTTTATTAATGAGGTGAACATGGCTAAGCGCCGTAACCCGAAAAAAGAAAAGGCGCTACGGAACCAGGCATATGCCAGAAAGTTTCGTAAACGAACTACGACAGGAAGAATGCAGAGAAGATTCCAACAAAGACCGCCGAAGAGTGAGGAAGATGAAGGCGCAGCAGCAATTGATGCTGAGTAAGTTGCCTACCGAAATTCTTGTTCTTTAAAATTATTAATTTTCAGGGCGTACATCTGTACGCCCTTATTTTATTGAGAATGGGGCATAGGGCATTGGGAATTATTTAAAAGTTAGGAGTTATTCCTTCCTCATCTCCCTCATCCTCCTCATCCCCCTCATTCCTTAGTTTTCCTGTTCAGCAATTTGAGTGCGGGCGGCAAGTAGTGCTTTCGCCACTTGTGCAAAACCAGTACCACCGTAACTGTTGCGGGCAGCTACTACTTGATGTGGAGATATCGCTTCGTAAATATCTGCGGCAAATGCTGGGTGCAGCTGTTGCCACTCTTCTAATGTCAAATCTTTCAAGAGTTTACCCGCAGCAATACTAGTTTTTACTACTTTACCTACGAGATTATAAGCTTCTCGGAAGGGAACACCCCTTGCTGCTAGGTAATCTGCTACATCGGTAGCGTTGGAAAAGTCTTCTGTTACTGCTTGTGCCAAACGCTGCGTGCGAAATTCTAAACCTTCCCGCAGCAAAATTGTGATTGCTTCCAAACAGGCTTTAACCGTGTTCACACTGTCAAACAAACCTTCTTTATCTTCTTGTAGGTCTTTGTTGTACGCCAGTGGTAGCCCTTTCATGATCACTAACATTCCCTGGAGATGACCAAATACACGCCCTGTTTTTCCCCGCACCAGTTCTGGTACATCAGGATTTTTCTTTTGGGGCATAATGCTGGAACCTGTAGCACAACTATCTTTGAGGGCAACAAAACGAAATTCTTCAGATGACCAGAGAATAATTTCTTCACTCAAACGGCTGAGGTGAACCATGATCAAGCTAGCAGCGCAGAGAAATTCGATCGCAAAGTCGCGATCGCTCACTCCATCCAAGCTATTAGCATAAATGTTGTCAAATTGCAATAGTTCAGCTGTGTAATACCTATCAATAGGGAAAGTAGTCCCAGCTAAAGCACCGCACCCCAGTGGCGAGATATTCACTCGGCGATAAACGTCTCCCAGACGTTCCCAGTCGCGCTGCGCCATCTCAAAGTATGCCAGAAGGTGATGAGCCAAACTCAGGGGTTGGGCACGTTGCAGGTGTGTATAACCAGGAATCAGAGTTTCAACGTGCTGTTGGGCTATATCTAATAAAACACTTTGAAATTCTCGCAATTGGCCTTTGATTTGTTGGATTTGGTCGCGTAGATAAAGTCTAGTGTCCGTACCAACTTGGTCATTACGCGATCGCGCCGTATGCAGCTTTTTACCCACATCACCGACAATTTCAGTCAATCGCCGTTCAACCGCAAAATGTACATCTTCAGCATCGATACCAGGCTGAAATTTTCCTTGGTGGTATTCAGTGCGAATTTGTTCTAAACCTGCAACTAGTTGCTTTCCTTCTTCTGTTGAAATAATACCCGTGTGAGCCAACATCTGAGCATGGGCTATTGAGCCAGTCAGGTCATATTCTATTAATGCCATGTCAAAACCGATACTGGCATTAAAACGAGCGATCACCGGATGCAGCGCTGATTCAAACCGCTGACTCCAAGTCTGTTCTTTAGTCATAAATACAGGGGAGTAGGGGAAAATTAAGAGTTATGAGTTAACAGTTATGAATTTTTCACTCCTAACTCCTAACTCCTAACTCCTCACTTTGAAAGTTAACCGTAACTTGTTAGATTCCGAATGATATAACCAATGACCAAACCAATCAACAGGGCCCAGATTTGTCCTGTCTGTACAAAGTGGCCCCAAGCTTTCGAGATTTGACCTATCAGGTCTGGATCGTGAATTGCTTGAGCTAGTGGGGTAATATTTGCTGGCAAATGCCAAACTAACTGAGACATCAAATCGCTGTAGTAGTTCATATTTGATAAGGGTACTGGGTATTGGGTACTGGGTATTGGGGATTGGGTATTGGGAATTAGTTATTACTCTTTTCACCAGTCCCCAATCCCTAGTCCCCAGTCACCAGTCCCCAGCCTCGTCATAACTCAAGATGCAGAGGATGCCATCCGCAATTTCTCGGCTGTCCGCAAAATTTGCCCCGCCAAAACTGCAGCGCCAAAACCATTATCAATATTCACTACACCGACTCCTGCTGCACAAGAATTGAGCATTGTTAATAGGGGTGCTAACCCGCCAAAACTTGCACCATAACCGATGCTAGTAGGAACAGCAATCACGGGACAATCGGCCAAACCTGCAACAACGCTGGGTAAAGCACCTTCCATCCCAGCCACGACAATCAACACTGATGCTGACTCAATGAGGTGGCGGTTACTCAGCAAGCGGTGAATTCCAGCAACACCGACATCCCAAAGACGTTGCACGCGAAAACCAGAGAGTTCAGCGGTGACTGCTGCTTCCTCAGCAACAGGTAAATCAGCAGTACCAGCAGAAAGAATGCCTATCTCTCCTCCAAACAGTGGTTCGATGGTGGGAGGAGTGATAGCACAAATTTTCGCCAATTCGTAGTAGTGCAAACCTCTAACCTTTGATTGCAGTACTGCATAAACTGCTGGTTCGATGCGGGTTGCCATCACCACTGGGTTACGCTGGCGCATCACCTCCATAATTTGAGCAATCTGTTCCGGAGTTTTACCTGGCCCCCAAATCACTTCTGGGAAACCAGTTCTCAGCTGACGATGGTGGTCAATTTTGGCAAACTCACCTACAGATTCATAGGCTAAGTCTTTGAGTGAGTCCAAGGCCACATCTGGATGAACTTTACCATTGGCAACTGCTTCTAGGAGCGATCGCAAAGTTTCAATTTGAGTCACGGCAAATGAAGATTTTACTTGCTATATAGATGGATGTTAGAGCTAATCAGTGACTCTCAGTTCGTAGAGGTTCCAGAATGGCCCACCAAGAGCAGTATACTTGACGCCCTGGAAGCGATCGCGCACTGCTTGGAGGTTTAAACGTTCTACTAAATGAATAAACGGTAACTGTTCTGAAGCTATCCGCTGATATTCGTAATAAATTTCCTTGCGCTTATTTTCATCAATGACTTGTGCGCCTTGGACGTAAAGACGATCAATTTCCTTTTCCCATTCAGAAGGTTCCCAGCCAATTAAAGGTGGATCTCCTGGTTGTGCGCTTTGATTAAATGCATGTGAACCACCATTAATTCGCCAAATATTACTAGCACTGTGGGGTTCAATTCCTCCTCCTGCAAATCCCCCTAGGTAACAATCCCAATTTTGTGACACTTTCAGTTTTTCTAGATAGGCATTGAAGCTGAGAATTTGTAAATCTACTTTAATCCCTATGTTTGCCAAATCTTGTTGGATTTGTGCTGCCATATCACCTCTAACTTTCCTTTCAGAATTGGTTAGAAGTGTAAATCTGACTCGATTACCACTAGCATCTAACAATTGTTTTTGAGCATCATATTTAAACCCTGCTTTTAACAGTATTTGTTTAGCTTTTTCTGGATTATAATCATACACTTTTAACCCTTTTTCCGGAGGCAAAAAGTAAGGGCTTTTCACATAAACAAAGGAATTTTGCAGTTCACCTAGCCCACGAAAAGCATTGATTTTCATTTTTTCTCTGTTCAGGCTATAGGCTACAGCTTGACGAAATTCTTTTTTATTAAACCAGCTAGATTTGATTGGTTCTACTAAAGGTTGCCCTTGGGAATTTTTAGCTTTATTGAGATTAAAAGAAATAAAAGTTGTACTTGTATCTGGGCCACCGTTATAAATTTTAAATTTGGCTCGTTTTTCCTCTCGCTTCAGTAAGCTAAAACCTTCTGGAGGTACTTCCAAATCATCTAATTGCCCAGAACGAAAACTAATCAACTGGTTATCTGTTGATTCAATAATTTGCAAAACAATGCGCTCAATATAAGGCTGGTGTTTGCCCTGAGCATCTTTACGCCAGTAATATGGGTTACGCTTAAAAATGACTCTTTGGCTAGGTACATAACTTTCCATTACATAAGGCCCATTACCAATAATCTTTTTGGGGTCTGTGCCTGTATTCCACATAGAAATAAACTTAGGATTGCCATCAGCACCCTTGGTACGCACTGCCTCTTGTAAAGCATGGGCTGGCATAATCGGGATGCCACCTACGTATCGCAAAAAAGGTGCAAACGGTTCTTCAATGGTGAATTCAACCCGTCGTGCATCTAATTTGGTGACTTTTGGCAAACTACCTTTTTCTCCAACTCTCAGGGCATCTTTGGTAGAAGTTGGTATTTTAGGATTTAAGTAAATTTCATTATAAGTAAAAATAATATCATCAGCAGTCATTGGCTCACCATCTGACCACTTCAGATCTTTTCTTAAGGTAATTACAACTTTTTGTCCGTTGTTAGAAACTTCCCAAGACTCTGCTAAACCTGGCTCTAGTTTTGTCGTTAAAGGATTTTCATTAATTAATGAATCATAAATAAATCCAAAAACGCTATATGCTGATTCATTTAATGGATAGTTAAAAGTTGAAGGCTCACTCAGAACAGCTGTAACCATTTGCCGCACTTGAGCAGCCTCTGTTTTAAAGTCAGCAGGATTACAGGCTGAAACTAACAAGGCTGTAATGGAAGCCAGAATGAGGGATAGTCGTAAATGCTCAAATCTAGACAAGATTGATGATAATTTCATAATTTGATAAACGTAATCTGAGTTACGCATTCAAGACAGTTAGTTAGACTTGGAGGGAATATTTTCAATTAATAACTGAGGAATAATAACTGAATATAAACCCAATTCTCTGTCAATTCTTAGTAATTTACGCCTACTAAAATTTGAGACAAATCTCATATTTTGACATATAGAATTTGCAGACTATGTTATTTTTTGTGACATCCTGCCTTCGCTATGCCTCTAATAGTAAGACCACAGCATAAGCACAAATACCTTCTTCTCGTCCTTCTGGGCCGAGTTTTTCATTAGTGGTTGCTTTAATGCCTATTTGATTGGGTTGTAATGCCAAAACAGTTGCTAACTTGTCACGCATTTTGTGTATATGGGGTTTCAATTTGGGACGTTCTGCTACTACTACCGAGTCAATATTTCCCACTTGCCAGCCTTGATCTTGAATTAGCTGATGTACTTTAGTTAGTAATACTAAACTGTCCGCCCCCGCCCATTGGGGATCACTGGGGGGAAAATAATGACCTATATCTCCCAAAGATAATGCCCCCAGCATGGCATCCATAATTGCATGGGTTAACACATCAGCGTCGCTATGTCCCAACAAACCGAGTTCATGGGGAATTTGCACACCTCCTAAAATGAGGGGGCGATCGCTCACTAGCCGATGAATATCGTAGCCGTTACCAATACGAAGTTTAGTCATTTGTCAGTTGTTAGTGGTCAGTTGTCATTTGTCATTTGTAGGGGCGAGTTTGGCAATATTGCTCAATTGGTAGCAAGTTATCCAGATAAACCCGCCCCTACAGGAGTTAAGAGTTATTGTTTTTCTCTGCCTCATCCCTCTCATCTCCCTTATCCCCGCATCTCCCCATCCCCCCATCTCCCCTGC
>NZ_JAECZC010000088.1 GCF_016056305.1 Amazonocrinis nigriterrae CENA67 | reverse complement strand
AGCTGGGGGAGATGGGGGAGATGGGGAGGATAGTTTTTCACTCCTAACTCCTAACTCCTAACTCCTAACTCTTAACTTCTAACTCTTAACTCCTAACTCCTAACTCCTAACTCCGCGCCTCAGCACTCACCTAGTGCGGAACTGTAAGTGAAGTTGCGATCGCTGTCAAAAGACGGGTTGTCAAACTTGGCGATCGCGTTACCCTAAGTCTGGAAGCCAAGGATAAGTTTACATGAAAAAATGGATTTGGCTGGTTGTGTTGGGTCTGGTGGCAGCTGTCGTGGTGGGTAGTAGAGGTGCTGCACTCAATGAGTTGTTTGAGCAGCGTCCCTCACCAGCTATTGTTGAGCGCATTCGGGTGAATACACCCCAACCACAGCCACAGCCAAAGCAAGTGCAGAGTACCCCACAAGTTTCTACTCTTCGGCTATTAGCCCACATCCAAAATTTGAATTTTCAGCGTTTCACGCCAAGCGAGCGATCGCGTACTCGCACTTACATTACAACAGAACTCAGAAAATTCGGCTGGCAGCCCCAACTGGAAAAGTTTGCCCAAGGTGTTAATGTCTTTGCACAACGACAGGGAACTGATAAAAAAGCAGGAGCAATTCTCTTAGCTGCACATTACGACACTGTTGGCTACTCCCCCGGTGCTGATGACAATGCTACTGGTATTGCGGTATTGCTAGAGACTGCCCGGCTTCTTGGTGCAAATCCAACACCACGGACATTACAGTTAGCTTTTTTTGACAAAGAGGAAGCGGGACTTTTGGGTAGTAAAGCTTTTGTCACCAAGACAGAACACTTGCAAAACTTACGTGGCGTTATAGTTATGGATATGGTGGGTTATGCTTGCTACACTGCCGGATGTCAAAAATATCCTCCAGGATTGCCTGTTATCCCACCCAGCGACAAGGGCGACTTTCTAGCCGCCATTGGCGATACAGAACATTTACCTTTGCTCAATGCCTTTCAAAACGAAAAGACCTCAAATCAGGAGGGATTGAATCTGCCGTCTGTCCTGACACTGCCTATTCCTCTTAAAGGTTTGTTGACACCCGATACTCTACGCAGCGACCATGCACCATTTTGGTATCAAGGAATCGGTGCAGTACTGGTGACTGATACCGCAAATTTACGTACTCCACATTACCACCAACCCAGTGATGTACCTGCGAATATAGAGCGATCGTTCTTCACAGGAGCAGCACAGGTTGTAGTAAATACAACTAACACATTGTTATCAAAGAACGATAATTTGGCAACTCAACCACCAATTTGATACAAGAGTTAGGAGTTAGTTGTCAGTTGTCAGTTGTCAGTTGTCAGTTGTTATTCCCCCCATTGCCCCTAATCCCCAACGCCACATGCGCGGCTGCCGGGGAACCCGTCCAACGCAGTGGCTCCTCCCTTCGGTCGTGGGGGCCCCGAGTTCCCCATCTCCCTCATCCCCCCATCTC
>NZ_JAECZC010000087.1 GCF_016056305.1 Amazonocrinis nigriterrae CENA67 | reverse complement strand
GTGCCCGGGCCGGGCGGCGGGGGGCCGCCCCCGGGCGGGGTGTTCGACGACACCGACGTGGCCAACGGCCGCCGGTTCGTCGCCGACCACGTCGGGGCCGCGCTGTACGTCGACGACTGGGGGCACTGGGCCCTGTTCGACGGCGCCCGGTGGGTGCCGGACAAGAGCGGGGCGCGGGTCGAGCGGCTGGCGAAGGAGACGACCGACCGCATGGCCCGCGAGGCCGCCGACGCCCTCGGCGCGGCGGCCCGGGCGTACGCCGGGGCGGAGGACGAGGACGAGAAGGAGCGGCTCAAGGGGGCGATGAACGCGGCCAAGCGGCGGCTCGGGTGGGCCAAGGCGTCGCAGGACATGAAGCGGGTCCGGGCCATGCTCGCGGCCGCCCGGAGCGAGCCCCGGGTGTACGTCCGGTTCGGCCGGGACCGGTTCGACACCCACCCCCACCTCCTCAACTGCCCGAACGGGACGGTGGATCTGCGGACCGGGGCCGTCCGCCCGCACGACCGGGCCGACTTCCTCACCAAGCTCTGCCCGACCGCGTTCAACCCGACGGCCAAGCGGGACGGCTACCTCGCTTTCCTGGAGACGGTGTTCCACGGCCGGCCGGCGGTGGCGGCGTACATCCGCCGGCTGTCCGGGTACGCGGCGACCGGGGAGACGTGCGACCACACCGCCCACTTCTGGTGGGGCGGGGGGTCGAACGGGAAGAGCGTCCTTCAGCTCCTGTGGCTCGACGCGCTGGGCAACACGGCCGACGGGTACGCCCACACCCCGCCCCCGGAACTGCTGATCGAGGACCGCGCGTCCCGCCACCCGACGGAGAAGGTCGGGCTCCGCGGCGCCCGCCTGGCGGTCTGCTCGGAGACGCCGGAGGACGCCCGGCTGGACGAGCAGAAGCTGAAGGCGCTGACCGGCGACGACTTGGTCCAGGCGCGGGGGATGAAGCAGGACTTCTTCCAGTTCCCGCCGACCCACAAGTTCGTCATCCCGACCAACCACAAGCCGCGGGTCCGGGGGGCCGACCACGGGATCTGGCGGCGGCTGCGGCTGGTCCCGTTCCAGGTGACGTTCTGGAAGGAGGCGGACCGGGCCCTCGACCCCGCCGCCGAGCCGGAGACCGGGCCGGGGAAGAAGTACGACCCGGCGTTCCGCGCCGACCCGGAGCTGCTCGACCGGCTCCGCGGGGAGGAGCGGGAGGGCGTGCTCGCGGACATGGTGGAACACGCCGTCGCGTTCTACCGGGCCGGGCGGACGCTCGACCCGCCCGACGAGGTGGCGAACGCGACGGCGGACTACCGGAAGGCGGAGGACCTCATCGGCCAGTACCTCGACGACCACGTTCTGGCGGACGCCAACGGGAGGGTCGCGGGCGGCGAGTTGTACGGCCACTTCAAGCAGTGGTGGGCCGACGAGGGGTACGACGCGAAGCGGACGCCGACGGTAAGGCGTTTCGGGGACGAGGTTAAGGGCCGATTCGACAGCTTCAAGGACTCGAAGGTCTACTACCGCGTGCGGCTTGGTTCCGACGATCGGACGCGGGAGAACGGGAGGGTTGACCCCCAAAATCAGGTTAGGTCGTGTGGACAAGGTCCAGGAAACCCTGGGGTTTCGGGCTACCGCAACAGGATCATAATCGAGCCCTCGCGCGGGCGCGCGCCTTTCGGGGTCAACCCCGATTTGACCCCGAACCCTCCCGCTCATCCCGCATCCGACCGTCAGAACGACGGCGGCGGGTTCACGTTCACGGGGTGACCTCGCGATTCCGCAACCCCTCGTTGCCCTCCTCGCCGAAGCCGCCCGCGCCGGCGTAGTAATCGTCCCGGAGGGCGGCACCGTGACCGTCAGCGGCCCCGCGGGGGCGGCCGCCCTCGGGCGGGAGCTGGTGGCCCGGAAGGCGGAGGTGCTCGCCCACCTCGCCGTCTCACGCTGGGACGGCCCTGCTGCCGTCCGCCTCATGGAAGCGGCCGACGCCGTGGTCGAGCGACACGGGTGCCGCGGGGCCGACCCGGCGATTCAGGCCGCGGCGGGGCGTGCGTGCGAGGCGTACGGCCGGCGGGACGTGGACGGGCTGGCCCGGGCGTGTGCCGAGGTCGCGCAGCTGGCGGCGGCCACCGACCCGTCCGGGTGGGAGTCCGGACGGCAGGCGCGGCGGAAGAGTTCACCAGGGGATCATGGCCCGAGCGGCAGAGGAGGTGGGTGATGGATGTGGAGACGTGGCCGGTCGGGCGGCTCAAGCCGTACCCGCAGAACCCCCGGCACAACGACGCCGGGGTCGATGCCGTCGCGGCGTCGCTGAAAGAGTTTGGGTTCCGCCAGCCGATCGTCGTGGACGAGCAGGACGTGATCGTGGTGGGGCACACCCGGTACAAGGCGGCCCTCAAGCTCGGCATGACCGAGGTGCCGGTCCACGTCGCGCGGGGGCTCACCCCGGAGCAGGCCCGGGCGTATCGGATCGCCGACAACCAGACGGCGACCTTGTCGGCGTGGGACGACGGGTTGCTCGCCCAGGAGCTGGCGGCCCTCCAGGCGGCCGCCTACGACCTTGGCCTGACCGGGTTCGCCGAGGACGACCTGTTGGCACTCCTCGTCGACCCGGCCGCGGCCGCGACCGGCGACCCGGACGCCGTGCCCGAGCCGCCGGCGGCGCCGGTCACCCGGCCCGGCGACCTGTGGGCCGTCGGCCGACACCGCCTGCTCTGCGGCGACGCCACGAAGGCCGCCGACGTGGCCCGGGTGCTGGGTGGCTCCCCGGCGGACGTGCTGCTGACGGACCCGCCGTACAACGTGGACTACGAGGGCGGGACGGCCGACCGGCTCACGATCGCCAACGACGACCTGTCCCCCTACGACTTCCAGCAGTTCCTCGTCGCGGCCCTAGTGGCTGCCCGCACCCACCTTCGGCCGGGCGGGGCGTTCTACGTCTGGCACGCCGACACCTACGGCCTCTCGGTCCGCCGGGCCGCGGCCGAGGCCGGGCTGCGGGTGCGGCAGTGCCTGGTGTGGGTGAAGCCGAGCCTGGTCCTCGGCCGGCAGGACTACCAGTGGCGCCACGAGCCGTGCCTCTACGGGTGGGCCGACGGCGCCACACACACGTGGCTCGGCGGCCGCGCTCAGACGACGGTGTTGGAGTTCGACAAGCCGGCGAGGAACGCCGACCACCCGACGATAAAGCCGGTCGCCCTGTTCGGGGCGCTCCTCGCCAACAGCTGCCCCCAGGGTGGCGTCGTCCTCGACCCGTTCGGCGGGAGCGGGACGACGCTGGTCGTCGCCGAGCAGGCCGGGCGGCAGGCGCGGCTCCTCGAACTCGACCCGAAGTACTGCGACGTGATCCTCGCCCGAGCTGCCGCGACGTTCGGGGACGCCGTGCCGGTGCGGCTGCTCGAGGGTGACCTGGAAGTGGCCCACGCCGACGTGATCGCCCGCCGGCGTGCCGAGGCGACCGCGGCGTAACCCGTACGATCGGGGGGCGACCCATGCGGCTCAGGAAGCGGTTGGGAGCCGTCGCGGCGGCGGCTGCGACCGCGGGCTGCCCAAGTCTCGGGGTGGTGAACCGCCTCGCCGCCGACGCGGACGCCAACCTGCCCCCTGCCCCGCGTGCAGCGGGTGCCACGTGCTCGTGGTCGAGGAGGTAGTGGTTGGGGCCGGGAACCGCTGGCGGACCCGCCCAGACCCTGAAGATCGGCGGAAAAAGTTTGCAGGTCGGCCCGCAGAGGGAGGTGCGCGATGGTCGCCCGGAAGAAGAACGACGACGCACTGGTGCTCGCGCTCGCATGCGGGGCCACGGTGGAGGCGGCCGCCCGGCAGTGTGACCTGTCCGAGCGGACGGTCTACACCCGGCTCAAGGACCCCGACTTCCAGAAGCGGGTCCGGCTGGTCCGGACCGACATGGTCCGCCGGGCGGCCGGGCTTCTGTCCGCGGCGTCGGGCGAGGCGGTGCGGACCCTCCTGGCGCTGATGAAGGAGTCGGCCCCGCCGGCGGCCCGCCTGGGGGCGGCGAAGGCCGTCCTCGAGCTCGGCATCAAGGTCCGGGAGTTGGCCGAGCTGGAGGCCGAGGTGCGGGAACTGGAGGCGAAGGTGGACGCCCTCGGCCCGCCGGACGGCGATAGGCGGTGGTGACCCGGCGCGGCGGGCCGCGAGCCCGCGGGCGGCTCGGGCGGGTGGCGGCGGCTGGCCGACGCGGACGGGCTGCTGCCGCTCGGGGACGGGAGCAGGGCAGCTCTCGACGAAGTGCTGGCGCGTCTGGCCCGCGGCCCGCGGTGGCCCGGCGCCGGGGAGGCCGCCGAAGTTGTGCGGCGGCTACAGGCGCGGTACGGCGGGGGCGGGGGATGAAGTTCCGGGG
>NZ_JAECZC010000086.1:6338-247164 GCF_016056305.1 Amazonocrinis nigriterrae CENA67 | reverse complement strand
GCAGGGGTGCAGGGGGGATGAGGGGGAGAATAATTAAATTAATGCCCCATGCCCTATTCTCAATGCCCCATGCCCCATGCCCAATGCCCAATTAATATAGAAATATGTATGTAGCTTAATATCTTTACTAATTTGCTTTATGTCAGTTTTAGCAGCGATCGCAGTCTTGGCTGTTTTGATCTTGGTACACGAGTTGGGACATTTTGTTGCAGCACGTTCTCAAGGTATTCACGTTAACCGCTTTTCTTTGGGTTTTGGGCCAATTCTTTGGAAGTACCAAGGTTCTCAAACCGAATACGCTATCCGCGCTTTTCCCTTGGGTGGCTTTGTGGGCTTCCCCGATGATGATCCAGATAGCGATATTCCACCCAATGACCCAAATTTGCTGCGTAATCGTCCCATTTTAGACCGGGCGATCGTCATTAGTGCGGGAGTGATAGCAAATTTAATATTTGCCTATTTCCTTTTGGTGACGCAGGTTGCTTTAGTTGGTATACCACAACCCAGCCAAGCCCTACCAGGGGTTTTAATCCAACAACTAGCACCAGAAGTCAGTTCTGTCGCCCAAAAAGCAGGAATTCAAAAAGGGGATGTGATCTTAGCTGCAAATCAAAGAGAATTTGGCACATCGCAGCAAGAGTTAGAGGCTTTGAGGGAAATCATCAAAACAAATGCAGGTCAGACTGTTAAATTAGACATTGCCCGTGGTGACAAAAAGTTTTCTGTCAACATCGTTCCCGAAGCTAAAGCAAATGGTGAAGGTAGTATTGGCATTGGACTTTCTCCCAATATCAAAATAGAACGTCATCCTGTGACTAACCCAGTGCAAGCTTTGAGCCTTGGTGCAAGGGAGTTTCAGCGCATTGTCACACTCACATTTAAAGGGTTTGGGCAGCTAATTACCAACTTTGGCGAAACAGCCAACCAAGTAGCAGGGCCAATTAAAATTGTAGAAATTGGTGCCAACATCGCCCAAAACGATACGGGTAGTTTATTCTTTTTTGCCGCTTTGATCAGCATTAATTTGGCAGTGATCAATATTTTGCCTTTACCAGCTTTGGATGGAGGACAATTAGCGTTTCTGCTGATTGAAGGTTTGCGCGGTAAGCCTGTACCCGCCCGTGTCCAAGAAGGTGTAATGCAAACTGGTTTAATGCTACTGTTAGGACTGGGAATTTTTCTAATCGTGAAAGAAACTACCCAGTTGGAATGGGTACAAAAATTGTTCCAGTGACCAAAAGAATTACTAATTCGTAATTCGTAATTATTTGGGTACAGAGCAACTCAATTGATTGATGGAGACAAAAAACATCATTTGACTATCATCCGCAAATCCCTATCTAAGAAGCAACGGGCGCTAGAAATTCTCACTCGCCTGAAGCATCTTTATCCAGATGCAACTTGTTCTTTGAACTATTCAACACCGGTGCAACTGCTGGTGGCTACTATTCTCTCGGCTCAGTGTACAGATGAGCGGGTGAATAAAGTAACACCAAAGTTATTTGCTCGGTTTCCCGATGCTGCTAGTTTGGCAAAGGCTGATTTGGTAGAGTTAGAAAATTTGGTACGTTCCACAGGGTTTTATCGCAATAAAGCGAAAAATATTCAAGCCGCATGTAGGATGATAGTTTCTGAGTTTGACTTTGTTGTACCGAATACAATGGAACAGTTATTGCTGCTTCCAGGTGTGGCGCGGAAGACAGCTAATGTAGTCTTGGCTCATGCTTATGGAATTAATGCTGGGGTGACTGTGGATACACATGTCAGTCGCCTCAGTCAGCGATTGGGTTTAACTGAGCATTCAGACCCGATCCGCATTGAAAAAGATTTAATGGGATTGTTACCGCAACCAGATTGGGAAAATTGGTCTATTCGGTTAATTTATCATGGTCGTGCTGTTTGTAAAGCGCGATCGCCTGCTTGCAGTGTTTGTCAGTTGGCGGATTTATGCCCTAGTGGGGAGATGGGGAAATGAGGAGGATGAGGGAGATGAGGGAGATGAGGGAGATAAAACTACTAACTCTTAACTCCGAACTCCGAACTCCGAACTCCGAACTCCCCACTCCCTATTTTCCTAGAATTGAAGGGGACACTGTAGAATGGAAAATGCTGCCTTTTAATAATTAGAGAATATATGGCAAAAAAGAGCATGATTGAGCGCGAGAAGAAACGCGCTAAGTTAGTACAAAAGTATGCCCAAAAGCGGGAAGCTTTGCTAGAAGAGTTCAAAAACACTGAATCTCCTTTAGATAAACTGGAAATTCATCGTCAAATTCAACAGCTACCGCGTAATAGTGCGCCCAACCGTCGCCGCAACCGCTGTTGGGTGACTGGTCGTCCTAGAGGTGTTTACCGTGACTTTGGACTGTCTCGGAACGTACTGCGGGAATGGGCCCATGAAGGTCTATTACCTGGGGTGGTTAAGTCTAGCTGGTAGTCAGTTGTCAGTAGTCAGTGGTCAGTAGTTATTAATAGTGGTAACAACTAACAACTGACAACTAACAACTGACAAAAATTATTGACCACAACATCTATCAATTCCCAGACTTTCTAAGAGTAGATCGCTGACGGCGTTAGCGATCGCAAACTCTCCATAGAAACTTTTGGAAAAATCAAACGCTTGCATCTCTGTGACAATAGCAATCACTAAAGATCCTAAGTCGTTTTCTCCTTCCATGCGCTGTCGCACAAAAATCTGTGCTGCTCGTTGAGCAATCTTGTGATTGACTGTTTCTGGGATGAATTCCGCATCTAGCCACCGCAACAAACGCTCTTGCAACCATTCACCTTCAAGGTGGGGATTAAGAGACGGTGGTAGGGTGATGGGTGGTATTGTTTCAGCCATTTTTTTTAACGCAAAGAAACTTTAGGGAAATTACAGAGTTACGCAGAGGATGACTGTTAGCATCAAGTTGCGTAACTCTGGTATTTTTTTATCTATGGAATATGATATCGCCGCTATTATTCAAGGATATGCTCAAGGCTATTTTCTCATGGCTGACGACAGCGATCGCTTGGGATGGTATGCAAGTCGCGATCGGACTTTGATTCCCTTGGATGAACGATTTCGCTACCCTAAGTCTTTGCAGCGTGTTTTGAACCAAGAGCGTTTTAGTGTGGCGATTAACCGTGATTTTCAAGCTGTAGTCGCTGGCTGTTCTAACCGCGAAACAACTTGGATATCATCAGAATTACAAGAGATTTACTGGCTACTTTACCAGAAAGGTTTCGCTTATAGTTTTGAAACTTGGCAAGGTAATGAACTCGCTGGGGGAATTTTGGGAATTGTCATTGGTGGCGCTTTCATTGGCGAGTCGATGTTTTACCGCATTACTGAAGGTTCAAAGGTAGCGATGGTTAAGTTGGTGGAGAGATTACGCCAAAGGAATTTTGTACTGTTTGATGCTCAAATGATGAATCCGCACTTAGAAAGATTTGGTGCTTATCATATTGAGGATAAAGAGTATCAAGCTTTACTTAAAAAGGCGTTGCAACGGCGCTGTTATTTGGTATGAAGGGTGACAATATTCTTAATTTAGCTTTTATTTATAGTGTAAAGTATAGTACTTGACTTTAAGTCAACCGCACACCTGAACCAAAATCTTTCTTGGTAAAATCGATTCCTAACATCTGTAACGCAGTGTTAAGGTAATAATTCAATTAGATTTGTTTATTCGTGCTACACTGTCGCCATTATCATCTCAACCGTGGACGAAAGTAAGTATGTCTAGCGATACTGTTGTTCCTAACTTGCTTGATACTCTTATTGAGCGATTGCAAGGTAGTGAAACGCTAGAAGTCGAGGTCAAATTAGCACAAGGTGGTATACCTAAAAGTCTCTGGGAAACAGTCAGTGCATTTGCCAATACTAATGGTGGGTGGATTCTGTTGGGCGTCAAAGAGTTAAATAGTAGGCTTGAGGTTGAAGGGCTTTCTAAAGCTTCTAAAATGTTGGATGATTTTTACAACACGTTGCGTAGTTCTCAAAAAATTAGTTATCCAATTTGTAATGCACAGGATGCACGTATTGAAACTGTAGATGGTAAGGAAATACTGGTTATCCGTGTGCCAGAAGCGCCACGCCAACAACGTCCTGTCTATATTAACGGCAACCCATATACTGGTACTTACGTGAGACGCCACACTGGTGATCATCGCTGCACTAAGCCAGAAGTAGACCGAATGATGCGTGAAGCATCAGATGTCGGCGCAGACTCCGCGATTTTGCATGGATTTAACTTGAATGACATAGACCTAGATGCATTGGGACGATATCGACGATTGGATCAAACCCTTCACCCCGGCGAACCGCGTAATACCTATGATGATCTTCGCTATCTAACAGCAATAAATGGTTATGGTCGTGAGAGAGGAACTGGAAAGGAGGGCTTGACTGTCGCAGGATTGCTCTTACTGGGAACCGATCAGGCTATTCGGGAGTGGCGATCGCGTCACCTTATCGACTACAGAATGCTACAAACCGAAGATGACCCCGATAGGCGTTGGGATGATCGCGTTCCGTGGGAAGGACATTTGTTTGGTGCTTTTGAAAATATCTATCTTCGTTTAACTACAGGTCTTGCTACTGCATTTCAATTGCAAGGAGCAACACGAATTGAGGAAAGCCCTGTCCATATTGTGCTACGTGAAGCACTTGTGAATCTTCTTGTCCATGCTGATTATGCTGTACCAGAAGCATCACTGATTGTTCGCAAGCCCAGCGAGTTTTTCTTTAGGAACCCTGGAAGTTCTCGTATTTCTGAATTTGATCTTCTTCATGGCGATCGTTCTGATCCGCGTAACCCTGAATTAGTCCGCATGTTTCGTCTTATTGGATTAGCAGAAGAAGCGGGAACTGGCATACCAAAAATCATCCGAGCATGGCGTGAATTAGGGTTAGAAACGCCCAAAATGGATGCAGGAACAGAGCGATACGAATTTACATTACAGCTTCGCCAGGCTCACTTGCTTTCTGCTGAAGATCGTCGTTGGCTAAAGAGCTTGAATTCACAGTGGAATGAAGCAGAGCAATTAGCCTTGGTTCATGCTAAACATCACGGCTACGTTGATAATGCAACATTAACTCGATTAACTGGTCAGCACCCAGCTGACATATCGAAGGTACTCGTCAGTCTTCGTAATCGAAAGTTCTTACAAATGATTAGTGGAGGGCGTTATGCTTGTTACGAGTTAGGCTCACAGGCCATATCTGTAACTCAAATTACTACAAATACTTCTACTTCTCCAAGCAAGCAAGAAACTATACCTGAAAATCTTTGGAATGAACTAATGCAGCTAGGTGCAACTGTCCGAGATTATTCTCGAGTTGATCGCGTAACCTTAGAGAAAGTCTTGGTGCAGCTATGTTCACTCGCTCCGCTTAGCCCCAATGACCTTGTAATTATTCTGCAACGTAAAAAGAATTACCTTCTAAAAGTAATTCGCACCTTGCTT
This sequence comes from Amazonocrinis nigriterrae CENA67, assembly GCF_016056305.1. Taxonomy (GTDB): domain Bacteria; phylum Cyanobacteriota; class Cyanobacteriia; order Cyanobacteriales; family Nostocaceae; genus Amazonocrinis; species Amazonocrinis nigriterrae. The sequence goes on along the minus strand of NZ_JAECZC010000086.1, from coordinate 241,710 downwards.
GTATCAGGTCGTATTAACTATTTATATTCTGATCAACCTAGCCACCCACGCCAAAAGTATGTTGCGACCGAGATAGTTTGTGAAGAAATTAGCGCACAGCAAACTACCCTAGACTTCAACTATAATTAAACGCCTTCAACTTACTATTTAGTATAGATCAACTGCTAGTTGTCTAACAATCGCATTGATGTAAACAGTTAAAATACACTTGTATTATGTCAGAAGGCCCTCTGCTGCAGGTGTGGGACGTATCTTTATTTCTTAAGAAGTTAATTTTTGAGCGATCGCATCCCATTGCGGATGAACAATATCTTTATATCATATTTGCTTAAATACTTATTTGTTCCATTAGACTTATCCGCAAAACGTAAATGCTTACTGTGAAGGGGTTTGAGCAATTCAGATTGAATAGGCGATCGCTATCTTACTCTAAGATAAAATAGGTGTTTGGCGACATTCTGAGACAAAAAACTAAAATTGAAGTGAAAAGTATAAAACGATGAAATCAATTTCCAAAGAAAAAATTAAATATTAATGGTTAAGGATACTAAGCGATTAAGCCTTAACCTAATCAGTCCGCAAACTGCTAGAATTACCTGACTATATCGATGACGAGCTAGACGGAATTTTTCCGAGGCTACGCGAAATATTTTTACCCGACATATCATGTGTTCAACTGCGATTCTGCGAGACGAAAGTTGTTTATTCTCTTGTTTTTGTAATTCTGAAATTTCTGTATTCTTTCGTTTCTTATGAGGTGTGGTAATAGCATCATCTCCAATATAAGCCTTATCGCCAATAAATCTTTGTGAGTCAGCAAATTCCCAGCCGAGTATCTCGAAACAAATTAATATCACTTTTTTTTCCTAACATTCCCACATAGATATCTACAATATCTTCCCCACCAGGTAAGACAATAAACTGGTTTTTTAGAGTATGCATTTTTTTCTTACCAGAGTAGTATCTTTTTTGTTCTTGATAGTCTACAGGTCAAGATGAGAGCTTGTTCAGCACTATCAACAATTAATTCGTATTCGGACAGCATTCGCTGCAATTCCTGAGATTTTTGACTATCTATTGATGCTTCTTCTATTTGAGATGCTGGTAAAATTTCTCTCAAAATATCTACCCAATAATTAAAAGCATCATTCGCTTTGGTTTTGGAAATATCAAAGAGTAACCCTAAAATCTCAAAAATTGGTTTTTGTCTAAGGTAAACTAGACACAAGCATATTCCTTCTTTAGGTGACATCTCTGGTTTGCGTCCGCCACCAGGAGCAATAATCCGAATTTTATTTTTTTCAATTTCTGCCTGTTTCTCTATATGCCTTTTTTCTGCTAAAGATACCAATGCTAAAAACTGGTTATAATTAATTCCAATTAATCGTTTTGCTTCGTGAGGATGTGATTCAATTCTTGCCAAAGGATTTGTCATATTATCTAGATATAATTTTTGCTCCGTTTTTTATTATCCCACTCTGTTTATATTAAGGATAAGTCTATTGCACAACCATTTGTAAGAGTCATAGCAAAATATACTGGTTACTGTGATTTTTGGTTCACATAAAACGTGATTAATTTAGATACTAATACCGCAGTTGCATTCATTGCAGAGGGTTCTCCCGTTCGTTATGAACTACGAGCATTTGTCAAAAAGCAACAAATGGTAATAGCACAAACTGCATTTAATGAATTCATCAATATTGTGCAGTATTCAGCAGGTAGCTTGGAACAGACAAGAGCAAATCGTTTTCTGCAAAGAGTTATTATCGTTCAAGATAATCCTTCCGCAGCAGCCCGAACATTGAGACCAACTAGAAGCCTAGATGTAAACGATATAATCATTCTAGGAACAGGTGATGAAATGGGTATTGTAACCATGACAGCGGATGCAAAAGCTGTTCGTGCAGCTAGTTCCCAAGGAGTTAATTTTAATGTCTATCTTCATCTCCCTTATTCATTGACAGGTCGCTGAATTATGCAAAAGACAATTCCAGCTTATTTAGCAAGTACTTATAATTTGATTGGCTGTGCTTTTCCCGAAGGTATTGATGAACAAAGATATTGGGCTTTGTTATCAATACTCTACGAAAATATGTCTGATCGCAGTCTAGCTCAAGTAATTGCCGAGTATACGGAAAAAGATTACCACGTTGTCCTAAATGATGTTTATCGAGTTGGGTCAATGACGAATCTTTCATCTGAGGTCATTGATTCGGTTAAGCAAAAGCTGATAAGTTGCGACTATGAAAAGTGGTTGGCAGATGAATAATGTGTTACCTTCAGTATTTTCTTTTTCATGATGAATGAAGAGTCTGCTTTATCTGAATATGAAAAGGAAGTTCAAGCAATTCGCCGACGACCAGGTATGTACTTTGGAAGTACTGGTGACAGAGGCGTAGAACAATTTGTATATGAACTCGTTGCTAACGTTATTGATGCTTTCCTTGTCAACCAAGCAACTTTCGTCAATGTAGAAATAAATGAAGCAATAATTTCTGTCACAGATGATGGATTAGGATTACCATTTGATGAGCCAAGCGATGAAAATGGTGTGAGTCTCGCCACTAAATTTTTAACTCGAATACACTGGACAGGCTCACACGATGAACATGCTCCCCACGTTCACATAATTAGTTTGGGTGTAGGACTTGCTTGCTTAAATGCTGCTAGTTTACAACTAAATGTGCAAAGTTGGCGTTCTGGTGCGCTCTGGGAGCAACGCTTTATAAGAGGATTTGCTCAAGATGCTGCGAGGATTATTGAACAAGGTAATGGTCGAGGAACAAGTATTGAAGTTATTCCAGATCCTCAGCTTTTTGGAGAGGCGAAACCCAGATTGGGTGTAATTCGTAGAGCTTTGTTCGAGACAGCCCATTTATACAGTGGATTTAAGATTGGTTTTAATGGGGAGCGATTCCACGCGTCTCAAGGACTTCAAATGCTGGGATTTATGCTTCTTGACCCGCTTTGTCTCTACAATGAGCCGCACACTCGGCCATTTCATATTACTCTGCACTATGAGAATGTTTTCATTGAAGCAGCAGCTTTCGGAAAGGGGCGATCGCAAACACAAACTTTTTCTTGGGTGAATGGAGCGGGAACGCCCGAACATGGAAGCCATGTTGAAGGTTTTTCACAAGCACTAGAGGAAGTAGGCTGGAACCCATCACTTAAACTCATCCATGTAATAATGTATGACCCACAATTTGCTGGGCCTACACGTAATAAGCTAGATGTACCGTATATTCAGAAGGTAATTCAAGATGCTTCAGGTGAATCGCTACGTAAATATAGAAGTATCTAAAACAGACAACTAATTGTCTTTTTGGTAGCAAGCTTAGCCCCAAACCTTATTCAGCTTTAATTCAAATCCAGGAAGTAAATTTTCGCCTGAAATTAAATTCGGTGCTTGCAAAACCTCAGTTGGTTGTCCTGTGCAGTAAATTTCTACTCGTCTTTGTTGGGGGTCAATCAACCATCCAAATTTAACCCCGTTATTCATATATTCTTGCATCTTGGCTTGCAAGGTTGCTAAATCATCGCTACTTGAACGCAATTCCACAACAAAATCTGGCGCAATTGGTGAAAACTCATATCGCTGCTGTTCTTCAGTAAGGCTATTCCAGCGTTCTTTGATTATCCATGCAGCATCAGGGGAACGCACTGCGCCATTGGGCAGAGTGAAGCCTGTGAGGAATCAAAAACAATACCAAGTTCTGTAGTATCATTCCAGTTCCATAACTGCGCTGTCAATCCAGAATTTTGTTGTCCTGTCCAAGTGTGAGTCGGTGACATAGCAATAACTTCTCCAGCAGCAGTTAATTCCAACCGCAAATCTCGATTAGCTTGGCAAATTTCCCAAAACTGATCATGGGTGATGCTGGGGATTTTGATTGCTAGAGTAGTCATAATTGAAGTTGTTGTTCCCTAGCTTTATTGTGTCTATATTTTGATAGTACCGCCATCAAACTAACCTTGTGTTTTCTCTTCAGTAACTAAGGTTAGGTTGACCCATTCTCCTTTATCGTTGTAGTTGCGAATTATTCGCTGACGCAGGTTTGGTCTGATTAACCAACCCAATTCTAAAAATAAAGGTTGACGCAACTGCACTTGCAATGGAGAAGTCGCAGATGCACCATCAGGTAATAGCAAAACTTGTACTTGCTTTTGTGGATTTTCGTCAAAGTGGATGATAGAACCTTTGATGGTAGCTGTTGAAGTAATGGTGTTTTCACCAAAACTCAAACTTTGAATTAATCGTCCACTCTTATCAAGTTGTAATTGTAGAGTGGTAGAGTAAACATCAGGCGATCGCCAATCTCGATATATTGTCACTGCTTCGCCTTGCCATTTCCCCAATAAGTCTTCTACCTTTAAGTCTGGACGTTCTGCTTTTGGGGTGTCAGCTAAATGTTCACGAATTAAGGTGAGTTGGTATAATTGCCCGTTTTGGTCGAACAGTTGCACCAGACGCAAGCGGCGATTTTCATAAATTAAACCAAATTCCGCCCCAAATTCACTAAATGGTGCTAGCTGAATCGAACCTTGAGAAAAAGCACCATTTTCAAAAAATAAAAGACTCGCTCCCAACGAAGTAAATTCTAAAACCATATCGCTTAACCCCGAACGACACAGAGTCAAGCGTACTTTTTGATTGTCCTCTAACTTTTCTAAAGTTAAACGGCTAGGAATATCCTTGACAAATGTTCCTTGGGGTGAAAATGTCGTAAATGATCCTTCCCAGACACCGAGATTTTGCAGAAAACTTTCCCATTGTGATTTCATATGTCAGTTGTTAGTTGTTAGTTGTTAGTTGTTAGTTGTTAGTTGTTAGTTGTCAGTTGTTAGTTGCTAATGACCACTGACTACTGATCACTGACTAACTTTTAGTAAAACGCTGTACAGCGAATAAGCTCCCCATTAATCCTACAACGGCACCAAAACTTAAGAGAATCAGAGGCAATAATAAAATTTGTGCAGGGGTGAGTTGCAAACCATTGGTGAGAAATTGGATAAACTCAGGTTGATTAGCGATTAACTTACCAAGAAACTGTTGAATTATCGAAATAAAACTCCAAGCGATCGCACCGCCAAGCAAGCCAAAGGCAATTCCTTGTAAAATAAATGGCAGGTAAATCCACACAGAAGTTGCTCCCACCAGCTGCATGATTTCAATTTCTCGCCGTCGCGCCATGACAATTAGGCGAATGGTGGTAGTGGTGACAGCGATCGCAGTTAAAGTCAAAATAATTGTAATTGTCAAGGTAATCCAGTTCAAACCTTGGTGTAACTGAGCGATGCGTTTGACTGCTTCATCTACATACTGCACGGCATCAACTCCCCGTAACTTCGCTAGCTGAGTTGCTAAACTAGGTACAACCTGAGAGTTACGTGCTTTTACCTTCATCTCATCAACCAGAGGATTATCACCTAACTGTTGGGTAGCACCATCGATATCTGAAATTCCCAGTTCTTTGACTAATTTAGTCCAAGCTTGCTCTTTGGTAATTGTTTGGGTTGCGACTACCTCTGGCATTTTCGTCACCAGCGGTTCAATGCTTTGAGCCTCTATACCAGGCTCGAAATAAACTAAAACCTCTAATTGGCTACCGAACTGGTTGAGGAGTTTTTCGACTTGCCAAGAAGTTTGTAGACTCAAGCCAAATAAAAATAGTAACACTGTAACAGTACTCACTGCTGCCCAATTCATCCAACCACCGCGCAGCAAGCCTAAGAAAGTTTCCTTAAGTAAGTAGTCTAGTTTTGTGAGAAATTTAAACACACATAACACCTTTGTGCGAGATCACACCACATTTATAGCTGATGGCTGACAACTGACAACTGACAACTAACCACTGACCACTGACCAGATTGATAGAATTAAAGTAGTAGGAATTTTCACAATTGAGCTATTGAGAATCATGCCCTCTGAAATTGCTGTCGAGAAAAAAAAGTTAAAAAATCCGCCTTTGGAGTTGCACTATTTGGGCGATCGCGTGTTGCGTCAACCTGCAAAGCGCATTACTAAAGTAGATGACGAAATCCGCAAACTAGTGCGCGAAATGCTGCAAACAATGTACAGCAACGATGGCATTGGTTTAGCTGCTCCCCAAGTGGGAATTCATAAACAACTCATTGTGATCGACTGTGAACCAGATAACGCAGCAAAACCACCACTAGTATTAATTAATCCCACAATTAAACAATTTAGTAAGGAAATCTGCGTTGCTCAAGAAGGATGTTTGAGCATTCCCAATGTTTACATGGATGTTAAGCGTCCAGCAGTTGTAGAAATTGCCTATAAAGATGAATATGGGCGTCCTCAAACATTAAAGGCTAATGATTTGCTGGCACGCTGTATTCAGCACGAAATGGATCACCTAAATGGGGTAGTATTTGTAGACCGCGTAGAAAACTCCTTGACTTTGGCGCAGGAGTTATCTAAAAATGGCTTCTCGTATCAAGCGGTGAAACCAGTAGCATAGGGGGCTAGTAGTGTATTTAACTCCAAAAAGCGGTTTATTGTTAGGTGCTTGTTGTATAACAGCGATCGCAGCTGTGGGTTCAATTTTTGAACTGAGTTATGGACAACCAGATTTTGGTGTCCCTGCGACAGCAACTATCTTGGGATTAAGCATTCCCCTAACTGTATTATTTTTTGTTGCCGCAGTTAGGGACGCAAGGGCTAACATAAAATAAGCATCAGGTACATAAAAAGGTAAAAGGATGGAGGAAAAATACAAAATTCAACCTTTTACCTTTTATTTTTTCTCTTACTTTCTTCCCGCTATCAGACTACCGCTGTAATTTTTCTCCCCATCCCCCATCTCCCCATCTCCCCATCTCCTCAAACGCTAATCTTCAGGTGGTAAACGAGTAATCCTCCACTGCGCCTAAAGTTTTCAAGGTAGCTTTCTGTGCTGCTGTTAACCCTGTAACTCCGGTAATGTTCATTCCTTCGTAGGGTTTCTCAGCTTTCATCGTCAAAACACACTGGCTTGTGTTGACATCCCAAAGCTTAATTGTTTCATCTTGGCTACCGCTTGCTAAGGTACGACCATCTGGACTGAACACAACTGACCATACCCAATCGCTATGTCCCAACAGAACATTGAGACATTCACCAGTATTAAGATTCCATAACCTTACTGTTTGATCGTCACTGCCACTGGCTAGCAACTTGCCATCAGGACTGAAAGCAACTGACCTCACCCAACTGGTGTGTTCTTGTAAGGTTAACAGGCATTCACTAGTATGAATATTCCACAATTTTACTGTTTGGTCTTCACTGCCACTGGCTAACAACTTGCTGTCAGGACTGAAAGCAACTGACCTCACCCAACTTGTATGTCCTGAAAAAGTTTTCAAGCACTGACTGGTATGGACATCCCATAACTTCAATGTTTGGTCTTCGCTGCCACTTACTAACAATTTACCATCAGGGCTAAAAGCGATCGCCTGCACTCGATTGGTATGACCCTTAAAAGTCTTTAAACACTTACCCGTTTTTTTATCCCATAATTTCGCTGTTTGGTCGTCACTGCTACTTGCTACAGTACGACCATTGGGACTGAAAGCAACTGACTGCACCCAACTGGTGTGTCCCTGCAAAGTTAAGAGGCAATTACCGTCAGTAACATTCCATAACTTTACAGTTTTATCTTCACTGCCACTCGCTAAAGTTCTACCATCTGGACTAAAGGCAACTGACCTCACCCAACTTGTATGTCCTTGCAAGGTTAAGAACCACTTACCAGTGTGAACATCCCATAACTTTACTGTTTTTTCCTCACTAGTACTTGCCAAAGTCTTACCATCTGGACTAAAAGCAACCGACCTCACCCAACTGGTGTGTCCTTGCAAAGTTAAGAGGCAATTACCATCAGTGACATTCCATAACTTCACTGTTTGATCTTCGCTACCACTGGCTAAAAGTTTTCCATCCCGACTGAAGACAACTGACCGTACCCAATTAGTATGACCGTGCAATGTTTTCAAGCAATTACCATCATTAATATTCCACAACTTTACTGTTTGGTCTTCGCTACCAGTTGCCAAAATTTTTCCATCGGGACTAAAGGCGACTGACCAAACCCAATTAATATGACCGTGTAATGTCTTCAGGCATTCACCAGTATGGACATCCCATAACTTTACTGTTTTGTCTTCACTACCACTGGCCAGAAGTTTGCCATCTGGACTAAAAGTAACTGACCATACCGAATAAATATGCTCTCGCAAGGTTTTGAAACATTTACCATCAGTGATATTCCATAACTTGATTGTTTGGTCGTCACTACCGCTAACCAAGGTTGTACCTTCAGGACTGAATGCCACTGACCATACCCAACTGGTATGTTCCTGCAAAGTTTTAAGACATTCACCAGTGTCAACATTCCACAACTTTATGGTTTGGTCATCACTGCTGCTTGCTAACAGTTTGCCATCGGGACTAAAAGTAACTGACCTGACCCGACTGTTATGTTCCTGCAAGGTTTTGAGACACTGACCAGTGTCAACATTCCACAACTTTATGGTTTGGTCATCACTGCCGCTTGCTAATATTTTGCTATCAGGACTAAAGGCAACTGACCTGATCCATTTAGTGTGCCCGCCATAAGAGAAAAGTGGTTGTCCATCAGCAACTTGAAATAAATTAATTTGATTGTTGCCATCACCAGTAGCACAGAGTTTTCCGTCTTGGCTCAATGCCACTGACAAAATAGGCCCTAATGTTTTAGTAAAAACTGATTTAGATAAGTCAGAATAAGCAAAATTGACATGATGTAGATTCACGCCTTGTAAGTAAGCTTGCCAAACAGCTAAGTAAGAGAAATCATAGTCTTTTAAATCAGTTTCTATTTGAGTCAGTAAATTGAGAGTATTACCTCCGGCATATCCTGGTTTGATATTAGATTTATCACGCAAATTTTCTAAGATTGCAGTCAGGCTGGCTGTAATTTTGTTGGTATTTATATAAATATTTAGTAATCTTTCTATAATTGGTTTCAAGATGAGACGAATTTGAGTATCTTTCACATAGTCTTTAGCAGTGGCTTTGATGAGAGCATGACTCATGAATAGTGCAATTTTACCTGTACTAATTTCTTGACAAACCTGTTCAATTAATCGGTCTGTGATATACTCCATGACCACAGGTTGCAGAGTGAATAGGGCAGCACTTTTTTCAATTAGCGATCGCCTGCGTAAAGATTCCAGTGCTTCCAGTAATTGCCTTTTAGGCAAGGGCAGCACAATATCATTTAATAATTCTTCTAGGGAAACTAATTCACGCTTGATTGCCAACCAGTAAATAATTTCTTTTTCGAGCGCTGAAGTGCGCTCAAACTGCTGTTCTAATAAATTACGAGTGTCGCCAAAAATGATTTCTCCCGCATCTAAAAAGGCAGCAATATCACCTCCAAATAATTCCCGAATTGCTTCAGAAACTATCTTTAATGCCAAAGGATTACCAGAATATTTCTCAACCAGTTGTGCCCAGTTTGTCTGTAAACCAAATAAGCCTTTATCTTTGAGAATTTCTTGCCCTTCTGTTTCCCTTAATCCAGGTAGTGAGAATGTTCTGACTGGTGATGCTTCTCCTTCTAAAGGTACTAGTTCTTTTGGTTTTTCTCTAGAAGTTAGCACTAAGCAACTTTGATGAGGTTCTTCTCCTACTCGTTTGAATAGTAGACCATAATCCTCATATCCTTCTCGATAATATCCAGCGTGATGACCTCCTTGTAAAATTGTCTCTGCATTGTCCAATATCACAAGACAACGGCGCTTTCGGAAATAATTAAGTAGTACCGTGATTTTATCATGTACACTTTCTGGCAATTCTATGTCTCGCTCATCAGCTAAAAATCCAATCAAAAGTGCTAACATTTCTTGGATAGGTGGAGCATTACGGAGAGTCCGCCAAATTAGACAGTCAAAATTATCCTGAACCTCGTCTGCTAGTTTCACAGATAAAGCCGTTTTGCCGATACCTCCCATGCCTAGTAAGGCTATTAAGCGACAGTTATCTTTGATAATCCACTGCTTGAGTTGTGACAGTTCTGCTATCCTTCCGTAGAAGACTCCAACAATAGTAGGTGCTTCTCCCCAATCTTGGGGCTTGTCAATCAACCTGACTACAGTTAGTGAAGATGCTTGATACGCACTTGAGATCACTTGTTGTAACTTGGTGAGTTTACCCGGGCCAGCGCCACTAACTTGAAATTTTTTGTAAACTTCACTCAATCTCTTACGTACTGCCTCAGCGCTGATACCTAATTCATTAGCGATCGCATTTGGCGCTTTCCCCCCAACGGCATGTAAAAACACCTCTAGCTCACTGCTAGACAAGCCACACTCTTCAGCCAAAGCCACAAGAAAGTTTTGGGGAATCGCATTCATGCTTCCATCAAGATTAAACTACACACACAATGTTACCTCACATAGTGAGAAAACTATCTGCCATAGTGCCAATTCAGTAAGTGTATCAACAAACCCCTTCGGGGTAGGGAATAGCGAATAGGGAATAGGAAACAAACTAATTAGTAAAAATTTTCCCATAATATCCCCCTCATCTCCCTCATCCCCCCACTACCTTCAAATACAAGTCTCTATCAGCATCTAATACTTTCGGTTGATTTTCTGAACTTTTACCTTGACTTAGGTAACTTAGTTACTTTATAGTGAATTTACACAGTTGATTTGAGTAACTTAGTAACTCTACAGTTAGCTCAGATAAACTTAGTGAATAAAAGATAAAGGCTGAAATCGTTGATTCCGACGATTCTGAAAAAGGTGATTGTTCAAAGTCTGTTGTCGATAGGAATTGTATTTTAGGAGTTGATGCACGTCATGTGCATTCTGTGTCATCACGAATATTGAGGGCTTAATTCAGATTTCCAAATTACCCTTGCAATAGTTTAAGGTTTACTTTTCATTAACACTGTTTGGCATTCAGACTTGACTCAGGTTTGGTAGGACTGCTGCGTGCCTTGACTAACAAAGGAGCAACACTGTTGTATTGGCTCCTAATTTTAGGGTAGTCGAGGGTGCGCTTGCGCCCTAGATTCAACTCTCAAAACAGGACAAAAATTATGAAAAATAGTCTCAAAGATGACCGGAATGTGCTTTTCAATTGGACTTGTAAGGGACTCAAGTATTATCTGCTGATTCTGCTTGGTTTTGCGATCGCTGTGATTGTATCTCACGTTTTTGGTGCTGTCTCGCTTGTTGGCATACTGCTCTCTGCAAGTGTATGGTTATGGTTTTTGAGGATAGCAGTCTTTCTATTTTGCCTGTTTGCGATCGCTATGATGATTGAGTCTTGGGGTTAAGTTTTCATCTATTCATCAATACATAGATAGGTGCTATTCCAGGTTAGTGCTGAAATTGCCTTTGGCTAACTTGCACTTAGCCAAAGGCTTCATAATAGGAGTTTCTATCATGTCAAACAACGATAACGATTCTGGGGCAGAAAGACTGTCCGCGATTTTAGCTATCTTAGTTGCAGGTTCAATCTCTTTAGCAATTGTTAACAAGGATAATCATCCAGCATATTTTGACATTGTAAAAATAGCTATGGCTTATAGCTTTGGTTCTTACAAGTCTAAGCCCAAAAATTAGGGGCGGGTTCACAAATATCCTCGCACTATCAAGTAGCAATATTCATCAACTCGCCCCTACTAGAGAACTCCAAGAAAAAAATTATCTTGGTTAAAGTTGTTGATTAATGAATACCAGAAGTCCCACTAATAAGTGGGCGGTGCAAGGGTATAGGAAAAATCTTGACTTTACACAGATACATTTTCATACCCTTATACCAATTTTCTCAAATCCGGCAACACATTCCAGCCCCAAAACCCAAACCATATTTGAGTAGAGACGATTCGGCGAATCGTCTCTACAATTACGAATTACGAATTACGAATTACGAATTAATACTGTTTTAGGGCGTTGCATTCTGGCGATCGCTTCTAAAATAGAAGAATGCTCTCAACTCAAACTCAACTATTACGACTCTCTCAAGGACACCTGAACTTACTCGAAGCTTGTCCGCGTAAATTCCAACACACCTACTTAGAACAACTAAATTCTCCCTTAAATCCCGAACATGAGGAACGGCAAACTTTGGGTAGTCGCTTTCATCTCCTGATGCAGCAGCGAGAAATGGGTTTGCCTATTCAGGGTTTTTTAGAAGCGGATACTCAACTGCAAAGCTGGATGGCAGGTTTTGCCAATGCAGCACCGGAAATTTTAACACCTGCAAACGATAAGCAAACTTTCCGTGAAAGCGAACACTACCGCACCCTGCAAGTTCAAAACTATTTGCTTACAGTTGTCTATGATTTATTGATTGCAGATAACCAGCAAGCGCAAATTCTCGATTGGAAGACTTACCCTAAACCGCCAACTAAACGCAAGTTAGAACAGAATTGGCAAACGCGTCTTTATATGTATGTGTTAGCTGAGACTAGTGAATACTTGCCAGAAAATATTTCTATGACTTACTGGTTTGTTCAGTCTGAAGGCAAACCAAAAAATATTAAGTTTAATTACAGTACTAACCAGCACCAGCAAACAGCAAAAAAACTTAATCAATTGTTAAGTCAGTTAACTATTTGGCTGGAAAGATATCAAGAAAATGAGCCATTTCCCCAAGTTGGAGATGGTCACAAAGTTTGTGAATATTGTCAGTTTGCTACAAGATGCGATCGCACACAAGCAACTGAAGAAGAAATCTCTAAAAACTCCTTACCAAATATCGACAGCATTCAAGAAGTATCGCTTTCATAAAATAGCATTTCTTAGTTTTTACTTAATCACTAAGTTTATTTGGTTTTTCTAGTAACTCGCTTAAACCATCGAGTAACCGTTTGGCAGTATCATGCAAGCCGGATGAATGCTGTGAATTAGCGTTATTTAATGCCCATGCTAATTTACTTTCTATAAAAGGTATGGGATTACTTTGAAAAATAAGGTTTATTTTCTGGTCATCAGATAATTTATAATCATTAATACTATTGTCATCCCAGAATAATAATCTTTCTAAAGAAATTAAAGCTTGATAGGACTCATTGGCATTAAATTCACCAGAACAATTTTTAATAATATCTAGTAGTGGTGCAAGTCCTGTCTTTGAGGAAGCTTGACCAATTGTAAATAATAAACTCTAAGTTGATTTATTAAATTTGGTAATTTATTTTTGGATAAATTCTACAATTTTTGCCTCTTCGCTCTGACTTAAATTTATATTTATTAATTCCTCTTTAATGAGTATTCTATATCTACTCATCCTTTTTTCTAGTGGTAACTGCCAAGAATTCATTTCTAGAATTAATGAAATGTCAGTAATTGCATTACTGCGTATATGCTCGTCATCAGATTTTATATTTTTCAAGAGTTCGTTAATTAAATGATTCATGTCCCTCTCCGAAGAAAGTTAAGAATTATAAAGACATTCGCTCTTTTTTCTCAAAATACTGCTGATGTTCTTCTGTTGCCAAGTAGTATTCACCAGCAGGCATAATTTGTGTAACTATATCTTTAGTAAATCTACCTGACATCTGAAGCTTTGCCTTTGACCGCCTCGCTGCTTCTGCCTGCTGGGCATTGTGAAAAAAGATTACTGACCTGTACTGTTCTCCTCTGTCTGGCCCTTGACGGTTCAGTGTTGTGGGGTCGTGTATATCCCAAAATACCGCTAGCAAGTCTTCATAACTTACATATTGTGGATCATACTCTACCTGCACTACCTCAGCATGACCTGTTATCCTTGCTAACACATCGAGGTAAGACGGGTTAGGAAAATCTCCCCCCATATAACCAACTGAGGTCGATACAACTCCCTTTACCTCACGAAATGCTGCCTCCACACCCCAAAAACAGCCAGCACCAAACGTGGCTTTCTCTATTGGTAAATTCATACTAATTTGTAATTAATATTTTGTAATTAATATATAGCAATATAACTAAAAGGTGCGCTACGCTGTCGCGTTAACACACCCTACAATTTCTACCTCATCCCCCTGCACCCCTGCTTATACTCCTACAGGCTGTCTAACTTGGGATTTCACCGCTTCCACAATGGCATCTGCATCAATTTTGGCAGCGTGAAGTAGTTCTTCTGGTGTACCGGAACCTGGCATGTCTTGTACTGCTAACTTAATTAACCGCAGTCGTGGGCCGTTGTAGGTAGGAGTACTGCCAATACCAGCAAAGGCATCTAACACAGCAGCACCTAATCCGCCTTCTATCCAGTGGTCTTCTACAACTACTAAATTACCATTGGTATCGCGTGCTGCTTGATGTAATGTCTGTACATCAATGGGTTTAACGGAGTATGCATCGATGACACGTACCAGGATATCTTCATTTCGCAAGCGGTCATAAGCTTTGAGGGCTTCATGCAAGGTAATACCTGCACCAATCACAGTGGCTTGATCTCGGTCGGAACTTTGGACTATTCTACTGCCACCAATGGGAAACTCTTCATCAGAGCCATAAATCACAGGAGTACTTTCTCTGGTGGTGCGGAGATAAACAATACCATTGCGATCGCTCATCTGAGATACTAGTTTTGCAGTTTGATTGGCATCGCTAGGATACAGTACAGTACTACTCCACACTGCCCGCAAGGCTGCTAGGTCTTCCAGTGCCATTTGTGAGGGGCCATCTTGACCTATGGATATTCCAGCATGGGAACCAACTAATTTAATGTTGGCACGAGAGACGGCAGCCATGCGTACAAAATCATAACCACGAGACAAGAAGGCGGCGAAGCTAGAAGCAAAAGGTTTGTATTGTCGCACTTGCAAACCTACCGCCGCTGCAATCATTTGCTGTTCAGCAATATACATCTCAAAGTAACGCTCAGGATAAGCTTCGGCAAAATCCTCAGCATAAGTAGAATTGCTGACTTCAGCATCAAGAGCAACTACATGTGGTTGAGCCGCACCCAAAGCTGTAAGAGCATCACCATAGGCTCGACGTGTTGCTACCTTTGCACCTTGATTATAGGTGGGAAGTTGCAGTGGTTGAGGATTTCCTAGAAAGACGGGTTGCCCTTGTTCTTCGGGTTTGCTGACCTCTATTTTAATCTGGCGTTCACCACCTAATTCTGCGATCGCTTGTTTTTCTTGTTCAGCTTTCAGCGCTTTGCCATGCCATCCACCTAAGTCTTCCAATGAAGCAACGCCTTTACCCTTTTTTGTCCTAGCAATAATTACCGTGGGACGGTCATTAACAGCTAAAGCTGCGCTAAATGCTTGATCAATTTCTATCAAGTTGTGACCATCAATTTCAATGGCTTGCCAGCCAAAAGCCCTAGCACGCGCTGCATAGACTTGTGTGTTCCAACCGAGTTCGGTCTGACCCCGTTGTCCTAATCGATTGACATCAATAATTGCAATCAAATTATCTAAAGTATAGTGTGAAGCATGATCAAAAGCTTCCCACACAGACCCCTCAGATGTTTCACTATCACCAAGCAACACCCACACATGATAAGGTAGCTGATCTAAATATTTACCTGCTAAAGCTACCCCTACACCAATAGGTAATCCTTGCCCTAAAGAGCCAGTCGCCACATCTACCCAAGGTAAAACTGGCGTGGGATGACCTTCTAAACGACTGCCCAATTGACGCAGCGAGAACAACTCTTCATCAGAGATTACCCCCGCAGCCTTGTACATTGCATACAGTAGTGGTGCAGCGTGTCCTTTAGAGAGGATGAAGCGATCATTATTAGGATTTTGTGGATCATTAAAGTCGTAGCGGAGATAGTTCGAGAGTAACACCGCCATGATATCCGCAGGGGACATCGACGAGGTAGGATGACCCGAACCAGCAACTGTTGTAGCGCGAATACTATCTACACGTAACTGTTGTGCTAGTTCATACCATTGGTGCAGTTGCTCCTGTGTGGTCATAGTGCTTTTCCTATATGAAAATCAAGGGCATTAATGATAGTCAGTAAATATTAATTTAAATTGCAAAAATGACCAAAAAATTGAATTTTTTACCATTAACTTTTACTTTTTCCGATTTGAGCTGGTATGTCACAGCGGAAGTAAAACTCTTATTAAAATGGTGACAAAGCCCACAATATCAGTCTTCTAAGAATTTGTGACTTATATTACTGTTGTATTAGAAGACATGACTATGAGTCCTGAATCTGACATATTATGTCTATATGTCAGAGATTGATTTTAAGCTTCTTGGGTTAACTTTAGAAAGTAAGAGATACAACTGCTTCTTTCTAATGGAGTAAATATTATTTATTCCTTAAGGTATAGAAAATAATTATCCTAGATTCAGGATTTTAGTTAAATAAATTTCACAAAACATAAATAATTTCAAATTTGCTATTGATGACTGTCCAAGCTGCAATCAAATCAAGTAATATTAATACAGCTAGCAGATTGCCTCATATCCGGCTTTAATCACAGTATTGTAGATGCTAGCGATCGCTTTATACTCTGATAGATTTACTGCGGCAAAACGCTTCACTCCCATTTGTGCCATTGCAGTTTGTAGTTCTGAATCTGGATGTAGTAAGGCTATTTGAATCTGCTGAATCAGTGATGCACCAAGATGTTGGGCTGCTACTAAAGGCGGCATGGTACATGGCCCAATCGTCTCTACCACTCGCAAATGACAAGATAAATCGGGGTAGTCGCGTAATTCTTGCTCTAAAACAACGCTGTCAATACCTGCACAGTCAGCCAACCCATCAACTACCAAGCGAATCGAACGCTGGTGAGAACCAGATTGTATCACTTTGCCAAAAAAGTGTTTGGGGTTTCCTCCTTGAAACAACCGATGCCGCAATAAATTGTAGCCGCTGTTAGAGCCAGGATCGTTGTAGCAGAAGCTTTTACCCGCCAAATCATCAAAGCTGAACAAATAACTAGCAGCATTAACAATTACGTCTGTAAAGTAAACAGGACTGTTTTGATAGCGTGGTGCTTCCATGACTGGCGCAACCAAAGGTTGCAATTGATCTAGCACAATCTGGCAATACCTAATTAGCGGTAAACCGCAGATAAATGCTAAGTCTAGTTGGTCTTGTATAAGGATGGGATCTTCTAGTGGATCACATTCACCTTGGATCAACTGAGTTTTGACCCCCAATACACGATTTAGATAAGCCAAAACTGCTTCGTATAAACAGAACCAATTGGGAGCCAAGTAAGAGACAACTCGTAACTTCATTGTTCGATTCACTTGCTACTCCTCATGTCCCATTCGTTACTACCAACAATTTGATCCTTGAGAATTGGCAGCAAGTTACGCCCAGACCAATGAATAACTAAGAAAATCATACTTACCAAGGTCAATAGTATGATACTCAAAATGGTGCCATACCCTTTTGTATGCCACCATACTCGCTTTACAACTGCTGTCATCAGTTGCACAGGCAGCCACAAAAGTCTTTGATTGACCCTCTCAAAATCTTCAATAGTAAGGCTTAAGGATGCTGTACTTTGCTGTGCGTAGGTGCGTAGCGTCTTGTCGTTGGGCATCGTCATTTTTTCTACTCCTTTTGGCGTAATCCCTAGTTTAAATAAACTCCGGTAACCCCATAGAGTTACTGTTATATATGCAATATCGCACAGCTTGATGCAACAAGCAAGTGGAGTCAACCGATTTTGGATTGACCCCATGCGTGAAGTGATTTACTCAAACTGAACAATTAAAGGAAAAACTGCGATCGCTCTTCAACAACACTAAGTTGGCAATTATTTCAACTGAAATTCATCAAACTTTACAACATCTGCATCGGGCTTGCGGGTATCAAAGCGATAGCTGCTAATTGTACCTGTTCCAGTATCAAAGATGCTGAAAACTGTAATATCATTACTAGCAATATAAGGTAGTGGTTTACCATCTTCACCAAGCAAAGGTGCAATTGTCGGTAATACTGGATTTAACCCGTTAGGATTGCCAAGTGCAGCATAATCTTCTTTGTACCCAATGGGTACTTCTCGCTTTTCGTTACCCCAAGCCGCGCCGTAACTGTTACCAACGTTAGATGTTTCTAGAAAATGCATTTGATTTGGGCTAACAAAGCGGTTCCACAAGTGAGAATGTCCGTAAAAAACTAATTGCACATCAGCGGCTTCTAATAAAGGCATAACATCACGAATCAGGTAATCTGCATTTTTGGGATATTCGTAACGTATGGCTTTGATATTCCCGATGTCGTTTCGTTCAATGATCTGCACTGGATTAGTATAAGCGGGGACAATATTACCACCCAGAGTATGGGGTGGGTGATGTAACATTACTACTTTATATTTTGCTTGTTTAAATTCAGGGCTGTTGAGTTCTTGCTTGAGCCAATTGTACTGTGTGCTGCCTTGATTAATTGCCTCATAAATAATCTGTCCATAACCCCAATTATCAGGATTATTGAAGTCTTTTTCTGCTTCTTGATATCTACCTGTATACTTGGTATCTAACTTGGGAGTCCGCCACATATTTGTGGCATACAATACAACTAAACGCACATCACCAAAACTGACAGCATAATATCTTTTACTACCCTCTTGACTTTGGGGTAGAGTAAAAATTTCTTCGTAAGTATTAGTATTAAATGAATGATCTTTCAGAGATTTGCCACTATATAATCGTTGGGCAAATTCACGGGGAAAGGTATCATCAAATTCATCATTTAAACTGCCTTTCCTGGCAAATCTTCCCATCACTTCATGATTACCTATGCAAGTAAACATTGGGGCGTGCTGAATGATTTGTCCGCCGTTGTAAGTTGTCTTTACACCATTGTGTTCTATTTCATATTTAGCGCGACCTTGTAAACCGGGAAATAGGGCACCACCTCGATTATCATCAAACCATTCTGAGGCGCGATCGCTCACATTCACCAAATCACCAGCGAACCACACACCATCAACTCGTCCTACTGTCTGCACCACCTTTTGCAGATTTGCAGCTGTCATTGGCTTGAGTTGATGGTCAGAAGTCAGCAAAATTTTTAGTGGTGTACCTGGTTTCGGGTTAGGTGCAAGGGTGAAAACATCGCTGCTAACACTTTCACCATCTTCCCGTACACTCGTAACGCGATAGTTCACTCGTACACCAGGAGTTAAACCAGTGACTTCACCTTCGTGTCGCCAAATATCACGTTGAACAGGTTGTTGATAAACTTGTCCGTTTTCAGTTTGGTTAGCGACTCTTGACTGCTGGTCTTCCCTTGTACGACTGAGTTTAGTAGTGCTGGCGTAGGAAGTTTGCTGTAAATTTTCTCCGTAGGCGATTTGGTGTTTAGTACCAGCAAACTCAGTAAACCATACTACTCGCACCGAAGTTTCAGTTGGTAGCTGCAAAAATGGGTCTGTCAGCAGTTGGGGTGCTGATGTCATAATTGTTTGCCCAAATGAATGCACGCTTATCAGAGTAAAGCATATGACAAGCACAAGCATAGCCGTTGCAATTATTTGATGGCGGCTGTTGCGTCTGGGCATGAGTACACCTCAGTTATGCAAATTGCAAAAGACTGTTGATGTATAAGGACTCTAATAGTCAGAGCTATTAAAAAACCTACTAGTCTTTCATCAAGAATAGCAGGTTAGGTTTTCTATCAATCGGAGCGGCGGGATTCGAACCCACGACCTCCACTACCCCAAAGTGGCGCGCTACCAAGCTGCGCTACGCCCCGGTCAGAATTACTATAATATTGCAAAACACTGGGAAAATCAAGGGGTGAATTTAAAAAACTTTAAGCATTCCAGTGGCTTGCAGCAGACCCGGTACAGAAGCCGGATTCCATTTACCCTCTGCACATCGCCCTGTATTCAGGATAAAGTGCAGGCTGTATTCATGAGGATAGCCTTCTACCTCCATCCATAATAAATCGCTTTCGGCTTCACAGGCAATTTTTTCCTCATCCATCAACTCTTCTTTTAGTTGCTTCATGGTGTCTGCTAGCTGTGCCAACAGCCGACAAAAATCATTTAATTCGGCTTCTGTCAACTCAACCGCCCAATCATCAGTACCAACTAAACCTTTAAATTTAGCTGCATTGGGGTTCCAACCAATACGCCAACCAGATCCGCTTTTAATTAAACGTTCCATAAATAGTTAGGAATTAGGAGTTAGGAGTTAGGAGTTATTAATTTAACGTGAGTTAGACGGATTGAAAAACCCCGCTTCCATTCCTCTCCCCTATAAGCAGAAAGGCTTTAAAAGCTAGATTTTTCATTGATATTTGAAGATCTCTAAGTCCCTTTTTGCGTCAAAGAGGGGTTGGGGAGAGGTTCATCGAACTCGCCTTAATTCATAACTCATAACTCATAACTCATAACTCATAACTTATTTTGGACTGGTGTTTTGGGAATTGCCATTAAAGATATTGGTTAAAACTTGTACGAGGGCGTTTCTCTGAGAACGGGTGAGACGTGCGATCGCGCTGCGATCGCCATCTAGAGGGTTTTCCCGCAATGACTCGCTACCTGGATAGGTGCTGTCATACATAATTTCATTTGCACCCAAATAATCAGCCAAAGTCAACTTCCAATCTAAGCGATAATTGGGGGCACGCTCTTTGACATAAATGTGATAACGAATCAGGCGACTTGCCAAAGTGTTGTTTTCAGCAACTTTCCCAGTTTCTTTATTGATATATTGATTTTCCTTTGGCAAGTCAGGTAATTGCTGATACACTTGTTGCCAAATCTCCCCAGGGCTTATCCTTTGAGCTATGGCAGGTTGGATGCTGAGTAAATTAGTTGGCGTGAAGTTACCCACAAATGAAGCTAAAAAAAGCACAATTAACGCAATGTACAACTTATTTTTGAAACCCCTCTCCAAACCTCTCCCCTGCAAGGAGAGAGGCTTTGATCCCTGCTCCCCTTCCCTTGTAGGGAAGGGGTTGGGGGTTAGGTTTGAGAGAAAGTTACACACGGTGTCAATTAACACTATCAAGCCAATAAAAAAAGGAGTCGGGAGTCGGGAGTCGGGAGTCGGGGAAGAAATCTTTTTTATTTTTAGTTGTGGGATTTTTTGATGAGTGCTTAAGTTGCAACTCTGGATACGTTGGAGAATTGACTGAAATTTTTTGTTTTTCATATAGCGAATATTGTGAGTTGAAAGTGCCACGCAAGTATATTTTTACTAGCACTTTCAACTCGGCACTGTTTTTACACTTCGCCGATAATTTCTGGCTGAGTCAGTTCGTCGGACATCTCGATAATTGCCCTGAGTACTGGCTTCATCATCACGTCCTCCGCCGGACTATCAAAGTCTTCGTAACGCCGACGCTTGGCGCGATTTGCCACTTGAACTGTAATGCGGTAGCGATTTGAAGCAGCACTAATCAAATCTTCAGCACGATGCATGATTTGAGACTGGGTTGTCTCGAACTTAGAACGCTTTAACATATTCAGTGGTTATTAGGGTCATCAAAAAAATGAAGTGTGAAATATGAAGTATGAAGTTAACCTGACGGCGAACCAGGGAATTTGTATCCCATGAGATTCTTTTTACTTCAATCTTAATTTTTTAACCTTCATTCTTTTTTGGGTCATTCCCAGTTTAGCAGTACAGATCAGTCTGGTGCTGTGTAGACAATGATTAGTAACCTCTCTCTTGATAGAGGCTGATGGCTTTTCATCACTTTATAAGTGTGTTGTAACCGTAAGTTAATAAATTAACCTAACCTCATGGCTAATCTTGTGGAAACTGCTGTCAACGCAGGAAATTTCAACACGCTACTAAAAGCTGTTAAAGCTGCAAAACTGGAAGAAACTCTGAAAAGTCCAGATTCTTTGACAATATTTGCACCCACTGACGAAGCCTTTGGACGACTACCAAAGGAAACTTTAGATTCGCTACTGCAAGACATCCCCAAGCTGAAGAAGATATTGATGTATCATGTTGCTTTTGGTGATGTTAGGTCTGACGACTTAGTACAAATTGAAGAAGCAGAGACGCTTGAAGGATCAGTTGTGGCGATCGCGTCTACTGATGGTGTAATTAAAGTCAATGATGCTAATGTCCTCAAAGCCGACATGATCGCTGATAACGGCGTGATCCACGAAATTGATCAGGTATTGATGCCGGCATTGGTTGCTGGAAGGTAAAATTGGGAATTTGTCAGTGGTCAGTAGTCAGTTGTCAATAGAAAAAACAACTAACAACTGACTACTAACAACTGACCATTAACTATTACCTAAAATACAGCCTGTACGTGAGGTAAGAGTTAAGGAAAGCTGCACAGTTTCTCCTTCAGTATTCCACTCAACTTCGCCTGTCCCAAATAAAAGCTTGTTGGGTTGACTACGTAAACTTGTGACATCGAAATTGGCTTTTGTCGATGCTGTACCAGCATTAACAGCAATAATCAACTCCTCTGTGCCTAAAGTTCGCGCAAATACGTAGAGTGCGCCTTGGGCGTACAGAACTTGGTAATCTCCTGTACGTAAGGACGGGTAACTATGGCGCAAAGCAATTAATTGGCGGTGAGTATTGAGAATTTCCTTATCCCAGCTAGCTTCTAAAGGAAAGCCGCGACGTGAGTCTGGATCTATTGCACCAGGTAAACCAACTTCATCTCCATAGTAAATACTGGGGGCACCAGGATATGTGAGTACCAACAAAGTAGCTAATTCCACACTGGCTTGATCACCACCAGCAATGGTGATCAACCTGGCTGTGTCATGACTTGCTAACAAATTGAGTTGAGTTAGCTGAATTTCCCAAGGGTAAAGTTGCAGGAGTTCTTGGATTTTGGCAGCGTACTCGGCAGCAAATAAGGGAGGATAGGGTTGATAATCTCGGCTTTGAACTTGTTCTAACACAACGCGATCGCCTGCTGCAAAAGCGATGGTTGGCCCAGCAAATAAATAATTCATTACGCCATCAAACTGAGTACCATCCAGCCATTCACGAGAATCTCCCCAAACTTCCCCTACAATATAGGCTTCGGGATTGATGGCTTTAACTCGCTGACGAAACTCTTGCCAAAAACCAGGAGTTTTAATTTCAAATGGTACATCCAACCGCCAACCATCGATGCCAAATTTAATCCAATATTCGGCAATTTCCATGATATATTCGCGCACTTCTGGGTTATCATGGTTAAACTCTGGTAACGCGCGATTGCCAGCCCAACCACCGTAGTTTGCAGGAAACTCCCCATTATAGGGTGATAGGGGCCAACCTTCAATTTTGAACCAATTTACCCAAGGGGAATGAGGGCCATTTTCTAAAACGTCGTGGAAAAAGAAAAAGCCACGACTGGAATGGTTAAATACTCCATCCAAAACAACTTTAATATTCCGTTGATGAGCTGCGTCCAATAATTCCTTAAAAGCCTCATTTCCGCCCAGTAATGGATCGACTTGATAATAGTCATGGGTATGATAGCGGTGATTGCTAGCTGATTGAAAGATGGGTGTAAAATAAATAGCGTTAATGCCTAAATCCTGGATGTAGTCTAATTGTTCCAGGATGCCCCATAAATCGCCACCTTTGTAACCTTGGAGTGTTGGCATAGCCTCCCAATCTTCCCAACGGGCTTCATGCAACAGTCGTTTGCGCGGCTGTTTGCTTCTGGCAAAGCGATCTGGAAAGATTTGGTAAAAAACAGCGTGCTTAACCCAGTCTGGTGTTTGAATTTCCATTGATTATTTTTTATACCTACAGGAGCGATCGTTGCAGATACTTGTTATTTGGGCTTCTTACTTGTGATAGAAAATTGGGAATTGGGAATTGGGAATTGGGAATTGGGAATTGGGAATTAGTTATTTTTCTTTGTCTGCTTATTACTTTGTGCTTTTCTGTTTTCTTTAGTACAGCACGGGAAAAATAAACTAGCCATCTGAAATTGCTCAAAGCCTTTTAATTAAAACTTTTTATTTTTTGATTTTTAAGGCAACTTTACTAGGCTCCCCTTTGTTTTGTTTCTGCTTTTAATACAAATGTTACCAGTATTAAATAGCTGACGCACTATATTAAATAGTATTACTTATTGCTAAATAAAATTTTTTATTACTTAACACTTCTTGATTTGTCTATTTATATCCGTAATGCCTGAACTAAAAACTGGATCAATCATAAGCACCTCTAAAAAAGCAGTTGAACATAAATGAAAAGTAGCTATTACTCTATATGCTTAATGATTGAATGTGCCTTGTCATAGATGTTATACCAGCTAAAGAGAGTTCTTTTGAGGTGAGATAATTCATGAAGAAAAGTTATAAATTAGTAAGCTTGAATTATTATTTATTAGGTTTTAAATCTTATTTAATGTTATTTATTGAATAGATAACTATATCTGCAAACAAAAATAAACGCAAAAAATCATCTTGAGCATATTAGTGTCACGGTGATTTATCTTGCTATCTGATTGTTACAAAACAACTAAATTTGAGGTCAGAATGAGACACGAAAAACTTTCACCTGGGTTGTTATTAGCGTATAAAGATTTTCAAAGCGAAGGAGAACAAGCTGTAATTACACACAAGCGATCGCTTGGTTTATTTGCCTCTAAAAGCACTCTTAAGCCTGCAAAGAGCATTGTTTTTATCTACTGCGATGCTGATGCAGACTTGAGTCATCTTTCAGAACAAGGCATTGAACTCAATCAAAATTCCGGAACTGTACGCACAGCTTTTTTACCTATAGAAGGTCTAGATCCTTTATCTGAAGACCCTGCTATTCAACGCATTAAGCCATCGCGTAAACTGAAGCTACGGATGGACGTTGCAGCACAAGCAGTGAAATTACCAGATTTTAAGAACAAAACTGGACTCACTGGTAAAGGAGTGATCATCGGCATTGTAGATAGTGGTATTGACGCCAAACATCCCGCCTTTGAAGGACGGATTTTACGCATTTGGGATCAAACATTGCCTAATGGGCCAGGAGTGAATGAGGGAGCATATGGAGCTGAATTCACGGGAGCGCTGATGTCAGTTTCTGCGGATACCCAAGGTCATGGTACTCACGTAGCGGGAATTGCTGCTGGTGCTGATAAAACTTATACTGGCATTGCGCCAGAAGCAGAATTAGTTATTGTCAGGTCAGATATGGAGGATGCCCACATTGCAGATGGTATCCGTTACATTTTTCGCATAGCTAGCGAATTGGGGCGTCCGGCGGTAGTCAATCTCAGCTTGGGTGGACACGCCGATGCTCATGATGGTAGCGATTCTTTGTCAAAAATTATTGACGCTGAGTCAGGGCCAGGACGGATTGTTTGCTGTGCAGCAGGAAATGAAGGAAACGCCAATATTCATGGTCAAACGAATGTCTCCAGTGGACGCACCCGTAGTATGCGTTTTCAGGTTCCCTTAAATCAATTAAACATACTTTGGTTAAACGGTTGGTATGGTCGTAACTGTGAATTGGAAGTTTCGGTGCGGAGTCCCAATGGTTTCGTTACCCCCTTTCAAAAAATCATTACCGCAGGCAATTTCAGACAAAAGCACGATTTGCCAGATTCACAAGTAGAAATTGCCACACCAGGGCCTGACCCAGTTAACGGCGAACATAATTTCTTCGTGCAAATCCGTGGTAAAGGTGTTTCACCAGTACAAGGTGGTGTTTGGCAACTGCGAGTACGTAATACTTCCTCATCTGACACGCGACTGGATGTATGGACGTTAGATGAGGCAGTGTTTTTCACTGGTACAAGCGTCAAAGATTCATTAAAAATTGGTTCTCCAGGCACCGCCAACAGTGCAATTACGGTTGCCGCCTATACTACTAAAGTTAAGTACACAGATATTGATCAACAAGAGCGGGAAATGGGCTTAGAATTGCATACTATTTCTGAGTTCAGCAGTGAAGGGCCTCTACGAAATGATTCCCAAAAGCCGGATGTAGCTGCACCAGGAGCAATGATTGTTTCTACGCTTTCCTCAACTGCTAATTTAGATCGCTCACGCATGGTTAATTCCAATTTTATGGTGGATGCTGGTACGAGTATGGCAACACCATTTGTGACTGGGTTAGTGGCACTACTTTTACAGCGTGATCCTAAGCTTGACCCCAATGCTGTCAAAGACTTGTTACGCAAAAATAGTGCCATTCCTGGAAAAGAACCGGGAACGTTTGATAACAAATGGGGATTTGGGCTGATTAATACCGCAAATCTGTAATTAGACGTAGAGATTAGTATATTACCTATATACAAGGGTAGGCAATCATAAGTTATAAATCTGATAGGTTGGTTATAGGGCTGGCTGAAAATTGCCAGCCCTTTTTACCTTTTCCTCCACAGGCTAGAGGTCTTTATGAATTATCAGAAACTAGACGCCGCCCTTGCTATGGCGCTAAATGACCTTACAGATTCCCAAGAACCGAGTCTGGCGGTTTTCATCCATACCGAACCAGTGTTAGATGCTGCTGCAATTGCCATTTTAGAAAATTCTGGCATTAGTGGTGTAACTAGTGGTAAGGATATTTTCACAGCGACATTATCGCCCAATGCTATTTCTCAGCTGTCAGAGCAAGCTTGGGTGAAATATCTGAAGTTATCACAAAAGTTACATTTGGTTAATAGGAAAATGAGTATGCGTACTTTTGGTGTTTGAGATTTAAAAAGCAAGATTGAGCAAAGCGATCGCTGCGATTAAAATTTCCTCAATCACAAGTTTTTGCTGTTACTATGAAGCAGGTTTTCGCTTTTTAGGAAAAGACTTTAAAAAAACTTTTAAAATCTCCTCCTAGCTAGACTTTATCCATTTTTGCATCCTGCATTCATATATACTAAAACTTTATTGAGTTTAACTTTATTTCATTTGTTGGATAAAGTCTAACTTAGAGACACGCTAATATTGTCTTTTTCCTAACTACAAACTAGTTTATAAATAAGGGTTTATAGGTAGCTTAACTATCTTAAATACCGTTGAATAATTCTCCAGATTTATGTCATAACGATGTTGGTCAAAGACTACCTTCCTTTTAACTATTACAACAGTCTATTACAGAGTAAAATGTTACATCAGGTCGGCGTAACCAAAACTTGGCTAAACTTTTGATGTAAATTAATACAAATGTTCTAATAAGTTAATCACTGGTAGCATTATCTGTCACCAGCAGTATTTTCTAAAATTCATCCATGAGAATCTTTGATCCCCCCTTATCAGCGGCTACATACAGTCCTAAACTGAAAGTGAGAGTTGAAAGGCAGTCGGGAGAAATTTTGTGAAAAAAGTTTTAGCAATCATTCTCGGTGGTGGCGCTGGTACTCGCCTTTATCCCCTAACCAAGCTACGTGCAAAGCCAGCTGTGCCTGTAGCAGGTAAGTACCGCTTAATCGATATCCCAGTCAGCAACTGCATTAATTCAGAAATCTTTAAAATCTACGTCCTGACACAATTCAACTCAGCTTCTCTGAATCGCCACATTGCTCGTACCTATAACTTTAGTGGATTCAGTGAGGGGTTTGTGGAAGTACTAGCTGCCCAGCAAACACCAGAAAACCCTAATTGGTTCCAAGGTACCGCGGATGCTGTGCGACAGTACTTGTGGCTGTTGGAAGAATGGGACGCAGAAGAATATCTAATTCTCTCAGGTGATCATCTCTATCGCATGGATTATCGTCAGTTTGTCCAGCGTCATAGAGAAACTGGTGCAGATATTACTCTCTCAGTTATCCCCATCGACGATCGCCGCGCCTCGGACTTTGGTTTAATGAAAATTGACGATTCTGGTAGGGTAATCGACTTTAGCGAAAAACCGAAAGGCGATGCTTTAAAGCAAATGCAGGTCGATACCACTATTTTAGGCTTGACAAAAGAACAAGCCGAAGCACAGCCATACATCGCCTCAATGGGGATTTATGTCTTTAAAAAAGACGTTTTGATCAAGTTGTTGAAACAATCCCTAGAAAGTACTGATTTTGGCAAAGAAATTATTCCTGACGCAGCAAAAGATTACAACGTTCAAGCCTACTTATTTGATGACTATTGGGAAGATATCGGAACCATCGAGGCATTCTATCATGCCAATTTAGCACTGACTCAGCAACCGCTACCGCCCTTTAGCTTCTACGATGAAGAAGCACCAATTTATACTCGCGCTCGTTATTTGCCTCCGAGTAAACTTTTAAATTGCCACGTCACAGAATCAATCATCGGCGAAGGTTGTATTTTGAAAAATTGCCGCATTCAACATTCTGTTTTAGGAGTGCGATCGCGCATCGAAGCTGGCTGTGCAATTGAAGAATCTCTACTCATGGGTGCAGACTTTTACCAAGCATCTGTGGAGCGCCACTGTAGCATAGATAAAGGTGACATTCCCGTAGGCATTGGCACAGATACAATTATTCGCCGTGCCATTATTGACAAAAATGCCCGCATTGGTCACGATGTCAAAATTATCAATAAAGATAACGTCCAAGAAGCCGATCGCGAAAGCCAAGGTTTCTATATCCGCAGTGGCATCGTTGTTGTGCTGAAAAATGCCGTGATTCCTGATGGAACCATAATTTAGTCAAGAGTCAGTGGTCAGTAGTCAGTAGTCAGTAGCAAAACACAACTGACAACTGACTACTGACAAAGGACAAAAGACAAATGACCAAACTCTTGTTATTAATTGGGCTTCCTGGTAGCGGTAAGTCAACTTTGGCACAAAAATTAATTACACAATACCCCCAGATGCAGCTGATTTCTACGGATGCTATCCGGGGGCAACTTTTCAATTCAGAAGCGTTTCAGGGGCCGTGGTTCCTGATTTGGCAGGAAATTGAGCGACAATTTCAACAAGCGATCGCCACAGGAAAAACGGCAATTTTTG
Source organism: Amazonocrinis nigriterrae CENA67 (assembly GCF_016056305.1). Taxonomy (GTDB): domain Bacteria; phylum Cyanobacteriota; class Cyanobacteriia; order Cyanobacteriales; family Nostocaceae; genus Amazonocrinis; species Amazonocrinis nigriterrae. Next base: position 212,943 of record NZ_JAECZC010000086.1, on the reverse strand, counting down.
ACGCTACCAACGCTCAGCGACGCCATCGCCGTGAAGTCATAGTCTTAGGACGCGACTTAGGCTTTACTAACATTACCGGAATTTGGGTGAGTACACCAGTTTGGCTGTGCTTAGCACGTAATAAAAAGCGGACGCGTCAGGTTCCAGAAGAAGTCATCTTCCGAATGCACCGCCAACTCCGTGATGCACCTCCAAGCTTAGAAGAAGGTCTAGACAGCTTGATTCGCTTTCTGGGCAATTGCGAGTACGGAAATTGCGCTGGAGTGTTGAGCAAGAACCACACTTGATTTTCTGTATTATTTGTTAATTTAAAGTCAGAATCTTTTTGCTTGGTATTATACCTGTCAAACAGCAAAACTCACATCATAAAAATAAACATAACGGAAATTTTTACAGGAGGCTGGTAGATGGCTGCAACCGACTTCAAAGACTATTACGGAATTTTGGGAGTTAGTAAGACTGCCAGTCAAGAGGAAATTAAACAAGCATTTCGTAAACTAGCTCGCAAATATCATCCTGATGTTAACCCAGGAAACAAACAAGCAGAAGCACGCTTCAAAGAAGTTAATGAAGCTTATGAAGTGTTATCAGACCCAGACAAACGCAAAAAATATGATCAATTTGGGCAATATTGGAAACAAGCTGGTGAAGGCTTCCCATCTGGTGCTGCTGGCGTTGATATGGGTGGCTTCGACTTCAGTCAATATGGTAACTTTGATGAGTTTATCAACGAGCTACTAGGACGTTTTGGTGGTGCTAGTCCTCGTGGTGGTCGTCAAAGCTACTCTTACCGTACTTCCACTGGTAGACCCGGTGGAGGTTTTGGTGGCTTTGGTGATTATGGTTTTCAAGATGCTGGTGCTAGTGCTGGCCAGGATAGCGAAGCCGCGATCGCCCTCACTTTTGCAGAAGCGTTTGCAGGTGTACAAAAGCGCTTCAGTTTAGGTAATGAAACAATAGATGTTCGTATCCCTGCTGGGGCTAAACCTGGTACTCGTCTGCGTGTGCGAGGCAAAGGTCAAATCAATCCGATGACTCAACAACGGGGTGATTTATATCTCAAGGTAGAACTGCAACCGCACTCTTTCTTCCAAATTGAGGGTGATAATCTAGTTTGTGAAGTGCCAATTACGCCAGATGAAGCTGCTTTAGGAGCATCAATAGATGTACCAACGCCTGATGGTGCAGTTAATGTCAAGCTTCCTGCGGGGGTGCGTTCTGGTCAATCCCTGCGTTTACGGGGCAAAGGTTGGCCTATAGCTAAAGGTGGACGTGGCGATCAGTTGGTGAAGGTAGCGATCGTTCCACCAAAAGACCTCAGCCAACAAGAGCGGGAATATTATGAAAAAATCCGGGCTATACGTATTTATAATCCCCGCACTCACTTGCAACAAGTTAAATTGTGAATCAGCTAAAACACACATTCATTGCATAGCCACTTGTCAGGGTCGTTGACCGCTAACAGCTGACAGTCAACAGGGAGGCGCGGTAGGCAGGTTTTCCGACTGTGAACAATCTAGCTCAATTACACTCTGTTTAAATGTAAAGACGTTGCAGGCAACGTCTTTACAGAACACTACAAACAGATACAAATAGGACTTACACACTTCACAAAATGACTAAGATTTATATCTAGAAAATCTGTGTTTCAGGTTATTGATCACTACTATTAAATCACTATTAATCACTAGCCAAAAAATTAACTTATTCTCGGAATTGATTTTTCCACTCATTGATATTGTCAAGGGGGAGTTTAATTCGAGTCTCATAACTTGAATTAATCCAACTGCTGATAGATTCTATATCTTCCCTTTTTACAGTTGGCAAATTAGTATCCTTAGCGATTTCTACTGCTCTATTGTCTACAGAGAGAATCAACGTTCTTCTTTGATGTTGTAATGCTCTAACACCTGCATGTAATCTAGTACCCACATAGTCGATATGACCACTCGATAAAATCTCATCTAATGCTTTTAAATTTGGTTTAAGATAAACAACAGAGTCTCCACATATACTTCTAGTATATTCGTAGTCCTTAGGCTGTTGTGTCCAAAAATAGATTTTCTCGTACTCTTGACTCAAAATATTAATTAACTTAGTATCATAATCTAGCTTTTGGTTATACTCAGTAAAAGTAACTAATACAGCATTACTTTTTTTTGTAGGTATTTTAGTACAATGATCTTCTGTTAAAGACCACATTGTTGGGCAAGAAGTATTAATAACATTTGTAATACCTATAGATTTTAAATTTTGCTCACTATAGCCATCCCTTACAGAATGAAAATAATTTTTGTTCAGCAGCCTATTGTACAAAATATTGGTATATGAATTAGGCTTTTTTTGATATTGCCACCAACCTACACCCATTAATATTATATCCTTAACAAATAAGGAATCCCATAAACTAACTTTCCATTGATTGTATGAATTCATATTAGAGGATAAAAGATTTGTACCTCCTACAATTACAAATTCACTAGTTTGGATATATCTATAGGAAGTTTTAGATATTACATCATGAGTATGGGTTCTCAGAAAAAAAGCATCAGGAAACAAATCATTTAAATTTCGATTCACAGCATCCATAATGATTTGATCGCCAATATTTGAGCTGCAAGCTGCTGTGTCTAGAATGGTAATAAGTTTCATATGGAACCCTCCTTATATTGATACTTGATATTATTGGTAACTGACATTAAAGTAGATACTCTTTAATTAATTCTGCTTTGTAATAAGTTCAGTTGCTTTGAAATTTAAAACTTTCATTTTAACTCTATTGAATAAGTTTGTCTTTCTGATAAGCTTGTTAAATAATTTACGATCATAATCTCTATCAACTACAGTTATATCGTTACTTTCTATTGGTATTTTTAGAGAAAGAGTTTTCATTTCTGCTACCTGCGAATTGCTATACTTTGTGTGAGTGGCATCCTCACCAAAACCAAGGTTAGAGATTAAGTTGACAGCAGGAACTATTGATAAACCAGATTGTGACAAACGCGCAAAACCCCACTGGTAATCCCATGTATCAATTTTTTTATTGTAGGTTTGCCAAAAAACTTTTTCTCTATTTTGATATTGATCGTCATTTGAAATGATATCTCGTATACGATTTTGCACTTCACTTTTAGCCCATAATTTCATATCATAATCATAATATTTCCAAGCTCTTGCCCATGATGCCCATCCCCAAATTCCACCATAGTAAGAGAAATGATAGCTTTGAATATCCGATTTCCATTCTTCTAAATAATTTGTTCCACTAATCATCATAATCCTTTCATCATGACGATATTTTGCTAACATGATTTCACAAAATTGAAAAAATGTAGGATTTGGATAACAATCATCTTCTAAAATAATTGCTTCTTCTAACTGCTCAAATACCCAGCTAATACCACTGGAAACGCGCAATCCGCAGCCCATATTTACGTCAGAATAATTTTTTATAACCTCACATTGCCAATCCACACCATCAATAATCGCACGACAAGCTTCACACTTTTCTGCCTCACCAGAACGGTCTGCGCGTGGGCCATCTGCGATGACTAAAAGCTTTGGTGGTTTAGCTGCACGAATGGCTTCAAATACTCTCTTAGTTGTATCTGGTCTGTTAAATATGAGAAAAGCTACTGGTGTTTTTAGTTGATTGTTACTCATGTGTTTTGAGATTTCCTATCAATGAGGAAAAGCAAGGATTCAGGTCTAAACTTGAGAAATTAAAGAAGGGGTCTGTATGGTAGGGTTAAGCATTGCTTTGATAGCTTGCTCAAAAAACGCAATTACAGAACATCTTTGACGGCGACAAGCTTGAACAACCGTCAACAAATTGACAGTATCTTGTAACCGCTCCATTGTCACTCTTGTCAATACCCCCAACACCTGAATGCTTACCCATAAATTATTTACGCAATCGCTGTAAATATCAAGTTTTTCATCCTGTTGAATTCATATTATGTTATTATATTTATGAACAATTTCTTCGAAAAGTGAAATATACCGATTTGCTTGAATTTCTAAAGAAAACTTTTGTTCTGCCTTTTCACGAGAATGATAGGATAACTTATCGTACCTTTCTTGATTTTGTAGTACCCAAGCAATTCCTTGAGCCAAGTCTTCAATTTTGAAAGGCTCGGCTAAATAACCATTGATCTGATGCTCAATCATATCAGATGTGCCACCAATATTGAAAGCAACACAGGGTGTAGCACAGGCGATCGCTTCCATGACTGTGTTCGCCAGATTTTCTTCAATAGAAGGTAAAACAAATACATCTGCTGCTGAATAAACCAAAGCTAAAGATATATCATCTTTACATATCCCTAAGTAGTGAGCCTTAAAGCCAAAATCAGGAGGATTTTCAGGCTGAGATGCTCCTAAAATAGCTACTTCTAACCTATCTTTCCAACCGGATTTACTGAGACTTTCCAATGCCTGTTTTAATAAATGAAATCCCTTGCGTGGGTCACTAGTTGCATATAATGCTCCAAATAAAATAAGTTGTTTATCTTGAGGTAAATTCAGCAGTTCTTGTGCAATAGGTTTCTTGATAGGTCTATACTTTTGAGTATCAATTCCATTGGGAATCACTTCGATTTGCAAATTTTTAAACAAAGAACTAGCTCTGGCGCAATTGGCTAACCAATTACTAGGTGAAACAATTGTCAGATTCAAATTTGTCCACGCCTTAGCTTTGCGTTGCCATGTCCAACTAGATAAGTCCCAATTTTTATTACCACCTAGCTGGGGACAGCCACCACAGAATTTTAAGTAGCCTTCGCAATCGCCACTGTAATGACACCCTCCGGTAAATGGCCACATATCATGCAATGTCCAAACCAAAGGACGCTCAAGCTTGGCAATTGTTTCTATCTGCATAAATCCAGCATTAATCCAGTGCAGATTAATGATATCTGGATTAATTTGATTCACTTTCGGAACAATTGTATCTGGTAACCACTGAAGAGAATATGGAGTTTTACTTCGTTGACGATAAAATTTTAATGGCAAAGTCTCAACTGTCTTTTTTGCTCGTGCTATGCCTTGAAACAGTGCTATCTTAGGCGCAGATACTGTTTTATCGTTACTAGATTTCTCATGCACCAGCATGTGTGAGGTGACACCAATATACTGTAATCCTTGATGTAAACGGTAGGCAGCACGAGCCGCGCCACCCTCAATATCAGAACTATTAATTAGTAAAATTTGCATTATAAGTTATAATTATTGATTAATAATTGCATTGAAAAAACCAGAAGTCTACAAATTAATCTTGTTGCGATTAATTTAAGTAATTTAATCAAGGAGAGGATGATATATCGTACCCACTTAAGCTACTAGAAGATTCCAGTTGCGTTCCTATTATTTTTTTACTTTCCAGAGATTTTGGCAGTCTAGTTGAAATATTCTTAAGTCTTTTGATTTTCCTTTTGATACGTAATTTTAAATTAGGATCATATTTTACTTGTTCAAAAACCCAATATAAACCACTGGAAACTCGTTTATTACAGCCTAAATTAACTTCAGAGTAGTTAGTCAAGATTTCGCAATTCCAGTCAACTCGCTGAATAATTGCACGAGTAGCTTCACACTTTTCTGCTTCGCCAGGAAGCTCAGTTCGTGGCCCATCTGCTATAACCAAAATTTTTGGTGGTTTCGCTTGGCGAATTGTTTCAAATACCTTTTCTGTAGTGTTTGGGCGTTTGAAGATGATAAAAACTACTGGCGTTCTTAATTGATGATTACTCATGTGTTTTGAAATTTACTAGAAACAGCAAAAGGTTAAGGGAATATTTCTCGGTTATCTCAAGTTACAATCGACAGTGATCATTGGCAATTTCATAATTACTTTATTTTTTTAATAAAAGATAGGATTGAACTTAACGTTTGCGTCATAGAATTGGATTAAGATAAATTTTTCATAAATTTACTGTAAATATAAACTGAATCTAGTCAACCAGAATCATTCGTGATAAGTATATGTACAAATAATAAGAGTAATTTTTATAACTAAACTTAGGGTACAACAATATGGATGCGATCGCGCTTAGGAGTTGATCGAAAACTGCCAAAATAAGCATAAACTTCAACGAGAAATGGTAGTCAGTACATTGCTGCGTGGATACAAGCATAAGGAAATAATACCAATACTGGATGTTTCATCTGGAAACATGCTAGTTTTTCTTGCACAGACGCCAAGAATTAAGCATGATAAGTAATACACGAGTATACTTACCAACTAATGACTTTAGAAAAATAGCAAACTCTTCAATAAAGTATTCAGACCCTGACTAGAATACTATTATGAACATACGCCACCTGATTTGAGATGCAAGAGTTGCTTGTAGCCAGACATCTCATCAACTTTGTATACCGCTAATGTAAATTTCTAGGTTTTGGAACTGCGTGAACGCTTGATGTACAACTCTTGAAGTCTGGGTTGCAGCTTGTAAAAGCTGATTCATGATTGTTACTATTAGATTTGTGTGCTTCTCGGTATTATCCCTTAATTTTTTTTAAAAATCAAATCTGGTTTTTATAGATTTGATGTTCGTTTCTAGAATAGCAGTGATCAAGTAACATGGCCTAGTGAGGCTTTAATCTTAGTCTAGATTAGACTGAAGTAACCCGTATATTATCTACTAATAAAGCTTATAAGCTTGATGAAGCGCAAAAATTTTCGCTGTATTTAATCTATATTATTGATTGTCTAAGACAACAATCATTAATCTTTCAGAGGCATCACAGTCAATCTCCAAGCTTAAGAGTAACCACTAATACACATTGTTTGTCGACATTTTTGTCAACAGTAGTATTGACTACATTTACTTATATCTGGTATGTTTATTCAAGTTGTATTTATAAATGCAAAAATAATAACGCTCTAAATTAAATGTATCATGTTTGATTTAGGAGTTAGGCTTCGATGGTCTTGATGATCTCAGTCTCTCCTGCCTGACCTTATGGTTGTTTGTAGTGTATCTGCCAGTGAATAAGGTTAATATATAGGATACTTGTCTCTAAAAATACATGGTCTACATGCTAGTACCTGTACAAGTTAGGTAGTTGAATATCACCTAGAGTACTACTTGTTTTACAGCCTGTGGCATTTGTTTTATGGTTAATTGTAGTGATTGAGTGAGTCTGCCTCTTCGGTACATTAAATTCAAAACTTGGGAGCTACCTGCCTGTTCTATGGTCATGGATATGACATATGAAGCATATAGTTCTGATTGTTGATACTTTTTCTCAGTTCGTATTAAATTTGGATAATTACTTGCCCACATTACTCACATCCAGATCAGGCTGCATCAATTTTGTTTGCAGCAGCTGAATTTCTGGAGTCCTCTAAAAAAGTAAGCTGACCATCAATAAAAGCAATAATCTCTGCAATAACTATGGAATCTAAACAAAATTTGGAAGAGGTAGATTTTCAGGCATATCTACTTGTTGTACAACGACGCTGGCTGGCAGCGGTAAGTGTTTTTGGAGTTGTTGTTGCGCTAGCATCGTTGCAAGCATTCTCTATGAAACCTTCATACGAGGCACAAGGAAGTTTGTTGGTGAAGACGAACCGTAGCACATCACTAACTGGTCTAGGCGAAGCCATAGGAAGAGTAGAGCCTTTAGTTAATACAAACAATCCTCTAGAAACTCAAGCGAAAATAGTTGAATCTGTTCCAGTGATTCAGGAAACTATCAGAACACTTAATTTAAAAGATGATCAAGGTCAATTACTGACAATCCCAGATTTTACTGACAGACTTAAGACAAAGAATTATAAAGGAACTGAAGTATTAGATATTTACTATAAAGATGAAGATCCATATTTAGCTGCCAAAGTTGTCAACCAGCTAATGGAAGTTTATATCAAAAACAACATAGAGGCAAATCGGGCTGAAGCAGTCTCTGCTCGTAAGTTTATCATGAAAGAGCTTCCTGCTACTGAGCTATCTGTAAGAGCGGCTGAGTCAACTCTTCGTAGATTTAAAGAGGAAAACAAAATAATCAATTTAGAATCAGAAGCAGGTTTAGCAGTTCAAACAATTTCTAATTTAGAACAGCAACTTGCTCAAGCTCAAGCTCAATACGCTAATGTTACTGCTAAGTCACAAAAATTGCAAAATCAGGGTAGTATTAACTCATCCCAATCTGTGACTTTTGCTTCCTTGAGCCAAATACCTGGAATTCAGCAAGTGCTTACTCAGCTTCAAGAAGCACAAAACCAATTGGCGGTTGAGCAAACTCGTTTGCAACCTGGTCATCCCACCATAATTAACTTGCAAGAAAAAATCGCTGCCCTCAACAGCTTGCTCGAAGATCGTATCAAGCAAGCTGTGGGTAGCAACCAGCAAATTCCTCTGGAAAATGTACAGAATTTACAAAACTTGCAGATTGGTGAACTGCGCCAAAACTTGATACAAGATTTTGCTACCACCGAAGCAGAACGGGTCGGTTTATCGCAACAAATTGCGACACTATCGAGTAAGTTGTCTGCTTATAAACAAAGAGTAAATGTTTTACCCCGACTAGAACAGATAGAGCGGCAACTGGAACGCAAGTTGAAAGCGTCTCAAACAACTTATGAGGCACTTTTGACGAGGCTGCAAGAAGTCCAAGTAGCAGAAAACCAAAATATTGGTAATGCTCGTATTATCTCTCCTGCTTTAGTACCAGATGAACCCACTGGGCCTCGTAAAGCCTTAATTATTGCAGGTGGAGGAGTTCTTGGTATACTACTTGGTATCATGGCTGCCTTTACGTTGGATTTAATTGATCGCTCGTTGAAGACAGTAAAAGAAGCAAGGGAATTGTTCCAATATACTTTGCTAGGTGTGATACCTTTAGTCGGTGGTAATGGTAAAAAAAGTTATTATCTGCCAGGGGCAGATCAGCAAATTCCTAGAGTCATCGGCAGAGATATTCCTCATTTCCCTGTTGGTGATGCATATCAAATACTACAAGCTAACTTGAAGTTCTTGAGTTCGGACAAAAAGCTAAAAGCGATCGTAGTTAGTAGTTGCGTGTCTAAAGAAGGCAAGTCTGAGGTGGCTGCAAATTTAGCCGTAGCAATGGCTCAGTTGGGACATCGGGTATTGCTAGTTGATGCCGATATGCGCCGTCCAGTGCAGCATCATATCTGGGGAATGACAAACGCAGTCGGGCTATCAAATGTGATAGTTGACCAATCTCCGATGCGTATAGCTATACAGGAAGTAATGCCTTATCTTTACGTTCTTCCTTCCGGAGTTGTACCACCTAACTCAGTAGCATTGTTAGATTCTCAAAGGATGGCTACATTAGTCACTTCCTTTACAGAAGAATACGACTTTGTAATTTTCGATACTCCTCCCCTATCGGGAATGGCAGATGCTGCTGTTTTAAGCAAGTTAGCTGACGGCATCATGTTGGTAGTTCGTCCTGGAGTGATCAACTATGCGAGTGCCAATGCAGCTAAAGAGTTTCTCAAACAGTCAGGTCAACAAGTCTTGGGCATGGTCATTAACGGTGTGAATATTAAAAGTGAGCCTGACAGCTACTTCTACTATTCTAGAGACTCTGCTGAATCTGGCTATGTGTCGCAAAAGTCTGCCGTTACTAAGTGAAATGATTTAAGGGTTACAGACAATAGCGGTGTCTAATGAACAGGCTCCGCTAAATAACTCCGTACTTTAAGCAACAGCCTCTAGAGCAAGAAAACCACAACACTTAAAATTTAATGCTAGATAAATTCAAAATTCCGAAGCTGTCATTTATCAAATCGCGCTCTGGGCTGCGTGAGATTATCACAAATACAGGCTGGCTATTTTTTGACCGCATTCTTCGTATGGGTGCAGGTTTAATAGTGGGTGTTTGGATTGCCCGCTATCTGGGAGTGCAACAGTATGGTCTTTTTAACTACGCTAGCGCCTTTGTAGGATTGTTTGGTCCAGTTGCCGGTTTGGGATTAGACGGTTTGGTAATCCGCCGTCTGGTTCATGATTCATCAGCCAAGGAAGAAATTTTAGGAACAACTTTTTGGCTAAAATTGGTAGGTCCAATTTTAGCTCTACTTCTAGCATTTGGTGGTATTTTTTTATCAAAAAATGATGATTCTCTAACAGTATGGTTAGTGTTCATATTAGCAGCACCAGGAATTTTTCTAGCTTTTGATACAATTGATCTTTGGTTTCAATCGCAAGTAAAGTCTAAGTACACTGTGATTGCCAAGAACATGGCATTTTTAGCGATTACCATAGTCAAGATTATTTTGATTAATATCAAAGCACCATTGCTAGCTTTTGCTTGTGCAACATCAGCTGAAGTTGTTGTAGGTGCAGCAGGTTTAGTGATCGCCTACAAATTTAATAAATTTTCGGTTAGATCGTGGCGTTGGAGTCTTTCTGTTGCTAAGTCTCTAATAAGTGAAAGTTGGCCTCTAATTTTTTCTGGTTTTGCTATTGCAATTTACATGAAAATTGACCAGATAATGTTAGGTGAAATGGTTGGCAAAGAAGCAGTAGGAATTTATGCTGCGGCCGCCCGTATTTCTGAAGTTTGGTATTTTCTCCCTACGATAATTGTTTCTTCGTCAGCTCCAGCAATTTATGCAGCTAAAAAAGAAGCTGACGAAACTCTCTACTATGGACGACTCAAAAAATTGCTTCGTTTTCTAGTACTTGTTTCTGTTACAATTGCTTTTCCAATGACATTTTTATCAGGAACAATCATTAACCTACTGTTTGGTAATAGCTATGCAGAAGCAGGAACTGTCTTAGCAATTCATATTTGGGCTTCATTGTTTGTATTTATAGGAGTAGCAGTGTCACCCTGGTTTGTAGCAGAAGGCTTGACACATCTTGCTATGTATAGAGCTATTCTTGGGGGAATTACCAATGTTGTGTTAAATCTATTTTTGATTCCTAGTTACTCAGGAGCAGGTGCTGCGATCGCTACAGTAATTTCTTATGCAGTTGGTTCTTTTTTAGCTAATGGTACTCATCCAAAAACTAGGAAAATCTTTATGCTTCAACTTAAATCATTTCTATTTTTTAATTCATAGATGAGATTAAATGTCTTATGAGTGCGAGAATGTACCGTTTTTTATTGAATACTTAGCTCCAGGTATTGCCTGGGTACTGGACAATATAAATAATCTATACACAAATCAGGGAAATGAAAAACTCTATAAAGGAAGATGATTTCAGAATACTGTTTAGCTTGGATAATATTGTTTTATACGACAATAGCCTAACAAAGTTGTGATGAAAGTAATGGCTGAAAGTCACTTGAGTAACTTGATAGCACTCCATTAAAGGAAAATGTCAATTACATTAATTTTATTAACATAAACTTTGACTATAGTATAAAATTTAAAAATTATTGCTCATGCCTCTATTAAGAAAGTTAGAAGTAGTCACTGTAATTATTCTATTAGCTTCTATTGAACAAATTACGTTTTTTACGCCTATTGTACTAAATATTATTAGTACAATTTTTTATGTATTTTTATTTATTATAATTTTCAGGCGAGGGAAAAAGTACTTTTATGTCGCTACACAAGATATATCTTTATTAGTTTTAGTTGGCTTAGCCATTGGTTCATATTTTTGGTCTGCAGATATGCCAAATACTGCATATCAGATTAGGTTTTTGCTACGTACTTCTCTTTTAGGAGTGTATTTAGCTATGCAGTATACTCCCCGTGAGCAAATGAGCTTGCTTTCTTGGGCAACTGGGATACGGGTAATCCTGAGTTATGTGACATGTTTTTTATTACCTTCTTATTGCATTGGAACGGATAGTGCAGGAAATGCATTATGGACAGGTATTGCTGGCCATAAGCAAAATTTGGGTCGTCAAATTGCTTTTACTGCCTCACTTTTTTTGAGTAGTTATTTTGCCAAAGTAAATAATAAATTAGCTAACATAATATTTTTAATTCTTTCTTTATATCTTTTAATAGCTTCTAGAAGTAAAACAGGGCTAGTAGTTTTTACTTTTTCTTTATTTCTTCTAGGTTTGAATAAATTCTTTCAGCAGAAAGAACAAAAATACAAGCCATTTATTTTCTTTATCTTAGTGGTAATTTTTTCAATAGTTACAACTTATGTTGCTATTAATTATGAATTTATAGTAGTTGATTTATTAGGAAAAGATGTTGAATTGAACGGTCGTCTTCCTTTATGGGAGGCATCAATTACAAAAGGTTTGGAGCAACCTTGGTTAGGCTATGGATATCTCGGTTTTTGGACTTCTGATGTCTCTGATTATGTATACGATAATAGCTGGTCAGCTAGTAAAGACGAAGAAACAAGAAGGGCAGGTGCTTTTCATGCTCATAATGGCTTGATAGAACTATTTTTAGAATTGGGATGTGTAGGTGTTGTAATATTTATTATTAATTACTTCTTTTTGATAATCAGAATTATAAATTTACTTCCCTACTTTCAAAACAAAGAACATTTTTGGATGTTACAATTTTTGGGAATTTTCTTTGTTGCTAATATAAGCGAAGGTAATATAATTCTATCAGGAGGAAATTTACTTTGGTTAGTATATGTATCAACAGCACTCTCATCTGCTCTTGATAATAAGCAAATGAAAAGTGAACTCTACTTAAAAGCATCGCCAGAAGCTTTAAATAGTAAGTGAAAATATTTCTGCCTTTAATTTGCAAAGCACTGAGAGTATGTTTGTAAATCATAAAACCTATTTAGCTAAACTTCTAGGATGATGTTTGAAAATTCGTTTTGAATAATCAAATTCTGGCTTTAAGTGAGTAGAGAATTGGGAATAGCCTAAAACGAAAAATATGGTATTGCAGCTTCCTTCGGTGGTGACTGTAGTTTTATTTTGAACCTCATCAAAATTATTGATACTTCTCAAACATCCTGTAAGCATTAACCGAATCATTGGAACTTGCACAAATGTTTCAAATGCAAAAATTGCGATACAAATTCCTTGGAATTCAAGTAGATGCATTTTCTATCTCCGAACTTAACTCGTTGATTGCAGAATCTATTGAGCGAAATCAAAAATGGATAATTGCCAATCACAACTTACATAGCCTTTATATTTTCCATCACGACACTAAAATGCGTGCTTTCTATACAAAGGCAGACTATTCACATATTGATGGTATGCCATTGGTATTGATTGGTAAGTTGCTAGGTTTTCCACTAAAGCGAGAGCAACGAGTGACTTATGCTGATTGGGTATGGCCTTTGATGGCGGAAGCAGCCGAGAAAGGCTGGCGTGTCTTTTATCTAGGATCTAAGCCAGGAGTTGCAGAACGAGGAGCTAGGATTTTACAAGAAAAGTTTGCAGGTCTACAAATTGCTACCACTGACGGCTACATCGACATACGTCAGGAAAGCCCGGAAAACCTTGCTACTTTGGCAGCAATTAAAGCCTATCAACCCCATGTACTGATGGTCGGTATGGGTATGCCACGTCAAGAATACTGGATATTGGACAACCTAGAAAATATACATACAAATGCTATTTTGACTAGTGGAGCCTGCATGGATTATGTGGCCGGAGCAGTTCCAACTCCACCTCGCTGGATGGGAAAGTTAGGTTTAGAGTGGTTTTATCGCTTGTGGAGTGAGCCAAAAAGACTTTGGAAACGCTACTTACTAGAACCCTGGTTTGTAGCAAGGTTATTCTTGAGAGAAATTTTTAAGAACCAACACCATAAATAAAGTAAGTAAAATTATTAATTAACAGAGGTAATGGATTACATTCAGAGTATCAAACTGGCAATTTTAATGACTTGTCACAATCGCCGTGACACAACACTACGTTGTCTCAAAGCGCTTTATCAGCAAGATATTAACTTTGATGTTTACTTAGTTGATGATGGTAGTTCTGATGGTACTTATGATGCAGTAAGTACAGCTTATCCAGAGGTAAAGATATTGCAAGGAAATGGTAATCTTTTTTGGGTAGGAGGAATGAGATTAGCGTTTTCTGAAGCTATAAAAAGAGGCTATGACTATTATTTATGGCTAAATGATGATATTGTCTTGGAATCTACTGCATTGCACAGATTGCTAAATTCACATTACCAACTTAAGCAGCAACTTCAGCCTGATTCAATTATCGTCGGTTCTACTAAAGATACATTTACCCATCAGACAACTTATGGAGGGCAAAAACAACAAAAACGATGGTACTCTCGTAAATTTGTGACTGTAGAAGCTGGAACAGAACTCCAAGAATGTGAAACGATGAATGGCAACTGTGTGTTGATTCCGAACTCAGTTGTTGTTAAGGTTGGTAATTTAGATCCTGCCTTTATCCATATTATGGGGGATCTTGACTATGGACTAAGAGCGCGTAAGCAGGGATGTTCAATTTGGATAGCACCCGGATTTATTGCTACCTGTTCTAGAAATTCTGTACGTGGAAGCTGGGCAGATACTAAGCTCTCTTTACTTCAGCGTTTGCGAAAAGTTACTCAACCTAAAGCTTTTCCTCTAAAATCATGGACAGTTTTTACTCGCAGACATGCAGGTTTTTTCTGGTGGCTTTATTGGCTTCAGCCATACATACGTGCCATTATCGGTTATCAAGATTTGAGTGCATCTGCATTTAAAGAGGGTTAACTTGAGAGTGATTTTTTTGATTACAAATATTCCAGAGAACATATCTTTAAGGTATCGTCTTAAAAACTTTGCAAGCTTTATCTTCATAGGTGAATAATGAAGTATAGAATTGCCTATCTTTCGGGTGCACCAAGGGTTTCCACACATCCCGAAGCAGAAAGAACTGGCCCGCGCTCCCATGTATTGGGAGTGATCAATGCCTTTCAAAAACTAGGTTGTGAAGTCAAGCCTTATATTGTTGGCGATCGCATTCCAAAAAGTTTTGTTGGAAAAGGTTCGGAACAGGCAATCAACAGTAACTTTTTTCGGACTCTCGCTGTAGATGTGATTCGTATATTGGGAGGATTCATAAATGCACAAAAGGCATATCAAGAGTTAGGTGGACAAGTAGACTGGGTATACGAACGATTTGGTGCTTTTCAAGCTATGGGAATGCCATTCAAACGACATAACATTCCTTGGATACTTGAAACCAATGCTCTTGTTTACGAAGAAGCAAAATTTGAACGGAAAAGCTTGGTACTTTATGATTTAGCGCGTCGTACAGAGATTAAAGCTTATCAGGAGTGTGATGTACTAGTCTGTGTCAGTGAGGTTCTTAAGGAAAGACTTGTAAAGGAAGCGGGGATATCCGACGAAAAAATACTGGTTGTACCTAATGGTGTAGATACTGACTTAATTAACCCAGAAAAATATCCTCCAAAGTATCTGTTTGACGGTTTTACTATCGGTTTTGTTGGTACTTTAGATGCTTGGCAGGGATTAGACCTGCTAATTAACGCATTAGATTATCTGAAGAAAGAAACAGGAATAGTAGTTAATCTAGTTGTCATAGGAGATGGCCCTATGCAAGAGAAATGGGAAAATTTAACTCATCAACTAGGGCTAACATCTCAAGTACGTTTTGTAGGTCGCCTTCCACATATAGAAGTGTTACCTATAGTAGCTGGATGTGATATTGGATATTTAGGACATCTAGATTTACAAGGAAGAAAAGTATATAGATCGCCTTTGAAGCTATATGAATATATGGGTATGGGTAAGCCTGTGCTGACACCTATTTTGGACGATACTCAAACATTAGTTTATGAGGGACAAACAGGTTTTTTCTTTAAAGAAAATAACTTAGAAGAAATTAAGCAATCTATCATGCAAGCCTATAAATCTCGTGACCAGTTAGCTGAGATGGGGCGAAAAGCACGAGAGGTAATTGTGGCTAATCACACTTGGACTGCGCGAGTACAAACCATGGTTAAAGGTATTGAGAACAAGTTCAAGTAAATTATGAAATAGAAATAGTAGTAGCGCCTGAAGGGTGCTTCGTTTTTCTTTCAATAGATTTCTCTTATTAGATTAAGTCAAGTCCGTTAATAGTGGCTAAAAAATCAAACAAATTTTAGTCACTATTGACGGCTTTTGCTTAATTGGCTCTTAGTCAAGGGTTGAAATTACTGTCAAAAGGTAAGGTGTAGTGTATGAAAATTTTATTTGATGTTAATAATGGCAAAATCGAAAACAATTAGCTTCGTTGTCTTAATCAAGAAGAACGAATGAATTTTCTACCAAATCTTGGAGTACAGCTAAATACCAAAATAGTGGAGTTTAAAAAACATGACATCTAGATATGTACCATTAGTAGATTTTAAGCCAGATTTAAGATCAGCTAAAGCCGCAAGGATACAAAGAGGACTAGCTATAAGAGTCCTCCGAGTAATAACACTGTTATTGCTAGATACCCTATCTTTAACGTTGGCATGGAAGTTGGCAGTATTTTATGGAACTCCAATAGATTCTCCTTGGACAGAAAAATCTTCTTTCCTATTGCTAATTCTCGTAGTCGAACTTGGCATGATAGCATCGAAGGGACTATACAATGCTGGCATTCATCGGCGTAACTATGGTCTGCTTGTTAAAGCTGTTACCCTTTCAGAATTTTTCCTATTGTTGATTGCATTTCTTTATGAACCTCAACGCTATATATCCCGCTCAACGTTTCTCTTGTTTTGGTTGTTTTCTGTAGCATTGATTTGTGCAAATCGGTTAGTCTTTGATTTTGCTACTAAAGTACTTCGGAAAGTAGGAGTAATTCGTTATCCTGTTTTTCTGATCACAGATGTAGAAGATCAAGAAAGTAGCGTTAAGTTAATAGAAAAAGAGAATTGCTACAATATTTTTGGAGTAGCTGAAGCCAGCTCTCTAGACAGAGATAATCGAGAAGCAACTCTAGAGTTTCTTCACAATCGAGGTATTGTGGAAGCTTTTGTTTCTTGGAATGCAATCAAGAACCGTCTATATGTTTCCTGGCATTTCCTAAATGCTGGTATTACCCTCCGGATTTTGCCAACTGAGAGAGAAGTGCTGCCGCCTAAGTCTATATTGTGGATGATTGGTGAAGTACCATGTCTGACAATCCCGGCACCGATTATTGCAGGTGGTGATTTTTGGCTAAAGCGGTGCTTCGACCTCTTCTGTGCAATTATTTTGCTATTTCTTCTGTCGCCTTTATACCTATTAATTGCCCTGCTGATTAAGCTAGATTCTCCTGGCCCAGTCTTTTTCAAGCAAAATCGTATTGGTCTGCATTGTAAGCAGTTCAAGATATGGAAATTCCGAACAATGGTTACAAATGCAGAAAAATTGCAAGCATCCCTAGAAGCAAAAAATGAGATTAAAGATGGTGTTCTCTTTAAACTCAAAGATGACCCTCGCGTCACAAGAATTGGCAAATTCCTGCGCCTTTATAGTCTAGATGAATTGCCACAACTGTTTAATGTGCTACTTGGAGAGATGAGTTTAGTTGGTCCTCGTCCTCTACCTGTCCGAGATGTAGAGAGGTTCAAAACGACCCACTTCATTCGCCAAGAAGTTTTACCTGGTATCACCGGACTATGGCAGGTTTCTGGTCGCTCTGATATTGATAACTTTGAGGATGGAGTGAAATTAGATATTGCATACATTGAAAATTGGTCGCTTTGGTTAGATCTGAAAATTCTGCTGAAAACTATTAAGGTTATCTTGCAAAAGACAGGTGCTTACTAATAAGGACTTCCAAAGTACGATTTGTTGATGATTAAATGCCTTATTGAGTAAACAGAGCCTACCTCAAAAATTGCCTTAGTCTCTAGCAGGGATACAGACTAAAAATAATGACTTCTATCTAACAACTGGGGAGTCAGGGCTACTGTCACCAGCCCTGACTCCCCTTTTTTTGGAAGGTTTGGGTTTAAACGCACATTAATCTAACTATTTGCGTTCAAAAGCACCTATATCTATAATTGCAATGCCGTTGCCATCTCCATCTATTGGACGGGTAGCATTAAGTTGATCAATTTTTGGCGCTTTTGCACCATTGAAGGCATCAAGTCCAACATCGATAGCTGGACTATTGGAGTGGGGGTAGAAATTACCGTTGGCAGCATCTACAAATTTTGGGTCTTTTCCAATGATATTGCTCAAACCTCCCAAAGTTTTGAATTTGGAAGAATTGTACACCAAATTGTTCTCATAGATGGTATTGACAGCATAAGCTACATTATTTACTAATCCATCTTTGGTGGGTACCATAATGTTGTTGAACACTTTGACATTCTCTGATCTGATAGCATTAATTTCACCCACCCCCAGAAGATCAGGACTTTGCACGTTTTGATATGTGGTGTTGTTAATTACATCTACATTGGGACTTTTAAAAACGTGAATTCCACCACCACCATTTTTGTAGACGACGTTGTTAGTAATCAAAGTTTTACCAGTGTACGGTACATTAGTAGAATTCGTTTGGGTATTTAATGCATCATCAATGATGATGCCATGTCCTTCAGTAGCTTTATTGCTGTCATACCGGGGAATATAGTTGATGTTATTGTAAACAACATTCTCCCGAATAATTATTTTGTAGTCGGTTGTATTGTTGTCAGCATTCCAGTTGTGTAATGTACTAATGGGACTTGTTCCTATAGGAGAATACCATGCCGTCTCTGAAACAACGTTCTTTTCAATGGTGATGTAATCAGCTTGATTTGTGCAAATACCACAGCCACCAAACTTAGAAACATTGTTGTTGCGAATTAAAATATGGTGGGAACGGTTCGTGATTATTCCATCTGAATAAGATGGCGCAACCATGATGGCCGCCCCATTCGTCAGTGGATCTTTCAGGTTATTTTTTTGTTGTTGTGCATACTCCAATGTAACTTTGTCGTTACTGCCTACTAGCTTCAGACCCTCAATATTAATGTAGGAAGAACCACTGACGGTGATCGCATAGCTACCGGTTGATTTGAGCAAAGGCTTGTGACCAGGATAAGCTTTGAAAGTGATCGGTGCATCCGCAGAGCCTTGTTTTAGATAAATCGTGAGGAGCGATTTACCAGGGTTTGTCACATCCTGAGTATATGTACCGTTCATAATATAGACTGTATCCCCAGGGTTTTTCACCTTATTTGCTGCTTTTTGCAACGTCCGAAGTGCAGTACCTTCTGTCAAGCCATTATTGTCATCGTTTCCAGTCGGAGAGACGTAGTATGTTGTGCCAGAAGTAGCCAAAGCCAATTTGTCAGAGCCGATTCTGAAAGCAGGTGCGCTTTTAGCTGTATTAAAATTGGCTGTGGTATCTGTATGTGTCAGTTTTGGGAGAGATAAGTCTGCGTTATCAAAGGATTCAGCTTTTAGCCCCATGTCAATTCCCAGGCCGACAACTAGAGTTGTAGCCAAAACTCGAGAAAGAAACATAATTCAACTCCTAAAATATGTAAAAAGTTTGGAAAAAAACGAAATCTGGACTGACTTTTTACGGGATGTGCAAAAGGTCAGTTTTATAAATAGAAAAATCCATCATTTCATTTTTCCAAACCCTAATTTTTCTATTAGGTAGTTTCATGAATATAAAACTCTAAAGCAATAGGTTTAGTAAAAACAATGCTGTTTAATTCTTTGGTAACTTGAGGTAAAAATTCAGGTGAGGGCATCATGATTTGGAGTCCCTAGTAAATCGACTTTGTGACAAAAGTCCTAATTGGAGACTATTTCCACGCACCATAGACACTTTATTCAACTTTGGAAACCAAAGCAGATATGTGTCCTACTCTGTGTGAGTTAAATAAATACTTATGCAAGATTCCTAATTAGCATATCAAACAATTGAGGGATTATTTGATTGATTTAGATATCTAATGCATTTAAATATCTAATGAATTTAAAGACTTTTCGGCAGACATCAGATGAAGTTGGGAATTTTGTTATCTCAGGTTGATGAAGTATAAGTGGAGTAAATATTACTCCGCTGATATCATAGACTTGTTTAACATAACTTAATGTATTAACGAATTTTTGCTTTTGTAAATCAGAAGTTTGTCTATTGAAATTGTGAGGTTCTATTTAGTCAATGTTTCATTCAACCATGATGTAAATATATTTCATAAATCTACGTTATGCTTCGGTGAAAACACGGTTTAAAACTTGGCTAAATTATTTGGATAGGTGTGATGTTAGACGAAATAATCACCATCTCTGGTAGCAATCATTAGTGATGAAAGAGATTAGAACTTTTGAAAAATTCGTAACAAATCTGTACAGGGATTAAAGACTAATCCCTGTAAATATTATTGGAACAGCAGAATCAGGATTTGATATATCACTGATAGTTGAAAGGAAAAAAATACAGAAATATCAATTCACTGCGATCGCCCTGAATTTTGCGTAAAACCGAAATATTACACAAGCATTTGAGTTTAGGCAACCTGAGAATCCCTGTAGCCACTTGTAAAAAGTCGAACTTTAACAAAGGCATCACAAATTCATTACCACTAAATTTATACCAATTCTTTGTAAGAATGGACTCAATGCCTGGGCTACGCCGTCTTCCCCAAGTATCGGGGAGACTACAGCGTAATCAAATTAAGCTCAACTTCATACAAAAATGGTATCATTACTATACATAAAAATCCTGTCTACACAGGCTTTTAACAATTTAGTTAACAAACCCTCTCAATCCCACCCCATCAAAGCTACGCTTTGCCTTGTTGCGCCTAATTCCCAGAGGGGTCCCTAGCCCCGGTTCGCAAAGAGGGGTTGCTGGTAGGGTGCAATGACTGTAGGAAGCATAACTAATTAACGGACTTGATATAAGTAGCTAATGTAGTAGTGTTCTATGGGTCACAATATATCTCAGCAATTATGAGTTTTTTGTGAGGATATAAAGCAATTTGATAGCTATTTTGGCTGCTCATATGTATTTGCCCTATAAGCTATCGCTCCATATCTACCCTAAAGGCTTACCAGCACTATCTCCTGCTATTCCTTAACTTCATCGAACTTACGTAGTTTGAGATAGTTACTAAAGAAAATGTCTCTTGTCAACAACCAGGGTATTACAGTTGCAGCTACAATCTAAGCTATAGTTGACCATTGACTACGCTTTTAATTCTCAATAGTCCAGAATGGCCAAGGATTCCACTATATTAAAGCTGTCATTTACCAAAACTGTAACTTGATGCAAAGGTTGAAACTATGATCATGTATTGTTATAACTGCCAGTTCAAACTTAAGTAGTTTCTTCAGAGGCGTGATATAACCTCACAAGAGAAAACCTCAGGCTTGATACATACAAGAGGTAATGCCAATCTTATGTTATGTCCGCGCTTTTGACTTATTAAAGCTGTACCCTTCGGAAAGCTGCTACTCTAACCTACCCTGGGGGAACCCGCTTTGAGGAAACAGGAACAACTTCAGTTAACAAGAAGGCTTAGCCAACGCATCTATATTCTTCCGTAACCTTTGCGTCATTCCTATATAGCAAAGTGCTGAGTGCTGAGGAGCAACTGCACTCAGCACTTTCAAGTGAGAAACTAGGAGTGTTGGATTCTATCTTCCTATTTCTCCATTGTCCCTTATCTGTAAAGGCGGCCTTGAGTTTTCCTACTTTCCCTACTCTCCTTGTCCCCAGTCTCTACACCCCTGCCTTTTCTAATATCAGCTTAGAGCGCTTCACCTGCTCAGGAATTGCTACAGGATAATCTCCAGTGAAGCAGGCAGAACAAAAACTATTGGGGTCTTCTCCCGTCGCTTTTAGCATTCCCTCCCAACTTAAATAAGCTAAAGTATCCACTTCTAGTTGCTGGGCAATTTCTGCCACTGACTTAGTGGCAGCAATTAGCTGATCCTGTGTATCGGTATCAATGCCGTAGAAGCAGGGGTGGGTCACGGGTGGAGAAGAAATTCGCATATGCACTTCCACTGCACCCGCCTCACGTAAAGTTTTAACCAGCTTACGACTAGTGGTACCCCGCACAATCGAGTCATCGACAATAATCACTCGTTTACCCACTAGTACATCTTTGAGGGGGTTGAGTTTCATGCGGATACCCGACTCGCGCATGGTTTGTGTTGGCTGAATAAAGGTTCGCCCAACGTAGCGATTTTTAATCAATCCTTCAGCGTAGGCTACACCTGAAGCTTGAGAAAATCCAATGGCAGCAGGTACACCAGAATCAGGAACACCAAAGACAATATCAGCATCCACAGGAGATTCTTCAGCTAATTGTCGTCCTAGACGCATCCGGTAGCTGTACAAACTCTCGTTGTGCATGAGGCTATCAGGGCGAGCAAAGTAAATCATCTCAAAGATACAAAGCTTACGTTGGGGCTGTTTACTCCAGTGGTAGGAAGCTAGACCCTCTTCAGTGATCCAAACTAACTCGCCTGGTTCCACGTCGCGCAGGTATTCAGCACCAATAATATCTAAACCACAAGTCTCAGAAGCCAAAACATAACGGATGGGATTCTCAGGCAAAGTACCGATTACTAGAGGACGAATGCCATTGGGGTCACGGACACCCATCACACCAATGGGAGTGCCAATGACTAAACTAAAAGCTCCTTGGCAGCGTTGAAAGGCCTGAATCGAACCCTCTAGCCAATCTGCACCAGCATCGATCGCTTGGGCGATCGCAAAAGCGATCATTTCTGAATCTGTAGTGGTCACTAAGTTGCATTTGCTCTGGAGTAACTCTTCTCGCAATTGCACAGTATTGACTAAATTACCATTGTGAGCTAGAGCGATTGAACCCAGACGAGTTTCTAGTACAGCGGGCTGGGCATTAACTTTGCGGCTAGAACCAGTAGTAGAATAACGAGTGTGACCAACCCCTATGCTTCCGGGCAAATGCTCTAACACCGATTCGTTGAAGACTTGAGACACCAAGCCCATATCTTTATGTAAGTGTACATGCGTACCTTCAAAGGTAGCAATACCAGCTGATTCTTGACCCCGGTGCTGGAGGGCATACAATCCAAAGTAGGTTAGTTTAGCAACGTCTTCTCCTGGTGCGTAGATGCCAAAAACACCGCAAGCTTCTTCTGGTTTGTCAGGACGATTTTCGGAACTATTCATTAAGTTATTGGTCTGTCGGGGGTATTCATCCGAAGTCACGGGATGGATGGGAATCATGCTGGCTTTGCTCCTGGTGTTGGTGTCAAGTCACAGGGATTATGTCGCTCGATAGTCGCGGAGTTCTTAACAAATCTTTAACCATCTATTAAAACAGTACCTTAAGAAGGATGAAGGATAAAGTCTAAATAATGTAAAGTAGAAAAATTTTATCCTTCTAAGGCGGTATGGGTAGCTAAACGTCTTTTGATGGCACTGGCATAGCGAGCTCTCATATCTTCAATACTAACTTTGATGAGACTATGGTTATCAGTGGATAAAACCCCCAAACCTGTATGGGAATTTCCAACTTTACCTAATTTTTGCCATTGTTGAGGCAAATGTTCCTGTAAGTAGGATTCCCAAATTTCTTGCTCTTGTGAAGCAACAGAAACTAGAATTCGGGCACCACCTTCGCCAAACAACACTTCATCCAAGCGTTGTACTTGAGTTGGCGTGATTTCTACAGTAATTTCAGCACCGAGGTTGCCAGCAATGCAAGATTCTGCAAGAGCAACAGTCAGTCCTCCTTCAGCACAATCATGGGCTGAACGTAGCCAACCTGCACGAATTCCTTCTCGGCAAACTTGTTGTACGCGACGTTCCAAGTCAAAATCTATGCGTGGGGGTTTGCCAGCAACAGTACCATGGATGGTGGCTAAATACTCGGATGCTCCCAATTCAATTTTCGATTGTGTGGGTAATCCCAATAAATAGATTAAATCACCTTCTGTTTGCCAACCTTGACCACAAATTTTGCTTAAATCGGGAATCAAACCCACCATACCGACAACAGGGGTAGGATAAATTGGCTGTGGGTTGCCTTGGGAATCGAGAGTTTCATTGTATAGAGAGACATTACCACCAGTTACAGGTGTTGCTAATTCTTGGCAACCTTCCGCTAAACCCCGACAAGCTTCTGCTAATTGCCAGTAACCAATCGGTTTTTCAGGACTGCCAAAATTGAGGTTATCTGTCACCGCCAGAGGTTCTGCACCCACACAGCTGAGATTGCGTGCTGCTTCTGCCACCACTGCCTTAGCTCCCTCATAGGGATCAAGATAAACATAACGAGAATTACAATCAACTGTAGCTGCTACTCCACATTGAGTATTAGGACTTTTCCCTTGCTCCCCTGCTCTCCTGCTCCCCTGCTTCTCTTCAAGGGGACGCAAGCGCACTACAGCGGCATCTGCACCACCTGGGAGGATGACAGTATTGTTCTGGACTTGGTGGTCATACTGACGATATACCCAGCTTTTAGAAGCGATCGTGGGTGTATCGAGTAAAGTTAACAGAATATCGTTCCAACTGTGCAAACATCCTTGAATTTCGATGCCAGCACTTGTGCAAGGTGGCAAAGCTTCAGGTGTCCATTCCCAAGCTTTCAAAGCATATTCTGGTGGTTCTGCCAACAACTCTCGATGATAAAGTGGGGTATTTTCTGCCAAGGCCTCAGCGGGAATTTCTGCTGCGACTTCACCTTGGAAGAGAATCCGCACGATGGGTTCAGCAATTACTGTGCCAGCGACAACAGCATGAAGTCCCCAACGATGGAAAATATCAATTAACTCTTGTTCACGTCCTTTATGGGCAACGAACAACATCCGTTCTTGAGATTCCGAAAGTAGGTATTCATAGGGAACCATCCCTGTTTCCCGCACCGGAATCTTATCCAAATCTAGTTCAATGCCCACACCGCCTTTTGCTGCCATTTCTGACGTAGAACAGGTGATACCAGCTGCACCCATATCTTGTGCGGCGACGACTGCACCTGTTTTAAATGCCTCTAGACATGCTTCAATTAACGACTTTTCCAAAAAGGGGTCGCCCACTTGCACGGCGGGACGGTCATCGATTGACTCATCACTTAATTCGGCACTGGCAAAACTTGCTCCTCCCATACCATCGCGTCCAGTAGTGGAACCAACATATAATACAGGATTACCTAGACCAGATGCCCCAGATTTGACAATTTCTGGTGTTTCCATTAATCCCAGTGCCATGACATTCACTAAAGGATTACCAGAATAAGCACAGTCAAAGTAAACTTCACCGCCGACTGTGGGTACTCCCACACAATTACCATAGTGACTGATGCCAGCCACTACACCACTAAATAGTCGTTGGGTTTTGGCATCTTCTAGAGAACCAAAGCGCAACGAGTTTAATAGGGCGATGGGACGCGCACCCATTGTAAAGATATCTCTGAGAATGCCTCCTACTCCAGTAGCAGCTCCTTGAAAAGGTTCTACAGCTGAGGGATGGTTGTGAGATTCAATTTTAAACGCCAGTTGTAATCCTTCGCCTAAATCTACAACTCCCGCATTTTCACCTGGCCCTACAAGGATGCGCGACCCAGTTGTGGGAAATTGTTTGAGTAAAGGTCGTGAATTTTTGTAACAGCAATGCTCTGACCACATCACCCCAAACATTCCCAGTTCAGCTTTGTTGGGATGACGCCCTAACCGTCGCACAATTTCTGTATATTCTTCTGGCTTCAAGCCTTCGGCAGCAATTTCTTGGGGGGAAAACGGATCTTTTGAGGTGGCGGTCATGGAAGTAATGCACCAAGGGGACAGAGGATTATTCTATCTATTTACTTGCGCTGTAGGTGCTGTTCTGGGAAAGCAGATAACTCTTCTTTTGATATTTTCCTGGGAACAAGTCTAATTAACAAGTTGTAAGCTTCTTTCTCTGATAACTTCAAATTATATGCATTTATGGTTATAAAAGTATCCATAACAGTAAAAGGGGTACGCTTGTTGCCATCCACAAAATGATGTGATGGATTTACAATGATGCGATCGCTCTATGATTTATAAATAGTATTTTTGTATTGATAAATACATTTTAAAATTGATGTTTATGTATATATCTTCCTACAGAAATAAATCATTGAAGCAAATACAGCTTGTTGGTAACAATCAAGTGATTAAAATCACATCGACCAATGATTAAGATCGTCTCTCTTCAATTAGCGAATTGCCATAATTATCTTAACTGAACTCTAGCCGAGTCATTAATAGGGAACACACTAATTGCCGACAGCCTTTCCTAAAGGAGTGTCGGCTTTTTGTTTGTGGATTTAAACAGATTGGGAACTGACGACTGGGTACTGGGGAATTGGGAATTGGTGAGCCAGCGCGGTGAGGCAGTGCGTTGGGCGGGTTCCCCGACTTGAAGCAACTGCCGTTAGCAAGAGCGTTAGCGAGCTTGCGAGCGTCACCCGTAAGGGGATTGGGGGAGAACCCCCAATCTCCACTCCCTTCGGTCGTGGGGGCCCCGAGTCCCCCATGAGCGACTGGCGATCTCAAGAGCGATCTTCGACGCAGGAGCGTCACCCGAAGGGGAATTGGGAATTGGAAATTGGAAATCGGGAGGTAGTCGCGTACTGATGAGCTTGGTTAGCCTAGCTTTCTCCCAGTCCCCAATACCCAATCCCCAATACCCAATCCCCATAAATAAAATATTCCCACACTTAGTTAGTGGCTTGACAAATTGCCAGAGCTACTACCAAATGTGGGCAGGTTATGATCAAATTAGAAATCTTATAGATGTTGAGTGCGAATACTTTGCACTCACTCTGTCAGAGTGAAAGCAGATTCCTAGAATTAGCACACACTTTGTATTAAGACATCGCTTGGATGATGTAATCAAAGTAGGGTGCTGCTTCGCTGGCATCTTCCGCACTTAGTAAATCAAGGGAGGCTTTTTTCAGAGAACTAATGGCTTCTACCATTCCAGGTACAGGAACCCCCAGTGAATTATACATTTCCCGCACCCCAATTAAACCAATTTTTTCAATTGGCTCTTTGTCACCAGCAAGTACACCATAGGTAATTAGGCGCAAGTACCAGCCAAAGTCACGGACACACAGAGAACGCTGCCGTTCTCCATAAGCATTGCCACCGGGTGCAATAAAGTCGGGACGCTTTTGCCAAAGCTGTTTAGTTGCTTCTTGGACAATCTTTTTTTCGTTTTCAGCTAAGGTAGCAGCAATCCGTGTGCGTTGTTCACCGGTTTGCAAAAAGTCTTTGATATTCTTGAGTTCGCCACTGCTGGGATAGCGCAGTTCGTCGTCGGCTTTGAGAATAACTTGGCTAATTACAGTCATGATTATTGCAATCACATGAAATATTATTTGCTAGTGTAACGAGTCTGAGGTACACAAGTGAAGGGGGGATGGAGGATGAGGGAGATAAGGGAGATGGGGGGATGAGGGGGATGAGGAAGATGGGGGAGAAATAATTATTGTCTCCTGACCACTGATTAATGACTAATGACTAAATGACTAACGATGACTAAAACCGCTTGGCTACAGGGTGAATTAATTGAAGTGACGATCGCTGATCTAAATGATACAGGCGATGGGGTAGGACGTTTTGATGAACGTGTGGTATTTGTCCCGGATACTGTCCCAGGCGATCGCGCTATAGTTCGTTTAGTACATGTCAAACCTAAATATGGCCACGGCAAACTTCATCAGCTATTGCAAGCCTCTCCTCACCGTATCCGACCTAGTTGCATCGTGGCTGATAAGTGTGGTGGTTGCCAATGGCAACATATTAATTATGAGTATCAGTTAGCGGCTAAACAAAATCAAGTTATTCAAGCTTTACAACGCATTGGCGGTTTCGTTGAACCACCAGTAGATCCAGTACTGACTGCTGCTGAGGCTTTGGGCTATCGTAATAAAGCCACTTATCCTCTAGGGATTTCCGCCACAGGTCAAGTACAAGCTGGTTACTATCAAAAAGGTAGTCACCAATTAGTTAACTTGAATCAATGCCCAGTACAAGACCAACGATTAAATCCTCTACTGGCTGAAGTTAAGCAAGACATCCAAAAACAAGGTTGGAAAATTTACGACGAACAGCGTCACACTGGACAAGTCCGCCATCTCAGCTTACGTATCGGACGACGCACTGGCGAGATGTTGTTGACTTTAGTCGTCAAAGACTGGAATTTACCAGGAATTGAAAACCAAGCACAAGAATGGTTAAAACGCTATCCCCAATTAGTGGGAGTTTCCTTAAATCGCAATAGCGATCGCACAAATACTATATTTGGAACTGAAACTCGTTGTCTTGCTGGAGTTCCCTATTTGCGAGAAAAGTTTGCCCTGTTAGAATTTCAAGTCCGCCCTGATACATTTTTCCAAGTTTATACAGAAACAGCAGAAGCTTTATTGCAAGTAATCCAATCAGAATTAAATCTTCAAGGAAATGAGTTGCTAGTTGATGCTTATTGTGGTATTGGCACTTTAACTCTACCCCTAGCCAAACAAGTACGCCAAGCTACAGGATTGGAATTACAACCAGAAGCAGTAAAACAGGCGATTTTAAATGCCCAAGCTAATGAAATTCAGAACGTGACATTTCAAGTCGGGGCAGTAGAGAAATTGCTGCCGCAGATGGGCATAATACCAGATGTAGTCTTACTTGATCCGCCACGTAAAGGATGCGATCGCGCTGTGATCGATTCTTTAATAGAGTCGAAACCTCCCCGCATCGTTTACGTCAGCTGTAAAGTAGCTACTCTCGCTCGTGACCTGAAATTACTCTGCCAAGATGGGCTGTACACGATCACCAGGATACAACCTGCTGATTTTTTCCCCCAAACAGCTCATGTGGAAGCTGCTGCTTTTCTTGTGCTATCACATTTACACAACGATCTTGAATCTGATAGAAAAACTTAAATTTGAAATTTGTAGTCTAATGCATACTAAAAATGCTAGAATCGAATTAAGATAAAAAAAGAAATGATTTTGTTAAAAAAATTAAAGTTGCATACACTCTAAAAAAGCATGAATTAGGATTGTCTAAAGTACGAACGGACAATATAAAGAGCATTCCAATACTCTTTTACACATCTAGCATCTTTACCAGTTGCCAACTGCACTAGCAGGTTTTTTACAGCCGTTTTATGTATCAGCAACCTAACCTCATGAACAGAGTCAATGCTCCCTAGCATTTTCAAAATTTTAGTATTAAAGACGCAAGTTTGAAGGCAGCATGACCACCTCAAGTTTTATCAGGGTGCCTGTAAAAGCAAACTGATGTCTAGCTAACTGAAAGCTACGGGGTTTCTCTTGTGATTACCATTTCCCTTCGTCCAGTTGGACGTTATTGGGGCACTATTAGTTTCGCCTCAACTCTTTATCTCTGTCCGATTTTAGATTTACTATTGGCAGAGATCCCAGCAAAATTGCAAGCAGAGCTGCGGCTAGGACTTCAAGAAGCCTTAGTAAATGCAGCGAAACATGGTAACAACCTTGATCCTAGTAAAACAGTTGTAGTTCGTTTTTCTCTTATAGATAATCAGTATTGGTGGGTAATATCAGACCAAGGTCAAGGCTTTACTCCCATATCTGGTGGTGATGACGAGCCAACAGATTATTTACCACCTGATGAAGCAGAAAGCGGTCGTGGTCTATGTCTTCTCCACCAAATTTTTGATCAAGTACAGTGGAACCGTAAAGGCACAGAACTAAGACTTTGTAAACAGATGGAAAACCGTCCTCGTTTATCTCTGCGACGTTAAAACAGTGAGGAGTTAAGAGTTAGGAGTTATAAATTATTAACTCCTAGCTCTTAACTCTTAACTTTTTCCATGAGTCGGACAGGGAGGCGCAGAAATTGAACGATCTAACCAACCAGTTGCTTGTTCTAATCTGGGGAGTGCTTCTTGTGGCTGGTTTTTGAGGAGATACACAAGAGCAGCAGCAACTTGTTCACTCGCGCGGGAATTGCGGTTAGACTTGAGGCGATGCCAATCGTTAGGGGAAATGGTTAGCCTTTCCATCAGGACTTGCGCTAGTTCTAGAGTACTAAATTCATTCAGTTGACTGGTTTTAGGCAGCTGGGTAGTTTCAGACATACATTCTGAGTGCTGAGTGCTGAGTTAAAAGTCAAAAGTCTAGATATAAAACTATTTTGACTCTTGGCTATTGCTCTTTGAGTCTTAACTTTTGGC
This sequence comes from Amazonocrinis nigriterrae CENA67, assembly GCF_016056305.1. Lineage (GTDB taxonomy): Bacteria > Cyanobacteriota > Cyanobacteriia > Cyanobacteriales > Nostocaceae > Amazonocrinis > Amazonocrinis nigriterrae. Next base: position 182,946 of record NZ_JAECZC010000086.1, on the reverse strand, counting down.
TCGTATCCAATCTTAGCTCACTACTTGCAAATGAAACCGCCTAAACAATCTCATCAGCATTCCTCTGGGGATCAAGAACCAGATTTTGCACAAGAACTAGAGGAAGTAGAGCGATCGCTTCTATCCTTAAAACAAAGGTATGCTCAAATACAGCGCGATCGCCAACAAAAGGCAGAATGGCAACAACGTCGCCAGGAATTGCAACAAAATAAGTACCAGTCACCAGAAGACAAAGACGAGTTACGGCAAATTCAACAGCAGTTGCAAGTGCTAGAAATCAGCTTAGAAAGCCAGTTATTTTCTTGGACTAGTCTCAAAAAACCTTTTTGGCAAGTAGTCCGCTTTGGTGGAATGGGCGTTATTATAGGCTGGATGTTAAAATCTTGTGCTGGATAAAATTAATTTTAAATTTTAGATTTGGGATTTTAGATTAAGTTAACTGTTAACATTCTTGAAGACCTGTATTACTTACTTGACGAAATACAATTGACATAATATGGTAAATCGACGGATTGCAGAAATATTGCGAAGTGGTCAACCTGATGAGTCTGTTGGCATTCAAGGCTGGGTGCGGACGAAACGTGAATCAAAAGGCTTTGCTTTTATTGAAGTCAATGACGGCTCATCACTAGCTAATTTGCAAGTCGTCATCAATCAAGATTTGCCAGACTACGAAGCTGTATTAAAAAAACTCAATACAGGTGCGGCTGTAGAAGTGACAGGTTTACTGGTGGCTTCCCTTGGTAAAGGTCAGCGCATCGAGTTGAAAGCCCAAGCGCTGAAAGTCTACGGGGAAGCTGATCCCGAAACATATCCCCTGCAAAAGAAACGCCATTCATTTGAATTTTTGCGTACCATTGGACATTTGCGATCGCGTACTAATTCTTTTGGTGCAGTTTTCCGCGTCAGAAATGCCTGTTCTACGGCTATTCACCAATTCTTTCAAGAAAGAGGCTTTTTGTGGGTACACACACCCATCATTACCGCTAGCGACTGTGAAGGCGCGGGTGAATTATTTAGCGTCACCAGTTTGGATCTGAAAAATATTCCCCGCACAGAAAATCAAGCAGTCGATTACACCCAAGACTTTTTTGGTAAACCCACATATCTCACAGTTAGCGGTCAGTTAGAAGCAGAAGTCATGGCCATGGCGTTTTCTAACGTCTATACCTTTGGCCCTACCTTCCGTGCAGAAAATTCTAACACCTCTCGCCACCTAGCAGAATTTTGGATGGTGGAGCCAGAAATGGCCTTTTGCGACTTAGAAGGTGATATGGATTTAGCTGAGGCATTTCTCAAACACATTTTTAAATATGTGTTGTCAACTTGTCCAGAAGACATGGAATTTTTCAATCAGCGTATTGATGATACTGTGTTGGCAACAGCCGACAATATTATTAACAATCAATTTGAACGGCTAACTTACACAGAAGCGATTAAACTTTTAGAGAAGGCTGATATCAAGTTTGAATATCCTGTAAGTTGGGGTTTAGATTTACAATCAGAACACGAACGTTACCTAGCTGAACAACTATTTAAAAAGCCAGTCATCGTTACAGATTATCCAGCGCAAATCAAAGCCTTTTATATGCGGTTGAATGATGATGAAAAAACCGTCCGCGCGATGGATATTCTAGCACCGAAAATTGGCGAAATTATTGGTGGTTCCCAACGGGAAGAACGTTTAGAAGTTTTAGAACGGCGGGTAATAGCCCAAGGAATGAAGCCAGAAGATTTGTGGTGGTATCTAGATTTGCGCCGTTACGGTAGCGTTCCTCATGCTGGTTTTGGGTTAGGTTTTGAAAGACTCGTGCAATTTATGACGGGTATGGGAAATATTCGTGATGTGATTCCCTTCCCGCGCACACCGCAAAATGCCGAATTTTAAAGTGAGTTCGACAGATTTAGAAAACCTCTCTCCTACAAAAAGAGAGGTTTCAAAAAGAAATTTTTAAGCCTGTTCCCTATTCCCTGCTATAAATTATCGTGGGTAATGCTTGGCTAGAAATTCCTCAGCTTCAGTTCTATTTTTAATCACTCCATCTAAAGTAGCAGCAAGTAAATCATCTAAAATTTGCCGATACTGTGGCCCTGGTTTATAGCCTAATTTTTTCAGGTCATTACCATTTAAAAGCGGCTGAAAGTTAGCCCAAATTGTTAAATATTGCCAAATTTGCCGCCGGAGCGATCGCGGACTTACCAAAGCGATTAAAATCAGCATGGGTAAGTCGTACTGTCGTAGCAACTGTACCACCTGACTGGGGCGTTGGTGACTGGGTAAAGATGCCATTACCTGACTCAAGCTTTGGGCTAAGTTCTTTAACCTAGCGATGCTATCCTCTTGCATTTGCAAATTCTGTGTCACTTTCGCCCGATATTCAGGTGCTAGGTGGGCAATTAACACTTCTAAACGCATTTGCCAGTGGATGAAGGTTTGTTGCGAATCAAATCGTTGTAAACAGCGTTCTAGCAAACGTAATTGCCGTAAAAGTTCCTCATCTAACTTCAGGGTAGGATGGATACACTGTAACGCCCCTAAATTATCGAGTAACTGCAAAGCCGATTTCCAGTAGGGCGCTTCCAAAATGTTTTTCAATTCTGCCTTCAGCCGAGTTTGTAAGGCTGGAGTTCTGCTATTTTCTTGGGTAGTGCGATCGTAAATGCCACTGTTAATGGCATAGCGGATATACTCTTCTGTTTGCGGTTCCATCTTGAAACCAAAGCGCACCGCAAACCGCACGCCACGATAAATGCGGGTAGGGTCTTCTATAAAGCTGTTAGCGTGTAAAACCCGAATTTGTTGGGCTTGTAAATCTTGTAAACCGCCAAAGAAATCCAATAATTCACCAGCGCGGGGAGAAGTTAGCCGCAGTGCCATAGCATTAATAGTAAAGTCGCGGCGATACAAATCTTGACGAATAGAACTCGCTTCCACTTCCGGATTTGCGGCTGGATAAGGATAAAATTCTGTCCTAGCGGTGGCAATATCCACCCATAAAGAATCTAATTCAGGGTCTTTGTGCCACAACAAAGCAGCAGTTTGAAAAGCCCCGTGGATTTCTAAGCGGGCAGTGGGGTAAAGTTGTTGTAGTTCCTTAGCTAATTCCACACCAGCACCGACATCTGCTGATTTGTGAAAGCCATCAACCACTAAATCAATATCTTTTATCATCAAGTTACCTGCTGCTTTCTCAGCTAATAGCAAGTCCCGCACCGCACCCCCTACCAGATAAAGATGCCAACCTCGTTTTTCTGCTGCTTGGGAAGCTTTGGTGAGTAATTGCCACAATTGAGGAGCCAGGCGATCGCGCAATTCCCCCAAGTTGGTAAACTTAGGTACATTTCCTCTTTCCCTGCTTCTTTTTTCCCCTTCCCCTTCCCCTTCTCGATGCAATTCCCGCAACACATCAGTCCGCGTCACAATACCTAATAGTTGACCATTTTCCAATACAGGTAAGCGTCCGATATCATATGTCACCATCAGCGCTTGAATTTGTGGCAATATGGTATCTGGTGTGATCGTTTTCAAATTTGTTGTCATGTAACCCTTGACTGGCGCATGACTAAACCCGTGGTGAAAGGCGATATCAAGATCCCGTCGGGAAATAATACCAACTAGTTGCCCTTGAGTATCCACTACAGATAAACCAGAATGTCCGTAACGTAATAAAATGCGTTGTGCTTCTTCAATTGTCGTTTCTGGGCGGATAGTGCGAACTGGAGAAGACATCAAGTCCCTGGCTGTGGGAGGATAAGGAATGGAAGCTTTGATAGAGTCTAGAAGTTGCTGGAGTGTTGCTTGTGTATCTACTCCTCGCAAATTGAGCGATGCTGCTTGGGAATGACCGCCACCGCCCAGAGTTTGAAATAATTGATTGAGATGAACGCTCTTGATTTGCGATCGCCCAATTATAGTTAAACGTGAGTCATCCTCTGCCAAAGGATATTCATTTGCCAAAAGCATTGCATCAAATTCTGCGATTTCACTCAGTTGCGAGGCAATACTCGATAAACCTGGGACAAACTTATCTGTTTTCAGAGTTACCCAAGCGATGGTATATCCCCGCAAGCAAAGATATTGTAAGTTTTCCAGTGCCTCAGTTAATAGCCGCTGCAACTGAGGAGATAAACCAGGGTCACGATAAGTAGAAATCACAGGCAAACTCGCTCCCTGCTGCATCAACCAAGCCAAAGCCAGGGCATCCCGCGCTGTAGCACTCTCATATGTTAATGAGCCAGTATCAACGTGGATACCCAAAGCCATAACATTTGCCACAGCAGGAGTCAGAGAAATTTGCTGCTGTTGCAATTGTTCCACCATTAAAGTCGTTGTCGCTCCCACTGGTTCAATGTAAGACTCGGTAGCCGGGATATCCGATGCTTGTCCTAAGTGATGGTCGTAAACTATAATCTCTTTTATGTTGGGTAAATCTAACCATTCAGCAGCCTTACCCAAGCGATCGCGCTGTTGCGTATCCACCACCCTCAAAGAACGAATTTTTTCCGGATTGACCGAACGCCTTTCTATTAGAGCATACTCATCCCGATGCAAGGCCAAAAAATCTCGCACAGGTGGGTGCGCTCCACCAGTCAGCACAATCTTACTTCCTGGTAATAGGCAAGTTAGCCCTACTGCTGCACCTAGTGCATCAAAATCAGCTGTTGTGTGGCAAAGAATTAAATCCATACTCAAGAGTCATGGGTCAAAAGTCATTAGTCAAGAGTCATTAGTCAAGAGTCAATATTTACACTTTTGACTCTGGACTTTGGACTGTGGACTATTGACCAATGACTAAAATGTAGCAATTTCTGCTAGCTTAAAAAATAAGCAAAATATGAATCCTTGAAGAAAAAATTAAACTGCCTGCGGAAGGCGGGCGGCTGCCTGGGTTCTCTCTTTGAAGAGATAAAGGTCGCAAGACCAGAGATGCTGTGTAAGTCTTGGAGCGTTTTCGGTAACGCACATTGTTTTTAACAATGTCCCCAACAAAGCAACGGCAAGTGAGACAGGAAGCCTACACGCTCACTGAAGGTCAGTGTAGGTACTTCACGATATTCTATTTTTAGTATTTCGCTGTCTTGGGAGAAGCAAAAATGACCGTAATATTCCAATTCGCTTTGGTAGCTCTAGTTTTGTTGTCTTTTGTTCTAGTTGTTGGTGTACCTGTTGCTTATGCAACTCCCCAAAATTGGGTCGAATCTAAAAGGCTGCTGTGGCTTGGTTCTGGAGTCTGGATTGCTCTAGTGCTATTAGTTGGTCTGTTAAACTTTTTCGTAGTTTAAGCAATGGCTTCGCCCTAGTGCAGGCAAATAGCACAAAGACTAAAAGAGCAGGAAAGCCAAGTCAAAGGTAAAAGCTAGCCCTTTTTACCTAATTAATTGTGCTTTCCTGCTCTTCTGTATTTAGAGAAGAAATGTATATTGGCAAGAGTATATTTAATTTAGAGGCAATCATGGCAGTTTTCGAGGGAACTTTTACTCAAACGGAACCTTTGCATTTTGCAGTGGTTATTGGTCGATTCAATGACCTTGTAACCGGAAAATTGCTAGAGGGATGTCAAGATTGCTTGAAACGCCACGGTGTAGACCCTAACCCCCACGGAAATCAAGTAGACTACATTTGGGTTCCAGGAAGTTTTGAAGTCCCGCTTGTGGCTCGTCAGCTAGCACTCTCACATCGTTATGATGCTGTAATTTGTCTAGGTGCTGTAATTCGAGGGCAAACCCCCCATTTCGATTATGTATCTTCTGAAGTTGCCAAAGGTATTGCTGCCGCTAGCTTTCAAACCGGAGTCCCAGTCATTTTTGGCATTTTGACAGTAGATACTATGCAGCAAGCCTTAGAGAGAGCAGGCATTAAAGCCAATCATGGCTGGGATTACGCCATGAATGCTTTAGAAATGGCCAGCCTCATGCGGCAATTGCGCTCTAACTTGGCAGAGCCATACTCGCTGAATCCCCAATCTTTGCCAGCTTCCTTTCAAAATGCCAGCGTCGGCAATTTAACTGCGGAGTCTGAAGAACTTAGCTAAGTTGTCAGTTGTCAGGAGTTAGTTGTTTTATCCCCCCACCTCCCCTGCTCCCTTGCTCCCCCCCCATCCCCCTTATCCCCCTGCTCAAAATTTCAAAATTTAGGGGTTGACAAACAAAGAAAAATCTGAGATATTTATATTTAATGGCAAATGCGGGTATAGCTCAGTGGTAGAGCGTCACCTTGCCAAGGTGAATGTCGCGCGTTCGAATCGCGTTACCCGCTTGTTAGTAAAGTATAAGTTTCAGTTGCAGCCAACAGCAAACTAGTTTGGCTACAATAACTACAGGTGTAGCTGATTGTTAGGTGTAGGGTGTATTACACTAGGTTCAAGTTGGCTAAACAGAAGTATTATCAGGTGCAAAGTCTTTTAGTAATGAAGCCGACTGAAATTTGAGTAGGGAAAAAGTCATACAAACCGATTGATGTTGAGACACTTTCCGCTCTCAAAAGATGCCCGTAATTCGTGAGTCAAAAGCAGTAACGAAGCTCAAGGATGACCACGAGGAAGGGATAGGGAAGCGATCGCGAGCGAACCTTGATCACAGGACAATGATAATAGTCACCCAAGGGAAATTCTAGGATACTGTTTCAAGTTCAATACTTGGTTTGCTTAGCTTCACAGCTTGTTTTAGAGCTTATCGCCACGTAAGCTTAAAATTGTAGCAGACATACAAGCACAATAAATGCCCAACCAAAGCAACTAAATTACCTTTGAAGCCACAAATGAAGAAGATAAAGAAATTCTTAAACAAGATAACCGAGTACAGGCAAGGACAACAGATAGATATCGTGAAATTAGACATACCGATCCTGAGAGGGCGGATATGACAATTTGAATCAGGATTTGCCTGCCTCACTTGGCTATTTATACAAAAAATTGATCAGACAGAAGCCTCTAAGGGAATGAAAAATAAAAAATATCCCACTGTAATTGTTCTAGCTGACTGTTTACACTGACAGTCAACAATCAACAACTCAAAGCAGGATAATTTCTTTGTTGGAGTTCCCCAAGGCATTTACCAAGGGAGTGTATTCTTCCAGCTTATTAAAAACACGCTCAAGTTATTAGAACGCTTGTGCAATCTCAAAAACCCGAAAAAATCGACTTTAACACGGAATATCCCTGTCCCTGCCGTCGCAAGGGACGTTTAATTCCCATTACCCTGACAGAAGCATTTGGTTGCGATCGCTGTCAGCAAATCTTTGTAGTAGAAGATAATGGTCATGTCTTAGAACAGCTTTCTACGACCTATCCCTACAAGCGTGCTTGGCGCTGGACGGGAAATAGTTGGCATGTTGTCCATCCCCGGTTAGGAGAAAGCTATTTACCGATAGCATTGGGCATTATTTTCGTGCTAGTAATCATATGGTTACCACTAGCATTGCGATTGGCAAATGGTTCAAGTATTATTGCTTGGGCAATGGTAGCGGTGCTGTTGGCCATTCTGCCAGCACTTATGGTCTGGCTTACCTACAGACGTTAATCCCATGACTGTTGAAGCTTTGGATGATTACCCCGAACCAATTACCAGCGCTAAACGCGCTTATCAAGCTTCCCTCAAGTTGGGGTGCACAAAGGGGGCAGACCGCAGTCGCGCTGTGCTGGCAATGGCAAAGGCCATAGAACACTCATTTGATGACATTCTAGAAGCTAACACTTTGGATCTAGAAGCCAGCAAAGAAATGGCAGTGCCAGAGTTAATCTTAGACTGGCTGAAGCTAACACCCAAACGGCTAGAGAATACAGTAGAAATTCTCCAACGCTTGGGGGAACTATCAGATCCACTGCGGCGCATCAGAAACGCTGACTATCAAATAGAGGACTCCCAGAGTTACACTCAGTTAATGCCTTTGGGAGTCATTGGATTTATTTATGAAGCGTTTCCTGATTTAGGAGCGATCGCCGCAGGTTTTTGTATTAAAACTGGTAACAGTATAATTCTCAAAGGTGGTGCTGAAGCTAGCCATTCTAACGAAGCGATCGCTGTTGTACTGCAAAACGCCATTGCGGAGGTTGGTCTACCACCAGGTAGTTTAGAATTAATTCCCGCAGAACATGGTGCTTCAATTCGGGATTTAATTACCCAAGACGAGTACGTGAATTTAGTCATTCCCTATGCGCGTTCCAGCTTGGTGCAGCAAGTAATGCGACAAGCAACTTGTCCAGTCTTAAAGTCAGCGATGGGCAACTGCTATCTCTACTGGTCGCTCAATGCCAGCTTAGATATGGTACGTTGGATGATTATTGATAGTCATCAAAGCCAACCAGACCCAGTTAACGCCATTGAAAAGGTATTAATTCATCGTCAAGCTTTACCATCATCTTTAACTGTTCTGTGGAACAGTTTAAAGGAGAAAGGTTTTGAAATTAGAGGTGATGCGGAACTAGTAGAGGCTTTTCCCCAGTTGCATCTAGCTAAAGAGGGCGAATGGGGAAGCGCTTATTTAACCAAGACAGTAGCATTTAAATTGGTAGATAGCTTAGAAACTGCGATCGCTTGGATTAATCAATACAGCAGCGGTCATGCTGACTGTATCGTCACGGAATCATATCAGGAAAGTCGGCAGTTTGCTCTGGGAGTTAACAGCGCTTCCACCTACATCAACGCCTCCCCGCGTTTTTCCCGCAACCCTTCGCGGGGAGATTCGGTATTTTTGGGCATGTCTAACCAAAAAGGACATCGCCGAGGATTTATTAGTTTGGAAACTTTGACTACTGTAAAGCATATTGTGCAAGGGAATGGGCGATTTTAGTCATTAATAAAAAATGCTAGAGACTAAAATTCTTAACTATCTTAACTACTTAGGTGATTCAGAGTACATGGCTGAGGTTGTTACATCACCTGGTGCAGTTGATACTCTAATTAAGTTACTTGAAAGCCAAGATGAGATAATTGTTGGGGATGCTTGCCTTTTTATTACAGATTTTGTTCTGAGTTGTTCCCGAAATGACGTATGTAAACTATCTTGGGAAACCAATTTAGGGTCAGCTATCATTCCAGAACTAGAGCATTTAGTGTTTGCAAATAATCATTTTATTCGTAAACAAGTCATTTATACGCTAGGAAAAATATGCAGCTATAACAGTGTACCTGTTCTACTTCATGCATTCCACCAGTTCCGAGATCAAGACCCAATTTTATTGCCAAGACTTATAGGAGAGTTATTTTGGCTGGGGGTAGATAATCGTTGTGATGTAATTGAGAGTATGATATTTAGCGCTCAGTATATCACTCGATGGTCTGTCCTGGAGACTTTGCATCAATTTATTTATGATTCCCAATTGGAAGATGCAAATTTTTTAATTAGATACAAATTTTGTGAAAAGCTTCGTCAAGATTCCAATTTGCTTGTGAGAGCGCAAGCAGAGTATGAATTTAATTTTTTAGATTTGAATAAAAGAAGATTTCAAGAAAATATGTGTAAATCTGACTATAGAAAACAAAAGAAAATTTTAGATAAATCTCAACCATTTTTATGTTTTTCTCAAATTGCAAATAGCTTTACTAATTATATGCATAATCAAAATTTATCTACATATATTATTCAGGAGTTAGAAAATTTTATTGAGGAAAAACATCAAAATTTATAAAAAATTTTAGACATACAAACTTATGTGTATATATTAGCACCTGAAATCACTCAAACACAGGCGGCCATAGTTCAGAAATTGCAACTTCCCAACCAGGGAATAATTCATTAATAGTTAACTTATCTTCACCTGTTAACACTTCTAATTCACCATTTGGGCGATATACACTCACAGTCAAATTATCTGGATTAATTAATAATCCTACCTTTGCCCCTAATTCCAAAAATAGCTTGATTTTATCTTCCAATTTAGAAAATCTGTCTGTTTTCGACTTTATTTCTACTACTAAATCTGGTACTAACTCGGCAAAATCTCTCACAGTACGCTTTAGTCTTTCCGCCGCCACAAAAGAAACATCTGGGGCGCGTAAATCTGTGTTTGGCATTATAAATCCACCACTTGAGTCAAATATCCGCCCAATCTTACGAGGATTTACCCAAAGTTTTAATAAATATATTAACTGAGCGCCAATTTCACTAGACTCGATATCCGATGGCCCCATAAGTAAAATATTTCCATTTTGCAGTTCTATCTGGTAGTCCTGCTGTTCATCTTCTAGCTTTTGCTGTAGTCTTTCTACATCTTGAACAGTTAGGCTCATAAAACTTTTTAGATATAGTTAATTGTTACTCAGGGACTTCCAACTAAGCAAATATCCTTCTGTTCGCAGTCATCAGTCAAAAATTTTAAGCGGGATAATTTACTTTTTGGAGCTCTGTAACAATTATAAACCTCAAAACCATACAAAAAAATCCACCGAGGTGGACTTTTTTGTATAGCCAGTAACTTATAGTTTGAGGTATAAATTACTTAAGAAGATTAGATGTATAGTAAACCTTCCCGCCCTCATCTGGTACAAAATGGCAGCTAATAGCAGAACGCCATAAAGACTTCCAAATAGGTTCATCAGATTTATGGAAATATTCACCCATCACAGGTTTAATTGCCTCAGTTGCCTTCAACAAATTGTAGTGAGGAATGTTGAGGAAGATATGGTGAGCAACATGAGTACCAATATCATGATGGATGTGATTGATCAAACCGTAATCGCGGTCAATGCTGGAAATTGCACCTTTGAGGAAAGTCCAATCGTCTCCACGATACCAGGGAATATCAGGCTCGGTGTGATGTAAAAATGTTACCAAATCCAGCCAAATCACAAACACAATATAGGGTGCGGCGTAGTACTTTAACAACCACATCCAACCCCATTGATAGGTAAGGAAACCCAGCAAAGCTACCATACCTATCCAGAGTGTAGTGCTGGTAATGATATCCCATTTTTCTGAAGGTTTGAAAAGTTGGCTATTAGGTGAAAAGTGGGAACCTTGCTTCCTAGGAGAACGCTTAAACAAATATATGGGATAAGCTAATAAGAAAAGATAAAATCGAACTGTCTTTTCTGGTAATCCCATCTGCTTATAGTGCGATTCCGGCACAGGATACCAGCTTTCATCATTATCGATATTGCCAGTATTTTTGTGATGGGTTCTGTGGCTAATGCGCCAACCATGATAAGGAACTAGTATTGGTGTGTGAGAAAGATGCCCAATCAAATCATTGAGCCATTTATGCTTAGAAAAAGATTGATGTCCGCAGTCATGTCCGACTACAAACAAAGCCCAAAACATTGTCCCTTGCATTAACCAGAAAATCGGCCAGAAAAACCAAGAATCCAGGTAATGAGCCACTGCATAAAGCAGTCCAATAATCAGAATGTCACGAAAAAAGTAATATAAGGATTTTGTCACATTGGGCTGAAAACATTCAGCAGGTATTGCAGCTTTTAAATCCTGAAGAGTAAAGGGCAGTTTAGTCTGATCCTCAGATACTTCATCAGCATCAGGATGATTGAAAGTGGCGGTATTTGATTGCACTGGATTCTTTGATTGAATAGAAAACTGGACTTTGTTTGAGGCAATATCATGCTTACCTCTGCGATGTCTATCAAATTAGCGATCGCGCTTCATGCAAGAAAACAACCTCTGGCAATTTCCTCACAATAATAGTTAGTAAAGAATTGCCAGAATTTATTTCATTCACAACATGATAAAGCCTTATTGTTGCTTCATCAACAAAAAGTTTGCCACAGTAAAATTACTTAGAAGCAAGGGAACGATCTGCGTAATATTCGTTAAAAGATTTATAGCCAACATCAGTCTTATACAGTTGACATTGGTCTACAATCTGCTTCATTAAAGACCAAGAAAACTGGCATTCATTATGCAGATAAGGCTGCCAATTTTCCTTGATACTACTGTAAGCTAACCGCAGATTATAGGAAGGAATAGCAGTAGAAATGTGATGTGGGACATGAACATTGATATCGTGGCACAGGAATTCTACCCAGCGGGGATAATCACAATGGATAGTTCCAAATAGCTGTGCTAAAGCTTCGTTCCACTTATTCGCCGCCACAAAAGGCACATCTGAAGCAGTGTGGTGAACAATGGTAAAGGTACTCATCCAAAAATGGTAAACCAGCCAGGGGATGAACCAAAACTTGACAAATCCCCAAATACCAGTTGTAGCGATGAGAACAGGAAAAGCGATCGCTGCGAATATTACTACCACAGCCACAGAAAGCTTAACGCCTGATTGTTCTTTAGTTTTGAACTTCCGCCAATCGAAATGCACAACAGCCCAATGCCCAACTGAACCTATCCACCAGAGGCGTTTACGCATGAACAACTCAAAAGCAGACTGTCTGCGTTTACCCCAACTTTCAAAAACTTCTGGTCGAATGGGATGCCAAGCATTGTCCTCATCCAGTTTGTTGGTATGAGTATGGTGATGATTATGCTTAATGCGCCAGCTGTGAAACGGATAAATCAAGGGCATCATGAACAAATGCCCCACCAAATCATTTACCCAACGACGTTTGGCAAATGAACGGTGTCCGCAATCATGACCAATTACAAAAAAACCTGTTAAAGCAGTGCCCGTAAAAATCCAAGCTATGGGCAAGAGGAACCAAGGAGTGATTGTCAGGCTGTAATAGCCCAAGGCAACCATCAAAACACTGACTAGCGCTTGCGTCCAAGCTTTGCGACGGTTTTGTTGAAAACATTCCCGTGGCAAAGTTTTGATAATATCTTTTAGCCTCAGGTCGGAATTACCTAGGTCATCACCTAGTTTCTGGCTGTTAATTATTGATGTAGTCATGAAAACCTGAAAAACAACAAACTCCTCCACCAAGTCACCAAAAAAAGCGACTTACCGCAAAGTTTCTTAATATTTAATGAACATCAGCGTCTCGGATTATAGCAACCTAACTTACCCAAGCGCACCAGTAGTCAACAGGCAATCGTCAATAGTCAAGAGTCCAAACTGATGACCATTGACTATTGACTATTGATCATTGACTTATTGCTTTGTGGGAGCAAGTTTCACATTAGTCGCTAGACCAAGTACTTGCAACAATTGAATTGTCATCCAAGTTAAATCAATTTCCCACCATTCCAGCCCATGACGAGCTGAATATTGATAAGCATGATGGTTATTGTGCCAGCCTTCACCGAAAACTAGTATGGCTACCCACCAGCAATTAGTGGATCGATCACCAGCATCATGGCTGTGATAACCGAATTTATGAGTAGCGCTGTTCACCAACCAAGTGCAGTGGTAAACCCAGATCAGGCGAACAAAAATGCCCCATACCACGAACGACCAGCCACCCACAAGCAATAGTAATAAACCTAGAGCGACTTGGATTAAAATGAAATATTTTTCTAAAAACTGATAAACTGGGTCTTCGGCAATGTCTTTGGTAAAGCGGGGAACGTCAGCGTGAGCCGGACATTTATGAATTAGCCAACCCATGTGACTCCACCAGAAGCCTTTATTGGAATCATGGGGATCAGGGTCAGTATCAGAATGTAAATGATGAATGCGATGTGTCCCTACCCACTCAATTGGCCCTCCTTGACACGCGAGTGTCCCGAAAAAGACCAGAAGATATTCCAGCCACTTCGGAGTCTGAAAACTGCGGTGAGTCACAAGGCGGTGAAATCCCAGGGTAATGCCTAAACCACCTGTCACCCAGTAAAGTAAGAAAGCCACACCGACTGCACTCCAGCTAAAGTTACCAGGAACAAGAGCAAACAAAGCGCCGATGTGCAGTCCAACGAAAAATAGGGTGTTGACCCAATTGATTTGAGGTTTTGTTGAGGTAGCAATTGTCATGCAATAACCTGATTTGAAATTGTTCGGCCTAATCTGCGCGATTGAAAAATCCGCATATCTTAATGTTTTTTTGATTGAGGAACTAATGAACAGCTTGGAACAGCTGCGGCAAGCAGAACAGGCACTGTTAGAAATTTTTTCTGGAATTGACGCTCAGGTCAAGCATAATTTAGAACGAGTGCTGAATGCCTTTCGTAATCACCGTGTTGGGGCGCACCACTTTGCTAGTGTCAGTGGTTACGGTCACGATGATTTAGGACGAGAAACTTTAGATCAAGTTTTTGCCCAAGTGATGGATGCCGAAGCAGCGGCAGTGCGAGTGCAGTTTGTTTCAGGGACTCACGCGATCGCCTGTGCCTTGTTTGGGGTGCTGCGTCCTGGAGATGAGATGTTAGCAGTAGTTGGTTCTCCCTACGATACGCTCGAAGAAGTCATTGGTTTACGGGGTCAAGGTCAAGGTTCCCTTATCGAGTTTGGCATAAATTACCGTCAATTGGAGCTAACCCCAGAAGGAACCATAGATTGGCAAGCCTTAAGTAATAGTGTGGCAGATAACACGCGTTTAGTGTTAATTCAACGTTCTTGTGGCTATTCTTGGCGTCCTAGTTTATCAATTGCCGACATTGAAAAAATCATCCATCTAGTTAAACAACAAAACCCCAACACCATTTGTTTTGTTGACAATTGCTACGGCGAATTCATTGAAACCAAAGAACCTACTACTGTTGGTGCTGATTTAATGGCCGGGTCACTGATTAAAAATCCTGGTGGCACCATTGTTAGTGCTGGCGGTTACGTTGCTGGTCGCGCTGAGTTGGTGGAAGCCGCTGCTTGTCGCCTTACCGCTCCTGGTATTGGTAGTGCTGGTGGTGCTACTTTTGACCAAAATCGCCTGCTCTTCCAAGGTTTATTTTTGGCACCACAGATGGTAGGAGAGGCGATGAAGGGGACATATCTGACTGGTTATGTATTTGACAAACTGGGTTATCCAGTCAATCCCGCACCTCTTGCTCCCCGTGGCGATGTGATTCAGGCAATTAAGCTTGGTTCTGCCCAAAAGCTGATTGCCTTCTGTAAAGCCATACAACAGCATTCTCCCATCGGTTCCTACCTAGACCCTGTTCCCGATGAAATGCCAGGGTACGAGAGCCAAGTAGTCATGGCTGGGGGGACATTTATTGAGGGCAGTACTTTGGAATTGTCGGCTGATGGGCCTTTACGTGAGCCTTATGTGGTTTATTGTCAAGGGGGGACTCACTGGACTCATGTTGCGATCGCTTTGCAGGCGGCGATAGAAGCTGTGGGAGAGGCTGGATGATGGTGATATAGAAAACATGGGTTAAGATTGTCTCACGCAAAGGCGCAAAGACGCAAAGAAGCAAAGAAGAAGATGTGGATGAATGAGAATGAGGTCGCAAAGGTGATTGTTGATGCTGCATACAAGGTTCATACGAAGTTGGGGCCAGGGCTTTTATAATCTGTGTATGAAGCGGTTTTAGCTTATGAGTTGGAAAGGCGAGGACTGCGGGTAGTACGGCAGCAGCCTATTGCAGTAGTTTACGAGAATGTACGTTTGGAGGAAGGCTTCCGAGCAGATTTGATTGTTGAAGATCAGGTAATTGTCGAACTAAAATCTGTGGAAGCAATTCATCCAGTACACAAGAAGCAACTACTGACATACCTTCGCCTCACTAACAAGCGCCTAGGCTTGCTAATTAACTTTGGCGTCTTGCTCATCAAAGACGGCATCTCGCGGGTTGTAAATGGTTTATAGCCATCTCAAGCAAAGACACAAAAAATTCTTTTGCGTCTTTGCGTCTTTGCGTGAGACATTACTCCGGTAACTTATACTGCCCAACGATCCGCTTAGCATACTCCGGCACATGGGTCTCTAATTTCTCTGGATGATTCCGCTTCACGTAAAGGTAATTCCGCGTAAAGTGAGAATCAATAGAAAACCGCGCATATTCTAAACCCTTAGGCCCAATTCTCTCAATCACCACCCCCATCAATTTTGCTGCCCACATGGGTAGAGTCACAGCTTTATCATAAGCAGGTATACTTTGTTGCACGGCTTCTTTACGATTTCCTTGGGACATGACTGGCTGGGTGTCTAACTGGTCTTTCACCAAGTCGAGCATTTCTTTACCTGTATCATTCCTAACTACAATCCATTGCCAGCCAAAGGGTGCGCCCATGTAACCGACGACTAAATCGGCGAGGGAGTTGACGTAATCAAAGCAACTCATGCATGAAGGGGCAAAGACATCTTTAAGTTTATTGGTTTTCAAGCCAAAGAAAGGTACTGTTTCTGTTGAGCCATCTGCATGTTTGAAGTGAACCCGGAAGTCTTGCATGAACTCATAATGCACGACTGTATCAGGCGATCGGCTGGTGGTTTCTAAGAATTTTTGCAGTCCGGCGCGGGTGACGTTATCTACGCAAGGTGTACCTAAAACGTATAGCTTTTCTAAGCCAAGTTGTTTTTCTACGGCTCTTAGTGCTTGGATTTGGCAACCGACACCAATTACTAATAGTCGTTTCATCCCCGATTGTTCTACCTGTTCCAAGATGGAAAGGTTGGGGGAAAGTGTTGGCTTATTGACCCGCGCTGCTAGTATTTCTTCTGGAGTGCGGGCAATGATGGGCATGGGTTGAAAGCGGTCTTCTTTGGTGTTTTGTACGCAGACAACGCCTTCGACTATGCCGCGATTGAGCATTTCAATGGCAAGGCTGCTCACAATACCTGTCCATTGTGCGCCTTCGATGGGCTGCTGTTTCCGCGCCGCCATCATGTCTTGATGAACACCAAAGTAGAGTTCATCGGGGTTGTCGAGGTGGCGCGATCGCTTGTGGGTTTGTTCTTCAAGTTCGCCTATCTGCTGATTGATAAAAGCACAGGCTTCCTTGACATAGTGAATATAATATGTATCGCAAAGTCCACACTCGCTACAAAGTTCTTTAGCAGGGCGACGACTAGTAGGTTTGAGGGCTTTGGCTTTTTTGTGAGGAGAAACCGAGGTCATGTTAAGCGCTATTTGTTAACTAAAAAAATAACATAGCCTAAGACTGTACTTTACACAAAATTCACAATTAAATGATATCAGCAAATGCTAAGAAATGTATAGTCGTTTTTCTTTACAGAGTAATTCTACAAAATTCTGATTACACATAGGTGAACTCTGGATTAGTTTCATAATCCAGATAAAGCCAGGATTGACTATATCTTTGAGAAAATAACAAATAATCAATATGCTGTTCAATAGCTCAACATTTGTCATCTTCTTCTTTTTAACTTTTTTTGTTTATTACGTGTCATTATTTCGGAACATACAGGTTCTAATTTTAGTAGTCACTAGTTTTATTTTTTATGCTTGGACTTCTCCTTGGTTGCTCAATCTACTTCTTATATCCATTATTATCAATTCGATTAGTAGTTACCAAGTCACTAAGTTCAATACTAGAAATCAGCGTCTATTATGGGCTGCTGGAGGTGTAATAGTTAATTTAGGAATTCTGGCATTATTTAAGTATGGATCACTACTTACACATCTATTTATTGATAATTTTAATATATCTACATCAACTAATTCAATTTTAGATATACTTTTACATTTACCATTACCAATAGGTATTTCTTTCTATACTTTTGAAGGCATTAGCCTTTTAATAGATGTTTTGAAACAAAAAGAAAATACTAGCAATGAAACTACAGTACAAAAGACCATTTACTCTAATTATAAATTAATAGATTATTTACTTAATACGTCATTTTTTATTACTTTTTTCCCCCATTTAATTGCTGGGCCTATTTTGAAGGCAAATGAAGTTTATCCACAAATTAGCCCTAAATACTTTAAAGATATTCCTTGGAATATTGTTTTTTCTTCACTAACTACCGGTTACTTCTTGAAGATGGTAGTAGCTGATAACTTGAAAGACTACACATTTTGGATAACTTATCCCTACTTCTTGGATACAGGAACAATCACTAATTTATTTTTGCTTTTCGGTTATTCGATGCAAATCTTTGCGGATTTTGCTGGTTATTCTCTAATCGCTATTGGTCTAGCTGCTGCTTTGGGATACACGTTGCCACAAAACTTCAATTACCCCTATATTTCTTGCTCCATTGCTGAATTCTGGCGGCGTTGGCATATTTCGTTATCGACTTGGCTAAGAGATTATCTATATTTTCCTCTTGGAGGTAATAGAAAGGGTAAAGTTAGAACATATTTTAATTTGTTGATTGTTATGACGTTGGGTGGATTATGGCATGGAGCTGCCTGGAGTTATGCTATTTGGGGTATTTTTCATGGATTAGGCCTAGTAATAGAACGCCTTTTAGGTTTACACGAAAAACCTAAAAAAAATCAGCAATATGCAAAACCTATCTGGCAACAGTTATTTAGAGATTTTATCCGTGTATTTGCTGTGTTTACTTTTGTATCATTGGGATGGCTTTTATTTAAATTACCTGAATTTGATCAGGCAGTCAGTTTTATGATCAGTTTATTCTCCAACTCTCAGGTTAAACCCAAGTTCAGTTTGATATTGCCAGTTATAATTTTTTCTTTACCAGTTATTATTTATCATATTCCTCATTTTCCTACAATTACTAATGCTAATAATTTGAGAATTAAAGAAAATGGAATAATATCCATAATTAAAGAATGGATATTAGTAATCATGTTAATAATGATTATTTTAAATAGTGGTGGTTCAAATGAGTTTATTTACTTCCAATTCTAAAAATTATCAATCCTCGTTTAAATCTAACGGGATTTATATATTACGTCCAATTATTGTTGCTATTGTTGTATTAGCCGTATATCAAATATTGATTTGGTGCAATTTTCTAACTCCCCATGAAGGAATTGCTCAACAGGAAAGTAATCTAATTAGAGCAGAAAGATATTTTTACGGTGACGAAGCAAAGACAAAATTTGTTGTAGTTGGTAGTTCTATGATTGCTAATATTCCGGTTAATGACATTGGTTCCAATCTATTTAACTTAGGTATACGCGGAGATTCTTCTGTAACAGGGTTAGAGCTAGTTAAACTTAGGAAGACAAAGCCAAGTTTAGTACTAGTAGAATTGAACGGAACTATTTCTAGAAAAATGAATGCGGATCTCATAAAATCTTTTTCATATCCAGTATCATACTTGAGTCGTCTTTACTTTTCAATGTTTCGAGCAGAATATAGACCAATCAGTATTTTTGTAACTAAATTAAAAAAAATTAAGGGTGATGATAATGAAACTGTAAATGTACAACAAAAAACTATTCAATCAGAATTGGAGAAAAATATTGTAAAAAGAGCAGTACAAACAAATAGCAAGTTATTAAACCAAGAAGAAATAGATTCCTTAATAAAAGGTGCTAATTTTATACAGAATCAAATATCAGAAATTAGGAAAGGTAGTATAAAAGTTGTTTTATTTGATGTACCAAGGGAACAAGAGGTTATTGAGAGTCCCAGAGAGAAGCAAATCCAGCAACTAATAAGAAATCTTTTTCCTAAAAATAATTATGAGTGGTTACCTGATTCATTAAAAACAGATTGGGTAACAGGCGATGGAGTTCACCTGAAAAGTAGTGATGCTGTAAAATATGCTGAGTTTTTACAAGAAACTCTGCAAAAAAAAGGTTATTTATCTAATTAGTTTTCAGTTGATAATTTACCTGCTTACATTTTATATATTTGTTGGCAGTATGGGAATAGTAGCACCAAAAATTGGTCTGGCGTTTGGCGTTGGTACAGTACCTATAGTAGGAGTTGGTGCAGTGGTTGGACTCGCCGCTTATGGTATTGTCAAGCTATTAAACAAATCTGAAAATGCCGAAACACCAGTAAAAGTTTTTCAGCGAATGGAAGAGAAAATCTTAGAGATGGATGCCTATTCAGCAGCAATGATGGAATTAAATGCATTGCTCATCTGACAGCAAATTACTCTTTCTCTGTCTTTCTCTGTGTCGCGCCAGTTGCTTCAACGGGGGGAAACCCCCGCAACGCACTGGCTTCTCTGCGCCTCTATGGTTCGTTCCTCTTCAAATCTCTACAACTACCAGAGAACCCTAAACACGATCGCACTCAAATTATTGCTAACTTGAGCAATCTTACTTGTTACGCGTCAATAGGATAAAATATCACTCCTTGGAGTATTGACAAGTTAAAAAAGTTTTAATTTATTTCTGTTGCAGAAATTTACAAAAGGTTATAGATTATTAAGCAATAGGGGAATAATTTAGTTTTTAGCCTCAACAACTAAATACTAGTAAATAAATATACTAGCATCAGTCTCAGCTTTACGAAAGCTTTGAACAGTGCAAAGATAGGTTTTTATTTAGCGAAGTTCTATATATAAATATGGGACAGTAGTTAATTTAAACATATATCTTGCTCAACTGTTTTAAAAATGCTTTGATGGCTAGAGGTGAAAAGACAGTTAGCTCTAAACATCCAAAAAACTGATGAATTAAAAACTAATTAATTGTTAGTTCAGCCATTAGGACTTATGCAATGTACAAATAGACTTTCGTGTGTTTGGAAAAACTGTAACACTAATTTTTTACAACTTTCTTATAAGTTCCTTATTTTTGCCACATATTCTCAATATGTGGTTTTTCAATAGCTCAAAGTATGGAACAACTAGGATTTACAGGAGAGTCAGCAATTTATCCTAATACAACTTCAATAGGAATTTAGGTTATATCCACATAACTAAACTTTTGTCAAGGCGTAAGTCATGATCATATTAAAACTAGCAGTTAAAGATGTTTGTGGCTAAATATTTTTTCAACTGATATTTGCTATTTAAAAAATTGTCTTTGTTAAGATAAAAATAGCGTAAACAAGATAAAGAGGGTGCATCTACTATAAATTAACACCCTAAATGGAGCTACTGTGGCGATGCAAATTAATGAATTACTAACAAATCAAAATACAGAAGAAGCAGCTTGGAGAGCGCTAGAACGGTCGATTATTTATTATCAAGGGCGTCCTGTTGGTACTGTAGCTGCCTATGATGTATCTACAGAAGCACTCAATTACGACCAGTGCTTTATCCGTGATTTTGTCTCTTCAGCCTTGATATTTCTTCTTAAAGGTAGAACGGATATTGTTCGTAATTTTCTAGAAGAAACATTAAAATTACAACCAAAGGAAAGGCAATTAGATGCCTATAAGCCTGGTAGAGGATTAATACCAGCTAGTTTCAAAGTGTTATGTGATAACGGAGAAGAATATTTAGAGGCAGATTTTGGTGAACACGCGATCGCCAGAGTGACACCAGTTGATTCATGTTTATGGTGGATTATTTTACTACGTGCTTACGCGATCGCCACAAAAGATTTTTCTCTAGCATATCAACCTGAATTCCAAAACGGTATCAGGTTAATCATGGAAATTTGCCTTGCTAACCGCTTCGATATGTATCCGACGCTGTTAGTTCCAGATGGCGCTTGTATGATTGACCGACGTATGGGTATATACGGTCATCCATTAGAGTTACAAGTTTTATTTTATGCTGCATTGCGTGCTGCCCGCGAAATGCTAATTTGTCAAGGCAATCAAGATATTGTGGCAGCAATTGATAACCGCTTGCCTCTTTTATGTGGTCATATTCGCCAACATTATTGGATAGATATTAATCGCTTAAATGCAATTTATCGCTTTAAAAGTGAAGAGTATGGTAAAACAGCAGTCAATTTATTCAATATATACGTAGACTCTCTTCCCTATTATGAATTAGACAAGTGGTTGCCAAGAAAAGGCGGTTATTTAGCAGGTAATGTCGGGCCATCTCAGCTAGATACTCGCTTCTTCACACTTGGTAACTTAATGGCGATTATTTCTGACCTGGCTACAGAAGAACAATCCCAAGCAATTATGACTCTCATCGAAGAAAGATGGGATGATTTAGTGGGAGATATGCCTATGAAAATTTGTTTTCCAGCTTTGGAAGACGAAGAATATAGAATTGTTACAGGATGTGACCCGAAAAATATACCTTGGTCGTATCATAATGCTGGAAGTTGGCCTGTCTTAATGTGGATGTTAGCAGCCGCATCTGTGAAAACCAAAAGAACAAATCTAGCAGCAAAGGCGATTGAAATTGCTCAAGCACGCCTCGGTGAAGATGAATGGCCAGAGTATTACGATGGTAAGAAAGGGCGATTAATTGGCAAACAAGCCAGAAAGTATCAAACTTGGTCAATTACTGGGTATTTATTAGCGAAAGAACTAATGGCTAACCCCAGTTATTTACGATTAGTTAGTTTTGATGAATTACCCCCAGAAGCAGTTTCTAGAGCCTGTGAGTTTGAAATCAGGAGTGTAGAGCCATATATTTCTTGATAGCAGCAATATAGCAGTGAAATCTCCAGATTACCGACTTATCTAATAAGTCGGTAATTTGGTTTTTATTAATAATTTGTGGCTACTAGATTTTTATAGCAGTCGAAGCATAGTTTAGGACAGTGGTGATTGCTCAAAGCCTTGAAATAACTTGCTTTTTACTCAGCACTTAGCACTCATCACTTTGCTGTATGGATGATAAATTAATTTTCTTAAGCATTAAGGTACTAAGTAAAATTACAACTTACACAACGCACCATCACTGACTTTTGGTGCGTTAGGACGTTCTGTCCATAACGCACCCTACCATATTAAAGGTAATGTGGGTTATTGATGACACTTGCCTAGCCCTGAATCATAATTACTCTGAAAATCCAGGTATTTTTTCATTATTTTCAATTTTTCTTTTAATTTCTGCAATTGATTGTGGTAGCCAGTCGCTTGGGTCTAGAATAGAAAAGATTTTGTATTGCGAGCGATTTTTCCAAAGATATTCTGTATCTTTTAACCAATCTTGCCATTTTGATTGTCCAATAATTCCATCACTGGTCTGAATGTAGCGAACTAAATGCTGTTTCAGTAAAAGAAAAGAGTCAAATCCCCATTCACTAAAACATTGAAGTAAATACTCAAAATCTGACAAAATAAGTAAATTCTCATTAAACCTGATTCGTTCGTTCTGGTGATGAACGAATCCATTACTATCAAAAATGGCTCTTCCTCTAACAAAATCTTCATTGCTAGCTTCTGGTTTAGGACTAATAAATTCTTT
The DNA here is from genome assembly GCF_016056305.1 of Amazonocrinis nigriterrae CENA67. Taxonomy (GTDB): domain Bacteria; phylum Cyanobacteriota; class Cyanobacteriia; order Cyanobacteriales; family Nostocaceae; genus Amazonocrinis; species Amazonocrinis nigriterrae. The sequence goes on along the minus strand of NZ_JAECZC010000086.1, from coordinate 160,002 downwards.
GCCTTTCCTGACCAACTTTCCTTCTCTATAAACATCTCGACGGCGGTCTTGAATTGGCATAGCCATGAAAATGTGAGGATTATCTTGAAAATGAATAATTATTTGTTCTACGTAATTGTTATAAATTTGATTATCGTCATCCAGAAATCCAACTAATTCTCTTGAAGCGTACTCTAAGCCTAAATTTCTAGATTTGCACAGTCCTTGATGAGGTGTTTCAATGTAATTGATAGAAATAGGCGATTTGATTTCCTCTATTATCTTTCTGGTTTCTTGATCTGCCCCATCGTTAACGATTACCCATTCAAAATTTTTCTGGCTTTGTGATAGAATACTCGCAAGACAAATAGTCTTAAATTTTTCAGGGCGGTTATAAGTAGCAGTGATAATTGATAATTCATTATTCATTGCTTTAATTGTAAAAATGCTAAAAATTGTCAAAATATAGAAAAATTGTTTCAAAAATTCAAATCAAATTACCTAACAAGAGAGACTCAAAACATAATAGTTTAACAATTTCATGACAAACCCCCGTCAAATAGCTTTGATTGCCTTGCGAGAAGTTCACAAAGGAGCTTATGCTGATGTTGCCTTAGACAGAGTGTTGCAAAAGGTGAATTTGCCTGATAGCGATCGCCGTCTGGTGACAGAATTAGTTTATGGTAGCGTCAGAAGGCAGCGTACTCTCGATGCCCTGATTGATCAACTTGCCAAAAAGAAATCACACCAACAACCGAAAGACCTCCGCACCATCCTCAATCTAGGTTTATACCAACTTTGCTATCAAGAACGTATTCCTGTTTCAGCTGCTGTAAATACCACAGTAGAACTAGCTAGAGAAAATGGTTTTTCTGGACTAACTGGTTTTGTAAATGGTCTATTGCGCCAGTATCTCCGCCTTGTAGAACAAGACAAGGGGAACGTTTCCTCAATTTTCAATTCCCATCTCCCTCTACAACTCCCAGAAAACCCAGTACAAAGGTTGGGTATTTTACACAGCTTTCCTGACTGGATTATTCAAGTGTGGTTAGAACAACTTGGTTTTGCTGAGACAGAAAAGCTGTGTGAATGGATGAACCAAACACCAACTATCGATTTGCGAATTAATCCACTTCGTACTAACTTAGAGGCAGTTGAGGCAGCATTGCAATCAGCTGGTATTTTAGTCAGGCGGATTCCCAATTTGCCTCAAGCTTTACGATTGATTGGTAGCACCGGGCCAATTCAAAATCTACCGGGTTTTAGCGAGGGTTGGTGGTCTGTACAAGATAGTAGCGCTCAGTTAGTAGGCCATTTGCTTGACCCACAACCAGGTGAATTAATTATTGATGTTTGTGCAGCACCAGGCGGTAAAACAACTCACATAGCTGAATTAATCAAGGATGAGGGGAAAATTCGGGCTTGCGATCGCACAGCTTCTCGTCTTCGCAAACTTCAAGAAAATGCTAGGCGGCTAAATTTGCAATCTATTGAAATTTGCACTGGCGACAGCCGTAACTTACCCCAATTTTACAATACTGCTGACCGCGTATTACTAGATGCACCGTGTTCAGGTTTGGGAACCCTGCACCGTCACGCGGATGCACGTTGGCGACAAACACCAGAATCGGTTCAGGAACTCTCGGTTTTGCAAAAGGAACTCATTGCACATACATCTCGTTTTGTCAAGGCAAATGGTATCCTAGTTTATGCCACATGTACATTGCATCCGGCAGAAAATGAAGGTGTAATTACCGCATTTTTAGCTGAAAATCCTAATTGGCAAATTGAGCCACTTCAGGCTGATTCCCCTTACTCTGCTTATTCTACGCCACAAGGCTGGCTGAAAGTTTGGCCCCATCACCACAACATGGATGGCTTTTTCATCGTGCGCTTAAGAAAAACCAACGTTTCCGGGTGAATACTGTTTGTGATTGTACGATTTGGTGAAAGCCCCGAATCTACCAGAGGAGGCAGCAATGGTTACCGATTCCAACGTCAAAAACTTAGTTAAGATCTTAATTGGAGCCGCCTGGATTGATGGCAGAATCCAGCCAGAGGAACGGCAATATCTGCGCGAAATCGCTCAAGCCAAAGGTTTGGCAACCGATCCAGAAATTAAGCCTTGGCTGTACGAATTAGTTCCTGTCCAGCCAAAAGAGTGCTATGCATGGGTGAAAGAATATTTAGGCGATCGCCCTAGCGTTGAAGATTACGAAAATCTCATTGAAGCCATCAGTGGCTTGATTTACAGCGATGGCGATGTGGCGATCGAAGAAGCAAGACTCCTGACGAAACTACAGGAGTTAGGTAAGTTAAATGATTCCAACCAACCAGCTTATACTGCTTTGCTCAAACAAATTCAAAAGCTGTATCGTCGTTGGGTTGAAGTACAAAATTAACGGATAGTTATGAGTTATGAGTTAAGAGTTATGAGTTGGTAAGACAAGTTTCAACTCAGCACTCACAACTCAGAACTCAGCACTAATTTATGACTTCGGTTCACCCAAACCCGGAGTTTCTTCTTTTTGCACCTTGGGTACAACGCTAGGACGTTCTTTATCTTCCCAACCAGGAGGACGCTTAGAGTTGTACCAGGCAATTGAACCAATAGTTACAGCAGCAATAAAACCAACTACGTATACCAAAGTGAAGGCAAAAGGAAAATGACCTCCACCTGTTGCAACTGAATCTGCTGCTTGCATGAATAAATGCACGAGTATATTCTCCTAAATAAAGCAACACTACTTAACACTATAAATAAAAAGTGAGTATTACTTACATCTCCCTGTAGTTTGAACCTCAGATCACTAAGGGAAGAGGACTGGCAAGTCTAAAGATTAGACCTTGATTTGTGCTGCTGCGATCGCTTGTGAGTTTGCAATCATTCCACTTAGATTTTTTAGCAAAATATTTATGAAGTAGCGACTCATTCTTGTGCCTAATGTGTTTGCTGAAATCGCTCTAAAATTTGGTTTACGAAAGTCTCGCCGTCAACAGGTGCGGTGTGGTCTGATGCTGCGATCGCCTGATCAATTTTTTCTCGCACATCTTCGATCCATTCAGCATCGGCGCGATCATATTCATCAAGCAACCGCAGGGCGATTTCAAGGAGTTCTTCCGCAGAACGGTATTTTCCAGCTTCCAGCTTGGTTTGAATAAAGCGTTCTTGATCAGGAGTGAGACTAATACTCATAGGGGACTTTTATTCAAGTTATCCATTATTTTAAATCCAACAGCTTACTTTGCCTTCTTTGGGTACAGTAGATCTGCTAATTTGGACTAGACAATGATTTCAAATTATCGAGGCCAAACTTGAACTGCTATAAGAGTGACGATAGGCCCATAACACACCCTTGTATATAAGAAGTAGGGGTAGACCATCACACCCAAGGTAAAAAGACCGCTACTTAAGGTTTACTTTCCCAAACGTCCAACCTAATAGCTTAAAGTTTCTTCACTGACTTCATTAGTCAAAAGCGGAGTTAAAGATGCTCCGCTTTTAGTTAATAGCTAATAAACAGTATCACAACCAAGCTCGATCATACTGAACTGGCCAGAGTTTTTCATGTCCTAACTGTTTGGCTGCTAAATGAGGCCAGTAAGGATTGCGAAGTAGTTCACGTCCCAACAAAACTATATCAGCTACTTCTGTACGAACAATTTGATCAGCTTGTTGTGGAGATGTAATTAAGCCAACTGCACCTGTATAAATATTTGCTTCACGGCGGATACGTTCAGCAAATTGAGTTTGATAACCAGGTTTAACTGGTATATTAATACCCGGTATAATTCCCCCTGAAGAGCTATCAATTAAATCTACACCCAGAGATTTCAGTTTGTCACTCAAAGCAATACTTTGTTCGATGTCCCAGCCTTTATCCACCCAATCAGTTGCAGAGATGCGTACAAACAGTGGATATGTTTCCGGCCACACCTCTCGCACTTTCTCAACGACTTCTCTCAACAGACGGGTACGGTTTTCAAAGCTACCACCATAATCATCTTCGCGGTGGTTAGCCAGAGGTGAGAGAAACTGATGTAGTAAATAACCATGAGCTGCATGAATTTCAATGACTTTGAAACCAGCTTCTAGAGAACGTTTGGCAGCTTGGACAAAAGCTTGGATAATTTGCTGAATGCCTTCAACATTCAAAGCTTCAGGTATGGGACTTTCTTTACTAAAAGCGATCGCACTACTCGAAACCAGAGGACGCCAACCTTCTTGAGATTCATCAAGTACTTTCCCTCCCTTACTCGGTTTAGCAGTGCTTGCTTTTCTGCCTGCATGGGCCAGTTGAATACCTGCAACAGCACCAAAATTATGAATTAATGCGACAATTTTCGCTAAAGTTTCTATGTGTGCATCTGACCAAATTCCCAAATCTTGCGGACTAATGCGTCCACGAGGCTCAACAGCAGCAGCCTCTGTGATCACTAAACCGGCACCGCCAACTGCACGAGAAGCTAAATGAACCAAGTGCCAGTCATTAGCAAAGCCGTTTGTGCTGGAATATTGACACATAGGTGACACGGCGATGCGGTTACGAAAGGTGATTTCACGAATCCTGAATGGTTCAAATAGGTGTGCCATTAATATTGATTCCTTCTCTTGCTAGGTGAAAGAAATTAGGAACTGATTTGTTGTGTGAAGTTTGAGTTTTGCACAGAGATACACAAGCGGCTAGTGCGAAAACTGTACATATTTGTCTCAGTAACTTCCTGAAAGTAGTCATAGCAGTATACTCTTTCATACTCATTATGATGCACCCAGTTGTTAAGGCATAACTCAAGTTTTTGTTGAATGATGAGAGTTATTAGCATAACTCGAATTGATAGATTTATTACCTATATCTTGGCTTTCTAATTCCCAGATATCGCGTTTTACTTGTTCTTGTTGTTCTTGTTCTAATAAGAACTGTAGATGGTCAGGTAATTTACTTTTATGCCACATTGGCCAAATTTCTACACAAAAAAATTCTCTTTCAATTTGTCCAAAAAACATGACTACGCTCTCCCTTAATACCATAGTTTAAGTTTAGTAATCCATGCCAATTCCAGAATGATATCGTCATGATTTTATTTTTATTAATTTCGCAGTATTTAAAATACAGGTACTATTTGCCCTGAATTTTTTTGTTAATAAAATCTTTCAATAGCTAAAAATTTAATAAATTGTTAATTTTCTATATTTTTAGTTCATTCAGAGATTTAAGTTTCTGAGAAAAATACCACATGCACTGCAAGTAACTGTGCTGAAATCAAACAAATTATTTTTGATTTATTTGATAGCATTATTCATGAAAGATTGAAGTTGAAAAAAATTGGCATCAATTACTCGAAATTTCAAAGCTGTGTTTGGCTGTATCCAACCATTAAAAGTGACAATTTTGATTTCTAATTCTTTCTGTTGTGCCAGCTTAGTGTTTACAAACTTCAGAATATCTTTAGATATTATTGCTGCCACTCCAACTTTGAAAGGAAACGATCGCCCAGTCTTAATGATTGCACTTGGCACTTTATCCACTTTTAGTAAATTTATCAGGTTGCTAAGCTCTGTCATCATTAGCACTAACCCTAAAGACAAACCTAAAAGTAACGATTTTGGCTTGGCAATTAAATTGCTGAGTCGTCTCTGCTTTCTCATGATCACTTCGGAATCGACTGTAGTAGATGCTGATAGTTTGCTTGTCAATAAATTTTGAATTTATTGAACAAACTATCTAAGCAAGGATTAAATACTGTAAATCGATCGATTTACAGTAGAATTATAGTATGACATTTGCACATATTGCGTTAAAAAACAAGATTTTATTAACATTTAGTGATAATTCTTATCAAATTGGTAGTTTCTCTACCAAAGACTTTCCCAAAAAAATTAAGGACAAGTATAATTTTTGTCCTTAATGGCTAAAGTAGCAGATTCTGTGGCGATCACGTCAAAGAACAGAGCAGTCTGATCGCAAACCCCATGAATGTAGTTATGCTGAGTTCAGAACACTGAAATTAACTATCTGGGTACGTGTCTTGATAAAATTGCAAGCGACCAATGCCGAGAAATTGCCCAACAGTTTGCTGACCGGAAGGAAACGCCGTCACGCCGATTAAGTATATGCCATCAGCAAAGGGATTGTAGTAAGCTCGTAAACCAATTGTCACCGTTTTACCTGGTGGAATGGGAGAGTCAAAAGTTACTGTGAAGCTATTTTGTTGATCCTTATTTTTCACAGCTTTAAGTGCTAACTTTGTTCCTTGGCGCTGGCGTGTTCCTTCAAAGGCAAAAGTATCATTCTGATTGAATTCGATATCTTCAATCCCTTGAATCTGGTTAAAAGTAACCTGTTGCAATGGTTCCCCAGCGGTAGCTGGCACTTCAAGCGTGAAATAGTATGTTGTATCTGGAACACTGATGTCGGTGTATGGAGTACTAGCACTAACTAAACGTGGTGGTTGGGCAAAAGCGATCGCGCCATTACCCAAGGTAACTGCATTTGCTCCTAACTGAGGTAGTGACCACATTCCTGTACTCAGAACAAAGAGCGTACTCAATAACCTAGTATGGTACTTCATAATTTTATTAACGCCTCGATGATTTCCTCTGTTTTGTGCGTGAAATTTATAAATTCTGAATTCTCTTGTGAAATATGGTTTAGTTAGTTTTTGTATACTGCCATAGAGTATCAACAGTCACAAATTGAGAGCCTTGTTGTAGTAATTGAGGAATCAAAATTTTTGTGGTTGCAGCAACATCTTGTCCACCGCAGGCACCATCATGTAAGACAATCATTGAGCCATTTTGTACTTGGTTAAGAACTCGCTGCACTACAGTGTCAACTCCTGGTAGTACCCAATCTTCAGGTACTACACTCCACATAACTGGACGGTAATTCCACTCAAAAAATAACTTTAATGTTTTGGGTGTAAATAAACCGTTGGGTGGTCGAACATCGCGTACTTTTTCAGGTAGCAGGTTACAAGCGTTGTAGATTGCAGTTTGGGTTTTTTCTAAACTGTCTTTGAGGTCATTTGGCGAAAGCATGGGAAAAGAGCGATGATCATAGCCATGCAAACCTATCCAGTGTCCACGATCGCATATTGCCTGAGCAATCTCTGGCGAACGGTTGACGCAAGCACCCAACCAAAAAAAACTCGCTTTAATGTCGTAATGGTCTAAGACTTTTAATAATTGGGGTGTGTATTGAGGATGAGGGCCATCATCAAATGTGAGAGCGATCGCTTTAGAATTGCGATCGCCACCCCAAAGACAGTTGGGAAAAGTCGGCTGGAGAATGCGGTAGAAATACGGGAATAGGGGAGCAAACTGCATTTTGAGTCTTTTGCCTTAGCTGGCAATTTTTTGAGAGGCTATTTATAAATTAAATCTAGCTAAAGCGGAAAAAATTGTGTTGGTTGATGACTGATGACTGTTGACTGTCAGTTGTCAGTTGTCAGTTGTCAGTTGTTAAAAGGCAGAAGGCAGAAATTATTCCCTCATCTCCCCTGTTCCCTTGCTCAAGAGCGTTCTGAATGTGCATTAAATTTTAGTTGTATATCTGGGCACTCTAAATTTAAGAAACATACTGGAGAGTTATTGTTATGCCTAGAACTTCCATTAGTGCAACGCTGGCGCAAAAAGAAAGAGATGCCGTGTTGCAAGCGATCGCTACAATTAAAGAAAAGCTACCATTTTTAATTGACTTGAGTGCAGAAGAGCGTAAAGCTTTACCGAAGATGGGAGATAAGAGTCGGGCGTTTGTTGGTAAAGCATTAGAGGTGGCGACACAGAACCCGGAGTTTTTACCGCGATCGTTTGACTTGGAAGAGATGCGGAAGGATGTACAGTTGTTTGAGGCGTTGTATCCGCTGTTGCTATCGTTGACGCAATTACAAGAGTTAGTGGATGATACTTCTCTGGCAGTGGGCAGCGAAGCCTATGCAGCGGCGTTGCAAGTGTATAATTACGCTAAAGCCAGTGGTCAAGGTGCGGGTTTAGATGCGGTGGTTGTGGAAATGGGACAACGTTTCGCCCGTAAACCTCGGAAAGTCAAGTCTCAAGAAGCAGCATTGTAGAAATTAACTCAATAATTGCACTTTTGAGGTGCAATGTTAATGCTCAGAACTTGGATGTTGAAGTTAAAAGCTTGGCGTTTCGAGTTCTGAGCTTTATTTTTTGAGAAAAAAGCTTGATGTTTTGAGTTCTCAACAGCAAGTGTTAAGTTCTGAAGATGACATTCCGAGTTTAAAGGTTAAGACTTGGGATTTTGAGAGCGATCGCAGCAGCTTTTTATCCTGAAAGCTGATCACTCAAATGGCATCACTAAGAGTTTGGCTAAGTTAACATAGTAAAAATATTTTCTGCCTTTTCTCAGTGAAAATGTCCAGTCAAGATTACGGTTGGAAACGGTTTTGGTGTCCTCGCTCAGGTCGCATTAATCTGATTTGTGGTGGTTATCTGTGTGATCCAGAAGCAGAGTTGGGACACATTTATAATCCAGACCTAGTAACTTTTGAAGCTATATCAGACTTTCCTTGTTTAGCACTCCTGGGTGAACCAGGAATTGGCAAAAGCCATGCTTTAGAAGCAGAGCAAAAACAAATTATCAGTAAAATTCAACTGCAAGGTGATCAAATCCTTACACTAGATATTCGTTCTTTTGGAGATGAAAACAGATTAGTTAACAGATTATTTAACAGTCCACAATTCAATGCATGGTTACAAGGTACTCATCAATTACATATTTTTCTAGACAGCGTTGATGAGTGTTTGTTACGTATAAATACATTAGCAATACTCTTAGTTGATGAGTTTAAAGCCTATCGTGATGAAATTAAGCGTTTAAATCTGCGTGTTGCCTGCCGAACAGCAGTTTGGCAACCAGTATTAGAAGAGGGATTAAAGGAAATTTGGGGTAAAGACAATGTAGGAATTTATGAATTAGCTCCGCTTCGTCGTATAGATGTTAGTCAAGTAGCAAAAATTGCAGGCATCAAAGATGCTGAAGTATTTTTAAACGAAATTAATCATAAAAATGTTGTACCTTTGGCTATTAAGCCTATTACATTAGAATTTCTTCTCAAGACTTATCATCGCCACGGCGGTCAATTTCCTCCTAATCAAAGGCTACATGAGCTTTATTTTGAAGGATGCCTCTGGCTTTGTGAAGAACGGAATAAGAGCCGTATTTCATCAAAATTAAAAGGAAAGTTTGATAGGCGACAACGTTTAATTATTGCCGCTAGAATTGCAGCTATTACAATCTTTGGTAACAAATCTGCTATTTGGACTGGTGTAGATTGGGGTGATGTCCCAGATGATGATGTGCTGATTGAAAAGATATGCCAGGGAACAGAAAGCTTTGACGGTAGAGAGTTTGAAATTACTCAAGAAGCTGTTGAAGAAGTTTTAGACACTGGTTTATTCTCATCTCGTGGTGAGTTAAGCCGTATGGGATGGGCGCACCAAACTTATGCTGAGTTTCTGTCCGCATGGTATCTAAAAGAACATCAAGTCAAATTACCTCAAATACTAAAACTTATAGTTCATCCTGATGATCCTGATAGCAGGATTATTCCTCAGCTTTATGAAACTGTATCTTGGTTAGCCAGTATGTTACCTGAAGTATTTCAGGAAGTTATGAAGACTGATCCTCATGTAATACTTCAAAGCGATGTTGCCACTGCCAGTGATACTGATAAAGCATCTTTGGTTGAATCTCTTCTGAGATTACATAATGAAGAAAAATTAACTTACCAATATAATACTTGGCTATACCAAAATCTAAATCATCCTAAATTACCTGATCAGCTTTTACCTTATATTTGTTATTCAACAAAGAGTATTAATGCACGGTACGTAGCAATAAATATCGCAGAAGCCTGTAATGTCACAGATTTACAGGAGTATCTTGCTAATGTTGCACTTGATTCTCAGCAGTATTCTTGGGTTCGCATCAAAGCAGCAGTGGCTGTATGCAGTATTGGTGATGAGAAAACCAAAGCAAGATTAAAACCTTTAGCAGTGGCAAAAATCCAAAATGATGTAGACGAACAGCTAAAAGGTTGTGGACTCCGAGCAGTTTGGCCAGGCAACATCACAGCAGAAGAACTTTTTGACACATTAATACAACCAGTATCTAAATCCACTGGTGGTAGATATCAGGGCTTTATAGCGAGAGAGCTTGTAGAACATCTTCAAATATCTGATTTGCCAGTAGCTTTAAAATGGCTAGAAAAACAAGTTATTAGGCGCAATTTACATTATCCTTTTGGACAGTTATCAGATGCAATTATGTTGAAAGCTTGGGAGCATCTGAATAATCCAGAAGTCATGCAGGCATTTGCTAGAGTTGCTTTTATGCGATTAAAAAACCACGATGTAATTGTTTATGATAAGTCGTATCAAAAAATATCTTTTAGTCAGGTTTTAAAAGATGATGTTCAAAAGCGCCGTCAACTTATAGAGTCAATTATTTCATTACTTCCAGAAATGGATACAGAGCCTCTATGGTTAATTGGCTCTAGGATAACAATAGTTTTTAAAGAAGATTTTCAATGGTTAACTGAATGTATTCAAAAATCGGCAAATGAACACAATCAAAGAATTTGGGCAAAATTGATACGGTGGAATTTTAGACGACCTGAATTAGAATTTAAGGATCTAGATGCTGTGCTTACAGCAAGCGAAACCAACTTAATGCTAAGAGAAGAGTTTGAATCTCTTATAGAACCAATTGAGTTAGGCTCACTCAGAGCGCAGCAGGAACAGGCAGGATATTTGGAACAACAGCAATGGCTGGATGAAGATGAGAAACAACCTCTTTTAGAGCCTCCACCAAGAGAACGAGTACTTAATATTTTGAGACAAATTGAGGCTGGTCAGTCTAATCTTTGGTGTTCTTTATGTTTTGAATTAACTCTTGAAGCTGATAGTACTCATTATGGTGATCCATTTGGTTCTAGTTTGATAAATCTTCCTGGTTGGATTGAGGCAGAAGATTCAACAAAAGAAAGGATTATTAACGCTGCGAGGCTATATCTAAGTGATGGTAATCCAGAAAATCAAGCTTGGCTGGGTACAAATAATTTACGCTACTCTGCATTAGTAGGTTATCAAGCATTAATTTTGTTGCGACAACAAGCACCAAGCTTTATTTCTTCTCTGTCTGCCGAAGAATGGCAAAAGTGGATAGCAATAATTATTGCATATCCTAACTGGGGAAGTACTGAAGACCACGAGCATCGTCAGGAATTTATTAAACAAGCTTATCAAAATGCTCCTAGCGAATTTATTAGAGTTTTAATGAGATTAATTGAAAAAGTAAATCAAAAACATGGTTTTGTTGACATCAATCGCTTAATAAAAAATTGCTGGAATGAAAAGTTAGCCAAAGCATTATTTGATAAAGTTCAAGATAAAGAATTAACTGATAACAGTCTAGGTGATTTACTTGAGGAGTTACTGAGAAATGGATTTACTGAAGCTAAAGCATTTGCAGAATCTCTAATTACTTCACCACTTCCAAGTAGTGGTAAGGAAAGAGCAAAAGCAATTGCAGCAGCGAAAGCACTGATAGTCTATGCAGAAGATGCAGGTTGGTCAGTTGTTTGGCCTGTTATTCAGCAAGATACGGCATTTGGTCGAGAAGTTATTGAAAAGATAGCATTCTCATTTGAAGATAGCGGGAGTTTAGAACAGCGTTTACCTGAACAATACATAGCAGATTTATATATCTTTCTTGCCAAGCAATATCCTGATTCAGATCGCACAAAACAAAACATTTCTGAAGATGAAAAAATTATAGGTATAGAAGCACACACAGTCACACCACAAGACAGTATCAAAACATGGAAAGACTATATTCTACAGCGTTTACAAGAATGTGGTACTCATCAAGCGTGTGAAGCACTTCGCAAAATTATCCGTGAACTTCCAGAATTAAAAGACAAATTGCACTGGAGATTACTAGAGGCTGAGGCTTTAACCCGCCGCCAAACTTGGCAACCACCTCAACCAGAAGAGATTCTGCAAATTGTAAGGAATACAATAGAATCTCAAAGTACACACATTCAGGCAGAAGTTCTGATTATGCAAGAATCAAACAACCCAATAATCAACTTTAACAACCCTGTAAACGCTGCCAATATCAACAGCACTATCAATGGAGATCAAATTCAACACAATTATGCTCCAGAACAAAACATTGTAGATGCTTTTGATGAAATTCAGCAAATCTTCAACCGTCTCACACAGAATTATCAACCCACAACAGAAGCAGAGAAACAAAGAGTTGTGACAGCAGCAGTCGAACAAGTTAACCAAAACCCAACTTTGGCAAAACGCTTAAAAGCTGGAGGAAAAGCATTTATATTTGAGGCACTTCAAAAAGCTTCAGATCAGTGGTGGGTAAGTCCATTCGTAAAAGCAATAGAGGCTGGGGTTAAGGGAGAATAAACTAAATTTAAAAATCAGGTGATTGAAGCGACAATCACCACTATTCAATCTTTAACTCTCAAGTTTCAACCTTAGAACTCAAAAATTGTACTTTACAACTCCAAATTTCAACTTCAAATCTACAACAACCAAGCAAAAAGGCTGAAACTTCCTCTTGTGAACACCAAGTTTCACTCTTTGCACTCGATATTTCACTCTCAAAACTCAACCTTTGGACTTGATAAGCTCAAATGTCGCCTTCAGAACACAAACATTCGACTTCCAAAGTCAATCAATTGAGCTTAAAGCTCAAAATTTGAGATATAAAAAGATGTAGCTGATTAGCGGAAGGGTTAAGTAATGAGTGAAACTCAAACCCAGCTACCGACAGATACATGGATTCATGCTTCTTGGGATGAGTATCTACAAGCGATCGCTAACTTGCTCGACGATAAAGCCAAGAGTTACTATTACAAGGGACACAGGCGACTGGAAATGCCACCAGTTAGCTTTGATCATGGTCAAGATCATGTTTTAATTATTTTTGCAGTAACTCTGTTTGCTACACTTCAAGGAATTTCAGCCACAGGTTTAGACAGAACCACCTTCCGCAAAATTGGTGTACAGGATTGTCAACCAGATATAGCATACTATCTCAGAGAACGCGCCCAAAGTATCCCAGCAGGTACGGGAATAGTCAATCTTAATTGTTATCCTACACCAGATTTAGTCATTGAAATTGCTAAAAGCTTTTTATTTGATAACTTGGGTACAAAGCGATGTCTGTATGAAGAGTTAGGCGTTGCAGAATACTGGGTGGTAGATGTGCAGAATACCCAAATCATCGCTTATGCTGTGGCGGATCAGGGTAGTAAACGCATTCAAGAATCTCAGGTATTGCCAAAACTAGCGATCGCCACCTTAGAAGAAGCTTTACGCCGTAGCCGTGAAATCAATCAGTCTGAAGTTGGAGTTTGGTTATTGAGCCAGTTTCAACAAAAGCAGGCTGATAAAACAGTGTGAAGTTTTATTTCTCACTTGCACAGGAGGGGCGATCGCTACTTTAGCTTCAACTGTGACAAATTGAGATGTAAAATTTCCACTAGAGAAACCCGCTTAGTAAAACGTATTTCGTTTCTGGCTTCTGCCTTCTACTTATTTCCGTTCTTCATAATCATCAGAAGACCTTGGATCTAACTCCCAGCGTGCATCGTCACGTTCCTCTAACATATCATTTGTGTGGAGAGGCTCATTATCATCAATTTCCACTCCAACCGCTGCTGCTAGATCTTCTACTATATCTTGATCGGGAGTAGGAGCAGTACCACCAACAGCTTCATCACCTACTGTATCTTCATCTTCCCAATCAGCATCAATATCACCGCCAGTGATTTCAGGACTAGTATGTGTATACTGATGCATTCTTTGCAGCATCGTGCGACCACCAATATTGTACCCTGGTAAGTCTTTTACACCAGTACCGTAAGATTCAGTGATTTCTTGTGGTAAATCGTTAGATTCAGTTTCGGGATTATTATTTTTATCTACCATAATATTTTAGTCTTTTCTGCCTTCTTACAATAACGTTTTCAAAGCAAAATGTTGTATTGCTGAAGATGTACGACTTGAGAAATAAAACAATCTATCCCCTGAGAACGAAGCTGGCATAGTTATTACAGGCTAATCTAATAAGTGTAAATTCACGGTCAAGCCACATGTAGTTACACTGATGAGTTATGAGTTAGTAATTATCAACCCACAACAGTACCAACTGCTAATTTCTGACTCATAGCTTTTTTTCTAAAAATCATTCATCAAAAAGCCGCTAAGTTGACTTTTATTTTTGCTATTAAATATCTGCACAATCAGCAGCAGGTATTGATTTTACTCAGCGGAGGTATAAAGTGGAATACAACGAGTTTATCACTCATGTACAAAGCCTTGCTCAATCCAATTCTCGCGAAGAAGCAGAACGTGCTACTCGTGCCACATTAGAAACTATTAAAGAACGTATTGCTGGCGATGAAGCGAATAAAATAGCAGCAGAATTACCGCAGCAATTAGGTGAGTATTTGCAAGGTCAAGAAGGAGATACTGGAGAATCTTTCAACTTGCAAGAATTTATTGCAAGAACAAGTCAAAAAGAAAATATAGAGCCAACAACCACCGCCATTCATGTTCGAGCTGTGTTTGCAGTATTACAAAACGCTATAAATCCAAAAACATTCGCGTCTTTTCAAGCTCATTTTACCCACGATTACGAGGAATTATTTCCAACGTCACCAACAAGTGAAGTTCCTGCATAATTAATGAATCAAAATCAGCAGAAAATTTCAATCAATGTAGCTAGTAAATTACAATAGATTAGGTAAAATTTATGACAAATTACAACAACAATACTGTTAGAAAGAAAGTTGCTATTCTCATTGAGAATGATGTAGAAGATGTAGAATTTATCATTCCTTCTAATGGACTAAAGCAAGGAGGTATAGAAGTAGTTGTCCTCGGTGCCCGCATGAATGAAAAATATAAAGGTAAGCGTGGTAAACTGAGTGTGCAAGCCGATGCCACCATAACCGAAGCCATAGCATCAGAATTCGACGCCGTGGTGATTCCTGGTGGTATGGCTCCTGATAAAATGCGGCTTAACCCCAATACAGTAAGCTTTGTGCAAGATGCAGCACAACAAGGAAAATTGATAGCTGCTGTGTGTCACGGGCCACAACTTTTAATTGAAGCTGATTTGCTTCGAGGAAAACAAGCCACTGGCTTTAGTGCCATTCGCAAAGATATCATTAATGCGGGTGCAAATTTTCACGACCAGCCATTAGTAGTTGATGGCAACTTGATTACCTCGCGTGAACCTGGAGATTTAGCAATTTTTACCACAGCAATTCTCAGTCGCTTGGGTTACGGCGGTAAAGATGCAGCACTGCCAAATGAAAACGATACAAATGCAGAATGGTGGAAACTAGCTGATGCTTGGGGTGGTTCAACCAAAAGTGATATTGTTAGAGGTTTGAATACTGCTTTGAGTAGTGAACGTTATTCACTAGAAGCTTTGGAAAAGTATGCCGAAAAAGAATCGGATACACAAACGCGATCGCTGTTTCAAGAGATAATTACTAATAAAGAGCGTCACATTCAAAACTTAGAAAATTATCTCCACGTACTTGGCGAAAAACCCTCTTTAGTAGCGAATATCGCCAGTCAATATGCCAAAGTGAAAACTGCCCTTACAGGAAGCGATGACATCTTTCAGCTACGCAGTGCTTTACGCGATGTGCAAACCGGCATCGGCGATATTGGCAACTTGTGTGTCATGTACACCGACCCCGTAGCAACCAGTATTTTCAAAGAAATTTACCGAGATTTGTTGCAATCCGAACAGCGGTTGGCACAGCGATATCATGCCCTCTTAGGCGTTAGGGTTCAGCCTCCCAAGCCTACAACAGGCGCGGCTGCATCGTCAGTCTAAAGTTTAGAACAAACCGCAGAGTGCAAACGTTTTTACTCTCTGCGGTGAGTTAATTCAAATCAGGAGATAAAAAAGTGACTTCGACCTCCGGGAATAAACTGACTCACAGTCAAAGTGAAGCTAGCGAAGTTGAGCGTTGGGCATCTCTGATAGGCGGCGGTGCGCTAGTCCTCATGGGTTTAAGACAAGGTTCTTTACGAGGAGTGCTGACAGCTTTAGCTGGTGGCAGTTTGATCTATCAAGGTGCTATGAAACAAAGCACAATTCAACAAGCACAAGAAGCAATAGGCATGAATAAACCTATTAAAGTTGAAAAAACGGTGACAATCAATAAACCAGCAGACGAACTGTACCGTTTTTGGCACAACTTTGAGAATTTGCCTCAATTTATGAAGCATCTCAAATTTGTGAAAGTCTATAACGAGAAACGTTCTCATTGGATAGCCAATGCACCTTTGGGTAACAGCGTCGAATGGGATGCAGACATTTTGGAAGACCGGGAAAACGAGTTTATTTCTTGGGCTTCTGTGGAAGGTGCAGACGTTGATAACTCTGGATTTGTGCGGTTTCAAAAAGCCCCAGGCGATCGCGGCACCGAAGTCAAGGTTGTATTAGAATATAACCTCCCTGGAGGAGCATTAGCAGCTGCTGTGGCTAAACTCTTTGGTGAAGAACCAGAACAGCAAATAGGAGATGATTTACGCCGCTTCAAAATGTTAATGGAAGCCGGCGAAATCGCTACAACCGAAGGCCAACCCACAGGACGCAGGTAATTCGTAATTCGTAATTTGTAATTCGTAATTAAGAATTCATTAATTACGAATTACATCTTGGAAGGACAGAAAATTAATCTTGATTGATGAATAAAAAACATATGGTAACTTTATTCATATTGAGCTAATTGTCTGTAAATTAATAATTACGAATTACGAATTACGAATTATTTTGACTAATAATTATTAACTAATAACTATGAAAGCAGTCTGCTGGCAAAGTGCCAACGAAGTCAGGGTAGAGACAGTACCAGACCCAAAAATTCTCAACCCGCGTGACGCTATTATCAAAATTACTTCCACAGCAATCTGCGGTTCAGACCTCCATATTTACGGTGGTTATATTCCCACAGTGCAAAAAGGTGACATTATCGGTCACGAATTTATGGGAGAAGTCGTAGAAGTTGGTAGAGGAATCGACAATTTAAAATTAGGCGATCGCGTTGTTGTTCCTTCTACAATTGGCTGCGGTCATTGCAATTATTGCCAGCGTGATATGTGGTCGCTGTGTGATAATTCCAACCCTAAAGGTTGGATGCAAGAAAAATTATACGGCAATATCACCTCAGCAATTTACGGCTACTCTCACTTGTTAGGTGGCTATGCAGGCGCACAAGCTGAATATATACGTGTACCCTTTGCTGATGTTGGTGTTGTCAAAGTCCCATTAGACATACCAGACGAGAAACTATTATTTATCTCCGACGCTATCCCCACAGGCTATATGGGTGCAGAATTATGCGATATTCAGCCAGGTGATACCGTCGCCGTTTGGGGTTGTGGTGTCGTCGGACAGTTTGCCATGATCAGCGCCTATATGATGGGTGCTGAAAAAGTCATAGGAATTGACCGTTTTCCCGAACGTTTGGCAATGGCTAAAAAATACGCCAAAGCAGAAGTAATTAACTACGAAGAAGTTAATACTGGCGAAGCATTAAAAGAAATGACTGGTGGACGCGGCCCAGATGCTTGTATTGATGCAGTTGGCTTAGAAGCACATGGTGTAGGTTTAGAAGACTTCTATGACCAAACAAAACAAAAGCTGAGATTAGAAACCGACCGTCCCCACGTACTACGAGAAATGATGGTTGCCTGTCGTAAAGGTGGCACTCTTTCAATTATGGGTGTTTACGGTGGCTTTGTAGACAAAATCCCCTTGGGTGCTGCTTTCAATAAAGGCTTAACCTTCAGAATGGGGCAAATGCATGGGCAGAAATATATGCATTTGTTACTCCAGTTAATCTTGGAAGAAAAGCTTGATCCAAGCTTTGTGGTAACTCATGAATTACCGCTTGAAGAAGCGCCTCACGGATACCACATTTTCCAACAAAAAAAGGACAACTGTGTCAAAGTTGTTCTCAAACCATGAGTGACGAATAGTCATTCAGCCTTGTTTTGTACATACAAAAACATTCAATTGAGGATATTTATGAAGCAGATGATTTCTCGTTTTCGCCAAATTATTGTTGTTTTCTTAGTAGGATTTACTTTCCTGTTAGGGCAAGGTTTCAGCTTCGTTAGCGTAGCACAAGCTGATGTCACAACTCCAGAGGGGATTTATTATAAAGGCACACCAGATGACTGGGGTCAAAATAGAAACCAACCTCAACAAAGACAAAAATTAAATGACAGTCAAGGAAGTAGCTATCAAGGAAGTGATAGTAATGCTTTCAAAGATGCTGCTAATGCTGTACGTGACAAATTAAACTTGGATGAAGAAACTCCTGGAGCTAGAAGAGAGTTTTTTGATTCTGGTAGAAATAAAGCCACCAAAGATTCTACTGTGAGAACTCCAGAGGGAATTTATTATAAAGGCACACCCGATGACCGAGGGGAAGTCAGAAACGATACCCAAATCAGAAATGCTCAGAATAAATTAAAAGGCGCGGTTGATAATGTTCGCGAAAAACTCAACTTAGAAGAAGAAACTCCTAGAGCTACAAGAGAGTTTTTTAATTCTGAAAAAAACATAACCAATGAAAATAAAGAGGGTTATTACCAAAATCCTCCTAGCAGACAATTGAGAGATAGAACCTAGATATTGAGCAAATTATGAGTCTAAATAGTAGAGCGAAATTTGCTGAATAAGCTTTGAATATTTGATGAGACGCGATAATTATCGCGTCTCTCAATTAGGCCAAATCAAGATATTTGTCTTGAGATAAATGAGCCAAGAAACATAGACTAAGGACTAAATAATTATGAAAGCAGTTTGCTGGCATGGAGCAAACGATGTGCGGGTGGAAACAGTTCCAGACCCCAAAATTATTAACCCGCGTGATGCTATTATTAAAATTACTTCTACAGCAATCTGTGGTTCAGATTTGCATATATACAACGGCTATATCCCCACAATGCAAAAGGGTGATATCCTTGGTCATGAATTTATGGGGGAAGTTGTAGAATTAGGGAGTGCAGTCAAAAATGTGAAAGTGGGCGATCGCGTGGTTGTTCCCTTCACTATCTCCTGCGGTAACTGTTTTTTCTGCAACCGCGATTTATGGTCTTTGTGTGACAATTCTAACCCCAATGCTTGGTTAGTAGAATTGCAAATGGGTCATTCACCCGCTGGTCTATTTGGTTACTCTCATTTATTTGGTGGTTACGCTGGTGGTCAAGCAGAGTATGCACGAGTGCCTTTTGCCGATGTAGGCTTACTCAAAATCCCTGATGGTCTAACAGACGAACAAGTACTATTTTTAACTGATATTTTCCCCACAGGTTACATGGCAGCAGAAAACTGCCACATCAAACCTGGTGATATAGTGGCTGTTTGGGGTTGCGGCCCAGTTGGACAATTTGCCATCAAAAGCGCTTATATGCTGGGTGCCGAAAGAGTGATTGCCTTTGACCGTATTCCTGAACGGCTACAGATGGCTAAAGAATATGGAAAAGCCGAAGTTCTCAACTACGAAGAAGTTGATGTTGGGGAAGCACTCAAAGAAATGACTGGCGGACGTGGCCCGGATGCTTGTATTGATGCGGTGGGAATGGAGGCACATGGCACAGATTTGATGGCATTCTATGACCAAGTAAAGCAAGCAGTGCGTCTAGAAACAGACCGTCCCACGGCATTACGGCAAGTAATCGTGTCTTGTAGTAAAGGTGGTCACGTATCGCTAGCAGGGGTTTATGGCGGCTTTCTTGACAAAATACCCATGGGTGCTGCCATGAATAAAGGGCTAACCTTCAAAATGGGACAAACCCACGTCCATAAGTACTTAAAACCTTTACTAGAACACATTCAAAACGGCGAAATCGATCCCTCATTTGTCATCACCCACACCTTACCCCTAGAACAAGCACCCCACGGCTACGAAATTTTTAAACACAAGAAAGATAACTGCATCAAAGTTGTACTCAAACCATAAGGCGATTCACAATCTTAAATCCGTCTTGAAAAGCTTTGATGCCTGCGGCAAGCCGCAAAGCGTCTACGGAGGAAACCTCCGCTCAAACTTTTCGCAAAATCTAAAATCCAAAATGGTGTAACTATGAGTGACACAAGTGTTAAGAAAATAGACTCTACCCATTCTCCCAAAGGTAAACTCGGTCAGAAATATCTTGCATCTGGCAAATCACTTTCTATGCGTCTTTGGGAAAATGAGCAACCAACAGAAGATAAACAACCAACTTCGCGCGACTATGAAACAGTTGGTTATGTAATTAATGGTCGGGCAGAATTACACATTGAAGGGCAAATGATTTTGCTGGAACCTGGAAGTTCATGGGTAGTACCAAAAGGTGTGAACCACACATATAAAATTTTGGAATCATTCACCGCAGTTGAGGCAACCAGTCCTCCGGCACAAGTTCACGGGCGTGATGAAAATTAATAGGTAATTTTTTACTTTCTATCAATATAGGTTTGTAATATTTCGCCAGAGGCTAAACCTCTGGCTTTTGCTTTATTTTACAGATTTAATGACTGTGCCAGGGAATGATATTACCTCAGTCAATATACTTAGTTTTTAAGTATTTTTTATGTAACTATAGAATGATGAACAGAAAAGAATTAATAGGTTTCCTAGAAAACATAAGCAACTCACTCACAACATCAGAAAAGTCTGAATGAGTGCTAATTCAATGTGTCATCAACGAGGAACCTAAAATGTTTTATCACAGAAAGCGGTTACAGTATTTCACGCCTCCCACAAATCCCGATCCTGTTTATGCCAAGAAGCTACAAGAACTCGTAGGAGGTAGCTTAGGGGAAATGACCGTGATGATGCAGTATCTGTTTCAGGGTTGGAACTGTCGAGGCCCTGCTAAATACCGAGATTTGCTGTTGGATACTGGTACTGAAGAAATTGGCCACGTCGAGATGCTAGCTACGATGATCGCCCATCTGCTGGATAAAGCACCAGTCAAATACCAAGAGGATGGTGCAAAAGATCCAGTTGTGGGTGCCGTCATGGGAGGTACTAATCTAAGAGATGTGATTACCGCAGCTATGAATCCACAACATACCATTGTTTCAGGTGGAGGTGCTTTGCCCGCTGACAGTGTTGGCTTCCCGTGGAACGGTCGCTTCATTGTCGCCAGTGGTAACCTATTGGCAGACTTTCGTTCTAATCTCCATGCCGAATCTCAGGGTCTCATGCAGGCTGTACGGTTGTATGAAATGACAGATGATCCAGGGGTGAAAGATACCTTGAGCTTTATGATTGCCCGCGATACGATGCACCAAAACCAGTGGTTAGCAGCGATTGAAGATCTCAAAAGTGAAGGGTTTGAGGAGACTGTTGTTCCCAATGTCGCGTATGAATATGGAAAGAGTGAGTTTGCCTATCAGTTCTGGAATAACTCCGAAGGCAATGATAGCGCCGAAGGTCGTTGGGCAAAAGGCCGTTCAATCGATGGCAAAGGGGAATTTGAGTATGTTGCAAATCCCCAACCCCTAGGCCCAGAACCGAACCCACCGCAGCCTGATCTAAAACTACACGGTACAGCCCAAACTCCACAAACACAAGGCAATGGTGTTGGTGCGCCTTCAGTTAAAGTTGAGCATATTGGCTAAATAGTTGGACGCAATCGTTGTGAAATTAGCACGGGCATCTTGCCTGTGCTATCGCTTTATGTGTACATATTTGTATTGATGGGGAATTGCAGCGATCACTCTTTCAAAATCATATCTTATGACTGTTAGCCCTGATATATTTAAGATGTGGCAAGCTAATTAATATTATTCATGCCTATTTTCAGTTCTTCTTTGCTGTGTTCCAACTTTTTCCAAAGCGTTTGGATCTGCTCGTAAGCTTGTTCAGGAGAGAGTTTTCCACCTGTTTCTAAATTGGCAATGAAACTAACTTTATGAGCAAATTCTTGTAGGTTAGCATTAAACATGAGGTTTTCTAGCTTGATTCCACCGTAGTAACGACTACGAGGACAAATAAAGTTGTTTTTGTCTTTCTGGTCAATCTTTATCATCAGCTTGCCCTACATTCTTAACGTTGTTTTGTCAAATTATCGGGAGTACGCTGGAAATTTATGCAACCTCATCTATAGAAATCCGGTTTGATTTGTGAAAAATTCAAAAATCAAATAGGAGTCCTGTAGTAAGTATTTCCAACTAGGGCAAGTGAAGCTCAGTGTCAAAAAGGGTAAAACTAGTACCAACTTCCAAGAGGAATTTACACAATGACCAAAATCTAGATTTGGGATTTACTTGGAGTCAGCATTTAAATTTACGCAAAACTACCAACTGTAGCTGCAATTAATAAATTAACGCTACATACAATCAGGGTTTCGGCTATTGTTTGCTTAAGTGCTAACTATGATAATTACAACAATTTTAGCGCAAATTTACTGCCATTAAAATTTCATTAGAGAATAATATTTTTGCAATTCTTATCATTGACTACAATTTTCCTCACTGATTCCACAAGGTTTCCACAGAGATTTTACAGGTTTTCCACAGATGTTTTACGAGGTCATCGGCTCTTGCTGTTTTACTGGGGATTTTTGACTTATAGAGGCAAGAGACAGGAAAAACTGAGTTTAAATTAAGAAATGTAACAAAAAATAGTTCAAAATGCTGATGATTGCGTAGAAAAATATTTTTTATACAAGCCTTGTTAACATTTCGCAGCATTGACAAACCCACCCCCTCTTGCCGCACAATGATGCGGCTTGCCTTTTTTTTAGTCTGTTCAACTAGTTAGGGGCTGGGGACTAGGGACTGGGTAATGGGTAATGGGTAATGGGTAATGGGCCAGATGTGATGACTAAGTAGTAGAATCCAATTCCCAATTCCCAATTCCCAATTCCCAATTCCCAATTCCCAATTCCCAACTCAACTGTTGGCACAGATTGTTAGGCAGTCTGACACACTAAATATCTCCCTCTTGATTGACCTCAGAGAAGGAAAATCTCATGAAAGCAACGGTTAGCATCTTTACAGAAATTCCCGAAACACTCGATGAATCCCTGAAAAAGTACTTAGAAACACATCCCGATTGGGATCAAAACCGAGTATTGACAGCAGCATTGTCACTATTTTTACTCCAAAATGGAGATAGCGATCGCCGCGCTGCCCGTGTATATTTGGAAACTTTGTTTCACCACAGCTAAATATAAATATTTTGCACTAATTCGCCAGAAATAGCTAAAATACCAGGCACTTCAAAGTCCTGGTACAGATAAGTAATGCTATTCTGGCTCATACCTGATGAGTGCGGTATACAGTGCCCCATCGATGGATTGTATTTAAAGCAAGCGATCGCCAAGTTGGGGCAATATCACAACAAAAACACAAGTGATATTCTTGCTATTTTGCCATTTTGAAAAATAAAAATACAATGCCTACTCTTAAGCCCAGACAAATCATCAAATTGTGCGTAGATGCACGGCAATGAGGTAGGGAACAGTTCGCAGGAGATTTCCTGATTGCCGATTCTGCGCCATTCCTTAGTCAGGAATGAGCATCCAAGCTAGCCCTTTGCGATTATCGTAGATGCAAACTAGCTTGCAGTAGCATAGGGTAGGGATTCCCCCAGGCATGACCATGTTTTTCATTCAAATCCCTTTAGCCGCAGAAAGTTGGTTTAAAATCAAGGGTTTGAAATGATTTTTTACTCAATTTAACAGTAACTTATTGATTTACGTCAAAAGTCGAGAGTTCATAATTTAAAAACTCTGGACTAGAGACTATGTGATTCAAGAACTGGTTTCCAACTGTTGGGAGTGAGTAGGACATTCAAATTTATATCCCACACCACGTACAGTTTGAATTAATGCTGGTTGGCTAGCATCAACTTCAATTTTCTTGCGAATCTGACCTATATGCACATCTACAACTCGCTGGTCGCCAACATATTCATAATCCCAAACTTCTTGAATCAGCTCTGCTCGTCGCCAGACTCGGCCAGGATGGCTGGCTAGAAAATGCAACAAGTCAAACTCCAGAGCGGTCAGGGGTACTGGTTGGTTATTCAGTGATACCTCCCGTCGTACTGGATCGATCATCAGCTTTTCAAATATTAGGCGTTTTTGTTCAGCAGTAGTCACAACCCGCTGACGCCTCAAAATAGCTGCTACTCTGACTTCTAACTCTCCCAGTCCAAAAGGCTTGGTGAGATAGTCATCAGCACCTTTAGAAAAGCCGCGAATCTTGTCAGCCTCATCCGCACGACTAGTGAGCATGAGAACAAACACACCATTACGACTTTGCATCTCTTGGCAGAGGTTAAACCCAATGACATCTGGTAAATTCACATCTAGAATCACCAAATCTGGGTTAAATTGCTCAAATAACGCTAAGGCTGTTTTACCATCCTCAGCAGCCTCCACCTGATAGTTCTGCTTAATCAAAAAGCGTTGGATTAAATTCCGAACCGCTGGGTCGTCATCAACTACAAGAATCTTGGCAGGGGCCATGACCATCACTTTGCACAAAAATTCGTAAGATTAACAGGAGGATTGCGTAAAAACGCAGTTTCCATTTTGGGGCTTTATTTAAGAATCTACAAGGGCTGGAAATGAATTTCCAGATTATCCAAATAATAGTGTAATCAGGATTCTTTCCAATGAAGGCATCAAGATTTAGTTAGTTATGCATTACTCGAATAGAGTGATTGTAATTACTAACTTGATCGCTAGTTGCGGTATATTCAGAAATTAGCCATAGTAGTTCGGTAATCTAGGAGACGTTCCTATCCCAACATGGAGATTTAAAACTTTTCAATTCTAAATCTATATGTGAATCGACACCACCAGCTACTTTGCGGATAATTCACCAAAAATCGTCAAGGTACGGTAAACTGCCAAATTTGAAACAAAAAACTTGATTTTTTCATGAAAAAGACGCTTTAGGTATGCCTAGTTCAAATTCTAGAGTAAAGCCCTCACTGACCAACGACATGAGGGGATACACGGAGTTATGGCAATATGTTAAAGTGGCTGTAGTTAAAATTTCCAGGTTAATCTAACCCGTGCTACTATCCTGGTAGAGCATAAATATAGATCGACACGTCTAGTTTCGATCTGGGTAAAACCTAAATTTGTTTTACTCTAAGTGATAAACTGCCCGTGACTAAGGCTGAAGTATAAACTCCCATGAGCGATCAAAATCCCTACGACAAACTTGGGGTATCAGAAGATGCTAGCTTCGATGAGATACAGGATGCTCGCAATCGCCTATTGGAGCAGTATAGTGGCGATGGCAAGAGTATAGAGGTAATTGAAGCAGCTTACGATGCGATTTTAATGGATCGCTTACGGATGCGCCAAGAAGGTAAAATAAAAGTGCCAGAGCGTATTCGGTTTCCAGAAGCTAGAGTGCAATCGCCTCAAAAAGAAAGTCCAGTTACTCGTGAGCAGTCACCCGCCTGGCTGCAAAGCATTCTGGATCAGCCAACGCCCACAGATGTACTGCTACCAGGAGCCTGGTACTTGGGTTTGAGTGCTATTAGCGTCTTTTACCAAGCTGCTGGCGATCAAGTTTTACAGTTGGTGTTAGTAGTTGGGGTAGGAATTAGTATCTACTTTCTCAATCGCAAAGAAGGTAGATTTGGCCGAGCAATTTTGTTGACATTATGTGGACTAATAACGGGCTTAATTATCGGGGGAATAGTTGCTAACTGGCTTTTACCGCAAATACAATTTATCAACCTCAGCCCGAATCAATTTTCTACCGTACTGACTTTTATATTGTTGTGGTTGGTTAGTAGCTTTCTACGTTAAATTCCTTGAAGATTGTGGCAAAGTAGCTATGTTTTGTGGATTTCAGATTGCTTGTGAGCAATTGGTATAGTTGTCTAATTGCATAGCTGCTACGTTCAAACAAACCAACTCAAGACAAAAGACAACTCAGCAATATCTTAATTCCTTCTCCCCTTTCTCTGATAGAGAGGGGAGTTTTGATGTAAGTTTTTGATGATTAAAGTGATGCCTTAAACCCTAGGATTAACTCTACAGCGAAGCTCAAATCTTTAACAATCAAGTCGGGTTGGTAAAGTTCCAATTGTGTGCGATCGCGGATACCAGACTCCACAGCCATCACTTTAATATTATGTTTTTTTGCAGCAGTGATATCAGCTTCCGTATCTCCCACCATCCAGGTATTAGGTATATGTGGTAGTTCTTCTAGTGCCCTAGCCATCAATAAAGGCTTATCATCAATGTCACGAGTTTTTACGTAGTCGTTGCTGAGGCAATAACAGCGATTTTCTGGGAAAAATCTCGCTAAATCATATTTTTTGAAAGCATAGTCTAGTTCCCAAACTCGGCGCATTGTCATCACTGCCAAATCAATGCCAGCTTGTTGAATTTTTAACAGTGCCTCCACAGCACCCAAAGCGAGGGTATCATACTCAAAGTATGGTTGTGTATGCACTGTTTTTCGCCGCAACTGAGCAAATTCCTGTGCTTGCGCTTCGTCTAAACCAGAATTTAAAGCAATTTGTTTTTCGGGAATTCGCGATCGCTTGAGTTGCCAAAATTCCGCTTTAGAAAGTTGTTGCACTGGTTGGTCTGGGCGTTTGGTTTTCTCCAGACAAAATTGATACACACGGTAGTAGCGTTCAGAAACATCAATAATCGGGCCGTCGAAGTCAGTAATTAGTCTCAGCATCGGCGGAAAGCAAATGTTAATTTTTATTAAATTATTTTATAAGCTAAAGCACATCTAAAGTGCATAATTATTAGTTAAGGCTGTTGACCGATGACCGTTATCATTCATCAGTCAACACAATACTGGTTTTCCACTAATTTGAATTTACTTTCAATTAGCTTGGTTAATACGTCTTTTTAACTCGGTTTCAAATTCTTCATCAGTGCGAGTGATAATTTTTGGTCGCTGGTCTAACCTGTCCATTAAAATATGGAATGCCTCGGTGTCTTGTGGGTGATATCTGACCCAATCTCTTAATTCATCATCTGACATGGCTTGATAATCAGGTTTAGTCATGGAAACGTCACCTAACCATTTGGATATATCTCTATTTGTATTGTGTCGCCAATTAAAACGTATATCCGCTTTGTTCTTTCGTCCAGTCGTACAACATTGATAGGTTGAAGCATATTACTGGCTCTGACGCATGTACTGTAAAATGCTCTCAACTGTTCTGTAGTTGGTTCCATCTCGCTCTCTTTGGTTATTTTCGTAAGAGAATAACCTAGATACTGGCAGCATAGGTCTTTTAGCAAAAAATTTTCTATTTTCGCAAATTTGTTAGAATTTGCGAAACTTTAACATTGACTGAAATCGAATAAATACCTACTCTATTTCAAAGTACCGCGTTTGATTTGTTCGCTTTCAATAGCTTCAAATAAAGCGCGAAAGTTACCTTCGCCAAAACCTTGAGCTTGGGAACGGCGTTCGATAAATTCAAAGAAAAAAGTTGGCTGTTCAAAAATAGGGTGAGTAAAGATTTGCAATAGCACTGCATTTTGGGCATCTTCTTTCCAGTCCACAAGAATTTCTTGTTGGGCGATCGCTTCCAATTCCTGAGATGATAATGGCAGTCCTGGCCGCTTTTTTAGCTGGGTATAATAGCTTTCGGGGACTGAAAGTAAAGATAAACCACACGCCCGAAATTGAGCGATCGCATTTTTGAGATTAGATGTCCGTAAAGCAATGTGTTGAATTCCTGGGCCTCGGTTGATATCTAAAAATTCTTGAATTTGGGAATTACTAGAAGCAGGTTCATTAATTGGTAATTGTACCCTGCCGTTGCGCGAAATCATCACTTGGCTATGCAAAGCAGAGCGATCAGTTTGAATTTTAAAAGTTTGCTGAGGCTGAAAACCTAGAATATTTTTATACCAATCGACAGCAAGCTCCAATTCACCGATTGCCACGTTCAGTACTATGTGATCTATGGTTGTAAAATTGTTGTCAGTTGTTAATTGCCATTGACAACTGACAACTGACAACTGACAACTGACAAATGACTTTTCTATCAACGTATGAGTCAATCCGCCCCAAGCAGCAATTTTGCCACATTTGAGGGAGACTTGACCAAACTGCTGTTCAGTGATGGGTTGTAAGATTGTAGCACCGTGTGCTTGGGCTTGGGCGATCGCTGCTTCCACATCTTCTACTGCAAAAGCGACATCTGCCACGCCAGGTGGATGTTGACGCAGAAACTCAGCAACTGGACTTGTGGGTAAAAGCGGCGAAGACAGTAAAAAGTAGACTACACCGTTTTGCACAGCTTCTGTGCAAGTGTGAAACGAACTCATACCACTGGCTACTGCTTTAAACCCAAGATAGTGTACAAACCAATCCCGCCACAGTTTGGCATCTTCTACATAGAAGTGAACGTGAGCAATTTCCATAAATCCTGAAAATCAAGCACAAAAGCTTTTATATTTGTAAATTTTGCCTCTTTTGCTAGATTATCAAGTCCTTCCTAAGCAAGAATTATACCGATAGACTCAAACCTTCTCGAAACTAGAAAAATAGATGACTATCAGGCTGAATGTTAATTTCCATTGGTACAGCTTGGGGTTCAGCAGACAAAGCGTAGAAAATGGCATTGGCAGCAGTTTCGGGACTGAGCATTTTTTTTCTATCTACCTTCAAACTGACATTATCCCAGAAAGGAGAATCTATGCCACCAAAATAAAATAAGGTGAATTTGATACCAAAGCGCTTAAGTTCTTCTGCCATGCACTTGCTGAAACCAACTACACCAAACTTAGAAGCTGAGTAAGCTGCTGCCATTGCCATTGAATGCTTGCCCAAAATTCCCACAACGTTGCAGATGTGACCAGATTTGCGCTTTTGCATTTCTTCAGCCGCGGCTTGAGTGGTGTAGAAGCTGCCTTTGAGGTTGACATCTAACATCTTGTCCAAATCAGCGGGTTCCACGCTATTGTAAGGCTTGAGGATGCCAGCACCAGCCGCATTTACCAAGATATCGATTTGACCAAATTCTGCGATCGCTTTTTCGATTAAAGTGTCTACCTGTTGGCTGTCAGTAATATCTGTGGGAACAGTCAAAACTTTAAGCGGTAGTTCCCCTGCTAGGGTTGCCAAACGAGTCGAGTCTCTCGCCGCCAGTACCAAACTCGCCCCTGTAGATGCAAGTTTGCGAGTTAAGGCTGAACCAATGCCACCAGTAGCACCAACAACAACAACGACTTTATCCTGCATTGTTTTTCTTTACATTTCTTTACAGAGTATATTAATAATATACTCGTACAAGTAAAGTAAAAGACAAGTTGCGGTTTAGATTGTAGCGACTTCCCATCCTTTCGCTACTTCCTTCAGTTTCAAAGAACTACATGACTGCAAAAATTTTAGAAAAGTACCATTTATCTGCAAAGATTTCATTTGCTCAGTAATTGGTTTGCCATACTGCTGATTAAAGATGCTGCCTAAATTGCTAATATTAATGTAGCTTCCAGGAGATTGTTGAGTTAGCTGATTAAGAATATTGTTGAGTACTTGTTCTAAATCGGCTTTGGAATTAATAGTAGATAAAAACTGTGATTTTGCACTGCTGAGTAGAGCATCATCTTTACTAGCTGCTGGCTGAGATTCATTAATTTCAAATATTGTGACATATAATTCCGAGGCTGCATCAACTTGGTGAACAACCAAATCACCAGGAAAATTCATCAAAATATCTCTAGCGTTTTTACCAGGAAGATGCTTAGCAACAACTTGAGTAATAGTTAAATTATATTTATTTTTAAATGCTTCCGAAATAGTGGCTAGTTTAATCCAACAGCTTTTATGTTGCTTTTGTTCTGCTTTGATTAACTCTTTGATTTGCTGAATAAACTGCTCAACTGTGGGAATTTCAGGTGCTGGAGCGGGAAAATGTGTAATATTACCTGTATAACTATTGAATATGGTAATACCTTGTTCTTGCTTAGTTACTCTATATACTATTAATCCATTTTGCTGAAGATGATTGCAAAGGTTAGTCATCACTTTATCTGACGAACAGACTAAAACTTCTTGAGCATTGGGATAGCGATCGTGAATTGACGAGCCAAATACAATCATTTTACCGTCAGCATTATCCCTACCAACAGGGACATGAATCAAGTCATAGCCACGTCCATGCAACTCTACATCTAACCTACCCATACTGCACCAATTGGCAAAGGCAATCTTGACTTGAAGAGGAAAATTACAAACTCTTGTTAAAAACTTTTCTGTATCGCTGTTGATTTGTAAATTTTCGGCATCTAAAAGTAAAACTGCTATACCTTTATTTTCAATAGATAGTGAATTGATTATAAGTCCAACTGTTTCAGGTGACTTAATCTTTGTGAGATTAGCACACCCATTTAAATCTGTTTTGATATAATTTAATTGGTAAATTTTTTCTATTAATTCTTTTAAAATTGGTGAATTGATAGATTCAGGAATTAGCAAAGCTTTTAGATAACCTTGTAATCTTTGAGGTAGTGCATCCCAGTCTTGAGCTTGACTAAGAATTTCGGTAAATTTCGCAGTTATAGCTGATTGATTAGCAGAACTCAGCCACTCAACATTCCTATACTTTTCCAATAGTAATTCTGGCTGATGTTCTTGAATATTAATAATTGCTTGGCATAAATAGGAGCTAATTTGTTTTAATTGTGCGGTATCATAAACAGTCAGCAACCGCTCGTCTTTTGGCATAACTTACACATTGAAGTAGGGCAACCCGGTTCTTAGCATCATTAAAGATGTTAATTTAACTATGTTATATCAGGGTAAGAAAGTATCTGAGAACCGTGAAACTGCCTACCTATCAAAAGCAGGAAAAGATTAAGAAGATGAGGGAAAGTGATTTTTAGTAGGAAATGCCAATTTTGCTCTTACACTCATCAAATATTTTAACTACGACGAGCTAAAACATAGTCGCGGGTGCGGGAATCAAGAGGGTTGGTAAATATTTTCTTTGTAACACCAAATTCAACCATTTGACCAACACGATTTTCATTGCTGTAAAAGAAAGCCGTGAAATCAGATACACGAGTAACTTGCTGTAAATTGTGGCTGATAATCACCATTGTCAATTCAGAACGCAAACGTAAACTTTGAATCAAAGTTTCAACTTTCATGCTAGCAATGGCATCAAGACCAAAACAAGGCTCATCCATGAGTAGAACTTTTGGTTTGACTGCTAATGCACGGGCAATACAGAGTCGTTGTTGTTGTCCACCAGAAAGTTCTAAAGCCGATTTATGTAATTTATTTTTCACCTCATCCCAGAGGTCAGCATCTTTAATTGCAAATTCTACAATTTCGTCTAATTCTACTTTCGGACGCCATCCTACTATTTTCACTCCATAGGCAACATTATCATAAATGCTCATGGGAAAAAGATTTGGCTTGGAGAGAATCATACTAACTTGGCGGCGTAGGCGATTTAAGTTGATTCGACGCTCATAAATATTTTGATTAAAAAATTCTACTTTACCTTCAATTTTGACTTCTCCTTCTAATTCAATCATGCGATTTAAGCATTTGAGAAAAGTGGATTTTCCACAACCACTAGGGCCAATAATTGCTGTGACTTTGCTTTGGTAAATATCCATTGATACTCCTTCGAGTACCTTTTGGGTATTGTAATAAAAGTTGAGATTTTTGACTCTGATGGCTGGAATTAGTTTATTCATGCTAAGAGGTTGTTTAAAAAGTTTTTAGAGGTGACTTTAAGCACTTGCCGATCCCCCCTAGCCCCCCTTTTTAAGGGGGGGGAATAACTGCTCAAAGTCCCCCTTTTTAAGGGGGATTTAGGGGGATCTAAAATATTTGGCTACTAATAATAGGACTTTTAAAACATCCTCTAAAAAACGTGTGCAATAAATATTGACTCAACAAAATATTCGTGAAGCCAATACGGACTGATCATAGGTGTGTAAAGTGCAGGCTAGCATTCATTAGTTGCTAAACAGTTGTATTGATTAGTAGATTTTTGCATCAATATTAGTATTATCGGATGTTTGTGCTGAAAGCAATTGTTTCTCTTAAAAGTTAGAGAAATATGCTAAAGTAATTTCATCAATTTCAAATCAAGCAATTAACAATACATCTATTTGTTGGCATCATCTAACGAGTTCAAATGTAAATAATATATTCACTAGGCTGAAATTGTCATTTGATTATCCCATTACTTTAAACTGCTGACATGCTTGTAATAATTTTATACGTTTCACTGTTAGAATGCCGTAAAATTGCATAAAAAATTAAGTAATATCAAACTGAAAAAAATACTCAATACGTAGTTGGAACATTACTAACAGTAATTTTGAAATATAGCAAAGTGCTGAGTGCTGAGTGCTGAGTGCTGAGTAGAAAGCAAGTTATTTCAAGGCTAGTAGCAATCAACATTGTCCTCAACTATGCTTCGACTGCTATATATTGAGTATGTGCTTGTGCGATCGCTCCCTCCTTGGGTTCTACAGTGTACACACAAGTCGAAAAAACCATTACCACAAAAGATTTGAGTCTGGTAGAGGAGCCACTGCGTTGGTGTTAGCGCAGCGTCGCTAACGCTGCGCGCAAAAGGCGGGGGTTCCCCCATGAGCGATTGCCGAAAGGGTTTCCCAGCTTAAAGCAAGTGGCGGTGCTGTACTGTTGAGGAAATACAACAATTACAGACAGAATCAATCAATAATCAATCATAATTAGAGAAATTGGTTGACCGATGAGCGATAACTGATGACTGATGACTTTTAACAATCCTTGCAGAATATACTTATTCTCGTTAAGACACCCTTAACATTCTTCTTAGCGCCTCTGTTCTTTGCGCCTTTGCGCCTCTGCGTGAGATAAAAATATATATTGCAAATTACATAACCCCAGAAACATGAGAGATATAGCTACATAACGTAATCATCTCCTGATTTCGCAACCTCCCATGCAAAAGACCTTCTACCCTCTCAGCCTGATAGCAGCAAGCTTACTCTTATACCTGAGTCATCCTCTACAACTAGCTGCAATCACCCCAACAATAGCCCAAGCACAGACACCAAGCAATCAAAACCGCAAAGCACAAGCCGATAGACTCAACCAACTGGGTATTCAACAGTATCGCCAAGGAAAGCTTCGAGAAGCGTTAGAAACATTTGAGAAAGTTTTGCTGATTCGTAGAGAAATCGGCGACAAAGCAGGTGAAGGAACGACTCTCAACAATCTTGGGGTAGTTTACCGCAGCTTGGGACAGTACGCCAAAGCTATAGATTACTATCAGCAAGCTTTAGCTATTTTTAAACAAATCGGCGATACAGCAGGCGTTGGTAGAACTCTCAACAATCTTGGAGCAGTTTACGACAGCCAGGGACAGTACGCCAAAGCCATTGACTACTATCAGCAAGCTTTAGCCATTTTTAAACAAATCGGCGATACAGCAGGCGTTGGTACAATTCTCAATAATCTTGGGTTAGTTTACGACAACCAGGGGCAGTACGCCAAAGCTATAGAGTACTATCAGCAAGCTTTAGCCATTATTAAACAAATCGGCGGTACACCAGTAGAAGGTAAAATTCTCAATAATCTTGGAGCAGTTTACAAAAACCAGGGACAGTACGCTAAAGCCATAGAGTACTATCAGCAAGCTTTAGTCATTAGAAAACAAATTGGCGATACAGCAGGCGAAGCTACAACTCTTAACAATCTTGGGTTAGTTTACGACAACCAGGGGCAGTACGCCAAAGCTATAGACTACTATCAGCAAGCTTTAGCTATTTTTAAACAAATCGGCGGTACAGCAGGCGTTGGTACAATTCTCAATAATCTTGGGTTAGTTTACGACAACCAGGGGCAGTACGCTAAAGCCATTGAGTACTATCAGCAAGCTTTAGCTATTGTTAAACAAATCGGCGATACAGCAGGCGTTGGTGCAACTCTCAACAATCTTGGAGTAGTTTACGATAACCAGGGGCAGTACGCCAAAGCTATAGATTACTATCAGCAAGCTTTAGTCATTAGAAAACAAATCGGCGATACAGCAGGCGAAAGTACAACTCTCAACAATCTTGGAGGAGTTTACAAAAACCAGGGGCAGTACGCCAAAGCCATTGAGTACTATCAGCAAGCTTTAGCTATTTTTAAACAAATCGTCGATACAGCAGGCGTTGGTACAATTCTCAATAATCTTGGGGCAGTTTACGATAACCAGGGACAGTATGCCAAAGCTATGGAGTACTATCAGCAAGCTTTAGTCATTAGAAAACAAATCGGCGATACAGCAGGCGAAGCTACAACTCTCAACAATCTTGGGTTAGTTTACGACAACCAGGGGCAGTACGCCAAAGCTATAGATTACTATCAGCAAGCTTTAGTCATTGCCAAACAAATCGGCGATACAGCAGGCGAGGGTACAACTCTCAGCAACCTTGGGGAAGTTTACCGCAGCCAAGGACAGTACGCCAAAGCTATAGAGTATTTTCAGCAAGCTTTAGCTATTTTTAAACAAATCGGCGATACAGCAGGCGAGGGTACAACTTTCAACAATCTTGGGGGAGTTTACGACAACCAGGGGCAGTACGCCAAAGCTATAGATTACTATCAGCAAGCTTTAGTCATTGCCAAACAAATCGGCGATACAGCAGGCGAGGGTACAACTCTCAGCAATATAGGTTACGCTTTTTGGCAAACAGGCAAACTTCAACAAGCCACAGAAACTTTACGCGCTGGAATTAAAGTTTCAGAATCTCTACGAATAGATTTAAAAGACACCGATAAAATATCTCTCATTGATACACAACTTGATTCATACAAATTTTTACAACAAGCACTCATTGCCCAAAAGCAACCGGAAGCAGCTTTAGAAATTTCTGAACGCAGTCGTGCGCGTGCATTTGTAGAGTTATTAGCGTCTAAATTCAAAAGCAACACCAAAGTAAACAGTAACCCACCCACTATTAACCAACTCAAACAAATTGCCAAAGAACAAAAAGCAACCTTTGTTGAATATTCAATTATTCGTGAAAAATTCAAAACTCAAAAAAAATCAGAATGGCATGAATCAAAACTCTATATTTGGGTCATCAAGCCCACAGGGGAAGTCACATTTCACATCAAAGATATTACACCACTGTGGCAAAAAGATAATACAACTCTCGCCGAATTAGTTACCACCAGTCGTCAATCTGTCGGTGTCAGAGGTCGCGGTATTTTTGACATAAAATTTAATCCAGATAATCAGCAACACCAATTAAAAAAACTGCATGAACTATTAATACAACCCATTGCTGACCAATTACCACTAGACCCCAACCAACGGGTAATTTTCATTCCCCAAGATTCCCTTTTTCAAGTTCCCTTTGCGGCACTGCAAGACCAAAACGGTAAATATTTAATTGAAAAACATACTATCCTCACTGCTCCGGCAATTCAAGTATTAGATTTAACCCATAAACAACAGCGGCAATTTCCCCAATCCCCCGATGAAATGCTGATTGTCGGTAATCCCACAATGCCCAAGCTTCCCATCACCGTAGATCCTCAGCAGCGGACGTTAAAAGCTTTACCAGGCGCAGAACGAGAAGCAAAAGCGATCGCTCAATTATTCAAAACCCAAGCTATCATCGGCAAAAATGCCACAGAAAGAGCCATTACACAAAAGTTACCACAAGCTAAATTAATTCATTTAGCAACTCACGGCTTACTCGATGATTTTCTCGGTTTAGGTGTACCAGGTGCGATCGCTCTTGCACCAGATACCCCACCCAGCAATGATGACAATGGTGATGGTTTGCTCACCGCTGGCGAAATCCTCGACTTGCAACTATCCGCTAATTTAGTGGTATTGAGTGCCTGTGATACAGGAGGCGGTAGTATTTCTGGTGATGGGGTAATTGGATTGTCCCGTTCTTTGATTAGCGCAGGTGCAGAGAGTGTGTTAGTGTCTTTGTGGTCTGTAGACGATCAATCCACAGCATTTTTAATGACCGAATTTTATCAAAATTTACAAAAAAACCTTGACAAAGCTACAGCTTTACGCATGGCAATGCTAGCGACAAAGGAAAAATATCAGTCTCCCTTACACTGGGCGGCGTTTACCCTGATTGGAGAATCGGAGTGAAATTGTAGCAGGGGAGCTTTCGGAGCAGGGGAAGATGAGGGGGATGAGGGGGATGAGGGAGATAATTTTTCACTCCTAACTCCTAACTCCTCACTCAGCACTCAGCACTCAGCACTCAGCACTTTTGACCACTGACAACTGACAACTGACAATATTATTTATGACTCGCGTTATTGGTTTAATAAGTGGCACGTCTGTAGATGGCATAGACGCTGCTTTGGTAGACATTTATGGTAGAGAATTGGATCTCAAAGTTGAGTTGTTAGCTGGAGAAACATATCCTTACGCGGCTGGACTCAAAGAGAAAATCTTGGCAGTCTGCGCTGGGGAAGCTATTTCAATGGCAGAATTGGCACAAATAGATGATGCGATCGCTTTTGCTTTTGCTGAAGCTGCCCAAAATATTCAAGCTAACCACCAACCAGCAACTTTGATAGGTTCCCACGGTCAGACAGTGTATCATCGACCGCCGGAAAAAGCAGGGGGAGCAGAGGGAGCAGGGGGAGCAGGGGAGCAGGGGAGCAGGGGAGTAGGCAAAAATACAGAAGGTAGAAAAACTTTTCACTCCTCACTCCTAACTCCTCACTCTCCATTAGGTTATAGTTTGCAACTCGGTCGTGGTGCTTTGATTGCTCATCTGACGGGTATTACTACGGTGAGCAATTTTCGTGTTGCTGATATAGCTATTGGTGGTCACGGTGCGCCTCTTGTGCCTAGAGTCGATGCTTTTTTGCTTAGTCACCCTGAAGAAGGACGTTGTGTTCAGAATCTAGGTGGTATTGGTAATGTTGCCTATATACCGCCTCGGCGTGATGACTGGCTTGCTAAAATTCGCGGCTGGGATACTGGTCCAGCAAATAGTTTGTTGGATTTGGCAGTGCAACATTTAACTGCTGGCGCTAAAACTTATGATGAAAATGGCACATGGGCAGCAAGTGGTACACCGTGTTATCCACTAGTAGAACAATGGCTCAGCCAAGATTACTTTCATCTACCACCGCCTAAGTCTACTGGTCGCGAACTATTCGGTGTGGCTTACCTGCATGAGTGTTTAAAAGACGCCGAAGCATATCAACTCAGTCCCGCTGATATACTAGCAACCCTTACAGAACTCACAGTTGCTTCCATTGTTCATAGTTACCAAACTTTTTTACCGCAAATGCCACAGCGCATACTATTATGCGGTGGCGGTAGTCGCAATCTTTACTTAAAACAAAGATTACAGACATTGTTACCATCAGTGCCAGTATGCACTACAGATGAAGTCGGCTTGAATGCGGATTTTAAAGAAGCGATCGCTTTTGCAGTTTTAGCCTATTGGCGCCAGCTAGGTATTCCTGGCAACTTACCCGCCGCCACTGGCGCACCTATTGAAGTACTTTTGGGAGAAATTCACGGTATTTTGAGATGAGGGGGATGAGGGAGATGAGGGGGATGAGGGGGATAATTTTTCACTTCTAACTCAGCACTCAGCACTCAGCACTCAGCACTTTACTATATCTGCCACCTGACATTTCCTTGTTTCATAGATATCTTTAAATCTGAGCGGTACTCGATCAAGGCAAGGTATATATAAGGTGGCTCACACTTTTTTATTGGAACCAGGACGCTGGACAATGCAAGGAAGTTGGCTGGAGCGTAATGGCTTGCCAATCAGCGTCAAGGGTATGACCCTGGTCGCTTGGAATCGAGATAACTGGTTCACTATGGCAACAAAACTTATATTTCCAGGCAGCGATCGCTCGGAAATCTCTTTGCAATACAAAGGGCGTTTCCATGAGCAAGAACGCCAGTATACTTTTTTACTCCAAAATAATATTTTGGGGCAATCTGAAGGCGAGGGTTGGATTGGCCCGGATACTATTGTACAGCGTTATTGGGTATTAAGCGATCGCGAACGTCGTAGTGGCTTTGAAACTATGCATCGAATGTCAGATGATACATATTACTTAAGTAGTGGTATGATGTCAGGTCATTTTCTCATCAGTACAATGGAAGCTAGCATGGTGCGTCAGGCAAAACAATAGTTAACTCCTAAGTAACTATTTTGCCAAAATTGGGCAAACTAAATAAGAAATTACAATCAAAGTGCAAAATAGTACTATTTTTTTAAGCAAATATACTTATTATATTTCAGCGCACTTTTTTTATTCAAATACTTACAAACTGCCTCCTAGATAGGTTTTATCCACAATTGTTAAATATTGGAGTCGAATGTTCTATGTCAGACCCCAACATTGGGCACTTACTCGCCAAACGCTACCAGCTTCAGGAGTTAATCGGTACTGGAGCAATGGGTAGGGTTTATCGTGCTAAGGATATTTTGTTGGGAGGCGTGCCCGTTGCTGTGAAGTTTCTCGCGCTATCCATACAAAACGAAAAGATACGGTTACAAGAACGCTTTGAGCGAGAAGCAAAAACCTGTGCTTTACTTGGGCAAAAAAGCATTCACATTGTTCGAGTGATGGACTATGGCGTAGACGAGAATAACACGCCGTTCTATGTGATGGAATATTTGCAAGGGGATAGCCTAAACCAAATTATTCGCCAGCAAAATTTATCTTTGCCCAGATTCCTGAGTATGACACGTCAAATCAGCTTGGGGTTAAAGTGCGCTCATGATGGCATCCCGGTTGATGGCAAAATCTATCCAATTATTCATCGTGATATTAAGCCCAGCAATATGCTGGTGATTCAAGATGCCAGTTTTGGAGAGTTGGTAAAGGTTCTGGATTTTGGTATTGCTAAGTTACTACAAGCTAATAGCGACCATACAAAATACTATTTGGGAACGCTGGCTTATTCTTCTCCCGAACAGATGGAAGGTAAAGAATTAGACAATCGCTCTGATATTTATAGTCTAGGCGTGATGATGTTTGAGATGCTTACAGGCAAGATGCCACTGCTTGCACCAAGCCACTCATTTGGCGCATGGTATAAAACACATCATAGCCAAGAACCAAGTACTTTTGCTGAGGTTGCTCCTGGACTACAAATTCCCAAGGAAGTAGAAAATTTGGTGATGAGTTGCCTAGCCAAAGCACCACGCGATCGCCCCCAAAGTATCAGCGAAATCCTGCGTATATTAGAATCTGTAGAACAGCACTACCGTACACACGCTATTTCAGATAGTAATAATATATCTGACTACAATACGCATACAATTCAAATTATTAATAATGCGCCTAGTCATACCATTACACTTCAAACCGATTCACAGCCGAAGATCAAAGCCGACTTGCAAGTAACCCTGTCAAACGATGAAATAATTCGTTCGATTTCCTGGCCTGAAAATAAACCTATTGCCAATATTGTTTTTCCCCAGTCCATTCATGCCAATGGAGAAACTTTACCTGCTCTATGGGTGATGCTACCAGAAAGAGAAATTCTCAAGCGCATACTTTGTCAGCGTTACAATCAATTTCTGTTCATCACGGTTCCCCACCCCATGGTGCTTTGGATTACTGTGATCTACAATCGCAAACACGGTGCTAAATGGCTGCCTTACTACCTTGATCTCAAAACTCATCTCGGTCAAGAAATCACGTACTTACTGGGGCAAACAGGCTATTATCGTCTTCTGTTCTTTGCCCGTGAGACACCAAATAAGTGTTCTCATATCCTAGTTGCTACTATCGCCCCTGCCCAACGTCAACGCCTGCAACAATGGGTAGTAGCGGGCAAAACTCTCGTATCAGCCGCTGACCCCCAACTTAGTAAAAGTTTACTGAAAAACGAGTACGAAAAAATCAAGCCCCAAATTATGGCGAAATTGGAAGCAATCCAGACAGATTCCCATTTTGATGTTTCTGGCTAGAGACAATCTCAACAAGCCAAACATAATACGCCTACCCATAAACAGGTATTGAGATATCTGTTAACTTTTATTAAAAAAGTATATATCTGCTTGTAACCTACATTTATAAAAAATATAATGAATGGCAGTGTTAGATAAGCTTAGTTAAATTTACGCAGATTTTCCTCTGTAAGCATTACAGCAGAAAAGTAAGTGTACTATAGATGTACAGTCGGCGGAATTTTAGATTAGACTTAACTAGTGCAAATAATCAATTTGATCCCAAAGCTACAGTAGTATTAAAAAATACATGCAAACGAAAAATTTTCGTAGCAAAGTTTTGGGTTATAAATTATCAGTTATGGTTTCTGATTTGAAGTTGACGCCCCAGCATCCCCAGCCCCTTTCCTCCCTGGAACCGAGCAAGAGAAGGAGGTCGCCCACTGCGACACAAGAATTAAATTATGCCAAAGCGGAACCTGAATCTATGCCCCACTGGTGCTTGAGTAATTCCTGGTAAGTTGCCTCCCGTACAACCATTTGCTCATAGAGCTTGACTAAAAAGTCCTGAGCTTGTTCGTGACTCATGTGCTGTACTTGAGTGGCGAACGAGCGGATGCTGAATTGCTGTTCCAAAGATAATTCAATTGGTTTACTCATAATAATCTCCAAAGAAAACAACGCGTAAAAGTCATGTTGGTAAGACTTGACCATAAAGATCGTGTCTGGAGTGGGATATGTTCTCACAGGTGTACATCTGTATTAAGAAAGATAACAACTGTGTGACAAATTGACCATATCCTTAAGGTTAAATTTTTGGTTTTTGGTAGCTTGCACCTAAACCTACTGATATACAACTCAAGTCTGCTAAAACAGATTCCGGAAAAAATCACAGTTTGTGGGTGTCCGGGTAAGTTGTAATACCTTTGTTTATCTTCCTACTCGTTAAAACTTCTCCCTAAAAGAGATGTTAGGAGAGTGAGGAAAATATGAAAGGTATTAAGCGTGAATTATATCCGCTATATATCATTATGTGCAAGATGTCAATTACCTAAATTATGGAAAGATAGCCGCCAGCAGGTAAATTTGGAGGCTAAGAGTATTTGTATCAAGTAGTAAATTAGAAAAATGCTCAGGCTGAACAAATTGCTGAGTACATTTACGGCGCTTGACAGTTGTCAGTTGTCAGTTGTCAGTTGTCAGTTGTTAGTTGTCAGTTGTGAGTCAGTGCTGTTATGGGGAAACCTTTTAAGACCGCACTAACTCACCCGGAGGGTCATTTGTCCGTTGTCATTGGTTGTAACTACTGACTACTGACCACTGACCACTGACTATTGACTATTTTCGAGTGCGACGATGATGACTGTGATGTTGTCGTGTCCACCTTGCTCTTTAGCAGCTTCAATTAAAGAGAGGGCAGCTTTGTCTAGTAATGGGGTGTCATGTAGGTAACTAGCAATCTTGTGATCGACAAGTTCTTCAGTTA
Source organism: Amazonocrinis nigriterrae CENA67 (assembly GCF_016056305.1). Lineage (GTDB taxonomy): Bacteria > Cyanobacteriota > Cyanobacteriia > Cyanobacteriales > Nostocaceae > Amazonocrinis > Amazonocrinis nigriterrae. Next base: position 118,579 of record NZ_JAECZC010000086.1, on the reverse strand, counting down.
GACCATCACTGCATAATAGCAAGCGATCGCCTGCTTTCACATCCAACGGTTGCACATCAACCTGGTGTAAATCTTCACGTCCCAAACAACGCGACAAAACATGACGGAAGGGGTGAACTCTTGCTTCTTCTGAGGTGATGTCACCAACTTTAATTGCTCTTGCTACCCAAGTGTGATCTTCAGTGACTTGCTCTAATTGCGTTCCTCGTAAGCGGTAAAGCCTGGAGTCTCCAACATGACCACACCAAGGTGCATCTGGCGAGCGAAAAATGACTGCGACAACAGTTGTACCCATGTCAGCGCGTTCGGGATGATTTTGCTGGTCTTGCAAAATGCCTTCATTTGCTCGCCACAAAGCTTTCTCTAGCAATTTTTCTGTAGGCTCAGATGAATCCCAATTTGCTACCAAATACGCCTGAATTTCCCGCGTGGCAATACGACTCGCCTCTTCACCTCCCGCATGACCACCCATACCATCAGCGACAATGAAAAATCGCCCTTCAGGGTCGATATAATAAGCATCTTGGTTACTAGAACGAATAAGTCCCGGATCGCTGAAACCCGTGAAATTAAGTTTCATAAATTTTTACTACAACAATTAATACATGCGGTCATAACGGTCGAGGCGTAGAAGCAAGCGGATCAGTATTACTGAGACTACTGCGGCGATTAAACCAGCCACCAGGGCTAACCATCCATAATGATTAACTAATAAAAGGGTAGCTGAAAGAGTAAATCCACTGATTATCACAGCGTAGCTCATTCCTAGTTGAATGTTACTCTGTCGCCGCAGCAGGCGCTCCGTCTCTATTGAACGAACGCGCACGCGCATATCTCCGCGTTCTAATTTTTCTAGGGTGTCCTCTAATCTCCGTGGTAATCCAAAAGCAGTTGTACTCACCTGGACTGCTTGACGACTTAATTCATTAAGGAAGCTATTAGTTTCAGAACCATTCATATTAGTCATAAGCTGCATTGCATATGGTTGGGCAACTTCCATAAAGTTAAATTCTGGATCTAAGCCTTTGCCTACCCCCTCTAGGGTGGAAAAGGCTCGCATCACAAAAGTGAAGGTTGCAGGAAATCTAAATGGCTGATTATATGCTATTTCGTATAGGTCGTCACTGATTGCTGCCACAGATTGATTTTCAAAGGGCTTATCCATGAAATTATCCAGCATATACTGGACAGAACGCCGTACTGGGCCCATGTCATCCACAGGTGTGATCGCTCCCAAATCGATGAGAGACTGAACGACGCGATCGCCATCTTTTTGGGCAATGCCAAACAGCGTTTCCATCAGTCCTTCTCGAATGTTGGACTTGATTCGCCCCATCATGCCAAAATCGTAAAATATCAAAGCACCATCGGGGTTAACGGCAATGTTACCTGGATGAGGATCGGCGTGGAAAAAGCCGTTATTGAGCAATTGCATCAGATAAGCTTGAGCGCCTTGACGTGCAATCACTTTACGATCTAAACCCGCTGCTTCTATAGCTTCATACTGACTAATTTTAATTCCGGGAAGATATTCCAAAGTCAGTACACGAGACGAAGTGTAACGCCAGTAAATTCTGGGAACTTTTACCCAGTCGTGACCACGAAAGTTCCGCCGGAAAGTATCAGCGTTACGACCTTCATTAAGATAGTCAATTTCTTCCCAAAGAATGCGACAACATTCTTCATAAATCCCAATCCAATCTCGTCCCTTACCCCATTTTGGATGATTTTGGAAGTAGTAGGCAATTCCTTTGAGAATTTGTAAATCTATTTCAAATAGCTTTTTCAGTCCAGGACGCTGCACTTTGACGACAACTGCTTCCCCGGTGTGTAACACAGCTTTATGTACTTGTCCCAAGCTAGCAGCTGCTAAGGGAATAGGTTCAAAACTCTGAAATAGTTCAGGAATTTTTTTACCCAATTCTTGCTCAATAATTGTTTCTACTTGCTCATAGCTAAATGCTGGCACTTTGTCTTGTAGCTTTGCCAACTCTTCTACATATTCACCGGGGAATATATCAGCACGAGTAGAAAACAATTGCCCAACTTTGATAAAAGTTGGGCCTAAATCCAGTAGGGTATTACGAATCCAGACCGCTTGAGCTTTGCGTCTTGCAGCTTGCTTGGCTTCAGTTACACCACCAGGGTAACTCCAAGATTTGTTGTAGCGCCAAAGCTTGAACATTAAAGTCAAGACAAAAGACCAAATGTCCACAAAGCGCCGTTTACTTGAGTAGTTCTCACGATTCCAACGGTATGCTTTATCTGAATAACCTGTTTCCATATGCTTTGCGTACCGCTGGTTTGTAACCGAATAACCTGAAAGAGAAGACACTCTGATTCCTAAACTGTTTTTGATATGTCAGGTGTTAGTTGTCAGTTGTCAGTTGTTATTTTTGAGCCAGTAAAGCTTTGGGTTTTTCCTATGAGTAACTGGCGTTCGCGTTTGCGCAAGCGTTGCGCGAGTCTTCGAGCGTCAGCGTATTTGTTCGCGAAGCGGCGACCACAGGAGAAGGATTCACCCGTAAAGGTCAGTTGCTACTGACCACTGACCAATGACCAATGACTATTGACTATTAACAAAATTTATGCAGAAGTTCTGCGATAATGCTGCAATTCTGTACGTAGCAGGGCAATTTCTGCTCGCAATTCATCAATTTCTGCTTGTAAGTCAGATTGTGAACCGCTTGACCCACTGCTTGGGCTAGTTTGACCAGCATTAGCAGCTGAAGCTGCTCGATTTGCCCGTTCTAGAACTTCGTCTGTAAACTGGCGTAATTGCTCTCTGGCCTCAGCATCAAATTTGCCCAGTTCACTCAAAGCATCGGTCAAGGCGACCTCTAAGCGTTCATTAATTACTTCGGCTACTGCTCTGCCTACAAAAAAGGCTTGTACAAGGGGGTTACTCATAAATTTTTGTTACGTGCGTCCGCAAAAGAATTATAACCTGCCTGTATGCTTTGCGGCTTCTACTGGAGAGTTAGAGATTTAAGATTTGAGATGGCTAGTTAGTCAAGAGTGCGTAGACGCAAAGCAGCTTGTCGTCAGACATCGCTTGGTTGATGACATTCCAGTAACTCTTGATAGTATTGCTCTGGTGTACTCGGTAAATAGGTCGTCATTTGCAAAGTTTGCTCTTTCAATTTGAAACCTTGGGTAATGTTGATTCGGCTGAGGAAATCGATATCGTGGGAAATCACCCAAATAGCGCCTTGGTATTCATTAATACCTGTCACTATTTGTTCAACTGTTTCAATATCTAGGTTATTAGTTGGTTCGTCAAGAATCAATAAATCAATTTCAGAGATACTGATAATTGCGATCGCTAACCTTGCTAATTCACCTCCACTCAATATAGACGCGCTTTTGTGAACGTCATCGTATTTAAACAAAAAGTGTCCTAGCTGTTGGCGTAACAATTGATAGCTGAGGCTGGGATTAGCAGCTTGCATATTTGCGAGAATTGTTTGCTGGCGATTCACTAGTTCATAGGTTTGGTCGAGATATACAGCTTTCATCGCCGATGCAAGTATTACCTCACCCGACTGTAAAATTGCTGTTTGCTTGTCCATTTCCAAGATTGCCTTAGCCAAGGTTGATTTACCTGCACCATTTGCACCTACAATGGCAAGGCGATCGCCAGAGGATACATGCAACTGAATATTTTCAATCAAAAGACGTTCCGACACCCAGAGATTTGCACCTTGAATATCAATTAAATTTCGGCGCTTTTGACTTTTTTCTTCGAGTTGGATACTTGTCACCTTTGTAGTATTGACTTTTGTCTCTGCCACCTTTTGAGTAGCCTTTGCTACAGCCGCTTCATGTTTCTTTTTCGCAGTCCCAGCTGACACTTGAGCTTTAGTTTTCATCGCTCCGGCTGCTGCTCTGTCAATACTACCACTGAGAAACTTTGCTCTTCCATTGCGCTGAGATTGGGCTGCACGTTGCTGTTCTTGCATCGCTGAAGCTTGAACACGTTTAAGTTCCTTTCTGGCGACTTCGTGCGATCGCCATGCTACCTCTTGCTCAATTTGTTTTTGTTGGCGATACTCAGAAAAATTGCCTCCATACACCTTGACACCCCCAGGCGTAAGTTCCCAGGTAACTTTTGTTACTTGAGCGAGAAAAAAAGGCTTGTGGGAGACTATCACAAACGCACCAGCGAAATTTTCAAGAAACTGCCTTAAGCTTTCCAAAGCTAGCAAATCCATGTGGTTGGTTGGTTCATCCAGCAATAGCACATTTGGTTCTTGAGATAAACCAATTGCTAGGAATAATTTCGTTAGTTCACCACCACTTAAATTAGCTATAGATAAAGATAGGTCAAGGGTTGTGTGAAATTGTGCTTGTAAAATCTCCTCAATTTTCCACCATTCATCAGAGACAGAAATTAAAAAATTCAGCACTGTATCAGTATTAATTTCTTGTTTAATGGTACTAATTTGTGGCAAATAGTAGACAACGCCATTCTGCCAAACAGTGCCTTGAGTGGGGCTAATTTGTCCTGCAAGTATCTTTAATAAAGTTGATTTACCTATTCCATTTTTACCTACTAAAGCGATGCGATCGCCCATGCCAATACTCACCTGAATTTCTTGAAATAAAATTCTCTCTAAGCTGAGTTCATAGGCTAAATTCTCAGCTAATAATATTGATTTTTTCTGCATGACTGTCAAACCTCAATGAGCAAATTTCCACCCGCGAATAAACAACAATTACGGGTAGATTAGGCATATGAAAAAGTCGGCCGCAGCAACTCTCAAGCGGCTTGATGTAGAGATGAATTATGAAGATATATTTAGCTCATGACTATTGTGAAGTACCTTGTCAAACGTATCGTGTTTATTTGGCTTTGACATTTGTGGGTTTGGTACTACTTCATTGCAGCTATCTCGCTAGCGGGTGAGGTTTGATGTTGACTACAGTGTAGCATAAAGGTATTTCGCAAAAATAGCGATCGCTAAAGTTTCTTAATGTTAAGAGATACTGTAGTTTCAAGCTAGCTAAAGACTTGAAATTAAATTACTTAGCTAAGAGTTCGATCGCTGACTACCACGTTGCTAAAATAAATCCATAACTACTTGATGCCATATCCATTCTATGACCATAACTCAAGAATTAGAATCTCAACAAGGCATCTCCCAAGATGTGATTTTTCCCCCTAGTGATTTATATAGTGATGAGCCTCCCTTGGAAACAGAATTACATCTACGACAAATAATCCTACTTCTCACATGTTTGGAATGGTTGTGGCGAGATAGAAATGATTTTTATGCAGCGGGAAACTTGACTATCTACTACAGTCCGCATCAACGAAAATCAAAAGACTTCCGAGGCCCAGACTTTTTTGTAGTCCTAGGATGTGAACGCAAAACTCGTAAAAGTTGGGTAGTCTGGGAGGAAAATGGTAAATATCCCAATGTAATTGTAGAAATTATTTCGCAATCAACAGCGAATACAGACAGAGGTTTAAAAAAACAAATTTATCAAGATATCTTTCGCACACCGGATTATTTTTGGTTCGACCCTTATACACTAGAGTTTGCAGGATATCATTTAGTAGATGGAGAATATCAACCTTTACAAGCTTCGGGACAAGGGCATTTGTGGAGTCATCAGCTAGGGTTATATTTGGGAATTCATGAGGGGCTATTGCGGTTTTTTACCCCAGGTGGTGAATTAGTACCAACACCAGAAGAAACAGCAGAACAAGCAGAACAAAGGGCGCAACAAGAAGCTGAAAAAGCAGAACGTTTGGCTGCAAAATTGCGTGAGTTAAATATCGACCCAGATACAATTTAACTCACATTCCACACCTTCAACTGATGGCTGATGGCTGATGACTGTAAACAGTAGGATTTTTTTTGGAAGTCTCTAAAAAGGTGCGTTGTTAGTGATAACTTAACGCACCGCAATATAAAATATTACCTCACATCATAACCAAACAGATTTGGGTCAACTTCTCCTAATTGCAAATCTGCTAAACCATACTCTGTCCATCGTCTTTCTACCATCGCCGCTACATCAGGATCTGATTCCAAAGACGCGCCCCATTCATGGTCTGTTTCCGGCGGAATCTTTGTGGTAGCATCAATTCCCATACGTCCACCTAAACCAATCTTCTCACTGGCAAAATCCAAAGTATCAAAGGGTGTGTTTGGCAAAATAAACACATCTCGTGTCGGGTCAACTTTAGAACTAATTGCCCAAACTACCTGACGCGGATCGCGAATATTTATGTTTTTATCCACGACAATCACAAACTTGGTGTAGGTAAATTGGGGTAATGCACTCCAAAATGCTAAAGCAGCCCTGCGCGCTTGTCCTGGGTATGCTTTATCAATGGAAATAATCGCCGCTTTGTAACTCAAAGCTTCCATCGGTAAGAAGAAATCGACAATTTCTGTCACTTGTTGTCGCAGAATAGGAGTATAAATGCGATTAAGCGCGATCGCCATCATTGCTTCTTCTTTGGGTGGACGACCGCTAAATGTTGTTAAGTAAATTGGATTTTTGCGGTGTGTCATGCACTCAAAGCGTATCAAGGGCGAATCTTCCACACCGCCGTAATAACCCATGTGGTCACCAAAAGGCCCATCTGGCAAAACTTCCCCTGGCGTAATGGTTCCTTCTAGAACAAATTCTGAATCTGCTGGAACTTCTAAATCTACAGTTTTACACTTTGCTAACTGCACGCCAGAACCACCATAAAGTCCAGCGAACAGCCATTCTGATAAATCTACAGGAATGGGTGTGGCAGCTGCCATGATAATTAAAGGATCTACACCAAGTGCGATCGCTACTTCTAATTTCTTCCCACGTTCAGCTGCTTTCCGCAAATGCCTTGCCCCACCCCGCACTGATAACCAGTGAACCGTCATGGTATTTTTAGATTGCAGTTGCAAACGATACACACCTACATTTGGCGTACCTGTCTCACAATCTTTGGTAATTACTAATCCTAGCGTAATAATCTTACCAGCATCACCTGGATAAGGGCGTATCAAAGGTAACTTGTTTAAATCCAAATCATCGCCTTGAACCACAACTTGCTGACAAGCAGGAAAAAAGTCACGTCCTGGCTTAGCTTTCACCACGTCAAACAGCACTTTCCCAAAATCTATCGCCTGGGAAATCTTCTTCGGCGGTTTTGGTTGTTGCAGCATACTCAGCTTTTTTCCCAGAGTTTCCAATTCCTCTGGATGCTGCATATTCATTGCCCAACATATCCTTTCCACGGTTCCCATCAAATTCACCGCCACCGGGAAAGATGCACCTTTGACGTTTTCAAATAGCAACCCCGGCCCACCTTTTTGCAGCATCCGGTTGGAAATCTCAGCAATTTCTAAATCTGGGTCAACCATAGCTGAAATCCGCTTTAATTGCCCTTTTTCTTCAAGAATCTTGATGAATCCGCGTAAGTCTCTCGCCATTGTTTTAGTAAAGCTGATTATTTAAGAAATGTGAAGCGTTCTCTTATATTATTAGTCAGTTGTCAGTTGTCAGTTGTTATTTCTCCCTCATCTCCCTCATCCCCCTCATCCCCCCAGAATTACTAGCTTTAACAGCAACTTAACTTATTTATTGGCTTTTCTTAACTATCTTTTACGCCGACTTTAGCTATCTTATCTATGGATAGGCATTATTTATTACAAATAAGCCCTACCCAGATCAAACATGGCGATCATCTACGATACTTTCCTAGCAGGTGGTCTTGTGATGCGGCCCCTGCTGGGTTTATTTTTTAACAAATTGAGCTATTCTTGTTGAGACCAATGGGCAAAGAATAGCCTCTACAATCATCAACGCTTGGATGATGATGTTTTCTCGCTGGCAATGATATGTATATCGATGTTTTTCAGCAAGCGCACCAATTTTTGAGTTAAGGAACCCTTGAGGAGGATTTGCCAGCGCGATCGCTGACTCTCTCCAATTACAATTTGAGTAATCCGGTATTTCTCTGCTGTTTCGGCGATCGCTTGGGCTATATCATGGGTGGTAACTCGCAGAAATGTACCGTCAAATTCCTTACACAATTTTTCACAAGTATGTATATGTAGGCTTTCTTCTTTGGTGAGGAAGCGTTCAGGATTGGCAACAAATAAAGTATAAAGCGGGGCATTCATATAGTTAGCTAGTCGCGCACCCCTACGTAAAAGCTGTAATGAATTGGGATAAGTTGATACGCATACCAACACCCGTTCGTGAATATTACAGTATTGCCCATTGAGAGTTGTAGCGATCGCATTTTCTTCTATGTTGTCTGCAACTTCCCGTAAAGCCAATTCTCGTAATGCTATCAGGTTGCGGCGTTGGAAAAAGTTATCGAGGGCTTGTTGGATTTTTTCTGGGGCGTAAATTTTCCCTTCTAATAACCGTTCTTGCAGCGTTTCCGGTGTGACATCTATCACCACCACTTCATCTGCTTCCTCTAGAATGCGGTCAGGTACACGTTCTCGCACGACTACACCAGTAATTCGTGCTACCAAGTCATTAAGACTTTCCAAATGCTGCACATTCATTGTGGAATAGACATCAATACCTGCTGTTAAAACGATTTCCACATCTTCGTAACGTTTTTCTCGTGGCGAACCAGGGATATTGGTGTGGGCTAGTTCATCGATTAACACCAATTGGGGCGATCGCTTTAAAATAGCATCGGTATCCATTTCTGTTAGCGTCAACCCACCCCGCAAAACTTGCTTACGGGGTACAATTTCCAAACCCTCCGCCTTTTCTTCCGTCTCCTTGCGTCCGTGGGTTTCTAAAAGCCCTATAACAACATCAAATCCTTCATGTTTGAGTGCGTGCCCTTCTTCTAGCATACGGAAGGTTTTGCCTACACCAGGAGCCATGCCAATAAAGATTTTGTGTTTGCCCCGTCGTACCGGATAAATATAAGAATTCACAGAAGTTAAGTGATGACTGATGACTGATGACTGATAACTGATGAACGCCAGTTGCACTCAACGAGGGAACCTCAACGGACAGTTCGCTCAAGTCGGGAAACCCGCCCACGCGACTGTCCTCCGCAACGCACTGGCTCTTGATGACTGTCAATTATTGTTTGCTATGCCCAATTCTCCTTCGGGTGACGCTCCTTCTCCCAAGGGGAGACGCTACGCGAACGTCGCTAACGCTGCGAAGATCGCCAGTTGCTCATGGGGGTTTCCCCCATGACCGCGCTGGCTCACCAATTACCAATTTTACTGATTTGGTTTACGGAGGGTGTCTGCCAGATCAAGAGCATAATTCAATCGCAGAATATTGACTCCTGGTTCACCAAAAATTCCTAAAAATCTGCCATCAGTAAATCTATTCAGTAAAGGTAAAATATCATCTTCTTTAATACCACGAGCGCGAGCAACACGTCCTATTTGCTGCCTTGCTGCTTTCAAAGAAATATGTGGATCTAAGCCAGAACCAGAAGTATAAATTAAATCAGCAGTGGGTTCAATACTTTCTTCTCCGAATTCATTTGCTTGTTCAATAATGCGGTTTAGTAACTCTGGATTGCTAGGTGCAAGATTACTAGCACCAGATATACCAGTTGGCTTGGCTTTTCTGCCTTGGCTATATCTCACCACACTAGGACGACCTTGAAAATATCGCTCAGAACTGAACACTTGACCAATCAAAGCTGAACCAATTGGTTTTCGTTCTATACCTTCCGATGCCTGTATAACACTGCCATCAGCTTTTAATGGAAATAAACCTTGACCCACTACAAGAATCGCCAGAGGATAAATAAGTGCCGTGATCAACCACAGCACCAAAGTAATGCGAATTACTCTGAAAGTTTCTTTAATAAAAGATAGAAACAACATTCTACTTACTCTATAAAGTTAATTTTTAATCTTTGTGCCTTAGTGCCTTTGTAATTAAAAAAATTTAACACAAAGACACAAAGACACAAAGTATTTTTAAGGAACTGCTATTTAACTGATAAATCTACTCGTTTCATAATTTTCTTGATTTTTTTACGTATTTGTGTGCCAACTTGGCAGTGAATTTTGAATTTTTAATTGTTTAAGCCAACCCCACTGCGGTAATTAACAAATCTATCAACTTAATGGCAATAAATGGTGCGACCACTCCACCAAAGCCATAAATTAAGATGTTGCGTTGTAACAGCTGATTAGCTGTCAATGGTCTAAATTTCACACCCTTCAAAGCTAAGGGAATTAAAGCCGGAATAATCAAAGCATTATAAATCAGGGCTGAGAGTATAGCAGAGTTAGGGCTAGTCAAATTCATAATATTCAAGCTTTGCAAATGAGCAGCGGCGAAGATAACTGGAATAATTGCAAAATATTTAGCGATATCATTAGCAATAGAAAATGTCGTCAATGCCCCGCGGGTAATCAACAATTGTTTACCAATACTGACAATATCGATCAGTTTTGTCGGGTCAGAATCTAAATCCACCATATTGGCTGCTTCTTTGGCTGCTTGAGTACCTGTATTCATGGCTAAGCCAACATTCGCCTGTGCTAGTGCGGGTGCATCGTTAGTACCGTCTCCTGTCATGGCTACCAGTTTACCTGCTGCTTGTTCTCGTTGAATGACGTTAATTTTGTCTTCTGGTGTGGCTTCGGCGATGAAGTCATCAACTCCGGCTTCGTTGGCAATGACAGATGCAGTGATGCGGTTGTCCCCGGTTAGCATGATGGTGCGTATTCCCATTCTTCCTAATTGGTCAAAGCGATCGCGGATACCAGATTTCACAATATCTTTGAGATAGATCACACCATAAATTTCGTTATCCAAGCAAACGGCTAAAGGTGTGCCTCCTTGGTGAGAAACTCTCTCATAGGCGGCATCCAGTTCTGGGGTATCGTTACCGTTGCGGGAACGTACAAATCCTTTAATTGCTTGCACTGCACCTTTGCGAACTTCCCGCCCACCAGGCAAGTTTGTACCACTCATGCGCGTTTTGGCAGAAAATTCCACTCCTTGCGCTTGGTTGGGGTCAATGTCAAATCTTGCGCCTAACCTTTGTGCCAGCCGCACAATGGATTTTCCTTCCGGTGTCTCATCGAATACACTAGCAGCCAAAGCAATGGTAGCCACTTCTTCCATTGAATGACCGTTGATAGGGATAAATTCTTCTGCTAAACGGTTGCCGAGGGTAATTGTGCCTGTTTTATCAAGCACTAAGGTGTTAACATCACCACAGGCTTCTACTGCTCTTCCTGAAGTCGCAATTACATTAAATTGGGCAACTCGATCCATACCAGCAATGCCAATGGCACTGAGTAACCCGGCAATAGTTGTGGGAATCAACGCTACCAACAAAGCAATTAAAATTGGTACGCTGACTGGACTTTTGACATAGTAGGCGAATGCTGGTAAGGTGGCGACAACAAATAGAAATACCAAGCTCAAAACTGTAAGTAACACCGTTAAAGCAATTTCATTGGGTGTTTTGGTGCGTTCTGCCCCTTCTACCAAGGCAATCATCCGGTCAATAAAACCTTTACCTGGGTCAGCAGTAATACGGATAATTAGTTCATCTGAAATGATGCGCGTACCACCAGTAATAGAACTGGCAATATCTGAACCTGATTCTTTGAGGACTGGTGCAGATTCCCCAGTAATTGCTGATTCATCTACTGAAGCCACACCCATGATGACTTCTCCATCAGCGGGAATGATATCCCCTGCTACCACGTAGATATTATCACCTTGTCTGAGGCTACTAGAAGAAACTTCTGTAATTGTGCCATCGGGGGCGAGTTTTTTGGCTGTTGTTTCTGACTTGGTTGACCGCAAGGCAGCAGCTTGTGCTTTTCCCCGTCCTTCAGCCACAGCTTCCGCAAAATTGGCAAACCAAACGGTAAAAAACAAAATCCCTGTTAACAAGCCGTTGAATAGTTGCGGGTTCTTTTGAGTAGTTGGGCCAAATAAATCAGGTTTAATCGTTACTGATAAAGTAATGAGTGTTCCCACCCAAACCAAAAACATCACCGGATTTTTGATTGCATTCAGGGGATTAAGCTTAATAAAAGCATCTCTAATGGCTCTGAGATAGAGTCCCCTAGTATTTACCCTAGCCTTTTTACGTGCTTGGCGGCGATCGCTAGGACGATTAGAACGAGAACGGGATGGTTTTGATTTGGGGGTAGGTGCAACAGGATTCATATATATAGTTAGGAGTTAGGAGTTAGGAGTTAGGAGTTAGGAATTAGGAGTTAGTGGGGGCGCAAATCTTTGCACCCGCACAGGAGTTAGCAGTTAAGAGTTAAGAATTAGGAGTGAGAAGTTAAAAATTAAGAATTAGGAATTATTTTTAACTTAAAACTCCTAACTCATAACTCCTAACTTATAACTCCTAACTTCTAATTCCTAACTCCTAACTTTTCTTAGCTACCAGAGGTTAGTTTCAAACCTTCGGCGATTGGGCCTAATGCCAAAACGGGAAAGAAGGTCAATACGCCCAAAATCAAAACTACTCCGGCTGTAACAGTGGTAAATAGCAAAGAATCAGTTTTCAGAGTGCCAGGGGTTTCTGGTACTGTGGTTTTACCAGACATGCTATCTGCTAATAGTAGGATGGCAACAATGGGAATGTAGCGTCCTGCCAACATACTGATACAGGTTGTTAAGTTCCACCATAAGGTGTTATCTCTTAATCCCTCTAAGCCGGAACCATTGTTTGCACTGGCTGAGGCATACTCATAAACTACTTGGGAAATCCCGTGATAGTCGGGGTTAGTAATTCCAGATAAGGAAAAAGGATAAGCCAAGGCAATGGCACTGGGAATTAAAACTACGATTGGGTGAATTAGCAACACTACACTGGCGAGGACGATTTCTCGCTTTTCAATTTTGCGTCCTAAAAATTCTGGGGTGCGTCCCACCATCAACCCAGTTACAAAGACGGTGAGAATTAAATAAATAAATAGGTAAGCTGTGCCAGTTCCCTGACCTCCCCAAATAATCTGGAGAAATAAGTTGAATAAAGTGGCAAATAATCCTTGTGGCATTAAGGAATCGTGCATCCCATTGACAGCACCGCACATGGTAGCGGTGGTCGTAACTGCCCACAGTGCTGTTTGCACCCAGCCAAATCGGACTTCTTTGCCCTCTAAATTGGGCAGTTCTAATCTTAAGGTATTGTTGACCAGGGGATTTCCTTGTTGTTCTCCACCTGCTGCTACCCAAACTAGAATTACAAAGACTATAAACACCATCCAGAACAATAGCCAGGCTTGTTTGATGTTTTTTGTAAATACGCCGTAGGTATAAATTAAGGATGCTGGAATAGAAATCATGGCAATGATTTCTATTAAATTAGAGATGGCATTGGGATTTTCAAAAGGATGGGCAGAGTTCACGCCAAAAAAACCACCGCCGTTTTCACCCAACATTTTGATCATTTCAAATGATGCCACTGGGCCTCTAGGTATATATTGTGTTGAACCCTCCAATGTTTCTACTACCAGTGTCTCGCGCAATGTTTGCGGTACACCTGTTGCTACTAAAGCGATCGCGCCAATCACCGATATAGGCAGTAATATCCTGGTAATAGCAAGGGTGAGATCAACGTAATAGTTGCCTAGTTTTTTGCCCGTTAATCCACGAATAAAAGCAATACCTACCGCTAAGCCTGTAGCTGCTGAGGTGAACATCAAAAAGCCTAAAGCCGCTACTTGACTAAAATAACTTAAGGTTGTTTCACCACTGTAGTGTTGCTGGTCTGTATTAGTCACAAATGAAACAACAGTATGCAACAATATATCCCAGGTAGGTGCAGCGAAGCTGTTAGGATTCCACGGTAAGAATTTTTGAAAATATATCAGAGAATATACTAAAATACCCATCAAGAAGTTGGTGTACAGTATTGCTAAAGCATACTGCCAACCATTCATATTATCTTTCCTGCGGATACCTGCTAGTACGAACAAACTCCGCTCTATAGGGTTCATCAAAGGATCAAGCAAAGTTCTCTCTCCCAGGAACACACGCGCTATGTATCTTCCCAAAACAGGAGTGATTGCTATCACGATACACAGCGTCAAGCCAATTTGTAAAAAACCTTGTCCCATTTATTTCGCACTCAATTGGATTGCATTGTTATAAAGCCAACTAGTTATACATAACAAGCTAACTACTTGACAATTAGATTGCGAGAAATTCGGTGATGTCTCATATAACCTCAATTCATTTATCTAGATTTACTGTTTCGCGTCCTTACTATTTTCTAAGTACTTTTTAAAGCTTTCGTCAAGAATGTTTAAATTTTACACTTAGTCATCATATGATCAGACGTTAAGATTATCTGTTTGTACAATATCTTCTATAAAATTAGTTACTTCAAAATAAATAATTAATTATGGTATTTTTATGACATTAATGCTTAAATAGTTGTATATTTTTATATAAATTTTAGATACTAGCCCTTTTCAAGTGGGTAAAAAATCCTCCAAGAATTTACCAAATTTGATTTTTTTTACCTTTCTGTCTTAGTGGCTTCGTGGTTAACAAGTAAATTTTTTAACCATCTTTTAGGTGAAGCTTGTACCCTCACTCTGAAGAAGTCAATGGTCAATAGTCAAGTTTTAAACTATTGACCATTGACTATTGACAACCATAACCTTGATTTTAGGTACTGAAATTTACCTAAAGATTGCCATATATTGGGATTGCAGCGCCGCGAATATCTTTAGCAGCTTGAGAGGCTAAAAAGCAAATTAATTGTGCTAAGGATTCCGGTTTGACCCAACTATCAGCATTTTCTGCACCCATTGCTTCGCGGTTTGCAGGGGTATCAATCACGCTAGGAAGGACAACATTAGCAGTGATATCAGTACCTTTAGTTTCATCTGCGATCGCTTTTGTCAAAGCTACTACACCAGCTTTAGCAGCAGAATATGCACCCAATTGCCCAGCTGGTTCATTAGCTGCTTTGGAAGCCACCGTAACAATGCGCCCATAGCCATGTTCCCACATACTTTTTAGGCTATGCTTGCAAGTCAAAAAAGTTGTATTTAGGTTAATCTCAAATTCGTGTTTCCAATCGAAAAAACTGTATTCGTGAATTTTTCCCATTGAAAAGCCACCTACTAGATGAATTAACACATCTACCCGTCCTATGCGGTTGATGAGATTTTCTACTGAGGCTTCCTCCTCTAGATTAGCGGGAATAAAGTGAAGTCTCTCAAAATCTGCGGGCAAAAGAGTATGCTTAAGGCGTTCGACTTCTTTGGGATTACGATAAGAAATTGTCACTTCCGCATCTTGGGCGAGAACTGCCGGTGTCACACCTAAACCAAGTCCACCAGTACCACCTGTGAGTAAAACTTGCTTGCCTTTCATGAAAGATGCACTCCTGAAAGCTTACTTTTCAAGATAGCGCAATGAGCGACTTTTGGTAAAAATTATTTAAGGTTTAACTCTCATGAATAATTGTGAGCTTTAGCAAAAGCTAGTGTTAACATGTCCGCCAATGAATGCAGATGATAAAGACAGCTTGCTAAACAACTAGTACTCACAAACATTTTTGGACAAGAACTGGACTAGCTGCAAAAATTTTAGAAAATTAAGTCAATGACAATAAGCAGCAGACCCACCACTATATGCAATACAGCAAAGATAAATACAAAAATTCCTTTTGTTGTTTCAAAATTTATTTCCAAATTGGCAATTTTGAAATTACCCGCAATCCAGGCTAACACGCCAATTATTGCAAGTACTAATCCAATCATGGTCGGTGTAATAATCATCCAATAAATCCTCGTAATGGGTAAAAAGTTTATCAAACAAGATTATTAGAACTTAATGATGAATTGACAAATATATAGTAATATGCAATTAAATTGTTTGAGTTGTATGAGGATAAATTGCTTTGTCATCTGTTAATCCCAATTTTCTCGTACTTTTGGCTATTAAAAAAGCACATATTGAGAATATGTGTAAAAAATAAGGAACTTATAAGGAATTTGTCATAAATTTTTCGCAAGACTTCTTCAGCGTGATCAAAAGTCCGCAATTAAAAGCAAACTGTTTTCATAGTCTATTTTTACAATGCTTAAGTCCTATAATCTACTAAGCATTACCTCTGATGAGGCTGATTGTACAAAGCCTTAGGAGTTGTAGCTTCCTGAGAGGAGTATTGGGTAGAGCGGAAAACCTTTCCTCAGTCTCCAGTCCGCAGTCCCTTTACCTGGATCAAGAAAAAGTAGGCGCTCATGCAGCTAAACTGGTGAAGAATGGGATTGCAGCCAGAGCTATCTAGCTCCTTTTTAAGGAATTACTAAGGGAGTTGTGTCCCCCTCCAGTGCTAGAGTGAAAGATGACATTGCTTAATCTTATGTCTTCTACGACCCTATCTGAAATATAGCTTCAATCATTAGGCGCAGCATGGTCACCACCGCAGAAAAAACAAACATCGGTTACATTACCCAAATCATTGGTCCAGTTGTAGACGTTAAGTTCCCCAGCGGTAAATTGCCGCAAATCTACAACGCTTTGACCATCAAAGGCACTAACGAAGCTGGACAAGAAATCAACCTGACTGTTGAAGTACAGCAATTGCTGGGCGACAACCAGGTGCGGGCTGTTGCTATGAGTTCCACCGATGGCTTAGTGCGCGGTTTGGAAGTCGTCGATACTGGCGCTGCTATCAGCGTACCAGTTGGTAAAGCCACCTTGGGCCGCATTTTCAACGTTCTTGGCGAACCTGTAGACAACCAAGGGCCTGTAAATGCTGAGACCACCCTACCCATTCACCGCTCAGCTCCCAAATTCACTGAACTGGAAACTAAACCTTCTGTGTTTGAAACTGGGATTAAAGTTGTTGACCTCCTGACTCCCTATCGACGCGGCGGTAAGATTGGTCTGTTCGGCGGTGCTGGTGTCGGTAAAACCGTGATCATGATGGAATTGATCAACAACATCGCTACCCAGCACGGTGGTGTATCTGTTTTTGCGGGTGTGGGTGAGCGTACCCGTGAAGGAAATGACCTCTACAACGAAATGATTGAATCTGGGGTTATCAACAAAGACAACCTCAATGAGTCGAAAATTGCTCTGGTATACGGTCAGATGAACGAACCACCCGGAGCGAGAATGCGGGTTGGTTTGTCAGGATTGACAGTAGCAGAGTACTTCCGCGACGTTAACAAGCAGGACGTGTTGCTGTTTATTGACAACATCTTCCGGTTCGTACAAGCAGGTTCAGAAGTATCCGCGCTACTGGGTCGGATGCCATCAGCGGTAGGATACCAGCCCACACTCGGTACTGACGTGGGTGAACTGCAAGAACGGATTACCTCGACCACAGAAGGTTCTATCACTTCGATTCAAGCGGTGTACGTACCTGCGGACGACCTCACCGACCCCGCACCAGCGACTACCTTCGCTCACTTGGACGGAACCACAGTACTGTCTCGCGGTTTGGCAGCTAAGGGAATTTATCCAGCGGTAGACCCCCTTGGTTCAACTTCCACCATGTTACAGCCAGGCATTGTAGGTGACGAACACTATAGTACTGCGCGTGCCGTGCAGTCAACTCTGCAACGTTACAAGGAACTCCAAGACATTATTGCCATCCTTGGTTTGGATGAATTGTCTGAAGAAGACCGTCTAATTGTGGCGCGTGCGCGCAAGGTGGAGCGTTTCTTATCTCAGCCTTTCTTCGTGGCAGAAGTGTTTACTGGTTCTCCTGGTAAATATGTGAAGTTGGAAGACACCATCAAAGGCTTCCAGAAAATTCTCTCTGGTGAATTGGATGATTTACCAGAGCAAGCCTTCTACTTGGTGGGCGATATTAACGAAGCGATCGCCAAAGCTGAAAAACTCAAAGGTTAATTAGTTAGTGGTTAGTAGTCAGTAGTCAGTAGTAAAGAACAACTGACAACTGACAACTGACAACTGACAAAGCACAACTGACAAAGAACAAATGACATTAACCGTTCGTGTAATTTCCCCAGATAAAACAATTTGGGATGCGCCAGCTGACGAAGTGATTTTGCCCAGCACAACCGGTCAGCTAGGTATTCTGAGCGGACACGCACCGCTGTTAACAGCTTTAGATACTGGTGTCATGCGAGTGCGTGGCAGCAAAAATCAGCCTTGGCAAGCGATCGCTCTTTTAGGTGGCTTTGCCGAAGTCGAAGAAGATGAAGTCACAATTCTGGTGAATGGTGCTGAACGCGGCGATACAATCAACCTTGAAGAAGCCCGTGCTGCTTACAATCAAGCAGAAACACGTCTGAATCAGGTGCCAGCAGGCGATCGCCAAGCACAAATCCAGGCAACCCAAGCTTTCAAACGCGCCCGCGCCCGCTTTCAAGCTGCTGGCGGTTTGATCTAAAATTTCACTTCTCACTGATGCTTCGTGGGGTGGGCAATGGCTATTTGTCCACCCCACAGCGTGTTTAGGAGCAGGGGAGCAGGGGAGCAAGGGAGATGGGGAGATGGAGAGATGGAAAGATGAGGGAGAATAACCAATGCCCCATGCCCCATTCCCAATTCCCAATTCCCTTGATGAAAATTACACCAAGTTTAAGAAATCTGGCATAGCCAAAGTGAAGTGTTAATTTGGATAATTAGTTGCCCAGAAGGGCACAAATTATGAGAACTTTTTCATCTTCCGTTGGTAAGCGTAAACAAAATAAATTAGCTCGTTTTGCAACATCTTTAATAGCTACATTGGCATTGACTGGCGCTGTTAATTCTGCCAATGCAACTACTGTAAAAACGCCTGCTGCAAAAGAAATTAATTCCGCATCGATTCAACTAAGTCAGATACAACCAAGCACAACTAAGCTATCAACTAATACGATTCAATATCAAGCAATGCAACTGTCACCTTGGGGACTCATCCCCGTTGTGGTAGTAGGTGGCTTGGTGATATTTGTCCCCCTGTTCTTTGGGGGATTGGTAGTTATTGGTGAACGTGAAGTCGGGATTGTGGTGAGAAAATTTACCCTTTCCGGGCGCGGACTATCAGCAGGCAGGCTGATTGCCCTCAATGGTGAAGCTGGCTTACAAGCAGATACTCTTGCTCCTGGTTGGCACTGGGGCTACTGGCCTTGGCAATACTCAGTGCGTAAAGAGTCAGTAGTTGTTGTCCCCCAAGGTGAAATTGCCTTGATTGTCGCCGCAGATGGTGCATCAATTCCACCAGAACGCATTCTCGGAAAAATCATTGATTGTGACAACTTCCAAGATGCACGAAAATTCCTTACCCAAGGCGGTGAAAAAGGTCGCCAGATGGGTTTTCTCACAGCTGGTACTTACAGAATTAACACTGCTCTGTTTAAAGTGATTGTGGCAGCTAATGCCTCAGCTCACGGTATGAGTCCAGAGCAACTGCGGGTGTACAGCGTTGCTTCTGATAAAGTTGGTATCGTCACTACTTTAGATGGTCTACCAATTACTGGCGGTGAAATCGCTGGGCCTGTAATTGAAGGACACGATAACTTTCAAAATGGTCAGAGATTTCTAGATGGACGTGGGCGGAGGGGCTTACAAGAGCAAATTCTGCTGTCTGGTTCTTGGAACCTTAATCCCTGGTTCGTTAACGTTGAACAAGTGCCAATGACAGAAATACCCATTGGCTATGTGGGTGTGGTGATTTCCTTTGTAGGGAAAGCTCAAGAAGATGTCAGTGGTGCGGCTTTCACTCATGGTAATTTAGTGAATGCTGGTCATAAGGGGGTGTGGATTGAACCTTTGTATCCTGGAAAACACCCTTTGAACACACGCGTCATGAAAATAGAATTAGTCCCGACTATTAATATAGTTCTCAACTGGGCTGATTGGACTGAGCGACATAAATATGATGCGGAATTAGAAGCTTTGACAGTACGTTCTAAAGATGGTTTTGCCTTCGATTTGGAAGTTTCGCAAATTATCCACGTTGGTGCTTTGGATGCTCCCAAGGTCATTTCTCGCGTTGGCTCGATGCAGAATTTGGTTGATAATGTGCTAGAGCCAAGCATCGGCAATTATTTCCGCAACTCTGCCCAAGATTACACAGTACTAGACTTTTTGAATGCTCGCAGTGAGCGTCAAACAGAAGCATCTGAGTATATTAAAGCAGCACTACGGGCTTATGACGTGCAAGCGATCGACACTCTCATTGGTGATATTCAGCCGCCTGCATCGCTCATGCAGACACAAACAGACCGCAAAATAGCCGAAGAACAACGCAAGACTTATGAAGTTCAGCAGATGGCGCAAACCCAACGCCAACAACTGGTGCGGGAGACAGCCTTGGCAGATATTCAACAAGAAATGGTGAAATCAGAGCAAAGTGTGCATATCGCCGACTTGAAAGCGCAAGCGCAAATCAAGCAAGCTAGTGGTGAAGCAGAAGGGACAAAACTCCGGGCAATTGCTGAAGCAGAGGGTATTCGTGCTACAGGTAATGCGAAAGCTGAAACCTACCGTGCAGGTGTGGAAGCTTTGGGAGCATCTGGTTACACAGCAATGCAAATCATGCAGATTATAGGCGATCGCAATGTCCGCTTGATTCCAGATGTGCTAGTTGGTGGCAGTAACGGCAGCACCAACGGTCTAGTAGATGGCTTACTGTCAATGATTTTATGGAACCAAACAGCCAAGCCAGGTGAAGCGCCACCAACGCCTTTATATCCACAACCGATAAAAACGCCACCAGCGCAGCCCAACGGTAATACTCCGCTAGTTGTAGAATTTCCTACGGATAAGTGATACTAATTCGTAATTAAGAAGCATCAGATTTCATCTGGCTTTCCAAGTTGGAATCTGTTTTTCTCTTTGTGCCTTTGTGTCTTTTGTGGTTAAAATTTTTTACCACTAAGGTACTAAGACATAAAGTACTGTCTTATGCTTTTTACTGAGGAAAACTTTGCTGTTACAAGAACGTTATCGTTTACTCAAATTGATTAGTAAAGGGGGATTCTGCAAAACCTTCTTGGCTGTAGATGAAGGGCAATCTCCCCCAGTTTATTGTATAGTTCAAGAATTATCGTTACCAAACGAAACCCCTCAATTGTTTGAGCAAAAGGCAAAGCAATTAAAGGAATTAGGTAAGCACCCTCAAATTCCTGCTTTGCTGGCGTATTTTCAAAATAATCAGTACTTTTATTTAGTGCAGGAATTTATCGAAGGCAACAATTTAGCTCAAGTAATTGAGAATAAAGGTGCTTTCAATGAAACTCAAATTTGGCAACTTTTAAAAGAGTTATTACCAGTTCTCAAATATATTAGCGATCGCAACATCATTCACCGCGATATTAAACCTGTAAATATTATCTATAGGAATGCTGATAAAAATGTCGTTTTAGTAGATTTTGGTGTTGCAAAACTTGTCATCGGACTTGAAGAATTAACAGATGAAAACAGCATTGGTAGTCCAGAATATGCCGCTCCAGAACAAGCAAAGGGAAAAGCGATTTTTGCAAGTGACCTCTATAGCTTGGGTGTAACTTGCATTTATCTACTAACTCAGATTCCTCCGTTTGATTTATTTAATGTTGCTAATAATTGCTGGGTTTGGCGAGAATATGTTAGCAAGAAAATAAGCGATCGCTTAGCGCAAATCTTAGACAAACTTATACAGAATCCAGTTAACCAGCGCTTTCAATCAGCTGATGAAGTTATGGAAGCAATGGGCATAGAATTTAAAATTAAAAATACGAAATTAAAAATCCAAAATAATCCATGGCAATGCTTGCATACTTTCACAGGACATTCTAATAGTTTAGGTAGTGTCAATGCCTTGTCCATCAGCCCTGATGGTAATATATTAGCCAGTGTTAGTGATGACAAAATCATCAGATTATGGAATTTAAATACTAAAAAATTGCTAGCTAGCTTCTCAGCACATTCTCAAGCAGTCACATCAGTTGCTTTTAGTCCAAATGGGGAAATTCTGGCAACAGCTAGCGATGATAAAACTATCAAATTATGGCATGTTGATACATTGGCAGAAATTTTTACCTTATGTGGACATTCACATGTTGTCAAGTCAGTTGCTTTTAGTCCAAATGATGAAATTCTGGCTAGTGGTAGTTGGGATAAAAAAATCAAACTCTGGGATGTAAATACTGGTGCTGAAATTTGCACTTTAACAGGACACAAATTGCAGGTAAGTTCAATAGCTTTTAGTCCAGATGGACAGCTTTTAGCCAGCGCTAGTTTTGATAGAACGATTCATCTGTGGCAGTTGAGAGAAATACAAAACCGCCCATGCTATGCCTTGTTAGGCATCCTTTCAGGTCATACACGGGCGGTTTTGACAGTCGCTTTTAGTCCAGATGGAAAAATTCTGGCAACGGGTAGCGATGATAACACCATTAAATTGTGGGACGTTAACACTGGTCAGCTAATCAGCACACTTTCCAGCCATTCCTGGTCAGTGATGGCAGTGGCTTTCACTGCTGATGGCCAGACGCTAATTAGTGCAAGCTGGGACAAAACAGTTAAGCTTTGGAGAGTAAACACAGCAGAAGAGATTGTTACTCTCTCCGGTCATGTAGACTCAGTAACTACCGTTGCTGTCAGCCAAGTTGCACAACTGATTGCTAGTGGTAGCAAGGACAAGACCATTAAACTTTGGCAATCTGTAGAACAGCAGGAAAGCTAATTGTAAAATATCAAGCGCTACCAGTGAAGGCAACTTCTGGAAATTTCAATTGAGCTTCTGCCATCGGGCGGTTTCTGCCTTCTTCTTGCCAGTAGTTAATTACTTCGGTTGCTTTATTCAGCAACTCCACACGGTCTATATCAGTAATCCAGTGTTTGGACTCTAGTTCTTTTTTTAACTCTTCCCAGGCATCATTTCTGGGCCAGAAAAAGTACTTAGTCAAAGGACTAGTGCCTTTGCCTACAACTTGATCCACTGCTAGGGCAACGTTCTCGTCTAACCAGAGAATTTTCAAAATGAACTTGGTCAATCACACCTCCGGGAAATATCCGGGTACTACTTACTAAGTTTGTTTGCGATCGCTTATTTTAACGCAATACCTTAGCAGTTGGGAATGGGGCATGGGTCATGAGGCATGGGGCATGGGGAATGGGGAATGGGGAATTGGGAATGGGGAATGGGCATTATTAGGTATGGGGTTTGTGGATTGTAAGGAGTTTTGTGAGGAGACCTGATTTTGAGGAGTTGGAAGTTTATCAGCTTGCTGAGAGGCTAGCTAATGGCATTTGGAGCATTGTCAAGGAATGGGATAATTTCACTAGGGATACGGTGGGTAAGCAAATTGTGCGGTCTGCTGATAGTATTTGTGTCAACATAGCCGAAGGCAGAGGTCGGTGTAGTGACC
Source organism: Amazonocrinis nigriterrae CENA67 (assembly GCF_016056305.1). GTDB lineage: Bacteria > Cyanobacteriota > Cyanobacteriia > Cyanobacteriales > Nostocaceae > Amazonocrinis > Amazonocrinis nigriterrae. The sequence goes on along the minus strand of NZ_JAECZC010000086.1, from coordinate 95,309 downwards.
AAGAAAATTGGCGTTTTGTCAAGATTGCAAGAGGTTCTTTGTACGAGACAATAAGTTGGTTGAGATTAGCCTACACCAGACAATTATTAACAAACGACCAGGTAAGCAAATTCAAACCAATCCTTGATGAACTATTACCCAAGCTCAATGCTTATCTCAAATCCATAGGCAATAGGAATAAATAAAAATTTTCAATTCTCAATTCCCAATTCCCAATTCCCATGAATCAAAAAGCAATCGTTATTTTCGATATTGATGGAGTTGTACGCGATGTCAGCGGTTCATATCGCCGAGCGATCGCAGATACTGTAGAGTATTTTACCAATCAAGCATATCGTCCTAGCTCGTTAGACATTGACCAGTTAAAGTCCGAAGGTGTCTGGAATAATGATTGGGAAGCATCCCAAGAATTAATTTACCGCTACTTTAATGCTCAAGGACAGTCCCGCGAGCAATTGCAACTAGACTACAACTCTATTGTTGCTTTCTTTCAATCACGTTACCGAGGAACTGACCCTGATAATTGGACAGGATATATCTGTGATGAACCGTTATTATTACAGCCTTCCTACCTGGAGGAATTAACACAAGCTAGCATTGGTTGGGGATTTTTCAGCGGTGCTACCCGTGGTTCTGCTAACTATGTTTTAGTAAAACGTCTAGGCTTGCAGTCTCCTGTATTGATTGCAATGGAAGATGCACCAGGTAAACCAGACCCCACCGGACTTTTTGCCACTGTTGAGCAATTAGAAAATGGGTTGAATGAAACGCCAGCAATCATTTATGTGGGAGATACGGTAGCTGATATGTACACGGTAAGCAAGGCACGAGAGATAAATCCTCACCGCACTTGGATAGGTGTAGGAGTTTTACCGCCTCATGTCCAAGAAACACCAGTACGTAGTCACACTTATGGCGAATCACTATTGACAGCAGGAGCAGCAGTAGTTTTGAGTAATGTTCAACAACTAAATTCTGTCAAGATTGAAGAAATAGTTAGTAGTCAGTAGTCAGTTGTCATTTGTCATTCTCCCCTGCACCCCTGCTCCCCTGCTCCCCTGCACCCCTGCTCAAAGAACTATCACTGAAGTTTCAAGAACTTATCCAAAGCAGCCACCATACTAGGAGGCCAACGGCGGATATTTTGCACCCAGTTGATATCTTTGTAGCGGGTGTCAAGTCCATAAGCTGCTACCCAATTACTCTCGGCTTCGCCTTTTTGTCCTGTTACCCAGTAAGCAGCTGTCAGTGCAGCACGCATGTCAGCAAACTTGGGATATTTGCGGACGATATTCCGCATTTCCCGGATGGCTGGCTCGATTTGACCAGTTTCATAAAGGGCAAGGGCATAATTGGCGCGAGCAAAAGCAAAATTCGGGGCGATTTCTACTGATTTTTTGTAATCAGCGATCGCATCTTCCCATTTTCCCAAACCTGCTTTCGCATTACCGCGATTGTTGTATCCCATCGCATCATTAGGATCGAGTTCTAAGACGCGATTATAATCTGCGATCGCATCTTCCCATTTCCCCAATCCTTCCAAAGCTGTACCGCGATTCAAATATGGATCGGTGACATCTGGCGCTAGTTCTATGGCTTTGTTGTAATCAGTCAGTGCTGCTTGCAACTTATTCTGACTCACCCGCGAATTTCCTCGGTTACTCCATGCTCCGGCATTAGTGGGAAATTGCTCAATAATCTTTGTCCAGTACTGTTCAGCCGTGACAAAATCACCCTGATTCGTGGCTGCAAACGCCTCATTTGCCCACTCATTCCCCTGTTCTAATTGCTCTTGAGTGAAACCGGATTGTGGAGATTGTGCCATGACTGGTGTACCCCAGCCAAACACAACTAACAGACTCAGAACAATACCAATCAACTTAATCATCTGGATTTACCTGTCAAAATAGGGAATTGGGAATAGGGCATTGGGCATGGGGCATGGGGCATGGGGAATTGGGAATTGGTAATTGGGAATTTAGTTACTTCTCCCCATCTCCCCATCCCCTCATCTCCCTATCTCCCCATCACCCCATCCCCTTATCTCGTCTGCACCCCTGCACGAGCTAATCATCCTCCACTACATCAGCGATAACTGTTCATTAGGCGGCTTAAAATCCAAATGCTTGTATGCTGCCTTTGTCGCTACCCTACCACGGGGAGTCCGGCTTAAATACCCAATTTGCATCAAATAAGGTTCATAAACTTCTTCGATAGTTTGGCTATCTTCACCAGTCGCCGCTGCTATTGTTTCCAATCCCACAGGGCCGCCGTTAAATTGTTCAATAATTACACTCAACATCTTGCGGTCTGTCCAATCCAAGCCACAAGGGTCTACTTGAAATAGTTGCAATGCTTCGGCTGCAACGCTTCCAGTAATTTCTCCAGATGATTTTACTTCCGCATAATCACGTACTCGCTTGAGTAACCTATTAGCAATACGTGGTGTGCCTCGTGAACGACGGGCAATTTCTGTGGCACCATCCTCTGTAACTGGGGTTTGCAATAATTGAGCGCTTCGCAATACAATTAAGCTGAGTTCGTCAACTTCATAAAAGCGCAGTTTTTGCACTAAGCCAAAGCGATCGCGTAGTGGTGAAGTCAAGGCACCGACACGAGTTGTCGCTCCTACTAGTGTAAATTTAGACAAAGGTACACTTCTGATACGGCTGCTTGTACCCTTGCCGATGGTTATATCTAAGCGATAATCTTCCATTGCTGGATAGAGAATTTCTTCTGTCATCCGTGACAAGCGATGAATTTCATCCACAAACAGAATATCACCAGGTTTGAGGTTCACTAGTAGCCCGGCAATATCTCTGGGACGTTCTAAGGCTGGCGCACTGGTAATTTTATAATTTACCCCCATCTCCGATGCTAATATCATCGCCATTGTGGTTTTACCCAAACCTGGCGGGCCATACAGCAGTAAATGATCCAGGACTTCACCGCGAGACTTGGCTGCTTTGATGGCAATATCCAGCACATCCTTGAGGTCTTTTTGCCCAATGTAATCGGCAAATCGCTGTGGTCGTATACTCTCTTCTTGCTTACCTTCATCAATAGCTGCTTCAGGTTGCAAAATATTTTCGTTGGACGGTGCTTTCGCCGACTCCCGGCGCTGCTTTGGTTCTCCATTGGGTTCTGGAGGCTGTTTTTTCGAGGAGATAATCGCCATAATTCAGCTATTGACTTCCACTTTAGGACTATTTGAGCGCCGTTTGCGCCGCAATTGCGACTCAATACGGTTGCGAAGATTTTTCGTTGGGAAATACACGCGTCAATTTAAAATTTAATTTCCGGACAATTACCCAAGAGCTAAAAACTTATTATGTTATCTAAAAGAATTTTACCCTGCTTAGATGTGAAGGCGGGACGAGTTGTCAAAGGAGTTAACTTTGTTAATCTCAAAGACGCAGGCGATCCTGTGGAACTGGCAAAGGTTTACAACGAAGCTGGGGCTGATGAGTTAGTATTTCTGGATATTACAGCCACTCATGAAGACCGAGATATAATTCTTGATGTGGTTTACCGCACTGCTGAACAGGTCTTTATTCCACTGACTGTAGGTGGTGGGATTCAATCCTTAGAAAATGTTAAAGCTTTGTTACGCGCTGGGGCAGACAAGGTTAGTATTAATTCTGCGGCAGTACGCGAACCAGACTTGATTAATCGGGCAAGCGATCGCTTTGGTAATCAGTGCATAGTTGTTGCTATTGATGCCAGGCGCAGAACTGACCCTATTAATCCAGGGTGGGATGTTTACGTACGTGGTGGTCGAGAAAACACTGGTTTAGATGCTTTACTTTGGGCCCAAGAAGTTGAAAAACGAGGAGCAGGTGAATTATTAGTTACAAGTATGGACGCTGACGGCACTCAAGCCGGGTACGACTTAGGGTTGACGAGAGCGATCGCAGAATCTGTACAAATTCCAGTAATTGCTTCTGGTGGCGCAGGCAATTGTGAACACATTTACACTGCACTCACCGAAGGCAAAGCCGAAGCTGCATTACTAGCATCATTGCTGCATTATGGCCAGTTAAGCGTGGCAGAAATTAAAGAGTATTTGCGCGATCGCTCAGTGCCAGTAAGGTTATTATCTTAACTTGATAAACATTATTGAAAAATAACCACATCTACCCAAAGTTAGATACAGTTGCAAGAAAGGATGTTAACATTAATGTACAACTATTAATATATATTAAGAAATATGTTGATACCTATATTATTATTTGATGTTGCTTTGGTGGCGTGGTCGCTGCACCTGATGGAAAAAGCATACGCCAATAAAGAATTTTCTTTAATGCTGGCTGGTACATTGGTTGCTCTTGCCGCAGCTGCCATGTTAGTAGTTTACTTTCTCATGGGGCATTGCATGAGCTATTTGTTGCAGGTTTCTTAATTGGTGCTGAGTAGTAAATGCGATTGGTGACATTCAGCAGCGTCAAAGTTGACAAAATACTAAAATTGGGGCAACATAAATAATGCACTATGCGGGGTTATAGCTCAGTTGGTAGAGCACCTCAATGGCATTGAGGGGGTCAGCGGTTCGAATCCGCTTAGCTCCATTTCTTTAAAGTAAAAGTTTGGCAAACAACTAAAATGATGTGATTGCTTAGCTAGCAAAATTACTTTTTCCAGATGCTGTGAAAAGCCAGCTTAATCTTCAAAGCTGAGGTAATCAGCGAAGGAGGAAGTTATAAGTTGTAGCACATAACACCATAACTTAAATTCAGGCTGTGACATCACATCAAACTAGAGTGAATATGGACTGATTATGAATGTACTGCCTATCAACCTTGACGATCTTATTCACGCTCGGTCAGTCGAATCCGTCCGTAGAGAATTCAAGAAAACTTGGACACCGCAAATAAGTGACAGCACACTACGCAGTATTTGTGCCTTTGCTAATGATTTTTTTAATCTAAATGGTGGTTATATAATTATCGGAATTGAAGACCGAGATGGTCAGCCTATTCTTCCTCCACACGGACTAGACGGACAAAATCTAGATGATATTCAGAAATGGATTCGTGGAAATTGTAAACGAATTTCTCCTGAATATCAGCCAGTATTATCTCCTGAAATATATCAAGAAAAGCAAATCTTAGTAATTTGGATACCTGCTGGTGATGTTCGTCCATATCAAGCTCCTGAAACTACGAACAATAGCGAAAAATTTTATTATGTTAGACAAGGAAGTGAATCTGTAAAAGCAAAAGATGACATTTTAACTCAATTGATGCAAATGGCAGCCAAAGTTCCATTTGATGATCGTCGCAACTTGTCTATTTCTATTGACAAAATATCACCAGGACTAGTTAGAGAATTTTTGTCAGATATAAAAAGTGACTTAGTTTCACAAAATGTTGTAATATCAGATCATGAACTATATCGCCATCTACGTATTACAGCACCAATTAATAGCCATGAAGTTCCCAAAAATATAGCTCTATTATTCTTTGTTCATAATCCAGAAGAATATTTTCCTGGTGCGAGAATTGAGATTGTACAATTTGGCGATGATGCAGGTGGAGACTTAATAGAGGAGAAAATTTTCCGAGGGCCTTTACATTTACAGCTTCGTCAAGCTCTGGATTATCTTAATACATTCAGTACAACAATGATTCGGAAAGTTCCAAATCAAGCTACCTCCTATAGAACAGTTGCATATCCATATGAAGCAATGGAGGAAGCATTAGTTAATGCTGTTTATCATCGTAGCTACGAAGGCGTTCAAGAACCAGTCAAGGTGTATTTGTATCCAGACAGATTGGAAATCATAAGTTACCCTGGGCCAGTACAAGGGATTGAAAGAAAACATTTGCAGCCAGGAGCGACAATACCACCTGTCCCTTACCGAAATCGAAGAATTGGTGATTTTTTAAAAGATTTAGCCCTAGCCGAAACTCGTGGAACCGGTATTCCTAAGATACGTAGAAAAATGAGGGAAAACGGTTCACCAGATCCAAGTTTTAATTTTGATGATGCACGCAGTTATTTCCAAGTTATATTACCAGCCCACCCTCAATATGTGGTTATTCATGCTATTAGGGAAAGTGCTCATTTATGGGCTGTAGGTGAGCGTCAAAGAGCAATTTCTAATCTAGAGTCAGCACTTAATAGAGTTCCAAAATCTGGAGCACTTATCGCTCAAATTATTGAGTATAGAACATCATTAGGAGAGTTTTCTACAGCAGAAAAACTTTTTAGGGATACTGAGATTGATCCGACGATCATGGATCGTCATCTGCCTTTTATTGCAATTGCAAAGATTCTGTTAGATAGAGGACAGCCAAAACGAGCTTCAGAAATACTAGAACAAGCACCATCACCCATACAAATTGATGACATAGTAGAGTTAGCTGTCCTGTATAAACGTGCTAAACGTTTCCAGGAAGCTCATCAGATTTTTACTGCAAATTATGAACTCATAAAAGATGATCCTAAATCACTTCAAGAATATGCTCAAACTAAAATTAATTTGGCATACTCATTAAAAAGTAAAGAAATACATACGAAGAAGCGATTAAACAGAGAAGCAGTAGAATTATTGCGTCGTGCTATTCAGTTATCAGATGATCCAGTGAGAAATGCTTGGTGCTGGTTTGATCTTGCAAAAGTATTAAATTGGTTAAGAGCACCTGAAACAGAAATTCTTCAAGCTTACAGTAAAGCGATGGAACTTTTACCCTATGAATCTCGCTTTAACGAATCATATAACGCTTGGAGGTTGAAAAAAAGAGCGATCGCGGATAGTCAGTAAATTTCGTCAAAGACCCCTAAGTGTAGAATATTTTGTGGGTAAAGGTTTTGCATGATTAAAGCTTGCCGGATTTGAACGCGAGTTAAATCATTCAACTTTAACAAAAAGATAGTTGTTCGTCCGATTGCTGTTAACCCCACAATATAACCGTCTTCTAGCTTAAAATGATCAGTCCAGCTTTGCGATCGCGGATTAAACAAGGTGTAATTTTTTCGTTCACAATATAGGGAGTCATGCCAAGTTTAAACTATCCGAGGTAGCTTTGATGGCGGAATAGGCTCTGGCTTTCAGCATAGTCATCAAAGCATCAAGTTGTTCATACAAGTTTAATTCAGCAGTCTCGAAGGAACTGAGATTACCCTCGCGGTTTTTCTCAAGTAATGTTTGTAACTGAGCCTGCGATCGCTCAGAAACCTTGAATGCTAAAATTTGCTCATAGGTGGGGCGAGTGACTAAAAAATCTAAAACCTCTAAATAAATAGGCGGTGGCTGTGTTGAATTAACGACAACATTAGAAGCAGTATCACCAAGCAAGTTTGTAGTTATTAAGCGAGTTACCAGTTCAGAAAGTTGATTTTGAAACGGCTCTAGACGTTGGGCAAGCTCGTCTGAGATTTCAATGCTTAACTGTCGCATTAGAGATGATTTTAGGGAAGTTTGCTGCTTTCTAAATTCTAGTATGGTAGTTAAATAGTTTTTATAAAAATTAACAATATCTTACGCCAAGCTGATGCTTCCAACTTGGTGTTTTCAGAAATGTTATGCTTCTATATTAATTGTTTTCTGATAAGAGCGATCGCGTATATTCAGTAAATTTCGTCGTCTTTTACAGTCGTACTTATATTAATGTTCCCAACAGCGATCGCCAAATAATCAAATTAGTTCTTTTGGTTTAATTCAGGTTCACCTTGAGGGTGTGCATTTTCAATATGCTGAATTAAACTTTCGGCCATTTCAACAGCAATCAAAATCAATTGCTGTTCCATTTTTCCATAGCCTCCCTCATCACTCACCTGTGAATAAATATGAGGATTAGATAGCATAGCTGCTAACAATTGGGATGCGGTTTGTTTCAATTCATAAATTTGCAGATTCATAGTTATTATTTGCTCAACAGGTTAAAGTACAGAACCTATACTATTTTGGATTTTGGATTTTAAATTTTAGATTTTAGATTGTGAATCACCTTATGTATCCGGGTTTTATCAATAAATCTGTCACAATCATTTTTAAAATTGGTATTAGAAGTCAAGAATGGCTAATCAATCTCTGGACTTACGCAGCTAAATTTTTGTTGAGTTCGAGGGCATGAGGTATTGATTTTTCACTCCCCTATGCCCCATACCCAGCCCCAAGTTTTGATTTCTCTACCATGTGTAACTCGTAAATCTTTGTTGCTTTTTCTAGTAGATTACAAACTTCTTCATCTGTGGTTTGTGGAAATTTTTCGTACCAACCACCTACACTATAAAAAGGCTTGGGTGTGGCACAGCAGATAACTTTTTCTACCTTACCTTGCAAATCTTCGTAGGTTTCAGTCGCAGCCACTGGGACAGCCACAACAATAGAAGCAGGTTCTTGTTTACGTAACGCCACCACAGCAGCCCACATGGTTGCACCTGTTGCTAAACCATCATCTACCAAGATGACTGTCCGTCCCCGCAACTCCAAAATGGGGCGATCGCCTCGATAAAGTCGTTCCCGTCGCTCTAGTTCCTGTCGTTCTCGCTCTGCAACTCGCGTGATTACTTCATCGGAGATATTGAGTTGATTTACAATATCTTGATTGAGTACTAGTACACCCAATGGCGCGATCGCTCCCATTGCTAATTCTTGATCGTTAGGTACGCCCAATTTGCGAACCACAAGCACATCTAAGGTAGCATTTAATGCTTTAGCAACTTCAAAGGCAACGGGTACACCACCTCTAGGCAAAGCTAACACCACCACATCTGGAAGGTTGGCATAATTTGCTAACTCTCCAGCCAAAAATTGACCTGCCGCTGTTCGGTCTTGAAATAGCATGGTGTTCAGCTCCTGCTAGTTATTTCAGAAAACAGTCTTTACGCATTAGCACGCATTTCTCCTCGGCTTCCTGCATCAAATAATGCATTATATTCTGATGGCAGTTGAGAGCGAATATCATTGATTTCGCCTGGGCTAATAGCCTCCCTCAGCACCTCAATTACTACGCGGGCGTGATAAACCGCATCTGGCAATTCTACACCTTCCCGTTGACTGACTCGCTGAAAAAATTCATCTAATGAGAAGCGCGTTCCCATACCTGCGTATTCGTGTTGTAAATAATTTGCAATCCCTTTAGGAAGTTGGGCAGCCGCATTGAAAGGCTCACCTCCAGCTAACCGTTCAGCCAAAGTTTCTAAAGTAGCACGGGTTGCAACTTCTGCATCACCCCGTGAACTGAGGTGGGCACGATTTTGTACCTGTCCAATAAACTCATCGTGTTGCATTTTCCCTCCAGATTTGTCACCCCGCAAGCTTTTTATGGTTGCTGATGCTAGTCAATAGACTTCTTGCATAAATCTTTTTTTGTTTCACGCAAAGTCGCAAAGTCGCAAAGAAAAGAACGCTAAGAACGACTTTTGCAAGAGGTCTAATAAGTTCTTAGTGCTGTCTTTTAGTTTATGAACCAATCATAGAAAGCCATTTATCATGTGTCCTCTGACTAACGAGGCGACATCTTCAATCTAGTAATCTACCTAATGGACGAGTGACTAAAATTAGAGTGCAGCGTGTAGGGTATAGGGGAAAGAAAAATATGTGCTACCCCAATACTTGTCGGTTAAGGGGAAAAGGGGAAGGGGAAAAGGGAAAGAAAAAACCTTTAACCCAACCCCAGTAACCTTTTCCCAAACCAAATTCTGAGTTCAAAATGCACAAAGCGAGTAGTATTGTGTGCTACCCCTAAGTCCAGTTCTTCCCCATACCCAAAAATGAGATAAAGTTTTTATATCTACCTACTTATTTGTGGAAAATATCAACTTTACTATCAAAGGATCAAGTAGTATTTACATCTGAAGCAGTTACCGTATATCGCCTAGTTTCTCATTGAAACTAATCTAGTGCCATGATTGAAAAATACTCTCAGACCTTTGCAGTGTCCTGCTTTCCGCTGAGTATATTTGTGTTCCTTAGCAGTGTCACTACTGGAGCCTTACAAGCCCAAGCACTTAATACTACGCAATTAGCTAGCAACAATTTTATCTTGTCGCAGCAAGTTCCATCACCGTCAGATGTGCCACCGCAAGATATTCAACCAGCTTTACCTTCTCCTCAACCCTCACCCGAACTACCACAACAACTTCCCCCACCAACAGAACTACTTCCACCCTCAACTTCAACTCCCACACCTGATGAGCCGCCATCATCTGACAAAACTCCTCAAACTATCACTGTGGAACGGTTTGAAGTTTTTGGCAGTACAGTATTTAGTCCCGAAGAGTTAGCTAAAGTTACTGAGCAATTTACCAAAAGACCCATCTCTCTAACCGAACTTTTTCAAGCGCGATCGCAAATTACCAATTTATACATTCAAAAGGGCTACATTACTTCTGGTGCTTATATCCCACCTCAAATCATTAAGTCTGGTGTGATTACAATTCAGGTGGTTGAAGGTAAATTGGAAGATATCCAAATCACTGGCACTAGGCGACTAAATCCTAATTATGTACGCAGTCGCCTTAAAATTGCTACTTCAGCGCCTCTCAATCGAGACCGTCTTTTAGAAGCGCTGCAATTGTTGCAACTTAATCCTTTGATTGAAACTGTGAATGCTGAATTGTCGGCTGGTTCACGCCCTGGTGCAAGTGTGCTAGAAGTCAAGATTGCAGAAGCAAAATCCTTCAGTACCCAAGTAGTTCTTGATAACGGGCGATCGCCTAGTGTTGGTAGCTTTCGACGGCGGCTACAAGTCAATGAAGCCAACTTGTTAGGACTAGGAGATGGTTTGAGTCTCAGCTACACTAACACTGATGGTAGCAACGCTTTGGATACTAGCTATACGTTACCCATCAATCCTTATAACGGGACGCTCTCGTTTTACTTTGGTACTTCATGGAGCAATGTGATCGAACGTCCTTTTAACGTTCTAGACATTGAATCTTCTTCTCGCTACTACGAACTGACATTCCGCCAGCCAATTGTTCAAACTCCTAGGCAAGAATTTGCCCTTGGCGTCACAGCTTCTCGACGGGAAAGTGAAGCCTCTTATATCGAAGGCGATCGCATAGCTTTTCCTTCCTTGGGTGCTGACGACGAGGGACGCACGCGTATATCTGCGTTGCGTTTTTTTCAAGAATGGACATCTCGTAACAGCCGTGAAGTCATTGCCCTGCGTTCTCAATTCAATTTAGGCACAGGTGCATTTAATGCCACAATTAATTCAGTCCGTCCTGATGGCCGGTTTTTTGCATGGCAAGGGCAAGCACAGTGGGCGCGTCTTTTAGCTCCTGATACTTTATTACTTTTACGCCTAAATACCCAAATATCATCTACTTCGCTGTTACCTTTAGAGCAATTCGGCTTAGGTGGTTTGGACAGTGTTCGGGGCTATCGTCAAGATTTATTATTGACGGATAATGGCACTTTTGCTTCTGCTGAAGTGCAAATACCAATTCTCCGCTTGTCCGAAACAAATAGTATTGTCAAACTAGCACCATTCGTAGATTTCGGTGTTGCCTGGAATAATTCAGCCCCAAATCCAGACCCTAACACCCTAGCTTCCGTTGGTCTTGGTTTGCGTTGGACACAAGGCGATCGCTTCAGCGCTCGTCTTGACTGGGGCATTCCTTTAATATCTGCGGAATCTGAGGGAAAATCATTGCAGGAAGATGGGGTGTATTTTTCTTTAGTTTACAATCCCTTTTAAAGCCTTGAAGAAAGCCTTAAATTTGGCTTTTTCAGTTCTTGAATCCTGTTTTGATTTATGGATGTTACCTTCTTAAAACAGCAACACCCAACTTTCTATCCGCCTAATTTATTTCCTCTCATTATCAAACTAAACCACAGGGTTACACTGAGTTGATAAACACTTCCATTGTGTTAGATAACCAGTTGTATTGCCCCCTTTCACTAATAGTTTGAGGAAATATCAGCGTTTAAGTTGGGTGTTGCTTTGATTGAACGAGACAGATTTTGAAACAGCGTTTTTACCTCTTAATTGAATTTAACTTGTTTACTTTGGCTGTTGGATCTGCCAGGGAAGCCTTTACGCTTCAATTAATAAGTTAACACTATATGTATGAGGATGAATATTTTTTGAAACTAAACTTTACTTTTAGCAGTCAGCAACAAGTTGAAAAATTATCGTGAGTTATGTGGTTGCTACCAATCTGCACAAGCCTCCTTGCAAAAATTGCTATAGCACAGAAACATATTGCCCATAGCGCAGGTTTATTGAAGAGGAATAAAACCCATTAATAGCTACATATCAGCCTGCTTAAGTGCTGCTAATATAGCAAAGTGCTGAGTGCTGAGTGCTGAGGAGCCAGTGCGTTGGGCGGGTTTCCCGACTTGAAGCACCTGGCGTTAAAAACCAAGTTATTTCAAAGCTAGTAGCAATCAGCACTGTCCTAAAGTATGCTTCGACTGCTAATACCCGATATTTTCTATAATTTGCGATCGCTCGAACTAAGGATACGAACCCCAATGGTATTTGCTTCTCATCCAAAAAGTCTATGGGCGATCGCGGCACTTCTGCTTAACAAGTTGTATCTGGGTTAGTCAGGTATGCAAATTTTTTTGATTTTGCTTTCCACTGTTCATAAATACCTGATATCAATTCTATCTATGGTTTAATTTTATTCACGCAGGAGCAATTCATAATTCCTTCTATGGGGAGTTGTTTCGCGTCATTCTTATAGGCGCATCTTCATCAAAAATTGGTATTATATTAATACTAATTTCAAATAATAAAATTTTGTAAAGATAATTACTTTACCAGTAGAAATACCAAGTAATTTTTCAAAATACTATCTTGATTAACTTAATAATGTATTTCACTGATACTTGCCAGCCATCTCAGAAAAAATCCGCAATTATACCATGTATAATATTAATCATTTGAAATTATTGTAGTTATTTAAGAAAGAATGGAAGCAAAAGACAGTGACTGAAAGTCCTAGGTTTTTCAAGTTGTTAACATCAGGTAACACAAAGAGCAAGACTTCCACTGATAAAACTAGGTCGCAACTAAGCATATTTCATTAGCTTGGCGATCGCGTCAGGTCTACTTCATTAATAAAAGTGACTAGCTTTTTTAGAAAATGGAGACTAAAGGTTATAACTCAACCACAGCAGTATTTTTCAACGAATATCTAAAGACATGAATACTTGAGGAAGAACGATGGCAGGAAATGAGCGGGAAAAAATACGCCATCTATTGATTGTCCAAGACATGCAAGGGCAGCGAACGATCCCCCTTCAAGAAACCACTTATTCTCTTGGGCGGCATCCTGAGAACTCTATTGTTCTCCGTTCTCGATCAGTATCCAGGCAACACGCCATTTTATTACGGGTAACTCTTCCAGAGACTGACCAATATGGCTTTTTGATTATTGATGGTAACTTCAAGGGTAAAAGTAGCACTAATGGCTTAATAGTCAATGGTAATAAGTGTTCCTCTCATAACCTCAAACATGGTGATGTAATTTTTTTTGGCAACAATCAAGCTCAGGCTAGATATTACGCTATTACCAACCTTTCAGAAAATGCTTTTTCTGAATCTTCCCAAGCTCAAGACTTGTCTAGTTTACTGTCGGAACCAGTAAATCCAGTTAGTAGTTTTCAAACCTTAGCTGTCGATCCAAGCTGGCAAGGAGCTAGTGAAACTCTACTGGCTCGCCTAGCATCTTTTCCTGAACTTGTTCCTAATCCAATTATCGAGACGGATTTACAAGGAACAGTAACATATCTTAATCCTGCCGCAGCTCTCAAGTTTCCCAAGCTCAGAGAAACTGGAAAGCAGCATCCCCTTCTGATGGGACTATTAAGCGCAGTACAGAATCGAAAAATAAACCCTTTTGTGCGGGAGGTGGAAGTTGGTCAAGAAGTTTTTGAACAATCCGTCCATTGTCTGCCTGAAAGTGATTTAATTAGGACTTTTATTGTCCGTGATATTACTGAACAAAAGCAAGCCGAAGCCGAACTGCGCCAACGCGATCGCTTACTCCAAGCAGTTGCAGAAGCGGCTAATTATTTGCTAGTGGAAATGAATTATGAAACAGGAATTGACAAAGCTTTAGCTGTGCTGGGCGAAGCTGCCAAGGCAGATCGCGTCTATCTCTTCAACAACCATCCTCACCCAGTTACAGGAGAGATGGCACTCAGCCTCCAATTTGAATGGATACGCTTTGGTCTTGAGTATTCTAAAGATCACTGGCAGAATCAGCTCTATCACTCCTCTCAACTAACACGTTGGTACACTACTCTTTCTCAGGGACAATCCATTAGCAGCATTACCAGAGAATTTCCTCCAGTCGAACAAGAATTGCTTACCCAAGATGGTATTCAATCTCTTCTATTAGTGCCCCTGCGCTTAGAAGATGATTTCTGGGGATGCCTCGGCTTAGCCGACTGTTCAAAAGAACGTCACTGGTCAAGACATGAAGAATCTACGCTGTTGACGATGGCGGCTAGTATCAGTGGTGCTAGGCAACGTCAACAAGTAGAGCAAAAGATTCGTTACCAAGCTCTTCACGATCTGCTGACTGGATTACCAAATCGCCTACTATTTAATGAGCTACTTTCCAAAGCCTTACCTAACGCGCTTCGTAATCACGAAAGTTTAGCTGTAATGTTCCTTGATTTGGATCGTTTCAAAATCATCAATGACACCCTAGGGCACAGTTTAGGAGACCGACTGTTACAACAGGTGGCTCAAAGATTGAAAGATTCTCTCAGAAGCGGTGATAGTGTTGCTCGTTGGGGAGGAGATGAATTTACTATCCTACTACCACGAGTCAATTGTCTGGAAGAAGTTACTCAAGTAGCCTGGAGAATCCTCAACGCTTTGGAGAATGCCTTCAATCTTGATGGTCACGAACTTTACGTCAGTGCTAGCCTCGGCATTTCCCTGCTAGATGAACATAGTCCTGATGCTGAAACTTTGATCAAGCACGCAGATACAGCTTTGTATTATGCCAAAGACGAAGGAAGAAATAACTATCAGTTCTATACCACTAGCCTAAGTACCAAAAATCCTGAATTTTTGACTTTAGAGAAGAGTCTGCGCTATGCCTTAGAAAGAAATGAATTAACGGTGTACTACCAGCCAAGAGTAAACATTGCTACAAATAAAATTACTGGTATGGAGGCGCTGTTACGCTGGAAGCACCCGGAAATGGGACTAGTAGGGCCTAGTGTTTTTATTCCTATCGCCGAGGAAAGTGGATTAATTATACCTATTGGCGAATGGGTTTTACGGGCAGCCTGTATTCAAAATCAAGTCTGGCAACAAGCAGGATTGCCTCCTTTGAAGATTGCTGTTAATCTCTCTCCTAAACAGTTCCGCCAACCTAAACTAGTAGAAACTGTAGCTGAAATCTTAGAACAGACGAGGTTAGAGCCTCATTTTTTAGAATTAGAAATTACTGAATCCACTGCGATCGAAGATTTAGAGTTCACTAGAACAGTATTGCGAAATCTCGAAAAGATGGGTGTTCATCTTTCAATCGATGACTTTGGTACAGGTCATTCTTCCCTCTCACGTCTGCAACTATTACCAATCCACAATCTCAAAATTGACAAGTCTTTCATTCAACAGTTGACAACAGATGTCAGAGTGGCTCATATTGTCAAAGCGATCGTTACCTTGGCAAGGAGTCTAGGATTGAGGCTGACCGCCGAAGGGGTAGAAAAGCCAGAAGAACTAGATTTTCTCAAATCTATCAATTGTGAAGATGTACAGGGTTTTCTGTTCTACAAACCGCTTTCTGCTGAAAAAGCCACAGAAGTCCTTCAAAATCAACGAATCATGACTGTTCAAAGATAAGAAATTTGGGCATTGGGGAGCCATTGCGGTCTTGGGGTCTCCCCAAGTGGAGCAAATGGCGTCATTGGGCATGGGAAATTGGGCATTGAGTCAGGACTTACAGCGTTTTTAGGACTTACGCACACTCTACAAATTCTTGGCGTTCTTAGCGCCTTGGCGGTAGCCTTCGGCAAGCCGCTTCGCGTCTATAATAAATTAAGCTTTTTCGTGATTTTTGCGTAAGTCCCGCTATGGGAATAGAACATAGCGCACTAGGTATTAAAAATTACTAATTATTTTGTATCATTCCCCATGCCCAATACTTCGGCTCACCTCGACTTCGCTGCTTCGGCTACGCTCAGGGCAAGCTCAGCCCAAGTCGGCACAAGTGCCCCATGCCCCATTCCCCAAAAAACTATTGACTTACTCACAATATATTGTCAAACTAATAGTTAGTTTTTCTAACTAAGGAAGTGCATCAAACTTGTGACAACACTGACAGGAAAAACAGATCGGTCGGAAACACCTGCCAGCCAACCGAAACCGATTATTCTAGAAACCCAGAAACTCACACGCCGCTTTGGTAAATTTACCGCCGTTGATAACCTGAACATATCTGTGGAACAGGGTGAAGTGTTTGGCTTACTCGGCCCAAATGGCGCAGGTAAGAGTACAGCTATTAAAATGTTAACGACATTACTACCTCTTAGTACTGGGAAGGCAATTTTAGCTGGCTACGACGTAACCCATCAACCTAATGCTGTTAGGCGAGTTATTGGCTACGTGCCACAGGCTCTCTCTGCTGATGGTAGCCTCACAGGTTACGAAAATCTGTTAATCTTTGCCAAACTGTATGAAATTCCCTTTTCCCGTCGGCGTCAGCACATCCGTGATATTTTGGCATTCATGGGTTTGCAAGATGCTGCAAATCGCTTGGTACGAAACTACTCTGGTGGCATGATTCGTAAATTAGAAATTGCCATATCAGTACTGCATCAACCGCAAATTTTGTTTCTTGATGAGCCGACAGTCGGACTAGATCCCATCGCTCGTACTCAAGTATGGCAGCTCGTAAAACAACTTTGTGTTGATTACGGCACAACCATATTTTTAACAACCCACTTTTTAGAAGAAGCCGACAATTTGTGTAATCGAGTAGCGATTATGCAGCAGGGCGCAGTCGCAACCATAGGCGCACCAAGTGACTTAAAAGCCTCCTTGGATAAACCTAACGCAACTTTGGATGATGTGTTTATTCACTACACAGGTGACCAATTAACATCAGGAGTCAGCTACCGTGATACAGCAAGAACCAGACGTACTGCCCAGCGGTTGGGTTAAAGCACCAACTGCTAGGCGAGGTAATATCATCTCTGCAATTAAAGAGCTAGTTACAAAAACCTTCGTGATTGCTGAATTGGAAGTGCGTAAACTGCGCCACGACCCCACTGATTTAGTAGTCCGTTCTGTACAACCATCATTGTGGCTACTCATTTTTGGGCAAGTATTTGCCCGCCTTCGGGAGATTCCTACAGGAAGCTTACCCTATTTAGACTTCATGGCTGCTGGTATTCTTGCTCAGAGTGTGTTGTATATAGCAATTTTCACTGGTGGGATGACACTAATCTGGGAGCGAGATTTAGGAATTGTGCATAAATTTCTAGCCAGTCCTACACCGCGCGTAGCTATGGTCTTGGGCAAAGCTCTTGCGTGTGGAGTGCGTTGTCTATCACAAGTATTGGTCATTTACGCAATAGCAACGTTTTTAGGTGTCAAACTTAATTTTCATCCTATAGCTATTTTCCAAGTGTTACTACTAGTAATGTTGGGCGCAGGTTGTTTTTGCATTTTTTCGCTAATCATTGGTTGTTTGGCGAAAACACGAGAACGGATGACAGGAATTGGGCAAATGTTAACCATGCCGTTATTTTTTGCCAGTAATGCGATCTATCCCGTTGCTATTATGCCCGGCTGGTTAAAGTTCATTTCCCACTTGAACCCCTTAACTTACCAGGTTGACGCTTTGCGTGGCACGATGCTATTGAATGGCTCCAGTGTCTACGGCTTTGGTTTTGACTTGATGATTCTTGCATTTACATTAACAGTCTTAGCCATCATTGGTGGACGACTTTATCCACGAGTGGCAATGTAATTAGACGTGAGTTCGACAGATTAAAAACACTCCTCTCCAAAGTTTGATTTTTTCGTTGATAACTAAGGATATTTAGAGCCAATATCTGCGTCCTTTGAGGAGTTGGGTACAGGTTCATCGAACTCACGTTAATCAGGAATGCCACTAAGATAGCGTGCGCTAGATACGCGTATTCACTAAAAAAAGACCAAAAATTCCACAAAACCATAGCTGTTGACTTTCAGATTTGGCTTTTGCGTAGTGGTACTAACATCTAAAGCTCTGGTCTGGATTGTACAATTCTCTTGCTAGCATTAATAGACTGAACCCTTATCTGTGGACAACTTGATCCACAGGTGTCAATGTAATCAGGAGAACAACATCCTATGACCTTGGATAAACCCGCTCAAGGTACAAATTCCGAAGAATGTGCTGCCAGAGTAATGGAAACAGTTCCATTAGTAATGCGGTTTATCCGATCTGAGATGCGGGCCCACAATGCTGCTTTTCTTTCCATACCTCAGTTGCGATCGCTAGCATTTCTCAATCGTAATCCTGGTGCTTCATTATCTGACTTAGCAGACCATCTCGGTGTAACATCTGCTACAGCATCAGCAACCATAGAACGGCTAGTACAACGCAGCTTGGTGGAACGCTATCACCATCCTCAAGAACGACGGCGCATCGTCCTTAATCTCACTGATGAAGGGAAGTACCATCTGCAACAATCACAAGCCCATACCCGCGCTCAAATCGCTGAGTTGCTTCAGGGAATGACAGATGAAGAACTTTCCCACATTGAAGAAAGTTTAGTGCTATTAAAAAATGTCTTCGAGCAAACAGAATTCAACTCGCAAAAACAATGAGGCTACACAACACGACCCCTTAGCAGCGCTGAGATTTCGTGACTATCGACTCTTTATTATTGGACGCGTGTTGCTGTTCATCGGCTCACAAATGCAGACTGTAGCCATCGGTTGGGAACTCTACGAGCGTACAGGTTCTGCTATGGCTTTAGGTGGTGTAGGCCTGGCGCAAGTCTTGCCGATGATTGCTTTGACTTTGATTGCGGGAGATGTAGCCGATCGCCGCGATCGCAAATTGATTATGTTACTCTCTGTCATATTGCTATCACTATGCTCTACTACTTTGGCGGTACTTTCTTATACCCAAGGATCAGTTTTTTTGATTTATGCTTGCTTGGCGTTTACAGGTGTAGCTAGGGCATTTTTGAAACCTGCCAGCGATGCCTTGATGTGGCAGTTGATACCTGTGAATGTTTTCACCAATGCAGCCACTTGGAATAGTAGTAGTTTTCAGCTAGCTGCTGTGATTGGCCCAGCGTTGGGGGGATTCGGCATAGCTTTATTGGGAAGTGCTACTGGAGTGTATATGTTAGCAGCGATCGCGGCGTTGCTATGTTTTAGTTTAACGGTGGCAATCAAAGAGGAAAAAATTACCCGTTCCAGCGAACCACTTTCATTAAAAGTACTTTGGGCTGGCGCGAGATTTGTCTGGCAAAATCAATTGATTTTAGCAGCCATCAGCTTAGATATGTTTGCTGTATTGTTGGGGGGTGCGATCGCCCTACTACCCATTTTTGCTAAGGATATTTTGCACGTAGGCCCAGTAGAGTTAGGATACCTACAAGCAGCCCCCTCCATTGGCTCGTTAATCATGGCTGTCACCTTGGCGTATTTGCCACCTTTACGCAAAGCGGGCCCAGCTCTACTGTGGTCAGTTGTTGGCTTTGGCGTTGTCACAATTATCTTTGGGCTTTCTCGTTGGTTTTGGCTATCACTGCTAATGCTGGCGCTTAGTGGCGCACTGGATACTATTAGCGTTGTTATTCGCCACACATTAGTGCAAATCAGAACGCCGGATGATTTACGCGGAAGAGTTGCCGCTATTAACAGTGTCTTTATCAGTGCTTCCAATGAATTGGGGGGTTTTGAGTCTGGCTTAACTGCTGCTTTGTTTGGCCCAGTAATTTCTGTAGTTGGTGGTGGAATTGGTACGATTTTGGTAGTAATTGCGACGGCTATAATTTGGCCGGGAATTGCCAAGTTGGGATCGTTGCAAGAATATGAATAACCACAGAAATTATCCAAGTCAGGACTTACGCACGGACTACGATTTTACGTCCGGAGCGAGCGTTCGCTCTCCTGCGTTCCCGCAGGAGAGCGAAGTAATCTCAAAAGCTTAGTTTTTCGTCACGAGTGCGTAAGTCCTACAAGTGTTATAAATTTCTAGTTGAGGCTATTAATAGTCAATAACCCAAAAAAGCTTGATTAAAAATTTATTCTCAATCCTGTGCTAAAAAACAGTATTTATTGAGGTTTATTCTTACAATGTTTTGGCAACTTCTGCTTCTTGTTCTAATAATTCAACTAAAAATTTACTAAAGCTAGAAGAGAGTTTTTTGAAAGGAACTGAAGTATATGGGATTGGTGCTGCCCCTTCCTCGTAACCATAAACGGGTGGATCGTCCCCCTCAGAAGTTATCAAAAACCAAAACATATAACCTTGATGCATCAAAAATACAAATGCATCTTCTGGAAGTGGTTCAGGAAACTCATCTCTCTTTATCAGAATCATGAATCGATACAGCATGATTATTCAATGGTCTGATGAAGAGCAACTTTTTCTAGTTACCATTCCAGAGTTTGCCGATCGCACCTGTCATGCCTTGCACTGACAGCAGAACTCGTGAAGCAGCTATTCGTAACGCTGACGAAGTGATTGAAATGTATTTGAAAGCTTGGCAAGCAGAAGGTGAGTCTCCTGAATCTAATACGCTTCAATTTGCTTAAAATTAATAATAATGCAGATATAATTTATATTGAAAAGCAGTATCAAAAACTACTATACAATTTGTATTAGGTAAGTTTTATTAACTTTTTGATGAGTGGCTCAATTCTTAATCTTCATAAAGTTATAAATCACGATATTAAGTTTTTGATAATACTTGTCTCAGCTTGTACATTTAGATCGTAAGCTGCTGCTGGAATTGTGTAATCTGAAAACAGCTAAGCTAACTAATGATTAATTTGAGGTCTGATGACTCCTAAAATTCTGCGTCAGCTTTGGTCAGTGGTTGAAAATTCCCAAACCAAGACCCTCTTGCAGATGGACGACGCTTGCTTGGTGCAATGGTTGGTCAAACAAACTACAAACCAAGCGTTGTTAGATCCCACTGACACCGATTTTCTCAGCGACTATATTCAATCTCGGCTAACCCTCATACGTGAGCTTGCTTATGAACGCCAGTGTTAATTAAAACAAAGTTTCAGCAGAAAAATAGCCAACAATAATAGCTAAGCTCAAGCACATCTAAATTGCATAATCACTCGTAAAGGTCGATGACCGATAACAGATAACAGTCATCAGTTATCAGTCATCAGGAGCCAGTGCGTTGCGGAGGACAGTCGCGTGGGCGGGTTTCCCGACTTGAGCGAACTGTCCGTTGAGGTTCTCTCCGTTGTAGCAACTGGCGTTCAACGCTAATTAGATATGCAATCTTTTATGTGTAACAGCCTATTGACTATTGCCTATTGCTTGATTTGGGGTAAATAACCTTCAACTAAGCAATCAGAACCTACCACACGCCAACGGACACGTTCTAGGGCGATGGCCTCGGTCATATTGGTAAAACCTAAGTCACCCACAGGTGTGGGAGCATGACTACCACCAATGATTTTTGGAGCAATAAAGGCAAGGATTTTTTGTACTGCTCCCTGAGCGATCGCACTAGCAGTTAATGTACCACCACACTCCCACAGCACACTACAAAAACCCCGCTCGTATAAGTGAGCCATTGCCTGATCTGGAGTGAGTGATGTTAATTCCACTACTTCTACTCCCTGTTTGAGCAAGAATTTTTGAAAATCAGGGTTAGCTCCCACCTCTGTCAACACCAAAGTAGGGGCTTGTGCAGTTTGCCAAAGACGAGCATCCTCAGGTAAGTTGAGATGGCGGCTCATCACTACCCGCAAAGGATTATGCGCTTCCATTTGATGACTGGTTAAATGAGGATTATCCAGCCTGACAGTATTACCACCTACAATTACAGCATCACAAGCTGCCCGTAGTTGATGAACTTCACCACGGGCATCTTGGTTTGTCACCCAAGCACTATGACCAGATGTAGTAGCAATTTTGCCATCTAAAGTCATGGCATATTTCAAAATGCCCAAAGGTCGTTTGTAGAGAATACGATGGACAAAACCTTCGTTTAGTTGTTGGCAGGCCTCAGTTTCCACACCCACTACAACTTCTATCCCAGCCGCCCGTAAACGGGCAATGCCACCTCCGGCTACCAGGGGATTAGGGTCAACCATGCCCACTACCACCTTAGCCACACCAGCGGCTATCAAACCTTCTGAACAAGGGGGAGTGCGTCCGTAATGATTGCAGGGTTCTAGACTGACATAGACTGTAGCACCACGAGCGCGATCGCCTGCTGCTCTCAAAGCAAAAACTTCTGCATGAGGCTCTCCTGCACGGGGATGAAACCCTTCCCCCACAATCTCCCCATCTTTGACAACTACCGCCCCCACCAGCGGATTAGGTGAAGTACGTCCCAAAGCACAGCGGGCAAGTTCTAAACACCGCCGCATCATGCGAACGTCAAAGTCACTTCCTACCCTAGCCTTCGCTTGTGAATCAGATTCAACTGCCGACTGCACTAAGAGCTTATGTTTGTGAGTGTAATTGGGTAGGTCTGCATCTGATTGAGCAACCACTGGGAAATTATCCATAATTTTGGGCAATACTGTAAATATTTTGCACGCTAGCTATTTTTATCGTGATAGTTAAACAGTAATATTCAGGTGCTATTGTTGGTTATAGGCTAACAGAGAAAAAATTACGGGAAGCATGAGAGCTAGTAGCTCAAAATTATTTTGTAGTATGTTTTATATTTGGTGTGAAATTGCCAAGAAAAAACTTTAATTTTTATTAATGGTATTATGATATCGAGTCGATATTATCAGATAAGCGTGAATTAAAGCTAGGAAAGGCATCTGTAAAGATACAATGCGACGTGTAACACGCAAGTAAAATTAATCTCAAAACATAGTCTGAGACTAAAAATTCCATCCCATTTTTAGCGTAGAACTGTTAATAAACTCTAGCTTGAATCAATATTGCCCAGAATTATCTAAATTCCCAAAAAATTTAACAGTGAGGGTCAAAGGCTGTGCCTGCAACCCCTCACCTATTCCGTAAGGTTGATATTTTCAAATTATTCACACACACTATCCACACTCCGCACGGAGACTGGGAAAAAGGAAACGGACAGAGAAATAGAACCGAAGAGGGCAAATTTTCCTAATCCCCATTGCCCCTAATCCCCAACGCCACTTGCTACCCTGCGGGTTCCGCTTTAGCGGTACAAGCCGGGAAACCCGTCCAACGCAGTGGCTCCTCCCATAGGTCGTGGGGGCCCCGAGTTCCTCAGTCGCCAGTCCCCATACTCCAACACCACAACTACTGCTCTAACAGTTTCATCTTTTGCCACCAGCGATTCAAGGGATAATACACTACAGGTGCCCAAAGACTACTAAGAATGGCAGAAGCAAGGGCTACTCGTTGATAATATGCCCAGATGTCTTCTACTTTGCGATCGCCCATTAAAGTCAATTGCAAGCCAAAGATCGTTTCTGCCAAAATTGCCATCACAAAGGCAATTAAAGCAATGGAAATAAAATCTTCTTGGATAAAACGCTGCTTTTGAGTTAATGCTGTTAAAACTCCCACCAGCCCTAGAGTTACAGCATGAGTGGGGTTAGGTGATGTCATGGCATCTTGAAGTAGCCCCAGCACAACACCTGCTAATAATCCTTCCCAAACTGTGCGCTTGACACTCCAAGCTACTACCCAAATTAACAGCCAATTAGGGCCTATTCCCAATAATTCCATACCTGGAAAGCGTGTTGGCAACAGCATTAAACATAACAGTACTGAGCCAACTGTTACTGCCCAATCTAGCAACTGACGTATACGAGGATGCCAAAGAGCAAGAGGCTGATTTGTAATTTGGGATTTTCGCTGTGACGATTTTGGCTTTTTTGACCTACTACCACCAAATGAAGGCATCTTCATTGTTTTGAGAGATTTGAGAGAATTTAATTAGACTTTTGCGGATCTTCGCTTGCTTGTTCCTGGTTTGTTGGCTTTGGATATACAGCTACCCAATCAAGCGATCTAATCGGCGGGAACAACTCTACTTTTGCTACTGATGCTGGCAGTTTCTTTAAATCTAAGGACTTGATCCGTCCGACTGCCAAGCCCGCAGGAAATTTCTGACTATAGGTAGATGTGGAAACTAAATCTCCTACTTTCACATTTGGAACTTTTTCATAAAACTCCAATACAGCTTCCGCAGAAGAATCTCCCCGCAAAACTCCTTTGGCTGAAGTTCGGCTAATGGTTACGCCCACTTGACTTTTGAGGTCACTGATTAACAACACGCGGCTGGTATTGGAAGTTACACTTTCAACCAAACCCACTAATCCGCCCTCAGCCTTGACAACAAAGCCTTCTTGAATTCCTGCGTTGGAACCACGATTGAGAGTGACTTGCTGCCACCAGTGGTCAGCACTGCGTCCCACCACCCGCGCTAGAATTGGGCGTGATGCAAGTGGCTGTTTCTCAACGTAGCCTAATAAATCTTTGAGTTTTTGATTTTGACTTTCCAGGTCTGCTATGCGCGTTTGCAACTCCAAGAACCGAGCATCTTTGAGACGTTCTTCTGGACTTGGGCCTGTCTGCAACATTTGCAAAGGACTGGTAATCACTTGGTAAACTTCCAGCAGTAACTTACCTTGGGTCTGCCGCAGCATCCATGCACCACCTACTAATAAAGCTAGCAAGCCGACTTGTAAAGCTTTCCGATCCCACCAACGACGAAGAGTAACCATCTATACCTATTTTTTATAACTTCATGAAGATATTGGATTCTACTTATATAGAACCCAAATTAAAACCAAATAGAACCCAATATCTGATATTTTTTTCTACATGTTGCGAGAACGCCCGCTGAAAACCCGTTCCAGCTGTTTGAAGTTTTCCAACACACGACCTGTTCCCAGCACAACACAACTGAGGGGATCGGCGGCTATGTGGGTAACAATGCCTGTTTCATGGCTAATTAAGGTATCTATGCCTTTGAGCAAAGCACCACCACCAGCCAGCATGATGCCCCTGTCAATAATATCTGCTGCCAACTCTGGAGGCGTGCGTTCCAGTGTCCGCTTCACAGCTTCAATGATTACTGATAGCGGTTCCAACATACTTTCACGAATTTCTGGCCCTTTGAGAGTGACAGTACGTGGTAGACCAGAAAGCAGGTGTAAGCCTCGTACTTCCATCATGGCTTCACCATCATCGTTAGTGGGATAAGCAGAACCAATGCGAATTTTGATTTCCTCGGCAGTACGTTCTCCAATCACCAAATTATGAACTTTTTTCATATACATGATGATTGATTCAGTCAGTTCATCTCCAGCAATACGTACTGATTCACTAATTACTGTACCCTGGAGACTCAGCACAGCAACTTCTGTTGTACCGCCACCAATATCGATAATCATGTTACCAGTGGGTTCGGCAACTGGTAGCCCTGCACCAATTGCTGCTGCTACTGGTTCATCGATTAAATACACTTCTCTTGCCCCAGCTTGAGCTGCTGCATCCATCACAGCCCGCCTTTCTACACCAGTGACACCGCTGGGGATACCAATCACAATCCTTGGTAAAATTAGGGATCTGCCCTCATTGACTCGCTGAATAAAGCTTTTCAGCATTAGTTCAGCTGTATCAAAGTCAGCGATTACACCATCACGCAAAGGGCGTAGGGCAATCACATTACCAGGTGTGCGACCGAGCATTTTTTTGGCATCTTCTCCCACTGCTAGTGCTACCTTTTCGTTTTGATCGATAGCAACTACAGAAGGCTCTTGAAGTACAATACCCTTACCAGATACATAAACGAGGGTATTGGCAGTACCGAGGTCGATACCCATATCCCACGATGAGCGAAAGTTCCTGAAAAGACCCACGCGTCTCTACGCTCCCTACTTGTGATAACTTTTTGACTACAACTGTTGGTGTTGATCGTGCTGGATTTTATTACGTTTTTTATGTTCAGTCCAGCCAACTAGGCTATTTTATTGAACTTTTGGTAATTCTTGCTAGATACTAAGCATCTATGTTTTTGATATTTTTTAACTAATTCAGTATATCCGTATAGTTTTATAATTTTGTCAAGTAATCTTTAACATTTATATACTCAATCAGGTTGTTAAGTTTTTAACACATTTTCAATATCTTCACAATTCGCTATGATGAAAATCAGCATTAATGAGTACGTAAGTACTAAAAGGTAACGCCCATGAGCATTAATATAGTCACTCTCGTTGGTCGTGTAGGCGGCGACCCGGATATTAAATATTTTGAGTCTGGTAGTGTCAAGTGTAGATTAACACTAGCTGTTAAAAGAAGAACACGTAACAGTGATGAACCTGACTGGTTCACTTTAGAACTATGGGACAAGACAGCAGAGGTGGCAGGCAATTACGTGCGAAAAGGCAGCCTAATTGGAGTTAAAGGTTCCTTAAAGTTTGACACATGGAGCGATCGCCAAACAGGAGCAAACCGATCTACCCCAATTATTAGAGTAGATCAGCTAGAGTTATTAGGTTCCAAGCGTGATGGAGAAGGCGGCGGAGATTTCTCCCCAGACAATTTTTAATTGGTTGGTTGTCAGTAGTCAGTTGTTAGTTGTCAGTTGTTAGTTGTTTTTTTGCTGCTGACCACTGACCACTAACTACTGACTAATAACTAATAACTAATTTGCAACGTCACCGATGCTTCTACCTGTTGTTCACCACCAACCACAGGGGTGGAAGCATCTTGATTAGCTAATTTGGCAGCTTCAGCCCGATACAAAACAGGTGGTGGAGGCGCATTGGCATTATCAACTTTAATACTGACCACTTCTTTGGGTTGGAAACCGAGGGCACTAAAAACAGCATCAGCTTGTTGTCGGGCGTCTTGGGTAGCTTCTTTGAGCGCTTGTTGGCGAGCTTTTGCGATCGCCTCATCAGTAGCGATAAAATTAACGCTGTTAATTTGTGTTGCACCCGCTTTCACCGCTTCATCTAACAAAGTGCCAGCTTTCTCTGTAACAATCCGAAAACTCACAGTGTTGCTAGCAGTATAGCCAGTAATTCGCTGCACATTATTGGTATAGCTATAAACTGGGTTGAGGCGGATGCCTGTAGTTTGTAATTTCTCCACATTTCGACTTTTGAGTAAAGCTACCACAGCCGATGACCTACGGGCTGCTTCTTGCTGTGCTTCCTGTGCCGTTTTAGCCTGCACTTCAACTCCTAAACTAACTTCCGATAAAGTTGTAGGAATTGATTCTGTTCCACGACCGCTAACAGTAAGGGTACGCCACAATTGTGCTTTTTCCTCAGCGAATCCAGGCTGACCAAAAGTGACAAATAGTAGCAAAGCTAAGGGTAAAGTTTTCCACAAATTCCCAGCATGAAACCGAGAACCAGATAAAGCGGCTCTATACATAAAATTTACACTCCTCTGAAAATATCTACAGATGCTTTTAATAAAACGTATCTAGCAATCCTTAGTTAACTGTCAACTGTTAACAGTCAACAACCACCACAAGATTTGCAGCACTCAAATGCAATTGATAGATACGATTTGTATGTTCCTACTTTGGCATTTCCATAGTCAAAAGTGGCAATGGTTACATTTTTGGAAACTAAAAAATTGCATCAAGACTTGGGAAACTTTAATAAAGCAATTATTCTGGCTGATGACTGATGACTATTGACTATTGACTGTTGACTGTAAACAATGGGATATTTTTTTACTTGTCAGCCCCTTAAAGAAATTTTGTTATGGCGTATTGGCTGCTGAAAACTGAACCAGAAGATTATTCATATTTTGATTTAGAACGGGATGGTAGTACAGTATGGGATGGAGTGAATAATGCCTTAGCTCTTAAACACCTACGTACAATGCTCCCTGGCGACTTGGCATTTATTTATCACACTGGTAAAGAACGACAAATTGTAGGTGTGGCAGAAGTCACCAGTCAACCTTATGCCGATCCTAAATTCAATGACGCTAAACTGGTAGTTGTGGATGTGCGAGCATTACGAAGAGTCTCTTTGCCCATCACCCTAGCCCAAATTAAGCAGGACGGCAAATTCACAGACTTTGACTTGCTGCGACTCCCCAGGCTTTCTGTAGTTCCAGTATCTGACTTTTACTGGCAACGTCTGAGCGATTTGACAAGTGGCACAAATTAAATTAAAGGAAATCTCTAAATAGTTGCTTTCCCCAAAGGAGTAAAAATTAAAGAGAAGAATTTTCGCAAAACAAATGCAGTTTTTAGGTGAAATCAACTTCTATTTTCCCTTACTGGCCAGCACAACAGCGGCAGATAGTTCGATGGTAATAGCAGCAGTGCTGCTCAGTTTAGTGGTAATTTACCTAGCCAGTAAAGTTGGTGGGGAGTTATCCAACCTAGTGGGTTTACCACCTGTCTTAGGCGAACTTGTGGGTGGTGTTGTAGTCGGCATTTCTGTTTTGCATCTGTTGGTATTTCCAGAAGGTGGTGCAGACAGTTCCAACTCTTTGATTATGAGCTTTTTGCAAATGACTGCGGGTTTAAGTCCCCAAGCGACTCCAGCAGTATTTGCAGCACAATCAGAGGTGGTTTCTGTCTTGGCAGAACTGGGTGTGATTATTTTGCTGTTTGAAATTGGTTTGGAGTCCAACTTAAAGGACTTAATGGCAGTTGGTATCCAAGCCACCATTGTTGCAGTAGTAGGAGTGACAGTACCCTTTGCAGCAGGAACCGTCGGGTTAATGACTTTGTTTGGTGTTAGTGCTGTACCTGCTATTTTTGCTGGGGCGGCTTTGACTGCAACTAGTATTGGTATTACTTCCAAGGTATTGTCAGAAATCGGCAAGCTCAATTCTAAAGAAGGGCAAATTATTCTGGGTGCTGCTGTGATTGACGATGTGTTAGGAATCATCGTCTTAGCAGTAGTCGCCAGCTTAGCGAAAGAAGGCACTGTAGATGTAGGCAAAGTCATTTATTTGATCATCAGTGCCAGTAGTTTTCTTTTGGGTGCGATTGTGCTAGGGAATGTCTTCAACAAAACCTTTGTCGCGATCGCTGATCAACTCAAGACACGCGGCGAACTGGTAATCCCAGCATTCATTTTCGCTTTTGTTATGGCATACTTTGCTGCAGTTATTCAGTTAGAAGCGATTTTGGGCGCTTTTGCAGCAGGTTTAGTCTTAGAAGAAACCGATAAGCGCAAAGAACTGCAAAAGCAAGTTGTCCCCATTGCTGATATGCTGGTGCCGATTTTCTTTGTGACTGTTGGCGCAAAAACCGATTTAGGAGTTTTGAACCCAGCAATTCCCGAAAATCGCGAAGGACTGATTATGGCATCTTTCCTGATTGCAGTAGCCATTATCGGTAAAGTGGTTACAGGTTTGAGTGTATTTGGTCAACCTGGTATTAACAGGTTAGCAATTGGTGTGGGGATGATTCCTAGGGGTGAAGTCGGGTTAGTGTTTGCTGGTGTTGGTGCTGCTAGCGGTGTTCTCTCTAAACCACTAGGGGCAGCAATTATCATGATGGTTATTCTCACAACCTTTTTAGCACCTCCGGGATTACGTTTTGTATTTCCAGAATCAGACAACGTGACACAAGATTCAGAGAAATTGATTTTAGACGGTGCGTCTGGAACAGCGATCGCAATAGAATCACCTCAATCGATATTGTCAGTCTCAAATGATGGGGGGAATAAAGAAGCCATACCCGATTCACCAGATAATTAATCATGGTTTAGGGAACTCCAACAACTAAAAACAACCGCTTGAAGTTGTTAATTACACTCAAGCATTTTTCTTAGTGACTTAGTGTCTTGGTGAGGCAGTCCGATCTTGGGGGTTTCCCCCATAAGGAACTGCCGAACCCGAAGGGTGGTTAAAAAATTGACTAGGGAACCACTAAGGCACTAAGACACGAAGGTGAAAGCCCTAAAAAATTTTGCCATAATCAATGGAAACTTCTATCTTCAAATCTCCGTCCCTGAATTAGTTTTTGTCTCATTCGTATTAGCATCAGCAATGTTATTTCTTGCCAGTCATACTCAATCTTTTAGTCTCAAACGACACATTTTTTCAGGAATTAAAAATTAGTACCTGCAATTAACATATCAGTTGAAAGTAGTTGAAATTTTTGACCCACAATCTCGATTGCCCATCATTAAAATACTCAATACCAATCTTGACCAATGTCAAGTATTACTATCTAATATTGGCTGAGTGTGGTTAATTATAGTGATATTTTTGTTGCATTTGATGCAATATGGGCATAAATTTTATGGAGTGCTAGTAAAGCAGAATTAAAAGGGGCATACTAACAATTTACACGACTATTTGCATCTTGATACCAACATAAAAATCAAAGAAAATATCAAAACCAAAGATTAAGTGGTGAAGGTGTGGCGATCTACCAATATTTTGAGATGTTGAAATATTGGCAGCCCCATGAACGTGAATCAGGAGAACAGACTGTGAAATTACACTGGTTACTACCCAGTACTATTGGAACTATCCTCTTAGTTTCGTCGCCTGCTTGGGCGGGGAGACTAGAATCTTGGCGTTTTGATGCCAATCAAAACCGCTTAGAAATTAATACTTCGGGGGCTGTTCAACCTCAAGCACAACTCGTCTTCAATCCCACGCGTCTGGTAATTGATTTGCCAGGGACTACATTTAATCGTCCACAGTTGACACAAAAGTTAAGTGGTGGACTGCGGACTATCCGTGTGGGTCAGTTCGACCCTCAAACAACGCGGATTGTCGTCGAACTCAATCCTGGCTATACTCTAGACCCCAAAAAAGTGCAATTTGTGGGCATAACAGCTAGTCGCTGGACTGTGCAATTACCAAAACCACAAGCAGAACAAGTATCTTCTCCTGGAAATGTTTACAATGTCGTGACGCTAGATTCCGATACTAAACCGGAGTTTTCCAGGAATAATGTCAGCGCTACAGCAACAACTCAAATTGAGAAATTACAAGTAACGGGGGATGGATTTTTCATCCGTACCAATGGCGGTAACCCAAATGTGCGAGTGATTCGCAGCCGCGATCGCTCTACTATTTTTATGGACATCGCTAGCGCCACTTTAGCACCCCAACTACCTCCAGGAAGTACTGTACCCATTAATAAATATGGTGTTAACCGTGCTGAGTTCACCCAACTGCAAACTCGACCACCATCTGTTCGCTTGATCTTGCGGGTAGACAAAAATAGCCCGGACTGGCGAGTAACTAGCAATAGTGGTGGTGGTTTGGTGGTTCTACCCAGTCGCGTTGTCACATTGTCCGATAGCAATGATTCTGCTAACTCACAAGACAATCAGCCACAACCTGTTTCTCCTAGCAATTCACCAGCAACAATTCAGTCTGTAGAACTAAGTGGTAACGGTACGCAACTGCTGATTAGAGCTGACCAATCTTTATCTGCTACTGGTGGCTGGGATAGATCCTCTGGTTTGTTTCGCATTACTATTGCCAATGCTCGGTTAAAACCCAGAGTCACAGGCCCCACTCTCAAGGCCAATAGTCCCATTCTCCGAGTACGCTTGCAAACACAACAACCCAATACTGTAGTTGTCTTGGTGCAACCAGCAGCGGGAGTACAAATCGGGCGACTCAATCAAGGTGACCAACTGTTAACATTACAATTACAAGGCTCTCGTCGAATTGGCACAATCCCCAGAACACCGCCTTTACCTGCAATTCAAGGACAATTACCAAACCCGACGGATACACCCCAGCCCCAGCCAGGAACGCGCCCAATTCCCAGAGGAAAAGTAGTAGTGATCATTGACCCAGGACATGGTGGTAAAGACTCTGGGGCGATCGGTATTGGGGGGGTACGTGAGAAGGATATCATCTTGCCCATTGGCGCAAGAGTAGCACAGATTTTACAGCAAAATGGCGTACAAGTGGTGATGACGCGCAGTTCTGACTATTTTGTCAGTCTTCAAGGACGAGTAGCTATGGCAGAGAAAGTTAACGCCGATGTCTTTGTCAGCATCCATGCTAATTCAGCAGGTGCAGGTCGTCCTGATGTCAGCGGTTTGGAAACTTATTATTATGACAGCGGTCTGGGTCTAGCTCGCATTGTCCATCGCAGCATTCTGCAAAGTTTAAATGTGAGAGACAGGGGAGTGCGACGGGCTAGATTTTATGTTCTCAGAAAAAGTTCCATGCCTTCTATTCTTGTGGAAACAGGTTATTTAACTGGTCGGGAGGATATTGCCAAGCTCAAAACTACAACTTACCAAAATCAAATGGCAGAAGCGATCGCTCGCGGTGTCCTCCAATACCTCAGACGAAGATAATTTTGATTGAGAAATCTTAGTTATCAACCTCAGTAATTACACTTATGTTACTACAAAGATAATATTACACCACTGACAACTATGAAAAATTCACAATCATAAATCTCTTGTACTACTCCATACACCAAACCCCTAATCTTGGGAACAATATAAATGTGTAACTGTCACCAGCTTTACATCACCAGTTGAAAATAATAGTAATTTTGCGGTCAGTGCATCAATTACAGCTAGCAATAATTTCAGTACCAATTCTAGCCAATTATAAATATCAGCGATTGGGATTGATTGGCATAACAGCATGGCAAAATCAAAGGGGCGTGCTAAAATCTAACGCCACTAGCTGTGTTTTTCATAGCAGCGCAAAATTCTTTTGTGGCAACGAAAGTTTTGATTAGTGACAGCCGCAGCACTCTGCAATCAGTTATTTGGGAACGCTATTGTTTGCAGTACGGGTTCTTGATAAAAGAACGCAGAGTCGGCATGAGGAGCTAGCATCTTATGATTTGCTCATCAAAGCAAAAGTTAGGGCAGTGACGGTGTGAGGATTGACCAATATGTTGAATTATCGACGATTCCCATGAATGTGAATCAGGAGAAAAGACTGTGAAATTACGCTGGTTAGTACCTAGTACTATTGGAACTATCTTCTTACTATCGTCGCCAGCTTTGGCTGCGAAATTGGAATCTTGGCGTTTTGACCCCAATCAAAACCGTCTGGAAATTAATACTTCCGAGGCTGTTCAACCTCAAGCACAACTGATATTCAATCCCACGCGTCTAGTAATTGATTTGCCAGGCACTACATTTGGGCGTCCCCAGTTAACACAACAGCTAGGTGGAGCGATTCGGGCTATTCGTGTGGGGCAGTTTGACCCCCAAACAACCCGGATTGTTGTGGAACTCAATGCTGGCTATACCCTAGACCCCAAAAAGGTGCAATTTGCTGCTAGGACTGGCAGTCGCTGGACTGTACAATTACCAAACCCAGAAACTGAGGAAGCAGCCTCCTCCCCAGAAATAGTACTAGGACAGACTGCTGCTACACCCCAAACTGGAGTTACATCTACTCCAGCAGTCCCGCCCAGAAATATTTACAATGTGGTGACAACAGACCCAGTTACACCAACTAACAACTCAAGAATTGCCAACACTGTAGGAGCGATCGCGCAAATTGAGAACTTACGCATCACTGGCGATGGATTTTTTGTCCGTACAAGTGGTGGTAATCCCCAAATTGAGGTCAATCGTAGTCGGGACAAGAAAACGATAAATATTGATATTGCTGGCGCTTCTTTATCACCAAATCTGGAACAAAAGGATGTATCTATCAATCGTTATGGTGTCAGCCGCATTCAATTTAAGCAATTAGAAAAAAGACAGCCAACTGTCCGCATGACTTTACAGGTAGACAAAAATAGTCCAGACTGGCGGGCAACTACAAGTAGTGTTGGTGGGTTCGTGGTTCTCCCGGGTCGGATTGTGCGATCGCCTGTCAATAATAATCCCAGTAACCCCAACCCCATATCTTCTAACACTGACTCACTAGCAACCATTGAATCGGTAGAACTGGCTAACAACGGTACGCAATTGGTGATTCGAGCCGATCAAGCTGTGTCTGCTAAAGGTGGCTGGGATAGATCTTCTGGTTTGTACCGCATTACCGTTACCAATGCTAAGTTAGCCCCTAGAGTTTCAGGCCCTAGTTTTGATGCTAATAGCCCGATTTTGCGGGTACGCCTACAATCCCAAGCACCTGATACGGTAAATATTTTTGTTCAACCAGCGGCAGGAGTGCAAGTGGGGGAACTCAATCAAGTGGGCGACCAACTGTTAGCTTTACAATTGGTGCGACCGACCCGCATAACACCTCCAATTGCTTTACCACCTCTGACACGACCAAACCCAACCCCAGAAAATCCCGGTTCTATATCCCAACCAATCTCCAACCGTCCAGTTCCCAGAGGGAAATTAATAGTAGTCATTGACCCAGGACATGGTGGTAAAGATTCCGGGGCACCTGGTTTGGGTGGA
This sequence comes from Amazonocrinis nigriterrae CENA67, assembly GCF_016056305.1. Taxonomy (GTDB): domain Bacteria; phylum Cyanobacteriota; class Cyanobacteriia; order Cyanobacteriales; family Nostocaceae; genus Amazonocrinis; species Amazonocrinis nigriterrae. Next base: position 60,918 of record NZ_JAECZC010000086.1, on the reverse strand, counting down.
TTACTAGAAAAGGATGTAGTCTTACCCATTGGTCAAAGAATAGCCGCTATTTTAGAGCAAAATGGCGTACAAGCAGTGCTAACACGTGATGCTGACTTTTTTGTCGAGCTTCAGGGACGCGTAGATATAGCCGAACGAGTGAATGCGACTGTGTTTGTCAGTGTCCACGCTAACTCGGTTGATGGTCGCCCTGATGTCAACGGATTAGAAGTTTATTATTACGATAGTGGTTACGCTTTAGCTGAAGTAGTTCGCAAGAATATTCTGCAAAATATTGGTACTCTCAAGGATAGAGGAACGCGCAAAGCTCGATTTTATGTGCTGCGGAAAAGTTCTATGCCATCAATTTTAGTAGAAACGGGCTACATGACTGGTCGGGAAGATAACCCCCGATTGGCAACAAGAGAATACCAAAATCAGATGGCAGAAGCGATCGCTTATGGTATTCTCAAGTACTTAAGACAAAGATAATAGTGCAGTTCAGCGAAAAATGTAGTACAAATTGCTAATTAAAGAGGTGATATATAGACTTCTTTGATTTACAGAATTTGGTGGTCAGTGAGCAAATTGCCTGCTAAATTCTGTATTTTAAATCAAAAAACTTCAATCAATATCTGCCTGTGTATTCATCTTCCTTCTTTGACGGTAATCTTTACGATTTTTCGGATAAAGAACCTCAACGTGCGCCAATTGGCGTTTTTGACAGTGGTGTGGGTGGGTTAACGGTATTGCGACAACTCTATCGACAATTACCCAATGAATCAATAATTTACTTGGGAGATACAGCCCGACTTCCTTACGGAATTCGTTCCCAAGCAGAAATTTTACAGTTTGCACGCGAAATCCTCACTTGGATGCAACAGCAGCGTGTTAAAATGGTAGTAATGGCTTGCAACACTAGTTCTGCTCTAGCTTTAGAAATAGTCCGCAAAGAATTTGACATACCAATTTTGGGAGTCATCTTACCAGGGGCAAAGGCAGCAGTGCAGCAAGGCAAGCGTATTGGTGTGATTGCTACCGCAGCAACCGCCAAAAGTAATGCTTATAAAAACGCTATTCTCGAAATTGATCCTCGCGCCCAAGTCTGGCAAGTCAGTTGTCCAGAGTTTGTGCCAATAGTTGAGGAAAATCGCATTCACGAACCCTACACTACTGAAGTGGCACGGTCTTATCTAGAGCCTTTATTACAGCAAGAAATTGACACTTTAGTCTACGGCTGTACCCATTATCCGCTGCTTGCTCCAGTACTGCGATCGCTTCTACCACCCCAAGTTAAATTAGTCGATCCAGCGGTTCATACAGTGGTAGCTTGTGCCCAAGAGTTAGACTTGCTCGGCTTGAACAATACTCACCCCCCACTACCAACCCGCTTTGTCGTTAGCGGTTGTCCACAACAATTCGCCCAGTCGGGGGTACACTGGTTAGGCCATACCCCAATGGTTGAGGTTGTGCTATTTCCTGACATCGCAGTTACCCCACTTCAACAAGACTTTGTTGGGTAATGAGTTAATAGTCTAAAGTCAATAGTCAAAATATTGATACTTGACTATTGACTTTAGACTATTGAGTATTAACTACTTCAGTCACCTTTGGCGTTACTGCCACCTGGTGCTGATGTATCTCTTTGGTTTTCGTCGTGAAATTACCAGAGACAGGTTTTTGCTTAGTTCGCTTTGCTAATGCTAATAATAGATATACTGTGAACAAATATCCACTAGCTAAAATAAAAATCATCATAGGCATATTCCCGTAAATCATTTTTCTACCAGCACCCTTCTTGGAAGAATATAAAATTTTATAGAATTACTAGAACCTCAACCAAATCAAGTACATTCTTGATGGCTGTAGATTCTTATGCGAAATTACACCGTAGAGTTTTAAGCCTCTTCGGTCAGTGAAAGCATTATTAGATTCATTCTTTTGCAGACCATAGATCCCACACAGTTAAATTGCCAAACAGCAAATCTTAACTGCGCTCTTCAGCAGTCTAGTCGGTCTGCACTATTTTTCAATTCACTTCTATGATTAGAAACTGCCTTGTCGCTCAACCCATACTAAAAGCTTGTAGCGAATCCTTGAAAGGATAAAACATGGCTCCATCCATAGAAGTTTGACCGCCATAATAACGCCAGGAACTACTTCCTTAACTTTCATTTACAGCGATAAGTTATTTTAGACTCGTAGCACCACATAGGTAATTTCACTTATAAGTGATTTTCCTCTGGAGGGTGAATACTTGAATGATTTAAAATTCCTATATTTTAGCGTAACATAACCACACCGAATTTTTAGCTGACTTGGAGGCTAAATTTTAAATTTTCTAGATAGCTAAAAACATGGCTGAGAGAACTGAGTCTTACTCAAAACAATTGATGTGTAATAGCTAAACCTGAAGGAGGAAGACAAAAAATCATACTAGTGGCATATGTTACCTAGTTATGGGTACACCTGAAGTCAATTGCTTCCAGTAACAAAAGTTAGCTACAAATTACATATACTACATTAAGTAATGTTAAGCAGTTTATACTACTTTTAATAAAAAAGACACGGTAAATACTTAAGTAAAATTTCTTTGTTTCTAGTTTCAAAAAATAAAAAAATATAAAACATCATACTAAGCTTATATTAACTTGATTTACCTGTTTGCAGGCAAAAGTCCCTGACTGGTGGTATTAGCGATTGGGAAAGATTTTCCTAGCCCCCAGTCTCCAGTCCCCTCTAAACCATCTCCCACTAACAGCAGACGAGTATTCTCTAACAAAATTTTGCGCTGGCACAGCATTATCTTAAAATGAGTATAGGATATGTAAAATTTCGTAACCTAAGCCAGAGTCCGTCCGTCCATGACCCCAGCCACCTCCCTGTTTACCCCTGTGGAAGGAGACCTGCAACTACTAGCAGATAACCTAAAACAGCTAGTTGGAAATCGCCACCCCATTCTCTTTGCAGCAGCCGAACATTTATTCGGAGCTGGGGGAAAGCGTATTAGACCAGCAATTGTTCTGCTGCTATCGCGGGCAACAATGTTAGAACAAGATATTACGCCGCGTCATCGCCGCCTAGCAGAAATCACAGAAATGATTCACACCGCCAGCTTAGTCCATGACGATGTGGTTGATGAATCACAGATGCGACGTGGTGTACCCACTGTTCATAGTTTGTTCGGGAACCGCATCGCCGTACTAGCAGGAGATTTTCTCTTTGCTCAATCTTCGTGGTACTTGGCTAACCTGGACAATTTGGAGGTGGTGAAACTGCTTTCAGAAGTCATTATGGATTTGGCTACTGGGGAGATACAGCAGGGATTGAATCGCTTTGACGCTAGCACTTCGATTGAAACTTATCTGAAAAAGAGCTATTACAAAACCGCCTCGTTAATTGCCAACAGTTCTAAAGCAGCTGGGTTACTGAGTGAAGTCTCAAGAGAAACAGCTGAACATCTGTATGGCTATGGGCGTCATCTTGGTCTAGCTTTTCAGATTGTGGATGATATTTTAGATTTCACCAGCACAACAGATACCTTGGGTAAACCAGCGGGATCTGACCTGAAAAGTGGTAATCTCACAGCTCCGGTTTTATTCGCTTTACGGGAAAAACCATATTTGGAAGTCTTGATTGAAAGAGAGTTTGCCCAAGAAGGGGATTTAGAGCAAGCACTGGCGCTAATTCAAGATAGTCAAGGAATACAACAGGCTAGAGAACTAGCTTCTCATCATGCCAAGTTAGCAGCAGAGCATCTTGCATGTTTACCACCTTCAGATTCTCATCAAGCACTTATCAACATAACTGACTATGTACTCAGTCGGCTCTACTAAAAAATTTAAAATTTAAAATTTAAAATTTTCGCTTTTGGAGTTTGGATTTGAGATTGTATCTAATAAATCCGAACTCCAAAATTTATTTATGCAATATCAGGGGGTATGTGTCTTGGCTTATTTTCTGGTTTTATCTGTTGTTGCATGAGTTTTTGGAATTCATCTCGCTGCACTTCTACAGTATGAGTGGTTGTACCCGGCGTTTCCAAAAAAACGATACTATCTACGGGTTCTAATGCCATTAATTGGAACAAAATATGGGTCACAGGAAGGGGTTTTGCTTGAATTTGAGGGTCAAGCCCAGCAGATGGAATTAGGGAAACATCCTGTATGGTAGAAAAAGCGTAAACCACGCGCTTTTCCAATCCTGGATTTGCACGGTTGCTCAATGTAGTTAAAACCCAGTTGCCTTCCAAACTCTGGAGAATGTAGTACTGGGAATGACGTAATTTTTGGGCGATCGCGCTAAGCGCAGGAGCAATTGCTGCGACAAGATGTGGTGTTACACCATCGGGGGGTGCATTGTCAATCAGCAATTGAATTTGTTTTTCTAAATCCATAATGACTTGTAAACGACTCCTGGGTAATGGCAATAACATCTATCAAAGTGTGAACAATCCCATCGATTTGGGAACAATAAAATAAGCCAGATCCTAAACATAGGATTGGCCTGTTGCCTTTAGATTATACGCAAAACCTACTAAGCCAATACCCACAGTCGTACAGGTTGTATTTAAGCATGTTAGGGTCTTTTGAAAACTGGGACTATGAATTCAGCCGCAACCGCAACAATTCCAACCGCAACAATTCCAAGCGTAACAACTCAGGGAGAAACTTCTATCGGCGTGGAGGTGATCTTTCAACTCCTGTCGCAGGAGCTACAACAGTCAACCAAAGCTTCAGCCCAGAATTGCCAAGATGTAGCTAGACGAATTACCTCCGAAGTCTACCGGATTTGTAGTGAAAGTAAACGTATCCAGGCTTCCGGTGCTGTAGAAAATTCAGCAATGACCCTAGCTAAACATCGCTTGCAACAGTGTCTGAGATACTATCAGCTCGGTTCCAATCGGGGTAGGGTGGAATTGCACAGTACTTTGAGTGCGATTATTTATCGTTACATTAATCCTCCTCAAAGACAACTGAGCTATCAAGGGCGGTTGACTATTATTGAAGATTTCCTACAGGGTTTTTATCTAGAGGCTTTGAACGCTTTTCGGCGGGAAAATCAACTCGGCCCCACCTATCGCCCTCAAACTTTGTTGGAATTGGCAGAATACATGGCGTTTACCGAACGCTATGGTAAGCGGCGGATTCCCTTACCAGGTCGTCAACAGCAACTAATTATTCTGCGGGCGCAAACTTTTTCCCAACAGCAACCTCCAGAAACAAACGTAGATATAGAACAAGCCGCAGAAGGAAGCAGCAACGAAGCTGATGGCTCTTGGGAAGAACCAGCAGTACAGCAATTGCGATCGGCAATGGCGACGCAAGCAGCACCCGAACCAGAAGAAGACACTCTGCGATCGGTTGTAGTTACCGAATTAATGGATTATCTCGAACAACGGCAACAATCTGATTGTGCTGATTACTTTTCCCTCCGCCTCCAAGACTTATCTACACAGGAAATTGAGGCAGTTTTAGGTTTAACCCCTCGTCAGAGAGATTACTTACAGCAGCGCTTCAAGTATCATTTAATCCGGTTTGCCTTGTTGCATCGTTGGGAATTAGTTCATGAATGGCTGGAAGCTTCATTGCACACTAATTTGGGGTTAACTCCTCAGCAATGGCAAGTATACACAGCGCAGTTGGATGAGAAACAACTAGCTCTACTAGAGTTGAAGCAACAAGGACAACCTGACGACAAAATTGCCAAAACTTTAGGTATGTCAACAGCACAACTACAAAAACGGTGGTTTAAGATTCTTGAGCAAGCTTGGGAAATTCGTAACTCCTTAGTGTCCGGATCAGGTGCATCTACTCATGAATAGTGACTCAGAATCCTCACAACACCATTTACTTGCTTGGGTGTTGGCAGATAATGTCAATACCCACAAGCAAAACTTGGGACAGAGTGAGGAAACCGACGGGGTGGACAACCCGACCCAAAAAGCAGCCACGTCCAAAAGTGGTAAGCCTCACTTGGGAGGAACCCCCCAAACCTTTCAATTGGGAGAAATTCCTACTGTGCAAGAACGTTTCCAGGCCGTCCTCAAGCGTCGGTTACAAATCCAAATCGAGAACCACCCTCCGTTATTCCCTTGGGAATCACAAATAGTAGAGTACCCAGATTGTGTAGAAGAGCGATCGCTAGCATTAACTCCTGCTGGGGGTTGGATGGCGCAGCAATCAAAGCTGAGTCTACCCATTGCCCTACCGGAGAAAGTTTTCCGGGAATTGCTAGAAAGATGTCAAGGATTGCTCACATCTTCACTGCCGCTAGGGGCGAAATTAGTTCAAGTAGTGGAGGGCTTTTTCCCTAATGAGTCGCAGACACTCAACGATATAGCCGGATTAGTGTTGAGAAGCACTTATCGGTCTGCGGATACTCTGGGTATGATGCCTAATATTCAAAGCGATTACTCAGATTTAAAACCGCGTCAACAAATGGCATTGTCGCTACTGGCGGCTAAACAAATGTTGGAGAACCTGACTCTACCAGTGTCTCCATCTCAGCCAGTGATAGAAAAACAATGGCTAACTACCGCTGGTTCTCTAACCCTGAGAGTTGAATACCATTATCAGGGTCAGTTGACACAGTTGCATGTTCACGCTGAGTTACCTGCTAAAGGTAGTTTGAAACTTCGAGGAAGTGGTACTCAAGCAATAGCCAAATCTTCAAGTCCTGGGTGCTTGAGTGTAGAATTGCACTGCCAGCAAGTTAACCAGACTTACACTTTAGAAGTATCTTTTCCAGAACTAGATCAAAAGCCGTTGTTGTTTGTGATTAATCCTAAGATTTAGCCGAAATGCACACCGCTAGCATTCAAGGTTAATCAACGCCAATAGATAAGATGATGGTTGTAGTTTGAAGCTGATTTTTGTTTAACAACCGATCATTAGGGTTTCTACTTTTTTTACAAGTTCTCATTAGCGGCTTCTACGATCACCCGTAATGGGAAAGACAGATGTACAAGACATTTAAGCTCCCAAAGGCTACCTTCGGGGAGTTCCTGTTTTATTAAAGGAACTTCCCGAAAAATAATAAATATTTTTTTGCCTCAAGCAAAGGCGCAGGGGAGCAGGGGAGCAGGGGAGAATAAATTCCATTTGTGATTTTACACAAAGAAGGAAGTAATTACGAATTACTAATTACGAATTTTGTCTACAGCATCTACATTATTGCTTACATTAAATGTTTAACTTATCCAGGAAGAATCAGTTTTGGCGTCTACCTATAGATCGCTGGCGAAAAACTATGCAGAGGTCGCCTTTGATGGAAGTGGAGGATTCGATTCCTTTACGGGTGCTGGTGCTAGGGTTGGTAATTATCGGAGTTGTGGCAACGGATATTGCTGCTGAGACTACATTCAGTCTTTGGGCAGTACCGCTAAGTATAGTAGGTGCGATTTGGAGTTACTACCGTCGTCGCCATGCGAATGTGCCAGTCAAATTCTGCATCGCCATAGGAATGTTAATAGCATTGGGTGCTTTCTTTGGGCGGCTGCTGGGAGAATTGAATGATACGCGGCTGGCTTTGGCAGAGTTATTAATTCAACTTCAAGTACTTCACAGCTTTGATACACCCCGCCGCAAGGACTTGGGTTATTCCATAGTTATAGGATTAATTTTATTAGGTGTGGCAGCAACACTCAGCCAAACTTTGGCTTTCGCTCCTGTGCTGTTGTTGTTTTTAGCGATCGCTTTACCGACTTTAGTTTTAGATTATCGCTCACAACTTGGCTTGGAAAAATTAAAGGTTAAAAATGAAAAATTACCCAAGCGGAGTTCTACAACTTTTGATTTTAAGTTTCTAGTTTTAAGTTTTGTAACGATTGTAGGGTTAGGCTTAGCCATTTTTGCCATATTACCACGATTTCCTGGTTATCAGCTGCGAACTTTTCCAGTAAGTTCTCCCATTGATGTCAAAGGTGGTTTTACAGGTCGTAGCATTATTAATCCTGGTTATGTGCGTCAAGGTAATGCTAATAATCAAGGCAATGGTAATGGACAAAGCCAAGCAGGTAAGCCAGGAAGTTTAGATGACAGTTTTTATTACGGTTTTAATAGCCAGATTAATCAAAATTTGCGGGGAGTGATGAAACCGAAGGTAGTGATGCGGGTGCGATCGCAGGCTGAGGGTTTTTGGCGAGTGCTGGCATTTGACCGCTACACAGGTAAGGGTTGGGAAGTTTCTCGTAATGATGATGTTACTACTATCAAGCGATCGCCTTGGTCTTACCAAATTTATCTACCTTTGCCAAGTATCTCTGGTGAAACGAAAGAAGTAGTGCAAACGTACACCATCGTGTCGGATTTGCCTAACCTGATTCCAGCACTGGCTAATCCCAAAGAGCTTTATTTTCCGACACCAATGGTCGCTGTTGATAAAGAAAACGGCTTGCGTGCGCCTGTGGCATTATCGGAAGACCTAACTTACACAGTGATTTCAGAAGTACCATACCGCGATCGCACTTTGTTCGGCAAAGCTTCTACAGACTACCCGCAACATATAAAAAACCACTATCTGCAAATTCCACCAGAAATTGCTGCAAAAGTCAAGCAACGTACCGAAGAAATTTTTGCTAACTACAATCGCGATCGGGTAGGAAAATCTGTAAAAAGCTTAGATTCAACCTATGAAAAGGTTCTTTATTTAGCTCAGTATATCAAGCAATACTACTCAGTCCCCAAAAATCCCTTAGATTTGCCTTATTTAGGAGAAAAAGACGATTTGGTAGACGCTTTTTTATTCAAGTATAAAGGCGGCTATCCAGACCACTTTTCTACAGTTCTCACAGTGATGCTGCGTTCCGTTGGTATTCCGGCGCGGTTAGTAGCAGGGTTTAGTCCTGGGGAGTTTAATCCATTTACGGGGATGTACATTGTTAAGAATACAGATGCCTATGCCATGACGGAAGTGTATTTCCCTAAATATGGCTGGTTTGCCTTTGACCCAATTCCTAACCATCCCCTGATTCCCCCTTCAATTGAAGATACTCAGACATTTAGTGTATTGCGACAGTTTTGGCAATGGGTGGCTGGGTGGTTGCCTTCGCCAGTGACAGGTTTACTGAACAATGTTTTTGGGGCAATATTTAGTTGGGTAGGTAGAGCGATCGCTTGGTTTTTTGCTTTATTCACTCAAGGTTGCCTGGGTGTATTAACTGGCTCAATCTTGGGTACTACCATAGCTTTCTTTGGTTGGCTTGGTTGGGTGCAGTGGCGAGAGTGGATGAACCGTCGTTGGTTGAAGAAATTACCAGCAATGGAAAGCCTTTATCAACAAATGCTGCAATGGACATCTCAAAAAGGTTTGGGTAAACATCCATCACAAACACCGCTAGAGTATGCCAAAGTTTCATACCAGCATCATGCCCCAGCAACGGCTGAGGTAATAGATGAAATTTGTCAAGCTTATGTGAGATGGCGTTATGGTGGTCATACGCCTGACTTGAAGCAGTTGCGACAAAGATGGCAAGGTTTGAAAAAGACTGCTAAGTAAGTAATTTATCTGTCAGTTACATAGAAAGGTTGCCCAGCGGACAACCTTTTTAATTTCTAGAATTTACGCAAAAATAACCAAGTCGTTTACCAATTCTCACTGGGTAAAGACATAAGTTGCAGCCTTGCTAATACTGGATCTAGTTCAGATGATTCTTGAGAATAAACCTGATTTAGTTTATTCAAAATTTTATTACGGTTGTATTTCCGCAAATATGCTTTCAAAGCCTTTGTGTAAAGTTTACTGCGAGATATGCCCAACTCTATAGCTAGTGCTTCCGCCTCTTCAAAAACCGAATTAGGAAGCGAAATTGCAGTTCTCATGGCTAACCTCGTTGTGGTCATTACACCTGTGGTTATACTAATTTTCAAAGTATTCGTTCCATCAGTCTATTTTTCTTCATTAGGGTATTAGCCTTCTCGTTCGCTTTCATATTGAGAAGGCAATGCAACTCTGCCATGAAAACTGTAATATCGCCTGGAAAAATGCTCTAAGTAAGGGCTAGATAAAATTGCCCGTCGCTTTGCTATACCAAGTTCAAGTTGACGATACAAAGTTGCTGCATCTATACCGAAAATTTTTTTAAAATCAGCAGTTAATTCTGGTAAACCTATCTGTTCTAATTCGCATTCAAGAGGAATTGTTTCTAAGAAATAGAATCTTTCGTGGCGATGAGATTCAACCAATTTCCATTCCTTACTATTCATACTATCTGCTGTATCTCTAACCTCTCTTGCTGTTGCAATTTCACATAAAATTATAGAATTCAATAATTTTGAGAGTTGAGAATTATTACTTTGTCTAGCCCTATAATCCCAGTCCAGATCACAGTCTTGTGTGACAACAATTGCATAAGGATGAATAATTTTGTTGTAAGGTAACTCTTCCGTTTCTCGTGATATTTCGCTGGCAACGGGGTTATACTGAACCACATTTGTCAGTATTTCCCCTTGCCTTAAAGAGGTGTTTTTAAGTGATGGTTGGTAAATAGCTTGTTTTTTCATGCAACAACTATTCTTAAACAAGCTATGGTTCTAAAACAATAGGTGGTCTCACTTGTGCAGATTTTAATTTACCTTTAATGCTACTAGCTGGAATAGCAGCTAAGTTAGCTTGAGGAAAGCGATCACGATAAAAATCAGCAATTCCTTGAAGTTCCTCAGCAGCTTCTTCTAAAGCATCTTCGGACATAGATTGGAGAATCCGCAAGCATTTTAGCAGTGCAATTAACTTACTTGGTGGTAATCGATTCCAGTCGGTTTTGAAAGACAGTGAGTAATTCGACATGGTTAGATCAAAAAAGGGATACTGAATTACAAGGGTTTTTCCACTGTCTCTATCAAAAATAAAGGTATTTACAGAAATCCCCGTCGAAGTCTGACTATGGCTCTGTAATATTAACTGCCTGGGGTCGCATGGCATTGTGAAGGGTATCTGTGATACTCCACCTGAAAAGTTGTCTAGCTGATTTGTTGAACTGACTGAGTATGTTCCAGACATTTCCATCCCTCTCTACTTTTTGTTCTGTAAAAAAATCAGCATCTAGCAAATAAGCAACTTCATCATTATTTTTTTCTGGTTCTTTTACAGTAACAAGTCCATGTTTTAAGTTGATTTGACCGTGTTCTATTTTCAAAATCAAATTTTTTATAATTGATTGAATAAAAGGTGCAAGCTCTTGATTATATAATTCGGAAGCAATATGTGGTGTAATCAAATCTGACCAATTTTTATCCTCAAGTCCTAGTTTTGAGCGGATGATCAAGTCTTGATATTGAAGTCCTACTCTTGTGTAGAAAGATGGCTTGTATATTCTTTCAAAGACATTCACAGCTTCCCTAAAGCGTTTTTGAAACTGTTCATAACTCTCATATACAGATGTAGTCAGAGTAATAAAATCTTTAGTAACAGATAACTGCCATCGCTGGTCTTCAGATTTAAAGGTATAGAATAAATCACTCGACAGCGGTAAACCAAATTGTTGAATTACTTGCGAAATTTCAGGTGTAACCTGTGGCTGCATACTCTCAAAAAGTGGATACTGAAATCTGATTTCATCTTGAAACTCAACTGGCTCTTTATGAGAAATCTTTAGAATAGGTGGAAACCTCAATTGACACGCAACCTGAATAAGGGGATTGCGTTCGTAAATTACACGCTCAAACTCAGGTAAGTGCATCAACCTGTTTTTGCCACAAAAAATTTTAGTACTCTAGTCTTAGCTTAGATTAAGATGCTAGTCTTTCGCCAGTAGTTCAGATAAGTTTGCGATGACTTAAACTTGAACCAATTGCTTTCTAACAGCACGGTTGTTGACCCAGCTACTGCTAACAACGCATGAATCCAAGATAGCGATCGCTTCGCTGTCCAAACACTACCCCCATCTGATAAGCTAGTTCGCGCCGATTTCGCCAAGGGTTTAACCCCAGTAACCTCGCTGTTCCGGATGTGGGTTGTAAAATTCCCGTCAGCATCTTGATTGTAGTGGACTTACCTGCTCCATTGGGGCCAATGAAAGCGATCGCCTGACCATCAGGAACACTCAGACTAATATCATCTACGGCAACAATCTCTGTGTGCGTGTGGTTGCGTCCCCAACCCCCACTGAGAGTAAACTTCTTACATAAATTTTCCAGTTCGACGGCAGCTATCACCAATCTATTACTACAATTAACTACAAATATATTACAAGTTATATAGTTATGAAACTGACATTTTGAATTTTGAATTTACTAGTAATTTTTTCTGGTTTCGCATGTGTCTTTGGGAGGATTTTGAGGAGATTTTACTGATAAATAGCTAAAAAAAGGATTGGTCAATTAAAAACTCAAGCTGGCTAAACCTAAAGCGTTGTAACTCCGATTCTTTGGGGATAACATGAGAATAATTCCTTACCAGCTGCTCGCACCACATTTGGTGTCAGTTCATTTATGGAGATTCAATTAATTAACATTGGTTTCGGCAACATCGTGTCTGCTAACCGAGTAGTTGCCATTGTCAGTCCGGAATCTGCCCCAATTAAGCGGATAATTACCGATGCACGGGACAGAGGTCAGCTAGTTGATGCAACTTACGGTCGGCGGACAAGGGCTGTAATTATCACTGATTCCAGCCACGTAATACTTTCGGCGATTCAACCAGAAACGGTAGCGAATCGCTTTGTGATTTCCCGCGATCATCATGTTGTAGATAATTAACTGGATATGGGTTAAGAACCCTACTCCTATTTAGACCACATCGGCAGTAACATGTGAATTAGGCATTTCTGTCACTCGTGCTACAAATTCGTTAGTCAAAGTTCACTCTGGCAACGAGCAAAAAGCTAATGACTAAGGAATAATATTTATTGATTAATTCACAGGTTAAACGGATGATGCAAGTTTTACCCATCCAGAGCAGTGCTACTACCAATGAAAACCAGTCACCAGGTAGACTGGTTGTTTTAACTGGCCCTAGTGGGGTCGGCAAAGGCACTTTAATGCGATCGCTATTGCAGCGTCATCCCGAATTGTATTACTCTGTATCCGTCACAACTCGTTCTCCCCGTCCTGGGGAAATCAATGGCAAAAACTATTACTTTATTAGCCGTAGTAAGTTTGAACAACTAGTTGCTCAAGGCGAATTCTTAGAGTGGGCAGAATTTGCTGGTAACTATTACGGCACCCCCCGTGAAGCTGTGCTTAATCAAGTTCTGTCAGGCAAGTTGGTGATACTAGAAATTGAGCTAGAAGGAGCAAGACAAATTCGCGCTTCCTTCCCTGGGGCCCTCAGCATTTTTATTTTGCCGCCTTCCTTTGAGGAATTAGAGCAACGGATACGGGGTCGCGGTCAGGACTCTGAAGAGGCTATTGTCCGTCGTCTGCGTCGTGCCCAAGAAGAAGTGAAAGCTGCCGATGAGTTTGATATCAAAATTGTCAATGATGATTTTGAAACTGCTCTCAAAGCGATCGAAGCAGCTTTGTTTAAATAATTTAAGATTCCTAAGAACCACAAACAAGCATCTTTAACACCAAACAGTAAAGGACACATAGAAATAGGATAACTATTTATGTGTGTCCTTCGATATTTGTTGTTTGTCAGTTGTCAGTCGTCAGTTGTCAGTTGTTAATTTTTCCACTAACCACTAACCACTGACTACTGACACCTAACAGTCATCATTTAACAGTCAAAAATTAACCAAATAGACCTTGAATTAGTCCTAGATTGCTAGTTACAAAGTAAGCAACTACTGCACCACCAATACCACCAATCAAGAAACTGCTGGCAAAGTTATTCCAGCTTTCTTTGGAGTTAAAAGCATCTGCTGGAGGATTGGGTACGGTGACACTAGCTAGTGCTTTGGGAGGGTTGGTATTAGCATATAAAGATAGAGCAGCGGTCAGAAGTACAACCAAGCCAATAGCCGACAGTAATCCAGCTAAGTTAGCATTGTCTGAATTCCGCAGAGGGCCCAATTTGGCAAAGGGGCCAAATATCCAGTAACCATGAGCAGCTCCAATTTCTATGGCTCGTCTACCAACACTCAAACCAGGACGATAGGCAGGCAAATTATTAATGTACCACTTCACTAAGGGAGAAGAATTAATGGGGGTTTCTAGGTTGCCTACCTGAGGGTCGCGTCCTGCGGGAAAAACGACTTCCCGATTTCTGGGATCGCTGGGGAGATTTTTGGATGCATCTACTGCTTGCGCCATATTTTATGTTCGCCTCTAAATTGAGAATGGTGGCATTGTCATATTAATCATATTCGTTGCCTAAGATGCTGTTTGATTGCGAAGTTAAAAAAAATTAATTTAACTGCTTTCAAAATTATGAAACTCGTAAGCTGGGCGGAGCTTGCGAGTTTCATAAAAGATTTTTACAGCCCATTTTGGTGATCAATTAACCTCAATTAGGCTGAACAATCCAACCAGATAATCTTAGGCTCCAAACAACAGATTCAACTGACTTTAATCTGTTTTCCAACTATGGAAGTGGGTGGAAAAGTAAATCTGGAAAAAAGCGGTTGAATTCAATCAAAATGCCTGCTGTAATTGTTAGCCAGATGGTAGCTGCTACAGGTGCTGTGGAAATAAATTTAATCAAATAGGATGATTGGTCGCCTTTGTCCGCCATGAGTTTAGTCTCCAAAACAATGAAATCAATTAAGCTGAATTAGCGGGGAGAAACGGGAATTTCTGAATCTTTGGCTGTTAATTTGCCAGAGAGAAATTCTTGGAGTGCTGCTGCTGGCCAAGCAAAGCCTGACGCTATGATGGGTAGTGCCAAGCCGAGGTCGATTTGGATCTCTTTTTGCTCAGCATCCCCAGTCTTTTTAATAGCTTGCAAATAGGTACGACCTACCCAGCCAATCCAGCCAGCAATATAGAGGAAGAGAATGCTAGGAATCAAAAAGTCACCAGCACGGTCAAGACGACCATCAACAATCAAGTGGGGATAACCTTCTGGGCCGCATAGGGCTTGAGAATAACGCTCAAAGCGCTTTCTACCTGATTCGGGATCAGCAGTGGTGTTACGGGCATTCTTGGCTAGTTCCTGAAAAGCGGGAGAGTCTTTACAGGGTACAAGATCAGCGCCTAAAGCTTTTGCTGGTGGGGCAAAACTGAAGGCAAGACAAATCACTAAAATCAAAGCAAACAATCGTCGCATGAAGTTGTTTCCTTTTATTACAAAAGAAAAAGTTTTGTGTACAAAACGAAGCGGCTTGTACAGTCTTTATTTACATAACTAGCAAGTCATCATACTCTTGCGCGGGAACCGAGTAAAGTTTAAGTAAATAAAAGTTAAAGCTTCTCAAACAAGTTGTGATTTGGCGTGACCCTAGAATGGCAATCGTTTTAGCAATAGAAACTAGCTGTGATGAAACTGCCGTTGCGATTGTTAACAATCGCCAAGTGGAAAGCAGTATCATAGCTTCGCAAATCCCAGTGCATCAGCAGTATGGCGGGGTAGTGCCAGAAGTGGCATCCCGTCAGCATTTAGAAACGATAAATCATGCGATCGCTCAAGCAATGGATCAAGCAAAATTAAGCTGGGGAGAAATTGATGGGATCGCCGCCACATGCGCTCCTGGACTGGTGGGAGCGCTATTAGTGGGCTTAACTGCTGCCAAAACTCTGGCAATTTTACATAAAAAACCATTTTTGGGAGTTCATCACCTTGAAGGTCACATTTACGCCACTTATTTGAGCGAGCCAAGTTTAGAGCCTCCTTTTCTTAGCTTACTCGTTTCTGGCGGACATACAAGCTTGATTTATGTCAAAGAATGTGGTAGATACGAAACACTGGGTGAGACTCGTGATGATGCCGCAGGTGAAGCATTCGACAAAGTAGCGCGGTTGTTAAACCTGGGTTATCCTGGCGGCCCGGTCATTGACAAGCTTGCCCAACAAGGCGATCCCCAAGCTTTTACCTTACCAGAAGGTAAAGTTTCTCTACCGGGTGGGGGATATCATCGCTATGATGGCAGTTTTAGTGGCTTAAAGACAGCGGTACTGCGTTTAGTGCAGCAGTTAGAGAAAGACGGTAAGGAAGTACCAGTAGCAGATGTAGCGGCTAGCTTTCAACAAACTGTAGCACGATCGCTAACCAAAAGAGCGATCGCTTGTGCCCTCGACTATGGTCTAAACACCATTGCTGTGGGTGGAGGGGTAGCAGCAAACAGCGGGCTAAGAAAAATCTTACAAGCAGCAGCTGCCGAGCATAACCTGCGTGTGCTATTCCCCCCTATGAAATTTTGTACCGATAACGCTGCCATGATTGCCTGTGCAGCAGCTGAGCATTTATCCCTTGGTCATACATCCCCCATGACCTTGGGCGTTGAGTCCAGGTTAGCCCTGACCCAGGTCATGAAGTTATATCAGTCTGCTGGATAGTCATTGGGGACTGGGGACTGGGGACTGATGACTAATAACCACTGACAACTGACTAATGACTATTGACCACTGACTCTTGCACGTTGACTATTGACCGGATATGATTAGCAACCGCATCTGGTTGTTCTAACATTGCTAAGTGCCCACAATCAGGAATTTCAATCACATTGTCGCCACAGTATTGGAAAAGCCGATGAAAGCTAGCCAAATGGCGTACATACTTAGGTTCCATTACTTTGTCGTTGGCACCAGCTAAAAAATACACTGGTTGCTTGAGTTGAGATACTAACTGGGGTAGACGGTTGATTTCTTCCTCAGTTGTAGAGTCTAATAGTGTTCCTAGAGAAGCTTCTGGGTCAGCCACCACAAAATCAATTACTCGTTGACGTGCCCAATAGCGCTCTAAAGGACGGGCTACACTCGCTCTTGTAAACAACAAATCAATCAATGGTATCTGAGATAGCCAGCGTGGACGGACTTGTAAAAATCGCTGTCCAGCGGAACGAAACTGTTCAAAAGCTTCTTTGAGATAAATCCCACCACCTGCGTTGATACAGATGACCCCTTGAATACACTCAGGCATTTGAGCAGCTGCCCAAAGAGCGATTGTACCGCCCAAAGAATGCCCAATCAGCCAAGCATTCTTAATATTTAGCTGTTGCAAAAGCACTGCTAAATCCTGAGCATAAGCAGCCGGAGTATAAAGAGAATCAAATGATGAGTTGAGCGTACTACTAGAACTTGGAGTCAAGTCTGAAGAAGTTTGTCCCCGACTAAAATCAGTTTCTGGCAAAGACTGAGATTCACCAAAACCTCGCAAATCATACGACAAGCACTGCAAATCATCTGACAGGCGCGAGATCACAGGTTGCCAGTATCCACGGCTATTTAGCCAGCCGTGGATAAACACTAAAGTATAGGGACAGGATGTAGGAGCCGTTAATTCGTATGCGTGCGGGACGCCCAAGATTTCGATGGTTGCCATACTTATATCGTACTCCTAAGGAGGGGTAAGACTAAATACGGAATGCAAACAGTTGAGAGTTATCAGTTTTTAGTTATGAGTTAGAAATTCTTTATATTCAACTTTTAACTCCTAACTCTTAACTCCTAACTCCTAACTTCTAACTTTTTCATTTACCTAACAACCTCTGCCGCACGCCTTCAGCAATTTTATGGCCTAAATATTCAGGAATCAGGCTTTCATTCGGCCCTAATAAATAAAGAATGAGCCTTGTACGTCCACGCCAAACCAGTAAATTAGCGTTGACTACTAGCAGGTCTTCCTGCCAGATGGCATACATTACTTTATAAAATAATCCCGGTTGATTATCGGCTTCAATTACTAGGGCAGGAAGATGAAATACTGGATCTACATAGAACTCGGTTTGTACTTGTTCTAAGCCAGTATCTAAGTTGAATTCTACTGCCAGCATCTCTTCTACCTCAAACCGCCCTCCTAAAGCCTCACGAATGGCGCGGCAGACGTTTTCTGCGGTTTTCTCTGTTAAGGCTTTACTGCCACGAGACACCAACAATTTAATAAAAACTAACATCGGCGGTCGGATCTGGCCATACAAACTTAGACCGTGGATAGTCAACCCATAAGCCGCCAGCACACCAAAAATATCACTGAGGAGAAACGACTGGTTGCGGTAGGCAAAATGTAAGGCACTTTTGCTACCTTCCGGCTTCAACTCTATAACGGCACGTCTAGTTTTATAAAGACGGTAGGCTAGCCGTAAATTTTGCAGTTGAATTTCACTGCTCACAAATTGCTCATAAAACTGAGGAAACGCTCGGTTGAAGCGCTTTAGAAGTTCCAAAGTGGAAGATTTTAAACCAGAAGCCATCGTTGGGGTAAGACTCGCTTGCTTTCATCACCTGGGGACTGGAGACCGGGAGTTGGGGGTTCGGGACTAGAGACTGGGGACGACTGGGAAACACTACTATAAATTCGTTAGCTATATATGTTTACACTACTGTGGAAACACGTAGTGCTAGACACACTTTCTTTTTCATAACCATATCTTTATCTTTCTAAAGATACAGGCTTGTGACAAATGATTCCGCAATATTTAGTCAATCACCAGTACTCAGTCCCCAGTACCCAGTTCCCAGTCTCCAATTCCTTATATACAATTCACTCTCATTTCCCCAAAAGTGGGGGAATTTCTCCTAGGCTGGACAACAAAATGCTAAAGTTGAAAATGATTGGTGTGAAACACGTGCCCAAGAGGCTGTAGCCATTGAAAATTCCCAAAACACTAAAAAGATTGTAGTGTCAGGGTATTTAGATGGTATTGGCTTCGTGAAACGTGAATCAACACTCAAAAAAGAGTGGAAACCAATATCAGTTATACTACCCGAACCACGTTGGCATGGGTTTTTGGAAAACTTGGTTTAGTACTCCTGAATCTGTATCGGCAACTAAGTCAGCTGCTTTTGAAGAGCATACAGCATCTACGGGCGACCCTAGCGCCAATAGCGATCGCATCGTTTTCAGTACGGAGCGAGATATTGATCTGTATGAATTAGAAGAACTCTGTGATGCAGTTGGCTGGTCGCGTCGTCCTTTGAGAAAAGTAAAAAAAGCCATTGAGCATAGTTTTCTCGTAGCCTCCATGTGGCAAGTGCGAGGAAACCAAAGACGGCTCATTGGTTTTGCCCGTGCTACCTCAGATCATGCATTTAATGCCACCATTTGGGATGTGGTGGTTCACCCAGACTTTCAAGGTAAAGGACTGGGAAAAGCTTTGATGAAATACGTACTCAAAAAGCTTAGAAGTGAAGAAATTAGCAACGTGACTCTCTTTGCCGATCCTCATGTTGTAGATTTCTATCGGACTATGGGCTTTATGTCAGATCCAGAAGGCATCAAAGGTATGTTCTGGTATCCTCACTAATTTTGTCAAAGCAAACAAGCAGGTCAATACACAAAATAGTCATAGTAGAGAAACTCTATAACCATGAGGTGATTGACAGCAAACCAGCCGACAAGCAAGCACACGAATTTCTTTGTTGCACGGCTAGCTGTGTCGGCACTAAAACTGTCATAGCTGTAGTCAAGTGATTAATTTTTTTGAGGCAAACAATAAAAAAGGTTGGGCAATATCTCGTAAATTTGATATAATCAAATTCATGCACTGAAAGACTACTGGTCTGACTAGTTGACTATGTTTTGCAAGCTTACCTCCAGCTACTAAGTTCATTAGTTGTTGGGTAAATCTCAAACAAGACTAGTTAACTTAATTTGATACATCCGGGATGTAGCGCAGCTTGGTAGCGCGCCTGCTTTGGGAGCAGGATGCCGCAGGTTCAAATCCTGTCATCCCGATTCAAGATATGAAAATCATAATTCCCAGACCGACTAAAAGGTATGGGGTTTTATTATATTTTCATTACAAAAATTAAACTTTTGGAAGTTTTTTGGTACAATCTACCTTTAAATTGTAAACCTTAGCCAAAAAGTAAACTTTGACGAATTTATTCTTGGGCTGTACTTTGAAGCATAACAGGCAAATTTCGCGTTAGCCAAGAAATCCTGCACTTGTGTTTCGTGTATGGCAGTGATGGAAGTAGTAGCAAGTGGAACGATTGATTTTGTAGTGGCGTCACCTAATATTGAGAAAGACAATAAAATGGCATTGACCGCTTCAACAGTCAGGGAAATTTTTACCCACTGGAGAGCAAGTTATAATCAGCATCTACAATATTACGCAGTGCGTAGCAAGCCGAAATTGAGAAAAACACAATTTGAAGACAGTCAACTGCTAACGAAGCTACCAGAGTAATTCTTCAATATCTGGAAATATCAGGTTTTAAGAGTAGATTCTTAGCATTTAACAGCAACCACGACTTTTTCAAATCTCAAAGGAATTGCTATATAACTAAAGCTAGTTGGTGCTATGCAAATCCAACAATTTGTCTGACTTAATAGATATCAATGCAAGGAGTATTCATGAAAGCATTAGTTCGCTGGGGCGCAACATTAGGTATCGCTAGTAGTATATTTTTTGCTGGTCTATCGCAAACAGAAAATCTGCGAGCAGTGGCATTACCACAAAGCGAAGTTTTGAAAAAGCTACAAATAGTCCCAGTCTTTACTTTGATTAATCCCAAAGGGGAATTCGTAGTTATTTCAAGAAACAACCAATCTAAAACTATATCACAAGTAGGATTTTTTCTGAGCAAACAAAATGCTCAGGATTTTCTGGACAAAAGGCTCAAAAAAGAAAATCCCCAACTAGCAAGTACATTGCAGGTAAGACCTCTGTCTTTGGCAGATTATTATCAAATAGTGCAAGAGGCTAAAAAAAAGAAAGACTCTGTGATTTATACTTTAGTGCCGGCGCAAGAACAGCTTGAGTCAGCAAAAACCATTATGAATCAAAATGGTCAAAAAGTACAACAATTCAATGGTATTCCCTTGTTTATACCGAAATTGGACAAAGGTTATCTGACCATCCCTGTTCCCCAAAGCAAAGAGCGGTATGTACCTTTATATTTCGAGAAAGAACAAGCAGTAGCTTTGTTAGATGAATTTAAGAAAGCTGTACCACAAGAAGCATCCAAAACCGGGATTGAAGTAGCAGAGTTATCTGGTGTTGTTGAAACTCTCAACACTAGCAACGATCCGAATATGAATAAGTTTATTCTGTACCCTTCACGGGAGTCCATAGCATTTATTCGCTCACTCGCCCCCAAATCGTCCGCGCCGAATCAATTACCTGCTGCTAAGCCCCAAGCGGCACCTACCCAGAAAAAATAATCATTTTAGGACTTACGCACTGTATTAACCCAATTTAGTCATTTCAAATAGGCAGCGATCGCTCATAGCAAAAAAGCGGTTACCACAAATAAAAAGTTTTGTCAAGGCGTAAGTCCTATAAACTAGCCCTTTCAAGGTGGGTAAAAATCCTCAAAAAAATTTACCGAATTTTGGGCTTTTCACAAAAATACATTACACCTTGAAAGGGGAAGTATGGTGGATACACAGCCACAATTAGTTTCAGGTTTACAACTTTGGCAGTGGCGGAATGCAGCAATAGAAGCAGCGATCGCGAATGATGTCCCTGATTCTGAAGTGGATTGGTTGCTTTTAGAGATTGCCGACTTAGACCGTTTAGCACTGCGTTTGGAGTCTTTCAAAGATAGACCTCAAATTCAGATGAAGTTAGCTTTAGAAGAGTTAGACCATCTGTGGCAGAAGCGATTACATGAACGCTTGCCAGTGCAGTACATTGCTGGAGTGACACCTTGGCGACAGTTTAAAATTGCGGTGTCGAGTGCGGTATTGATTCCCAGACCAGAAACAGAGTACTTGATTGATTTAGCTGTGAAAGCCGCAGCTAAAAGCCATGCGACTTTGCCTTTAGACTCAGGACACTGGGCAGATTTAGGTACGGGAAGTGGGGCGATCGCTTTGGGATTAGCAGATGCCTTGCCAAAAGCGACAATTCATGCAGTTGATCGTAGTTTAGCAGCATTAGCGATCGCCCAGGCAAATGCCGATAATTTAGGTTTTGGCAAACAAATCCGATTTTATCAAGGTTCTTGGTGGGAACCGCTAGCAGCATTATCCGGTCAATTCAGCGGCATGGTATCTAACCCGCCCTATATTCCCAGCAATATTGTGTCTACCTTGCAACCAGAAGTGGTTAACCATGAACCACATTTAGCGCTGGATGGTGGTGCTGATGGCTTGGATTGCATCCGTCATTTGATAGAAACTTCCCCTAATTATTTGCTATCTGGTGGCGTGTGGCTGATTGAAATGATGGCAGGACAGGCGGATGCAGTGCGCGAATTATTGGACAATCAAGGAAGGTATTGTAATATTCAAATTCACAGCGATTTAGCGGGAATTGAACGCTTTGCGCTTGCTTATAAAATTTAGAAGTATCGGTTTTTTGAATTACCAACCTTAATTTGATAGTTCGGTCTACTGATAGCTACTGGCTTGGCGGGTAAACATGAAATGATATTGTCCGCCTCTTGCTATTAATTCCTCATGGCTTCCTGTTTCTATAATCTTGCCATTTTTTAAAACAATAATTCGGTCTGCTAGTTTGGATAAAGCTAGACGATGACTGATGACAACAGCCATTTTATTGGTAGCAATGGTACGTAAAAGCTGATGAATCTCATGTTCGGTTTTCGGATCGAGTGCGCCTGTCGGTTCGTCTAAAATTAATAGTTCTGCCGAGGATAATCGTATTAACGCGCGAGCGATCGCAATTCTTTGCCACTGTCCTCCTGACAAGTCTACGCCACCTGCTAATTGCTTACCTAATAGTGTTTCTAAGCCTTGCGGTAGATTGTCCACAGCCTTGGCAATTCTTACTGTTCTCAGTGCCTCTTGGATGGTGTTAACATCCTGTAGGGCAGGTAAGTACCCAAAACCGACATTTTCACTCACTGTAGCGGGAAATCGAGCGTAATCTTGCATTACCACAGCCAGACGTGAGTGTAGCTGTGTCAAGTCAATTGCGCGTAAATCCTGTCTGTTCCACAAAATCTCGCCACTACTTGGATCGTACAGGCGACAGAGTAACTTAGCCAGAGTTGTTTTCCCTGCACCATTTTCCCCCACTAAGGCAATCATTTGATGCGGCTGAATTGTAAGGTTGATGTTGTCTAGAATCTTGCTGTCGCTACCAGGATAAGCAAAAGATAAGTTCTTGATTTGGATTCCCTGGTGCTTTGTCAACGACAATTTAGCAGCAGTATCTTCCCTTGAGGCTAACGATAACCGCAATTTCGGCTTCAGTTCTAATAATTGGAAAATCGGACGCGTTCCCAAAACCACATTATATAAATCAGACCCATTATTAATCAGTAAAAACAAACTCTGGCGCACTTGTAAAATCAAACCTGCATAAAGTGCTAAATCTCCTAAAGTATAAATTCCGCGTAAAGCTCCAATTACAACATAAATATAGGGTAAAGCGGTTCCTAATCCATTTACCATTGACCAAGAAATTACTAGCAACGTCCCTCTTTTGCGGATTTGCTGCATCGATCTAAACATGGTCTGAAAAAGACTTTGCCACCGACTCAGCAATAAAGGTTGTAGCTGAAATAAGCGTAATTCTTTGGCATAAGCTTCACCTACTAAGACATCCCGATACAAGTTCATTTGGCGGATAACACTCGCCTGAGTTTCTTCGACTTCCCAGCTTTTTTTGCGGTAAGTCAATTCCACATAAATCGCTGGTGTAGCAGAGGTAAATAAAATTAACGGTATCCACCAAGCAATTGAGCTAGAGAGCAGAATAGCAGGAATTAAGATAAAAAAACCATGCAAAGTTGTAATTGCGATGAACGATAGTTCTTTAAGCCGTTCTATTCCTGTTTGTGCCAGTTGAACCAAGTTCAACAATTCGGGTGTTTCAAATAACGCGATATCCGCAAAATTAGCGACCTTATTCAGTACAATACTTTGAGCGAAACCTTGCACGCGATCGCGCAGGGAAGAAAAAACAAAGTTGGTTATCCCGTTTATTGAGTCGGTTAATAAATTAAGTAATATTAAACCTCCAATGCACCAAAGTAAGAGTGGCTCTTGTAGGATAAGAGTGAGTGAGCTTACTGTTGTATATTTCCCTAATAAATGGGAGATTCGGTCAATAATAATTTTGTTGAGAAACAGTGAAATTGCTGGGCTAGAACCACTAATTAGAGTTAAAAATATCAGAGTGCGTAACTCAGTGGGCGCTGACTGAATTACCAATAGTAAGCTATGCCGAAAAGTTTGAAATAGGCTAAGTTCGCTCGGTTGCACTCAAGGTTAAATAATGTCTTTTATTTATATATCATAATTGACAATAAATATTCTTAAATTTATCGTTCATTTTATTTCCAATGATACACAATAGAGTTGTAGAGACTTTCAACTTTGTTACTATGTTTAAGCAAAATTTAGAGTCTTCAATAGAGCTGCTAAGACAGCAAGCCAAGAACGATAAACGACTGCCTTATCGTCAACCTGAGATTTACTCTCTTGGTTCTCTCGAACAGGTTCAGGCATTCTACAGAGGTACTTTGGTTGACGGGCCTAACAGTGCTTACTATTACAGCGGTTAATTATTCAGGTGAGGAATTAACAAAATTAAATCAAAGATTATGTCATAGTTTGTAGTTGCGCTATAAAATTCAAGCCAGCTACAAAATTTTCATGAATCCTTGTTCAGACAAACAGATATTTCGCCAGTAGGCAGGATAGTATTGCAAAGCTTGGCTTGATTTATGGCTGCTCCTTTGGTACCTTTAAGGTTAGCGCCTGTGAGATCGGCATCTTTAAGGTTAGCGCCTGTAAGATTAGCATTTGTCAGATCGGCATCTTTGAGGATAGCGCCTGTGAGATTAGCATTTGTGAGATCGACTCCACTAAGGTCAGTATTAATTAAAGCAAGGCGAGTTTTATCTTGATGTGGATCTTTTTTAAAAACTTCATTTAGGGCTTTACGAGTTTTTGGAGGGAGGTTGCTTAAATCTAAGCCACGTTCGACTTTAATCGCCTCTTCTTCAAGTTTATTTTTAGTCTTCTGACTATAAGATTTAGTTCGACCATATACAGCTCCTTTGAAATGAGTTTGGTTATCTAAATTAACATCTTTGAGATTGGCATCAATCAAGTTAGCTCGCTCTAGAGTAGTGCCGTTGAGAGTAGCGTTCTCAAGATGGGCGTTTCTCAAGTTGGTTTTTGTCAGATTCGCATTAGACAGATCGGTCTGTGTCAAAACGGCATCTCTCAAATCGGCGTTACTCAGTTTTGCCCCTGTCAAGTTAGCTTGTGTGAAATTAGCCTTTATCAGGATAGCTCTATCCAGTTGAATCTTCTCTAAATCTAATTTCTCCAAATTCTTACATAAATTTAATTTTCCTAATATTTTATCTAATCGCCTTAATATCTTACTGTCTGACATAGTACTAAGATTGATTCCTTCTAAAAAAGATTCCGCTGGTTGGGGTGGCCGTTGTCCAGAATCTGGATCTATAAAACCTAATTTTGATTGTTGTAAAAAATTTAGTACAAGTTCTCGCCGTTCTGGATTTTTTCTAGTCCAAGGTATACACAAGGGAACTTTCTTTAAAGGTTCTCCAAATAAACACATTCCGTCATTTTTGCTTAGAGAACGCAACGTATTTCCTGTTACAGCGAGTGCAAGACTTTTTACTTGCTCATATTTATATTTAGCTTTTTTCTGTCTATTATTTTCATGATGATTTCTCTTATCAGGAAGATGCATATCTAGGTAATTATTCTGTAACTCATCCTTAATCAATAATTTCTCCATTGAGTTAAAATATTTATCTAGTAAATCATCATAATAGCGCTGCTGTGAAATGTAATTAGCTACTATACCCCCTACTAAAGATAAAATAGCAGATCCTCCTATTATCTTTAATATAATTTCTTTATTGTTAGTGAGGCATCTGCATATTGTTTTTGGCATTTCTACTAAACGAGTATTTATCTTTGAAAACTTCGATAAATTTTCAGGTTTAGATGTTTTATGATGAGATTTGTTAATTTGTGAAGAAGCAGATTTCTTTTGACGTTTAAATTTGCGTGTCATCAATATCACCCTTCTTTTATCAAGTGTAAAAATTTCTTTAACTTGAATCATGATTATTCATGAGTTTGGTGGCAATGAAATAAGTTCAACTTATATTTTTAGTAATTATATTTTAGCTGTAGCTATAGTAACTACAAAAAAACTTATATTTTGTTTACTTTAACTTCAAGAATAAAATAAACTAAATTAACCTCATTTGAAGTATGGCTCTTATAATTTACTAGCAGATTCCAAATACCAATTAGCTGATATTGAAATCAGCAGCAAGACAAAGAAAATGGCAATTTTAATGGGCGAAAACGGCAGTTATTACGGTCTTAATCGAGATGTATTTCTATATCTGCAAGATGAGAGCGCTCAAATCTTAGATTTTGAGCGCGGACAGTTTTATGGGCTGGATAAAATCGCTACATTAATGGTGTTGCTCGTACTAGAAAAAGGAGTAGAAGAGGCAGTGAACGAACTAACTAAAATCTATGAAGTAAATCAAGAAATTGTTCGTTCTGACTTGACTAAACTTTTACATGATTTAGAGCAAAAACAGCTATTTGTTACTGAAAGCAAAACGCATAATTACTTATTGAATTTGATACGTTCTTATTCACAAATAACCAATAAAATTTGTAACAAAATCTTACTTTTGCTCTTAAAAACAGTCAGTTCAATTTTCCGTAATTTAGTCAACCCTGAACCAAACCCGAATCGCCTGACAGTTGAGCTATTGTTAAGCTTAAGTTGGCTCAGTTTTCGTCTACTCGGATGGAGTCGCACTGTCTCATTGTGGCAGCACTGGCATGGCGCAATTTCAGCAGCCGACACCACAGTAACAGCAGATGTTATTCAGACAATAGATCGAATGGTGCGGGAAGCAGCTGCTAGTAAGCTTTTCTTACCAATGGTTTGTAAAGAACGGGCATTGGTTGGTTATCATCTTCTCCGTACTTTTTACGGCTTACCTGCAACTTTAGTTATCGGCATCAATCGCTATCCGTTTCAAGTCCACGCCTGGGTTGAGTGTAATGGCTTAGTTGTAACGGATGAATTAGCTCATTGTCAACCCTTTACCCCAGTTGTTAGATATTCCTAAACGCGACAGCGAGGACAGCCATGAGAACCGGATTTGAAGTCATCCTAGAAGCAACCAAAAAGGCTGAATTTCATATCTTTTCCTCAGCAACTTCTTTAGTAACGTTTGCCCAAGACTCCGCAACAGAAATGGCAGTGGTGCTGATGGGACGAATTTATTACCAGGATGATTGGGAAACTCTCTTTCCTCAAGCATTTCAGCATAACTTCGCCTCAGATGCAGCCTTGGTATTGGCTATTTTTCAAAATTATGGCGCACAAGGTTTAGAGAAACTTGAGGGTGAATTTGCACTAGTGGTTTTCGATCGCAAGGAATCGTGTCTTTTCGCCCTGCGCGATCCTCTAGGAAGCTTTCCCTTGTACTGGATGCACCACAACCAAACCACCTGGGTTAGCACTAATTTGCAACTATTAGCCCAACAACTCCCCCAAGCCGCCATAAATAGAGACTTTCTCGGCTCATTCTTAATGTTTCCCTATGCTTTTGTCGAGTTAGCCACAGAGAAGACGGCATTTGAGGAAATTCACCGGATTCTACCAAGTAATCTCTTAGTATTCACTCCCGATCGCCGGACAACAAAAATCTGGTCTTGGGACTGGATGAATCAAATTCAACCGATAGAAAATATCGCACCCCAGGAAGCAAATTTACAGTTTATCGACATTTTTCGGCAAGCAGTCAAACAGCGAATTCAGGACGAGAAAACTGCTTCTCACTTATCAGGAGGGATGGATAGCTCTTCAATAGTGTGTATTGCCCGCGATTTACTAGCAGCAGAAACCTTTCCCAGAAAGCTGACTACCCTTTCTTTGGTTTATCAAATGCGGAGTCTGGCAGGTGAAACGGATTACATTCAGATGGTGGTTAATCAGGGAGGAACGATTGAACCACATTATATGGATGGGGATGCAGCTCTAGACTTCGAGTGGTTTACCAAAGAAATCCCTGCCCATGACGAACCTTATCCTGGTTTATTCCACTTAGCAATGGAAAAGGTGCTGGTCGATGTAGCTGCTCAGCTGGGGGTGACGGCGATTATGAGTGGAGGGGGAGCAGAACTGATTGTAGAAGGAAATCGGCTGCGCTTGGCAGATTTGATGCGTCAAGGTCACTGGCACAAAGCTCTACTAGAGGCGCGTCAATGGGCTAATGCCAAGAACCAGAGCCTCTGGTCAATTTTGTACCCATTCGGAATTGAACCTTTAATTTTGCCACTGCTGCGAGAGGGCTTGCCAACTTTCATCCGACGTGGCTATGGACGCTGGCCAAAGCTAGGTTCATTTACCGTTCCTCCTTGGGTTCTCCCTGATTTTGCCAAGCAGCACGATATGTGGGGCAAAGCGTTAAAGACTATACGTGAGATCAACAGATATTCGGTAGAGCAATCCTTAAATCTGCTAGGATTGCGGGCATCTGCCGGAAATTGGGCTGCTTGGTATCTTGCTGCACCGCTGGGAATCCGAATTTGCCAACCCTTCCTAGATCCGCGTCTGATTACTTACTGTCTCAGTCTCCCCAGAGAACTGAGAGAAATCCCTGGCGTTTCCAAACCTCTGCTGCAAGTGGCGATGGACGGGATTCTACCGGAACCAATTCGGACTCGGCAATTCAAGGGAAACTTCAACGAGGTTTATTGGCAGGGACTAGCCAAGAATTTACCCAATCTAGAGGAAATGGTCAATCAGTCGCGGATTGATGAGTTAGGCATTTTCGACAAACAGCAATTGATTCAGGCTATGAGACAACACGCGATTGGAATTGGCGATGTGAGAAGTGGCAGCAGGATCAGTAGTTCCTTAGCGGCGATCGCCTGGTTTGACCAAATGAAAGCCGCGAGCTGAGATAAAGATACGATTGGGAATTGCCAAATCAGCCAAGCTGAACCGATTAGTTCATTAAATTAAAGGATAAAATACTACTTTGAATCCTCAAATCCTGGCTTTAGGGGAGTAGGGTTAAACGAAAAATGTAATGTTTTCAGGTTACTTTGAGGTTAATTATACTTAGATTTTATCTAAAATCAAAATTATTGATACTTTTCAAATATCCTCTTAGTATTGACAAATGAAATAACTTTCAAATATTAGTAAATCACTCATTCTTTACTCTTAATTACTAACTCCTAACTCCTGACTCTTAACTTGACAAAACATGACTAGAGTTTCCTTAAAAGACCTGATTGCAGGCGCACGCGCTGGCTTATTGGTGAGCTTTCCTACAGATACCGTTCCAGCACTTGCAGCTTTACCAGAAAAGGCAGGATTGATTTTTGCTGCTAAACAGCGCAGTCAGGATAAACCTTTGATTTTAATGGCAGCTAGCGCGGAGGATTTGTGGCCATATGTTAAGGGCAGTGAAAACGAGTATAAATTATGGCGAGAAGTAGTAAGCAAATATTGGCCGGGAGGATTAACGTTGGTCTTACCAGCTAGCGATCGCGTCCCAGCAGTCATGAACCCCAAAGATCCAACAACAATTGGCATCCGCGTCCCTGATAGTGCGATCGCTCAAAATATTTTGGCGCAAACAGGCCCTCTTGCTACTACTAGTGCGAATTTTTCAAGTCAGCCGCCTTTATCAACAATGGCAGAAATTGAAGCTCAGTTTCCTGAAGTTCTGACTTTAGCAGCTACAGAATTTCTCGGCGAGATGTCAGGGGTTGGTGTACCCTCCACGGTGGCTAAGTGGACAGGAAGAAATTGGCAAATTTTACGCCAAGGTACTATCAAATTAGATTTTTAAGTTGGTAAATAAAAATCGTAGCTATAATGTTGTTTTCTTGAGTATAGGCAAAAAACATTAAAATCTTAGGGCTGACGCACATTGTCATATTTTTTCGCAAAAATCGTCCAAAGTCATCCATTCCAATGTCCAAAACCCTTGACTTTTGACACTAAAATATAGCCGTAGCCAGATGTGTTAGAACAATATTGATTGTTCAAAGCCTTGGAGCAACTAGGTTTTCACTCAGCACTTTGCTATATATGCTAGTTGCGTAAGTTCTGAATCCTTAACCAAAGCTAGAAACGGATGTCTTGAGAAATCCGGAACATTGTTTTGTGCCTTTGTGGTCAATTAACAAGTCAATAATTGCCAAATTATGAATTGGAGCAACTGGATATATCTAGGAGCCGGATTGTTAGTGGGGATGGGTCTTCGTTCGTTATTTGTGCGGTCATCAAATGCCGTTTCTAGCTCATCCTCGCTAGCACCCGCAGAACAACACAATGTGCCACAACTCTTACAAAAGATCAAGCAAACGCAACTAGCGTACCAAATGGCACAGGAAATGGGTCAGTTTAAAGCGGGTTTTCTAGCGCGGACTACCCACGAATTGCGATCGCCTCTCAATAGTTTAATTGGATTGCATCAATTAATTTTGTCGGATTTATGTGATGATCCGGCGGAAGAGCGAGAATTTATTGCCCAAGCTCACGAGAAAGCTCTGAAATTGCTACATCTGATTGATGAAATTCTCGGCGTGGCTAGAACAGAACACGGTACCAACAAACTAGATATTCAGCCCCAATGCCTAAGTAAGATTTTGCAAGAAGTTAATCATTTAACTTACATGCTGGCGGCAAATCGTAATTTTACTTTACGCGTGTTACCTCCCGATCCAGAAATTTATGTTTTGGCAGATCACCGTTGGCTACGACAAGTCTTAGTAAGTTTCGTAGACACTGCCATTACTCAAATGGAGGAAGGCAGTATCCAGATTTCTAGTAGCCTTTCACCTACAAGTAAGACTGTTCACATTTGCTTGGATCTGCCAGATCAAGCTTTACCAAATCATGAGTCAATTGACTTAATCAAATCTGAAAATGTATTGACTGAAACTGTTAACAAAAAGACTGCTCTTTCAGCAGGAATGAAGCTATTACTAAATCAAACTCTGCTGGAAGTTATGGGAGGAAAGCTAGAAATCCTTCCTTTAATTACTAATGAACAGACCCTCAACTATACTAGGGTGCAAGTGTCTATCCCCCTAGCGTCTCCTGAAGCTGAATCTCCGCAGTTGAAAGAGAATTTAAATTAGATTGGTTGCACAATACCATAGTTGTACTAGTATTGGCTTGAAAGCCAATCTTCTCGTAAAATCCTTGTTGATGAGTCGTCATCAGATATACACGCTCAACCATCTTCATGCGCGGGTGGCTCAAGACGATTTCCACTAATTTGGTTCCTAGCCCAGTACCACGGTAATCTGGGTGGATCACAACATCCCAAATTGTGGCACGATAGATACCATCAGAAGTGGCTCTGGCAAAGCCAATCAGTTTCTCATTATCCCAGACAGAAATTACGGGGTCGCTGTTAGCAATAGCGATACCTAAATCCTCTACACTACGCCCTTTTGCCCAGAAAGCTGAAATGTTTAATAGTTCTTGGAGTTGGTAAAGGTCTATTTTAGACTGGCGATCGCAAAATTGAATTTGAGAATAGTTCATCTGGAGACACCCAATTTTGGCAGTATCTTTTCTGAAGAAGGAGAACAAGAAACTAAGCTGTTGCACATCAAGGTTGCATATCTAATTGTGTTGACTGATGATTGATGACTGATGACTGATAACTTTCATCGAAACAATCCGGTCTGAAACCTCGCCTTTTAAGACGAAAAGTTTTTGGAACGGGGTATAAATCCTCGTGACAAAAACGGCCTCCTGCCCCCTGCCTTCGTTAACAGTCATCGGTAAACGACCTTTACGAGTGATTATGCAATTTGGATGTGGTTTAGCTTATAACAGTACATCCTTTTTACCTTTACCCTTTTCCCCATGATTCATAATTGTTAAGTTTTATTTTGCTATAAAATGCCCAATAGGTACATATACATGCAACAATTTGAAAATTTTATCATCCAGCCTTGATTTCATCACAAACCCACTTCCACAGAGGATGAGTTGGCCCCTGCTGGCGTATCCGACAAACTTGTTTTTCTAAACGTTGCTTTTCTTGTTGTGGCAACCCAACTAAAATATTGCGACTCTGCCAAACCAAGACAGCAACTGTCATCCCAATACAAAATCCTAAACCCAGAGTAGACAGTGGATGATAAAACAGTCCGTAGCGCACTGCCACCCAAGTAAAGTATTGTTGCCAAAGAGAAATTTCTGCACGTAGATTCCACAAGCACACAGGGCCAATTGTGAGCCACAAAAAGCCAACAAATAACCACCTGCCGTATACTGTCAACTGATGTAGCTTTTGTACTTGTTGGGCAAAGGATGGGTCAGTATTCTCGGTGTTGTTGCTAGAAGTTGGCGGTTGTTCCGGTAGATCCATAGGGTAAGAAAATTGCAGCGTGTCGTTAAGCAATTTGCATAATGTTTTAACTCAACAATCAAATGAACGACAACTTAAGTATCCTGAGAACTAGGGGATGTATCAATTGGCTCAGCACTTCCTACCGCTACTGATTGACCTGTGCGTTCGCGCCACCAAACTAGGAGAGTACTGGCAATGAAAATACTGGAATAAGCTCCCATTGTGAAACCAATAATTAGAGCTAGAGCAAAGTTTTTCAGTGTTTCTCCGCCAAACAGAAAGATAGCAAACAATGTCAGCAACACAGTTAAAGTTGTGTTGATTGATCTACCTAAAGTTTGGTTGACTGCATCATCAACAATATCGGCAATGGGACGGTTGGGATTTATTTTGAGTGTTTCCCGGATGCGATCGTAAATTACCACTGTATCGTTGACCGAAAACCCTGTAATTGTCAATAAAGCTACAATAAACAGGCTATCTACTTCAATACCCAGTACCAAACCCAAAATCGAAAAAATCCCTACGGTGATGAGTACATCGTGAAATAGAGCAATGACCGCAAATACCGCATAATCCAACTGAAAGCGAAATGCTAAGTAAACAACGATACCTACAAAAGACATAATCAGGGCAATTACACCAGAGGTAAACAACTCTCGTCCCAGAGTCGGCCCAACTATATCAACCTGACTTTTTCGTTCGTCGAAAGCACCAACTTTTTCGCTTAAAGCATTTTTTAACTGGATTTGCTGGTCAGTATCTAAGTTTTTTGTGCGGATTAATATGCCGTTTTCTGCTTTTGTATCTCTGTCTGCAACAATTTGAATGCCGCTATCCCCTATTCCCTGTGCTTTCGCTACTTCTCGGACGACATTGATATCTATTGGCTTGTCGCAGTTACCTGGTTTAGTACAGTCTCGTTCAAACTGTAATCTTGTACCACCGACAAAATCCAAACTGGGACGTAGAGGTGCTTTGATGTTGGGATTTTGCCAAGAAATCACCATTGAGATGATACCAGCGAGAATAATGGCACCTGAAACAGTCCACCACAGCGATCGCGATTTGTTAATACTTAGTTTCATTTAGCCACCTCTGCCTTATTTGAGGTTGGCACATTGGGAGAGAAAAGTTCTGGTTTCCGCAGTGCGGGAATGGAAATTGCCAAAAACATGAGAGTGCGACTACAGGTAATTGCGGTAAACATACTGACTGCTACGCCCAAAGCCAATGTTAGAGCAAAGCCTTTCACTAAACCAGCCCCCAGCCAGAAGAGTGCGGCACAAGCAATAACTGTGGTAACGTTGCCGTCTAAGATACTCGAAAAGGCGCGGTAAAAACCAGATTCTACAGAACGATATAAAGATTTGCCTGCTTGTAATTCTTCCCGTGTGCGCTCAAAAATTAGCACGTTGGCATCCACTGCCATACCAATACTCAGGATAAAACCAGCAATTCCTGGTAAAGTCAGGGTGACACCCAACAATGCAAAGCAAGCCCAGGTTAATAGGGCGTAGATTAAGAGTGCGATGTCGGCAATTAGCCCTGGTAGTCTGTAGTACAGCACCATAAATATTAATACTAGGATGAGACCACCAATACCAGCGTAGATACTGCTGGTGATGCTGTCTTGACCCAAAGTTGCCCCAACAGTGCGGATTTCTTCTATTTTGACTGGTACAGGTAATGCACCACCGCGTAACTGTACACCCAAGTCGTTAGCTTGTTGTGCCGTAAATCTACCCGTAATCACAGCAGCGCCACCAGTGATACCAGTAGCGGCAAATTCTGGCCCAACGACAGGAGCGCTGATAAGTTCATTGTCTAAGAATATACCAATACTCCGTCCAGTGCCAGCGAGGTTTTTTGTCAGTTGGGCAAACAGTTCACCACCCTTTTGGTCGAAACGAATGGCGACATTCCAATTATTGCCGCCTTGAGTGGGTTCGCCGTAGGCATCTTTGAGAAATTTACCAGTTAGAGGTGGGTTAGTGCTTTCAAACAATTCTGCGATCGCTTGGTTGTTCTTTTGTAACTCTTCTTGATTTTTCTGGATTGCCGCAGTGTCTTGGGATTTTCTTAACTCTTCTTGCTTAGCTTTAAGTTCGGCTCTAGAAGTTTGGAAAGCAAACAGTTGAGTTTCCGTACCGGCTTTTTGTGTGCGGAATTCTAATTGTGCGGTGCCTCCTAACACCCGTTGTGCTTGCTCTGAATTATTGACACCAGGTAGCTGCACCAGAATCTTGTCGCTGTTAGGCACTTTTTCAATTACTGGTTCAGAAACACCAAGGCCGTTAATCCGGTTTTCAACGACTCTTTGCACGGCTTCTAATTCGCGTGGGGTGATTTGCTTAATTTCTGGTGTGGTTTGCACCCGAATTGTGAGCTGTGAACCTCCGCGCAAGTCTAATCCCAGAGGCACGGGTATTTGAACAATCGTCACAATGGCGGCGATGATCAAAACTAAAATCAAGGCTAATAGCGATCGCTGTCTTTGCATACCATAACTCGCAACTGACAAAGGCTATAATAGCGCTCTTTTGGAAAGTTATGAGTTATGAGTTATGAGTTGTTAGTTAAGAATTAGGAGTGGCGCAAGGCTTTGCGCCCGTACAGGATTGAGGAGTTATAATTTACACTTTAAATTCTTAATTCCTCACTCCTAACTTTTAACTCCTAACTTTGTTTTAAACTCGCAAAGCTACCATTTTCTCTACAGCTTCGACAATTTGCTCTGGTTGGACAATTGTCAATCGCTCTAGATTGCCGTTGTAAGGTGTGGGAATATCTTGGGAAGAAAGCCGCAGCACTGGCGCGTCTAATTCATCAAACAAACGGTCATTAATAGAGGCAATTAATTCTGCACCAATACCCCCGGTTCTCATTCCTTCTTCGACGATAATCACTCGATGGGTTTTGCGTATGGATGCACCAATGGTATCAAAATCTAATGGTTTGAGTGATATTAAGTCAATTACTTCTGGATCGTAACCTTGTTTTTCTAAAGTCTTCACGGCTTGCAATACATGATGCCGCATCCGTGAGTAAGTAAGAATTGTGACATCTTTTCCACGACGCACAACTTCTGCTTTGTTTAAAGGCAACAGGTATTCTTCGTTTGGTAAATCTTCTTTCAAGTTGTAAAGCAGAACGTGTTCAAAGAACAACACGGGGTTATCATCACGGATAGCAGATTTCAGCAGTCCTTTAGCATTGTAAGGTGTGGAGCAGGCAACAATTTTCAACCCAGGAACAGCTTGGAAGTAAGCTTCTAACCGTTGGGAATGTTCTGCTCCTAGCTGTCTTCCTACTCCTCCAGGGCCGCGAATCACCATTGGAATTTTAAAGTTACCACCGGAAGTGTAGCGCAGCATCCCAGCATTGTTAGATATTTGGTTGAAGGCCAACAGCAAAAAGCCCATGTTCATACCTTCAATTATCGGTCGCAAACCTGTCATGGCTGCGCCTACTGCTATGCCTGTAAAGCTATTTTCGGCGATCGGGGTGTCTAAAACTCGCAATTCGCCATATTTCTTGTATAAGTCTTTGGTAACTTTGTAGGAACCGCCGTAGTGGCCTACGTCTTCACCAAGAACAAATACACTGGAATCACGAGCCATTTCTTCATCAATGGCTTCTCGCAGAGCGTTGAAGAATAGTGTTTCTGCCATTTAGACCTTTTAGTACGACTATTGTTTTAGAATCTTATCGCGCCGTCGCTGCCAATACCGTGAGCGATCGCACTAGTTAGAAATTGGGTTCATCAAATCAACCCCAAGAGCCATAGAAGAACAAACTTTTGTTTGATTTCCCCATTTCCTATGCTGTCTAATTGCTATTTTGCCGCTAGTAGTAGGGATTAATTACCCACATTACTATCTCAAAATCCAATTCACAGCTGTTCCCCAAGGGTAAAAAACCATAACTTGACTGTAGTGTAAGTATTTATAACTACTTAATTCATCAAGCTACTTTGCTGGCTTTCTACCCATCAGGTGAAGAAGTAATGTTGTTGCTGTGATGGAGGGACTTCCAAACAAAAAATATTTCACTGTTCACAGTCATCAGTAGGGGTGGGTTAATGAATATGTCACTTGATAGAGCGAGGATATTTGTGAACCTGCCCCTACTTCAAGTGAGATAATTTATTTCTTGGAATTCACTAAAATCACTTTTTGTCAAGCACTGGTTAACTAGTAGCTACTCTTATTGGAAGCAGCAAGCACATAAGTTTAGATGTTATCATTTTTATCAATGGCTCTAATTGTCAGATAGCAGACTATGAGCTGCAAACTGGAGAATCTGTCACTACAACTGGATTATCCGGGAAGCGCTTAGGTCTTCCTGGTTTGCGTTTATGTCGCTGATTAATTGACTTTTCACTCGCGGCTGCCAATTCCTCCGGTGTACATTTAAAAAGACGCAAAGCGTCTAAATATTTTTTTGGTGTCATCGTGGGTTCAGTGCGCCCGGCTTCCCAGTTACGAACACTGGTTTCACTAATTGCAAGCCTGAAGGCAACCTCTGCACGGCTAAGCCCAGCACGCTCTCTCAGGACTTGCATATCCATATTCCATGCTCCCTTTGAAAACTTAAGTTGGTTTATTAAATCAATTGACTTTTAAGGTCAATTGCAAAAAATTTATTAACTATAATTCATTTATAAGCGATCGCCTCACCTCTTGCAAACGAGTTCAGCCTATATTTCTGTATCATCACGTACAAAACCTGATGTTGGAACAGCAAACAAGCAGTTACAGTAACTTTTCACCGATAAATTAGTTCTGCGTTCTGTACCTCGTTTACTTGCAGACTGCTGTATGTATAGGTAAAAATAACGCTAATTGATTAAATTTTGAATTTCGCATCAGACAAAGACAAAATACAACAATCTCACGCCCAAACACCAAAACACAAAGAAAAACTTTGCGCCTTCGCGCCTCTGCGTGAGATTTCTCAATAAATTATTCAAAAGTCTAGCTTATTCCAACAACCATCGCGCCGCATCTTTAGCATGGTATGTTAAAATCAAGTCAGCCCCAGCACGTTTAAAACTAGTTAAAGTTTCCATGACTACGCGCTTCTCATCAATCCAGCCGTTGAGAGCAGCAGCTTTAATCATAGAATACTCACCAGAAACGTTGTAAGCAGCAACAGGCAAGTTACTTGCTTCCTTGACCCGCCAGATAATGTCCATGTATGCCAAAGCTGGCTTAACCATGAGCATATCAGCACCTTCGGCGATATCCAGTTCAATTTCTTTAATGGCTTCCCTGGCGTTACCTGGATCCATTTGATAAGTTCTGCGATCGCCAAATTGGGGTGTTGATTCTGCTGCATCCCGGAATGGGCCATAATAAGCTGAAGCATACTTAGCAGCATAAGATAAAATCGGCGTGTCTTCAAAGCCTGCTTCATCCAAACCTTGACGAATTGCTTGCACAAAACCATCCATCATCCCAGAAGGCGCGATGATATCTGCACCAGCTTTCGCTTGAGAAACCGCTGTTTTCTTCAATAATTCTAAGGTAGGATCGTTGAGAACCCGTCCTGTCAAATCACCAACTTGCAAATAACCGCAGTGACCGTGACTGGTATACTCACACAAACAAGTGTCAGCAATTACAATCAAATCTGGTACTGCTTCCTTCACAGCTGTCGCTGCTTTTTGGACGATACCGCAATCATGCCAAGCACCAGTAGCATCGACATCTTTATCCGCAGGTATACCAAACAGAATAATCGCGGGTATTCCTAAGTCATAAACTGCTTTTGCTTCTTCGACAATTTTATTTACCGATAGTTGGTAAACTCCAGGCATGGATTTTACTTCTTTAGCAATTCCCTCACCTGGAACAGCAAAAAGCGGATAGATCAAATCATTAGTTGTCAAGACAGTTTCACGTACCATCCGGCGGAGTTGGGGGTGGGTACGCAGACGGCGGGGGCGATGTACTGGAAACATAAATTTTTGTAAATAATAAATGCAATGGACACAAGACAAAGCGTCACAAAAGCAGGGCAAAATGCTGCTGCTGTCGGACAAACTACAAACAGTGCTTAACTGTCCCTTGCCCTACTCTTGCTCAAGTTGTGGGGCAATTTTGTATTTTACAGCTCGGCTGACCCATATCCAAGGGACACTAAAATAACTATATAAAAAATCGTCCCAATTAATAATAAAGAAATTAGATAATAGGGCATGATTGTAAATTCCCCATTTTCTAGTCTCTACTAAATAAATAGCCTTCATCAACTACGTACACTAGAACGAATGAAAACTCTTTGTGTCTTAGTGTCTTTCGCGGTTTTTTGATTTTTTACCACTAAGACACAAAAACACAAAGTATTTTTAAATCAGGTTGGTCAAAATCAAATAGGCACAAAATACCTTGCGCCTTTACTCGTGAGGATTGAACTATGTTCAATTTCTGATCATATTTTGTGCTATAGGACTCGAAAAATGAAGGGATAACGAAAAGGTTGATCGGGATTTAGTAGTACGGAAGCTATTGCCCAAATTGTTAGTCCCCAGTGTAGCAGATATCCCAGACCAGCTAAGGGAAACAGCAAACCAAGGGTTAACCAAATTAAGATTGTAATAATTGTTCCATAAATCCACACATTCAAGTGAAAGTTAATGGATTCTTTGGCGTTTTCTTTGACAATTGGATCGTCTGTGACAAACAACAGAGCAATAGGTAAACCCACAGAAACAAATAGCGTGCTGAAAAAAATTGCTGCATGAGACAAAGCAGATAGCAGCTTGCGCTGATCTGTATCGTACATTTTTTTCTCCTGTTCACTCAGGTTGTTCGTTGTATACGACCCTATCACGAGTATCCTTGTTTTAAGATTAAAAGACTCGCTAGAGTAGAAACATTAAGATAATTTACAAGCAAACAAATACACTTATGTCAATTGAACTTGAGTCAGAACTTCATAAAGCTGTGGAACTTCGCCGTAACTTTGCGATTATTTCCCACCCTGATGCTGGTAAAACGACACTCACAGAAAAGCTACTGCTATACGGAGGTGCGATTCACGAAGCTGGGGCGGTAAAGGCACGTAGGGCACAGCGTAAGGCTACCTCAGACTGGATGGCAATGGAACAACAAAGGGGAATTTCTATTACCTCCACCGTGTTGCAGTTTGAATACCAAAATTGCCAGATCAATTTACTAGACACACCAGGACACCAAGATTTTAGCGAAGATACTTATCGTACCTTAGCTGCCGCCGATAATGCAGTGATGCTGATCGATGCGGCTAAAGGTTTGGAACCCCAAACCAGAAAGTTATTTGAAGTTTGTAAACTGCGCGGGTTGCCCATATTTACATTCGTGAATAAACTCGACCGTCCGGGAAGAGAACCTCTGGAACTATTGGATGAAATTGAGCAAGAATTGGGCTTGCAAACCTATGCAGTCAACTGGCCCATTGGTATGGGCGATCGCTTTAAAGGGGTTTTTGACAGGGACAAGCAACAAATTCACCTATTTGAACGCAGCGCCCACGGAAGCCGGGAAGCCCGCGATACAATCGTCGATTTGGGTGATGCTCAAATTGAAGATCTGCTGGAACAAGATTTATATTACCAACTGAAAAACGATTTAGAACTCTTAGAAGGAGTAGGGCCAGAATTAGATTTGGAATTGGTACATCAAGGGAAAATGACACCTGTTTTCTTTGGTAGTGCCATGACCAACTTTGGCGTAGAGTTATTCCTCAAGTACTTCCTGGACTATGCCCTCAAACCAGGTTCGCATAATAGCAGTGTGGGCGAGGTTCCCCCTACCTACCCCGATTTTTCTGGTTTTGTTTTCAAACTGCAAGCGAATATGGATCCAAAACACCGCGATCGCGTGGCTTTTGTCCGGGTCTGCACTGGTAAGTTTGAAAAAGATATGACAGTGAATCACGCCCGGACTGGCAAAGTTGTACGGTTATCTCGTCCGCAAAAACTCTTTGCCCAAGAACGGGAATCCATTGATGAAGCTTATCCGGGTGATGTGATCGGTTTGAACAATCCAGGGGTTTTTGCGATCGGCGATACAATTTACACGGGTCAAAAGCTGGAATATGAGGGGATTCCGTATTTTTCACCAGAACTATTTGCGACTCTGAGAAATCCTAACCCTTCCAAGTTTAAGCAATTTCAGAAAGGTATTTCGGAATTGCGCGAAGAGGGTGCAGTACAAATTATGTACTCAACTGATGAAGCCAAGCGTGATCCAATTCTCGCCGCTGTGGGTCAGTTGCAATTTGAAGTGGTGCAGTTTCGTCTCCAAAACGAGTACGGTGTAGAAACCATACTAGAATTATTGCCCTACAGCGTCGCCCGTTGGGTTGAAGGTGGTTGGGAAGCTTTGAACAAGGTGGGACGTATATTTAACACCACCACAGTCAAAGACAGCATGGGACGCCCAGTATTGCTATTCCGCAATGAATGGAATTGCCAACAGTTACAGGGAGATCATCCAGAGTTAAAGTTAAGCGCCATCGCCCCGGTATTTTCCACTCAAAAACCAGTGGAAGAATAATTCACTTGTTAGGCGGTACAGGACGCGGTTAATTGTCTGCACAATTCGTAATGATTGCCCCACGACTCAAATCGGGGGCTGGGAAACAAAGAAAAATAAACTTGTCTCCAATTACGAATTAGAAATTACGAACTACGAATTATTCGGTCAGGGATCTGAATGCGCTTTTATCAAACCATGAATTAATTTAAATAGAGATTGGAGTGCCAGAATTTCTATGCCTTCACATGCCGAATCGTCTTTGGAGGCTGGTTTAGTTGCCCTCAAGCAAGGAAATTACCAAACAGCGATCGCTCAATTAGAACCTTTGGCTAGTAGCCAGGGCAATGATACTGCTAGCTTGCAAGCCCAGGTTGGCTTAGTTATGGCTTATGCACGCATTGGCCAAATCCCCAAGGCGATCGCTTTGTGTCAAAGTCTCACAGTCAGCCAGAATCCACAAGTTAAAGAATGGGCACAACGTGCCCTGACACACTTAACAGCACGCAAAAAACCTCATAAACAATCAACAAATTCTGAAACTGGATTTGTTGCCTTTGATAATTCACACTCAAATAATTCTCAAGTCACTGCACCATCACACAAGAAACCACAAAAAACAAAAGTAACAACGGTCAGTCCCAGAAATTCTACGGCTGTAACACCTAATGGTTTTCAAAAAACATTTATAGAAAAACCTGCCACACCATCTAATGGTTTCTTGGGTGCTGGCTACAAACAAATCAAAGAATTTGGCATCTATTGGCGGCAAGCAAAACGCGCCAAGGTATGGCAGCCTTTGCGTAAGCCCAGCTTAATACCATTGCGGTTACTGGCAGCAGGCACTTTCATTGCTCTATTTTGGGTGCTGCGGGAAATACTCAAGTTCGCAATGGAGTTTATTAATTTCACTTTAGTCAAACTACCATACTTGGAGCCATTGCAGCTTTTATACAGCGATACTACTCATTTTTTATTAATAGTGTTGTTCGCCTCGCTTGCAGTTTCGCCCTGGTTACTAGATTGGCTATTAGCATCCTATGGGCAACGAGAGTTGTCCAAAGATGTGTTGAATAATTACAGTCGTGAAACTGGGCGAGTGTTACACCGCTATTGCCAACAGCGCCACTGGCCAATACCTAAGTTGCGTATTCTACCAGTAGCAGCACCAATGGCTTTGACCTATGGTAATTTACCTCATACTGCCCGGATTGTGGTCAGTCAGGGGTTGTTAGAACAACTAACGGATGATGAGATTGCTACCATTTACGCTGCCGAACTGGGGCATATTTCCCACTGGGATTTTATGGTGATGTCTTTGGTATTGGTGGTGACGCTACCAATATACAGGCTATATCAGCAGGTGTCGGCGTGGGGAGACAAAACCAATCAAATTTTGCGGCCGCCATTCACTATTATTGCTAGCCTCTGTTATGGAATTTGGGGTTTATTGACTGGCACTGCTTTGTGGTTGTCGCGCTTGCGGCTTTATTATAGCGATCGCCTGGCAGCTGAAATTACTGGAAACCCCAATGCTTTAACTCGCGCTTTACTCAAAATAGCCATTGGTATTGCTGGCGATGTGCAAAAAGCAGAACAAACCAGTTGGCACTTGGAAAGTTTAAATCTCTTAATGCCAGTAGGTTATCAACAGAGTCTTTCTTTGGGTAGTGTTGCGGGTCATCTGACCTTTGAATCTGTTTTGATGTGGGATCATCTCAATCCCTATCGCCACTGGTTAGCAATCAACAACACCCATCCCTTAATTGGCGATCGCATCCAACGCCTTTGTCAAATAGCCCAGCACTGGCATATAGACACCGAACTACATCTAGCTAGTCAACAATCTTTAAGCCAACAGTCCTTAAAGGTGACGCGTCAATCTTTCTTATTACAAATCGCTCCTTTTTTGGGCATTCCTTTAGGTTTTGTGTTTGCTGGTCTAATTTGGCTGCTATGGCAAGCTGCTTTTACACTCAAATTTTTAAATTTGAAGTGGATATATGAAGATTGGTCATTTGTCACAGGCTGCCTACTCATTGGCTTTAGCATTGGTATGGTAATCCGGATGAACTCTTTTTTTCCAGAGATTAAAACTAGCAGCCTGCAAGCCGATGATCTCTTACCCAACCTGTTAGCGAATCCATCTACCATCCCCATCGACAGTGTGAAAGTACATCTTGTCGGCAAGCTTTTGGGTCGTCGGGGTACTGGCAATTGCTTAGCACAAGACTTAATCCTACAGTCCAATACGGGTTTAGTAAAATTGCACCACATTTCCTGGCTAGGGCAACCAGTCAATTTCCAAGATTTGATCGGTCGGCAAATTACAGTTACAGGCTGGTTCCGCCGAGGAGCAACACCTTGGATTGACATCCAAACCTTGCAAACTCAAAGTGGTAAAACACTTCATAGCCCTCATCCCATCTGGTCTACTGTTTTAGCTGTTGCAGCACAAGCTTGGGGTGCATACATTTTTCTCACAGGTTAGTCAGTGGTCAGTAGTCAGTGGCAACTAACAACTGACAACTGACAACTGACAACTGACAACCCAAAATGTAAAGAAATATTGCAATTTGTTTGCCTAAGTGTTACGTTTATTAACATAATCCCCAGCAATTGGCATAAATCAGCGCCATAGCTTGGTGATCACAACTCGGTGATTGCGCCAATTTCTCTTTTTATCCTCCCAACACAGC
Source organism: Amazonocrinis nigriterrae CENA67 (assembly GCF_016056305.1). Lineage (GTDB taxonomy): Bacteria > Cyanobacteriota > Cyanobacteriia > Cyanobacteriales > Nostocaceae > Amazonocrinis > Amazonocrinis nigriterrae. The sequence continues at coordinate 17,403 of NZ_JAECZC010000086.1, read as the reverse complement.
AGCAAATCAACCAGCCCAAGGCTGGTTTTTGTTTCCTGTCTACGCTCTTGAGAAAAAAATGTACATTATGCTACGATGCAATAATACTATCGTCGGAAATGTGTGCGCTGAACTAGCTACGTAGAAAATACCGTGATAATGTAAGGAATGGTATTTAATTCTGCGGGCAAAAGCATTGAAAAAATATTTACTGTGGCAGACAGTAGGCTAATAGATTTACAATTCTTAGAATTAAAGTGATGTTAGCTGAGCGTTGTATGCGCTTTTGTATTAAACAAGCTTGATCCCGACGAAAAACTGTATTGTATAGGTTGACAGTTTGGATTAAAAAAATTGGTTTATGGCAGTCTTGGTCAATAGCATCTATTTAAAAGCCAAAGCCAAGTGATTGTTTTCTTGCCTTGCGCCTGTTCATTTAACTCTGGAGGTATAGTTCATGTCCGTTCGCCTATATATAGGCAATTTGCCAAAAGAAGAAATAGATCGTCAAGACCTGCAAGCAGTTTTTGCAGCAGAAGGCGATGCAGTTACTACAAAACTCATCAAAGACCGGAAAACTGGTAAATGCCGTGGTTTCGGTTTTCTGACAGTCAACAATGACGAACAAGCAGATCAGATTATTGAAAAGTATAACGGTCACTTGTTCAAAGAGACTCCCATCAAACTAGAGAAGGCACTACCTAGAACAAAGGGTGAGGAGAACGAAGAGCAGCAAGCTCCCAAAGCTGTCAATACTAGCAGCATCCCTGCTCCTAACACAAATAAAGACAGCAATCGTCGAGACAAAGGTTCTAAAAAGTCCCGGCGTAGCGGCGGTAATCGTGAAACTACTACCACGGCTGAGTCAGATGCTATTCGTCCAGACCCACGCTGGGCTTCTGAACTAGAAAAGCTGAAGCAGATGCTAGCTGCACAAACCACAAACTAAATCTAGAGAAATTAAAAATTAAAAATCAAAAAAAAGTGATTTTTAATTTTTAATTGTTCAGTAATTTTCTAGTTCCTCTATCAAAGGGTAGTTATAGTGCTTGTTTTAAGTGCGATCGCCACTGTTGGGTGAAATCTGTTTGCTGGCTACAGTCTTAAGATATAATCTAAGGCTATGGTCATTAGCTAAGGGCAGCTTGTTTTACGAGTCTGAAACTGGGATAAAAAACCTAGTTTAATTCAGCTTGTGTAAGCTAAGCAAACGCAAGCTAACGCAGTTATGCCAACAGTGGCGATCACATTTATTCAATTAAGATAGACTTGTAAAACTCTTCTTATATAGCAAAGTGCTAAGTGCTGAGTATAAACCAGTTATTTCAAGGCTTTGAGCAATCATCACTGTCCTAACCTATGTGACTACGGCTATAGTTCAGAAACATCTGGGTAAGAGCAAAGTACAACTAAGCTAAAACACATCTAAATAGCATAATTATTCATGTTCGCGTAGCGTCTGGGTTAGGAGAAGGTCGTTGACCGATGAACGCGCTTGAAAGCTCAAGTGGGGAAACCCTGACTGTGCAACTGGCTCCTGATGACAGTCATCAGTTATCGGTCATCGGTCAACACAATTAGATCTGCAACTTCAATGCGGAACAGCTTACTCAACTACATTCAGCTTTTATTCCATAGGAATATTTATAAATTTTTTCGTCTCAGAATACAAATTGCTGAGAGTCAAGGAAATTGATTATTAAGCAATCTTTCTCGTCAATTCGGATACCTGTTACTTTTATATCTACTCACATCAACGTTAAGTAAATAGGCAAAATTAATTTAATCATTTAAACTACCCATTTTTATTTGTATTAAATACTTGCGATAGCAATACACAATTTTCTTGACTTCTGTAAGAAGTCAAGAATCTCAACGTAACGATTTTCACAAATCAAATAGGATAGGCTTATTGCTAGTATAAATTATTTTAATTTTTAAAATGTATCATACAGTACAGAGTATTTTTCCATAAAATAGCATTTATTGAAAGTATTAAATTTTACTATTTATAGGGACAGCAAATATAAATAGTGAGTGATAAAGTATTACTTACTCTAGTAAAGAGATAAGAATGTTTTACAAATTAAATTAAAATATAAACTACTCAATGTTCCTTAACAGTTTGAGTAAAGTTTTTGCATAGCACACTTGGAACCGTCGGATACGTCGTCAAAATCAGCAACACACAAACTATGAACTCTACCATTGAAAAACACATCGCCTTGATTTCCGTCCACGGAGATCCGGCGATCGAAATTGGTAAGGAAGAAGCTGGAGGACAAAACGTTTATGTGCGCCATGTGGGTGAAGCGCTAGCACAGCAGGGTTGGCAAGTTGATATGTTTACCCGCAAAGTGAGTGCAGAGCAACAGACAATAGTTCAACATAGCCAAAATTGTCGAACAATTCGTTTAAAAGCTGGTTCTGTTGAGTTTGTACCACGAGACAATCTTTTTAATTATTTGCCAGAATTTGTGGAAAATTTTCTCAAATTTCAAACAGAAGAAGGCATTTTATATCATTTAATTCACACAAACTATTGGCTCTCTAGTTGGGTAGGAATGCAGTTGAAGAAAATCCAAGGGAGTAAGCAAGTTCACACATACCACTCATTAGGAGCAGTCAAATATAACACTATCAAAAATATTCCTCTAATTGCCAGTCAGCGATTAGCAGTGGAAAAAGAGGTCTTAGAGACAGCAGAAACAATCGTGGCAACGAGTCCACAAGAAAAGCAACATATGCGATCGCTCGTTTCCACCAAAGGCAATATCGAGATTATTCCCTGCGGTACCGATATTAGGTGCTTTGGTTCCATTGACCGAGAAGCAGCCAGATTGAAATTAGGAATTGAACAAGAAGCGAAAGTTGTATTGTATGTGGGACGTTTTGACCCGCGTAAAGGAATAGAAACTTTAGTGCGTGCTATCAATGAATCGAAATTACGAGGTGATCACAATCTCCAGCTAATTATAGGTGGTGGTAGCACACCAGGTAATAGCGATGGTCTTGAGCGCGATCGTATTGAGAGAATTATTCAGGAATTAGGGATGGATAATCTTACCACCCTTCCCGGTCGTCTCAGTCACGAAATTTTGCCAACTTACTACGCAGCAGCCGATGTTTGCGTTGTACCCAGCCACTACGAACCCTTTGGTCTTGTAGCCATTGAAGCGATGGCTAGTGGTACACCAGTGGTAGCCAGTGATGTCGGCGGACTTCAGTTTACAGTGGTTCCTGAAGTAACAGGGTTGTTAGCGCTACCCGAAGATGTAGCTGCTTTTGCAACTGCGATCGACCGAATTCTAGAGAATCCACAATGGCGCGATGAATTAGGTAAAGCTGGTAGAAACCGTGTAGAAACCAAGTTTAGTTGGGATGGGGTAGCAACTCAACTTGGCGAACTTTACACCAAGCTATTAGAACAACCCGTCAAACAACCAGCTTTGATCACTCGATGAGCTACTAATCTTCGGGACTTATGTAAGTGTCATAAATTTTGAGTTGAGGCTGTCAATAGGAGCCAGTCGTGTGGTGAGGCAACGCGGTCTTGGGGGTTCCCCCCATGAGCGATTGCCGAAAGGGTTTCCCGACTTGAACGAACTGGCGTTCAATAGTGCAACAAAGCTTAATTTTAACTATTCACTGTGGAACGCCACTTGCTCCACTTGGGGAAACCCCAAGACCGCAGTGGCTCCTTTTGACAACCCTAACCTTTACTTAGTGTGTCAGTTGCATAATTCCTAACGTTTTAAGCAATGAAAGGGAAAGAAGGGAAAGAGAAAAGGAAGGGGAAGTTTAAAAGGAAAAGACTTGAGCTATTCCATCCTGTTTTTTACCCAGTCTTCTTTACTCTTCATCTTCCCTTTTCCATCTCCTTCACCTTTCTAGGAAAGTAAAGGTTTTTCCGTTTCTCTTCCTTGTTCACACCTCGCTTACGTTTCATAGATATGAAGTGCATCTTCATAGAAAATCATTACAAATAGGTCAACTTTGAAAAACTTCAAAGAAGTTTTGTGATTACGAGTGAAACGTATTGAAGCGAAGTCATCACATTTTAAGTTTCATTAAATTGAGCTAGTTACCAATTTCAAATCTTGTTGTATATAAATTTTTAATTAAAAAATAGCATTAGTCATCGACAAGGTATCAGACTTTGTTTTAGGCTAATAACACACAATTTATATCTAATTTAAACGCTTTACTTCCACCTTGATCAACACCCTCTTCTTCTAAGTAAGTAGCAAGAAAAAGGTAAATCAACAGGTACTGTATTTTGCGTTTAAGTAGTAAAATTGGAAAAATTGTTGCAAAGATTAACAATTAATAATATTTATTTTTAGGAGAGACAATGCTAGTTTTGAACACGCTTAAAGGTAATAGTAAGTTATTTTTGATTTTAGGATTAGTCAGCTTAGGGTTATTTGTAGCTCCAAACCCAGCAAAAGCTGTGACATTTACCCCTTTGACATCCCAAGATGCTGATACAGATTTTGATGATGCAGATTTTAACTCACTGATAAATAACGGGTATTTTAAAGAGGTATTTGTTGCCGAAGGTCGAATTGGTAATAATACTCTTAGTAACGCAGAACGAGAACTAGGGATTAATAAATTTGATGGTACACCTGTAGCTTCAGGTAATTTGGTTTGGGGCAATGGAAAAGTCTGGGATTTTAGCCTGGAATACACAGGCAGCAAGGTCACTTATAAAGTGTTCGATTCTAACCAGACTACAATATTAACGTCTCAAGAGTTTAGCGACCCTGTAACAAACATTTATTTACGCACCTTTGCTAATAAAGGCAGTAAGAATAACATTCAAAACGCTGTATCTTTGACCGATTTAGTTTTTAATGGTACAAGCATTGGAAGTCTAGCATCAGCAGGTACAAATTCTACTGCAGATGTAGATTATCTAGGTTTATCTAATATTTCTGCTCCCTTCACACTAACTGGTAAAACAGCCTTTAGCTGGATAGGTGCTGCACCTGCTCGTTCTAATCTCGCTTTTCAGATTAAAGTAGGTATTTCCAAGTCTGTACCTGAACCTAGTACCCTTGGTGCTATCTTCGTTGCTACTATGACAGGTGCAGCTGCTCTCAAAAGAAAAAAATTGGATAGTCAACAGGTTTAATAGTAATTCGTAATTCGTAATTCGTAATTCGTAATTAAGATAGCATAATAGCCGTAATCACATAGACTAGTAGTTCACCACGCAAATATTGACAGGTTTAGATTGGGGAAAAGGAAAAGAGAAAAGGGGAAAGGGAAAGAAATTAAAAACTTTTCCCCTTTTCCCCTTACCCTTTCCCCCGCCTGTCAAAATCTTTTTGGCAGGCTACTAGGCACTCAGCACTACTGAACGCAGTCGCTCCTCAACACTCAGCACTTTGCTATACTGAGCATCGACGTTTGAGAGCCAACGGCTAATTGTTGTGCAACCAGTTGACTTTACCACCCTAAAAGCTGCTTGTAGCGAACTACGCGCTAACTGGCTACCGTCGCGCTTAGAGCAAGTTTATCAGCGCGATCGCTACACTATTGCTGTAGCATTACGTACCCTGAAACAACGGGGTTGGCTAGAGATTTCCTGGCATCCCCAAGCTGCACGCATTTGCATTGGCGAACCACCGCCGCGTGTACCGGATACTTTCACCTTCAGCCAACAACTTATACACCAGTTGGGTGGTTTGGCTTTGGTAGCAATTGAGGCGATCGCACCTTGGGAACGCGTGATTGATTTACAATTTGCCCGTCGTCCCCAAGAAGACGCTCTATATCATATATATGTAGAAATCATGGGCAAATACAGTAACGTCATCCTCACCGATGCCGATAATCTGATTATTACTGCTGCCCATCAAGTTAGTCAGCAACAATCTAGTGTTCGTCCCATCCAAACCGGACAACCTTATGAAACACCACCTAAACTTACTGGCCCTATCCCCAGTTTGAGCGAATCTATTGAACGCTGGCAAGAAAGAGTCAGCCTAGTACCAGGAGCAATCAAACGTCAGTTATTAAAAAGTTATAGTGGCTTAAGTGCTGCACTAGTAGAATCTATGCTGCTGGCGGCTAATTTAGCACCAGAAACCATCACCGATACCCTCAATTCTGACGACTGGCAAAAGCTGTTTGAAAAATGGCAGCAATGGCTACAAGCTTTGGATGTGAGTAAGTTTCAACCTGCTTGGACAGCAAAGGGATACACTGTCATGGGTTGGGGTGCGGTTGCCCCAGCATCAGACATCCAAGTTTTACTCAACAGATATTATAATGACCAACTCAATCAACAGGTCTTTTCCCAATTGCGTCATCAGCTGAGCCAGAAGCTGAATAATATCTTAGTAAAATTACGGAACAAAGCTCAAACCTTTACGGATCGTTTACAGCAATCAGATCAAGCGGATGAATACCGGCAAAAAGCTGATTTGTTAATGGCTCATCTCCAAAATTGGGAACCTGGGATGAAAGAAATTACCCTTCCTGATTTTGAAACAGGCAAACCAATAGCGATCGCTCTCCAGCCAGATAAAAATGCTGTACAAAATGCCCAAAGCCTTTACAAACAGCACCAAAAACTTAAACGCGCTCGGACTGCCGTTGAACCCCTACTGCTGGAAGTGCAGGCAGAAATTGACTATTTAGAGCAAGTGGAAGCTGCGATCGCTCAGATAGATAATTACCAAACAGTAGAAGATTTGCAGGCTCTTGAAGAAATCCGCGATGAGCTAATTGGACAAAAGTATCTAGAAGACCCAGAATATCGCAGTCGCAGTACAAACGAAACTGCTAGCACTAACTTTTATGATTACCGCACACCTAATGGCTTTCAAGTCTTAATTGGTCGTAACAATCGCCAGAATGACCAATTGACATTTCGTGTAGCTGGGGATTATGACCTGTGGTTCCACGCTCAAGAGATTCCTGGAAGCCATGTACTACTACGTTTAGAACCTGGTGCTGTCCCGGAAGCAACCGATTTACAATTTGTTGCTGATTTGACCGCCTATTACAGTCGCGCTCGTCAAAGTGACCAAGTACCAGTAGTGTACACTCAACCAAAAAATGTTTATAAACCCAAAGGAGCTAAACCAGGAATTGCCATTTACAAGCAAGAGCGAATCTTGTGGGGACAACCACAGTCAGTTGTCAATGGTCAATAGTCAATCGTAAGTTGTCAGGTGGCAGGAGACAGGAGTAAAGAATTATCTCCCCATCTCCCTATCACCCCATCCCCCCATCCCCCCACTGACAGGTGTAGGTTTTTTACAAGGGTGTGAGTATTCAGTCTCTCTGGTCAGAAAATAAAATTAGAAACCAAAGTGTGGATGAGACTCAAATGCTGAAAAATGAGTATCTCAAACAGTGGACACGCATAGTATCAGAGCATATGCCACATCTGTCGATACCGCAAGTTGTGGGGTTGGCGACATGGAGTTTTGGGATGGTAATGACCAAATCCAGCAGTTTAAGTAAAGTATCGCAATTCATTGCTGTTGTGAATGGAGAAAAAGCCTCGGCGGTACGTCAAAGGTTGAGAGAATGGTATGAGGAAGCAGAAGCCAAAAAAGGGCTTCATCGTCGCAGTCTGGATGTGAGTAGTTGTTTTGCGCCATTGCTGAGTTGGGTTTTAAGTTTACTGCCCAAAAACCTGGAACAAATAGCTTTAGCACTGGATGCAACAACTATTGGCAATCAGTTCGTAGTCTTATCGCTGAATATTCTGTTGGCTGGAAGTGGAATCCCCATTGCATGGCGTGTTGTAAGAGCTAATCAACCAGGTAGTTGGAAAAGGCATTGGCAAGAACTCATCAATGCCTTGCAAGGTGTGATTCCCAGTAGATTTCAAGTGATAGTCACGGCTGATCGAGGCCTGTATGCAGATTGGTTATATCAACTAATTGTCGATGCTGGCTGGCATCCGTTTTTACGTATTAACCATCAAGGGACTTATCGAGTTCCACCTAGTCACACATGGCATCTATTGGTAGATGTAGTCTCTGCTCCTGCACAATCTTGGTCAGGTCAGATTATTTGTTTTAAAACCAATCCACTCAAATGCACATTACTGGCACGTTGGGATATCGGCTATCAAGACCCGTGGTTGATTCTGACTGACATTGAACCAACTCGCGCTTCGGCTGTTTGGTACGGTTTACGTCCTAGCACTGAATGCGTTTACCCTTCGGGTTCGGGGGTTCGCAATCGACGGGAACCGCCAAGACTGCGACCCCCTCACCGCGATGTTAAATCTGACGGTTGGCAGTGGCACAACACCCGTTTACTTGACCCTCAACGTGCTGAACGTATGCAGGTTAGCGATCGCAGTTTCTACCCTTTGGATGGTTATGCTTGGTGGTGAGGTAGTGCGTTCCTGTCGCCTTGCGTCGGAAAGCAACTACCGAACCCGTAAGGGTGAAGCTGAAAATCAATCATCTCCCCCAAATTTAGAAACACTTCCATCTCACCACATTGTATTTTCTCAACCTCTTAACCTTCATCCTCAACGTCATCTTTCTTGTTTTCTCCAGGGATTGTTAACCCTGATTGCTAATTTACTCAACCATCTTCCTATTCAACTTCATCGTTGGAGTTCTTTTCCTTCTACTCCTGTTGACGATTTTTACTGTTTTAACTCCTCCTAAGTGTAAAAAACCTACACCTGTCAGCGCACCCCTTCTCCCCTGCTCCCTGATACTTCTTCACAAACTGCTATAGGATAGCTATATATATCATCAATTCCTGAAATCATTTTTATTCATTCTTCATCCTCACTCCTCATGAATGCCACCCTCCAATCCCTAATTCGTGCTGTGGAAGAGGCAGACTCTTCTACAAAGATGTTAGAAGCTGTAGAAAATTTAGCAGCAGCTCGTTTAGAAGAAGCCGTACCAACGTTAATTGCAGTCCTGGGCTATAACAATCCAGGTGCAGCAGTTGCGGCTGTGGATGGACTGGTGCAAATCGGAGAACCAGCAGTGGCACCTTTGTTAGAGCAACTGGATCGACATAACTATTCCGCTAGAGCCTGGGCAATCCGTGCCCTAGCAGGTATTGGTGATCCTAGAGGATTAATAACCTTGTTGGGTGCAGCAACAGCCGACTTCGCCTTGAGTGTCCGGCGTGCAGCTGCTAGAGGTTTAGGAAGCATGAAATGGCATTGGTTTCCCAACGAGGAACTACTGGAAATTGCTCAAGAAGAAGCCTTAGAAGCTTTGTTATTTGTAGCCCAGCAAGATGAAGAATGGGTGGTGCGCTATTCAGCTGTGGTAGGCTTGCAATCACTGGCTCAGGCGATTTCTACGACACATCCAGACTGGCTGTCACAAATTCAATCCCAGTTCGAGCAGATGGCGAACAATGATCATAATTGGGCAGTTCGTGGTCGTGTGTTTTGGGCGCAGCAACAATTGCAAGCAAAAGCCCAAGAATTACAACCTGCTGATGAGCAACCATCACCTTTGTCAGCAATGGATTGGCACTTGATTATGGAAAAACTATACGAACGCAGAAATCAAGAAAGATTGGTGTTTCCAGAAGGCGATCCACGGAGATATCGAGAATTGGCCGTGGCGATCGCTCAAGATAATAATGATTCTTAACACTGTTAAAAAATGGAGCAGACTGCAACTATTAACACTGCCCAACAGGCATTCGACCATCTTGCCAAAGGATGGGCAACAGGCGATTTTCAGCCTTATATTGATATGCTCAGTGATGACGTAAGTTTCTGGCTACCGGTTGGCAAACAGCGCAGCCAACCCTTTGCATATGAGGGTAAACAGCAGATAATTGCAAGGTTGCAAGCGCGGACAGAAACAGGCGATCGCTTGACATTGAGTTCACCAGATCGTATTACCAGTAACAATACAACTGTCACCTTTGAATTTGAAAGTCAAGGAACCATTGCTAACCAACCTTTCAAAGGAAGGAACGCGATTTCCTTGGATGTTACAGGTGACAAAATTTCTGCTGTACGAGAGTATTTTGGTGATATCGACTGAAATATTCTTTATTTGCAAAGAGCGCTCGCACTATTGAAACTCGCATTCTGCACTTTGAAATGTCACAATTGGTTGAAGGTGCAGAATGCGAATTCAAAGAAAAGTCAAAAAATAAAAGTCAATAATTAAGAACTTTTACTTTTTAACTTTCAGATTTTATTCGTATTGCAGCTGACCATCAATGTTGGCAATATGGTCATCTAAATCAATAGATGATGAAACATCGTCACTATTTCTTTGCGTTAAGTTGAAACAGGTAGCATTCACTAAACCATCACCTGACACACCAAAATCAAAGCAGTTTAGTATCCTGTTGTCTGTAGTCCAAATTAAATTCCCTTTGCCATCATTACCTATATAGGGATTTAATAAAATTGAAGTTTTCACATAAGAACCATCTTTTTTTTCACAGACTGCTGACAGGGTTACTTGTCCAAAACTTTCGGATACGCTAGTATCTGTACAAGTATTGCTAAATTGACCTGCTGCCAATGCGTTGCCAATTAGTAAATTTAGCGATAGACAAACAGCGAACAAAAAAGCAATTGTACTTTTCAAAACCAATCCCAGTGTCTTCATAATTTGCCTTTGCGAATTATTGGTTGTTTTTGTTAAATTTAGTCTAGTTGTCATAGTTTTAAATCTTGAAACAACTAGATTTCAAAAAAGTTCAACTTTCTAAGCTAAAGCGCATCTAAATTGTATAATCACCTCTTAAGGTGGTTGACCAATGACCGATGACAGTCATCAGCCAACTTAAATATGCAACTTACAGCAGTTTTCAGATGAATAGACCACAGTGAGCAAACCAACCCCAAGCATCATCAGAGGAGATGTGTTCATTCACAATCTGAGTTAAAACGTGATTTAGTGCCTCATGGGTTGTAACTTTTGCTGCTCGTAAACACTGCTTCAGTTTTGACCAGCATAATTCAATTGGAGATAAATCAGGTGAGTAAGGAGGCAAAAAGACAAGACGTGCACCAACTGCTTCAATTGAGTCTCGAATCACCGCAGCAGTATGTACTGATAAATTATCCATGACAACAATTGCTCCAGCCCATAACTGTGGT
>NZ_JAECZC010000086.1:0-5613 GCF_016056305.1 Amazonocrinis nigriterrae CENA67 | reverse complement strand
GCAGTAAACTTAAAACCCAACTCAGCAATGGCGCAAAACAACTACTCACATCCAGACTGCGACGATGAAGCCCTTTTTTGGCTTCTGCTTCCTCATACCATTCTCTCAACCTTTGACGTACCGCCGAGGCTTTTTCTCCATTCACAACAGCAATGAATTGCGATACTTTACTTAAACTGCTGGATTTGGTCATTACCATCCCAAAACTCCATGTCGCCAACCCCACAACTTGCGGTATCGACAGATGTGGCATATGCTCTGATACTATGCGTGTCCACTGTTTGAGATACTCATTTTTCAGCATTTGAGTCTCATCCACACTTTGGTTTCTAATTTTATTTTCTGACCAGAGAGACTGAATACTCACACCCTTGTAAAAAACCTACACCTGTCAGGAAGGGGTGCGGGGGTGCGGGGGTGCAGGGGGAGATGGGTAATGGGGACTGGGTACTGGGTATTGGGTAATGGGTAATGGGTGGGTGATGGGTAATGGGCCAGATGTGATGACTAATATTAGAATCCAATTACCAATTACCAATTCCCAATTCCCAATTCCCAATTCCCATTCCTAAAGCAATTCATCCATCAATGTCATCACTTTAATTGCCTCCAGGGATAAATCCGGCAGCTTAGTTTGTTGCAACTGCTTTTCTAGTAAACCTTTGAGGGAGATGAGTTTAAGACTATTTTCTGCTAATGTTTGAGCGATCGCTTCTGCGGCAGGAAAATATCCGATTGCTCCTAAATCTGCTAGGACTGTACGGCGCAGTTGCAAGCTATCGTTAGAGAGTTCCTCAATTAAGCGATCGCCATATTGACTCGCTTCCTGTGGATCAACAGTCAATTGATACATCGCTCGCGCTGCGGCAAACTTAATCCGCGGAATGAAGTGATCTAGAAAGGGGCGGATATATGGAATTGCGTCTGTTGCTCCCAGCGTTCCCAATGCCTCCAAAATTGCGTCATAGGGTTGGGCTAGCTGAGGAGGTTCCGTAGCTGGCAGTGTTCCAGGTACGTTATCTTTCAGTAACTCAATCAAAATAGGAATACAGGACACATCGCCTAACATCTCCAAAGACTGTGCTGCTGCTTCCCGTACATAGAAATCTGAACATTCCAATGCCCGCATTAGTGGAGGTACTGCCCGACGATCGCCCAGTTTTCCCAATGCCCGCGCTGCATTTCGTCTCAGGGGATAGCCACCACCATTTGTGCGATCGTCTTCATCCTCTAATGCTGCGACCAACAAATCAATCGCTTCTTGGGCATCAACCCGAAATCGCCCTAACCACCAGGCTGCATATACCCGCAATCCCAAATCCTCACCCTGGAGATTAGCGATCGCCTGCTCTACTGTTAATTGGTTATCATCTTCCATACCATATTCATTAACCATAGTCAAGTAATTTTTAATTCGTAATTCGTAATTCGTAATTAAGTTTTACAACAGGGATTTAGTAGTTAAACCAGTTATTAGTCAACAGTTATCAGTTATCAAATTCTCTAAAAAAAACAATGCCCGGAGAGGTAAACAATCACTAACATCTGTCAGTCATTGCATACCCCTCCGGGCAAAATTATCAACTAGCTTAGAACGTTGATAACGTAGTCGATGTAGGAGTTAGCTTCAACAGCTGGGTCGCCGCTTAGACCGTGGTTAGCTTTGATGTACTTCAAAGCTTCAATGTACCAGCTGGGAGACAATTCAAAGGTTTTGTTGATTTCAGCTAGACCAGAGACGAGGTAATCATCCAATGGGCCAGTTCCACCAACAACTAAGCTGTAGGTGATGTGACGCAGGTAGTAACCGATGTCACGAACGCACTTGTCCTTACCAACTTGGCTGGAAGCGTAGTTAGGGCCAGGAGTGCTGGTGGTGTAGGGGAATTTTTGGTATACAGCATTAGCAGCAGCTTGAGCCAAGCTTTGAGCGTTTGCACTCAATGCTTTAGCAGCTTGTAAGCTAGCAGCAGCTTGGCGGTAACGACCAAAAGCAATTTGATATTCGGTAGAGCTGAGGTAGCGTCCTTGAGAATCAGCAGCAGATACAGCTTCGGTTAGAGGTGTTTTGGTCATTTCTCTTTTATCTCCCAATTATTTTGTGAAAAATGTAGCAATGGCTTTGTCACGAATAGCTATGAAAACACAACTCTGGTGAATCGCCTAGTTAAAAGTCAGCAATTAAGCAACAGCAGCAGCAGCCTTATCAAAATAGCCACTCAATTCAGAAATCAAGCTGCTGCAATCACCGTAGGTGATACCGTTGGTGTTGTTAGCGATCGCGATCGCTTTTGCTTTTAGCTTGTTAACGCCAACTGCTACAGAAGCACCTGGGGTACCCAGAGCCAAATAGGTTTCTCTTAGACCGTTCAAGCAGCGGTCATCTAGGATGCTGGAGTCTCCAGCGAAAATAGCGTATGTAACATAACGCAAGATAATATCTAAGTCGCGTACGCAAGCAGCAGCTCTACGGCTGGTGTAAGCATTACCACCAGGAGCAATCAACTGGGGCTGTTCAGCAAACAATTCGCGAACTGCATCAGCAACGATTGCAGAGGAGTTGCTGGTAATACGGTTAACGATGTCCAAGCGCTTGTTGCCATCAGCAACTAAAGCACTTAAAGCATCCAATTGAGAAGCACTGAGGTATTCACCACGTGTATCAGCTTGAGAAACTACTTTTGCAAATGCGTCGAGAACCATATCAATCTCCTATGTGTTTTTTGACCAGGGTTTTAGACCACAACCGAGTTTGGTTTAGCTTGGCGTCAAGACTGCTTGGGCAGTCTGGGGAAGGCAAAGCCTGTTGATGAGTCACCAGTGAAATGTCTTCCTTTCTCCCGATTAGGAATTTTGGAAAATTTACATTTCTTCGTATGGATTGACTCGCCCGAACAGATAGGTGACTGGATTATCCGCACCTACTCTCTAAGCGTGCATTTCAACCTCTTTATTTGTTTATACTATGTCGTTGGATCATTTTTTGTTACGAATTATCATGAGTTTTTTTACATTTCCTGTAACAAAAGTACACAATTTTGTTCATAAAGGGAATAGGGAATGGGGGATGGGGACTGGGGACTGGGGACTGGGTAATTTCCTTCTTTGTTACCAATGCCCAATGCCCAATTCCCAATGCCCAATGCCCAATTCAATTAACTGCTGCTAGTTTTCTTTCGAGGTCAAATAAAAAGCCGTGGATATACTCTTCTGTCCATTCGGGGCCATAGAAACGGGTGAACATTCCCCGTGCTGGGTCTTTCTCTGCCCGATAGCGCAGATAACGCAAGTGAGCTTGTTCAATGTCGGCTAAGGCGTGAGAGTCGGTCACTGGTTGGGCTTGGTCAACAAAGTTCAAGTAGGCTTGGAGGTAGTCTTTAAAAGCTGCAAATACATGTGTCTCCACCGCTTCATTTTCCTGTGGGCGAGTCCACAGAAATGCCGGCGAGAAAAAAGGACGTGCTTCTTCAGGAAAGTCTCCTCCCCAAGGCAGGTGTGATTGATATTCTTCAAAAATGGGCAATATCGGCTGTGTATACTTTGCCTGGTACGCCGGATCATCTCGAAACAGTGGTTGCATATCCAGGGCTATTAGATGTCCTCCTGGTAGCGTTACCAAGTCAGCACCAAAAAAGGGCAAATCGTAGTTCAACTGGGGAAAAATCACAAAATTGAGAACTTGTAGTGAATTCCCACCTTGTACATGAGCGGCTCTAATTTGACGTAATTTAGGAGCAGCAAATGCTGTGCTGGTAGTCAACACTTCTTCTTGATGTCTACCCTTACCCACAAGCGCTGATTTAGACTCAAATCCTGGCGGAATGGGGTAGGGTTGTAAGTCAAGGCGATCGCGTAAAGTCGCGATCGCGTAATCTAAAAATGGCTGATATAAAGTCATGGGTATAAATTACTTTTTGGCTGCTCCAGCCGCTAAAGGCACAGCATCTTCAAACAAAAATTCATACAAGAACCGCTCCGACCATTCATGCCCAAAATAGCTGCTGAATAGACCTGATGCTGGGTCACGCTCGGCACTATATTGGTCGTAGTCTTTCTGTGCTTTGACAATGCGCTGAATATCTTGAACATCGGTCAGAGGTTCAGCTGAGTCTAACATCTGCCAGTACAGATTCAGATAATCTTGAAACGCATCAAATACTCGTGTTTTGACTGTTTCTGCATCTGTTTTGGCAAACAGTAAATATTTTGAGAAGTACTGATTGGCATCGTAGAACTTCATTTCTAAATTTTGTGCCAGTTCAGGATACTTATCATGTAAGGCTTTCAGAGGATAAATATATTTTTCCATATACGCCTCATCCTGAAACAAAGGCT
Source organism: Amazonocrinis nigriterrae CENA67 (assembly GCF_016056305.1). Classification (GTDB taxonomy): domain Bacteria; phylum Cyanobacteriota; class Cyanobacteriia; order Cyanobacteriales; family Nostocaceae; genus Amazonocrinis; species Amazonocrinis nigriterrae. The sequence goes on along the minus strand of NZ_JAECZC010000086.1, from coordinate 1,278 downwards.
GAAAGTCCATAACAATCAGATTTTTAACCTGACCGAAGGACAGAAAGTCTATACCAAGTAACGGTAAATCGTACTGGTGACTGGGATAAATCACACTATTGAGGATTTGGGCACTCGCTCCAGCATCAATATTGGTATAGCGAATTTTTCGCAACTCTAGACATTGATAGCACCAACTGCGAATAGTAGCAGGGTTTCTACCGCGATCGCTTACCTTATACTCCAAGCCCGTTGGAATCGGGCGACTTTGTAAATTAAACCGTTGAAATAGAGATTGTTCTAGATGCTGAATAAAGGTTGTATACATTGACTGTTATGGACTCATATACCTTTATCTCCTGAGAATACGAAACATCGTGAATCCACGGCCCATTTCTCATAAATAACGCAACAATCCTTAATTTTTTGGGTACTGGGTACTGGGGATTGGGAATTGGGAATTGGGAATTGGGAATTGGGAATTGGGAATTGGGAATTGGGAATTGGGAATTGGGAATTGGGAATTGGATTTTACTATTAGTCATCACATCTGGCCCATTACCCATTACCCATTACCCATTACCCATTCCCTATTCCCTAGATAAATTATGTTGAACCATTTGTGCTAAAGTCTCATTGGATACACAGCGTCGTTCCGAGCAATAGGTCATTAAGTAAACGCCGTTCATCATCCGAACTGTGCTGACGCGTACCCGGAAATCATCTGTCATAAACCAGCAGCGTTCCTGGCCTTGATTGTTGTCATACTCTGTATCAATGGTCAGAATGCCATCTTTGCCAAACCAGTAACGACTAACTACCGGAATCTTTTCTACATAGCCTTGGTTACGCAAGAGTTTACCAGATTGCCCAGTTTCATCATCTGGGACATCAATCAAGACTGCCGCATACTCTGGATTTGGCTCTTGGACATCGGTGTTTGCTTGCCACATAAAGCTAGCACCACCCATTGCTCTAGCTGGGTCAATTAAGTGCTGTTCACAGACTATTTTTACCCGTGGATCATCCTTACTAATGACACCCACATAGAGGTTCGACTCTCCTGACTCATCCGCCGCAGTGTCAAAATGATGCACTGTGCGTTGAATAAACCAGACACCTTCGCTTTTGCGAAAGAAGTCGCTCATTGTCATAGGATGGATGATTGGCATTACTTTTTTACCTCAAATAAATGGGAATTGGGTATGGGGAATTGGACATGGGGAATTGGGCATTGGGAATGGGAAATTGGATATTAGTGATTTCTTCCCCTGCTCCCCTGCTCCCCTGCTCCCCTGC
>NZ_JAECZC010000085.1 GCF_016056305.1 Amazonocrinis nigriterrae CENA67 | reverse complement strand
GCCAGGCGGCCAGTGTCGGCCCGTCCACGAACCCGGCCGCCAGGTACGCCAGCCCGCGGTCCTCGCCGACCTCGTACACCGGCACGATCCCGGGGTGGTCCAGCCGGGCGGCGGCCCGCGCCTCCTGGCCGAACCGGGCCCTGAGGCCCGGGTCCGCCAGGACCGCGAGCTGGGGCACCTTGACCACGACGTCCCGGCCCAGGTCCGGATCCTCGGCCAGGAACACGACCCCGTACCGCCCGGCCCCGACCGCGCCCGACACGGATGGGGAAGTCCGGCTCGGCCGGTTCCGGGGCCGTCGCGCGGAGCCGCTCGAGAGCCCGGAGGAACACCTTCCGGGCGGCTTCCTCCGTCCGGCCGAGGTGCTCCCCGATCTCCCGGAACCCGAGCCCGCAGTCGAGCCGCAGGGCCAGTACCGACCGGGCGTCGGCGGGGAGGCGTTCGACGGCCGCGGCCACCGCCTCGGCCCGCTCCGCCCGGATCAGGTGGTCGATCGGCTGCGACCCGGTGGCGGCGGAGGCGTCCGCGGCGTCCACCGGGGCCTCGCGGGCGGCGTCCCGACAGGCCGCCCGGTAGCGGCGGCGGAAGTCGGCCAGCTCGTTGGCGAGGATGCCCCGGAGCCAGGCCCGCAGCTCGTCGAGGGTACGGCCGCAGAACCGGGCGCGGGCCAGGTACGCGTTCGCCAGGGTGTTCTGGACCAGGTCGCTGGCCCCGCCCTTGGGGGTCAGGTAGTCGGGCATCTCGGCGGCCGCGACCGTGAGCAGGAACTGGCGGCAGGTCTCGAGCGCGGCGGCGAACCGCTCGCCGGACGGAGATGGAAACGACGATTGGATCATAATTGGGCGATTCGGCCGTGTGGCAAGTGATTCGGGGTAGGTGGGTGGGATGATAACCGGTCGGGACGGTCGGATCAATTCACTGTCCGCTTTTCGCCCCGCGCGGCGAAAGGGATGTGGACACCACTGTTGGGGTCGGCTGGCGGAGAGCCCTGTTTGGCGGTGATCGGGCTGCCGCTCGGGCATTCACCAGGCCCCTCCGCCGCGCCGGGAGTCCGTCGCATTCTCACTCGGAATCCGCCCATGCGCACGCCCGCCGATCTGCAGTACCTCCGCTCGCTGCCGTCCGAACGCGACCGGCGACCGTCCCTTCGCTCCTGGCTTCAAGTCGAGGCTTTGGAAGAACGGACTACGCCCGCCTCGTTCAGACTTGACAATCTGCCGATCGTTGCCGTGAATTTCGGTTACGACGAGAGCGCGGCCACGGCGAGCGGGTATCGCAGTTTCGTCGGTCTGGGTGGCGCGTACGGCGGGGGAGAAGACCCGACCGTCACGGTGACCTTTTCCCTGAACGGGGACAGCACGTCACTGACCATCGTCCCGGACGACCCGAGCGAAGAAGGCCAAGAGGTCTCGGTGACAATCGAGGGCAGTATCTCGGCTTCCGACTCACAGAACGACTCAGGTGCTCCAGCCGCCCAGGCATCGGGGCAAGTTGCGTTCGGTACCGAAGACCCTTTCGTAATGTTTACGAAGGTCGGAGTGTCTGGTTCTAGCAGGGAAAGTATCACGCGTACCGTGATTGTTGGGAAGTCGTACCCGCTCCCGATCTCGGGGTCGGGTAGCGTCATCATCGTTGACAGTGCCGGCTACCACGTTCTTAGTTTCAACCTCGTTGTCGGGATCTCCGTCGGCGCGGTCGTACCGCGAGACACCGTGGCGGACGATCTCAAGTTGAACGTCCCCGCCCCGGGCTCGACCGACCCGTTCGCGGGGGCCACGCTCCATTACCACAACACCACCGAGCTCCTTGCCGCCCCGAAGGTGGAGTACTGGTGGGCCAACGCCCCGACGCTGGACGCCGCGACGGTCAAGTACCCGGCCGGGCCGGGCAAGGCGACCCTGTCGCACACGCTCTCGCCGCTGACCGGCCCCCGACAGAAGACCGTCACCGCCGGCGAGGTCGGCCAGCCGGGCGAGGACGTGCGATACCTGGTCGCGGTGATCGACCTGGACGGCGAACCCGCGGCGGCTCGGGGCAACAACTCAGCGGCGGCAGCACTGTCCCAGTCCAAGGACGTGGCTGCTGGTACAGTAACCTACGAGTTGCGTGAGACGCTCGCGGACGACCGAGTCCGAGTTACCTACTCGACCACCGGGCTGACGGCAGCGGACGAGTACTCGATTACGCTCGTCTGGTCTCGGGACGGGACGTGGGAGAACCGATTGGGTAAGGCCTATTCCTTCCCGGACGAGGACATCAAGAAGACCGATGGCCCGCACCCAGTCGAGATCAACCCGGCCGCGCTGACCTCTCGCCCACAGGACGCGAAGTTCCTCCTCCTCGTTGTGGATTCCGACGGGACGTCCCTCGCCGGTCGAATCGATGAGGGGGCGAACGAGGCCAACAACATCACGAAGCTGGATAAGAATCTAGACGTCCGACCGGACATTGCCGACATCTCCGTCGACTGGCTGCCGCAGGGGGCCGTGGCTGACTACACAGTCCGCAACCGATTCTGGGCTCCGGATGGGATTATCGCCCAGCCATTCTGGGACGTTAGTCAGGCGACCCTGGCCAAGCCAACGAGTCGCCTTGGGGGCTTCGTCACCTTCACGGCGGACGAACTCGACGTGCCGCCCAGCCACGCACATTCCCTTCGGGTGAACTTCGCATTCTCACCCCAGGCCACGTTGAGCGAGGTCAAGACAGACAACAATCAGGCGTTCGTCGCGATACCGGCAGTTAAGCTGCAGCCGATCATCGAGAAGATTGTTACGAATCACGGCGGCGCCACAGCAATCCGCAAAGCGGAATACCGCGTCGTCGTGAAGCTGCAGAGCCAGGCTCCGTTCCACATGACGTACGACCTGAATTGGGAAGAAGTCGCTCCTCAGGACGTCGAGGCGTTTACACGCAGCTCCGGCGTGACCCCTATCAACCGCGCGGGCACGAACCGTTCGATCAAGCTACTCGCAGGCAAGTCGACCACTGTGACGTTAGGTGACGACCAGACGGCGATCGGGTTCAACCGCACCTGGGACTGGCTCGATCCGAAGCTCCAAGGTGATCAGACGCCGTACGACATGATGGTCGGATTCCTAACCCATTCGAGCGGACAGCAGTTTCTTGATGCCTATTCAGCTGTCCGTGAGAAGGTCGAAAAGTACAAGGACGCGATCCCCGGGTCTGCCGAAGCGCTCGAGGCCTTTGAGGGGTTAGGCGACACCGTCCGCGAGATTACGGAGTTGGCCAATGCATTCGCCGCCACCGAGTTCCCACGAGCGATAAAGCAGCAGGTCGTGACGTACAAGGTCACCCCGGTTGCGGCCTCGACCTTGGGTGCCCCCGAGATGAAACCAGGGAATATCACTCTCGAAGTCCAGGACCGAAACGACGGATTCCTGAAGGCTTTCCAGGCCGGCAGTCTGAATACGAAGTACCTGATCGACTCCATCTCGAAGGCGTTCTCCAACGAAGACCTAGCCGGACTGGTGACAGCCGTGACCCGGGTGGACCAGAACATCGCGGCCGTCAACAAGCTCTACATCGACGCAGTCGACCCACCGGACCCCGACTACCAGACGCCGGTCGGCATCCCGACCGCACCCACACCGGTCGTTGACGAGCGATTGCCCGCCATCTACCAGCAGCAACTTCAAGTCGGGCGGTGGATCACGACACTCGACGCGGCCGCCCGGTCGGCCCAGGACCGATGGCTGGGGGCCGCGGTCGCTGGCGACGCGGATGCGGCTGCCGCCCGGCTGGTCGACCTGTCCGCCCTCGCCACCCGGTTGGCGGCGGCCTACGCGGCTGAGGTCCGGCTGACGGCCCTGGCAGAACTGGCCGTACCCGCCGGCCCGCCGTCGTCCGAACTGCGTGACCAGATCGCCGCCGGCGGCCTGCCGGCCGAGGTCGCGGCCGCATTTGCGGAGGTGGGAGCAAGCCAGGACGTGACCAACGCATTCAAGTCGGTCGTCTCCTCGAACGGCCTTGCGGCCGGCGGCCCGACGAGCCTCACCGTGATCTCCAGTTTCATGGGGGCATTGGCGGCGGAGCGGGCGGCGGACGCGCTGGCCCAGGCCATCCAGATTCGGACAGCTGAACTCGGTCAATCGGTTCGCCCGCCGACGGTGGGAGAATTGGCCGGGGTGACTGCGGCTCGGAATGAAATCGTAGCTCTCCTGAGCGACAGCCTGCCGACGGACGCGGTGATGCTCAAGGTCACCGCCTTCCTGGACTGCGTCCGGTCCCTGGTACTGGTCACGAACAACTTGGGGGCGCTTCAGGGCAGCCTGAGCTTCGGGTACGGCGCTCTGTTCGCCCTGCCGCAACTGGCCCTGACGCCTGCCGACTACGCGGATACGGTTCAATCTCTGGCGGCCGCAGGGCGCGTCTCACAGCCACTGGCTAGCGCGGTCGGGGCAGAACTGGCCCAGGCCCAAGCCGGGTTCGGGGCGGGGGATTTCGACGACGCGTTCGCGGCGATCGGGCGGGCACAATCGCTGGTGGCCGCGGCTACGGCTACCGAGGTCTCGCCGGAAGTGGCATCACTGCTGTCGGGCTCCCTGGGACTCGCGCTGTCCGCAAATAACCCGCCAGTGGCTACTCTTCCGTCGAACACCCCGCCGCGCATCTCCGGCGTGGCGAACGTCGACATCCGGCAGGACGTGACGAGCGGCGGGATCCCGCTCTCCGTGTCCGACGCCGAGACGCCATTCAATCAGCTGTTCATCTCCGCCACGTCGTCCAACCCGGACCTGATTCCGGACTCCGGCGTGGTGTTCGCCCCGACCGGCGTGTCGCGGCAGATGGTCCTCGTGCCCAACCCCGGTAAGACCGGCATCGCGACCATCACCCTCACTGTCCGCGACGCCGGAGGACTAACTGCTGCCACCTCATTCGTCGTTACCGTCACACCTACTCCGCCAGCCCCCATGCTCATCGGTGGCTCAGCGGACGGCAGCGTCAGTGTGTACACGCCTTCCACCAACACAATCACGACCGTCCAGCCATTCGGATCGATTTCGACCACCGTCCGCACCACCTCCGCCGACGTGGATGGAGACGGTACGGCGGACACTATCGCCGTCACCGGTCCGGGCGTCCCTGTCCGCGTCACCGTCCTCAGCGGCAAGGACGGCTCCGTCCTGGTGCAGCCGTTCGACCCGTTCGGCGGCGACTTCCGCGGCGGCGGCTACGTCGCGGCGGCCGACCTCGACCGCGACGGCCGCGCCGAGTTCGCCGTCACTCCGGATGAGGGTGGCGGACCCAGGGTCACCATCTTCACGATGAACCCGGACGGTACGCGCTCGACTCGCGCCAACTTCTTCGGGATCGACGATCCGAGCTTCCGCGGCGGCGTCCGGGCTGCCGTCGGCGACGTGAACGGTGACGGCACGCCCGACGTGGTCGTGGCCGCCGGGTTCGGCGGCGGGCCGCGTACCGCGATTTTTACCGGTCAGAGTGCCCTCGCCGGTAACCCCACGCGGCTGGTCGCCGACTTCTTCGCCTTCCCGGGCAGCGACGCGGTGAACCTGCGGAACGGCTCCTTCGTCGCGGCCGGCGACATCACCGGGGACGGGTTCGCCGACCTCGTCTTCGGTGGCGGCCCGGGCGGCGCCCCGCGGGTGTTCGTCCTGTCGGGCGCGCTCGTGGTGGCGGGCGACGTGGCAGGGGCGCAGGCGGCCCCGGTCGCCAACTTCTTCGTCGGCGGCAACCTCAACGACCGCGGCGGGGCGCGGGTCGCGATCACCAACGCCGACGGCGACGGGTTCGCCGACCTGGCGGTCGGGAGCGGGGCCGGGCGACCGGCGAAGGTGCGTGTTTACCTCGGCAAGGACTTCGGCGGTAACAGTGAGCCGGCCGCGACCGACCTCGACCCGTTCGGCGGGGCAGTCCTCGCCGATGGAGTATACGTCGGGTGACCACGAACTCAGCCGTACAGCCGCACATTCCCGCGACGGCGGGTCGGGTGGCGGCTTTCTTGTGATTTGACCGAAGGACATCGCCCGTGAATCTGGAATTGACCCGCCTCGAAGACCGTCTCACCCCGGCCAACAGCGTGCCGGCCGGGGAGTTCAACTGGCTCCAGGCGACCCCTGCCGGCGGGCTCTCGGAACTCGTCTGGGTCGGGACGACGCTCACCTACCGCACCCGCGCCGGCCTCGGCTGGGACGAGGAGCCAGTCGTCGCCGGCTCGGGCTACGCCTCCAGCACCTACCCCGACCGCGACACCGTCCAGCGGGCGTCCCAGGCCGCGCAACTGGCGTTCACCGCGGACGGAACCGCCCACGCCTTCCTCCTCGCCCCGGGGTTCGACGCCAGTCTTGGCGTGGGCGTCGACGGCGTCCGGCACTACACCCGCGGGGCCGGCGGGTGGGCACTGACCGAGACCATCCCGCTCGGCCCGAACCCGGCCGGTCCGTTCACCCCGCCGGCCGACAACCTGACCGCGGCGGTCGGCCCGGGCGGGGTCTTCCACCTCCTGGCCCATCGGACCGTGCAGCAGTCCACCATCGGGTCCGTCGGCCAGGGAGAACTCCTCTACGCCACGAACAAGTCCGGCGCGTGGGCGGCCGGGCGGGCACTCCTGACCGGGGACCAGGGCCAAGACGTGTTCTCGTCCGGCGACCGGTTCGCACCGCGGTTCCTATCGATCGCCGCCGACTCGCAGAACTTCGCCCACATCACGTACAGCACCGGGTTCTTCTCGGCCGGGTCGTTCGCGGCCGTCCGGAGCGACCTCGGGTATGCGACCAACCGGACCGGGGCGTGGGTCGGCGAGACGGTGTACGGCCCGCCGGACGGGACCGGGGACGCCGCCCTCGGGGCGAGCGTCGCCGTCGCCCCGGGGGACGTGCCGGCGGTCGCCAGCTACTTCGTCGACCGGGCCCCGACCGGGTCGCCGGCCTCGTCCCAGTTGCTCTATCACGTCCGCGGGGCGGGCGGG
>NZ_JAECZC010000084.1:8204-15599 GCF_016056305.1 Amazonocrinis nigriterrae CENA67 | reverse complement strand
GATGAGGGGGATGAGGGGGATGAGGGGGATGAGGGGAAAGTTGGATATAACTTCTTTTTCCCATTCCCAATTCCCCATTCCCCTTCGGGTTCGCCAGTCGCTCATGGGGGAAACCCCCAAGACCGCGCTGGCTCACCAATTCCCAATTCCCCATTCCCCATTCCCCATTCCCAATTTAAGGTCGTTGCAGGCGATAGTGCAAAAATACTTCCTGCTCGACAGTTTGAACTTCCAAAAGTTCTAATCTGGGAGCTAGTTGAGATAAAAATCCTTTACCCCCTACTGGTGTGGGTGCTGCTGCACCGCCTAAAATTAGGGGACAGACAGTGAGCCAGATTTCATCTATTAAATCTGATTCCAGCATAGAAGCTACTAATTCGCCACCACCCAAAACTGCTAGGCGTGTTATATGTAGAGATGCCAAGTGTTGCAAAGCAGCTAGAGTATCAATTGTCCCTATTGGTGTTTCAAAAACTAGAATCTGTTCAAATTTTGGAGGATACTCTTGGACTTCATTTTTCATAGTTGTCAGCGGTACGCCTTTTTTTTGGTCTAAGCGCTCTTGCCAAGAAATTGCCCCCGCTTTTGTTGTGAGCAACCAGCGTTTGATTGGTTGTTGAAAAAACTTAATTTCCGGATTGAGGTCAGCAGAGTGTGAAATGACTATATGAACCGGCTGGGCAGGCTTGCCCTTCTGTATTCGATGTTGCAGCAGAATTGGTTGTGATACGGTAAGTGTAGTACCGTAGGCGCGGAGAGTGCCAGCACCGAATAAAACGGCATCAGAGGCAGCGATTTGTTTTTCTAGGTGTGCTTTATCAGCCCCTGAGCCAAACCGAGCAGGCGATCGCTTGTAATCTGCTATCTTGCCATCTGCACTCATTGCCAAAACTACTGTGGTATGAGGACGATATTGCACCATTGGGTTGGTTTGATAGTCTGGATATTTTCCTTGTAGTGTGTCGATATCAAAAATCTATGCCTACAAGCTAACGTTTACCAAGTTCATAACTGTATCTGTATGCAACAAAAGTCACTTTCATCTCTACACTACACGAGTTTTGGTATAGTAAGTTTCTTTTCACGTTATAAATACTTGATATTGTTAGGGGCTAATAACAAAGTTTTTATAACTTCATGATATGTCTCCTTTCTCTGGTCTAATTGCATATCGTTGCTGTTGTGGTTTGCAGATGCGAAGTGAGACAAGCGATGGCTAAGCACCGTCAATCATCCTTTCGTCGTATTTTAGTTACAAGAATTTTGCTTCTATTTTTCCCGGTTTTATTTGTAGGGCAGATTGTCGCTTTGAATAAAACACGCACGAGTCTATTAAAAACTGCGGGTCAAAACCTCACAGAAAGCGCCACTATTAAAGGAGAAAAGATTGTCAATGCGATCGCTACTCTCAAAACTAGCTTACTAGTTGCCAGTCGCACAACGGTTGTTCAGTCAGGTTCGCCTCTGGAAGTACAACAATTTCTCACACAGCTAGCACAACAACTGCCAAACTACATTGAATGCCTGCAATTAACCAATGTGCAAAACGGTGACATCATTGCTAGTACCTGTGGCAATCAAGCAATTACAGAATTGAGCTTATCGATACCAAATAACAGCGTTGATGTCAAGACAATATTACCGCCAAAGGCGGGAGTCACTGGTCAAAGAAATACACACAACCAACTAGAGTTGGTGTTCTCTGCCCCAGTGTACAACCAAACTGGGGAATTAAAGTATACCTTGAATCTTCAGTCGGCACTTTATCAGAAAACTCATTCTCAGCCAGGTTCGCTCACAGGCTCGATGTTAGTCATTGCCGAGGACGGCACGATATTAGCACACCCCTTAAAAGAGCGAATCGGGACTAATATTAAACAGCATCCAAATGCTTCCCAACTACAAAGCATTGTCAAAAATGCGATCGCTGGTCAAAATAATTCGATCAATTTATCCTTTGAAGATGGTCAAGAATTAGTCTGTGGTTATACGACCATTGCCAATCCTGTTACAAACCAGCAGGGGCAAAAATGGGTACTTCTAGCTGTCACCACTGTAGATAATGCTTTGTTTGGTTTAGAGGAAATAAAACTCATCCTCATAGTTTTAACAGTGGGGTTGATTGGTGCAAGTTTATTGGCATCGCTTTGTTTAGCTCCTTACCTTGCACGTCCTGTAGAACAACTACGAGACTACGCTTTAAATATTCACAGCCACCACGCCGCACAACCAGTACCTCACAACTTCCAAATCCGGGAATTCAATCAACTAGCCCAAGCACTAGACCAAATGGTTGAAAGACTCAAAGCTTGGGCAGAAGAACTAGAAATTGCTTGGAAAGAAGCAAAATCAGCCAACCAAATTAAAAGTCAATTTTTAGCCACTACTTCCCACGAGTTGCGAAACCCATTAAATATAATTATTAACTGCGTGCGTCTAGTTCGAGAAGGCATGTGTGATAGTCGGGAAGAAGAAATGGAGTTCCTCAAACGTGCCGATGAAACAGCGATGCACTTGCTAGGAATTATTAATGACCTGCTTGATATTTCCAAAATCGAAGCCGGTAAACTTTCAGTGGTGATGGAATTGATTGACCTACGTCAAATACTGCAAGAGGTCATTAATTTACAATCAGTAAATATTCAACAAAAAGGCTTGCAATTAAAAATTGATTTAGGTAATGAGCCGATTTCCGTGATGGCAGATGCGGCAAAGTTGAGGCAGGTACTGATCAATGTGATTGGTAATGCCACCAAATTCACTGATGAAGGAAATATCACAATTAGTACAAATATTCACCAGAGTGGCGACAAACCTCAAGTAATTATTACTGTCACAGATACAGGTTTAGGTATTGAACCCGCCCAACAGCACAAACTATTTCGCCCCTTTGTGATGGTGAATGATAGCACCAGACGCAAGATAGAGGGTACGGGATTAGGATTGGCCATTTCTAGAAACTTAATTGAACTCATGGGAGGTAGCATTACTCTTGAAAGTCCGGGACTGAATCAAGGAACGACAGTGACAATTACCTTGCCTATAGTTGATGTCTTGCCTTTACCTCCTCCAGAACAGGAGGGGGGTTTAGAAAATCTAGGAGTTTCCTCTGGAGATTCTTACCCGACCCTTCGAGACAACTTTGTTCGAGACGACTCCATCGGGGTTTATGATTTTGAGAAAACAGAGTTAGACGGAGAAAATTCTGAACTACCGCTTGTGGAAAATACTTATAAATGTTAAGTGGGAATTGGGAATTGGTAATTGGTAATTGGGAATTGGTAATTGGTAATTGGGAATTGGTAATTGGTAATTGGTAATTGGGAAAAAGAGAATTGGATTCTACTATTAGTCATCACATCTGGCCCACTACCCATCACCCATTACCCATTACCCATCTACCTCATCCTAGAACTAACCCTGCTTCCCTTGCTCCCTCTGCTCCCCTGCTAGTCCTTTAAAAAAACAGGTTGACCGCCTTGATTAAGAGATGTCGAGAGAGCGGCGAGAATTTGAACTAACTCTGTGCCTACCCAGCCCGATGAAATCTCTGGGGGAGTATTGTGGAGGATAGAAGCGACAAAGCGATCGCAAACTCGCTGCAACGGTTCCCCTGTTGCTAGTTCCAACACCTCTGGTTTTTGATTTACAGGCAGAAAGTGATTCCCCTGAATTTCCAACTCACCATGTAGTAAGGTCAAAGGTGATGAGGGTGACATTTCATCAAAAATCAAGCTGCCAAGGCTACCCACAACCACAAGCCGCCGTTGTTTATCAGGATTGAGCCAGCACAAATGAATATATGCTTGAAAACCATCGGGGTATGTCAGCGTCACCCATACTAAATCAGCTAACCCTGATGGGGAGTGGTTAATTTCCCTACTCCCTAACGCCACATGCTCCACTTGGGGAGCCACTGCGTTGCGGGGGTTCCCCCCGTTGAAGCATGTGGCGTGAGACCCCAAGACCGCAGTGGCTCCTCCCCACTCCCTACTCCCTTCCTTCTGTAACCAAATAGTGCCTGTTGCTTGTACTTTCACAGGTACTTGACCCAGCCAGTTATTAAAGATAGCAATATCGTGAATGGCTAAATCCCAGAGGGCATCAACATCTTGGCGCACAGGCCCTAAATGGGTACGGGTGGCGTAGCCATAGCGTAAGTCGCCTAATTTGCCTGCTTGAACTACAGCTTGTCCTTGCTCAACTGCTGGGTGAAATAAGTAGGTATGGTCAACCATCAGTATTAAATGCTGTTGCTGTGCTAACTGGCAAAGTTCCCGACATTCTACTGGGTCGAGGGTTAAGGGTTTTTCTGCTAAAACGTGGTATCCCTGCTTCAGGGCGTCCTTAATTAAAGCATAGTGGGTTGAAGCTGGAGTTGCGATCGCCACTGCTGTCAATTGTGGCACTTGTTGCAAATCTTGCCACTGTGTTGTCAGTAGTATATTTTCTTCTAAATTAAATTGCTGCTTCACCGCTGCCAATCTTTCTGGATGTGGATCTACCACCGCCACTACACTCACCTGGGGATGTGCTAGAAAATTCCGTAGTAAATGCACTCCCCAGCGCCCAACCCCAATAATCGCGATTTTTATCATTTGTTAATAGTCAATAGTCAATAGTCAATAGTCAGTGGCAAATCATCAATCGTCAATAGTGAGAAGTTAGGAGTTTTATCTCCCTGTACTCCTCTGCTCCCCTGCTCCTAAAGTCACAATCTTTTAATACAACTTAATATGAATTCTCAAGAACTTCCCTGGTTAGAAATTGCTAAATAAGCTACTTTTGCAGCGGCTTGTTCAGCAGCTTTGATTGAGCGTCCCTTGCCTTCACCTAATTTATTACCATGCAGCCAAACTTCAGCGATGAAACGCTCTTGATTGCGATTAGTTTGATTAGCTTCTATGACCCGATATTCAGGTAAAACTTTAAACTGTGCTTGAGTCCATTCTTGCAACGCTGCTTTGTAGTTCAGTCTGGCGGGGTCGAGGCGAATTTCTGTTGTTAGTCGTTGGAAATGTGGGTCAAGCCAAGGGCGAATCAGATCTAAATTATTAGTACTGAGATAAAGCGCACCCAAAACAGCTTCAAAAGCGTCTGCTAGTCTTGACTCTTGCCCAACTTTATCGCTAGTAGCACTACCAGCGACCAGTAAGTATAACTCCAAACCATATTCTCTTGCCAGTTGGGCGAGAATGCGATCGCTCACTAAAACCGAACGAATGGCTGCAAAATCTCCTACTTGACAATCTGGATAATTTTCCCACAACACAACTGCCGCCGCCAGTCTTACCACTGCATCACCGACAAATTCTAGTTGTTCATAATTTGCTGATTCAGAGACAGTAGGATGAGTCAGCGCCAAATCCAGCAGTTGCCATTTGATGGGTGCTTGTGGTGGTAAACCTAACTTTCTGACTAAACTTTCGAGTTGCCGTTGACGGCGTGGATAAACTAGTGTCATCAAGGGAAGTGGTACAGGGGAGCGAGGGAGCAGGGGAGCGGAGGAGCAGGGGACCAGGGGAACTCGGGGCCCCCACGACCGGAGGGAATGGGGATTAGGGGTAACAGGGGAGCAGGGGGAGATAAAACTTCTAACTCCTAACTCTTAACTTTTAAATAAAGCTGATTGATGTTTACATACAATTTTCGCTATTTACAAGCATTTTTGCTTATACAAATTTTAAATGTACAAGTTTTGTACATTTTAACGATATTTTAGGCTTCTAAAACATGTTGAAAATATTACTTATAGTACAAAATCTTGACAACGATACATTAAGCAGTGCGTTGAAAAATTACCTATACCTTTGTGTCTCTTTGTTAGCCATCCATAGATTTATCAACTTTCTAGAACTGCTGTCAGGCTAATGTTGGCTATACCAAGCGATCGCCTTTTCTACTCGACAATTTGTGTTTATCGAACTCACATTAATTTACTAATACCATTTCATGAAATACCTGATACGGATATATGGGTAAGGGCGTACAGCTGTACGCCCCTACAGACGATTCATTTGTTACAAAAATTTTTGAAAATGGTATTACGTACAAAATGCGTACAAAAAACAATGGAGCCAGAAACTCTTGGTTTCTTGACTCCATTAAAGTTCGAGAGCAGGACATAAGCCGGGTTCTGTTCTCTTGCGAGGGCAGTTATCTATCTGGGACGCCTGTTACCATACGCCTCTAGCGGCTCTATTTTAGGAACTGGTAAAAGACCAACCGTAGTTCCTGTTTCGCCTTGCTCCCAACCGGGGTTTACCGAGCCAGCGCCTCTCGACGCTGCTGGTGCGCTCTTACCACACCTTTGCACCCTTACCAGGGATCGGGGATTGGGGATTAGGGATCGGGGATTGGGAAATTTCTTCCCCAGTCCCCAGTACCCAGTCCCTATTCCCTATTCCTGGCGGTATCTTTCTGTGGCACTATCCTCACGATCGCTCGCACTGGACGTTATCCAGCAAGTTTGGTCTTTCGGGAGCCCGGACTTTCCTCAAACCAGTTATATGACTGATCTGCAACCGCCTGCGCCTACTCTCTCCCTAATTCCAGTGTAATCTTCGATGACATTATGTGTATGGTACGGATTACTTCTTTTTATTCCAGGGTAGGGCGTAAGTCCAGGGTAATTTTTTGACAGTGAAGGGACAATTGATAATGCACACAGGAGGTACGTTAGCACCTGGCGTTAAACCGACACGTAATTCAGATAACCGCATCACGAGTTGTAGTGAAAATGTCAACTCTGCTCTTTGGTTCATAAAGTCGTTGTACAACTTTTTTTGCGACTTTTGCAGGGCGGTGATATTAATTAACGGGGAACTTGGTTTATAAATTTTATCCTCTAGTTTAAAAACATTTTCGGCTGTCACTGTCTCTGAGAGTGTTTTCTTCGGGGCAATCACACTGAAAATCTGTGGTACACCTAAGTCGCGGGTTACGTCTGGTGATTTCCGAATTACTCGGTATGATTGTTTACTATAATCAACGATTAAAGCGCTATTATCCCAGTCAACATATATCGCTATATTGTCTGATTTATTTTCAATGCTAACGGACAATTCTTTTAATTCCTTGTCCGGGTTTCCTAGTGAATGTGAGTTATCGAATTTAAAGGAAACACCAATTTGGTCTTGAAGATTTTGTTCTTTGAGTTGGTCATCGACACTACCTTTTTTAAACTCAAATTTTATTCGATCATCAATGGATTCGACCATCCGATTGAAGACAAAGGAAACACCAATAATATAAAGTGTTAAAACAACTAAATTTTGATCACTACTCCCTCTCATAATTTAAAATATTAACTCCATGTAATAATTTTGTATATTTGACTCATGCTCATCTTAAAACATTAATCACGCTTAATTGTAGAAGAATTTTGCAGCCAGC
>NZ_JAECZC010000084.1:0-5697 GCF_016056305.1 Amazonocrinis nigriterrae CENA67 | reverse complement strand
AGTATCGTTTACTCCGGTTCGTGATTTTTTCTTTCTTGGAAGAAGATTTATTACAGGCATCTCCTGTAGAACTGTTACGGGCTGTTCGACTGATTGATACAGTAATTGATGAAGCGATCGCCCGTTGCTTTAACAGCTATACTTATGGACGACTACAAGAGCTGAAACAACTTCAAAATCAATTGAGGTTGACTAATCAAGAGCTAACTCGTTTAGTTCGTGCTAGTAAAGATAGCCTCTCTCAGTTGGCTCATGAATTGAAAACACCCTTAACTTCAATTATTGGCTATGCAGATTTATTTCTACGCCAGCATCGTCAACAACCAAAAGTCCAGGACTCATATTCAAATATCGAAAGTATTGAGCGCGTCTTAAAAAGTGGCAGACTTCTCCTACGATTGATTAACGACACTCTGGAAATTTCGCGTTACGATGCTGGGAGGATGAAATTACAGCCCACTTTATCTGATGTACCTGAGTTAATCAACTCAGTTGTAGAAATAATTGAACCATTAGCGCGTGCTAAAGAATTATCCTTGCTTGTTAATTGTGGTTGCGCTCCAAAACAGGTTATTACTGATCCGCTTCGGTTTCAGCAAATTATTACAAATCTGCTCAGCAATGCCATTCGATACACAGAATCTGGTACAGTCCGTTTAGAGTGCTGGAAAGAATCTCAACAGCAATGGGCAATCTCAGTTACAGATACAGGTATTGGTATTTCTCCAGATGCTCAAACAAAAATTTTCAATCCTTATTTTCGTGCAGTAACCGATCCAAAAGTGCAAGGTTGTGATGGTACAGGGTTAGGGTTAGCGATAGTATCCCGCCTAGTTGAGTTAATGCACGGTGAAATCAAAGTAGTTTCACAACCAGGAAAAGGCTCTACATTTACGGTGATTTTGCCATTAGAAGCGATGGCTGCGCCAACGTCTTTGACGAACGCACATGAAGATAAATTAGAAAATGCAGAATCTTAATTGTTATGATCATTCAACGTGTAGTAAATTAAGGTTATTTATAAAGTAAATCTAAAAGGGAGAAGAAAGGGGTTACGGCAAGTATAAGATACGTAAGACACAGTGTATTTACATAGTTGCTCATGGCACGAAAGTTTTATACTAATAGAGACGTGAAATTTCACGTCTCTAAACTTAAGACTTCTTAAACTAAATTTTGCAGATGTTGCACTAACTGTCCTGCTTGCATCACTCCCTCAATTCGATCTACAGGCTGACCCTTCTTAAACAGAACTAGCGTTGGTAGCGCGTAAATCTGATACTTAGTTGCTAAATGCTCATATTTTTCCGTGTCAATTTTGACGATACGCAGTCTGTTATTCAGTTGAGCATTGACTTGCTCTAAAATCGGCACCATCATATGACAAGGGCCACACCATTCAGCATAAAAATCTACCAACACAGGTAAATCGGAATCAGACAGCATTTCTTCAAAGCTGTTGAATTGTTTTTTAGTAGCCATGTGACACACACCAATTTCTCTTGTTGTTTTTCAATAGTAATGCGTGCCTTGGAGAATCGGTGTAACATCATTTTGTTTTTATTGTTGCCAAATTTCCCGCTTCATCTCAAAGGTGTAGATCTATTTTTGAAGAAAACAAATTTATTAAGAAAAAATTAAATCTGTTTTGAAAAGTTTGCACTGGTCTGGCTAACCTTGCTTACGACTTTTTGCAAATTTAAAAATCCTAGAAGTTATAGGTACGAATCACCATAAGATAATTAGCGCGGTAATTCAAAACATTAAGGAAAAGTTGATGACAGTCTCAAGTGAAAATTCGCAATTATTGCAAGGTCAGGTTGCTATTGTTACAGGTGCTTCAAGAGGAATTGGCAGAGCGATCGCACTACAATTAGCTACACAAGGAGCCAATGTAGTAGTCAATTATGCCAGTTCTGCTGCTGCGGCTGAAAACGTAGTCGCAGAAATTACAGCAGCCAAAGGTCAAGCAGTAGCCCTACAAGCTGACGTTTCCCAAGCAGATCAAGTAGACACTCTGATTAATACTGTCCAAGAAAAGTTCAAGCGCATTGATATTTTGGTTAACAATGCAGGTATCACCCGCGATACCCTATTGTTACGTATGAAGCCTGAAGATTGGCAAGCTGTAATTGACCTCAATCTTACTGGTGTATTCTTATGTACACGCACAGTCAGTAAAATCATGCTCAAGCAACGTTCTGGACGAATTATTAACATCACCTCCGTCGCCGGACAAATGGGCAACCCCGGTCAAGCAAACTACAGCGCAGCTAAAGCAGGTGTCATCGGTTTTACCAAAACTGTCGCCAAAGAATTAGCTTCTCGTGGCATTACTGTTAACGCCGTCGCCCCTGGTTTTATCACCACAGATATGACTAGTAATCTCAGTAATACCGAGGATATTATCCAATACATTCCTCTTGGTCGCTATGGTCAACCAGAAGAAGTTGCTGGTGTCGTGCGCTTCCTCGCCGCCGATCCCGCCGCCGCCTACATCACTGGACAAGTCTTTAACGTCGATGGCGGTATGGTGATGGCGTAAGGAGTGCTGAGTGCTGAGTGCTGAGTGCTGAGTAAGAAGTTAAAAGTTAGATTGAGTCAAAAACTCTTAACTTCTAACTCCTAACTCCCAACTCCTAACTCCTAACTCCCAACTTCTAACTCCTAACTCCTAACTTAGGCCTGCTGGCGGATTCTTTGCCAAATGGTCAAGCCTAAAAGGATGATGATGCCACTGGCAGTGGCAATTATCACTACCAAGGGCATACCTCGTACTGACATGGCTAGCATGTTAGTAATTAAGGTAATCGCCCAAAGGGTGAATGCGGCGTGACGTTGAGAGAATCCCCAAGCCAGCAACCGATGATGTAAGTGATCTTTGCCTGGGGTACTAAGGGGGTTCTTCCCTGCTAATAGCCGTCTGACAAACACTTGTGTGGTGTCTAAAACTGGCAGTAGCAAAAATAAAACAGTCGGTACTAAGGAGAAGACCGTAGTAATTTGCAAGTTTCCTAAAATACTGGTTGCAGCTAGCACATAACCGAAAAAGTATGCTCCGGCATCACCCATGATAATGCGTGAGGGGTGGAAGTTGTGCCGCAAAAAGCCCAAAGCAGCGCCCCCTAAAGCCGCTAGAACCAGCGTTGCTGCTGCGCGATTGGGAAATTGGGCTGCGACCCCCAACAAACTCATGGCAGTGATAAAACTGACTCCTCCTGCTAAGCCATCCATCCCATCCATCAAATTAATGGCGTTGGTAATACCCACTACCCAAAGTACTGTCAGTATCATCGACAAAAATGAGTCGATGGGTGTGCCGAAATTGACGGCAATATTAATGCCATTCGCAAAAAGTAATAATGCTGTAACAATTTGTGCCCACAAGCGAACAGACGGGGGTAAGCCGAACTGGTCGTCAATAAAGCCAACCAACACTAGGATTGAACCTCCTAGTAAAATAGTCAGCACTTGAGCCAATACACTTTGTAATTCAATGGGTCGTAAGAGGCTAGCTAGTACCAATGCGGCAATCACTCCTGCATAAATAGCCAAGCCTCCTGCATTCGGCAAAGGTTCAGGGTTCAATCGACGTGCGTTTGGTTGGTCAGCCCAACCTACCCGCAGTGCAAAATTGCGAACTGTGGGGATCAAACGCCACGTTACTAGGCAAGCCAAAAGAAACGTAAATACCACTGCTAACCAGCCGGTGCCGCTAGGGTCAGCAATACCGAGGGCCCTAAGGGAGTTGTATAGATTCATCTCCCAATTCAACCATTACTGCCTGTATCCTACATGAGCATCAATTAGTATATTAATCAATTTTTTTTATTTCCATTTATAATCTGAACTGCTTGGGTAATTAGCACTCTTGGCTTGTGAGTGCTAAATTGTCTAATGGAAGCGCTAGAGAGAACAAACATGGCAAAAATCATTTCCTTTGATGAAGAATCGCGGCGGGCGCTAGAACGGGGTGTAAATGCCCTTGCCGATGCTGTGAAAATCACCTTAGGCCCAAAAGGACGTAACGTCCTTTTAGAAAAAAAATATGGTGCCCCCCAAATTGTCAATGATGGTATCACTGTTGCCAAAGAAATTGAATTAGAAGATCCTTTAGAAAACACTGGTGCCAGATTGATCCAGGAAGTCGCATCTAAAACCAAGGATGTGGCTGGAGACGGTACCACCACCGCCACAGTTTTAGCACAAGCCTTGATTAGAGAAGGTTTGAAGAACGTGGCAGCTGGTACAAACCCTGTCAGCTTGAAGCGTGGGATTGACAAAACCATCGAGGCACTGGTAGAAGAAATTGCCAAGGCAGCAAAGCCAGTAGAAGGAAGTGCGATCGCTCAAGTTGCCACTGTCTCAGCTGGTAACGATGAAGAAGTCGGCAATATGCTAGCCGAAGCCATGGAGAAGGTCACCAAAGATGGTGTAATCACCGTTGAAGAATCTAAATCCCTGACAACCGAATTAGAAGTGGTGGAAGGGATGCAAATCGACAGGGGTTATATCTCTCCCTACTTCATCACCAACAACGAACGGCAAATCGTAGAATTTGAAAATGCCCGGATTCTGATTACTGACAAGAAAATCAGCAGCATCCAGGATTTAGTGCCCGTGTTGGAAAAAGTTGCCCGTTTGGGTCAACCGCTGCTGATTATTGCTGAAGATGTCGAAGGAGATGCTTTGGCAACTTTGGTGGTGAACAAAGCGCGGGGTGTGCTGTCAGTTGCTGCCATTAAAGCCCCTGGATTTGGCGATCGCCGTAAAGCTTTGTTACAAGATATTGCAATTCTCACCGACGGTCAGTTGATCTCTGAAGAAATCGGCTTAAGCCTGGATACCGCTTCTTTGGAAGCATTGGGAACTGCCCGTAAAATTGCGATCGACAAAGAAAATACCACAATCGTAGCTGGTAGCACCACCAAGCCAGAAGTGCAACAGCGTATCGGTCAAATTCGCAGACAATTAGAAGAAACTGATTCCGATTACGATAAAGAAAAACTGCAAGAACGCATTGCCAAGCTAGCTGGCGGCGTAGCAGTAATTAAAGTCGGTGCAGCCACCGAAACCGAACTCAAAGACCGCAAACTGCGAATTGAAGACGCGCTGAATGCCACCAAAGCCGCTGTAGAGGAAGGTATCGTTCCCGGTGGTGGTACAACCCTAATCAACTTGATCGCCAAAGTAGACGCGATTAAAGACAGCCTGGAAGAAGAAGAAAAGATTGGAGCAGATATCGTTAAAAGGGCACTAGAAGCCCCCTTGCGTCAAATAGCAGATAATGCCGGGGCAGAAGGTTCCGTGATTGTCTCTAGAGTCAAGGAAAGTGATTTTAACATCGGTTACAACGCCGCCACTGGTGAATTTGAGGACTTGATTGCTGCCGGCATCATTGACCCTGCTAAAGTAGTACGTTCAGCTTTGCAAAATGCTGGTTCCATTGCTGGCTTAGTTTTAACCACCGAAGCCATTGTCGTAGAAAAACCAGAGAAGAAAGCCCCCGCTGCCCCTGACATGGGCGGCATGGGCGGCATGGGCGGCATGGGCGGCATGGGCGGCATGGGCGGCATGGGCGGTATGTTCTAATCCCTGCTTCCTTTTGTAAAGATTTTGTAAACAGTTTGCCTTGCAAGGCAAACTGTTTTTTTATACCATTGCTGTGACGGAAGGGGCAGGGGAGCTGGGGAGATG
>NZ_JAECZC010000083.1 GCF_016056305.1 Amazonocrinis nigriterrae CENA67 | reverse complement strand
GAGATGGGGGGATGGGGAGATGGGGGAGAAATTACTAATGCCCAATGCCCAATGCCCAATGCCCCATGCCCCATGCCCCATGCTCAATTCCCTAACTTACACGAGACAGCATGGTGAGTATTCCTTGCTGACCTAGAAGAATTTCGCGCACCAAACTAAAAATCCCTACCCAAATAATCGGGGTGATATCCACCCCGCCTATGGGTGGTACTAGCTTTCGCAACGGCACCAAAAAAGGTTCAGTGGGCCAAGCTATGAGGTTAAATGGCAAACGATTCAGATCAACTTGGGGATACCAAGTCAGAATGATGCGGAAAATAAACAAAAAAGTCATCAGTCCTAAAATAGGGCCGAGAATCCAAACAGTTACGTTAACACCAGTCATGGGTTTGAACTACCATCTGTGAATAAAAAACGCGCTGGGCTAAAGCCAGAAAGTTTTAAGCTTTGTAAAGCACTCTCTACATATATTTTATTTCAATCACTGACTTGAAAGTGCTGAGTGCTGAGTTAAGAGTGAGGAGTTAAGAGTGAGGAGTTAAGAGTTATTTTTCCCTGCTCCCCTGTGCCCCTAATCCCCACTCTCTTTCGGTCGTGGGGACCCCGAGATCCCCTGCTCCCCTGCTCCCCATCTCCCCCACTCCCTAACGCCACTTGCTCCACTTGGGGAGACCCCAAGACCGCAGTGGCTTCTCCCTATTCACTACTCCCTACTAACTTGGAAAGGAAGTGATACACCATATTAGAATTATGATGAAGTGTGTAAAAAAAGGTTGAGAACTATGACGCCTGCTTTAGCAAATTTTCTTTGGAGTCTGTTTTGGGGTACTGTAATTGTCGTTATCCCTGCTACTGTTGGTTTAATTTTCATTAGCCAAAAAGATAAGATCCAACGTTCATAATCCTTGGAGGAGTCAGTTCGACTCTTACAACTGATTGTCTGTCAGCTATCTACCGAAATTCAGCCAATCGCATAAAATCGTCTCTGTGAAGACGAGGTATACTTAGCTGACAGACATAAATTTTTTTAGTTTTCGGTGAACAGCTTCAGAAGCTCTCTTTGCCAGATGCTCTGAAGCTTTAATATATTATCCTTGTGACTAATTAGAGTAGTGATTTTAATTGTGACTCGCTAACATAGATTTGATATTGGGAAAAGAACAATGCTAAATTTTGGGCTGAACTCAGCCAGTGTTCTGGCTCAGGTCAATGTTGGGACGAACTCAGCCAGTATTCTAGGAATTGTCCTGGCTGTGGCTGGGGCAGCACTGTATTTTCTTCGCACTGTGCGTCCAGAACTGTCCCGAGATCAAGATATATTTTTTGCCGCAGTGGGTTTACTCTGCGGGTTCATTCTCATCTTTCAAGGATGGCGCTTAGACCCGATTTTGCAATTTGGTCAGCTGCTTTTAGTAGGTACAACTGTATTTTTTGCAGTTGAAAGTATTCGCTTAAGAGGTATAGCCACCCAACAAGCCAAACGCAACACTCCAATCGTGGACTCAGAGCGAGAAGTGAGTAGCAAGTATTCCTACAATAGGAATAGGTATGAGGCTCGGGTAGAGGCAGAGTTAGAACCACTGCCTTATGAGGAAGAAGAAGACGAAGATCGTCCTGTGCGTCGCAGGATTCGAGGAAGCAGTGAAGAACGTTCATCTCGTGATGACTACTACGAGGATCAACCACCCCGTCGTTCAGAACGCCGTAATACTGGGACTGAAAGAAAAGACTCAGGCGATAGAAGCCGTCGCCGTACTTCTGGGCGTCCAGTGAGTCGTCCTGCTGATAGTTATGATGAAGATTGGGGTTCTTCCTCCAGGGAAGTTGAGGATTGGGAAAGTTCTAGCGGCGGAGTCAGAAAACCTTCTCGTCGTGGTAATAATGCGCCTGTGCGCCCAGAAAGCCGAGAGGATGACGTTGCTCCCAGACCAAGAAGACGGCGTTCTCCTAGTGACTCAGCTCCTCGCAGAGAGCGCGTAGATGATGAGGCAATACCAACTGACTATGTACCATACAACCCGATTGAAACACCAGAAGAGAAACCAGATAATCCTAACAATTTTGACGATGTTTAAATTACCTCGGATGGATGTAAGCTAAAAGGCGATAAAAAACAGTAAACAGTCGAGGTGAAAAAATTTACACCGGAATTTTGGCTCCAAAGACTAATTCATTGGAGCCTGATTTTTAGCTTTACAAGTTGGCTTGCATCTTGTAATTCCGACAACATTCTTATTGGGCCTAATTCCCTCAACAGTCGCTACACTGAGGAGCAACCTGCATTGAGTGGAAATGGGCGCTTTTTGGCGTTTATTTCCAATCGCAATGGTAGTCACCAACTGCTAGTTTATGATTTGGCAGAACAACGGTTTGTTTCCACACCAGGGTTAAATCGACCAGACACAATTGCCGAAAGTCCGAGTTTGAGCTACACCGGGCGTTATATAGCTTATATTACTAGCGACCAAGGTAGACCTGTGGTGGCGCTTTACGATCGCGCTACGCAACTGTCACAAATCCTCACTCCCGCTTATCGCGGCTGGGTGAGAAATCCCAGTATCAGCCCAGATGGACGTTATGTGGTCTTTGAAACCGCTAGCCGTGGTCAGTGGGATATTGAAGTATTAGACCGGGGGCCAAATCTGGAGTTAGATATCCCCAATGGTGCAACTGTGGGTGCGCCGCCTAATTAGATTGGGGAGTGGGGAGTGGGGATTAGGGAGTGGGGGGAGCAGGGGGAACAGGGGAGTAGGGGAGAATAACTAATGACCAATTACCAATTACCAATTACCAATTACCAATGACTAATGACTAATGACTAATCGCACTATTTTTATTCCTGTGCTTGCTTGCTTTGGTTTGTTGACTGGTTGTTTTGGTTATCCCCGCTTGCTAAGTTATCCGTTTGATCCGGGGGGTCGCAGTATCAACAGTCTAGCTTCAGAACTAAATCCCCAAATTTCTGGGAGATATATTGTTTTTACTAGTGACCGCCGGGGCAGTCAAGATGTTTATATGTTTGATCGGCTGACGCAGAATTTGATTGATTTACCAGGTTTAAATTCTTTGGATACGATCGCCTCTCATCCTAGCGTTTCACAAGATGGTCATTATGTTGTGTTTGCTGCTAGTCGTTTGGGGCGATCGGCTATTATTCTCTATGACCGCGAAACACGCCAGTCACGGAATTTGACTAATAACTTGCAAGCAGAAGTGCGTAACCCCACCATTAGTGCTGATGGTAATAGAATTGCCTTTGAATCCACTAACAACGGGCAGTGGGATATTTTAGTCTACGACCGTTCTGGGCAACAGTTGAATGTGCCGTAAGGTTAGGGAGTGGGGAGTGGTGAGTGGGGAGTGGTGATAGAAAATACCCTACTCCCTACTCCCTACTCCCTACTCCCTATTCCCTACTTCCCTCTTGTTGTTGCACAGATTCGATGAGCGATCGCACTTGTTGTGTTCCTTCTGAAGGCTCAAAGGATAGGGGGAATTTACCCCGGATAATCATTCGTAACCCCAAAGGTGCTAAGTTCAGCAATCCTCTCAAGTCTTTAAAGTAGTTACCCACGACTTGTAAACCAAATTGCCTTTCATCAATCCAGCCACCTTCTTTCACTAAATCTACTAAGACTTTCCGGTGACGAATTGAGCGAGTTTCATCAACTTGTTTGTGTGCCAGAATTTCTTGTTTGATTTTGGTGATTTGCTCTAGTGGCGCCACATCCATTGGACAAACACTATCGCAGTATAAGCAACGGGTGCAACCCCAAACTCCTTTAGTGCCTTCGTTGTAGCTTTCTAAGCGATTTTCTGTTTCACTGTCGCGGGAGTCTGCAACCATGCGGTAGGCTTTGGCTAGAGCGTGGGGGCCGACAAAATCGGGATTTACTTCACGAGCATTGCATTCAGAGTAGCAAGCGCCACACATAATACAGTTGCCAGTTTGGTCAAGGCGCGATCGCTCTTGGGGGGATTGCAAAAATTCCCTTTCTGGTACAAGTCTTGCTTTTGTACTTACATAAGGAGCTACTGCTTCTAAATTATTCCAGAAACTGCTCATATTCACGACCAAATCTTTAATTACAGGCATATTCCCTAATGGGGCGATCGTGATTTCTGGAATAGAATTGGCTCTTATTTTTGGTGGAGCAATCTGTTTTAATCTAGCAAGTTCACTCCCAACATTTTCTTTACAGGCAAGAGCTGAGCGTCCATTGATTCGCATAGCACAGCTACCACAAATGGTATTGCGGCAATTTTTGCGAAACGCTAGTGTTCCATCTTGCTCCCACTTAATTTGATTCAGACAGTCCAGGATTGTATTGCCAGATTCCGCCTCTACAAGGTAAGTTTGCACTACAGGAGCGGAATTTTGTTCTTGGCGAATAATTTTAAAAATAACTTCCATTCTCACCAACCAAAGTCTTAAAATTGTTTCACCAGCCTCAGAAATCATGAGTCAAGGCAGGTAGTTACGAAAAGTGAGCTATACTCTTGTTGCCCTTAATTCAAAGTCAGGTGTTAAGAGACTGATGAGCAAAGAGCGACTGATTCTAGTTACAGGATAACCATTAAAATTTTAGTTGTATCAGCACCACAGGCAAGATTTGTGTTAAGTTCTAAGTCCGACCGCAAAACAGCTAATTACAGCTTCACATTTAATTTACCTGTTGGGAAGTGGAAGATAAAGGGGGTTTGTCTAGAGAACGACTTATGTTTATCCCCTAAATAGCGAAAATATCCTTGACTCAATCTACTAATGGTTCTCAATACTTCTTCATACCTATAGCAGTTTCTCTAGTTGAAAAAATCCCTCCACTAGTCACGAAGAGGAATTATTTGATTATATAGAAGTGTTAAAGCGGATGATGAACATCTAGTAGTGGCAATCAAGCACTTGCCAGATTTGGCTAAATTTATTCTTCCCATAGACAGAAGTATAGAATGGCTGCCTGCTTTTTGTCTTGTGACAATAAACCATGATAAAAATCCTGACAGGTTTTTGTCTCCTCGAAATCAAGCAAATCAAAGCATCTAAGTCACTTGTCAAAACTGCTGGCTAAATTTAGATTAATTTTTATAAAACCCATGTTGCTGTACTCACTAGGGTAAGAAACAGCATTCAAAAACCTGACTGCTTTTTACCTCCTAGAGTTAGGGGATTTAGATAAAACTTCACCAGCAAATTAAATTCAAAACTTAACAACTATTTTGCTATTATTAGTCCATGCTAGTATTTAATAGAAAATTACGAAGTCACAAAACCAGAATCAATAGCCGTATAAGCGCGGCTACTGCTTTGTTACTTCGTAATGAAGAGACATGAAAAATTCTTGTCTCTCCAGGTAGGACAAACGGGTGTATGTCCAAAAGACCATATTCAAATACTGTGCTGTCCTAAGCTTGAGAGTAAGAGTGAGGAAAACCTTACAACTCAAAGGCAACAAAGGCAAGCAATGAACGTGGAAAGCCTGCAATATACGGGTTCTACAACTTATTTGTAGTAGAACTTAACGGCAAGAAATTGGGAGGAAAATCAACACTGATTTTTGCCTCTCCAATTTGTAAAGGTGGCTTAAAGTTACACAGCTACAGTAGCGCCAAAAGAGAAAATAATTTGATTTCCGATGGCGAAACATGGTTAAAAGTGCCGTAAAATCACTGAAATTAATACCTGTCACACCATGACTTATCATCTATTGTGGACAACCATAATAGAGGCACTTGGATTTTCTCTCAGCAGGAATTCACCCCTCACCCTAGAGTCACCAGTAGCTCTATGCAGATGCTAAAAAGTCAAATACTGGCATAAAACGACATTGTTTATCAGTTTGGAGAGAGTAAGGAAAAATTGAGCGTAATGACTGAAACTGCAACCGCACCATTAACAGGAAAAGCACTGCTGGCTAAAGTAAAAGAACTTTCTACTTTACCACGCCGAGAAAGAGCCAAGCAGTGCGGCTATTATACGGTTACTAAGAATAATCAGGTTCGTGTTAATCTCACAGATTTTTATGATGCGTTGCTATCGGCTAGAGGAATTCCTCTTAGTCCAGAAGCACCTAAAGATGGTCGTGGTCGTGAACCGACATATAGAGTTAGCGTTCATCAAAACGGTCAGATTGTGATAGGTGCTACTTACACTAAAGCGATGGGTTTAAAACCTGGAGATGAGTTTGAAATTAGGTTGGGATATAAGCATATTCACCTGATTCAACTTGGCGAAACTGATAAAAAAGGAACTTCACAAGATTTAGACTCTGATGAGTCAGACGAGGACTTAGAAGACGAAGAATAAATTTGCTGATGGTAGAGATAAGTTGTTTGAATATTGAATAACTTATCTCTAGCCTGACAGCAAACTGCTAGTTAGATAGAGAGAGAGAATTTCCTCTCAGGAAAAAATACGATTAGACCCCTTGCAAAAGTTACTGATTTTAGTAGAGTCTTGATTAAAAAGCAAGAAATCTATTGTGCAAGGAATTGATTGTGTTTTTTTTGTTTGTTTTAACAAGTTTATTTGAGCCATCATTCAACTACTTAGTGGCATTTATGGAAGATGCATCAGTACTAGTTGTAGTGATGGCATTTTTTATTTGCTGGGTAGGTTGCTGGTTGCCAGTAGCAGCAATAACTGTGATCGCACTTAATTTTCAACCAAGCAAATCTTTGCATCCAGAGCAAAAGTTGCCGTTAATGGTGTCACTTTACCTATTAGCTCCTCTCGTTCTGTGGGGAGTTATTAGATTAACTAATAAGTCTTTTTCAGATTACGGCTTATTAGTAAATATTTCCATACTTGGTTCTTTAGCACTGGGTTTTGGGTTGGGAGTGCTGAGTTTAGCTATTATGTTTATCTGTCAATACTTTTTGGGTTGGTGTAATTGGCAAATGTCAAATATCAAGTTAATACCATCCATATTTTTACCCATTTTATTAATAGCATTATTGGTTGGGGGTATAGAAGAGTTAGTTTTTCGCGGGTTTTTGTTAACAGAATTCGAGCAGGATTACCCAATTTGGCTAGCAGCAGCAGTTTCTAGCTTCATTTTTGCGGTTCTACATTTGGTTTGGGAGCAACGCGAAACTATACTGCAACTTCCAGGATTGTGGCTCATGGGAATGATGTTGGTATTGGCAAGGGTTGCGGACAGTGGCAGTTTGGGTATAGCTTGGGGACTACACACCGCATTGGTGTGGGCGATCGCTACTATAGATACAGCACAACTAATTACTTACACAGGTAAAGTTTCAGAGTGGTTTACAGGTAAAAACAAAAAACCCCTAGCTGGGGTGGCGGGAATTATTTGTGTCGTGGGAACCAGCTTGATACTCTGGGTTTGTTCTACTTTCCAGTTGGGATGGTATTAATTAATGAGAGATTCAGGATTGAGGCATAGACAACGCAAACAAGCGACATCTTCACTACATTGCTAGAGTGAAGTAGTGAGTTTTTGAGCATTAGGAGCAGCTATGTACGTGCTAATTGCTGGAGCAGGCTTAGTCGGTCTGAGTTTAGCTCAAAAATTGGTAGAACTAGGACATACTGTTGGTGTTATTGACATTGATCCTATCGCTTGCCGCTATGCTCGTGAACAAGTGGGAGCGATGGCTTTTGAAGGTAGTGCTGTAAGTACAGAAGTATTATTAGAAGCAGGAAAAGGAAAATACACCAAAGGCTCAAAAATGTCTAAGTGCCGCTAAGATGTAAACTAGCTCTTGGGCGTGAGCAAGAAGATTAGACATTGTTCTTGCTAATAAATTCAGTAATACGCCCAATTCTGCTCATATTTTGACTACTCTCAGCAATAAGAGCAACATTGACTATACTTGAGAACAAGAAAGTTGCTCATGAAAATGATAATCCCCTAAAGCGCAAAAAAGGAATTTAGGCATTATCTAGGGGTATTATTGGGTGAAAGTGAGAGAAAAAACCTATTTCAAATGGCAGAGAATGCTTTAGGGGTGACATACCATCGTTTACACCAACTTTTTAACCGAAGCACCTTTGGTCTAGTAGCCTAGTCAATGAACGCTGCTTAGAAACGATGAACAAGTGTAGTCAGACCAGAATTAGCAGGGGCTTTAGCTTGCTCATAGATGACTCTGGACATAGGAAAAGCGAAAATTTTACGCTGGGTGTAGGAAGGCAATACATTGGAGAAATTGGCAAGACAAATAATGGAATAGTAGTGGTAACAACGCATTTATATGATGGGAGAAAAAACTTACCATTAGATATAGAGTTATATCAACATGCTGATTCTTTAGTATAAGGAAAAAAGACCCAGAATTTGAAAAGAAACCAGAATTAGCAATTAAATTAGTAGACTTGACTTGAAGTCGTGGTTATCAACCAGGAATAGTGATTATAGATGCTGGATACGGCAACAATACATCATTTTTATTGGAGTTAGAGAAGCGGCAATTAAAGTATTTAGGAAGTATTTAGGTGGATTAGCTAAAAATCGCAAAGTAACAGTTAATGAAAAAGACAATATCCAACCCAAAAATAGGTTAGATTAATTAGCACAATCGCTACCCCAGGAGGCTTTTACATGAATTATACTAAATTTAAATAAACCCAAAACATTATGGGTGGCAACTCAAGAAGTAAAGATATCAGGTCTAAGTGGAAAGCGAAATATTGCTATCGTCATGAGTGATGAATCATACCAAAAATGAGAGCCTTCCTTGCTAATCAAGGAAGGCTTTTGATGTTGGAGTATAGAACCTGGCACAGAGCTATTTTGGCATAGGGCAACCCCTAGACTATCGTGGCCGCAGCAGCGTTTCACCTCTGAGTTCGGGAAGGGTTCAGTGTGGTTCCACCGCGCAATCAGCACCAGGAAAACTTTGAGGGCAAGGGAGAAAAGAGAAAAGGGAAAAAATTTACCTTTACCGTTTACCCTTTAACCTTTTCCCTTGTTCACAACCCTGAAGACTGCAAGCAACGCGAAGTTAGCTGTACCAATGTATTGTGAGGTCAAGCCCTCGGTCTGTTAGCACGGCTCGGCTACGTACATTACTGCACTTCCACCTACCGCCTATGAACGGGTGTTCTGCCCGTGACCTTACCTACTTATGTAGTGAGAGCACTCATCTTGAGGTGGGCTTCCCACTTAGATGCTTTCAGCGGTTATCCGCTCCGCACTTGGCTACCCAGCGTCTACTCCTGGCGGAATAACTGGTACACCAGCGGTGCGTCCTTCCCGGTCCTCTCGTACTAAGGAAGGCTCCTCTCAATGCTCTTACGCCTGCACCGGATATGGACCGAACTGTCTCACGACGTTCTGAACCCAGCTCACGTACCGCTTTAATGGGCGAACAGCCCAACCCTTGGGACGTACTTCCGCCCCAGGTTGCGATGAGCCGACATCGAGGTGCCAAACCTCCCCGTCGATGTGGACTCTTGGGGGAGATCAGCCTGTTATCCCTAGAGTAACTTTTATCCGTTGAGCGACGGCCATTCCACTCTGCGCCGTCGGATCACTAAGGCCTACTTTCGTACCTGCTCGAGATGTCACT
>NZ_JAECZC010000082.1 GCF_016056305.1 Amazonocrinis nigriterrae CENA67 | reverse complement strand
CTTTCGGAGCAGGGGAGCTTTCGGAGCAGGGGATGGGGGGATGAGGGAGAGAGATTTTCATTAATGTCTTTAAGTTGTTGCCGGAACTGTTGCCAAGGTTCTGGCAATGATTGAACTGACTCTAAAGCAGAATATAGATGGTTTAAAATTTCTATTTCTGGTTGAGAAATTAGGTAGCACTCATACGGATTAGCAGGATGCTGGAATAGTTCTTTTGTGATTTGCACTCGTACAGAACGAATTAGCTCAGCTTGGCTGGGACAAGCTAGCATGAGTTGATCCCAATCATGGGGTTGAATGTCTTCAGTTAGTTGCTGACGCACCCAATCTTCGAGATCGTCTACCCCATCAATAATAGTAGGAATATCTGGGGGAAAACGCTTATCAGATACGAGTTGCCCTTTTAACCAAGCTGCGGGGGACGTAAGGAGTAGCCCTTGGAACTCAGAACTAGGCCAAGCGTCACCTGTTCTGATGGGTTTATCAGCTTGCAGCCATTGCTGTAGCCGGGGAATTTCCACTCTTAGCAGACGTTGCTGTACTTCTTCTGGGGCAACAATAATTACAGGGCCATGCCACATCAATGCTGATGCAACAAAACTAGTGCGATATCGCCCTTGATAACCACAAACTGCCCCAACTTGAATTAAGGCGCTACGTCCTAAGCGCAAGGCCCGTGCTACCAACCTTGCCATCGTCAAATGATGGGGCCAGGAAGGAAAACCCGCCTGCGATCGCAGGAAGTTATGTAGTGACAAATGGACTTCTGCCTCAATCACACGTTTTTAATCCCATAAAAAGTGACTTTTACTTCCAATAGCCCCATTTCTATTATGTTGTCAGTTGTTAGTTGTTAGTTGTCAGTTGTCATTTGTTAGTTCTTAGTTGTTATTTTTACTAAGCACTGACCATTGACTACTGACCACTGACCACTGACCACTGACCACTAACCACTAACCATTGACTAATTACCCAAATTATGCCAACTTACACAGGAATTTCCAGCGAAGCCTTCAGGCATCCACTGGATCGCCAAGCTGAGCAAGCTTTACGAAGTTTACCGGGATTTGATTTAATTGCTCGTAAATTTGTGGAATTTGTCTACGAACGCCCTCAGTTAGTCTATCTAATGGGCAACACCATCCAAGTCGGGCCGCGGCAATATTCCACCATTTACCAGATCTTTCGCGAATGCGTGCGAGATTTGGACATTTACCCAGAACCTGCACTGTTTGTCTCACAAAATCCCCAAGTAAATAGCTATGCACTGGGGCAAGATAATCCTTACATAGTCATAAATACAGGGGCTTTAGACTTACTAAACGAAGCCGAGATTCGGGCAGTGCTAGCCCATGAACTAGGGCATATTAAGTGTGGTCATACTATTTTAATTCAAATGGCGATGTGGGCAATGAGTGCTGCTTCTGTCTTGGGAGAATTAACCTTTGGCATAGGCAATTTCGTCACTCAAGGCTTAATTTATGCCTTTTTTGAATGGCGGCGTAAAGCCGAATTAACGGCAGATCGCGCAGCACTGTTAGTTATGGATGACTTGAATCCTGTAATGTCATCAATGATGAAACTATCTGGTGGTAGTATCAAATATGGCAATGAATGTAGTTTACAAGAGTTTATTAAACAGTCAGAGAGTTATCAGGCACTAGATGCAGACGGACTCAATCAAGTGTACAAATTCTTGATGTATAGTGGCGCTCAGGGTATGATGCTCAGTCATCCTTTCCCTGTGGAACGCGTGCATTTCTTACGGGAATGGGCAGTATCAGAAGAATATCAGCAAATTCGCCGAGGAAACTATCAGCGATCCCCCGCTTCAGGAGCAGTTAATGTTACAGCTGATTCTCCTGAAAATGAAGCGGAAGCTTTACGCCGTCAAGTTGAAGAATTGCAACAAGAAATTAACAGAATTAAACAATCTGAGTGAATCTTGTGAGGGTGTGTTGTGACGCTAGCTGTAGCATAATTTATCTTTTGGGATTCCCTAAGAATGGATAATACTTTCTAGCTGGACTACCGCGTCCTGAATGTTGTGATTTAGGCATTTATCAACATGGCTATCAACTTTACAAAACGGCTGTCTGTGTTAGCTGTTACTATTTTTACTCTTTTCATCCTCATGCCTGTAAGTGCCTTGGCAACACCTGTTCAATTCCATGCTACTTCTAGTGTCATTTTCGCCCAAACTACCAAAGTGGCAAGTGAATCTACTCCATTTTCAGAAATTAACCTGACTCCCCAACAACTCCAACAACTACAGGCGGTGCGTCAGCGTAGAAACAAGGAAATCAAGGCAGTATTAAACTCATCCCAACTTGCCAAACTTGCTCACAATTTGCATTCTGGTCAAGATATCAACCAGGCTCTAAAAACACTAAATCTACAACCAGAACAGCAAGAATTGGTAGAAGCAATTCTGAAATTTGCGAATTTAAAAATGAAGGCAATTATATCTCGAAATTCGCTAACAGTAGGGCAAAAATAAAGGTTTTAGTTGCAGAGTTAAATCATTGAATCTTGGTTATAGATGTCAAGAATATTTTCTCTGATACCCTTGTTGAGATAAAGCGATCGCTTCAATTAGCCAGGAGCGATCGCTTTTTATTAGACCTCTTGTAAAAGACATCTTGGCGACTGGAAGTCTCGGCTACACAGACTAATCCGAAAGATAATTTAGAATTTAAATGTAGGGTGCGTTGTCGCGCAGCGCACCACCAATCATTAGAGGTGTGCGATTTCTACGTCACAAAACACCTTAGGTTAAATTTATATTTACTGATGTACATTAATTTTTTTCGCCGACTTACTTAGATAATTACATTGCAATATAGTTGAAGTTTATATAAATGCAAACAATTATGGAAACAGTTGACTAATCTGGACTTCAATTTCTGGGAAAGCAATCAAAGATATTGATACATTCTCCTCTAAAATCAATTGTTGATTGTAAAATACTAAATCCGGTTCACGAAAAACATCAACCTGACGCTGATTTACATCCAAAATCCAATATTCTGCAATTCCCGCCTTAGCATAAAGAGGCGCTTTTTGTTTGCGGTCTGCCTCTAAAGTTGTATCCGCCACCTCAATCAATAAAAAAACTTCATTAGGTGCAGGATGATGATCAATGTATTTTCGTGAATCGAGGCGGACAACAGCAATATCCGGTTCAGGTTCAGAATATTGACTTAACTGAATGGGGTCTTGTACCCGAACTAAAGCAACTTCTGCTAGTAGGCGCTTGAGGTAGTCAGATGCACACAGCGTTGTGGCTGCATGGGGAGGATTTTTGGCACTTATGGGGATAACTTGCCCTTCAATAAGTTCTACCCGTTCCTCAGTTTTAATAATCCCCGTCTCGAACATCCGGTGATATTCATCTACATTCCACAAGCGCAGTCTAGTTTGTGTCATTGTATTTCCTTTGGCGATCGCAAATCTATTTTGAAACAAAGTTGGCACATTTTTGTTTCACTTTTGTTTCAAAATTAGTAAATTTGATATGATTAAATATTTACTTGTTTTTTATATTTGTTTTTGGTAATATTTAACTAAGCAAAAAGCCAGTGCGTCCTGTGGAAAGTTCGGCACTATCTTTGCTCCAAACTCAATGGAGACTATTATTATCGAAAATTTGGTTAGGGTCGATGCCCATATTACTATGGGACACCTCCCATTCAGAACGTAGCGTGCGGCTTTCACCGCACTACGCTCCTAGTTTGACACCTACTAAATCAGGGTTAACCTGTTTTTCGGACTCACATCTTTTGCCATGATTGGTTTGATACAAGTGACATTCCCGGTGCAGAACTTCCAAATTATTGGTTTTCCAATTTGCATGATTACCATCCTTGTGGTGTAGTTCAGCTATGTCACCTGAATAGAACATTAGACCGCAGTGAGCGCACTTGTGATTCTGTTTCTTCAAGGTTTTTGCCGTTATACCGTCGTAATTAGCATTCTCTCTCTTTGACCAGTATGCTAAGTTGCCGTCAAATGGGGATTTTTCTCCCGTAACGTTGACAAATCTGCACGCTGCCCATTTAACAGATGGGAATGCTTTCTTTAAAACCTTGTTGGTTTGGTATCGGTCATATTTTCCTTGCTTACGAATGAACTTCCACGTCCAGTAGTTTAAATTCCATAGGTCGTGTTGACTCATATCACAGAATCGATGGTAATTTCTCCACCCTCTTATTACCGCTCCACATTTGTCGATGCGTTCTTCAAGAGTGAATCGACTATCTTTCATTACTTCTTTCACTTTCGTCTTAATTCCTTTAACGGATTTTTGACTCGGCGTAGAGATGAATTTACCATTGGGTTTAACGCAAAAGTTCCACCCAAGGAAGTCGAAACTTTCAGTGCTTTTGACCACTTTGGTTTTGGCTTCTTTTACTTTTAACCCTCTTGTTTCCAAGAATAGGTCAATGCGTTCTCTGAGGATGTTTTCATTGTCTTCAGGGTTGAGGATGTAAACCACGTCATCCGCATAGCGGAATCCTTTTAGTGCATCCAGATAAGTACCACCATTCTTGACTTTGTACCTCAGTTCATACCCCACATTTTCTAGTCCATGTAGAACTAGATTTGCAAGTAGTGGACTGATTACGCCGCCTTGAGGGGTTCCTGTTTCTGAGGATGGAAATTCTCCTCGGACTCCGGCTTTAATTGCTCGAAAAAGTCCTTGTTTGGCTGCTCTGGGAAGTTGGACAGATTGCATTAAGAATTTGTGGTCAATCTTGTCAAAACATTTTTCGATGTCTAGTTCGAGGATTCTTTTATGTATACCCTTGGCGTTAGCCTTGAGTTGATTAAAGATTCCTTGTTGGACTCATGGCAACTTCTACCTGGTCTGAACCCATAGGAATGGGCGTTAAAGAGGGCTCCGGCTGCTGGCTCCAGAGCATATTTGAGAAGACACTGGTAGGCTCTATCGCTAATGGTTGGAATTCCTAACCCTCTCTTTGTTCCGTCGGCTTTGGGTATCCAAACTCTTTTGAGAGGTTGGTGTTTCCATTGCTTCCAGTTTTTAACTAATACTTCGTAAAGTGCTAGTCTTTGTGATGGTTCAAGGGCTTTCTTACCGTCTACCCCTGCGGTTTTCCGTCCGGTGTTTAGCTGTGTCACTTGCCGAATAGCAAGCAATTTAGCTGCTTTAGAACTTAATAAAAGTTTCTGAAGTTTTCGCACTAATCGTGCGTTCCCGTTCTTTTGAGCCTTGAATATCCGAACTTGTAGGCGAAACACAATTTTCCGCAACTTGCGCCACGGGATTGATTTCCATTTATCAACTGGATTTAACTCCGTTGTCATAACTTTCTCTACTACGTTTTGGACATTTTCTATGCAAACCTCACCCAGTTGTCAGCGAGTCCTTGGTTCGCTAATTTTCGAGTGAATCCTACCAACTCTCCCCGCTAACTCTTATTTAAGGAGTCCACAATCTCTGAGGATTGGAGGTTGAAAGAGCCGTTTTATTCGTTCCACAATCTAGTTGTTTTGTAGTTTTAGGTTCCCTCACTTCGCCCACGACCACCTAGAGTTGCATCTGCTCTAACCATCGGCGACGCAGGTGTATTGTTGTTATTCGGTCTTGATTTTGACTGAAGGGTTTTAGACGCTTTTTCTAAGGGTTCGGTTGACACCTAACCATGACTACCTACCTATACGAGTTACCCCCATCTCAGGTTTGTTGTTCTCGTCCTGTCCCCAGCTTCATTTTCAGAGTTTGTTCTCTGTCTATGTGGGCAGATTTGGCATCACGCCACTCCTAGCGGGTGAGACTTGCTTACTCTAGGATTTGGGCGCACTCACACTAGATTGTAGTTATCCTTACTTTCTTTTGGGACTTTGTGAGTCCAAGGCGGTGTAAGGACTCTAATCCCCGTAGTTATTCACTATGTTTCATAGAAACGAACCGCACGGTTTAAAACCCCGTCGTAGAACTACGGCTTTACTTTTGTTTGACTTTAGTTTAACATAGTAAGCATAGTTTGGTAAATGCGATGTTAAAAGCCTACAAGTACAGAATCTATCCGACTAGTGAGCAATCCATATTGCTTGCAAAGTCGTTTGGATGTGTACGCTGGTTTTACAATTACGCACTCAACCTAACCAACGAAACTTACAAGCTAACGGGTAAGGGATTAAGCCGTAACGATATAATTAATTTGTTGCCTTCTTTAAAAAAAGAACATGAATGGTTGACACAACCTCCTTCCCAATGTTTGCAACAAGTAGCCTTAGACTTGTCTAGTGCGTTTTTGAACTTTTTTGAGAAACGGGCGAAATACCCAAACTTCAAAAACAAAGGTCACAAACAATCTATTCGCTTTCCGCAACAAATAAAACTAGACGGCGAGTATCTCAATTTACCTAAATTGGGTAAGGTTTACTGTAAAGTATCTCGCTTACCTGAAGGAAAACTCAAATCTGTTACTGTTTCATTAACTCCGTCGGGTGAATACCATGCTGCTTGTCTCTACGATGATGGTAAAGATAAGCCTGTTTCATCATCACAAGGAAAAGCTATTGGTGTGGACATGGGGATTAACCATTATGCTATTACATCCGATGGGACTAAGCATGGTAACCCCAAATATTATCGAAAACATGAAGTCAAATTAGCCAACAAACAAAAGCAACTCAGTCGCAAACAGAAGGGATCTACAAATCGAAATAAGGCACGAATTAGAGTTGCTAAGGTTCACAATAAAATCACCAGATGTCGAGAAGATTTTCTACACAAGCTAAGTCGTAAATTAGTTGACGAGAACCAAGTCATAGTTGTAGAGAATCTGGCAGTTAAAAACATGATAAGAAACTCCAAGTTAGCTAAATCTGTTAGTGATGCTAGTTGGGGTCAATTCTGTACTATGTTGAAATACAAGTCTGAATGGTCAGGTAAAATCTATATTGAAGTCGATAGATTTTACCCTAGCTCAAAAACTTGTAGTAACTGCTTGCATCAAGTGGATAGCCTAAGTTTAGATGTTCGTAGTTGGCAATGTTCAAAATGTCAAACGGTGCATGACAGAGACATCAACGCAGCCGTTAACATCCGCGATGAAGGTTTACGACTTTTGGCGGGAGGGCATCTCGCTACCGCTTCTGGACAACGTGTAAGACCATCTAAAGGCACTGCTTTTAGAGGCAATGTTGGATGAAGGAAGAATCCTCACCGTTCTACGGTGGGGAGTTGTCAAGCCCTATCGAGATAATCTCAATAGGTGGTTAGCTGTGCGTTTGCTTGGGAATATGCAAAGAGTCGTTGTAGCACGTTTCCGCAAACAATCGGAAGCTGAAGGTTATTTACAGCCTATTAGGCGCTTGATACCTGATGGCAAATTTTTGGTAGTCTTTGATGGCGACAACAAATCCGAGGTAGATCAAGATTGCAGATAAAAGACTTGCAAATAATAAATATCCCACAGTCATCAGCCATCAGTCATCAGTCATCAGCCATCAGCCAGAACAACTTAATTTATTAGAGTTCCCTAATCACCCCACCTGTTCGCAGCATTTATAATATTCATGCCCTCTTTAGTTCGTTAACATGTCCGAAGAAGATATTCGTGCCACTAGGCTGGAAAAAGTAGAGCA
Source organism: Amazonocrinis nigriterrae CENA67 (assembly GCF_016056305.1). GTDB lineage: Bacteria > Cyanobacteriota > Cyanobacteriia > Cyanobacteriales > Nostocaceae > Amazonocrinis > Amazonocrinis nigriterrae. The sequence goes on along the minus strand of NZ_JAECZC010000082.1, from coordinate 2,255 downwards.
GCTAAAGCAGCTAGGTATTAATCCTTATGCCTATCGTTGGGAATCCAGCCATCACGCAGCGCAATTACAAGCCCAATTTGCTGATTTACCCAACGGTGAAGAAGTTGATTTAGAAGTTGCTATAGCCGGACGCATCAGGCTGCGTCGTTTTATGGGTAAACTAGCCTTCGTCACCTTAGAAGATGAAACCGGCGCAATTCAGCTTTACTTAGAAAAAAAGCGCGTTGAAGAAAGTATGGCAGATGTTCTCGCCAATGCTTTCAAACAATTAGATAAACTTACAGATATTGGCGATATTTTAGGCGTTACAGGCACTATTAAACGGACTGAAAAGGGCGAGTTATCTGTCTACGTTAAACAATATACTATTCTGACCAAATCTCTGTTACCCTTACCAGACAAACGGCATGGGTTAACAGATATCGCCAAGCGCTACCGTCAGCGTTACGTTGATTTGATAGTGAACCCGGAAGTACGGCAAACTTTCCGCCGTCGCGCCCAAATTACTGCTGGTATTCGCCGCTATTTGGAACAGCGGGATTTTCTAGAAATTGAAACGCCAGTTTTGCAAAGTGAAGCAGGCGGTGCTGATGCACGTCCGTTTATCACTTATCACAACACCTTAGATATGGAGTTGTATCTACGAATTGCTACAGAACTCCATCTCAAGCGGTTAATTGTGGGTGGTTTTGAAAAGGTGTTTGAATTAGGGCGAATTTTCCGCAATGAAGGAGTTTCCACTCGCCATAATCCTGAATTTACCACCATTGAAATTTACCAAGCCTACGCCGACTACAACGATATGATGGCGTTGACAGAAGGAATTATTACCACTGTCGCCCAAGAGGTTCTCGGAACATTACAAATTACTTACCAAGACACACCTGTAGATTTAACACCACCTTGGCGGCGGGTGACTATGCACGATATAGTCAAAGAATTTACAGGCTTAGATTTCAATTCATTCCAAACTTTGGAAGAAGCAAAAGCAGCAAGTAAAAATGCTGGTTTGGAAGGTATAGAAGATGTACCATCCATTGGTAAATTGTTGAATGAAGCCTTTGAACAAAAGGTAGAAGAAAATTTAATTCAGCCTACCTTTGTTATTGACTATCCAGTGGAAATTTCGCCCTTAGCAAAACCTCACCGTTCTCAGCCTGGTTTGGTGGAGCGATTTGAGTTATTTATTGTAGGGCGGGAGACTGGCAATAGTTTCTCAGAATTAACTGATCCCATCGACCAAAGAGAACGTTTAGAAGCACAAGCCGCGCGCAAAGCCGCCGGCGACTTGGAAGCCCAAGGTGTAGACGAAGACTTTCTCACCGCTTTGGAGTATGGAATGCCGCCTACAGGTGGTTTAGGCATTGGCATTGATAGATTGGTGATGTTATTAACCAATTGTGCCAGTATTCGGGATGCGATCGCTTTCCCCCTACTCAAGCCTGAAAAATCAGAACCATCCCCAGAATCTGAAAGTTAGCAAAAAGCCAAAAATGTATCATCAAAAACCTGTAGAGAAGTAACATTTTGCTTCACTACAGGCTTTTTTGTAAAAATGCCATAAAATAATCATCAAATTCCCAAAATTAATTTGATTTTTGAGGTTTAGTATTTTTTGCAAGCAAACGAAATAAAAAATCGACTCAAGTCACTCATTAAAGAAGCATCCACAATAGACCCAAATTTAGCAAAAAGGTTAGAAGAGATAAATCGTTGGGTTAAAGATGTCAAGCCTGGTTCGCTGATAGCTAAACCAGTTTTGAGATTATTTTTGCTACAGCTAATACAGCGTTTTTCAATTGAATAGACACCAAATTTAGTAAACTGAAGGAGCAGCAAAAATACTCATAGTTATGCCGGCTCCCTACTCAACAGATTTACGCCAACGTGTGATAAATGCTTATGAATCCAAACAAGGGTCGCAACGCCAATTGGCTGAACGCTTTCAAGTGAGTGTATCCTTCATTAAAAGGTTAATTCGTCGCTATCGAGACACGGGACAGGTGACATCTTTGCCTCATGGAGGAGGTGCGATCGCTAAAATCAGGAATAGTAGTTTGGCAGTAATTGAGCAGTTAGTTGATGAGCAACCAGATGCAATACTTGAAGAATTATGCTCTGGTTTTGCAGCCAAAAGTGGTGTCGAAGTCAGTGTTACGACTATGCATCGAGCAGTTCAAAGGTTGAAGTTGACCACTAAAAAAAACACTATATGCTAGCGAGCAAGACAGTTCACGAGTCAATCAAATGCGCTT
>NZ_JAECZC010000081.1 GCF_016056305.1 Amazonocrinis nigriterrae CENA67 | reverse complement strand
GAGCAGGGGAGCAGGGGAGCAGGGGTGAACAATTTGTATCAGGCTTTTCGTAAAATGGTGTAAGACACAAAGAAAAGTTAATTTGATGCAGAAATAGTCTGTATATACAGACTATGGATAAGTAGCAGGAGGGACAGTTACAGGTGAAGGGTAAATAGCAGGAGGGACAGTTACAGGTGAAGGGTAAATAGCAGGAGGGACAGTTACAGTTGAGGGAGAAGCAGGATAAATAATAGTTTTAGGTATTGGTGTGTAATATCTAAAACCTCTGTTAGAGCGATAGTATGGTCTATTTTCAGGTGATGGTGTGTAATATCTAAAACCTCTGTTAGAGCGATAGTATGGTCTATTTTCAGGTGATGGTGTGTAATATCTAAAACCTCTGTTAGAGCGATAGTATGGTCTATTTTCAGGTGATGGTGTGTAATATCTAAAACCTCGGTTCGAGCGATAGTATGGTCTAACATAAGTTCTATTGTTGCGGTAATTACCGCGAACATCGCCAGCATTTGCTGAATTTGCAAAAGCTACCCATGTACCTACAGACAAAACAGTTAAAGCAACTGAAAAAATTACACTTGAAAGTTTCTTCATATCTAAAGTAGATATCAAAAAGTAGATATCAAGCTGTACTATATCAATAGTAACTCGTAAGTAACTCGTAGGTTAATCTTCTTGCTGCAATAACCAAAAGCCACTGTAAGTCATCCCTGAATCATCAGGTTGCACCAGTAAAAAATGCAGTCCGCGGCTTTGTTGTTTTCGCTGTTCATAAACTTTAGCAGCAGCAGCGACTTCTGCATCTGTAAAAGTTGCCACAACCCATCTGTCTGCCAAACCAGCTTCTAATATTAAGCCATCCGGCGCACCAGCGATGTAATTTAATGCTACTGGTTGTGCTTCTTCTAACCACTTGGCTAAACGTAGCGATCGCCTACCTCCATAGATTACTACACCAGGTACAGGAAGTGTTGACGCTAAACCCAGATTGATAGGTTTAAGAAATTCTGGCATATATAAAACGGGGATTAGCCTTTGTGCAAATACATCCACTAGTTCACCAGCCTGGAGTGTCGCAAAACGCCATTCTTCCCCCCACAAATTTTCTGGTAATGGTGCGGGTGGTGGTTTATCCAGGGCTAAAGTATATTGTTTTTCTTGTAACCACTGTTTCAATGCCGAAGTGCGACGAGTCGCTTCAACATTAATACCTAAATTGCGTCCAGCCGCTTGTATTAAACTTAAAGACTGAGGGCGAAATACTTGAATTATATTTGGTAAATTTTCACCAGCCGCCAGCTGAATTTGAGCAGCAATCCAACTCGAATTTGCTGCTGACTGAGGACAAGTAGCTGCATATTCAAAGCTACGATTTGCATCACAAATCGATAATTCCCATAAAATCTGTCCAGATGCATCTTGCTGTGGACTACGATAAAAATCAGCTTGCCATATACGCATATAAATTAATAAGTAGGTTAATAAAAATTAAGTAAACGCAACTAGCCTGGTTAATCAATCTCGATCGTCAGCAGATATGGGTTTGGCAAGGAATTTTTTGTATTCTTAACAATTGTTTGTTGCTATTTTTTGTCCTAATTTGTTTTAAAACTATTACTGTAACTAACTTACAGCGTTTTCTATTCACAACAGGAATTTTATAAGTTAATTTTTACTCAACTCTACTTTTCTTTATTTTCTGTTGAATATCTTTAATATTACTGTTAACTTCCATTACTTTTAATGCGGATCATTTGTGTTCATTCTTGGCTTGTATAGATCAAACTACTGCTGTATTTAAATCCTAGCCTTTCGCTCTTTTGTTAAGAAAGATGCGACTAATGCATAGTCGATCTAAGGCACGACCCTGGAGGATGGAGAAGATAAAAACGGCAGAGGTCTTAAAAGAAAATCCAGGCTTTGACTTCTTGTAGGAGTGCTGGCAGGACATCCAGCTTTGCGGATCGTTATCAAGAAACTGGTGGCGAAGTTTCCGCAGTGGGGATTGGTGACTGCGGATGGGGTGTTGGTGAAGTGGGAGGAGTAGCGCGATCATTCCGCAATAAAGCCGAGATGTAATCTAACAAAGTCAACCAAAAAGGATGTTTATTTGTGAGATAAATAATCTTTTTCAGATGTTATGACAAATCTAGGGTTAATTTTGTTCAGACTCATCATAAGGATATATAGCAACAATAATATCAATAGGAATTGCGCTTATTTTAGCAAGCGTTTTTGATGACAAATAAAAAGTACTGCTTTTTTCTCTTAAAAAAAGACTACAATATATTTCAACATCAATATATTTTTCTATTTCTCTGAACAAATCTAAATTACTTTGAACAATGTCCAGTAATTCATTTATCTTTTCTTCCAAAGAATTTTCTTGATTTAATTTACTTCGCAACATCCAAGAAGATTCATCGCGAATATTCTTATCAGGAATTCTTGGGTTTAATGGAGTTCCTTTCTCGTGGCTTCTATTAGGATTGATTTTCAAATAATTTGTGATATCTTGAGTCGTTAAGACAGAACTAGTTATAACTAAAGTTGCAAGATTATTATTAGACATGACTTTTTATTATTTGACTAACAGTATTATTCTCAGAAATCTAAAATATTTACTATCGAATCTCCAGAGTATTTACCCTTACCTATTTTAATAAAAATCTCTCCATTTGGGTCAACGCCCACATCTGGATTATTGCCTTTGAGATTAGCACGAACCATTAGGTCTTCTTTAGCTTGATGTATAGCCTCTGAAATTGCAATTTTAATTCGATGTCGCGTTTTGGGTCATTCCACGGGACAACTAAATTGCAACGATGCCATAACTCGATAACCTGTTGTTCGTCATCTAACTGATAGGGTCGAACCTTGAGTTTTGTAATTTCCATATCTTTGATACAAGAAAAAAGGGGCAGGTAAACCACCCCTCTATTGAACCAGGAAGTTTAAAATGCTTTACAGCAGAACCTTAGCCAAAATAGGCCCTACACGAGTAGCAATTTCTGGGACATAAACCTGTGAAACGTAGTCGGCAATCATTCTGTCTGTGTTGAATAGTGGCGCATTCGTCTTAATCGACGTTTTCATCATCTGCACCCAGCGGTGGGGAATGCCATTGGCATCTTGGTCATAATATAGGGGAACAATTTCCTCTTCCAACAGTTGATACAACGACTGTGAGTCAATGCGGTCTTGCAGTTCTTGGTCGCTGGTATGAGCATCTTCACCAATTGCCCAACCGTTAATTCCTTTACCATTGGCATCGGCTTGGTAACCTTCGCACCACCAACCATCAAGGACGCTGCAATTAATCCCACCGTTGAAGCAGACTTTTTGCCCGCTTGTACCGGATGCTTCTAGAGGGCGGCGGGGGTTGTTCAACCACACATCTACACCTTGTACTAGTTTTTGCCCGGTGTAAATGTCGTAGTCTTCAATAAAGGCAACTCGGTTGAGAATGCCTGAATTTTGACACCACTCCATTAAACGTTGAATAATTCGCTTGCCTTCTTCATCGGCTGGGTGAGCTTTTCCTGCAAAGATAATCTGTACTGGACGTTGGGCATTACCAAAAATCTTCAACGCTCTTTGGGCATCACGTAAAATCAGATCGCCGCGTTTGTAAGGGCTAAAGCGTCTGGCAAATCCAATTGTCAGGACGTTGGAGTCTAGTAGGCTATCAGTGGCTTGGATAAGTTTGTAATCTTCACCACGCTGTTCTCGCGCTTTCTTGACTTTATAACGTGTGTAGGCGATGAGTCTGTCTTTGAGGATGAGATGACGCGACCATAGTTCTTCATCGGGAATCTCATCAACTTTCGCCCACATCTGGGGATCAACAGCACGGGTTTTCCAGTCTGCTCCTAAATATTGATTATACAAATCAGCCAATAAAGGAGCAGTCCAAGTAGGTGCATGTACGCCATTGGTAATGTAACCAATTGGCACATCGGCTTCAGACCGCCGGGGAAAGAGAACTGTCCACATTTTGCGCGAAACTTGGCCGTGTAATTCACTGACGCCATTGCAAGCACGACACATCCGCAAAGCTAAAACGGTCATCCCGAAGGGTTCCCAAGGGTCGCCTAGTCGTCGTGCGCCTAATGCTAAAAATTGCTCGCGGGAAAGTCGCAATTGTGGCCAGTAATGAGCAAAGTAGGAGTCGATTAAATCTGGGGAGAAGACATCGTGACCGGCAGGAACGGGTGTATGGGTGGTGAATACACAACTGTTGCGTACTTCGGCTTCGATGTCGTAGAAGGATTTACCTGTACGTTCAATTGCTTGTCTAGCAATTTCCAAAGTACAGAAGGCGGCGTGTCCTTCGTTGAGGTGATAGACAGAAGGTTGAATTCCCAAAGCTGTTAAAGCACGCACCCCGCCAATTCCTAAGACGACTTCTTGGGCGATGCGAGTTTCTAAGTTACCGCCGTATAGATGTCCAGTTAGCCAGCGGTCGATGGGATCGTTGTCTTGGCGATCGCTATCTAGTAAATATAGACTTACCCGCCCAACTTGCACTCGCCAAATTTGCACTTTTACTTGTCGCTGGCGAATTTCTAACTGGATAGTCAGCGGTTGCCCTTGTTCGTCTTTAATTAACTCTAAGGGCATCCGCTGGAAGGGATTATCCAGATAATAATCTTCTTGCCAACCGTGGCGGTTCAAGCGTTGGCGAAAATAACCTTGGCGATATAGCAAGCCGACACCAACCAGCGGTACACCCAAATCTGATGAGGATTTCAGGTGATCCCCGGCGAGAATGCCCAAGCCACCAGAATACACCGGCAGAGATTCATGGATGCCAAATTCGGCACAAAAGTAAGCTATGGGGCGGTCTTGGGATACTTGCGGCGCAACACGACTCACCCAAGTATCTTTCTGTGCCATGTATGTGTCAAACTCACGCGTGAGAGCGGAAATCTGCTTTAAGTAAAATGGGTCTTCGGCTAACTGGGTGAGACGTTCGTAGCTAGATGACTCTAAAATTGCCACTGGATTATGTCCACAGCGTTCCCATTCTTGGGGATCAATAGTTTGGAATAACGCTATGCGATCGCTAGTCCAACACCACCAATAGTTATAAGCTAAATCTGCTAAACGCTTGAGCGGAAAAGGTAACTTTTCACTCAATCGAACCGCTGCTGTAATTGCACTGCTGTTAGCCATATACATCTTTGCTCTTTGTTAATTTTTCTTTGGGGACTGGGGACTGGGATGAACAACTTACATCTTTTTTCCCAATTTTTAATCCCTAATTCCCAATTCCCGATTTCCGATTCTCAAGACCAATAGTAAATAGGGAATTGGAACTTTTTCTCCTTATACATACCCAATTCCCCATTCACAAAAACTCCATCTTCATACGGTTGGAGTTTTCTATATATTGAATTCTCACCTGAAGTTAGGAGCAGTTGATTGACATCAAAACTTTATCCAAAATTAATGGTTTTTCTTGTTTTTGCCTTATAGAAATTATCCATTATTTTTGACGTTTATGATATTTTTTTCTATCAATTTACTTGACCTTATCTTAAATTATTTATTTTATTATTAATATTCATTTACAAATTGTTAGAAACTTTTGATAACTTGAGATTGACTTGTCAAATATTACACACAATTGGGTCAAGTGGATCGGCTGACGCTGGTCATCAAGAGTGGGGCGAGAGGGAGCGATCGCTTTAAAACCAATTCGTAATTCGTAATTCGTGAGGCAGTACGGTCTTGGGGTTTCCCCAAGTGGAGTAACTGCCGTTAGCGCAGCGTTAGCGACGCAGGAGCGTCACCCGGAGGGTAATTCGTAATTAAGAAATTCAGGTATAGTCTGGGTTTCGGTGTTTGAATGTGTTGCCGGATTTTAGAGAATTGGTATAAGGTCTGGAAAATACAGCAGTTTGCAAGTAAATGCAGTACAAAACGTAGAACTAAACTCTATTAAGAAAAGTGTACTCTTTCCCTCAATCATGCAACAATGACAGCAATTATTTAAGGGACTTCAAAAATATCTGTATCTAAGTGTTCGCCTGTTTCAGCATCAACTACTAAGAATACTTTCGATGTCTTGAATTTTACGTTTTGTCCATTACTTTGACGCACTTCTAAACTGCCTTCCGGTGCCTCGATTTCAGCAACCCACACTAAACGATTAGGATGAACCATCAAATTTTCTAAAATGCTACCTCCAAGTTCTTTTCTATTAGTAAGATATTCTGAATATTTCAGAAGTTTGATTTGCTTAAGCTGTAATCCTTTTTTAAGCCCCTTGATTATTCTTTCTTTCTTAATTAATTGGGCTTCTGTCTTATTGCTGTTGTCCGGATATCTGCTGTAATTAGATGTTGGAGTTGAAACTGTTTCTGGTTTGGAAAGGGGTTCAAAGTTTGGTCTTGGGTGTACTGGATGATTTTGAGTTTCAGCAACAGCTACGCCAGAGGTAATTAAACCAAGTAAAACAACAGCAGTAGCCAGTATTTTGTTCATGATTACCTTCTCACCAATTACCAATTACCAATTACCAATTACCAATTATCAATTACCAATTACCAATTACCAATTACGAATTTAATTTTCCTGTTGCACACCATTCACAACTGGCTTAACTTCACCACCAGAAAAGGGATCAGTGCCACCAGTCCAGTTAAAGTCACTAATACGAATGCTGAAACCACCTAATTCCAGCACCGGATTGTAACGCAAGGTGATGCCATAAGTGCGGCGGGTATATTCCACAAAGTAGTCGGTGCTACTTTGTTCACCAGTATCTAAGTTAATTGAAGTTTGAAAACCTAAGCGAAATGGGCCGTAAAGTTGTTGTGAAATTCCGGCACTTAACACTCTGTTATCTACAGAACGATCAAACAAAAAGGGCGATAAACCACTGTTTAACCCTTGAGAATAAATAATATTAAAAGCGGTATAATCTAAAAAAGGACGAGAGAAATTGCCAATCTGCCCTATTAAGCCAACTCTACCAGTGAGGGTACTTTGATTGTCTCCACTAGTGTAATAGCTAGTAGTGCCTGTGATGCCAGCGATCGCCTGCAAATAAGGAACTACAGGGTTAGCTGTGTATCGTAATCCCTCGGTGGCGGTGGCTGGTAATGGTTTGCCTCGCCAAAGCAACAAGCCGGTACTGAGGTCGGCGCTGGCTTGTAAGCGACCAAGTGAGATGCGATTGTTTTCTCGAATTGGTTCTAGCAAGTCTAGGCGATCAGTGTTGGCGTTGATATACTGTGCGCCTGCTTGATAGGTGAGGTTAATGCCACTCTTACCCAAAGGAATTACCGGAGACAAAAGCACACCACCAAGGCTACTCTGGACAGTTTGAAAGCCGAGGGTACCATTATAAAGCCGATCGCGGTAGCTGTATTCTAAATTGAGGGTATGGGGATTGCGATCGCCTAATAGCTGGCGCAAGCGCAGACTTGCCTTGAGATTGTTCTCCACTTCGTCCAAGTCAAAACTGGTTAACTCCCCAGAACCTTGCAGTGAAGTCTTGGGACTGAAAACAGCATTCAGCCTGGACTTGACACCAAACAGTGATGCTATATCAGTTGAACCATCTTGTACAGCTTTTTGCACGAAAAACTGAGGCGTGACGGTCAAGCTTGCCTGTTCTGTATCCAGGGGTTTAAAGCTACGCTCCACAAATAAACCACCCCGCTTATTGCCATCATAACCAGGGGATACAATGGCAGGCGTGACTTCCCGCTCCCGTCGGTCAATGGTCTGCTGATCCACTGGGATGGGTAGAGCGAATTTTTGGTCAAATACTAAACGCTGTCGCTGTGTTCTAATTCGGTCTATTAAGGGAGCTTCCCGCGTCAGAGTCACTTTATCTGCTCGCAGTTCTAATTCTGGAGGCGAAAACGGGTCATTGGTAATGCGTACATCCCTTGCTTGCCAGCCTCGCGGATAAAAATCAATGCGTTTTGCTTCAAACCGTACCCGTTTGATTACACCCCCTACTTTTGGCGGTGGGAGGTTACTTGCGTCCCTATTACCCCCTAATACAAAGTCAATGCCTCCCGGACTGCTGACACCAGAAACAGGCTGATTGGCTCGAATGCGATCGCTTGGTGGACGTTGTGGCACTCCACCAGGTGTTGCCACATTTGCGGGTAAGAAAGCAAAGTCTGTTGAGGCTGAGGGTAGATTAATTTCCCCCCTACCATTTTCGAGTTCGCCACTGTCTTGGACAAAGTTATAAGTAAAGCGTTCTCCTCGTAATACTTGATCGCCCCTTGTCAATGCCACATTACCTTCGCCAACGGCGATCAAGTTGTCTAAATTTACTTGTAAGCGATCGGCGTCTACCACTGCACCATCAAATCGCACTACCACATTCCCTTCGGCTGTGACAATTCGCCGTTGTTCATCGTACTCCTGCCTATCAGATGTCACTTCTACAATTCTCTGTCTTGCTGGCGGCGTGCTGGCAGGTGCAGGCTGTTGGGTTGGTTGGGTGGGTGACTTGAATTCTATGCTAGAAGGCGTTGCAGTTTCGTTTGCTGAACTGCGAGACTTAAATTCTATGACATTTTGTACTGGTTGAGAACTTGGTGCATTTGGTACAGTATCATCAGTAGATACAGAGAGGTTGATTTTCTCACCAGACTGTTGTGCAGTAATATTAACTGGCTGTGTTTGTTGGGCTAACTTTTCAGCTAAAACTTGGTTTTGGGGCGGTAATAAGTTCTGTTTATCTATCAGGCTAGGAGCAATAGTCGTATCTGGGCTACTTTCGCCTTGGGGATTAGAGACTTTAACCTGCTGCATCGGATAACCAACTGCCTGTACCTCCCCCAAACTCGCAGCACTTCTAGAAGCATCTAGAGGAGAAAATTCTGGAGGGAAAGTTTGCGGCGTATTGGGTGCTGTTAAAGTTCCGCCAACTATTGAGTTCTGCCTAGTGGCATCAATGGAAGTTGTTAAAGGTGGATAATTATCATTATTCGCCGTGATGATGGTTTGCGGCGTTTGTGGTTTTAGTTGAGACTTTTGTTTACTTCCTGTGCTGCTAGTGTCAGTCTCTACAATTGCAGTCAACTGGCTTTTACTAGCAGATGTGATGGAATTGGTCGGTTGTACAGGTTCGAGAATAGCAGGCAATGCGGGCGGTGGAACTGAATGAAGCATATGTAAAAACAATCAAGCTAGCAAATAGCCAATTGATAGCCGGAAGGATGAATTATACTTTTAGCCTTCCGACTTTTGCTTTTTGCTTACATGCAGCAAGCCGCCCGGAAGAAGACACTGTGTTGCAAACAGAAGCCCCATGAATGAGTCTTTGCCCAAGAGCGACGAGCATCGGAGGGGTTCTTTCCGGACAAACTTCGGAAAGGTTTCTCCGTTATAGCAACTGCCGTCTTGTTGAGACAAGTGTCTTTATAGCTAGTGCTTTCCGCCTTCCGGCAGTCGCGGATGATTTGTCTGGCTTTTACTCTAAATCCCGACGACCGGGGTTACGAGCTGGGTCATTTGACAAAAATCCGAAGACGAAAATGGTCACAAAGAAAGCAACAACAATATAAACAGCGATTTTTAAAGTCAGCATCGAAATATCTCCAAGGGTCGTACAAGAAAAGCTCTCTCTCGGTATCTGCCACGCAGAAAAGATAGCTCCTTTATCTTACCCAAATCTCGTACTTTTTTGAGATGACTTGTCTGATAACAAGCTGCTGCTGAAGTTTCGATGTCTACACTAGCATAGCTTACTCTACAAGAATTGGTTTTTGTAAAGTAGGGTAGGCGCTTGTGCGCCTACCCTAGTTAAACTTTTAGCTGGTACTTTGGTTTGTCTGATTTGTAGACGCACTTTTGAAATTAGTTGTTAACTAATTCTCTTGTGACGTTGACTAACAGCATAAGTTTCCAGATGCAGCTAAAAACAAGAGGCTGGGGAGACAGGGGGATGGGGGGATAAAGTGGAATTTCTTCATCACCCCTGCACCCCTGCTTCCCCTGCACCCCTGCACCGAAAGCATTCCATCACTCAGCAGATGTCACCAAATCCTTGGCTATTCGGCTTTTAATGACTCGCGCTGGCGTACCGACTGCAACAGAAAAGGGAGGAATATCTTTATTGACAACTGCTCCTGCACCAATTACACTACCCCTACCAATGGTGACGCCATCTAATACTGTTACCCCATGTCCTAGCCAACAGTCATCCTCAATTACAATTCCTTTACGAGTAATACCTTGATCTTTGATTAACTGCATCGGATCTGCAAAATTGTGATTGTTGGCATAGATTCCTGAGTGGGCTGCTATCATACAGTTTTTACCAATTTTGATGTCTCCAGGCCCAGCAATACAAACATCGGGGCCGATGAAAGTTTCTTCATCAATATGGATGTATGTGTCTTCCAAACAGCCTATATCAACGTTGCGCTCGATCGCGACTCTATTTCCCAGATAAATCCGATTATTTTCGTGTCCTTTGGCATCGATACGTACACCTTTGAAAATATATGCTCCTTTGCCTATTTGAATACAACCAGCCCCTATAAATTCCACACCATTTTGAATATAAATTGGGCTATCTATCTGGGCAAAAATCATCCGGTATCCTAAATTTCTTAATTTGGGGCCGAAAGCGATCGTCGGAATATCTCCTAACAAAGTGGTTAATAATAATTCTTGTAAGCGCTGCCATTTTGAAGAGTATCGCTTGTGATTCATGGCTAAATATCTCTCAGATAATTTGTTGTTGACAGTATCGAAAGTATGCTGGGACTGTATCCTGTCTTTTGGTAGTAGCAATTATCCTGATATTTACCAAGCTATGAATTTGCTTTACAGTGATACCAAAATTCCCAATAATTTTAGATGGCTTACCAATTTTTGGTAAAACTCAAGTCTGGATTTGAAGATATCAGCAACTCTCAAATTGCATTTTGCAACTAATATGCACAAAAGTTGCTTGATTAGCCTGCACATCAATTGTGTTAACTGACAAAATATTCTGTGGCAATACTTGAATATCACAGCGAGCGAAAATACTGCCGCTTTGCCAAACTAAATTTTTAAGCCAATATACAACTAGATGAGTTACAGCATTTCATCCCAGACTATTCAATTGTAAAATTGGGTGTTTTAGACAGGTTGATTATGCTTTTTCTAGCAAACTTGAATTACTCAATAAACATCTGTCAAGACAGCTGTTGATGTTCAAGCTGCTTCCTGTCAGAACATTTTAGTTTTTTGAACAACCCAATTCAACAAATTTTATTCAACACAAAGACACATCTATGTGGTTCTCTCAAATTTTAGGAATAATTTTGCCCACATATGAAAATGTAATTGTGGAATTTTTCTTAATTTTATTACCCAAGAAAAGATAAATTAGGGTGGATTATCTCCTACTTCGGCCATCACATTAAAGTTCACCATCGGTGCAAACAAGTAAGCACTTCCCCGACTGCGATGACGACTTTCTTGCAACGAATTTCTAGAGTATGCTGCTCTAATCATGTTGCACACCGATGAGCTACAGGTCAACCAAATCACGATTATAGTTACATGAATGGCTTATGAAAATATTTGCCTTTCAAGAATAACACATTTTAGTTTGATTGGATCACTCTTAATAAATATGTTGATTTCATATTTGCTAAGTTATGTATAATTTGATATTCAATCAACATGATGATTTGAGTTATAGCCATCATGAAATATTTTTATAGTTATCAAACTATACACGTAATCAAATTTGTGTAGAGTTAATTTCAGCCTTGAAGAAGGATTCAGAGGTCAGAATGCAATCAGTGTGGTGCAGTAGCGCACCTAGAAGCATCACCAAATTTTCAATTTGGTGTGGTGAAACACCACTTATTCATCTGCGGTTTCGTACAGAATTCAAGCCTGTATTCTGACGACTGACGCCTTTATTCTGTTTGATAAAATACAAATATTTGAGCAAGCGATGCCTTCTTTTGTGGTCAATGCTTTATGAACAGCAAAGTCTGCAACGAACGCTAAAAATATAAATGATAATTATCAGTGATCACTAATCTTGTGCTATGGACTTATAGTCCGAGAAATTATCCAGGTTAATATAAAGCATTAAAATGATTTATTTGCTATATAACTGTATTATGACCAAAATGATATGTGCGATACTTTTTACAAGTTACATTCTGAAATAGCTAAAAGGTCAAAGAGCCTCTTTTACTAATACATATATCCCAAAAATTGTAAATCACCCGATCAGGTGAGCCAAATGGGTGATGCGTACTTAACACCGTCTGTTATAAATTTTGGAGACAATCCAAACATCCCTTGCGTCTACAACACTCCACACAAGAAGACCCAACTTGCAAAATAACGTATCACCGTTAACTCACACACTTGGTTAAAATTATGGTTTTAATTAAAGAAATTGTTCAACAAGCTTTAACCACTGGCTACTTGAGTGTTGCAGATCAAAACCAGTTGCAAGTGCTACTTCAAACAAGTTATGACTCAGAAGACTTAGATGCCTATATTATTTTGCAGCGAGCTGTTGATGCTGGCAATGTTAAGCAAGAGTCACGTACCCGAAAAGCTTCCCTCTCATCCAATAGTAAAGAAGCTGCATCTAATATTAAACTTGCTTATCAAATAGCAGCAGAGATTGCTTTTGCAGCAGCAGTTGCTCTTACTAGGTCAAAAAATACTCAGGATCAGCCTTCTTTAGGCACATAAAAAAATACATTTGAATTACTGAGTTTAAGCTTTAAAGATCATTTTTACACAAGAAACTGTTGTTAGTTTGTACAAAACAATCAAAGAATATCAAACTTCTGGCAATTGCAACCCCTCTCAGGATGCTTTGAGAGGGGTTTAAATTTATCATTGCGAACATTCTGCTAAATCTATACCAGCATAATTGCAATCAAAATAAATTAGAGCTTCCCTACTAGATGTGAATTCTTCTGTTATGGAGTATGGGTCAGTTTCTGGACTCGCTTCATTTAACCAAATTTTCAAGTAGTAATAATTGTTATCATCGCTAGACCATAATTGATAACGGTAATTACCTCCTGACCCCTCACTTGTTAAGTAGTCAGCTAGTGCTGTATTTGATGTAGACAACAAGCTGAATATAGTCAAAACAGGAATTACAGCTATTTTTCGTATTGGGAATAATTTCATAAATGCACAAAAAACTTACTTTCTCTAGTATCATTGTCGGATGTATATTTTAACATCAGTAATTGCCTAGAATATTCTGTGAGGATATTGTGAGGACTGTAAAAAGTGATTCTTTTTGCATAAAAATTTTCTATCTACTGACTTGTAGATGCTGTTATCGTAACTTATGTGTGGAGAAAATATATTACAAAAATGTCCGCTAAGGCGGACATTAATGAGGCTTTCTGTCACTTTAATCAGCTACAATCATGTTGTACATGATATTTTTATTTTCAATTTTCACCATTCATAAATCAATGATAATCAATTAGATATTTAGACAAAAAATATGGAATTATATCGTCAAATATATTAGTTAATCGATATTACTAAAGTTTGATAATATTTAGTTAAGCTAAAAGTTAGTTACATAAAATTAATAATTTCTAATATAGTTGATAGTCACTTTGATAAATTCAATGATATGACTATATATATAGATAAAAATTAACAAATACAGTATTTATGAAATGAAGTAAAAAATATAGGGATTAAAACAAGGAAATAAGATTGTTTTGTTTATAAATGTTTCATTTTAAATTCTCAATCAAACTGTGATTTTTTTGGACACAAATCATATATTTACGTCTTGGAAAAATCCCATAAATTAACAATTTCACTGATTTTTCAATTACAAATATAAAGGTGGTCAGGTTAACAACCCCAGAAATTCCCAGTTCTGGGGTTTTACTTTTTCCTGATGTGGAAAAAGGTGCTGAATTCAGAGTTGGGAGTTAGCAGTGAATAACTAAGTAAGTGGAGATAATTAAATGTAAGATGGCAACCAGATAAATTTTAATCATTGCAAGGCTTTTACCTCCTGACTTGAAAGTGCTGAGTGCTGAGGAGCCACTGCGTTGCGGGGGTTCCCCTCGTTGAAGCAAGTGGCGTTGCTGAGTAAAAATCCCAATCACTAGTCACACTTTCATGCAAAGCTCGTGAAACTTGTTTCATTAGGACTGCCCCCTATTTATCTTCGTATCCCTCTGCCTTTGTTACATAAATTGCAACAATACAAGGTTTGAGTTTTTGGTCGGCGATACTGAGATTAACTTCATCTATCTAGGGGTAGATTATGCACTCTTTAACTCAATTACTGTATAAATCTCCTTTATTTGTGAGTGCGCTATTGGGAGGGATAATTTTTACCAGTTGTGCTTCTGCGCCTCTTAATTATTCTGGTAGTTCATTACCTCCAACTTCAGCCGATCGCATCGCAAATGAAGCAGCACCTGTTGCTGAGCCTGCTAACGGTGGCTCTCAAGATGCAAAAGCCCCATCAGCACCTCGTTCTCGCCCCCAACTAATCAAAAAAGCTGCAATGACTGTGATTGTGAACTCTGTCGATCAAAGTATTGATGCTGTCTCGCAAATTCTCACTAAGCAGCAAGGTGACTTGATCGGCTTGAAAGAACAACAACCTAGAAACGATAACTCGCGTCATACTGCATTAATACAGCTACGAGTTCCCCAGAACCAGCTAGAACCTACCTTGGAAGAATTAGCTAAACTGGGAACTGTAGAAAATCGCAATATCACTGCTGAAGATGTGGGCGATCGCTTGGTGGATTTCCAAGCTAGATTAACTAATCTGCGGAAAACTGAAGCTAATTTGCAAAAAATCATGGATCGAGCGGGTTCTGTCAAAGATATCCTTAGTGTTGCCCAACAACTTAGTAATGTCAGAGAATCCATAGAGCAAATTGACGGCCAATTGAAAAACTTACAAAATCAAGTTGCATACTCGACTATCACACTGAACCTAGAAGCAGCAGTGTCTAGCAGCAGTCCGCAGCGTGCTTTAGGTTCACAAATTCAAGAAACCTGGAACAACTCTACTAGCTCAGTTGGTGCATTTACAGTTGCTTTATTGAAGCTGGGCATTTGGTTAATTGCTTACACACCTTATTTGTTGATTTTGGCTGCTGCTACCTATAGCTTTATCCGTTGGCGGCAAACCCATTCACTACGTTAGACATCAACATCAGAATCACTGGATGCATAAAAATATCTGTTGTCTTTTTACCAAGTTGCCAAAATGGCAACTTGGTAAAAATAATTTTGATATATTACAGAAATTACCAAGATGTTTTTACTAGTTACATTTTTGACGGGATTAACCCGTCTTTTCTATTTTTATATTTATGCCATTTTGGCAACTACTGAGAATGTTGATCTGCTAAACTAATTGTGATTGCAAGGATTAACTATGATTAAAACAGTTAGTGCAAAATAAATATCTGTACTTTTGGTTGATATCATCTGTTTTCCTTACAACCTATTAAATTTAAATTATTCTATTTTTAACAATCCAAGGTGTATTGCCACTTTCAAGCTATAGAGACGGGTTAAAACCCGTCTTTTATTTTGCTTATTGAATCAAAGCAATGCTGTGATGCAGTGCTGAATATGAAAATCATCTAGTTATATCAATTCAATATTTTTAACTTATAGAATCATGAATATATCAAAATTATTCTTGATGTATTTAAGATTACTTATTTCAGGTAATATCAGCTTTTGTGAGATTTGGACACATCCTATAGGAAGATGACCTAACACATAAATAGTAGGTAAATTAATTCGGGATGTTGTTATGCACTGGATTTATAGAGGGGTTTGGCTCACCGCCAAACCTTTTTTCCTATTCGTACTTGGAATAAAGGTTTTATAGATTTTGATCAGCAATAAAAAACTTGATTACAAGGGAATTGAGAATAGGGAATTGGGAATGGGGAAAAGAAGTTTTAATTATCTATTCTGGCGTATCAGTGCAGGGCTGTTTTATATCATGTCTGGTTGATTACTAGAAAAAAGCATTAATTTGCGATCGCTTGCACTTGAACCACCCAAATAGAACGCAAAAGAATGTTTTACCTATAATGAGTATAGCGTTGGCTAATTTAGCCAGCACCATATAAGGCGAGGACTGTAATCATAACTAATCATCCGAACTTGATATGATATGTCCGCAGCGAGCGTAACAAAGTGAAGCGTTCGCTCTCCTGCGTTCCCGTTCCCAAGGGAGAGGGTTCCCGCTTTTTTAGGCTTGATTCTACTTTTACAATGACTTTACCATTAAAGCCTGATTGCTTACCTCCACGTAACCTGCGCTCGCTCCTCATGCCCTTATTTAGTTATCATGTACTACTCTGCTACCATCTCTTCTTACCACTTCATCAATATTTAGATGTGTTTGTTCTGGGGATAGATTTTTGGATATTGCATCACTGATGCATATAAGTAGATTGTTTAATAAACATTTGCTAGTATTTACTTCAAGTAATAACAATCGTTGCTAAACTACTAAGCTATATAAAGCTTTGGAGGATACAGACCCCTTAAAAAAATTGAAATAGGGCGCTTATTGAAAATTAACTGTGCAAAGGAGCAGACCAGTCTCTAAAGAAGTATTGCCCAAGTATAAATTACTTGGCAATCACACATAAAAATATTTTTCTTTAAAGAAAAATATTCTGAACTCACAATAATATCTTCAATTTTACGATTAATGCAATATGCTGTTGACTCATTCACTCCCCAAGATTGACCAATATGAAAATAGGTGCGATACTCCCTCTAATATCCAATGTCATTAATAGACCTGTCGCTTAATAAGGTAAAATCAGCGATTAACAGTTGGGATGAGACAGGAAAATGCTAGACATCAATCGGGTGCTACAGGAAGATCGTCTGCTGAGAGCATTTAATAGGCTGAATCATAAGGCATTCGATGAATTGTCAGTTGCCTTTGAAATTGTACTCAACCAAGAAGCGATCGCCAAAAGCGAGACTAGCAGAATTGGTGTTTGTTAGAGAAGATGGAAGCAATAAGCTAAAAGAGCATCAAAAAATATCCGCTCCAATGATTCAGTTATTAAAAAAGTACAAATTAGTGATCATTGGAGATAGAAAATTTCATGGTATTGAACTGACATCTTGGTTGTATAGACAGAATATAGGCATAGAAGTGTGAGTAATACTCCTTGCTTTGCTTTTACCTGTTTTGATTAGCGTGACAAAACAAACTTAGCGACCTTTATGGAGGAATATCATCTCACCTTCATAACTCTATGACCCCTGTCAATATCTGCTGTTAATCTTTTCTCTATATGCATAAACCTGTAGTGACAATTTTTTATCAGTTCAATCCTTGGCATACTACTATCGGAGGTATTCAAACGCTGATTAGCCTATTTATCAAGTACGCACCTAGCGAATTTGATCTACGGCTTGTAGGAACAGCAAATGATAGATGTCAGCCAACTATGAAGTGGCAAAAAGCAGAATTTGCTGGTAGAGAAATTAGTTTTTTGCCTCTATTTATTTTAGAAAATGATAATGTTAGGAATTTGATACCAACCACGGTTAAGTATACGAATGCACTTTTAGGACGTTGCTTTGCTTCAGACTTCATGCATTTTCATAGATTGGAACCAACTTTAGCTGCATTCAATTGGCAGGGAGAGAAAACCCTATTTATTCATAATGATATTCATACACAGATGCAAACTAACGATGAGAAAAAAGCGATTTTGTGGCGTAGATTTCCGGCAGCATATTTTGCCTTGGAAAGTTTGTTAGTTCGTCAGTTTGACCAAATTTTATCGTGTAATAGTGATTCTGCTGAATTATATCGCCAGCGTTATTCCAGTATGGGCGATCGCATTGCCTACATCAAAAATTCATTTGACAACGAAATTTTCTATTCTTTGAGTCAACAAGAACGCGAAACAAAAAGGCGCGAACTGGCTTTGAAATTGGGTTTGGTTCCAGAAACACGTTTTATTCTGTTCGCTGGCCGTTTGCATCCACAGAAAGATCCGCTTTTGTTAGTACGTGCATTTGCGGCTTTAAATGAATCCCATACTCATCTACTTATAGCTGGAGATGGAGAATTAGCAACCAAAATGCGTGCTGAAATTGGTCGCCTCAGTTTAACTGAACGAGTAACAATGCTGGGAGCTATTAACCAAATAGAACTATCAAAGTTGCATCGTATCTGCAATGTCTTTGTTCTTACTAGTGCCTACGAAGGTTTACCTTTGGTGGTTCTAGAAGCTCTTGCTAGTGGAACTCCAGTAGTCACAACTCGAACTGGTGAAACCCCAAAGTTACTGACAGATGATAGTGGAGTAGTCTGTTCTCAACGTACTCCAGAATCCATAGCCGACAGTATACGCCAGGTACTACTACATCCAGAAGATTATCCAAGTGTTTCTTGTGTGCAAACGGCATGTCCCTATGCTGCTTGCACTGTGATCAGCGATATCTACAGAGAAATGCTAAATCGCTGGGAATTGCGAACCTTCTCAGCAGTGAGTTCGTAAGTAAAACTAATTTTTGGGAAAAAATTTATGAAGATTGCTGTAATTGGTTCCAAAGGTCTACCACCCAAACAGGGCGGTATTGAACATTATTGTGCAGAACTGTATCCCCGGATAATACAGCAGGGTCATAGTGTTGATTTATTCGCTCGGTCTTCCTACACCGATTGTCGTTGGTTTGATAATTATGACTTTCATGGTGTCCGAATCATTAACTTGCCGAGTTTCGATTTTAGAGGTATGGACGCTTTGATTAGCTGTGCATTAGGAGCGATCGCTGCTTCTGGAACCCAATACGATATCATTCATTTCCATGCCCTTGGCCCATCTCTATTTACCTTTTTACCGAGACTTACCGCCAAGAAGGCAAAAATTGTCGTCACTTGTCAGGGGTTAGACTGGCAACGAGCTAAGTGGGGTAATTTTTCTAGTCGCCTAATTCTCGCAGGAGAAAAGGCGGCAGTACGCTTTGCCCATGAACTAATAGTAGTCTCAAAAGAATTGCAATCCTATTTTTTGCAAACCTATGGTAGGCAGACAGTCTACATCCCTAACGCTCCAGCCAACTATGCTCAGTCAGACCCTAATTTTTCCTATGGCAGTTCTCTAAATTTAATGCACAGACGCTATATTCTATTTTTGGGCAGACTTGTACCAGAAAAGCGTCCCGACTTACTCATTGAAGCTTTTTGTCAACTCAAACCACCAGGATGGAAACTTGTTCTGGCTGGTGGTATCAGCGATACAAAGTCCTATGTATCCAAGCTATTAGATACCGTTGCTGATAATCGAGAGATCGTATTTGCAGGTGAACTGCGAGGAGAACGCCTAGCAGAAATTGTCAGAGGAGCAGGGTTATTTGTCCTACCTTCTGATGTGGAGGGATTACCTTTAGCAATGCTGGAGGCAATGCGGGAAGGTATCTCAGTAATGGCAAGTGATATTCCACCCCACAAGCAGTTGTTAAGTGAGCAGCGTGGTATACTCTTCCAAGCAGGAAACTTAGACTCTTGTATTAGTTGCCTGGACTGGGCTGTGAATCATCCTCAGGAATTAGCAATAATGGCTGATAATGCCAAAAAGTACGTAGAATTTAACTATAGCTGGGAGCAGATCACGACTGAAAATTTGAAATTATATGAAACACTGTTGAACTCCTCTGCAACTATCAACACAATCGATCCTCATTCCATTAGAATAGCTGAAGTTGGCTCAATCCAACAAACTCCAAGTGCAGTTGTTCTACATAAAGCTGTAACCTCCGAACACGTCTCAGTCATAAAAAAATAAAGGCATTGCATAAATGCTAGATGAATTAAGATGTTTGGCCAAAGCTAAATATTGACCTTACAAAGGCAGAGGGCAGGAGGTGAGTCCACTTGCCGTCTTAGTGAGTCCAGTCTTGCACTAATTGCGTTATCAACATTTTTGTAGGGTGGGTACTGCTTGCTCAAACCTTGATTTTGACGTTGTTGGCAGTGCCCATCGCAGAGTTAATTGAAAATAGTGCAAGATATCGGTTTTCATTCCAGAAGGCATCAGCCTGTTGTTTGTTACGGAGTCCTTGAGGTGGAGAAAGTGAATGAGAAAAGACATTTTATATTTACTAAAGGTTTTGAAACGGCGTAGTCTACCTGCCATAGCTACGTTTATTTCAGTCATTGGTGGGTCAGTTATTTACTTGGCTATTACCCCACGATTGTATGAAACATCAGGGCGGCTAATGCTGGGCGAAAAACAGGTGAGCGTTTCTCAATTAGGTCGCGACCTCAGCCAAGTGCCTTTAACTACACCTGGAGGTTCTAACCCACTGGCTACTCAATCAGAATTAGTTAAGTCACAACAGGTTTTGCAAAAAGCGATCGCTCAAATTTCCTATCCCAAAAAAATAACAACCGCCAAAGTTAGTCAGAATTTGAAAGTCAAAATTATTCCAGCGACAAACATACTGGAACTGACTTACCGATCGCCAGATCCTGTTTTAGCTGCCAAAGTTCTGAATGCTGTGTCAGAAACAATGGTCAAGGAAAGTGCGGATGCAATTAGTTCAGAAGCTCGTTCTGTGAGGAAATTTTTAGAAGTGGAAGTTCCCAAACAGCGATCGCGGTTGAAAAAAGCTGAAGCGGCGGAAAGCATTTACAAACGAAACAGTGGCATAGTCACTATTGAAGATCAAACGAGAACTTTAGTAGACAGTTTAGCAACATTGGAAAGTCAAGAGCGGACTCTTTTGAGCCAACTAACAGAAATTCAATCGCGCACTAATGACTTAGAGCAAATTACCAAAGCTGGCAATATCAAAAGTGCTTATTCAGCAGTGCGTGGTGGTGAGGATGATGAACTCAAAAAACTACGTGGTAAATTTGCGGACTTGGAAGCACAAGTAGTGGAAGCTCGCGTCCGTTTTACAGATAATCATCCGACTTTGCTTAACCTGATAGAACGAAGGAATGTTTTGCTTCAGTTGTATACACAAAAACTCGCTTTAGTATCGCCTAACAACAGTGCGATCGCTCCGGAAAAAGTCGCTAACGATGAGCTTTCCCAGAACTTGACATCTCAACTGATTACTCAAAAAATCGAGCGATCGGCAGTGGAAAATAAGCTCAGGACTGTGCAAGCCCAACGCGCCAAACTCCAAGCTAGTCTGGTAGAACTACCAATTAAACAAGAAATTCTTAACGCTTTAGTTCGCCAAAGAATAGAAGCGGCAGATTCTCTCAAATTCCTACAAAGCAAATTTGAAGAAGCACGAATTGCAGAGGCTCAAATAGTCAGCAATATCCGCATTATTGCTAAAGCAACAGTACCCGATGAACCCGCATCACCCAAGATGTCAGTAGTGCTAGTAATTGCTAGTTTCTTCGGTGTAATTTTTGCTGTGATGGTTGTGCTTTTATTGGAAGTGTTAGACAACACCTTGAGAGATGCGTCAGAGGCAGAGAAATTACTCAAGTTGCCCTTATTAGGAACATTGCCACGTCTTACAGCTACAACCTTAAAGCTAGATTCAACAGCAGGTTTCTTAGATGATTTGAGTTTGGTTGAGCCTTATCGAATGCTCCTCAAGACCTTAGAATTTCGCAGTCGCGATCGCTTGCAGTTGATTGTTGTCAGTAGCGCTCTCTCTGGTGAAGGCAAATCGATTGTGGTTTCACACCTAGCCACTGTCTCTGCTATGTTGTCGCGTCGGACATTGATTATTGATGCAGACTTACATAAACCCGTACAACATCAATTGTTTAACTTACCTGCAACGCCAGGAATGAGTGAGGTACTGGAAAACAATCAATCTCTAATGGATGCGATTCGCCCAACAGCAATTGAAAATCTTTCAGTCTTAACTGGTGGCGAACTACATCAACGTCCTTCTCAGTTACTAGAGTCTACAGCTATGAAATCTCTGATGACAGAAGCAGCAGCACATTTTGACTTAGTAATTATAGATACTCCTCCTCTCTGTGCAAGTATTGATGCTGCCACATTGACCCAACAAAGTCACGGAATTATGTTAGTCACTCGTCCCGGTTGGACTCACAAAGAGGTTTTGCAAAAGACAGTATCAGAATTAACTGAAAATGGCATACCCATATTGGGGGGCGTGGTGAATGATATGGCTACTGACCTTGAAAAGTATTACCGCAATTCTGTGAATGGATACAAATCAAACAGACGTTTGGTTGCTCAAGGAGTGTCCAACACTTCTAGCGATGAGGTTTGAAGATGTTAACCAATAAACGCTCAAGTCGCTCCTTAGCTTTGACAATTGTGCTTGGTTTGACAGGTGTGGGGGCTGGTATAGTTGCAGGATTCTTGGCAGGGGCTAGCCCCAAGTTACTGGGTTTAGCTGTAGTTGCAGTAGGAATAGTTTGCTACTTCTTTACCAATTTTGAGCAAGCAGTATTGGGATTATTGATATTGCGTAGTTCTTTGGATGTCTTCTCAGACCTACAGATACCAGGGGTCTTTGCTGTTGGGCTAGATGCTCTGACTTTGCTGTATGTAATAGTCTTGTTGTTGACAGGTCGCATTGTCCGCACCGATAGATTTTGGTGGTTTTTATTTGGTTGGGTTTTGCTACAAGGCTTATGGCTCATCCTTCTATATTTAGGAGCATTGGGTTTAGATGCTTCATATTTGCCCGATAGTAGGCGTGAGTGGGTACGTCTATTTTCTTGGGTGATGGTGTATCTACTAGTAATGCAGCTCAAGGATCGACTTACTCCTCAAAAAGTAATTTCTCGGCTATTTTTAGCTCTTCCCTTACCGCTGGCGATCGGGTTATTGCAGATACCTCAAGGAAGCGATCGCATCGTAGGTACTTTCAGTACGGCAAATACCTTTGCAACTTTTTTATTACTATTTATCAGTCTTGTGTGGTGGAAGTTGTACGGGACACAGCAACAATGGTTTTGGTTAATGTTGTTAGGTTTACTATGTTTTTTCTTTGTCAGTACCAAGAGCTTGTTTAGCTTAATGATGATTGCAGTTTTTGTTCTAGTTTTAATTACTCCTAGATTGAATGCAGTTAAGCTAATTAGTGGAGTGTTGTTGTTGGGGTTAATTATTGCCCTATTTGCGAGTACAGAGTTTGGACAACAACGCCTAGCCTCCATTGCTCAAACACCACTACTTAATCCAGACATCGATATATCACGGGCAATTCTATTGTCACAGGGAGACTCTAATAGCTTTAATTGGCGGCTTTCTCAATGGCATTTACTACTTAAGGCTTGGAAAAATAGCCCAATTTTTGGTTATGGTTTGGGGCTGAGTATGCCAGCGGGCGGTAATGAATTTCTTCCCCACAATGATTACATCCGAGCTTTAGTAGAGGGAGGAATCATTGGTTTAGTAACTTTTTTGGTATTCTTTGCTGCTCAGTTCATACATCTTTTGCGATTAATTCAGCAAACACCATACGAGAGTAAACAACGCAACTTGTGTTTTATTTTGCTAGCTATGCTGTCATCCATACCTGTGGGAATGATTACCGAGAATATTTGGAGCCATACTACCTTCTTCTTCTATTGGTGGGTTTTGTTAGCAGTTGCTGGCTGGGATTGGAACGAACAACAAATTAGAGAAGATATGACATTCAAATAACTAGAATATCATTCTCTTTAAATTAATCTGTCTAGTCTCTTCAACATAAGTTTTGCTAATATGAATTAGAATCGGAAAATGAAAAATAAAATTAATTACTTACTCCAAGATTGGCAAATTAATCAGGATACCAGCTTCAAGTCTCGCTTGGTTTTAGTGATGTTTCGCTTGAATAAAATAGTCATAAATTTCCCATTTGTTGGACAAAAAATCTCAAAATTATATTGTTTATTTTATCAATTTATAGTAGAGTATATATTAGGTATTGAGCTACCTTGGGATACAAAAATAGGCTCAAACCTTAAGCTTATACACGGTTATGGTTTAGTTGTTAACCATGAAACTGTAATTGGTGCAAATTGTACTTTGAGACATTCGACAACTATTGGTAATAAAAAGTTACCAGATGGTTCAATCAGTGCCTCACCACAAATAGGTAATAATGTAGACATTGGCTCAAATGTTGTGATTATCGGCCCGATCAAACTTGGTGACAATGCTGTTATTGGAGCAGGTTCTGTAGTTGTCAAAGATGTTCCTCAAAGTGCTGTAGTCGCAGGGAACCCAGCAAAAATTATTCGCCTGATAAACAGTAGTTCGACTGAGTTATATACACGCGATTTAGAAAAGAGTTAAGAACTACCTACTACCCTCACTTAATCTGGCACTTCATTATTTTTAAACATACAAAAATAATATAAAAATCTCAGCTTATTTTATTAGTAAGTTGGCAGATAAAATATCCCAAAAACAGAAATACAGAAATTTTGGTAATTAAGAATTAGAGGTATTTGTCTTAGGATTATGAGTAGATTAAGAACTAAACTACATCAGCAAATACAACAAAAAGAATTAAAATCATCTAGAAATGTTTACACATCTGAGAGTCGAATGCGGCATCCGTTGAAGTTGTTCAAGGAAATGGGACGAGATTTATTAAATTCCCGCGAATTAGCTTGGAGACTTTTAGTACGAGATATTAGCGCTCAATACCGCCAATCATTTCTAGGAATTTTTTGGGCATTTATTCCGCCGATAATTACAGCAGCTGGTTTTACTTTTGCTAAAAGTAATGGCGTTATCAATATTGGTAATACAGAGTTACCGTATGCTGCCTATGTCATGTTTAGTATGACACTGTGGCAAACCTTCACAGAGGCGCTGAATGGGCCACTCCAAGCAGTGAACGATGCTAAGTCAATGCTGGCAAGAATTAACTTTCCCCATGAAGCACTAATTCTTGCCAAACTAGGAGAAGTATTTTTTAACTTTGGTATCAAGCTGATATTAATCTTAGGCTTATTTATCTGGTTTCAAATTCCAACTACTTGGAGCCTAATTTTAGCCCCAGTTGCATTAATTCATTTAGTCTCTTTAGGAATATTTATCGGTTTATTGTTAGCACCGATGGGTGCCTTATACCAGGATTTTTCTAAAGCATTAACTTTAATTAGCGGATTTTGGTTGTTTTTTACGCCAGTAGTTTATCCAGTTCCCAGTAATGGAGTATTTGGCAGTATTGTGAAACTAAATCCGGTTACACCTTTATTAGTAACAACGCGAGAATTAGCAACAGTAGGTGTTATATCAAATCCGCAAGGATTTTGGATAGCGAGTTTAATTGCAATTTTAGGATTGTTGTTGGCTTGGATTATCTATCGTCTAGCAATGCCCTTTGTAATTGAAAGGATTAGTTCATAATTATGACGATTATTAATGAGCAAGAAATAGCAGGAATGCCACAGAATAAAG
Source organism: Amazonocrinis nigriterrae CENA67 (assembly GCF_016056305.1). Lineage (GTDB taxonomy): Bacteria > Cyanobacteriota > Cyanobacteriia > Cyanobacteriales > Nostocaceae > Amazonocrinis > Amazonocrinis nigriterrae. The sequence continues at coordinate 78,234 of NZ_JAECZC010000081.1, read as the reverse complement.
AAAGTGATATTGTCCTTTCAGTTAATGGCGTTTCTAAAAAGTTTTGTCGAGATTTAAAGCGGTCTTTGATGTATGGTGTTCGGGATATAACCTCTGAACTATTAGGGCTGCGGGAAAAGAGTGATAAACTGCGAGAACAAGAATTTTGGGCGCTAAATAATGTCAGTTTTGAATTGCGTCGAGGAGAAGCATTAGGCTTAGTTGGGAAAAATGGTAGTGGTAAATCAACACTACTGCGAATTATTGCAGGATTAATTAAACCTGATAGTGGTTGTGTAAAAGTTAATGGTCGAGTAGCACCATTAATTGCTTTGGGAGCTGGATTTAATCCTATTTTGACAGGGCGAGAAAATATTTATGCCAATATGGCAATTTTGGGATTGTCTAAAAAGGAAATTGATGAGAGATTTGATGAAGTTATAGAGTTTGCAGAAATTGGGGATGCCATTGATGCACCTGTGCAGACTTATAGTTCTGGAATGGCTGCAAGGTTAGGGTTTGCCACTGCAATTCATACAAATCCAGATATTCTTTTAATTGATGAAGTTTTGTCCGTTGGGGATATTCGTTTTCAAGCAAAATGTCAAAGAGCCCTAGGAAGTTTAAGGCATAAGGGAACCTCATTCTTTATGGTTTCCCATAAGACTCAGCTAATTCTTTCAACATGCGAGAATTCAGTTTATTTAAAGAAAGGCCGAGTGATTAGTTTCGGTAATTCTCGTACGGTCATGAATGAATATGAAAAAGACTTATTTTCAGTTGGCGTAGGTTTAAAAAGCCAATTATTTTTTTCTCCAAAAAAAGAAGATCGAAAAATAGGATTTGAATTATTATATATTATCCTTAAGGATATGAACGGAAAAGCAATAGACTCTTTGGTAAGTGGAAAGTCAGCAAAATTCTGCATAGGATTTAAGTGTTATAGGCAGTTCAAAGATTTAAGTTGCACAATTAAAATCAAGCAATTAGGTGGGGAAGGTGCAGATTTAATTTATATCTCTACAAAAAATTCGGACTTTTGTTTTGATGTAGAGGATGGTTCTTATGAGCTTAAACTAGTGATACCCACCAATATTTTAGGGCCAAATGTTTATACGGCATTTATTCGGATATTCTATGATTCGATCAAGACACTTAAGTTTGTTGAAGACTTTACTTTTGAAGTTTCTACTAATGGATTGATGGGTCAATCACAATATTTTCAACCTCATACATGGGAGCTAGAATTGCTCAAAGGAAACCAATGATGTTTTTCCAAATAAGTAGAAAATTCCCTTTCCTTTCCGGCTCCAGGACAAATCCAAATCAAAATAGTAGCTCCAACAATATAAAACGTGACATTTTATTATTGGATAATAGTGATTATGCTGGTGAAATAGAAGACCTTTACCAATCAGAGCAGACTACTCTCAAAATTTTTAAAAATTATCGCTATCAAATGAAGCGTACTTGGATAAATTATAGTGGACTTGCTGTTTTGGATGAGTTAAGAAAAAAAGAATTGCTTAATGAAAAAGAGATTAAGTTATTATATGACATGGCAGGACATCGAACAATTACTTATTCACTGGATGAGATTAAGGATATTGCTCAAAAATATGTTTACAGATATCCCGATTTATTTATTTTTGAAAAGCTTCCAACTCTAGGAAAAAGAGTTCTTGTGCCAAGCTCAGCAGAAATCGATAGCAATATACAAAATTATATCCAGAACCATAGAGAAATAATATACTTTTTGCAAAAACATGATTTAATTCCAAAAAAGAATATGAAAATTCTTGAAATTGGGTATATATCTGGTGGTGAGTCTTTAATTGCATTTGAAAATTTGGGCTATGAAGTTCATGGCATTGATTATTTCTATGAAGGACAATTTGATGGGGCATTGCGTTATAAATTTGTACAAGAAATTACTAACACAAATGCTCAATTCCATGTTGGCGATATAACAAAGAAAACAGAATTTGAAGATGATACATTTGATTTGATTTATTCTGCCCAAACAATCGAACATATCACTGATTTAAAATCTGCTTTCAGTGAGATGAAGCGTATTTTAAAACCAGGTGGTATCATGTATCACACTTATGATCCATTTTATCATCCACTTGGAGGTCACTCTTTTGGTATGCTCGATTGTCCTTGGGGACATGTTCGATTAGAACCAAATGAACTGAATGATTATCTTAGAAAGCATAGGAAATTTGAAGCAGAGGAATCAATAAAATGGTTAGAAAATTCTATTAATAGAACTCATACTCTGTCCTACGTGCAATCAAAACTGGTCGAATCTAGATTTACTATACTACGTTGGTCAACTGAGCTAATTCCTATGAACCAGTTGGCTCTTCTTAACAATGAAATTATAGCGGATGCATTTCGCATCAAACCCGATCTATCGTTAGAAGATTTAGTAACTGAATATGTGACATTTATTGCTAGAAAATATAAAAATTGTTATTGAATCTTAAACAATTACTTAATAGTTTTTATGTTCATTTATCGTAAAATCAAAACTTTTTCAAATAGGATTATCAACTTGCAAAAATCCTATATTTCTAAACAGAAACTTTCATATAATGACCTTCGTGCTTTTGGCGAAAAATTTGCCACGTCTGAAAAAGCACTCATAATCTATATTGAGTTTCCATATGAAGATCTTCTTCCTAATGTAGATGTTCTGCCTCACTATGAAAATGATTGTGAACGTTATTATCCCTTACTAGCTGAGATACAAGATGAAAATTACTCAACGGTAATTGCTACTGGTTTACTTGAACATTTAAAGAACCCCGAAAGGCTTTTGAAAGAGTGCTACCGTATTCTCCAACCTAGAGGTAAGGTTTATATTTCTGCAAGTTCAACGTTTTCAGTACATCGTGGTCCAGATGATTATTTTCATGTTACTCAGTTTGGGATGAATGAGTTGATATCCTCACAAAACTGGAGTGAGGTAGATATTAGAGGTTCCTGTGGCCCATTTAAAACTATTGGAATATTGCTTCAACGAATTTTACTTCAGTGTGAAACTAGGTATTTCATTCGTCCGTTTGTTGAGTTTTTAGCATACACCATACCGCTGCTCGATAGATTTATCATCAATCAATATTACGATAGAAGTTTTTCTGAAAAGAGTTGGATAGATTCAATGATGCCAAGTAATATTCAATTAATTGCTACAAAGTAAATCAAGGAAACCATAAATATGCAGTTAAATTACCCAATACCAAAATTTAAAGGTTGGCTTAAGAGTAAAATACCCCATTATTTCAAAACAAGAAATAGAAATATAAATACCAATGAGGCGCTGATCAAGAATGAAAATACTAATACATACATAGTCGAATTTCGGGGTACTCGAATTATATGCAGACAGGATAATAAGCTTGAGTATAAACTCTTAACAGATCCTGATTCATATGATGAATCAAACTTTTATGCCATAACTTCATTAGTGAAAGAGGGAGCAACCTGCTTTGATATAGGTGCCAATATTGGAATATATTCATTAGTCTTATCTCATCTGGTTGGAACGAATGGTCAGATTCACGCTTTTGAACCAGTCGATCATATTCGGCATAAATTTCTTGTGAATCTCGCTTTTAATGGCGCGAAAAATGTATTAGTTAGGGATTTTGCGTTGGGGGATAGGCTCAACGAACTTCCTATGTATCAAGTGAAAGAAGGCTTATTTCGCGGTGGTACCAGCACCTTTGTACATAACAATAATGTCGAGGTCATGGGTGAGGATGCATTTGAACGACGAACAGTGCGTATCATGAAACTGGACGAATACGTTGCAGAACAAAACTTAACCCGACTTGATTTTATCAAAATAGATGTAGAAGGCTTTGAGCTTAATGTTTTTCAAGGAGCAATAAATACACTTGCAAAATTTAAGCCTACTATACTTTTCGAACACGATCAAAATCGATTGAATGGACTAAAAATACTGGAATCGCAATTTTCTGAAATTCTTTCAAATTTAGGATATTCCTGTTTTGAAGTGTTTAATGATGGTAGAAGAAATTTACTAGCACCATACTGTTTTGATAGAAAATTGAAAGGTAACAATCTCCTTGCAATTTATATTTCTATTGGAGAGTAAGTTATAAGTCAAAAGGAAACTTATTGGATATATACTAACAATGATTTATGAACTGTCTCAGGATGGAATATTGCCGACAAGTTTATATGACCTTTGTATCATTGGCTCCGGTCCTGCTGGTGCAACAATTGTCAATGTTTTAGCGGATAGCAATTATAAAATTTGTGTTTTAGAAAGTGGAAGCTACAAGCCAGAAAAATTTACTGATGCTCTTCGTGAAGTAGATCATGAGGGCATTCTAATCAAAAGCTATTCTCGAGAACGTGTGCTAGGCGGTACTTCTACTACTTGGTCAGGTTTATCTAGTCCTTTAGATCCAATCGACTTTAGGAAACGCGATTGGGTAAAATATTCTGGATGGCCTATCGATTTGGATGAATTAACCCCTTACTACATTGCCGCATCTCACAGGTTTCGTTTTCCATCTTGGGAAAAATTTAAAGATTCAGACTGGATGGGGATTAGAGATACAAGCGATTTGATTCCTTGTTGGAAAGAACTAGAAGAAAAGATATTTGTTGCTTCGGAATATCCTCAAAATTTTGGAAAGGAATTTCAAGATATATACAATAAAAAAAATATCGATCTCTATATAGGATGTACAATAACACATCTAGACGGTTGTTCGGAAACAGGACGCGTTAAAAAAGCAATTGCTAGATATTTCGACGGCAGAAAAATTGAATTTCAGGCTAATATATTTGTCCTTGCCTGTGGAGGTATTGAAAATCCGAGAATTCTTCTAAATTCGACTTTTGCCTGTCCTGCTGGATTAGGCAATGATAAAGATCAAGTAGGTCGATATTTCATGAATCATCCTAAGAACAATTATGGATTCATCCAGCTTATTTATTCGAGTAATAATTTACCTGGATACTTTGGCTTTTTATCTTTAAAGACTGGTTATGCTGGGTATATTGGTTTGAGAATAAAAGAAACAGTTCAAGAAAACAAAAGAATATTAAACTCATATATTAGATTTGAACCAGTCTTTGACTGGTCTGGAAGAGAGAGTATAGAATCCTTGAACTATTTTAGCAAAAAATCACAGTTACTACTCAAAACTGTTAAGCATCTTAAGAAAGATAAGTTGTTATTTCTACGTGATTATTCAGAAACAGGCGATGACTCTAATTTAATGAATGAGCGCAAAAATTTCAAAGGTATCATAAAAATGATTGGCAAAATAGCATTAGATAGTCCAGCAGTTTTAGACTATTTATGTCATCGTTTTTTCGAGCAAAAGAATCTTAAAGTGACTACTATTAATATTCGCAATTTTATGGAAATGGAACCCTTACCGCAAAATAGAGTTACATTGAGCAATTGCACTGATGCTTTTGCGATGCGTTTGCCTTGTGTTATACATACTCCTAGTGAATTAGATAAGCGCAGTATGGCAGCTGTTCACTATGTTTTATCAGAAGAATTACAGCGAAATAGGTGGGGTAAGCTTTGTTCCGAATTAAATCCAAATTTAGAACCTTGGCCTATTGATTTAGATGCATCTCATCATATGGGTGCGACTCGAATGGGTAATGATTCCTCATCATCGGTAGTCAATCCGCAGTGTTGCCTTCACTTTTCTCCAAATGTTTATCTGGCTGGAGCTTCTACTTTTCCAACTAGTGGAAATGCTAACCCAACGTTTACCATTGTTGCTTTAGCGATTCGGCTCGCTGAACATTTGAAGATTCAACTTTCTCATACTTAGCCTTAAGCACTATTATGCCAAGCGATCAATTAATAGTTGTTATCCGCACCATTCAAGAACGTACATTTGATGCCTGTAAGGCACTGGTTGTCAAACAGATACCTGAACAGCTCGTTTACGTTGTTAGCGAACAGCCATTTGAAGCTGCACTACGATGCTGTTATCAAATTGGTATTGATAGTGGTGTGAAATGGATGATGACTCTGGATGCGGATGTCCTTTTGCGCGAAGGAGCAGTTGAAGCGTTCTTGTCTGAGGCAGAACGTTTACCTCCTTACTATCTGCAAATGGAGGGACTCGTTTTCGACAAGTTTATGGGCATTTATCGGAAAGCGGGTCACCGCATGTATCGTACCCAGTACCTCAGCAAGGCTTTGCAATGCATTCCACCTGAGCGCGTCGAGATCCGTCCTGAATACGCAACTTTACAAAAAATGGAGGCATTAGGCTTTCCGTCTATGGAGATTCAAACAGTATTCGGTATCCATGACTACGAACAGTATTACGTAGACATTTACCGAAAAGCGTTTGTACATGCTAATAAGCATTCAGAGTGGATAACTCACCTGATTGAGCGATGGAAAGCACAGGCATCTCACGACTTTGATTACCTAATTGCGCTGCGTGGGCTTTACGATGGTCTTATGTCGCTTACTCAAGCTTGTATCGATCGTCGTGACTATATTGAAGGCGCACATCGGGCGCTTGAGGAACTGGGTATTCGAGAGAAAACCGCGCCTACAGTGGAGCAAATCGATTTTCTGTTAGTCAAATCAATCTTGAACCAAGTCGGCCCAATACCGTTAGACACTTCAAAAATAACACCTGTACAACGACTCAAAAACCAGTATCAGCGTCTTGGTCTATTCCGGTTAATTCCCTATCTATTTGGCGCGATCCTTAGCAGAGCAGGTGAGCAGCTTAAGACATCTGTTACTTAAATAATGATTCAAGTGTAGCCAGTCAGAAGAAAATTGACTACGCCAAAAGTTCTTATATTCCTTTACCTATTGGACTTCCAATGCGTATTGCATTTGCTACGACAGAATATGTCACTGAAAAATATTTTAGTGGTGGTTTAGCGAACTATCTACATCGAATAGCCAAGGCATTATTGTCTTTAGGACATGAGGTTCATATTGTAGTTCTCTCAGAAATTGATAGAGATGAATTTGAATACGAAGGTATTCAAATTCATCGCCTAACTTTAGGAAAAATACAACAAAGATTAGATAAACTAAGTCGATATAGTATATGTCAAACATCACAATGTTTGGACTTTAGCTTTCAGGTTTATCGCAAACTTTTAAAATTACATAAACAGCAGCCTTTCGATATTGTTCAGTTCCCAGATTGGGATGCGTGTGGTGTGATTTCAAGCCTTCTTTTGCCTATTCCACAGGTAACACGTATTTCTGCATATCGTCCAGTCTGGTGTGAAAAATCTGGGGAAGAGCGCGATCGCGATGAGCAAATTATAGAGTGGTTAGAGTGGCTACAGATGCGCCTGGGCAAACATGTCTATGCACCAAGTTATACTCTTAAGCGATTACTGGCTGAACAAGCAAAAATAACTCATGTTCAGGTCATTCGCACACCTTTTTATTTAGAAACATCAGATTGGGATTCATCTGTCTTCAATGAATACTTACAAGGCAAAAAATATCTGCTATTCTTCGGTCGTTTTCAACTTCATAAAGGATTTCATATATTAGCTCAAGCACTACCTCAAGTCTTTAAGAAACATCCAGACTGTCATGCTGTCTTTGTAGGACTGGATTTATCATCTTCTCTTGCATCTTCTATGAAAGAATATGCTCTCTCCTTCTGTAGTCAGTATACAGACCGCCTCGTTTTTATCGATCAGATACCCCATACTCAGTTATACCCTGTTATCGCTGGCGCTAAACTTGTTGTCTTACCCTCTCTAATTGATAACTTGCCCAATGCTTGTTTAGAAGCTATGGCATTGGGTAAACCTATTATTGGAACGATTGGTGCTAGTTTTGAAGAACTGCTGACCGAAGGAGAAACAGGCTTTCTTGTACCTGTGGGTGAAGTAAATGCACTAGCTATCAAAATAAATGAAGTATGGATGCACCCTAGTTTGAATGAAATTGGTCAGGCAGCAAAGTGGAAGGTTCAAGAATTTGCGATTGAAAATACAGTGAAAGAACTCTTAAATTACTACGAAAAGGTGATTCGAGATATTAAATATGCTTAAAGTTTTCAAACCCAATCTTTTTTGAGGAATGAGCTTATGCTTAAAAAAGCTTTCCAAACTAAATCTTCTAAATTTTATTTACTGATATTTATCCTAGTCTTAGCAGCTGTTTTACGCTTTTTTCTGATTGACCAACCCTTTATTGATGGGACGAGTTGGCGAGAGTCCGATACGGCAACCATAGCAGAAAATTTTTACCGTGGGAATTGGAATATCTTGTATCCTGAAGTTAGCTGGAATGGGCCGGCAAATAATTACGTAGGATATGAATTTCAAACTCTCACTTACATAACAGCTTTTTTATATCGTATTTTTGGTCAGCATGATTGGGTTGCGCGTTCAGTAGCAGTGCTGTTCGGTTTGTGGGGAATATTTGCTTTTCATCAACTTGTCCGTCGGGTTTGGAATCAAGAATCTGCCCTTGTTAGTACTGCCGTTTTGGCGTTTTTACCAGGAAACATCTGTGTTGATCGAACTTTCGTTCCCGATCCAGTGATGGTTTCGCTTGTAGTAACTAGTGTTTGGCTCTTAGTTGCCTATTTACAAACGGAACACTTGCATTATTTACTATTGGCAAGCCTGATTGGGATGTGGGGCTTCTTAACTAAAATTTCCGGTATATTTGTCGGAATTCCAATGCTCTACGCAGTCTTAACCATTCTGAGTTCAAAACAAAGGCTACGCTCAAAACAACTTGCCTTGCTCGGGGGAGCTGCACTTCTAATTTTGATACCAGTTGTGGCTTACTATCTATGGGCTATCCATATTTCTCGTACATATCCTCCTTATCACATTGCAGCAAGTGGTTATTGGGTCTGGAAATTTGGTCTGCATCATTTTTTGAAACAAAATTACTTCCTGCCGGAATTGTATGCACAATTAACCTGGTTATGGACAAAACCTTTAATCATCCTTATTGTTGTTGGTCTATTTCTTTGGCCTCCTTACAGCCAGCGCAACTCTAATGCTGACGAACCTTTAGAAATTAGAGCGAGCAAAGCGCCGTGGCTTTTCCACTGGTGGGTACTAGCTTTTGTTATTTATTACCTCATTGCTGCTCAAGGGCTTGTTGAAAACCCCACCAATTTAAACATAATTAATCCCGCAGTAGCCGCTTTAGCAGGGAATACCCTAATGGCGATCGCCTCATTTACCCAACGAATAGTAGGAGCGACTCGTGCTGTGGTGCTGATAGCGGTCATATTGCTGATCCTTGGCGGAGTTGGATCTAAAAACTTGAAATCTATGTACTCTCCTTATGCCGAAAACGCTTACAAGCTAGGGCTTGCTTTGAACCAGATTAGTCAACCCAATGACCTAGTTGTCACCATAGCACAAGATATTGGCGATCCTATCGCTATTTACTACAGCCGGAGGCGAGGATGGGTCTTCCCACCTGCGACTACTTGGTCAAAGCTTGATTGGTGGAACGGCATAAGAGATGACAGTGAGGCAATTCGACTGTTAAAAGAACTCCAAACTAAGGAGGCGAAATGGTTTGGGATTGTGAAGAATCAAAAAGATAAGATTTGGAAAGAAAACCCAAAATTAGCTGAGTATATAGAACAGAAATTCTCACCTATTTCTACACCATTATTGAAGTGCAAACACTGCAAAAATATAGCTTTTCAAGACAGTCCAGACTACATCATTTATCGTATTCCTTAAGGTGCTGATACATGCCTAAAGTCACAGTTTTAATGCCAGTTTATAACGGAGAAATTTACCTCCAAGAAGCGATAGATAGCATCCTTAGCCAAACCTTTCAAGACTTTGAGTTCTTAATTATTAATGACGGTTCTACAGATAGCACGCGAGAAATCATTTGTTCCTATGACGATCCACGTATTCGCTTGATAGATAACGACTGCAATCTTGGCTTAACGCAAAGCCTAAATAAGGGACTGAAATTAGCTGAAGGGGAATTTATTGCTCGTCAAGATGCGGATGACATTTCAGAGCCTGAAAGGTTAGCTAAACAAGTTACTTTTTTGGAAACACACCCTGAAGTAGCATTGGTAGGTACATGGTACAAAGATATAGATCCACAAGGAAAATTAATTGAAAAGCGTAATTTACCTTGTAATAGCACACAAATTCGTTGGGAAATTTTGTTTTATTGCCCTTTTGTGCATAGTGCTGTGATGTTTCATAAATACACTATTTTAGAGCAGATTGGGTTTTATGATGAAGCTTATTCTTACGCTCAAGATTATGATTTATGGTGGAGAATTGCCCGCAGCTTAAAAATGATAAACCTAAATGAATATTTAGTGAACTTGCGGATAAATCCTTCATCTATGACAGCTACTTATGGAAATATAGTTGATGATGAACCTCTGCAAATCAAGTTCAATAATCTAGGATATTTACTTGGATGGGACGGACATAAGAAGTGGAATAATGGGGTACACCTTAAAGAAATGACTTCGCTATGGCTTGGTGAGTCAGAGGAACTAAAGTATCTAAATCTAGAACAGCTTAATCAAGTTATAGAACAAATATTTCACTTACATCAAGCTTTCTGCAATTACTACAAACTTGATAGCGAAGAATCTCAAAAACACCGTAATGAAGTTTCGACTAATCTTAGCACTCAGCTATTAAAGCTAACTTACTACTATTGGGAAAAAGATAAATATACTGCTTGGCAGCTTTTAAATAGAGCTTGTCGTATGAATTTCAGTATTTTGCTGGTTAAAAAAGCGATGGGCTTATTTCTTAACTTAATTATAAGAGCGCGACTAGCCAGAGAGATTCGACAAATGACTTAAGAGAAACTGAGACTGGAGTAAAACTGAATTTGTGATGAAACAAATTATTTTAAGTTAACATAACAAATTTCATAAATACAAAATCAATTGATTGAGGTAATATGAACAATGAACAGCAATTCCCTAGTGTCTGTAATTACTATTTTTTTAAATGCCGAGCAATTTTTTCAAGAAGCAATAGAAAGTGTATTTTCCCAAACATACAAAAATTGGGAACTATTATTGGTCGATGATGGTTCTACGGACGGCAGTGGTGTAATTGCTCATGAATATGCAAAAAAATATCCTGAAAAAGTACGTTATCTAGAACATGAAGAACACCAAAATTTTGGAAAGAGTACTTCGCGTAACTTAGGGATAAGTTATGCCAAAGGAGAATATATCTGTTTCCTAGATGCTGATGATGTTTTCTTGCCACACAAACTAGAAAAACAGTTAGCAATTTTAGAGTCTCATCCAGAGGCTGCTATGGTTTATGGTAATACCTTGTATTGGTATAGCTGGACAGGTAATCCTGAAGATAGTCAACGGGACTATATGCCGGAACTAGGTATTCAGCCCAATATTTTAGTTCAGCCTCCATCGTTACTAAAACTTTTGCTCGGACATGGGGGAGCTGTTCCCTGTATCTGTAGTTTTCTAGTAAAACGTAAGTTGGTCGAAAAGATTGGTGGATTTGAAGAAAGTATCCAACACCTTTATGAAGATCAAGTATTTTTAGCCAAAATATTTCTTACAGCACCTGTATTTGTTGAGGGTGGATGCTGGGAACAGTATCGGCAACGTGATGATTCTAGCTGGTATCTTTCAATGTATTCAGGTGAAGATGATAAGGCGCGTTTAATTTTCCTTAACTGGCTGGAGAACTATTTGAATGAACAACAAATCAAAGATACAGAAGTCTGCCAATTTCTTCAACAACAGTTATGGCGTTATCGCCATCCAATGTTGTCAAAACTAACAAAGCCTACTCAACATTTTGTAAAACAGATGACTTTTAAATTTACAAACCTAATTCTCATGAATAGAAAACAATTGCAGGAAATCGCACAGCAAACATTACCAGCACCTCTCTATTATTTGTTACGTTCTCAAGTACTCGGTGAAAAATATAGTCCGCCACCAGGAATGGTAAATTTTGGCTCTCTGCGACGGTTGACTCCTATTAGTCGGGCTTTTGGCTACAATCGCGGTCTTCCTATCGATCGCTACTATATAGAAAATTTTCTTGAGCGTCAGGCTCAGGATGTGCAAGGACGAGTATTGGAGATTGGCGACGCATCATATACACGCAGATTTGGTGGCGATCGCGTTACTCAAAGTGACGTACTACACGTAATTGAAGGGAACCCAGAAGCAACTATCATCGGCGATCTGACTAACGCAGATCATATTCCATCAGAGGTTTTTGACTGTGTGGTTCTAACGCAGACATTGCACCTGCTTTACAATATGCAAGCCGCTCTAGCAAATCTTTACCGCATCCTGAAACCCGGTGGTGTTTTACTAGTAACCGTTCCTGGTATTAGCCAAGTAGTTAAATGCGAGTGGGGCGATGATTGGTGTTGGGCGTTAACGGCTCAATCAGCAAGATTGTTATTTGAAGAGAAGTTTCCTAAAACCAATGTTCAAGTTGAAACTTATGGTAATGTTCTAGCAGCGATCGCCTTTTTACAAGGACTTGCTGTCAAAGATTTACGCCAGAAAGAACTCGATTACCAAGATGATGAATACCAAGTATTAATTACTGTTAGGGCAGTAAAACCAGAGGTGGCATCATGAATATCAGCTTGGTTAAGAAACTGCCAACTCCTGTATACCATTGGCTGCGAGATATACGATATGGTCGCTTACCAGTCGGAAGCATAAACCTTGGTAGTTTAGGAAGAGTCAAGCCAATTAGACCTAACTTCGGTTTAGATCGGGGTTTAGTGATTGACCGCTACTATATAGAAAATTTTTTGGCTCGTTATGCTGAAGATATTCAAGGACATGTACTAGAGATTAAGGAACCACTCTACACAAATAAATTTGGTGGCGATCGCATTACAAAAAGCGACGTAATTCACGTAGAAGCAGGTAATCCCCAAGCAACTATTGTGGCAGATTTAACCAAAGCAGACCATCTCCCATCCAACAGCTTTGACTGCATCATCCTGACTCAAACACTGCTATTTATCTACGATGTCCGAGCCGCAATTAAAACTCTTCACCGCATTCTTAAGCCAGGGGGTGTTTTACTCGCCACTGTACCAGGTATTACTCAAATCAGTGATGATGATATGACTCGTTGGGGTCAATACTGGAGTTTCACCACTCTCTCCACACGGCGATTACTTGAGGAAGCTTTTGACCAAGACAAAATACAAGTTACAGCTTATGGAAACGTGTTGAGTGCGATCGCTTTTTTGCACGGGATTGTAACTGAAGAACTAGAGCAATCAAAGCTAGACTATCAAGACCCTAATTACCAGGTTTTAATTACAGCTAGAGCTGTGAAATAGCGAAACCAATGATTCTATACCAACTCAGCAACAAAGCTCAACACACCGTTGGGCAACTGATAAATAAAATTTTCCCTGGCGCGCTCATCTTAATGTACCACCGTGTAAATGAAACAAATTCAGACCCTTGGTCATTATGTGTGACACCAAAACACTTCGCTGAACACTTAGAAGTTTTGCGACAATATGGCTATCCTCTGCATTTACAGCAATTGACCAAAAGGCTTAAAGATCGCCAATACATAAATCGGTCAATTGTCGTTACATTTGATGATGGTTACGCAGATAACTTCTATCATGCCAAACCGTTATTGGAAAAGTACGATATCCCAGCAACAGTTTTTGTTACCACTGGCGGTATTGACCAAAAGCGTGAATTTTGGTGGGACGAACTAGAGCGACTGCTATTGCAACCCGGTACATTACCAGACTTACTCCAGTTAAATATTAATGGTACAACCTACCAATGGAAATTAAGAGAAGCAACACATTACAGTGAAGCCGATCTTCAGCGCGATCGCCATTGGCAAAGCGACAGAAAACCAAAACAAGCTCCTACCCTACGCTATAATCTCTATCGCTCACTGTATAAAATCTTACAGTTTTTATCTGTCAACGAGCGAAGTAAGTTACTAGATGAACTAGCTATCTGGGCAAACGCTGGACTTGTAGGGCGATCGACCCATCGCTCTCTTTCTAATGAGGAGATGCTTGCACTAGAGTCCGGGGGATTGATCGAAATTGGTGCCCACACTGTAACACACCCCTTTCTTTCTCAACTTCCCATAGTCTCACAACAGGATGAAATTCAGCAAAGTAAAGACTACCTGGAGAAAATCTTGGGGCATCCGATCGGGAGTTTTTCGTATCCTCATGGTAGTTACACAACTGAGACTACTTCCATCATCCAAGAAGCTGGATTTACCTGTGCTTGTTCTAGCATCGTTGGTAAAGTTCAGCAGCATAACAACTTTTTCCTGTTACCTCGTGTTGTGGTTAAAGATTGGGACGGAGAAACCTTTGCTCATTGGTTGTCAAGGTTTTTTTAATTATGAATAGCAAACCTCTAGTTTCTTGTATCATCATCTTCTTTAATGCTGGTGAAAAGTTTTTTGTAGAAGCAATAGAAAGCGTATTTGCCCAGACTTATGATAACTGGGAACTATTACTAGTAGATGATGGCTCTACTGATGTTAGTACAAACATTGCTCTAAGCTACACACAAAAATATCCTGAAAAAATTCGTTACTTAGAACACAAAGAACATCAAAATCGCGGCATGAGTGCAACTCGCAACTTAGGTATCCGCCATGCCGAAGGCGAATATATTACCTTTTTAGATGCCGATGATATCTGGATACCGCAAACTTTAGAGGAACAAGCCGCTATTCTAGATTCTCATCCTGAAGCCGCTATGGTTTATGGGCCAATTCAGTGGTGGTATAGCTGGACTGGAAATTCTAAAGATATGAAACGTGACTTTTTAGATACTCCTATTGTTTCTGTGGACGGCTCTAGAGTACAGATTGATACTATAGTCCAGCCACCGACGCTGTTCCTGCTCTTATTACAAATGAAAATTTGCATATCGGGAATGTTGGTGCGCCGTCAAGTAATAGAAAAAGTTGGTGGTTTTGAAGAAACATTCCGAGGTCTGTATGAAGATCAGGTTTTTTGTGCAAAGGTTTGTCTGCAATTCCCTATATTCGTAGCTAGTAAGTTCTGGTATAAGTATCGACAACATCCTAATAGTTGTTGCCACACGGTAGGATCTCAAAAAGGTAAAGAATACGCTGCACGTTTAGCTTTCTTGAACTGGGTGGCTGAGTATTTATCTATGTATGGTGCCAGAAATACCAAAGCATGGGAGGTATTAACAGAGGAGAAACTACGGGCTGTTCATCCAATTTTATACTTTATATCTCGGAAGCTCAAAATAAAAATTTTAGTAGCTGGAATAGAGAAGATTTTTTTAAAACAGCTTTTGAGGTCGGTTAATGATTGAACAGCTCAACAAAACATCTTTAGTCTCTGCGATTATAATCTTTTTGAATGCAGAGAAGTTTATTGAAGAAGCGATAGAAAGTGTATTTGCTCAAACTTATGAGAACTGGGAACTTCTGCTTGTAGACGACGGTTCTACCGACAATAGCACAGCGATCGCCTTGCAGTATGCTGAAAAATACCCAGAAAAAGTGCGCTATCTGGAACACGATCGCCATCAAAACCTTGGCATGAGTGCAACGCGCAATCTGGGCATCCGCAACGCTAAAGGTGAATATATAGCCTTGTTAGATGCTGATGATGTTTGGTTGCCGCAGAAACTAGAACGGCAACTGGCAATCATGGAATCTAATCCTCAAGCAAAAGTAGTTTGTGGAGCGAGTCAATATTGGTACAGTTGGACGGGGAATCCTAAAGATAGCAAACGCGACTATATTCGAGAACTGGGTATTCCACTCAATGGGTTATTCCATCCGCCAAAACTGCTAACACTCTTGTTGCAAAACAAAATTAATACACCTGCTACTTGTAGTGTGTTAATCCGACGCGAGTTATTTCAAGAGATTGGGGGATTTGAAGAAAGCTTTCGGAGTATGTATGAAGATCAAGTCTTTTTCACTAAAGTTTATCTCAAAACATCTGTGTTTATAGAGCCTAACTATTGGGATAGATATCGACAACATCCAGGTTCCAGTTGTTCTATTGCCGAAAAAACTGGACAATACCATCCTTTTAAGATAAATCCCGCAGATTTTGCATTCTTAAACTGGATAGCCGAGTATTTGTCCAAAGAAGATGTCAAGGATGCTGAAATTTGGCAGGCTCTACAGAAGAGATTTTGGCCATATCACCATCCTAAACGCTATTTTTTCTTATACTATTTCCAACGAATAAAATCAAAATTGCATCGTATAGGGCAGAAAGTTTTGCTCCTTCCCATCTATCACTAGATAGCGTCTTAATAACCTCTGCTTGGGCTGATAGAAAACAGAGGTAATGCAGATATGGGTTTAGGTTCATCTTCAAACCTGATCAGAATATTTTCGTAAAAGCACCTCAAAATTATGCATTTTATTGTTACTGGTGGAGCCGGCTTTATCGGTTCACATCTGACAGAACAGCTTTTGTCAGATGGTCATCATGTTACTGTAGTTGATAACTTATCAACAGGTAACTTGCAAAACCTGCCCGAACATCCTCATCTCAAACTACTGATAAAAGATATATCTAGATGTCAACCGCAAGATTTTACCGGGCAAATTGATGGACTTGCCCATTTGGCAGCTACCCCATCAGTTACTCAATCTTGGCTGCAACCGCTAAAGGCTCATCACAATAATCTTTCTGCAACGATCGCTGTCATTCAACTTTGCCAGGCCTTAAACATTCCCAGACTAGTTTTTGCTAGTTCGGCAGCTGTATATGGTAATCCAACGCAACTACCAATTTCAGAAAATCAACAGACTTACCCGATTTCTCCCTATGGTTTACAAAAACTGGTGTGCGAGCAATATGCCAAATTATTCGCCAAACAATTAGGTTTCTCATTTGTAGGATTGCGCCTATTTAATGTATATGGCCCTAGACAACAACCTAATTCTCCATATTCTGGTGTAATTTCCATTTTTGTGAATGCCATGCAGCAAGGTTTACCCATAACTATTTATGGAGATGGTACTCAAACGCGAGATTTTATATATGTTAAAGATGTGGCGAATGGATTTACCAAAGCTTTAACTACTCTCCTCAAATCTGGATCTTCCTTAATTTGTAACTTAGGGAATGGGAAAAACACCTCTTTGGTTGAACTAGTTGATATTCTCAAAACTTGTTTTCCTAAGCACCAATCAGCAACCAATTTTATGCCTTACCGTGTAGGAGATATTCAGCATTCACAAGCTGATATTTCAAATGCATCTTCAATGTTAAACTTTACACCTCACTGGTCGCTAAAATCAGGTTTAGAGATTTTAATTGAATCACGTCAGACATCTGTACTTCGCTTATTTTCAAAGAGTGCAAGGGAATAAGACTAGTTACTCAAATTTTGTACCTCTGGGTATAAACCCAGGTAACGTACATTCGTGAGAGATTAAAACAACATTACTTGTGCTAAAGTGTAGACGCATTCTATGAAGTCGTTCTCGAATAGTAGCGACTTACATTTGGGTATCGCTTGCCTAAAAATTGTGTTTTTAACTCCGATTTTCAGGCATATTTTAAGTACTATTGCTTATCCATAAATCAAATATAGTCTTAACCTCTCACAAATGGGTAACGTAAGAAGATGTTTCCTTTCAAGGGTAGGTTTTTCAGAATCTCAAAAATAGTTGAGAAAATTCTTAATAGTTTAATGTGGTTTGGCTGTTTCAGGACTTAAGCATCGGCTGAAATAGTCAAAAAATGACTAAATACAAAATACCGACCCTTGAAAAGTGTGTTTTTACGGCAGTTCGACGCCACTTGCGGGACTCGGGGGGTTTTGGCCCCCCTCTAGACTCCCTCTGGGGATGCAGGGCTGTTTCGTTCCCTAAAATGGGTAAAATTGCAAGATTCAAAGAAATAAAAATTGAGAGCAAGCGCACAATTTTAGTAAAAAATTTTTGCGCCTTCAACCCCAAATACGCGATTTTTCTTTGCGTCTTTCGCGGCAGTCGCGCATCTGTCGGCAAAGCCGCAAGGGCGCGCTGCCTTGCCTTTGCGCGAGATTATCCTCAGTACAAATCCCCATCATCAGCGAATGAAACAGCCCTGCTCTGGGAATGGGAGATTGGGAGAAAACTCCCTTTCTGCGCGCTGCCGACGTTTCTACGTCGCTACCGCTTCGCTAACACCACGTGGCTGTCTCCCCGTTATAGTAACTAGCGTTCAAAAGTCACTCATTCAAAAATAGAAATATGACACTTGCGTAAGTCCTAAATGTAAAAAAACAAATATTTGAAACGAGATTGTTTGCAACGAGTTTCAATGCGTCCTTATTAAAATCCCTTGATTTGAATTATGGTGATTTCTCTGTTGCCCATTCCCCGTTGCCTGTTTCTTTTTAAGCCTAAATGTCCTTTGTACCATTTTTTGTGCCCAAGTTTATATTTCGGACAGGTCTATTGGCTTCTTGGAGGAAAATTTATAATGATGAGACTCATAAATATATTTACTCCTAACACTACTGACAAAATAAATCAGACTGCAAACACAATCTCCACAGATTATTACCAAAGTAGCGACTTAAAAAGTCTCCAAGCACTAAATAGTTACGGCAGTGATTGGGCTGCTAAACAAATAGTGCACCCTTCTATCACCAGCTGCACAAAACGCCTGATGGATATACTAGGAGCCCTAGTCGGGCTGGCAATTACCGCCACAATCGTTATTCCTATAGCGATCGCCATAAAGCTAGATAATCCTGGTCCCATCTTTTACAGTCAAACTCGCTGTGGCTTGAACGGGCGTACCTTCCAAATTTGGAAATTCCGTTCTATGGTGGTAGGAGCAGAGCAACTACAACATTTAGTAAAAAACGAAGCTCAGGGGCAAATTTTCAAGAACATCAACGACCCTCGCGTCACCCGCATCGGTCGGTTCATGCGCCGCACCAGTCTAGACGAACTTCCACAGTTTTGGAATGTGCTGCTGGGAGAGATGAGTTTGGTCGGCACTCGACCACCGACAATAAATGAAGTTCAGCAATACTCACCTCACCACTGGCAGAGGTTACAAGTCAAACCAGGAATTACTGGTGAGTGGCAGGTAAATGGGCGCTCAAATGTTAAAAACTTTGAAGCAATTGTACAGATGGATTTAGACTACCAACGTAAGTGGTCTGTTACTTACGACATCTGTTTACTACTAAAAACCTTAAAGGTCTTGCTATTTAACAGCGGTGCTTGTTAACTGTGACTTGAATCATAAAACCTACAGGGAGCAACGCGATTTTGTGATGTCAGACTTTAAACGAGCGATCGCGTTCATCCTCAGGGCAAACGCATCTAAATATTGATGAAGTGGTAAGAAGAGATGGTAGCAGAGTAGTACATGAGAACTAAATAAGGGCATGAGGAGCGATCGCAGGCTCGCTAACGCTCTTGAGATCGGCAGTTACTCCACTTGGGGAGCCACTGCGTCGCTAACGCTACGCTAACGCCAGTTGCTCCACTTGGGCAAAGCCCAAGACCGCACTGGACTCACCGTACTGCCTCACCGCAGTGGCTCCCCCATGCCCCATGCCCCATTCCCTATTCCCCATTCCCTACTAAGTACGTCCAGCAAGATTGGCTACTACAGCTGCTAATTCGGTGGGATCGACTGGCTTGGGAACATGAAGTTGAAAGCCTGCTAATAAAGCTTGTGTGCGGTCTTCTGCTCTGGCGTAGGCTGTTAGTGCTACTGCTGGAATTCGTCCTCCTTGCTCTTGGGAAAGCGCTCTGAGTTTGCGAATTAGTGTGTAGCCGTCTTCTTGTGGCATACCAATATCGCTCACTAGTACATGGGGGCGGAATTGTTCTAAGGCAACTAGTGCCTCAAAAGCAGATGTAACTGCCATCACTTGTGCGCCAAACTGTCCTAGTGCTGTGGTGAGCAACTTACGGGTGTCTGGTTCATCATCGACTACAAGCACTCGCAAGCCGTTGAGTGTTGGCAAACTATTAACATTTTTACCGTCATTGCTCGGTGAAAGCTGCTGTGGCTTATTGATATTAAAAGCCAAAGCTTTCATGGGCAGATTAACTATAAAAGTTGCCCCTTGTCCAATGCCTGGACTTTCAGCAAAGACTGTACCACCATGCAATTCTACTAGGTGGCGGACGATCGCTAACCCTAATCCTAGTCCACCATGCGATCGCGTGGTTGAGCTATCGGCTTGGCGGAAGCGCTCAAACACATAGGGCAAAAATTCCGGGGCAATTCCCCCGCCTGTATCGCTGACTCGAATTTGCACGCGGCTGTCAATTCGGTCTAGTTGTACAGTCACTATGCCGCCTTTGGATGTGAATTTAACGGCGTTGGAGAGCAAGTTCCAGACAATTTGTTGCAGGCGGTTGGCATCGCCCATTACTACCCCTACTGTGGGGTCAAATCTGCTGTCAATGCGAATTTCTTTAGCGTCGGCTGCGGGACGCACAGTCTCAATTGCTGCCTCTACAATTGGTATCAATTCTAAGGGTTGGGTATTCAGGCGGAGTGTACCGCGAATAATTCGCGAGACATCCAGAACATCTTCAATTAGTTGCGCTAGAGACCTGGTATTGCGATCAATTGTCTCTAGAGCTTTGGTAGTAGTGGCTTGATCAAATGTACGGCTTCTCAGCAGTTGCGTCCAGCCTAGCATGGCGTTGAGGGGGGTACGAAGTTCATGGGAGAGTGTAGCTAAAAACTCATCCTTCATGCGGTTTGCGGCTTCTGCTGAGGCGCGTGCTGCTTGTTCGCGCTTGAGTAGTTCTTCCCGTTCTGACTCTGAAACCTTGCGATCGGTAATATCAATCATGAATCCATGTAGTAGCTGTGGTTTACCCTCACTCCGCACCACATTTACAATGTCATACAGCCACACAACTCTGCCATCTGCTGCTAACATTCTGTATTCAAATTCGTAGTTATCTAGTGATAGCGCAGATTCTTGGCAATATTGAACTGCCCATTCCCGATCCTCTGGATGCATGTGTTCCTCCCAGAAATTGGGGGCGTACCAGTCTGTCAAAGGATAACCGAGAATCTCCACAGTTTGCGGCCCCACATAAGTAAAATTCCCTATGGTAGCATCTACTACCCAAGGAATCACACGTACCTTTTCTGTGAGTTTCCTAAAGCGTTCCTCGCTTTGTTTGATGGCTGCTTCCGCTTCTTTGTAATCTGTAATATCTTTAATTAAAGCAACAAATCCTTCCACTGTTCCTTGTTGATTAAACTGAGGAACATAAGTGACATTCATATAGTGAATTTTGCCGTCTTTATGTGGTAATTCGTGTTCGTAGGTTACTTGCTCTCCTAACAATACCCTTTCTATATAAGGGCGAATTATCTCATAAACTGACTTGTCCACAATTTCTCGAATCTGCTTGCCATAAGTTTCTGAGGCAGAAACCCCATACCATTCTTCATATTGCTTATTATTAAAACGGTAACGTTCCTCGGCATCGACATAGGAAATAAACACAGGCACAGCATCGGTAATTAGTCGTAGTTCCTCTTCTCGTTGGCGCAGAGTCTTTTCTATGCGTTGGCGATCGCTCAAGTCAAGTACAAAACCGATAATTTGCTCAGGATTATTTTCTAACAAAGCAAAACCCAAGAGGACGGGTACACGAGTGCCATCTTTTTTGATGTATTCTTGTTCAAAAGGCTGACACACCCCTGTAGATTTGAGTTTTGCAATAGAGCGATCGCTTACCTCAAGATATTCTAATGGTGTCATGTCACGCCATCGCACTCGCCCAGCTAGCAAATCCTCTTGGGTGTAACCTACCATTTTTAAAAAAGCATTGTTAGCTTCAGCGATCGCGCCATTCATATCAGCTACAATCATCCCAATGATGTCAGACTCTACCAAACGTCTAAACCGTGCTTCACTAGCTTGTAGCTTTTGTATATTTATTTCCAAACACTGCTTAGCAGTGCGTAACTCAGAATTCAGCCAGCTAATGATTGTTGTCACCACCATAAACAAGGCTAAGCGCAACTTGCTGTCTAAGGTATAAACGGAAAGCGAAAACACTGGTTCTATGAAAAAGTAGTTGACAGCTAAAGTAGATAAAAAAGTAGCCCATAGTCCCGCTTCCATACCGCCATACCAGGCGCTAACCGCTACAGCAGCAAAGAAAAGTAGAAAAATTGTTGGTGCCAGTAGTGGCTGTAACAAAAATGTTAACAGCAAGGCGCTACCAACAGCCAATACTGTCACAGTGTAGAGCCTGAACCGGGGGTGTATTCCTTTCAAGTGGCTTCTCCTTTAGTGCAGCTAGCTGAAGGGATTATTCCCAAAATTGGCTAGACAATGCGATCGCACAACACCTATTTTGCATCTGGAAAATCCACAGAGAACAATTATTTGCAATGAATCTATCTAAAGAGGTAAGAGAAACAAGGCAGAAGGTAGAAGTTAGTTGTTAGTTGTCAGTTGTTAGTTGTCTGTGGTCAGTTGTCATTTGTCGGGAGTTTTCCCCTGCTCTCCTACTCCCCTGCACCCCTGCTCTCCTGCTCCCCATCGCCCCATCTCCCCATTTTCTCCCAGCCTTGCTCGGAGGAATTAAGCACTTTTTGCGTTATTAGTAATCAAGGGACTAAGTACTGGGGACTGGGTACTAGGAAAAAATTCTTCCGATTCCCAATTCCCAATTCCCAATTCCCAATTCCCAATTCCCAATTCCCTAATTGACAATGCCTCGCACCCCCACATTATCGTTTGATCGTGGTACATTAATTTTGCATCCACCGCCACACGGCAAAGCTTGGATAGACTTTGCTACATGGGATGATAGAGTTGAAAAATACCGGATTCCTGCTATTAGATACCGTCCATTGGTAGAAGCGCTACAAGCAGAAAATGTGCATTTTGTCGATGAGGCAAAGCAATTTTATCCTGTAGATTTGGTTGCAGGTTTAGAAATGGAACCCTATCCGCACCAAAGTGAGGCGCTAGCGGCTTGGAAGTTGGCGGGAAGGCTGGGGGTGGTGGTGCTACCTACGGCTGCGGGAAAGACTTATCTGGCGCAAATGGCAATGCAGGCGACACCGCGGACTACTTTGATTGTGGTGCCAACGCTGGATTTGATGCATCAGTGGTATGCACATTTGGTGGCGGCGTTTCCTGATGCTGAGGTGGGGTTGCTTGGCGGCGGTTCGCGGGATAAAACTGCTATTTTAGTTGCAACTTATGATAGTGCCGCAATTCATGCCGAAGCGCTAGGTAATCAATATTGTTTAATTATTTTTGACGAATGTCATCATTTGCCCACAGATTTTAATCGGGTAATTGCAGAGTATGCGATCGCGCCTTATCGTTTGGGACTTTCAGCAACGCCTGAACGCACAGATGGGAAACACGCAGATTTAAATATCTTAATTGGCCCGGAAGTATATCGCAAACGTGCTGAAGATTTGGCGGGTAAGGCACTTGCAGAACATGAAATTGTGCAAATTAAAGTTAAACTATCACAAATTGAGCGCGAAAGATATAACGAATTAATCCAAACACGCAACGATTTTTTAAGACAATCAAAGATATCTTTGGGCAGTATTCAAGGTTGGCAAATGTTCGTGCAGATGAGTGCTAGATCGCAAGCTGGGCGTAGAGCGATGTTAGCACACCGGGAGGCGAAAGAAATTGCTTTGGGGACTGATGGCAAGTTGCGAATTTTAGCTGATTTATTGGCACAACATTATCCAGAACGGGTGTTAATTTTCACTGCTGATAATGCCACCGTTTATAAAATTTCTCAAGATTTGCTAATTCCCGCAATCACTCATCAAACTCCGGTAAAAGAACGACATGAAATCTTAACTAAATTTCGAGAAGGTGAATATAATACCTTAGTTGCTTCCCATGTGTTAAATGAAGGTGTTGATGTGCCTGCTGCTTCTATTGCTATTATTTTATCTGGTACAGGCTCAACTAGAGAATATATTCAACGTTTGGGGAGAGTTTTACGTAAAGGCAATATTCAGAATAAACAAGCTATTTTATACGAAGTGATAGCAGAAGATACCAGCGAAGAAAATACTTCTGCACGACGGAGAGGTGAGGAAAGACCAGGAAAATTACAAGTTATTTACGGCAGTGGTAAAGTAACAACGGCTAAAGCTGCCGAACAATTAGAAATCAATTATACAGTCAATAATTCGCAAACGAACAACCAGGAAAATGCTACCAACCGAACTACTAAGCCACCGTCTAAACGGCGAAGAAATAATACCAAAAAGACTGAAGATTGACCAGAAACATATAGATTTAACTAATGAATTAATTGCCTGTTTTCAAGCAGCACAAGGTAAGACTCAGGGTTTTTTGGAAAGTCAGCTTTTAGATTTAGAAGGAGACGCAACAGATTATCGAGTCAAGCGGGGTTTGGCTTATATTATCAAAAGCAACTTCTGTACCTTTGAAGTGGTGAGTCCTCTAGAACCGCAAATATTAAGAGAAAGGGTGTTTTCTTTAGCGGCAAAATCTGCACCTAGCCGAGAATCAACACAACTGACATTGAGCAAAATTGCTAATGAATTAACCCAGGAATTAGAACGGGAAATTTTCATCCAGCAAGTGCAAGACGGACTCTACGCCGACTTATCTGAAAATAAGATTTTAACTAACTTTGATGTTCCTACACCAGTAGATATCTTAAATCGATATAACTTATCTCAGGTACAGGGAATATTTTATAAAGCAAGTAAGTTAATATTAAACGCTCATCGCAATGTTCCGGGAGAATATAAGCTATTATTCCGCTATTTGAAGTTATTTCAATTAATGGCTTATATTGAAGGAGACGCTGACCACGGGTTTACAATTACCGTTGACGGGCCGACGAGTTTATTTAATGCTAGTACACGCTACGGGCTAGCGATCGCTAAACTGATTCCCGCCTTACTTCACGTCACCAAGTGGAGTTTAGCCGCCACCTTACAAACCCGTGATGTCTACACAGATACGTGGAGAACAGGTAGATTTACCCTCAATTCTGAATGCGGTTTAGTATCCCACTACTCCAAAGGTAAACCCTACGATAGTATGCTAGAAGCATCCTTTGCTGATAAATGGGATGCGTTAAAAACCGACTGGGTATTAGAGCGAGAAGTGGATTTAATTCCCATTCCTGGGAGTGTGATGATTCCCGATTTTCGGTTAGTTCATCCTGACGGACGCGACTTTTTATTAGAAATTGTCGGTTATTGGCGACCAGAATATTTACAAAAGAAGTTTTCCCAAGTGCGGCGTTCTGGTTGTGATAATTTGATTTTGGCAATTTCTGAAAGATTGAATTTGGAAAAAGCAGGAGTTAAGTTAGATAATGTGCCAGCAAGAATTATTTGGTTTAAAGATAAGTTATTACCAAAAGCTGTATTAGCAGTGTTAGGAGAATGACATGAAAAGTATAGAAACAATTGCCACTGTGACAAAAGATGGTAAGATGACAGCGCAATTACCACTGGATATTTCAGAGGGTGAACATCAGGTGGTGATAGTAATTGATGAAAAGCCTTTGGTTGAGCAAGGAGAGACGAAACAAAAGCGTCCTCCTCTAAACTTTCCAGTAGATAATTATGGCCCTTGGCCTGAAAATCTTTCTTTAAGACGTGAGGATATCTATGGTGATTGGGGTTGATAACTCTGTTTTTCTGGATACAAAATACTGAAACGTGAAGGCAGAAGTTATTAAAGCCTGCGCGAAACACGCAAACGTGAAGGCGGAAGTTGTTACAGCCTACGCGAAACACGGAAACGTGAAGACGGAAGTTACTACAGGGAAGGCGGAAGTTGTTACAGCCTACGCGAAACACGGAAACGTGAAGGCGGAAGTTACTACAGGGAAGGCGGAAGTTGTTACAGCCTACGCGAAACACGGAAACGTGAAGGCGGAAGTTACTACAGGGAAGGCGGAAGTTATTACAGCCTACGCGAATGGCGTTGCAAAGACGCTAATACCATTTCACAAAATAACAGATACAGATACATGGGCAATACGGTTCGGTTAAAGGGGAAAGGGGAAAGGTAAAAGGGGAAGAGAAACCTTTAACCCAAGCCCAGTAACCTTTTCCCCAAAGCCTATTGTGAGTTTAAAATGCTTATCCGAACCGTATTGGATACATGGGTAGGGGCGTACAGCTGTACGCCTCTACAACCGATTTATATCTTGCAAATATTTTGGGAATTGGTAGAAGAACAACGTTAAAGTTTAGTGTTCTGAAGGCGATCGCACCCCCCAAAACCATTAGACTACATAATATATAGCGGTTCTCACTTCGTTGCAATACAGCCGGAACCCCACCCCGCCAAAGCTACGCTTTTGCTCCCCTCCCCGTGAACGGGGAGGGGCTGGGGGTGGGGTTGAAGCGTACTTGATGCAAAAGAGAACCGCCATATAGCGGAATAATCGTGTTGTAGGTGCGATCGCTCTTTTTACAGTTAAAATTCATTGAGTTGCATTACCCGCCACAGGTTAGAAACCTATGGCTAAAGCGCGAAAGTCTTCTCAAAAAGACTGAGAAAGGCTTGAGTCTACTTTAGTAGACTTGGGCTATTAGCCTGGCAATTCATTGCTAGGCGGGATGTGGGGCTGATTGCTAGATTTGTGTGATATCTTTCTGGAATAGACACAGCTACATTTGTATCTGGCAGTGCAATGTGCTATTTCATCACGAAATTATGGAACCTGTAACACTGACGGCGGCTGCTATTGCTACCTTAGTCATCACCAAAGCTTTTGAGAAAACTGGTGAAAAACTGGGCGAGAAGGTTTTAGAGGAAGGCGGTAAGTTATTAGTTCTGCTAAAGCGCAAAGCACCCAGCACGGCGACTGTTATAGAACAGGCTCAAACACAACCTTTAGATTACGGCCAAGCTGTTGTCATTGGACAGCAAGTTGAGGAAGCGGCAAAAAAAGATGATGAAATTGCTCAAGCTGTGGAAACTGTCGCTAATGCTGTTAAGTCTCAACTCTCTATCATCCAGAATTTTACCAATACAGTAGATAAAAATTATGGTGGGAATGTTGGCAACGTTACTAATGATAAACGAACCCAAACTTTCAATTTCTGACTACAGTCGCCTGGAGGAGAACAGGTAAAGTCAAATCTCGCTACTGAAATACCGCAAAATCTCCCCTTAACTGGGGTGGTGGAGTTTGTCGGACGTGAAACGGAACTGCAAAACCTGCACGAAATGTTGCAGCAAAATCACAGCGTAGCAATTACTGCTATAGCTGGAATGGGTGGACTGGGTAAAACAGAACTTGCCCTACAATATGCAATGGCTCACCGTGAAATTTACAACGGTGGAATTTGCTGGTTGTCTCCCAGAGTTGGGGATGTAGGGATTCAAATTGTCCAGTTTGCCAGAACTCACCTTGATTTAAACGTACCAGATAATTTAACAGAAGATTCTAGCCAAAAATTACTCGCGCAAGTGCAATATTGCTTTCGCCTTTGGCGTGAGGGTGATGTGCTGCTAGTGTTGGATGATGTTAGCGACTATGAGCAAGTAAAGGCTTATTTACCTTCGTCATCTTCTCGGTTTAAAGTGCTGATGACTACACGCCAGTATTTTGGAGGTATAGCACAATTATCTTTGGATGTACTGCAACCAGAGGCGGCGCTGGAATTATTAAAGTCAATTATTGGGGCGGAACGAATTGAACGAGAGAATGACCTAACCCCCCTACCCCCTTCCCTGGGAGGGAAGGGGGAGATTTTTTCGCCTCCCCTTGTAGGGGAGGGGTTAGGGGAGAGGTCATACGGGGAATTGGTGGCGTTGCAATTGTGTGAGTGGCTGGGATATTTGCCTTTGGGTTTGGAATTAGTCGGGCGATATCTGGCGCGAAAACGGGATTTGTCTGTTACAGAAATGTTGCGGCGATTAAAACAAAAGCGATTAGATGAGCGTTCCCTGTTTAAGTCTAAGTCAGAAGCGAACATGACAGCACAACGGAGTGTGTTAGCAGCTTTTGAATTGAGTTGGCAAGAATTAGAGGATGCTGATCAAGAATTGGGCTGTTTGCTGAGTTTATTCGCCGCCGCACCTATACCTTGGTATTTAGTGGAACAGTGTTTACCAGAGGAAGACGAGGAAGAAATCGAAGAAATTAGAGATGATAAGTTGTTGAATTTGCATTTACTCCAGCGCAGAGGTGAGGGAATTTACCAACTGCATCCACTACTGCGCGAGTTTTTCCAATATAAGCTTACAGGTTTAGAACAGGCAGAGGAATTTAAGCGATCGCTTAGCGAGGTAATGGTAGGGGTTGCTAAATATATTCCTGAGACATCCACATTAATAGATATTGCTCAAGCAACTCTTGCCATCCCTCACCTTGCAGAAGCTGCCACAGTCTACCAAGCTTGGTTAAGCAACAATGATTTAATCTCGCCTTTTGTAGGCTTGGCTAGATTTTACCAAGGCCAAGGAGCCTACGCCCAAGCCTTACCTTGGCGTGAACAATGTTTATCAGTTGCTAGAAAACGTTTTGGGTATGAAGACCCTAATATCGCAACTAGCCTGAACAATTTGGCTTTTCTCTACTATCTACAGGGAAGGTACAGCGATGTCGAACCTTTGTACATCAAAGCTTTGTCCATGAGAAAACGTCTGCTGGGGGATGAACACCCCGATGTGGCACAAAGCCTGAACAATTTGGCATTGCTCTATAATTCACAGGGAAGGTATAGCGATGCCGAACTTTTGTTCATCGAAGGTTTGGCGATGAGAGAACGCTTGCTGGGGGATGAACACCCTGATGTGGCACAAAGCCTGAACAATTTGGCATTGCTCTACAAATCACAGGGAAGGTATACTGAAGCCGAACCTTTGTACATCCAAGCTTTGTCTATGAGAAAACGCTTGCTGGGGGATGAACACCCCGATGTGGGACAAAGCTTAAACGATTTGGCATTACTATACAAATTACAAGGAAGGTACAGCGATGCCGAACCTTTGCACATTGAAGTTTTATCCATGACAAAACGCCTGCTGGGGGATGAACACCCTTATGTAGCAACTAGCCTGAACAATTTGGCTTTGCTCTACGATTCACAGGGAAGATACAGCGAAGCCGAACCTTTGTACATTGAAGCTTTGACAATGTGGAAACGCCTGCTGGGGAATGAACACCCCGATGTGGCAGCTAGCCTGAACAATTTGGCTTTCGTCTACAAATCACAAGGAAGATACAGCGAAGCCGAAACTTTGCACATCGAAGCTTTGGCAATGAGAAAACGCCTGTTGGGGGATGAACACCCTGATGTGGCACAAAGCCTGAACAATTTGGCATTCCTCTACAGTTCACAGGAAAGGTACAGTGAAGCCGAACCTTTGTATATCCAAGCTTTGTCCATGAGAAAACGCCTGCTGGGGAATGAACACCCTTCTGTGGCAATTAGCCTGAACAATTTGGCTTTCGTCTACAAATCACAGGGAAGATACAGCGAAGCCGAAACTTTGTACGTCCAAGCTTTGGATATTTGGGAGCGACGATTAGGGGTGAATCATCCCAACACTATTAATTGTCGTCAAAATTTAGCAGATTTGCGCGATCGCCTGACCTCACAATAGCAAAAAACCCAGTCAGCAAGCCAGCACCGCAGCAAGAAAAAACACATATCATTATCAAATTATCAAGCGCGATTATTTAAACACCAACTTTCAAGTTCTGAACTCGACGTTTCGTGTTCCCAAGTCAAACGATAGTGTTCTCAACTCGGCGTTTCGTGTTCCCAAGTCAAATGATGGTGTTCTCAACTCGGCGTTTCGTGTTTTGAAGTCAAATGATGGTGTTCTGAACTCGGCGTTTCGTGTTCCCAAGTCAAACGATGGTGTTCAAAACGCGATCGCTCTACATAAAAAGACGGTGCGTTAAGCGTTGCTATAACGCACCCTACAATTTAAAGTTTACTTTATAAATTATCTCTTATTGCAAGCCGATGAACAATTAAATCAAATTGAAAAAGTCTTAGCATTTTTTGCTACGTTTGTATTAGATAGTGCCTTAGTCCAACAAATTATGAGGTGGGATATGACAGTATTACGCTCATCGCCCTGGTATGAAGAAATCTTTCAAAGTGGACAGCGAGAAGACAGACTATCTAGCATCGAATTAACTTTAGAAGTCAAATTTGGCGATGAAGGTTTAAATTTAATGCCAAAAATTTCTCAAATATCTGATATTGAAGAACTCAAGACAATTCAACGTTCTATTCTCTCATCTGAAACTGTAGAGGAGGTAAAGCGAATATTAGAAAATTAGAAAATGGAAATTAAAGTTATTAATGAGCAAGAAAATCTACAGGAAGTCATGCAGGTTTTACTCACCCATTTAGAACCATCGAAGGTAATGAAATTTTGGGCAGCCTGTAAACTAAGTGAAGGCGACTATTTGCAACTTAAAGAAAAACTGTTTGCTCAAGAAACAGTTGCCAGTTTATATGACAAAATCAAAGAATATCAAGATAAAGATAGTAAACAATCGCCAGAATCAAACCTATAACCATAAAATCACAGATGTATCAGATGGCGATCGCTGAACAGTGTGATTGTGTAAAGTGCAATTAGCTTGCTTTGACATCAAGAGGAATTTTTGCAAACTGAACCGTATTGATTTATAAACCTGAAGAACCCCACCCCGCCAAAGCTATGCTTTGTCGCCCCTCCCCGTTCACGGGGAGGGGTTGGGGGTGGGGTAAGCGTTTGAACTTAAGTTGACACCTATGAGTGACTGTACGCCCCTACAGTCTGTTCCTTGTTAAGAGTTCCCTAACGCAGCTCTTGAGCAGGGAAAATTTGTTGCAAAAATTTTTGCAACAGTAGTTGACAAGTATAATTTTATACTATAATATAGTAAGCATGAGAAAGGCGATCGCCTCCTGCAAGAGCCTGCAATCGCCTTCTCTACCCCTTTAAATGGAGCTAACTTATATCATGGCACAAGAAAAGAATTTCTCAGATAATCAAGACTTGGATGCAGCCAACCTCAAGCCATCTTCCCAAAAGCCATTACCAAAAAGAGAACCAATTAAACATGTATTAATTGGTTCTCCCAAAGCTGTCACCAGCACAATTCATTTTTTACAGATGATTGGTTACGCAAATGTGGGAGATTGGAGTCCACTACAACAAACAGGGAATCCTGATGAAGTGATGAGTATTTTAATCCGTCAGATTTCAGTTGCATAACTTTAAATTAAAAGCCCGACTTTTCTAAAAAGTCGGGCTTTTTTTGCAAGTCAAACTAAATTAACAGCGAACCTTAAAGATTATTCCATTCTTCCAGCGTAATTTCTCGCTCAATAATCACCTCAACTTCCCGAATCATCATCCGCAATTGTGGTATGGAATATTCATCATTAGAGGGAATAGCTAGGCGATGTAGAGCGTAAACCATAAACTGATGTCTGGTTCCAGAATAAGGCCCTCGAAACCAATGTGTTTTAATTTATTGACAAAATCCCGCCGCTTACAAGGTATTCATCGGCTCAAGGCTCGGCTCCTTGTTTAGGTCAATGCTATCAATTACTGGTAGTTCATGTCCAAGTTTTAACCCCAACAAAATCCAGTCTTCTAGTGTTGAGCGTAACTCATCTTCACACTCGCCCAAAGTCAAGCCAAAAGCTACGACTCCCTGACAAGCAGGAATTCTACCTACAAATGTGCCATCTTCGAGCTTGTCATAAACAGCTTGGGCGATCGCTCGATGAACATAGTCACTGAGAATAAACCGTATAGCCATGAAACTTTATATTTTGCTGCTAGTTTGATTCTAATCGCCAACAAGTACAAAGACGAAGCGCGATCGCCATCAATTCTCAATTCTGCAATACAAACAAATGAACATTTGTCAAGTAGTTGAAATAATGTTAACGTTTATGCTTAAAATTGCTGAAAAGGTCAATTGAGCATGATCAGAGGTTCAGTTGATCAATTGCAGGACTCACGCAAGCCATGCTGACTGATATTATACCTTTCCGTATTGAGATAGACGCGATCGCCATTGCCGGAGCGAGTTTGTGGTCATTGGCGTTATATTTGGGTTTTTCTCCAGTCAATGAATGGGTAATCGAGCAACTAAACCGCTGGTTTAACTTTGCCGAGCGATCGCTTTATACCAGCCAAACAGAATTTGAAAAGACTCGTCAGGCTAGAGAATCCCAAAACGCCTTTTACGCTTCCCTGTTCAGCATCGTGCCTTTTTTAGTCATTGGTGCTTTATGTAACTGGGGCGTAGAAATAGGTTTAGGTCGCAGCTGGGCAATTAGCATGGGCATATTAGCCTGTATGGGTTGCGGCATTTATGAACTAGGGCGACGGGATGGACAATCCTCAGATTAAGCAAGACGAGGAGATGAGGGAGAAATTTTTTACTTCCTTATCTCTTTTGATCAACGTGCCTGAAGTTAGAAAATACATTTCTTTACATATTTGATTAGAATATGTAGCAAAGCTAATGTATTAAAAATCTAATTATGAAAAAAGCTTTAGTCAGCTTGGCATTGGTGTCAGGGGGTATTTTTTCGCTACTATCCATACAATCTATAGCTGCTTCATTAGATCGTTGCTTAATTCAGAATCAACTTAGCAACATTGCCCCTGAAATACTCAAAAAAATCTCTCCTGAAGAAAGCAATCGGTTGGCTATATTTCAAAAACGTCCACTAACTTCAGCTTCGGAAAAAGAAATTAAGCAAGCTGCTGTAAACTATACCCTTGCCAACTCTTGCCGATACAAGGTACTAAGCGGCACACCTGAAGCAATCTTTGCCCGTCCAATCAAAGCTGCTGAAATTCCTGCTACTGGCTTTGGTGAATTTGATTTTATGGGTAAAGAACCGCCAATGATGTTAGTAGTAGTCAAAGGCAACTTTGACATTAGCGGTTCTGGGTTTCTCGGCTTTCAAACTTCAAATCCTCCTCGTTCAACAAAGTACACTGCTTATATTTTTGACCTCCAGGCTGGTACACCGATTTTTTCAGCAACCGGACTGACAGGAAAATACTTTCGCAATGCCCTTAACGACTCAACAGTACCAGATGATTTAGAAGCTGTTGACCTTTAATTGCTGTCCAATTTCCTCGCACACAATCTTTGCTATCTTCTGCGCTGCACCGCTTTCCCCTCTAACTCGTTTGAGTTTGTTTCGCATATCGTCTAATTTTTCTGGATGTTCCAACAAATCTAGTACCATATCCCCGACTTCTGGGGGCTGGAGTTTACCCACCAGTTCGGGTACTATTTCCTCCTGCGCCCAGATATTCGGCCATGCTAATAAGCCTTTGCGTCTCAATACTAGCCAGTTAATCACCTTCGCAAAGTAAGAACCGACCCCTGGTAAATTAGCTAATAACCCTGGTAAACCATCCCAAGAACGCATTGCGTCAAGTTGTTGTGTGGGGAGCAAAACAATCATCGGCACACCTAAAGCACCGAGTTCAGCTGTGTTTGCCCCCACTGTAGTCAGACAGATGCAACACTGAGATAATAATCCATATGCAGGGTTTTCTTGCCATAATTCTACAGATAAGCCCTTATCTGTTTTGAGTGCTGAGTGCTGAGTGCTGAGTGCGTTTTGAGTGCTGAGTGCTGAGTGCTGAGTGCTGAGTGCGTTTTGAGTGCTGAGTGCTGAGTGCTGAGTGCTGAGTGCTGAGTTTTCAGTAGTTTCCTTTGAGACAATTAAGGAAGCACCATTAAAGCCAAAAGTTTTCACAAAAGGGTTTTTCTGCGGGTCGGCAAAACTAGCTAAAGTTTGTAAATCCAAAGTTGGGGCGACGGGAATCACAAACTTGGTTTGGGGAATTTTGGCGTGGATGTGTTCAGCTATGGCTAAAGTTAATGGCACACCTTGAGCTAATTTTGCAGCTTTTGAACCTGGCAAAATGCCGATGATGGGGGAGTGGGGAGTAGGGAGTGGGGAGTGGGGAGTGTTGATTTGTTCTTTGTCATTTGCTAAGGACTGTTGACTACTAGCTTCTAGCATCAAATCTCCCACAACGGTGAATTTGTGGGCGTGTTTTTCAGAGACGTTTTTAGCGACTTGTGCTTTCATCACGCCAAAGCGGTCTATCCAGTTATGCCATCTGGCTTCCCATTCGGCGTAAACGACTGTGCGATATCCCAGTTTTTTGCCAATGACCACAGGAAATATTTGATCACCACCGAGGAAAACCACTACACCGCGACTTCTCCAATCCCAATTTTCAACAGTCTTACCCCAAAGCAAAAATTGCCAAAAATGCTCTGCTGCTTGCACTCTATCAACTTCCGGGTAAGAACGAGCGATCGCAGCTTCTTTACCACTAGCATTAGGGCAAGGTGATAACACAACAGAAATCCTGACAACAGCACGGTCATCCCCTAATTCTTGCCGCAAAGCCTTTACCACCGGACGCACCCAGGTAGTCACCTCTCCAGGCCCATTCGAGAGAATCAGTATATCAAACGGTTGGTTAGTCATTGGTCAGTTGTCAGTTGTCAGTGGTCAGTTGTTAGTTGTTATCGGGAAAGGCAGAGGGCAGGAGGCAGAAGGCAGAAGGGATCTGATTCCTGCCACGGCAGTTGCTCCTCTTGGGTAAAACCCAAGACCGCACTGCCTCCTCTGCACTCTCATTGTGAGTAAGGGTTTAATACCCCCACCAAATTTCAACAAAGGTGGCTCTTGTTCAGGAGGGGTCGGAATCCCCTTCTGAACAAAACATAAAAGCCCTCTGCCCTCAGCATAGCTGCCTTCTTCAATCTTGCAGATCCCATTCCCAATTCCCTACTCCCTACTCCCTACTCCCCACTCCCTTATATTAAGTTTTCGTTACATAAATAGAAGTAATCACTTTTATTTGTTGTCAATATTGATTAATAAATATTTCTTTTTTTATATCGAATTGTGTCAGATAAGGGATAAAATGCCCTCTGGGCAAGGTTTTTCTGATAAAAAACTCTATATTGCCTAAAGAAAAGAAGTGACCTGTGGCGGCATTAGCCGCTAAGAACTTCCAGTAGAGAACGCGCATCAAAGGAGCCTATCTGCATGTTCACCCACGTCAAGTCCACCATTAGACATATTGCGCCAGATAACTTACGCGGACGTAATTTAATCAAGGTGGTCTATGTCGTGCTTGAGTCCCAGTACCAGAGTGCATTGTCACAAGCGGTTCGCACGATTAACTCGAATAATCCTAACCTGGCGATTGAAATTAGCGGTTACTTGATTGAAGAACTCCGCGACCCAGAGAACTATGATGAGTTCAAACGGGACATGGAAAGTGCCAATATTTTCATCGCCTCACTTATTTTCATAGAAGACTTAGCTCAGAAAGTAGTTACAGCAGTCGAACCACACCGCGATCGCTTGGACGTTGCCGTAGTATTCCCATCAATGCCAGAGGTCATGCGCCTAAATAAAATGGGCACTTTTTCCTTGGCACAGTTGGGTCAGTCGAAGAGTGCGATCGCACAATTCATGCGGAAACGCAAAGAAAAATCCGGCGCGGGATTCCAAGATGGGATGCTAAAGCTGCTGCGAACACTGCCGCAAGTGCTGAAGTTCCTACCAATGGACAAGGCACAGGACGCACGTAATTTCATGCTCAGTTTTCAGTATTGGCTGGGGGGTTCTCCAGACAACTTGGAAAACTTCTTGCTGATGCTAGCTGATAAATATGTATTTAAAGGCGTAGAGAAACAAAATGTTGCATCTGTTGAATACCAAGCGCCAGTAGTTTATCCTGACATGGGGGTTTGGCATCCTTTAGCCCCCAACATGTTTGAGGATGTCAGAGAGTACCTCAACTGGTATAGTGCCCGTAGGGATATTCCCAAAGACTTGAAAGATCCTTTGGCTCCCTGTGTGGGGTTGGTATTACAACGCACTCACCTAGTTACAGGGGATGATGCCCATTATGTAGCGATGGTGCAGGAGTTGGAAGCATTAGGGGCGCGGGTACTTCCCGTC
Organism: Amazonocrinis nigriterrae CENA67; assembly: GCF_016056305.1. Classification (GTDB taxonomy): domain Bacteria; phylum Cyanobacteriota; class Cyanobacteriia; order Cyanobacteriales; family Nostocaceae; genus Amazonocrinis; species Amazonocrinis nigriterrae. The sequence goes on along the minus strand of NZ_JAECZC010000081.1, from coordinate 42,272 downwards.
TTTGCTGGCGGTTTGGATTTCTCCAAGCCTGTGGATGCATACTTCTACGAACCGACCACCAACACCCCGTTAGTGGATGCAGTGGTATCGCTAACTGGTTTTGCTTTAGTAGGCGGCCCCGCTAGACAAGACCATCCCAAAGCCATTGAATCACTCAAACGCTTAAACCGTCCTTACATGGTGGCGTTACCCTTAGTTTTCCAAACCACTGAAGAGTGGTTAGATAGCGATTTAGGGTTACATCCCATTCAAGTGGCTTTGCAAATTGCCATTCCCGAATTGGATGGGGCAATCGAGCCGATTATATTATCGGGTAGAGATGGGGCAACTGGGAAAGCGATCGCTCTCCAAGACCGCATCGAAGCAGTGGCACAACGAGCGTTAAAATGGGCTAACCTCCGCCGTAAACCCAAACTCAACAAAAAAGTTGCCATCACCGTTTTCAGCTTCCCCCCCGATAAAGGTAACGTTGGTACCGCTGCATACCTAGATGTATTCGGTTCCATCTACGAGGTGATGAAAGCCTTAAAGAATAACGGCTATGATTTGCCAGAATTGCCAGAATCAGCCGAGGCGTTGATGCAGGAAGTCATCCACGACGCCCAAGCGCAGTACAGCAGCCCTGAACTTAACATCGCCTACAAGATGTCGGTGCCAGAGTATGAAGCACTCACCCCTTATTCTCAACGCTTAGAAGAGAACTGGGGGCCACCACCAGGACATCTTAATAGTGACGGACAAAATCTGCTGATTTACGGTAAACAATTCGGTAACGTCTTCATCGGCGTTCAGCCTACCTTCGGTTACGAAGGCGACCCCATGCGGTTGTTGTTCTCCCGTTCAGCTAGTCCTCACCACGGCTTTGCTGCTTACTACACTTACCTAGAGCAAATTTGGGGTGCTGATGCGGTGCTGCACTTTGGTACCCACGGTTCCTTGGAATTCATGCCAGGTAAGCAGATGGGGATGTCTGGTGAATGTTATCCAGATAACTTAATTGGCACAATTCCTAATCTGTATTATTACGCAGCCAATAACCCCAGCGAAGCCACAATTGCCAAGCGTCGCAGTTACGCTGAGACAATTTCTTACTTAACGCCTCCTGCTGAGAATGCTGGTTTATACAAAGGCTTGAAAGAACTCAGCGAGTTAATCGGTTCTTACCAAACCTTGAAAGATACCGGACGCGGCGTTCCCATTGTCAACACCATCATGGATAAATGCCGGATGGTGAACTTGGATAAAGATATCGCTTTGCCAGAAACCGATGCCAAGGATATGACTGCTGAGGAGCGGGATAATATTGTCGGCAGCGTCTACCGCAAGTTGATGGAAATCGAATCTCGGTTATTGCCTTGTGGTTTGCACGTCATTGGTAAACCGCCGAGTGCAGAAGAAGCCGTGGCAACTTTGGTTAACATCGCCAGCTTAGACCGTACAGAAGAAGAAATTCTCAGCTTACCGAGAATTATCGCCAACAGCTTAGGGCGTAACATTGACGAAATTTACCAAAACAGCGACAAAGGCGTTTTAGAAGATGTCCAGCTATTGCAAGACATCACCCTAGCAACCCGCGAAGCAGTTAGCGCCCTTGTCAAAGAACAAACCGACGCTGAGGGAAGGGTTTCTTTGGTTTCCCGCTTGAATTTCTTCAACATGGGCAAAAAAGAACCTTGGGTAGAAGCATTGCATAAAGCAGGTTATCCCAAAGTTGATAACGCAGCACTGAAACCTTTGTTTGAGTATTTGGAATTCTGTTTGCAGCAAGTTTGTGCTGACAACGAATTAGGCGCATTACTCAAAGGTTTAGAAGGCGAGTATATCCTCCCCGGCCCTGGTGGCGACCCCATCCGCAACCCGGATGTATTGCCCACAGGTAAGAATATCCATGCCCTTGACCCGCAATCCATCCCGACAACGGCAGCAGTACAATCGGCTAAAATCGTTGTAGATCGGCTTTTGGCACGGAACAAAGCTGAAAACGGCGGTAAATGGCCCGAAACCATCGCCTGTGTGCTTTGGGGAACCGATAACATCAAAACTTACGGGGAATCCCTAGCACAGATCATGTGGATGGTAGGTGTACGTCCGGTTCCCGATACCTTGGGACGGGTGAACAAGTTAGAATTAATACCCTTAGAAGAGTTGGGTCGCCCTAGAATTGACGTGGTGATTAACTGTTCTGGTGTATTCCGCGACTTGTTCATCAACCAAATGAACTTGCTAGACCAAGCGGTGAAAATGGCGGCTGAGGCGGATGAACCGTTAGAAATGAACTTTGTCCGCAAACATGCTTTGCAGCAAGCCGAGGAATTGGGAATTAATCTGCGTCAAGCAGCGACTCGCGTTTTCTCTAACGCTTCCGGTTCTTATTCGTCAAATATCAACTTGGCGGTGGAAAACAGCACTTGGGAAAGCGAAGCCGAGTTACAGGAAATGTATTTGAAGCGCAAATCCTTCGCTTTCAATTCCGATAACCCAGGTATGATGGACGAGTCCCGGCAGATTTTTGAAAGCACTTTGAAAACTGCTGATGCAACTTTCCAAAACTTGGATTCTTCCGAGATTAGCTTGACGGACGTTTCCCACTACTTCGACTCTGACCCCACCAAGCTGGTAGCAAGTCTGCGTGGCGATGGTAAGACACCAGCATCTTACATTGCAGACACCACCACAGCCAACGCCCAGGTGCGGACATTATCAGAAACCGTCCGCTTAGATGCGCGTACCAAATTGTTAAATCCCAAATGGTACGAGGGGATGTTGTCTCACGGTTACGAAGGCGTGCGCGAACTCTCCAAACGGTTGGTGAATACAATGGGTTGGAGTGCGACAGCCGGCGCTGTGGATAACTGGATTTATGAGGATACTAATGAAACGTTCATCAAAGATGAAGCGATGCGGAATCGTTTGATGAATCTCAATCCTCATTCTTTCCGCAAAGTTGTATCAACTTTGTTAGAAGTGAATGGTCGCGGTTATTGGGAGACTAGCGAAAGCAATTTAGAATTGCTGCGCGAGTTGTACCAAGAAGTTGAAGACCGGATTGAAGGGATTGAATAATCTCTAATCATAAGTGTAGGGACGTTTTATAAAACGTCTCTACATGAAAAACCGTAAAATGAAAATCAAATATATAATTATAGATATGTATGTCTGCTAAGGATGTCTTTCACGAAGTTGTTAAAACAGCTTTACAGAAAGATGGTTGGCAAATTACGCATGATCCGCTCATAATTAGCGTGGGAGGAGTTAATCTTTCGATTGATTTAGCCGCAGAAAAGCTAATTGCAGCAGAACGCGAAGGACAAAAAATTGCAGTTGAAGTCAAAAGTTTTTTAGAAAGGTCGTCTGCTATTTCAGAATTTCATACAGCATTAGGACAGTTTATTAATTATAGAGGTGCATTACGACGGCGACAACCGGAGCGTGTTTTGTATTTAGCAGTACCTTTAACAATTTACAAAACATTCTTTCAACTTGATTTTCCTAAAGACATGATAGCAGAAAATCAAGTAAAAATGCTTATTTATAATGTAGAGCAAGAGGTGATTTACCAATGGATAAATTAACTCGATATCGCCAGCTTGTACAACAAATGCTACATGATTATAGCGAGCAAAAACCAGCTTACGGAAATATAGAAGTTGAAACAATTTTTGATACAGAACGTGACCATTATCAAATAGTTCATGTCGGTTGGGAAGGTCAAGACTGGATACATAGTTGTATCATCCATATTGATATTAAGGACGGAAAAATTTGGCTTCAGTGGAATGGCACTGAAGATGATATTGCAGCTAATTTGGTAGCTGCGGGTGTTCCCAAGGAAGATATTGTCTTAGGCTTCCAGTCTCCTTTTATGAGGCAGTTCACAGACTATGCAGTGAGTTAGGAGATGTCTTGAAGAAGCTGTACGACTATCTTTTGAATTGCTATCTTCAAGCTGTATCAGCAAGTTGAAGACCGAATTGGAGGGATAGAGTAGGATTACATGGGCGGGTGTTATGCCTGCCTTAGCAATGAAATAAAATGAAAAAGTTAAATATAAATGATTCAAACGTTTCAAAATAAAGCATTAGAAAATTTGTTTAGAGAAAATTTTAATAAAGGAATCCCTACGAACTTAGAAAAGAAAATTAGAATCAGACTTGAAGTTCTAGACTCAGCGTCAATTGTAGAAGATATTAGATTACCAGGTTATGATTTGCATGAATTAAAAGGAGACAGGAAAGGAACTTGGTCAATTAAGGTATCAGCAAACTGGCGCATAACTTTTAAATTTGAAGATGGTGATGCCTATGATGTCAATCTGGAAGATTATCATTAACTTTTGTGTTAATATTATATTAATTGGCTAGACCATGCTAAGTAAGGTTAACCAAATTACTGAGTAAGAAGTATTAATTATGGATAATTGGCAAGATATAGCTGATGATAGATTAGTAAGACCAATACATCCTGGCGAAGTAATTGCAGATATTTTAGATGATTTAGATATTAATACCGCAAATTTTGCAGAAATGTTAGGAGTATCTAATCAAACAATTCAGGAAATTATTGATGGTCAAAGAGCAATTACAGCAGATATAGCAATACGTCTTGGTAAAGCTTTAGGAAATGGGCCTAGACTTTGGCTCAATCTTCAGCAAAAAGTTGATGTTTGGGATGCTTTGCAAAGCCATAAAGAAGAATATGAGCAAGTCATAACATTGGTTTAGAAGAAATAAAAAATATTTTTTCAATAATTGAAACTCACAGCAGTTTTTAGGTAAATCAACCAAGTTTTTAAATTCCATGTCAAGGAACGATGCAACCAGTGACTTAAGGTTTCAATACACTATCAGTGAAGAATTAATTATTGTGCTACCCATTATCTTATTGAATGCTTTCCATCATTCTCTGAGCAACTGATCTATGAAGTATACCTTGGACTGCTTCATTCATACCTTGTAAACTAATTAATCTTTGAAAATTAAAGAATCCGTATTGGACAACGAGTTTACCTATAAATTCATCAGCGAAACTAGAAGCAATAACTGCAATCCCTGAAAAGTCAAGAATGACTTTAGATGCACCTTCGTGGATAACATTCAACACAACATTTCGTATTTGTTCAGCAGCACGTCTTGTTCCAGTACCATGAGCATGATCTCTAACCATAATGTGATGCTCACCAGCATCAGTTTCTAGGCTTTCAAGCCTTAAATTCACTGGTTTGAAGCCATTTAGAGCATTTGTTATATCAATAATTTGACTTGCATCTATTTGGAAGTCAACAATTGTACCCTCATGTTCTTTGTCTATAAATGGAAGATCGTTAAAAATTTTTGTTTTATCGCCACGTATAAATAAAGAACCACGACCAGATGTGATGCTTAAAAGACCACTATTATTTTTCACAATTTGCAATAATCCCCAAAGTCCATTACCTTGCCCTATGTTAGGATCTCTAGTGACACCTTCTTTAACAGCTAATGTTATTGCATCAACAGCAGACTTTGGTTTATGTTTAGATTGAGCTAGAGAACCATAAATTCCCACACCAGTGTCTGTAATACATACAGCAATTCGCCTAGACTCTGCATGAACTTGAACCATAGCAAATCCTCTGGATATTTTTGAATGTTGTAAAACATTGTCCATAACTTCATTTAGACACCATTCAAAGCCTTGTAAAACTCCAGGACTACATTCTACTTTTTCAGCAATTGCTTTTACAAATGCTGAGACAAGTTCAAAAACCATTGTTTCATTATTAAATTCCCAGACTTTAGATAAGAAATCTTTTTGTCCTTTCAAGACATCACTAGTTGCTGGTAGTGGTTGGTTAAAATGAGACGTTTGTAGTTTGTAAGATTGTTTCTCTACCAATATGTCAAAACCACAATCTCTGTAATACTGAATTGCAGACGCAATGGGGACGCAAGCGTTAGGAAATACAGCTCCTACATCATTCATATTAATAATGACAGATTCATACTGGCGTTTACGTGCGTTATAAATAGCTTTTAGAAATTGACTAGCGTGTCTGGGATGAGTCAAACTTGGGATAAATATAATATTATCTTCACGCCAAACTTTAGACTCATTTCGACGAGTGTGTGAAATTTGAAAATTCATATATTATATTTCTTATATACGTTATATGAATATTACTAATATATACAATCAGTATTTGGCAACTAGTAAAATTACTTAAACAATAGCAGTACAAATCTCTTCCATTAAATAACAAGTACTTTACAAAGCAATAAAATTAGAGGTCAAAATCATGCTTAGCTATGAAATAATTCTCTACTGGAGTGAAGAAGACCAAGCATTTATCGCTGAAGTACCAGAATTACCTGGATGCACTGCTGATGGTGAAACTTATATTGAAGCACTGCAAAATGTAGAAATAATAATGCAGGAGTGGATTGAAACTGCTCAAGAAGTAGGTCGTTCAATTCCTGAACCAAAACGACGCTTAATGTCTGCCTAATTAATGGTAATACGAAGTGCTTAGCCGCAAAGCAGCGAGTCAAAAGACACGCCTACCCTGTCATCATAGGATAAGCGATCGCTCTTCGGAAGTTTGGGGAGTGCGATCGCTCACTCTTCCACAACAGGCGATGGCATTATAAAATAAGTAACCTCTAGGCTTCATGCTATATCCTGCTTATGAACGCCCTAACAATCAACCTCAAACCTGTGCTGGAATTGACAGATGAGCAGTTTTTTCAGCTATGTCAGGCAAACCGCGATTTGAAGTTTGAACGCACAGCAACCGGAGAATTAATTATCATGCCACCAACCGGGGGAGAAACCGGAAATCGTAATGCTGGGCTAACTGCTCAAATTTGGATTTGGAATGAGCAATATAAACTGGGTATTGCTTTTGATTCCTCCACAGGTTTTAAACTTTCTAATGGTGCAGACCGTTCACCTGATGCTTCTTCGGTGAAACTGGAACGCTGGAATGCATTGACTCAAGAACAAAAAACAAAATTTCTCCCACTTTGTCCTGATTTTATAGTTGAGTTACTTTCACCAAGTGATAGTTTGAAAGCAACTCAAGAAAAGATGAGAGAATACCAAGATAATGGTGCGCGTTTGGGTTGGTTAATTAACCGCAACTCTCGGCAAGTTGAGATTTATCGGCAAGGACAAGAGGTTGAGGGGCTGGATTCTCCTGCTACGCTATCAGGGGAGGATATTTTGCAAGGGTTTATTTTGAATTTAGAACCGATTTGGTAAGAGTTAATAACTATGGATAATTGGCAAGATATTACTGATGATAGATTAGTAAGACCAATACATCCTGGCGAAGTAATTGCAGATATTTTAGATGATTTAGATATTAATACCGCAAGTTTTGCGGAAATATTAGGAGTATCTAATCTAACAATTCAGGAATTATTGATGGTCAAAGAGCAATTACAGCAGATATAGCAATACATCTTGGTATGGCAAACGTGCATCATTAGTTACGAAAAATGATGCACCTGCACGAATAGCAGTAGCAATCTGAATAGCATCTGGGGTTCTCAAGTTGGAATCTGCTCTTAATTGTGCAGCAGTTTCAGCGATCGCTAGGATAAACTTCATTTCCGAACTACCAAATAATACCAATCAAAGCCGACGCAGTTATATTTTGGTCGCACGTTAACAACTGCACAACATCGCCTTTACTTGCTAAAACTAACGCAGTAGCTACAATTTGCCTATCATGCATTTCATTAATAGCATATAGGCGCATAGTCATTTCAATTACATCTTTATCAAGTGGATAAATGACCACACGGGGGTCAGCTTCTACTACTGAAATTACATCTTGAGGATGAGGAATAGATGTCTTACCTCTTTCCACAATCCAAACAGCCTCAGCTAAAGTAGTTGCAGGAAGAACTAACTGTGAATCAGGATTAGAAAGGATAGCTTTAGCATTTGTACCCAAGCGTGGATTACCTTTGAGAAACCAGACAAGAGCATGAGTATCTATGACATATTTCATTATACTTATGACCAATCTAAGCTGTCCTCGCTATCCCCTTGAAATTCAGCAATTTGAAAATCTGCTTCTGTTGATTGTTGATTTCCAGAAAACATACCAAACTGCATTATTTGTTGTTTATGTTGATTTTTTTTAGGTTCTAAAAAAGTAACAATTACACGACTTTCTGAAATATCGAGCGGTAATTCTGTAAGTTGTACTTTACCATCTTTGTAAACTCCTTCAATTGATTGCAACATAATTTTTACTGCACTCAAATTTTGCTTATATGCTTGTTGACCTAAATCAACTATACACGGATCATTGTTCTAATGCGCGTCTACGCCTACCGTGCAATCATAGTATAGCCGTAGCCAGAAGTGTTAGGACAATATTGATTGCTCAAATACCTGAAATAACTGGGTTTTGACTCAGCACTCAGCACTTAGCACTTTGCTATATCAGCGATCGCTTTTAGGAATGTGCGAAGTGCGATCGCTCACATCTTGCACTTAGCCTTGGCGATTAGAATTTGATAATGGCATCATAAAATAAGTGTAATTTCTAGGCTTCATTGCCCATCCTGCTTATGAACGCCCTAACCGTCAACCTCAAACCAGTGCTGGAACTCACAGATGAGCAGTTTTTCAAGTTGTGTCAAGCAAACCAGGACTTGAAATTTGAACGTACTGCTACGGGAGAGTTAATTATCATGCCACCTACCGGAGGAGAAACGGGAAATCGTAATGGTAGACTAACTCAACAATTGATGAATTGGACTGATACTGATGGAACAGGCATTGCTTTTGATTCCTCTACCTGTTTTAAACTACCTAACGGTGCAGATCGTTCCCCTGATGCTGCTTGGATCAAGTTAGAACGATGGAATACTTTAACTGAAGAGGAAAAAGAAAAGTTTCCCCCCATTTGTCCTGATTTTGTTATTGAGTTACTTTCGCCAAGTGATAGTTTGAAAGCAACTCAAGAAAAGATGAAGGAATATCTAGATAATGGTGTAAGTTTAGGTTTTTTAATTAATCGTAAATCTCGACAAGTAGAAATCTATAGACAAGGGAAAGAGGTTGAGGTTTTGGAATCTCCTGCAACTTTATCAGGGGAAGATGTTCTCAATGGGTTTGTTTTACAATTAGAAAAAATTTGGTAATATAGTTAGGGACTGGTGACTGGTGACTGGGTGAAAAGTCTTTTTGTGTCTAGGTTTTATCATCTGTTGATGTCCTAACAGTACTGGCGACAGCTATAAATACATGAACTATGACAAATATTTGTCAGCGATCGCTCAATCTTGGACAACAAAAAATCGCCTACCGTGCAATCCTAGATAGGTAGTTTACTCTTCTATATCCTATCAATCAACGTTGTAATTGCTGTGACTAACTCTTCTGGTTCGATGGGTTTGGACAGATGCATTTGAAAGCCGGCTTTCATGGCTTGTTCAATGTTGGTTTCTCCGGCATAAGCAGTTAAAGCGATCGCTGGTATCAGTTTACTTTGCCCTGTTTGTAATGCTTTAACTTGGTGCATCAACATATAGCCATCCATCTCTGGCATTCCAATATCACTGAGTAAAATATCTGGCTGTGTTTGTGCAAATGCTTCTAGTGCATCCTTGGCTGATGCAACGGCGGTGACGCTAGCTCCAAACTGCTCTAGTACAAATGTGTGGAAGTCGCGGGTATCTGCGTCATCGTCTACGACTAAGATGTGAATGCCTGTCAGGATTTCAGTTGTCGGAGCAGTATTTAAATCAGGATTTATATCTTTTGTTGTCGCTAATTCTCTGTGAATTAATGGTAGCCTGACTGTAAAAGTCGCTCCCTGTTGTTCACCAGGACTTTCTGCCCAAACGCTCCCACCATGTAATTCTACTAGGTGACGGACAATTGCTAAGCCTAATCCCAAGCCGCCAAACTTCCGGGTTGTGGTACTGTCAGCTTGACAGAAATATTCAAACACATGAGGCAGGAATTGGGGGCTGATTCCCTTACCTGTGTCGCTGACGATAATCTGAGCTTGAGTGTCAATGCGCTCTAGGTGAATTTGTATTTTTCCTTTTTCAGGAGTGAATTTGACAGCATTCGATAATAGATTCCAGAACACTTGTTGTAAACGACCGGAATCACCCAAAACTGGCTCTACAGAAGCATCCAATATGGTTTTAATTTGAATATTTTTAGCTTCAGCTGCCAACCGCACTGTTTCCAATGCTGCTTCAATTACGAACACTAAGTTGACAGAAGCGATGTTGAGGTTAACTTTGCCTTGTAAAATTCGAGAGACATCCAGCAAATCTTCAATGAGTTGAGCTTGTAATTTAGCATTGCGCTCAATGGTGGCAATAGCATTTTTGAATGCTGTTGGCTCAAATTCACGGGTCTGTAAGAGTTTCGCCCAACCGAGAATAGGATTGAGAGGCGATCGCAATTCATGGGATAATACAGCTAAAAATTCATCTTTAATACGGTTGGCTCTTTCGGCTTCGGCTCTGGCTGTTTGCTCAAGTTGCAGCAGGCGATCGCGTTGAGCTTCTGCGGCTTTGCGTTCGGAAATGTCAATTACTGAACCGATGTAACCTTTGAACTGACCATCCTCCCCAAACCAAGGGCTACCGGCATCCATGCAATAGCGATATTCGCCGTCAGTACGCAATAAGCGGTACTCCACAACAAAAGGTTCACGGCGTTCGCTTGCTTGCAAAAACACATTCGTGCTATAATTCCAGTCCTCTGGATGTACAGCATTCAACCAGGCAAATTCCAAACCTGTGTCCTTGGTTTGACCTGTAAAATCGTACCAGCTTTTGCTGAGGAAGGTACACTTGCCATTGGTGTCTGTCACCCAGACCATGAAGGGGGCATTATCAGCCATGTTGCGGAAGCGCTCTTCATTTTCCCGCATAATTTTTTCAGCTTGTTTGCGATCGCTAATATCGGTCACAAACACACTTACACCGTCATCAAAGGGATAGATGCGATTCTCAAACCAGCGACCCCAAGTTGGATAAAAGTACTCAAATCTGACAGTGGTTTGTTGGGCGATCGCCTGATGAACTTGAGTATCAAATTCGCTGGCGACGATATCGGGAAATACTTCCCAAATGTTCCTACCTAGCAGTTCTTCCTTGGGCTTACCAACAACTTCTGCCACTCGGTCATTCACAAAGGTATAACGCCACTGGCGATCCAACACAAAAAACTGGTCTTGGATGCCAGCTACGACTCTCTCTAAATGTGCTTTTGCTACCTGGGCTTCAATTCGCAAATCTTGCTCACGTTCCATGGCCTCGTGCCGCAGCCGAGTCATTTTTAAGGCTGCCTCTACCCGCGCCAACAATTCACGGGCGGAGAACGGTTTAATCAGGTAATCATCGGCCCCTGCTTCTAACCCTTCCACCCGTGCTTCTTCTCCTGCCCTTGCCGATAGCATGATGATGGGAACTTTTCTCATCTGCGGATCGGCCCGTAATGCTTGCAACAGTCCAAAGCCATCTAGTCCAGGCATCATTACATCTGTCAATACCAAATCGGGCACACGCCCACGCGCAGCAGACAAAGCAGCCAAACCATCTCCTACAGCTTCCACCTCATACTGTTGACTTAATAGCCGCTTGACATAATCGCGCATATCTGCATTATCGTCAACTAGGAGAATGCGAGCAGGAGAGACAGGGGAAGTTGCAGAGGTAGGATAAGAATTTAATGTGTAATTTTCTGTAATATCCCCCCCTGCTCTCTTGCTCCCCTGCTCCCCTACCTCATTTGGTAGCCAACGTAAAGCTTCTTCTAAATAGGGAGTCGCGCCTAATGCAGTGGAAGCTAAGGTGCGAGTGGCATGAATCCGCTCAGTAGGTAAATGAGCCGAACCTGTGGGAATTGATACAGTAAAGCAACTACCCACTTTCACAACACTTGTCACTTGGACTGTTCCGCCATGCATTCGCACCAATTCCTGCACCAGTGACAAGCCAATTCCTGACCCTTCAAAAGTGCGTCCTTGCGCTCCTTTGACGCGGTGGAATCGTTCAAACAAGTGGGGGATTTCTGCTGCTGGGATACCAATTCCTGTATCTCGTACTGTCAACTCCACATGGTCGTTTGCCCAGTGTAAGCTGACTGCAATTTTTCCTGCCAAGGTAAATTTGAAGGCATTAGATAACAAGTTTAGGACAATCTTTTCCCACATCTCCCGATCCACATACACTGGTGCTGGCAGAGGAGGACAATTGATTGATAACTGCATTCCGGCTCGTTCTACCGCTGAACGAAATACACTCGCTAGTTCTGCGGTGAAAGTAGCAAGGTCGGTGGGTTCGTATGATGCTTGAACGCGTCCAGCTTCAATACGCGAGAAATCTAACAGAGTATTTACCAGTTTCAAAAGGCGCAGTCCGTTACGTTGCACCATTTCTAACTGTTCTCGTTCATGGGGTGGTAACACGTTGGCACAATTAATTAAGGTTTCCTCTAGTGGCCCCAACATCAGAGTTAGGGGGGTACGGAATTCGTGACTGACGTTGCTGAAAAAGACAGTTTTCGCACGGTCAATTTCTGCTAACGCTTCGGCACGTTTGCGTTCTTCTTCGTAAGCTTGAGCATTGGCGATGCTGGCTGCGATTTGAGATGCAACCAGTTCGAGAAATCCTCTATAGTTGTTGTCGAACAGCCTAAACGGGTTCAAACCAGCAATTAGTATACCAGCTTTTCCTGTCTGGCCGGATGGTGCAATGGGTACAGCCACAGCTTGATGGGGCGATCGCTGCCAAACACCACAAGGTAAATTACTAAAATACGCTGGCAAATTTTCCACCAAGCTGGCTTTATGGGTTTTGATAACTTCGCCAAAGGGCCAAATTCCATCAGCATCAAGAGCGACTGTTTCAGGGGCTGCTACATGGTTTTGCTCGATACCACACCTTCCAGCCAAAAAAACCTGCTGTTTATCTGGCTCAACCAGATAAATCATGGCAAAGGGTAAATCGTAAGGGTTGGTTTCCAAACAATTCACACTCAGCGTGCAGGCTGACTCGAATGTCCGTGCATCTGCTGTCCTAGCCGCCAGTTCTCGCAACAGTGTCAACTGACGTTCACCAATGATCCGCTGGGTGTCATCTGTATTCGCGCAGATAATCCCACCTGTGTTGCCTTGGTCATTAGGAATCGGGCTATATGAAAATGTGTAATAAGTTTCCTCCGGGTAGCCAAAGCGCTCCATAATCAACAGCAGCGCTTCATCGTAAGTACCCTCATTCTTCAGCATCGCTGATTCTGCACGAGGCCCTATCTGATCCCAGATCTCGCGCCACACATACTCAGCTGGCTGACCTAGTGCTTCTGGATGTTTACCGCCAATAATAGCCTTGTAAGCGTCATTATATAGATTTATGAGTTCTTCGCCCCACCAAACAAACATTGCTTGACGGGAGGTGAGCATAATCCGCACGGCAGTTTTCAAGCTCTGGGGCCACTGGTGTGTTGGGCCAAGAGAGGTTTTCGACCAGTCCCGTTCCCGCATCCGCGCCCCCATTTCACCCCCACCGAGAAGGAAATTCACATCAGCGTTGCTTGCTGAGGTTGACTCGTTCTTCATCCCTTGCTCTTGATTGGTCATGCTTGTGTTACACAGCAATAGCTATGATTATCTCCTATCAAAATTATTTGTGGGGAAGACGCTAATATTTTTAAACATGCATTTTCAGGCATATATATAATAGCGCCTTTGTGCGGCAGTCGCTACCCTACGTTTTTGCAGGAGAGCGAACAAGTCGGCTAAACTGCAAGGGCACGCTGCCTTATCTTTGCGTGAAGTGAATTCATCTTTGAAATCACCAACGCCTTAAATATCCTCTGAAATTAAGCACTGTTCAATTGTTGCTAAAACTGATTGAGAAAGTGTTGAAAAATCGTAGCCACCTTCCAAGCCAAATATAATTTTACGAGTTAGTCCTAAACAATATTCTGTGAATAAAGCATAATCTTCTGGTTGTAAATTGATACTTGCCAAAGGGTCTTCTGCATTAGCATCATAACCGGCACTGACAATCAATAAATCCGCTTGAAAGTTGGCTAAAAATGGTACTACCTTTGTTTCCCAGAGTGGCTGATATACACTGATGTCACTACCAGGAGGTATTGGTAAATTTAAGACATTATTATGAAAGCCACGCTCAGTTGCTTTGCCTGTACCGGGATAACAGGGATACTGATGTAGAGAACAGTAGGCAATTTGTGGGTTAGTTTCCACGATCGCTTGAGTACCATTACCATGATGTACATCCCAATCAAGGACAGCAACGCGGTTAATTCCTGGTTGTTCTAGGGCATATAAAGCTGCGATCGCGGCATTGGAAAATAAACAAAAGCCCATTCCGGCATCACTTTCAGCATGGTGTCCTGGTGGACGTGCTAAAACAAAAGCCGGATTGGCTGTTCCTAGCACTGCATCAACTCCATCTAGCCAAGCACTCACCGCCAACAATGCCACATCATAACTGCGCGGTGAAACAGGCGTATCACCATCTAAATAACCTCCGCCAGTAGAGGCTATTTCCCAAAGTTTTTTAATGTAAGCTGGGGTATGAGCCTTGACCAACAAAGGCATCAGCGATGGTTTTTCTGCTACTGGTGTGGGTGCAAGCCAAGCAAGTTTTTCTGCAAAGACAGCTTTTTTTAGAGTATTGGCGATCGCCGTCAAGCGTTCTGGTGTTTCTGGATGGTATCTTCCAGTTTTGTGTTCCAGAAATTCGTCAGAATAAATGATTGGCAGCATAAGCCGGATTTCTCACAAATGTATATTTAATTGTTTTGTTACAGCTATTTTAGCTTTAGAACTAATAATAGCAGGTGCATCCAGGGCAAAAAATCCATCCTTACCCTATTACTTTACTTAGACTAATAGCAAATATAGCAGCCCTCTTTTTATTTTTATAGTAAAAATATTCTTATAGAAAACATATAGATACAAATCCATCTCAACTAAGTTCGGAAATTGCAGGTTTTATTTTTGAAAACTTAATTAATCTACAATCAGGTTAATTACCATTTTTTAATTTAAGCAGTACACCAAAATAAATATAAAATAAGTAACTAAAAACTAGACAAATAATGTGGGCGGCATATAATGAAGTAAGAATTCTAATTTTATACAATTTGAAAAAATGCGATAAATGGAATCACAGAACCTATACTAAGTAAGTAATTACCAATCCAAAATCTAAAATCCAAAATAGTATCCGCTACATAAATTTTCATATTTAATCTATTTGTCTATGAAGTTAAAATTAATGAAATCTGCAATTGCTGTGATTATTGTTGGTACAGGTTTTTTGGGAACAACCTATGTTAAAACATCTGCCACAAACCCTGTACAACTTACACAACAAGCTGTTCAACTGCGAACTCAAGGCCCAGGGGGTTTAGAAAAGTTTATCAGCACCTACGCCAAAGAACTTAATAATCCTTCACCCCAAATGCGTCAAGCTTTAGACGCACTTTGCCAACAAAAAGATTGTTACGCCTCTAAACTTTACTGGTACACTGACTTAGAACAGGCAAAAACCGCAGCCAAAGCCAGTGGTAAACCTATTCTTTCACTGCGTTTACTGGGAAGACTTAACGAAGATTTAAGTTGCGCTAACAGCCGTTTTTTCCGTATCGCTTTATATCCTAATGCAGAAATATCTCAATACCTGCGGCAAAACTATATTTTACACTGGCAATCTGTACGTTCAGCACCGAAAGTAACTATAGACTTTGGTGATGGACGCAAGTTAGAACGCACAATTACAGGCAATAGTATTCACTATATTTTAGATAGTTCTGGTCGTCCTGTTGATGCAATTCCAGGTTTATATAGTCCCTCTGCTTTTCTGCGTCAGTTAATTGATGGCGAAAAAGCAGTGAAAGAATCTACTAAATATCAAGGTACAGCACGGGAAAAATTTTTACGTGAATACCATCGTCAGCGTTTAATAGCTATTCAACGTCAATGGAATGAGGATTTAACAAAATTGGGAATCGCCACACCGCCACGTTTATTAGAAACGCCTCCTGATAATAATTCACCCAACGCTTCCACTGCGGGAACTCTTGCTGTGACTAAAATGGCTATAGAAGCACCCATGTTGAGGAATTTGTCTTCTACAGGTTTGAAAGAAATTACTGATGAAGCGACATGGCGGCGTATCGCTCAACTATATAGAAATAATGTCAAATTAGATAAAAATAGCATTGCTTTGATTGCTTCTAAACGTTTTGAAAAAGGAAATGCTGAAAGTTTGCAGCGTGTGGTAAGCAATTTTGAAGCAGCAATGGCTGTGGATACTGTGAGAAATGAATATATGCTACATGGGCAAATTCATCAATGGTTTATAGCAAATGATCAAACAAGTGATGTTAATACATTGAATGAAAAAGTCTATGCAGAATTGTTTTTAACACCTAATTCTGATCCTTGGTTGGGATTGATGAGTAATGACAGTTATAGTGCAATTGATAATGATGGAGTGAGTAAAAGATAGATTTGCTCACCTAAAAATATTGCGCTAAATTAGTCCGCTCATGTTACTGGCGTGACACAACTAAAATAATACAATAAATTTTCTTGTGGGCAGACCGGACAGCCTGTCAATAAAGGACGGGTGAGACGCCCATCCTACAAGAGTTTTATCATGTACTATTTTAACGTGAGTTCGATGAACCTCTCCCCAACCCCTCTTTGACGCAGAGAGGGGCTTTAAAATTCTGGATAAATAACGAAAAATTAAGGTTTTGAAGCCTCTCTCCTTTCAGGGGAGAGGTTTGGAGAGGGGTCTTTTAAATCTATCGAACTCACGTTATTTTAGTCTTGTCAGGCTACTAGCAAAATATTCTGTCTACTCTTTGGTGAAACCAATCATTTCATCGGTTGGTTCATCTAGCATTTCTGGTACTAAAGCGGGGTTACTCCTACGTTCTTCAGGCGATTGTTGGCGGATGACATCATCAATTTTTGGAGGATGTTTAATCATGTCAAGTACCTCTGGACTTAATTGTGATGCATCACTTTCTGGATTTTCCTTTTCGGCTTGACTAGGAACTGTTTCGTGATTCATAAATATTATCTCTTAGTTCTAGGCCAAGCTTAAGAGATGCTGTTGTTAAGTACACACTATCTTGGGACTTAAGAAACCATTGATAAAGTAAATCTTAAGGTAGGGTGTCTTATGGTTTTGCTATCACCCACTATGTAAATATACGTGAGTTTGATGAACCTCTCCCCAACCCCTCTCCGACGCGGATATTGGCTCTAAGTTCCTTGGTTAGTAACGTAAAATCAAGTTTTTGAAGCCTCTCCCCTGGAAGGAGAGAGGAATGGAAGCGGGGCTTTTAAAATCCGTCGAACTCACGTTAAATATTGGTGCGTCATAGGGCTTTCATCATGGTTTTTGCGACAACCTTCACGAGTAAGTATGCAATTTTCAAGCATAATAGCTGAATCCGCTTGAGACTGAAGATGATTCATTGAAGACAAATTGCGTTTAACATAAAAAACGTGAATATTCAGTATCATCCGTTTCATTACGTTAAATAGGAAAACAGCTGTGTTCTCAGATAAGCCCCCCACTAGCAATCAAACTCAACGTTGGAAATTTTTGCAACTTTTTGGACTGGTAAGGCGTAATCCTGTGATGCTTTCCAAATGGGTGTTGCGTTGGGCAATTGTGGGGGCTGTAAGTGGTCTGTTTGCTGGGCTGTACTGGAATGTTCTAGAACTGATAACTCACCAGCTGCAAAGATTTGAGGGTCTGAGTTTGCTAATAGTAATGCCGCTAGCTGGTTTAATTATTGGCTTGGTGATTCATTTTCTGGGAAATCCTGGCGAAATCGCTGTGATTGTCAATAATATTCATTTTCGTGGTGGACGCCTAGATCCAAGCAAAAATCCCTCAATGCTTCTGGCTTCGTTAGTTAGCATTGCAGCAGGCGGTAGTGCTGGCCCAGAAGCCCCATTAGTACAGGTTACAGGTTCTTTTGGAACTTGGGTAGGCGATCGCTTAAAACTCCAAGGAGAAGACTTTAGATCCATGAGTCTGGCGGCGATGGCTGCTGGCTTTACTGCCTTATTTGGCGCACCCCTTGGCGGTGCGATGTTCGCTTTGGAGATTTTGCACCATCAGCATATTCTGGAATATTACGAAGCCTTGATGCCAGCTATTGTAGCCAGTTGTGCTAGTTATTTGGTGTTTACATTCATTACTCACTTGGGAATTGCACCAACTTGGTATTTCCCGCAGTATCGCTTAGAGAACATCGATGATTTTGCTGTTGCTATCCTGTTTGGCATCATCGGGGCGGTGGCGGGATGGATTTTTATGAGTATTTTTCGGGCTTGTCATCACCTCTTCGCCCGTATTCCCGGCCCCATTTATTTACACACCACAATAGCAGGACTAGGACTTGGCAGTTTGGCAGCTTTCTTGCCGCTAACCCGTTATTTTGGACATGAAGAGTTACAATCAGTTCTGACGACTAACTTTTCTGCTGTTTTCCTCTTAGTTCTCGCTCTTAGTAAAATGGTTGCCATCAGTATGACAGTCACAGGTGGCTGGCGTGGTGGATTCATTATCCCTCTGTTTTTCACTGGTGCTTGTATAGGCAAAGCTGTAGCAATATTAATTCCTGGACTCAATCCTGCCCTAGCCATGATCTGTACAATGGCGGCTATCAATGCAGCTGTGACACGCACACCCATCAGTACGACTTTGCTATTATCAAAACTAACTAACTTCAGTCCCTTAACACCAATTCTATTTGCTAGTTTGATGGGATTTTTTCTGGCTCCCAAAGTTCCCTTAATCGCATCCCAACTTAAGATACAAGAATCTTTTGAAGAAATTAAAAATTAAAAATTAAAAATTAATCTGGAATTTCAAGTATTAATTGAAATTAGCAGATTTAATTAATTCTTTTCCAAAAAGATTTGCAGCGATATATTTAATAAAATTTTGAACTCTGATGGCGAGATACGAAGCAATCCCAAGCTTGTGCAATCAATCTTTCACAATCCCAAATTTCCAAGCCAAAATCCCAAATTGTCTAAGTTAGCTCTCTCGGCAAAAGCATAGTAAATTGTGTTAAAATTGTAGCAAAATATGGCAATTATTCAAGAGAAATTTGGCAAAATTTTGCGCTTTGTCAACTGTAAGGGCTACAATCTACATTTTTTGGAGTTTTTTAGATTATGACAACCTCACAGGAGAGGATTATCCCAACAGATCTGCGGAACGAAATGTCCCGGTCTTATCTAGAATACGCCATGAGTGTAATAGTGGGGCGGGCGCTGCCAGATGCCAGGGATGGTCTTAAACCTGTGCATCGTCGCATCCTCTACGCCATGCACGAGTTGGGACTCACTCACGATCGCCCCTTTCGGAAATGTGCCCGTGTAGTCGGGGAAGTGCTAGGTAAATATCACCCCCACGGCGACACAGCAGTGTATGATGCCTTGGTACGGATGGCGCAGGATTTTTCCATGCGATCGCCCCTAATTAATGGTCATGGTAACTTTGGTTCGGTGGACAACGACCCCCCAGCGGCAATGCGATACACAGAATGCCGCTTGCAAGCTTTAACCAGTGCCGCCCTACTGCAAGACATCGAATCGGAAACCGTAGACTTTGCTGATAACTTCGACGGTTCCCAACAAGAACCTACAGTATTACCATCACGCATACCCCAACTGCTGCTGAATGGTTCTTCTGGTATCGCCGTCGGGATGGCTACAAACATTCCTCCCCACAACTTAGGCGAATTAATCGATGGCTTAGTGGCATTAATTCACAATCCAGAAATCACCGATTTGCAGTTAATGCAGTATGTCCACGGCCCAGACTTCCCCACCGGGGCGCAAATTCTGGGAACGGCAGCCATTAAAGAAGCCTACACCACCGGGCGCGGTTCCATCACCATGCGCGGCGTCGCCAACATAGAAACCATCGAACAGCGGGGACGACCGGAAAGAGAAGCAATCATCATCACCGAATTGCCCTATCAAACCAACAAAGCAGCACTAATTGAAAAAATTGCCGAGTTGGTCAATGATAAACGTATAGAAGGAATCGCAGATATCCGCGATGAAAGCGATCGCGACGGAATGCGGATCGTCATCGAACTCAAGCGCGATGCCTATCCCCGCGTAGTTTTGAACAACCTCTACAAGCAAACGCCACTCCAAGCCAACTTTGGCGCCAATATGTTGGCGTTGGTGAATGGCGAACCCCAAATCCTCACCCTCAAGCAGTTCCTAGACGTCTTCCTCGATTTCCGCATCGAATCCATTACCAGACGCACCCGCTACGAACTGCGGAAAGCTGAAGAACGCGACCATATTTTACAAGGTTTATTAATTGCCCTAGCACATTTAGATGCAATTATTAACTTAATTCGTCATGCTCCTGATGCACCCACAGCTAAAGGCGAGTTAATCACAACTTACGGTCTTTCGGAAGTGCAAGCTGACGCAATTTTGCAGATGCAACTGCGACGCTTGACAGCTTTAGAAGCAGACAAAATCCGACAAGAACACGAAGACTTGCAAGCCCAGATCGCTGATTTGCAGGATATTTTAGCACGGCGCGAAAGAATACTAGAAATCATAGAAACCGAAGTCAGCCAAATCAAAACCAGCTTTGCCACACCCCGCCGCACAGTCATCACCCACGCCGAAGGGGAAATAGATGAACGCGATTTGATTGCCAATGAAAAAGCAATCATTCTGCTCACAGAGCAAGGTTACATCAAAAGAATGCCAGTCAACACCTTTGAAGCGCAAAGCCGTGCTACCAGAGGTAAAGCCGCAGCCAAAGTCAAAGATGATGACACCGTAGAACATTTCTTAACTTGCTGCGACCACGATAGCGTTTTATTCTTTAGCGATCGCGGCGTCGTCTACTGCCTGAAAGCTTATCAAATTCCCGTGGGTTCCCGTACCAGTCGCGGCACACCCATCGTGCAAATGTTGCCCATCCCCAAAGAAGAAAAAATCACCTCCATTGTACCTGTTGACGAATTTAGCGACGACGTATATCTGGTGATGCTGACTAAAGGCGGCAACATCAAGAAAACCGAATTGTCAGCATTTAGTAACATTAGAGCCAACGGCTTAATAGCCATTTCCCTAGAAGAAGGTGACCAACTGCGGTGGGTGCGACGTGCCAGAGTCGAGGACAGCATAATAATTGGTTCTCGTCAAGGGATGGCGATTCACTTCCGCTGTACCCATGAACAACTACGCCCCTTGGGTAGGGCAACTCGTGGGGTAAAAGCCATGAAGCTGAAAAATAACGATGAATTGGTGGGGATGGATATTCTACCCGCAGCCATTCTCGACACTCTGGCTACAGATGTAGCTGAAGTCGAAGAAGTAGAAACAGAAGAAATCGAAACCAACGAGGAAGTTACAGAAGTACCAGGGAACGGTAACGTCGGCCCTTGGGTATTAGTAATAACCATCGGCGGCTATGGCAAACGCGTACCAGTTGCCCAATTCCGACTGCAAAATCGTGCCGGACAAGGTTTAATGGCAACCAAATTCAAAAACCGCAAAACCAAAGACCAATTAGCAACCCTGGGCATTGTCAACTGCGACGATGAAATCATGATGGTGACAAATCGCGGTATCATTATCCGGCAAGCCGTCAACGCCATTTCAGTACAATCGCGATCGGCAACTGGTGTGAGAGTGCAACGTCTCGACGAAGATGATGCAATCACGGGCGTGGCAATAGTTCCTCCCGATGCAGGCGATGCAGAAGAAGCTGAGTAAAAAGCAGGGAGAAGGTTTATCCTTACTCCCCTACTTGATTGCCTTAAGTAGCGGCGTTTTGATGGGGCTAACCGTAGCCCCAGTAGACGCATGGTTCCTAGCCTGGATTGCCCTAGCGCCCCTGTGGGTGCTAGTTATCACTTCAGCCAAACATAAAAACCAATCCCCTCCAGCCTCCCCTGCCCTCTTCTGGGGAATTGGTTATCACGGAGTCGCCCTATTTTGGATTACCGGCATTCATCCAATGGATTGGTTGGGCGTTCCTTGGTGGCCGAGTTTGGCAATCACCCTGTTTTGTTGGTCATTCATCAGCCTCTACGGAGGCGTATTCGTCGCCATTTGGGCGGCTGTGATGGCTCGTGCTGCCAAGCAAAAACCGTGGCTACGTATTCTAATAGGCACATCAATTTGGTGTGGCTTAGAAGCCCTTTGGAGCGCAGGCCCCTTGTGGTGGAGTTCCCTAGCATACACCCAAAGCCCACACAACCTGATTATTTTACACCTCGGTCAACTCTCCGGTACCACTACCATCACAGCAACCATAGTCGCCATCAACGGCTTAATAGCCGAAGCATGGATTAACCGCCAAGGCGCCAAGAATCTCTCTGCGTCCTCCGCGCCTTGGCGGTTCGTAAATCCCTATCTAGCGATCGCCACAACACTACTAATCACCCTACACCTAATTGGCTTGGCTTTATACTCTCAACCCATCGCCCAACCACCAGCAGCAGCATTAAAAATAGGAGTAATTCAAGGTAACATCCCCAACAAAATTAAACTAACTCCCGAAGGTTTGCGTCGTGCAATTACAGGTTACACCAACGGCTATTTAACCTTAGTAAATCAAGGTGTAAATGCAGTTCTCACCCCAGAAGGAGCCATGCCTTTTTTCCAACGCGACTTAGCAGCAACTCCCTTAATCTCCGCAGTGAAAGAAAAAGGCGTAGTCGCTTGGGTTGGTGCATTTGGAGAACGAGGACGCAGCTATACAAATAGCTTATTTACCGTTATTGGTAGCGGTGAAATTACCAGTCGTTACGACAAATCCAAATTAGTACCACTTGGGGAATATATTCCCTTTGAAAGTATTTTAGGTGGTATAATTAGCCGTTTATCCCCACTCGATGAACATCAAGTACCAGGCGCAGCCAATCAAATTTTTGACACACCTTTTGGGCGGGCGATCGTTGGTATTTGTTACGAATCAGCTTTTCCTGAACAATTTCGCCGCCAAGCTGGGGCGGGTGGGCAATTTATTCTCAGTTCCTCTAACGATGCCCATTACAGTGCATCTATGCCATTTCAGCATCATGCACAGGATATCATGCGGGCAATTGAAACTGATAGATGGACAGCACGGGCGACTAACACAGGATATTCAGCTTTTGTAGATCCTCACGGCAGAACCTTGTGGATATCTCGATATAATACCTACGAAACTCACGCCGAAACTATTTATCGTCGGCAAACACAGACCTTTTACGTGCGTTGGGGTGATTGGTTGACACCTTTATTGTTAGGGTTAGGTGCTTTAGCATGGGGATGTAATATCTTCTGGCAGAATGATGGCAATACCAAGTTGAGGTAATTAAAATTGAATCCATCACGTCTCTGTAGGAGCGATGGTGGCATGGAAAACTTCGAGCAACGCAGGCTTTTATCCGCCCTGAGTCATGGAGCCATATTTTTTAGTTCTACCATAGTCTCCATTGGCATACCCATTGCAATTTTTTTAATCAACGAAGACCCTGTTGTTAAAGAAAATGCCAGAGAATCTCTGAATTTCCATATTAACCTTTACATCTATGCGGTTATTTTTGGATTACTGGTTTTCGTGGGAATTGGTATTGTATTGTTGATTGTGTTGTGGGTAGTTAGTCTGATTATGCCAATTATTGCTATCATCAGGGTTTTGAAAGAACCGAATGTACCCTACCGCTACCCCTTAATTTTTCGTTTTTTGTAGTCAGAACAAGGCGATGTTTGAGTCTGTGCGCTAAGATAAATCAAACAGCGATCGCCTAATATGGCATTATCTGCTGCCATCACCAACCAATGCTAGAAGTTAGACTATTAGTCAAACCAGCAGTTAGAGTAGCAGTTAGACCAGTATTTAGACTTGCGGTTACACCGACAGTTACACCGACAGTTACACCAGCAGTTACACCGACAGTTACACAAGCAGTTACACCACCACCATATACAGCCATAGAATCTATCTCGCTGAGGTCATTGAGAAATGTTTCCGAATCTTGAAAAAGTTGATAGCCAACGGTATGTAACTCCGAAAAAATAATACTATTTGCCATAATTGTGTTCTCAATACTTACTTTTTAGGTAAGTTGTTTTTGCAAAAGTGAAGCTTTTGTAGCTCAATTAATAATGCAAATTATATTCAGCTAAATGAATATAATCAAGGTTATAAACCTGTTTTAATAGACATAAATAAAGGGATATAAAATTATTTATGCTCAAAGAGGTATTGACAAAAATTATTTATATCCAAATAGGTATTGACAAAATATGCTCTCTTTTAAATTGCGTTAAATACAGTTAACAGTATTATATAAAGACTTTATGAGCTTGATTGTTGCTTTTGAAAAAATGTCTTTAGCTTCGATTATAAAAATAACTTAACTTATGTCATTTTCAGTACGATTAGCTATAATATGATTGTTTTTACCCAAAAGCAATAATTGTGTTTTTGGCAAGAATAATATGCTTTTTTGTCAAAAAATAACTAAATTTAGCGCAATATCACTTTTTAATCAGATCACAAAATATCTCTGAGCAAAGGTTAAATTGAAGTTGATGTTCATTTGGGGTATACATAAATATTTTTAATAATTTTAAAATGTGAAGTTTTAGTAAAGATGTTTATTTAGCATATGAATAATGATAAATAATTATTCATGTTCAATAAACTCAAGCCCACATAAATAAAACCCATCTAATTGAACAGGCTATATTCTGATAGCAGAGCATTTTGACAATCAAATACAAACAGTAGCAAGAATTATTTTTGAATAAAGAAGGAAAAGTTTGTTTTGATCTATTAAGCATATAGCTCAAAGTTAAATACTGATAATGTGGAAAAATCACATGAATAAACTAATATCACGTTATTTAGTATTAGCTGAATAATTAATTGAGTTTGAGTTCAAGATCGCATTGCTGGAACTCAAGGCAAAGTAACGGCAGATGTAGCAGCAGTTAAGTTCTGGAGTGAATTATGGTTAGAGTTTTACAAACTGATAATTATGGAATGGATTTTAATTCTCCCAGAGTTTCAAGACACGAAATCATTAAAACCAAATTTTTTCCTTTGAGAAAAATCTATCAACCGTTAGATGGCTTAGGGTTTTGGTTACCTGTTAATCAAACCTATGACGTAATTCATACGTTTAATAGAATTCCTCTGACTAACAAACCTTGGATAGTCACATTTGAATCAGCACTACCCCGCACATATGGAGACAGTACAGGTCAAATAACAAATTTATTGCGAACTAGGTTAGCGCTTGATAATTGTTACAAAATTATTGCTATGTCTGATTATGCTAAATTGAGATTCATTGAATACAACAAAGGCTGGAATTTATTAGAACAAGTTACTAAAAAAATAGAGGTCATTCATCCAAATGTTCCCATACAAGCCAGCCGAGCTAAAACCTATGATAAAACTCAAGCCTTGCAAATTTTATTTGTTGGGAATGATTTTGTCAGAAAGGGAGGGCTGGTAGCTTTAAGGTTGGCAAAAAAAGCTAAAGCTGCGGGAATACCTCTAGTGATGCATATAGTGTCTAAGATGAATTATGGGAAGAGTGTCTACACAGATCATCCTAATGAAAAGCTCTATGAAGATGATTTAAAGCTACTGACTAGCTTAGATAATGTAGTATTTCATGGAAAGCAGCCTAACAACGTTGTGATGAGACTAATGGCTGAGAGTCACTTTAGTATGCTGATGACACTCCATGATACTTATGGATATAGTGTAATTGAAGGTTTTTCAGTTGGAACACCAGCAATCACAACAAATGTCTGTGCTATTCCTGAGTTTGTACATCACAAGAAAAATGGGTATGTTATTCCTTTAGAACTCAAGCAGCGAAGTTGGACTAACTTAAGACATCAAGATAGCAGTGACGAATATTGGAAAATTTTAGACGACACTTGTGAAGATTTAGCTGAGCGTATTTTAGAAATATTAGTTAGAGAAATTTTTGAACAACCCGCAAATTATGAACTCCTCAGTGCAGGAGCTTTAAAACGGGCTAACATAGCTCATAATAGTGAAACAATCGGTAGTTATTTAGATAATTTGTACGAACAAGCTCTGAATTTTGAAAAATGTGAGGATAAACGAACTTTATTGAGTCGTATTAGGCCATAACCTCAATCATTTAATTTGACACGAATTGTTGCTGAAGTAGGTAAATTTTCATCATTTTGCGCTCAACAGGGCAATCGCCACAGTAGAGTGTTGCGATCGCCCTAAATCTTGTCGCAGTTGGTGACGTACAAGACCTGTGAATTTTTTGCCAGAAGCCAAAGCGATTGCCAATGCGTGAAAGTAACCGTACACAACAGTGTACGGTGGTAGGCTATTCTGAGTAAACCAAGGCTTTATTCTCTTTAGATTTTCTTTACGAATCAGCTCTAATTTCTGTCCTTTAAGTATTTCGTGAAACACTATAAGATAACTGCCCATCTTCTGATAGATTCAGTGAATTCTTAATCAATTTTGGCTCACTTTCAAACAACATTTGGTCTAGCTCTCTTTCAGTAAATTTATAACCAATATTAGTAGCAAAATTGACAATTTTAGCTTTGTCCCAATGACAACTGCCGAAAAACCCTCGCTGACAACATTTATTTAAATATTGTTTATAAATAGCTTGATCAGATATCAAAACGTCATAAAAAGCATTAACCTGCTCTAGTGACATGAAATTTTATCTCCTGAAATTTTGATTTTCTTATTTGCTAACAATTACATTGATTCACCAGATAATTCCGGCTTTAATCATCCAGCTTTAAAAACTTTTTATTTCTTCCAAAAAAGAAAATTTGAGATCACCTAAGTAGGAGCCAACAGGGAAGAAGATTCGCAGCGGGTGGCGATCGCCACAAATCGTACATTCCTACGCTTGTGTAATATCATGTTCGCGCTTATTACTTATAATTGGGAGTATGTGTACAGAAACCGTACTACCTCACCGCAGTGGCTTCTCAAGTCGAGTGTTGCTGTTTAATTTTGTCTATCTCTGCTACCCAGCGCCGCCGACTCTCATGCTCTAAATTGAGAATATCTGTTAACGACCAATGAAAGTGATAAGCAATACAAGCTACCTCCTCATGCATTTGCTCTGAGGGGTAGCTTACTACTCCCCCGCTAAAGATAACTCCACACTGAAATTATTATTACATCTGGGACATTGTACAGGGATATCTGCGTTACCCTGCTGATTAATTCGATTGTAAAATTCCCTTAAGTAAGCAAGGTCACGGCTAAAGAGATTTTCTAACAATTCTGGTGTCACTGATGATAGTTCACCCAAACGTGTAATTACAAGTGACAGTGTTACCAAGACTCCATAAACTGGTTCTTTTTGGACACGATGGTCTTTTTGTACACAAATTTCATCCCTAGCAGTTGTGAGTCGCATTACTCCTTGACGATGCACTTTTCCAGAAGCATCTATCAAGCCTTTGGGGAGAATGAAATCAAATTCTGTTTGTAGTACGTTTTGATTATTCATATTCTCTCAATATACAGCGTTTTGCTTTTAAGTGAGGTACAAAACATAGGACTCAAAATCTGACTTTTCACGTTATCTGGAAAAAGGGACAGGGTGTGAGCTGTGGGGTGTGGTAAAACTTTCATAATTTCCCCTACACCCTGCATCGACGAGGGTTTTAAGACTTACCGTGAAAAGTCAGAAAACCCATAGCTTTTGTACTTCACACCAACGAAAACTGCAATATCATATTTTTTGACAAACAGAGAACTTTTTGAGCTATTAATTTTTATTTTCTTCTCTTCATCCCACAAAAAAATAAGTGATTCATGGTACAGTGTTGTAGCAGCAAATTCCCTTAGAAAAGGGATAACTGGCTATGCAAAAATCAGCACAGCTATTCTGCCAATTTTCTGTATTTAACTTAATTTAATCTGTAGAAATTACATTTTTGGAGGTATCATATGGTAACGACTAGTGTTTCTCGTGAATCTGAAGCTACCACCCAACAAACTGAAGTAATTGTAAAATTGCTACTAAGTGGTGGACATCAGTATACTTTAGTTCTAAAGTCTGATGCACCTCTGCTTCGCAGTTTATTAGGAACTATTTTGAGTCGAGTCCAAGGCACTGGAAGCCGAACTTTATTTCAGATTCCATTGGAAGCTGGACGAGTGTCCATATGTTTTTCCAGCGATGATTTAGTTGCTGTAACCACTGAACCACCAGTATTTGTGCGTCCCAATGATGACCAACCGCAAACTGAAGAGGCATCTGCTAGTTAGCAACAATAAATGCTGAAGTAGTTGTGTCTCAGTTGATGTGCAACTATCCAAAGGTACAAAAATCACATCTTATGCTGATAGTGCAAGGTTGCGTTATTTATCTTTGTGATTTGCACATCTACCTGAAGGAATAAAATTTTTTTATTGTTAAATAGACTACAAAAGTACTTTGTATGTGTCAAATAGTACTGAAGCTCTAAGTAATTCATAAGTTTGAATTGTCAACAAAAAATATTGAAGTCTTAATTTAATCTTAATCTTAGTCAATTAATATACCATTTGATTATTGATAACAATGAATTTTAGGTCATTCATCTAAAATGAAATAATTTCATTTCGGCGCATTAATACTTATTGCAAAAAATAGTAATTTTATATACTATAGTTTCTCAGTATTTCCAGAAAGTATTATTTTTTGGAGATGCTTGAACTTGTTTAATATTTTTAGCTTTCAAATCAACCAAATCTTTCTATTAATCTCATATCTAATTCTGATTTTAGAAGTGACCATTGAGATGATTCACTGAAGTTGAAAAACCAAATTTTGATGTCAAAAATATTCAAAGATAAAAGGAATTAAATTTATTATGACTACTATAGAAAATGGTCTTACCCCCATACTGGATTCAAATGGAATCAGCACAGGCGTTTTTGTTGTTTCACAACCGATTGATCAGCTGACTCCACTAGACTTCAAGCTGAGTAGTTATGATGCTAGTTACATCAGCGAATTTTGTCACTTAAAGTATAATGTGGGTCTTGGCAACTTTTGGTGATCTTGGCTGGGGGAAGGCAGAGGGCAGAAGGCAGAAGGCAGAAGGCAGAAGTCGGAAGAGTAGAAGTAATAATTTCAACCCTTGAGTTTGTTTAAAGTAGCAACTAATATACTTTGCATTTCCTCCACCTCATTCAATACAGGAGTGAAAAGGTCTTTATCAGCTAAATCTACTTCTTTGGCAATGATTAATTGCGTATCAAGTTCTCTTAAAGAACCTAACGCAATATGTAAGAACTGGATATATTCTGGCTTGGAACGCCTACCATAGCCTTCAGCTATATTGGACGCTACAGATACAGAAGAACGTCGGATTTGGCTGGTTAAACCATACAATTCTGACTGAGGAAATAGGCGGGTAAATTTATAACAATTGATAGCAAGTTGAACCGCCCTTTGCCAGATAAACTGATTTCTATAACTCATATAACCAAGTGTAAATTGTGAAAATTTTCTCCTCAAATAGCCAACAAAAATCGTCGTTCTAGTAAGTCTATCTTGGCTCGACCATACATCTGCCGCTTTAACATTTTCAGTCGATTAATATGCCCTTCAACGGGGCCATTGCTGACTGACATAGTTACACCTGCTTTGACAGCATCGTAGTCAGACTCTAAACTAACAGCAAAGGAGCGCAACAAAGAAACCGAACTGTTTTTAGCTTTGTTTAACCAAGCATCGAGCTGCTCGCTCAGACGTTGACGCACAACAGATGCAAACTGTTGAGCTAGTTCAATAGCTGACTTCAAATCAGAATGGGCTGTTTGTAGTTGAGCGATGATTTCATGCTCATTAGGCTGTATTAATTCTGGTCGTCGCAAGACTAAAGCTGTGACGCGACTGGGGGTGAGAGGACGATGGGAGGAAGAACTCACCCTGGGGGACACGTTTTTCTTTGAACACTTTGCTGGCTCAAATCCGGGCAAGGTCTTGAGATAACGAGTGAAGCGAGCGACCGTGGCATAACCACCGATATAGCCGCAGGTGCGAATTTCTTCAAACAGTTCTTGGGTGTTGTGGTTCCCGCTATTCCAGCGACTCTTGAGGTAATCATGGTAAGGGTTGAGAAGACTCAGACCGTGGTCACTACGTTCACGACGTTCGGTAAAAGTTGAGCTACGCAAGTAATTGAATACGGTAGTTTTAGAAACTCCCAGCTCTTGAGCGATTGCTAGCCCTGATAAGCCAATAGACCGCAGTCTCCAAACTTGTTCATGGATTTCCCTCCGTCTATCCCGTGCTTTGGCGGATTGAACTTTTCTTTTTAAAGATGTGTTTTGGGGAAACCTTGGCACAACTGGACTCTTATTAGTCTCAGCAATCATGGAAAGGTTATCGGGGAAAGGCACAAAGCAGACGGCAGACGGCAGAATGTTGGTTTGAGGGTTTTCCTGTGCAGTCAATCCGTCTGTATTCTCTGCCAAAAAGGGTTTAACATCCCCACACTCGTTTTGAATTTCAGTGGTCTGCAATTGGATGGGGATACATACCCCATCCAATTCCCGAATGCCTTCAATTAGTGCTGTTTCCACCTCTAAATGCACTTTGGTATCAGTACTAAATACTTGTTTTTCCACTTCTTTAAGTACTTTGGCGTGAATACCAAAGACTTGATAGAGCGTTTGAGATAAGTTCTGCAATAAGTGAAAACGGTCTGCAACTTGAATGGCTTCTGGCGCGCCTTGACGAATACCACTTTCATAAGTTTTTGACCGATCTCGTGAGACGACTTTGACACCAGGGTGGGCTTTTAACCATTCTGCCAAGGTTTCAGCCAAGGCATCTTTTAGTAGAGCAATTGGTCTACTACGTTCTAGATCAATTAGTGCCGTGCCGTAAGTTTTACATTTACGAAAGCAAAAGTCGTCTACCCCAAGAGTATGTGGCGTTACGATTGGTGGCAGTGGGATTGAGCGGACTAAATTTAACAGTGTGTTGCGAGAAACTTTTATCCCCAATTGCTCCGAGAGCCTTACCCCTGCTGCACCACCATTAGCTAAACCAATCGCACTTAGTCGTTGAGCTAAACGTAGAGTTCTTCTAGCCCTTGGTGCGGTTACATTGGTCAACCTTTCTGCAAAAATGCGCCGTTTACACAACTTATTAATGCAAAAAAACTTCCGTACCCTTAATTGTAAGGTAATGCTGTAATCAGCCCAGGGTAAATCTGCTAACTTTCGCTCATAGCGACTATGAATTTTATGAGTTGGTTGGTTGCAAACTGGACAATTAACTACTCTCGTAATTGCGGAAACAATCAAATTTATCTGAGTTTTTATCTCGTCAAGAATGCAATTTTCCAGTTTCAGGTTTGCTGAATCTGGCAATAGATAACTTAGCACTGACATAACCAAGCTGAGGATTATCCCTCAAATGTTTGATGGAGTGAAGTTTGACGTATCTCAATTATATCTTTCTGACTTCTGCCTTCTGCCTTCTGCCCTCTGCCTTCCCCCAGCCAAGATCACCAAAAGTTGCCAAGACCCCAAAAAGGCTTCAAAGCAAACCTCCGCTCAGTCTTGAGGCTGTGGTTATTAATTTATACACAACTTTTATAGCGAATTCCTGTATTATTGAAATACACAGTGAGATTGCGATCGCCTTAGAGAATTTGGCATAAATTTTGATTAACAGCTAACACATTGCAATATGCCCTCACTAATTATGAATTGGTATAAATATAATTGCTGAAAAATTTTGTATTTTTAGCTACTATTAAACTTAACCGTAGAGTATTCCATTTGAGAGAAGTTATAGCTGACGAGAGCTATTACCGTGCTAATTAATAGCATTATCAACAGAAAATAATTTACTCATGTTTAACTTCCTCAAACAAGTTACTGATTACGTTAATAAAAGCATTCAAGCGGGTCAATATATTGGGCAAGGATTATCAGTAACTTTTGACCATCTGCGTCGTCGTCCGATTACTGTTCAATATCCTTACGAAAAACTCATTCCCTCTGAACGCTTCCGAGGTAGAATTCACTTTGAATTTGACAAGTGTATCTCTTGCGAAGTTTGTGTACGAGTCTGCCCTATCAATCTTCCCGTAGTAGATTGGGAATTTAATAAAGAGGTAAAGAAAAAAGAACTCAAGCATTACAGTATTGACTTTGGAGTTTGTATTTTCTGCGGCAACTGTGTCGAATTCTGCCCGACAAACTGTCTGTCATTTACTGAAGAATACGATATGTCCGTTTATGACCGCCATCAGTTAAACATGGACAACGTAGCAATGGGAAGGCTACCTTATAAAGTTACCGATGATCCGATGGTGACACCACTTAGAGAATTAATTTACTTACCTAAAGGTGTGTTAGATCCTCACGGATTGCCTCCTGGTTCTGATAGAGTAGGTGAGTTTCCAATTGATATTTTGAATGAAGCTAAAGAAGATAGAAATTAATACAAAATGGCTTTCCCAGACTTCGGTTGATAAATTAACACTAAAAAACGGCTCAAACGATTGATATAACAAGGTTTGTATAAAATCAAATCAAATATTTAATAAAAATATACTTTGCTCCTCTTGAATCCCTTACTATGTAAGGATTTAACCTGATATCAAGTATTAATTAGTTATAACTAGTCTAGGAGAGCCTACAAAATTTCAATTGAAGAATTCAGAAGTCAGAATCAATCACAGCAGAATTCAGGAGTCCTGAATTCTATTTTGCCCTTATAAAAAGAGTAAATAATTCATTTATGTCAAGAATAGAAACTAAAACCGAACCCATGACGATTAACATGGGGCCGCATCATCCTTCAATGCATGGCGTTTTGAGGTTGATTGTCACATTAGATGGGGAAGATGTCATCGACTGCGAACCGGAAATTGGTTACCTGCACCGTGGCATGGAAAAAATTGCCGAAAACCGCACCATCCAAATGTATGTCCCTTATGTTAGTCGCTGGGACTATGCTGAGGGAATGATGAATGAAGCTATCACAGTTAACGCTGTGGAACAGTTAGCTGGTATTCCAATTCCTAAACGCGCCAGCTACATCCGCGTTATCATGCTAGAGCTAAATCGTATTGCTAACCACTTACTTTGGCTTGGGCCATTTGCCGCAGATTTAGGCGCTCAAACTCCCTTTTTCTATATATTTAGAGAACGGGAGATGATTTATGATCTATGGGAAGCTGCTTCTGGCTACCGCATGGTGAATAATAATTACTTTCGTGTCGGTGGCGTAGCCGTCGATTTGCCTTACGGTTGGGTAACTAAATGCAGCGAGTTTTGCGATTACTTCCCCAACAAATTAACTGAATATGACCGACTATTAACAAATAACCCAATATTTCGGGCGCGAACAGAGGGTGTTGGTGTCATTGGCCGGGATGAAGCGATTAACTGGGGTCTTTCCGGGCCGATGCTGCGAGGTTCTGGAGTGATTTGGGACTTGCGGAGAGTTGATCACTACGAATGCTATGACGATTTTGACTGGGATATTTGCTGGGAAACAGGCGGTGATGTTCTGGCGCGTTACTTCGTGCGGATGCGGGAAATGGCGGAGTCAGTGAAAATTCTCCGTCAAGCGCTTGACGGGCTTCCTGGTGGTGCTTACGAAAATCTTGAAGCTAAACGCCTAGCAGCTGGGCGCAAGTCTGAATGGGATGGATTTGATTACCAGTACATTGCCAGGAAGATTGCTCCTACGTTTAAAATTCCCAAAGGAGAAAACTACGTCCGCCTTGAAAGTGGCAAAGGTGAGTTAGGCATTTATGTAATTGGCGATGATAACGTCTTTCCTTGGCGCTGGAAAATCCGCACTGCTGATTTCACTAATTTGCAAATTTTACCCCACTTGCTTAAAGGAGTGAAAGTCGCCGATATTATGGCAATTTTAGGCAGTATTGACGTGATTATGGGTTCAGTCGATCGCTAATCGAAACAGACAAGGGTTAATCGCGTCTCTACAACTCCTGCTTTTGATTGACAGTTTGCAGGCGGAATTGGGGTTCCCATTGCTTCTAACAACTGTTGAGGAGGTTTTTCCCAAGAAGGCGATGTCTGGCGACAAGCCACTTCGTGTCTACGCAAATATTTACCTGTATAAACACGAGGTACAGGTTTCATTTGATGCGTCGTGCTATAGAAGCGATGGGTTTGCCTGATCTTGCTACGCTCTTGCATTGATTCATTAGATATTTTTTTGCGAAGCTTGATAATACCATCGATAACCGCTTCTGGGCGGGGAGGACAACCAGGTATGTAAACATCGATAGGCAAAATTTTATCAGCCCCTCGAACAGCAGTAGGAGAATCTGCGCTAAACATACCTCCAGTAATCATGCAGGCTCCCATCGCAATCACATACTTCGGCTCAGGCATTTGTTCGTAAAGCCGCCTTGTGGGTTGAGACATTTTCATGTTGAGAGTGCCTGCCAAAATTATTAAGTCAGCTTGACGCGGGCTAGCACGAGGAATTAAACGGGAGCAACGCGATTTTCTGAAGTCGGGTAAAAACGAGTGAAAATGCTCCACCCCAAGGTCAGGCGATCGCTAGGAGCGATAGTTCAATAGATGAGTAAAATAGATACCCGTTAGATAGCTGAATACCTCAGTAATACTGAGAGAGATTTATCGTTGTGATTGTTTAATTTTATGATGGAGACAAAAAAAAGTGTAGGATTCCCTTGGAGTAAAAGTTTTGAGATTTGATATCAAAACAGGGAATGACTACACTTCATGAATAAACATTTGAGTTGAGATTTAAGCACATTATTGTCAAACTTTAAAGAAAAAGTTACGAAACTTTTAGACATAACAAATTTAAGTGAATGGTCGGCTCAGACTTTTAAAGCCAGAGAAGAAGAAATTAGGAATATAGCCTTAACTTTGGCAGGAGAATGTGTAGCAGTTTTATTAAATAAACTGTCTAACTCTCAATCAGCTTTAGATACAGCAATCAGTCAAACAGAAAGTAAGTCAAATCAATCAATGAGAAAACATGGCAATTATGTTAGACATATATTAACAGTTGGAAATATCAAAGTAACTCTTTCCTTACCATATATAGTTGAGCGTAACAAACAATCACATCAAAAAGGTAAATATTTAAAGTTAGGATTCTGCCCATTTCTCAAATGGTTAGGAATAGAAGAAGGATTAACGCCCCATGTTTGGGCAACAATTACAAAATATGGTGCAATTGCTAGTTCGTTTGAAGCTGCACGCGCTATTTTAACAGATTGGGGAATAAACGTTAGTAAGAACGCGAATAGAACGCATCACATATCATTTTGGTAAGATTGGTATAAATTTACGTCAATCTAAATTATCAAGTTTAGAGATTGGCTCCTTATCTACTCTTAATATTTTCAAAGACCAACGTGTTGTCATTGCCGTAGATGGAGGGAGAACGAGAGTCAGGATTAATAAAAAAGGTAAACGTAAGCTCAAGACTAATCGTCTAGGCTTTACTGGAGAATGGGTTGAGTCAAAATTATTAACTATTTATACAGTGGATGAGCATGGTAAAAAAATTAGGACATCATCTCTACCTATTACCAATGATGGCACATATTTAGGTTATGAAGAGTTTCTCAAGATACTAGAAATGTATCTCGTCAATTTGGGAATAAGTCAAGCTAAAGAGGTTTTGTTAGTGGCTGATGGGGCTGAGTGGATTTGGAAACATATTCCACCTTTATTAGAGAAAGTGAAATGCTCCCCTGCCACTTATAAGTTATTAGATTTTTATCACGCTGCTTCACATTTACAAAATTTTGCTGATACTGCTTTTCCTTGTGATAATGAAAGGCAATCGTGGTTTAAAAAAGCTCGTCATCTTCTCAAGCAAGGTAAATCTCTCAATTTAATGAGAAACATGGATGAATTTATTTTTACAGCAACAGGAGAGCGTTGTAAAATTTTAGTGCGAGAGCGCAATTATATTCTCAAAGCTTATCGTCGTCGGCTGTTAAACTATCATCTAGTTGCCGCTCATCAGCTACCGCTTGGTAGTGGTGCAGTCGAAAGTTTAATTCGTCAGGCTGTTAACTTACGTATGAAGGGAAACAGTAAATTTTGGCTAATAGATAACGCAGAGATTATGTTACATCTACGATGTCAATTGATAGCTGGCAGTTGGGACAATTTTTGTAACTCTATTTTCGATTCTCTCCTTAATCCCAGCAGTGCCTAAACATTTTATACATTCTGCTAAAATCTATATTTTAGCGATCGCCTGACCTTGGGGTGGAGCATTTTCACTCGTTTTTACCCGACTTCAGAAAATCGCGTTGCTCCCGTATCAAAGCTATTTTTGTCACCGACAGTGTAACACCTAAAGAAAGCGACTGGCAGCAATTAAAAATTGTTTCGATCGCACCTTTAATTGCTACTGCTATTCAACGATTTAAATCTGATGGTTCAATTAGTGACTTATTTTAACAAAGAGGTATAAAAGCATGTGGCAAAGATTCCGTAATCGGACGGAAGCCGGTAAACTATTAGCTGCCCGGTTAGCAGAGTATGCTAATCGTCCAGATGTTTTAGTATTAGGGCTTCCCCGTGGCGGTGTGCCTGTAGCATTTGAAGTAGCCAAGGCACTTAATGCACCATTAGATGTCTGCCTAGTACGGAAACTAGGTGTACCGGGACATAAAGAACTAGCGATGGGTGCGTTAGCAATGGGAGGAATACGTGTAATTAATGAGAATGTTGTAGATTGGTTGCGGATTCCCCAAGAAACTATTGATCAGGTAGCAGCAATAGAAATGCAGGAATTAAACCGTCGTAATCTCGCCTATCGGGGTAATCGTCCGCTACCAAAAGTCAAAAATCACACAATTATTCTGGTAGATGACGGGATTGCTACAGGTGCTACCATCCGCGCAGCGATCGCAACTTTGAAAAAGCAACAGCCCCGCGAACTGGTGGTTGCTGTTCCAGTTGCAGCAGCATCCACCTGTGAAGAACTGCAAACAGAAGTAGATAAGCTTGTATGTGTGATCATGCCAGAAGATTTGTATGCGATCGGTATTTGGTATGAGGATTTTGAGCAAACAACCGACGCAGAAGTATGTGAACTCTTGACAAGGCAAAAACTGCTGATAGCGAATGACTGAATAATTGGTAATTGGTAATTGGTAATCGGTAATTGGTAATTGGTAATTAATTGATCATGAATAGGACATTAACACAGAACCCCCAAGAATATCTCGTGTCGGTGAGAGCAGGTGAAGTTAAGCTAGAAGGCAATTTGGTGATTCCAGAAGGTGCTACAGGTGTAGTTTTATTTGCTCATGGTAGTGGTAGCAGCCGTCATAGTCCCCGCAATCGCTATGTTGCTCAAGTCTTACAACAGGCGGGACTAGCAACTTTATTAATTGACTTGCTCACTCTTGAGGAGGAAGAAATTGACCTCCGAACAAGACATTTGCGCTTTGATATTGCTTTGTTGGCATCACGGTTAGTTGGCGCTACAGATTGGCTAGCACAATACCCAGAGACTTGTAACCTCAAAATAGGTTACTTTGGCGCAAGTACAGGAGCCGGTGCAGCCTTGGTTGCAGCCACAGAACGTCAAGAGGCGGTGCAGGCTATTGTCTCTCGTGGAGGACGACCTGATTTAGCTGGTTCAGTCTTACCTGATGTCAAAGCGCCAACATTATTGATTGTTGGAGGTTACGATCTGCCAGTGATTGCAATGAATGAGGATGCATTGGCGCAGTTGCGATCGCCAAAACGCCTGGAGATTATTCCCGAAGCCACCCATTTATTTGAGGAACCAGGTACATTAGCAGCAGTAGCACAGTTGGCGAGTCAATGGTTTACCCACTATCTCAGTTGACATCCTCACCCTCGTTCAACGAGGGTGATTCCAATCATCGCTGATTGGTTTTCCTCTTTGTGCGAGTTGATTTACTTGAATGAGTTTCCCCATACAAGCAGAGATCAGTCTCTCCAGAGGCGTTGATTTCTGTTTGCCCAACAGTATTTGCCCATTGTTTTAGAGCTAATTTCAAAATGTTGATTGCTGCGTTTTCATCTCTATCCGCACTGTACTGACAATGAGGACATTGATGAGTTCTAGTACTTAAAGTTTTCACTACTTTTTCGCCACAATTAGAACAATTTTGACTTGTCAATTTAGGTTCTACAGCAATCACTGGAACGCCATAAACTTTGCCAAAATAATCTAACCATTCTCTAAATCTGTACCATGCAGCATCATTGATTGATTTGGCTAGATGGTGGTTTTTAACCATATTACGCACTCGTAGGTTTTCAACTGCTACCAAGTCGTTAGATTGGATGACGCGCTGGGCTAACTTACATACCCAATCGTTACGTCTGCGTGATACCTTAAGATGCGCTCTACCTAATCTATTTCTGGCTTTCACTCTATTTTTACTACCTTTTTGAGTCCGAGATAAACGACGCTGAAGCCTTTTAAGCTTACGTTCATCTTTTTTCAAAAATCTGGGATTGTCTACTTTATTACCAACAGAATCAGTGTAGAAATGAATTAAGCCAACATCTAAGCCAACTTGCTGACCTGTTAAATCCTTGTCCTCCTCCCTTTTATGGTCAATTAGGAACTGTACATAATAGCCGTCATGCCTTCTAACTACCCTAAGTCTTTTGATTTGCTTGAGTTGATAGAAGTGCAAATCTCGGCTTCCCCAAAGTTTAAAAGTACCTGCTTGAAACCCATGGGTGAATGTTAGATAACGTCTATCTTCTGATAATTTATATCCAGAAGTTTTGTATTCAACTGATGCTCTGACTTGCTCTTTTTTAAACTTTGGAAACCCCTTTTTACCTACTGTTTTGGCTTTACAATTACGATAAAATCTTTCAATTGATGCCCAAGCTCTTTCTGCATGAGCTTGTCTAGCCATTGAATTTAACTGACTCGCCCAAGGAAAATCAGGATTATCAGCTAATACCTTGCAATAAGCATAAGCATCATTGCGGCTTTTTACTTCGCCATCCATCCATGCTCTAATGATGCTATTTCGCACAAAACGACCAGTACGGAGAGCTTGATCAAGCTGCCTGTACTGATTGTTTGTTCCTTGTAGCTTCATTTCGTAGATGAGCATATTTTATCGTTGCTATTTACGATAAAATCATCATACTACAAATCAAAAGCCGTCCTCGAAGGACGGGGCTTTAAACCCAGATTTTCGGTAAAAGGGAATGGGGATAGTCAAGCGTCGTATCGGTCTTGAACAAGAGTTTTTTTTAGTAGATGAAATGGGTCATCTGAGCGATCGCGCTGATGAGTTTTTGCAAGGTTGTCACTCAATGGCCCAAGCACAAGGTTTAAACCCAAATTACTTTGTGCCGGAGTTCGTCAAAAGTATGGTAAAAATTAACACACATCCTGCCTACACTACTACGTAACTAGCCAGAGAATACCTCAAAAATCTCAAATTAGCACTCGCTGCGGCGCGAAATATGGGTTTACGGCTTTACCCTTTGTCTAGCTACCCTTTGCACATCATGCCAGTGATGCGCGATCGCCCTAATTATCATATCCAAGCGCGGACTGTTGGCTATGATAAATTTTTGCACGCTGGCAAATGTACTGGTACACACTTGCATTTGGAAGTCCCACCTGGGGTAATTGACCCTCGTGTTGCAGTTGCTTACAATTCGACATCACTAGAGCGAGAAGAACTACTCAATATCTACAATTTAGCTACAGCTTGCGACTCAGCACTCATTTCCCTGACACGGGCCTGTCCCTTTTATGAAGGACAAGCGATCGGGCTAGCTGCACACACAATTCGTTATCGAGGTAGCGAAACCTTCGGCTGGGAAGGAGTTTACACTAATTTACAACCTGTTGGCGGACTTATGTCTTATGCTTTTAGTGTAGAGAGTTTAGTTGAACAGCAATTTGCTCGCTACTATACTTGGCTGCAAGCGATGGAAAAAGCGGGAATCGAACGTCAC
Source organism: Amazonocrinis nigriterrae CENA67 (assembly GCF_016056305.1). Classification (GTDB taxonomy): domain Bacteria; phylum Cyanobacteriota; class Cyanobacteriia; order Cyanobacteriales; family Nostocaceae; genus Amazonocrinis; species Amazonocrinis nigriterrae. Next base: position 2,250 of record NZ_JAECZC010000081.1, on the reverse strand, counting down.
CTGTTTTTAGAAGCGGGAGGTAGCTTACTCAAGTCAGCTTGGAATCCAGTTAGACTCAACAAACTGGGCACTGTGGAAATAAGGTGTATAGATAGTAACTATCCAACGGTAATTTTAGCTGTAATTACACTGATGGTAAACGCGGCTCATCGAGTCAGGAGTGAGAAGTTAACAGTTAGACCAACCAAGGGAATGCAGATATTTGAATTAGTAGGCGATCGCCTGTATGTACCAGATTTTGAGTATCTTAATGGTGAATTGCTTTATACCTCAGCTACAGAAGGAGTCAAAAACCCCAAAGTTAAGGCTTACGTCGATTCAATTTTGCAGTTTGCCATGAGAGACACTGGTGAAGGAGCAAAGTTTCTGGCAAAACTCAGCCAAGACCTTGATCACTATCAGACAATAGAAGCCGAAATATTGCAAGAGTTTATCCCTACTACTGCTCAACTTCCATTAGATGCCGGTTTGCGTCTAGTACGTGAGTGTTGTGACAAACTAGAAGCGCAGATTTCATGGATAGACCAAGAGAACCCCCTAACGGCGTTGGATATTGACGAACGATTGTGACTACAGCAGCGTTAAAAGCGTTCCAACTAAATTTACTGAAAACTTAAGGCTATGGATGTTAAAGAACTTCTCAATCGATACGCAGCAGGAGAAAGGAACTTCCACGGTATTGTCTTACCAAAAGCTGACCTACGGGGTGTTAACTTAGGCGGCATAGACTTTGGTAGAGCAGACCTCAGAGGTGCTAACCTAGCAAAAGCATCCATGAGTGGAGCTAATCTATGTAAAGCAAATCTTCAAGGTGCAAACCTAGAACATGCAAATTTGTCTGAAGTGATTTTTAGTGGCGCTGATTTGCGTGAAGCTACACTCACAACAGCCAACCTTAACGAATCAGACCTCAGTGGTGCATATCTTTGTGATGCAGACTTATGTGATGCTACTTTGCACATGGCATCACTCAGCGCGGCGAACTTGCAGCGTGTGAACCTAAGTGATGCCAAAATGAGCGGAGTTAGGATGTGGAAAGCTGATTTGCGAGAATCAGACCTGAGTGGTGCTGATTTAAGTGAGGCGAATTTGAGTGAGGCAAACCTGACTGGGGCAAATTTAAATGCAACCGATATGAGTGAAGCCTTTTTAACTGGGACAATTATGCCTGACGGTACCATGCACAAATAGTAGGGGCGGGTTCACAAATATCCTCGCTTGATCAAAAACAATATTTATTAACCCGCCCCTACTCTCAGAAATAAATTATTCGGGTTGAAGTTTTTGACTGATGACTGTTGACTGATTACTGTGAACAGGGGGATATTTTTTATTTGGAAGTCCCTTAGAAGCTTGAAATTAATTGTCTGCTGATAGTCGGTTCTGAAAAAACAGCCTTTGGGGAGGTAAAAGATGCCCCAACTAGCACCGCATATATTTGATATCTTATACCAGCAAGGTGTACAACACGCGTTTGGTATACCAGGCAGGGCGAACGCATCTAAATGTAGTACATGTTTACTAAAAAAAGCCTAGTCGCTTGTGTCAGGGAGGTTAAGCGATCGGGTATTGATGGTAAAGTCATAGTGAAAGTAGAGTAAAGCCGTAAGAAAGCGTGAAGCTTAAGCCCAAAATTACCATTGCTGACCACTTCGCACAAATGTCAGACCCACGAATAGATCGCACAAAGCGACACAAGTTAATTGATATTTTGACTATTGCGATTTGTGCAGTAATCTGTGGAGCAGATAGCTGGGTAGCAATTGAATTATATGGCTGTACGAAGTTTGAGTGGTTAAAAACGTTTTTGGAGTTACCAAATGGGATACCATCACACGATACTTTTGCGCGAGTATTTGCACAATTGAATCCGCAGCAATTTCAGTCATGTTTTTTAAACTGGATGAAATCAGTACAGACAATAACTTCGAGTGAAGTAGTTGCAATTGATGGGAAAACTTTATGTGGTTCATATGATAAGAGTAATGATTCTTGTGCAATCCAAATGGTAAGTGCTTGGGCAACTACAAATAAATTAGTATTGGGACAGGTAAAGGTAAATTCTAAATCAAATGAAATTACAGCAATTCCGGAATTATTAAAAGTATTAGAATTGTCTGGATGTATCGTGACAATTGATGCCATTGGTTGCCAGAAAGAGATTGTGAAGTTAATCACGGAGAAATCAGCAGATTATGTAATCACATTAAAAAAGAATCAAGGCAATCTTTATGATGAAGTTGAAAAATT
>NZ_JAECZC010000080.1:11280-19060 GCF_016056305.1 Amazonocrinis nigriterrae CENA67 | reverse complement strand
TCCCCCCATCTCCCCATCTCCCCTGCTCCCCTTGTCCCCATTGAATCGTGTAGGCTGATAAGTGTATCTCTAACACCTGACTAATTCGGGCTTGGTATTTCACAGCGATGGGTTTGGAAATGTTTACTTCGTCAGAAACTCTCATCATTGGGACACTTTTGCTAGTAGCTTTGGGAATTTTAGGTTGGGGCTTTTATCGCGCCAGACCTTTTGGTAGGCTGGGAATCTTAGCCTGGTTGCAGTCTGTAGTGTTAATGACTCCCTGGCTGCTGTTCTTTGGTTTGTTCGCAGCCGGAATATATATCAACATAGTTGGTGTATTATTCTTGGTGGTGGTTTCTGCTGGATTGTACATCTTCTTAGGAAGACAATTGCGATCGGCTGGTCAAGAGGCCATACTCAGGCAAAGGGCAACTGAAAGGCTGGCGGCTGATTCCTTACAAGCAGAAAATACCCCACAGCCAGTAGTTGCAGAATTGCAAATTGAAGTCTTGCCCATTCCAGAAGAAGACTTAAATGCAATTAAAAGCATTTTCGGTATCGATACATTTTTTGCCACAGAAACCATTCCTTACCAACAAGGAGCTATTTTTAAAGGCAATCTCCGAGGAGAACCAGAAGAGGTTCACAACCGTTTGTCTGCAAGTTTAAAAGTGAGACTAGGTGATAAATATCGCCTGTTTTTAGTGGAAAACACTGATGGAAAACCTGTGGTGATTGTTCTACCCAGCAGTAATGACCCACAACCGTCGATGTTACCGCAAAAAGTCTTTGCAGGTATCTTGGCTGTGGCAACTATCGGCACTAGTTTTGAAACTGCGGGACTGCTGCTGAATTTCGATTTATTTGCTAATCCAGAACGGTTTACGGAAGCTTTACCTATAGGCGCTGGCATATTAACGATTTTAGTAGCTCATGAAATCGGTCATTGGTTACTTGCACGTCGTCACCAAGTCCGCCTCAGTTGGCCGTTCTTTTTGCCTGCCGTGCAAATTGGGTCTTTTGGTACAATTACTCGCTTTGAGTCTCTGTTGCCCAATCGTAAGGTATTATTCGATATTTCTTTGGCAGGGCCAGCTTTTGGTGGTATCGTTTCTTTATTAATGCTAGTCGTTGGCTTACTGCTTTCCCACCCAGGCAGTTTATTTCAATTGCCCAATCAGTTTTTCCAAAGCTCGATTTTGGTGGGTAGCTTAGCGCGGGTTGTCTTGGGTTCGGCTTTACAGTCACCCCTAGTGAGTATTCATCCCTTGGTAGTGATTGGTTGGTTGGGGTTGGTAATCACTGCTATAAACTTAATGCCCGCTGGACAATTAGATGGTGGTCGCATTGTCCAGGCAATTTACGGACGTAAAACCGCAGGACGGGCGACACTTGCAACTTTAATTTTGTTAGGAATAGTAGCTCTTGCTAATACTCTGGCTTTATATTGGGCATTTGTGATTTTGTTCTTACAACGGGATTTAGAACGCCCCAGCTTGAATGAAATCACCGAACCCGATGATGCCAGAGCCGCTTTAGGTCTTTTGGCTCTATTCTTAATGATTACTACTCTTTTACCCCTAACTCCCGGCTTGGCTGGGCGGTTGGGAATAGGGAGTTAAAGTGCTGAGTGCTGAGTGCTGAGTGCTGAGTGCTGAGTTAGGAGTTATGAGTTAGGAGTTATGAGTTAGGAGTTAGGAGTTAGGAGTTAGGAGTTAGGAGTTAGAAGTTAGTTGTCAGTTGTCAGTTGTTAGTTGTCAGTTGTCAGTTGTCACCTCACCCTCTCATCTCCCTTGCTCCCCTGCTCCCATGCTCCCCTGCTCCCCTGCTTCCCCTGCTCCCTACGGTTTCCAACCTGTGAGCAAATTCGGATAAGCCACTGGCGTGGGGAAGATTTGCTGAAAACTAGATTGGCGCTTGAGGGCTGGTTCTTGGCTGAGGTTCCATAGGGTTTCATAGAAGAAGAAGGAAACGCCGGCAAAGTTGCGATCGCGCACTTTTTGCACTTGTGTCTGAATCTGGGCGATGGGTATCGATTTGTTTTTCAAGCCGGCTATAATACCGATACTTACAGGTATATGTTTTTGTGCTGCTTTGACTTCTGGATACTCTAATTCGCTGAGAAACACATTCAAATCATCACGATATATCTGCAATACTAATTCTTCAATTAGTCCCATCCGTTCCCATTTCTGCCAGTCTGCTAAAAAGAAGCTGTATGAGATACGTTGGGGATTTGGTGCAACGGAAACAAGACAGTCTTTTTTATTGGCTTTGATGGCTGTAAATACTCGCTTCATGAAGTCGGTGATTTTGTTAGCCCGCCAACGCACCCATTCTGGATCTTGAGGGTTTTTAGAAGGAGCTTTTCCACGGTGTTCTTTTTTGTATAAGGCTACTGTATAGGCATCATAGCCTAACTCCGAAGGTAAGCCAAAATGGTCGTCAAATTGAATACCATCAATATCATAGTTTTTGACGATTTCAACAATTAAATCTTGAATGAATTGTTGTACATCTGGGCGAAAGGGACTTAACCAAACGCGGTCATGTGTGCCTTCTTTAACAATCTTTGTACCGTTGCTGCGGCTGGTAAGCCATTGGGGACGATTTTTGGCTAAGAGGGAATCAGCAGGAGCCATAAAGCCGAATTCAAACCAGGGAATTACCGTTAACCCTTTTTTATGTCCCTCGGTGACAATTTCTTGCAGCATGTCACGTCCTTGCAGTCCTGGTGTGGGATCTAGCGATCGCCCAATCACTTTAGCTGCAACTTTGCTGGGATACAAAGTATACCCCCAATTCCACACCGCAGGATAAACTGTATTAAAATTTAATTCATCGAGGCGTTGTAAGGCATTTTTCAGGCGATCGCCTTCAAATAGCACATCACTATCAATATTTGTTAACCACACTCCTCTTAACTCTGTGAAGAGCGATCGCGCTGAAGTAGTTTGAGCGTTCAATGGTAAGGATAATATCACCGTAACTACTATGCTCAAGCTAACTATCACAGCAAACAAAGCCGATTTTTTATTTGGAAGAATATTCCACCTAAAAAACTCCACACACCACTTTACAAATATTTGCATAAATTGCTACAACCATCAAAAAACGAATCATGATTAATGATTGGTATATTTTGACAGAAGTTGCATTGTTGTCTACTGATTGAGAATTGGGAATTGGGAATTGGGAATCGGGAATGGGGTATTAGTTATTCTCCCCTGCTCCCCTGCTCCTCTGCTCCCCGTTCGGCTGACGCTCACGGCGAAGCCTGCTCCCCTGCTCCCTCCACCTGGCAATTTTGGGTTGGTCGAGTACTAGTCCCCAGTACCCAGTCCCTAGTTACTTAATCTTCATCGACAGGTATAAATCTTGAAGATAAGTAAGTCGGTGCGAATAAACAAAATTGTGTTACAAAATGTAAATGTACTGGAAATCCTTATTAATGACTAAGTACAAATGACGACCTTTACCAGTTAGCTTTATTTGCGCCGACCTACTGAATATAAATTTCAAGGAACAAATGATCTATATATCAGCGTCTGGTTTCATATCTGCCTTGAAACACAGAGACTCAATTAATCTCTATTAGTTAAGTTTTGGGATCACTGAAATTTTGTTCCTAATTGCTAAATTTTAGGAATTAATCATTTAGGTTTTGATTAACTACTAAGATAGACATCTTATCGTAAAAACTATGCCGAAAAATTATCATACTACCAATCAAGCCCGAATTATTACTGCTTTAATTTTGACTGGCATTTTGTCAGTTGCTAGCGGACTAACCTTGAATAAAAACGCTACAGCCGCTTCTGCCAACTCATTGCCGGAAACCACTAATGAAATTAGCAAAGATAATCTTAAATTAAACCGCTTGCCAGCTTCCGTAGCTAAGGCAGTGCTGCAAGATTTAGCCCGCAGAGAGCAAGTTCCAATCACAGAACTCAAAATTGTTGATTATAGTCAAAAGACCTGGCGTAATGGTTGTTTAGGATTGCCTCAACCTGATGAATTTTGCACCCAAGCACTAGTTCCTGGTTGGCAGGTTGTGGTTTCTAATGGTAGACGCAAATGGACTTATCATACCAATAGCAACGGGCGATCGCTGCGTTTGGCTACGCCTGTGTCATCCTCAGATAACCTACCAAGTCAATTACCTGCATCTGTGAGAAATAATGTTTTACAAGCAGCATCCAGACGTTTGCAACAACCAATTTCTCAATTAAACATTATTCAAGCTCAACAGCAAACTTGGAGAGATGGCTGTCTAAATTTAGGAGGGATAGATGAATTATGTCTTGCAGCTTTAACGCCTGGTTGGCAGATAACAGTGAGTGCTGTTGACCAAGTTTTGGTTTATCACACCAATCAAACAGGTTCCGCTATCAGGGTGAATGAAAAGGCTAGTGAAACTACTGGGAAAAAATTGCCTGCCAATGTTAGAAACGCTGTTTTGCGTCAAGCAACAGAAGTGTCAGGATTACCAAGTAGAGCATTAAGTATTGTAGACTTTATCGAGACTGATTGGGTTGATGGTTGCGATCGCTCAACTTATCCTAATCCTTGCGATCCAGTTTTATTGCCAGGTTGGCAAGTAACTGTAGGTGCTGGCAATCAACGCTGGTTTGTTCTCTCTAATCAAGATGGTTCACGAGTTAAACTTGTTAACAGCAATAATCCAGTAGCAAATTTACCACAGTCTATTGTAGATCAGGTGTTGGCAGATGCATCTAGCCGAGCCAGAATCAAGATTGCAGTCAGTGCAAAGAATATTATTGAAGCAAAACAGGTTGTTTGGAGTAATGGCTGTCTGGATTTAGCCGGTGATGTTTGCACTCTTGCGGAAGTACCTGGTTGGCGGGTAACTGTAGCCATTGACCAACAAAAATTTGTTTATCACACTGATAACTATTCTCAAGTCAAGTTTAATCCAGTTGCGAGTCAAATTATTGGTGATGCTGGTACTGTTCAACCTGTACCTATTCCCGCCAGTGAGTTACCACCACCTCTAGATCAAGGTGTAGTATTTCGGGAAATCTCTAGCGGTGGCTTCGCTGGTAGAACTTACGAAACAGTGTTACGCCAAGATGGGCTTTTGATTCGGGTGCGGATTGGTGATGCTAATGATTCAGAACGGAGTGTACGCCGTATTTCCCGCGAACAGGTGCGACAATTTGAACAATTACTCAAACGTTCTCGATTTGTGAAATACACGAATTTGAGTTATCCAGCCCCTAGTGGCGCTGCTGATTACATTACCTACACTGTTACAAGTCAACAGGGTACAGTTCAATACAACGATATTTCTCAAAGTAACCTGCCGCAGAATTTACAGTCAGTAATCAAAGCCTGGAATCAAATTAAGAACTCTCAAGACTCTAGTGACAATACAATTCAACCTGTTCCCATTCCCGCTAGTGAGTTACCACCACCTTTGGATCAAGGTGTAGTATTTCGGGAAATCTCCAGCGGTGGCTTCACTGGTAGAACCTACGAAACAGTGTTACGCCAAGATGGGCTTTTGATTCGTGTGCGAATCGGTGATGCTAATGATTCAGAACGAAGTGTACGCCGAGTTTCTTTACAAGAGGTGCGACAATTTGAACAATTACTCAGACGTTCTCGATTTGGGGAATACAGAAATTTGAGTTACCCAGCCCTTAATGGTGCTGCTGATTACATTACCTACACTGTTACAAGTCAACAGGGGACGGTTCAATACAACGATATTTCTCAAAGTAACCTGCCAGAGAATTTACAATCAGTGGTCAACGGTTGGAATGAGATTCTCAGGAACGCCCAATCATTGTAAAAGCTTAAGCGATCGCAAGTCATGATTTTGAGTTACTGGCGATCGCTTTTATCAGTTTCGCTTTAACAAGAGTTAAGTGATACTTCAAAACCCCTTAATATCATTCACTTCCAAGACGAAAAGTTGAAGCGATCGCTTTTATCCTCTACCTTCAGAAATCGCCATAGTGATGAAATTAAAACCAAAGTCTCTTACAAACAGACTGAGTTACCTTTGAATAATGGAAAACTGAGTTTAAACCTAGATTTTGGGGGTTAATAACTGCTTATGTTCAACTACAATCCTTTAGAATGCCTACCTTCATCAGCAGAATTACCAGATTCAGATGATACTCCTGTGGATAACGAACTGCAAATATTAATTCCCAACTTATTGTTAGGTATCTTAGCCTCAATTTGGCAAAACCGCGATGACTGGTTTTTCGGCATTAACATGGGAGTTTATTATACACCCAGTAAGAAAGCCATAGTTCCTGATGGTTTCTTGAGTTTAGGGGTGGAACGTTTTGTTGGAGAAAATGGACGTTCCAGCTATGTTTTTTGGGAAGAAGAGGGAATTGCACCAATTTTAGCTTTAGAAGTTGTTTCTCAAACTTATAATGGCGAATATGAACAAAAGAAAATAGACTATGCCGAATTAGGCATTTTGTATTATGTCATTTATGCACCAATGCGGCTACGTCGCAAGCGTCAACGTTTAGAAGTTTATCGCTTAGTTGACGGTCAATATATTTTACAACCAGGCGATAAAATTTGGATGCCGGAAATAGGTTTAAGTATTGGACGAGAACAGGGTACTTATCAAGGAAGAACACGAGAATGGTTATATTGGTATGACGAGAACGGTAACAGATACCAAACTCCAGAAGAACAATTACAAAATCTTTTAGCCAGATTACAACAGCAAGGGATTGACCCTAACACACTTTAGATATTTGACCGTGCCGATTTTAAATTTGAGATTTTAGATTAAAAATTATTCCATCAAAATTAATCGCAGAGAATCTAAACGAACGTACCACGGCAAAGGCTGGTCTTTCATAATCGCCCATTTTTCCTTGAACACTTCCGCTTGCAGATGAAAATCATTAGGATTGCTAGGAGAAGAATGCAGTTTGATAAACAGCGTCATCCTGTGGGGCGTTTCGCTAGTCCTCACCAGCCAGCAGGGAAAGGTGTTCTCTTGGGATGAGTCACTGGTAAAAATTAACTGATGGGCGCGAATTCCTACGAAAGATAACTGCTTGGGAATTGGTTCTATCACTCGCAGTCTGCAACCCCAGTCAATAGCTTCCACTTCTTGAGATGCTTTAACGACAGCCTTTGAGAAGTTCTTGCAACCTGTTAATTGGGCAACGCTGACAGTAGCGGGACGCTCAAAAATATCTTGTTTAGTCCCATACTGTATCGCTTTTCCTTGCTCCATGACCAACAGGTTGGGGCAAACTCGGTAAGCCTCTTCCATATTGTGGGTAACAAACAGCGTGATACCTTGATAAGAGGCTAATGTTGTCACCATTTGCTGCTCTAATTGACTACGTAAGTGAGTATCCAGTGCCGAAAACGGTTCATCTAATAACAGTACTTCAGGTTGACTTGCCAAAGCTCTGGCCAGTGCTACCCGCTGTTGCTGACCACCAGAAAGTTGATGCGGATAGCGATCGCCTAATCCCTCTAATTGTACTGCTAATAGCTGGGCTTGCACCTGCTGCTTAATAGCTAATTTAGAAAGTCCTTTAGGCAAGCCAAAAGCAATATTTTCTGCCACAGTCATGTTCGGGAACAGCGCATAATTCTGTACTAAAAGACCAATGCGGCGATCGCGACTCGGAATGTTAATCTTTTGTTGAGAATCAAATAATACCCGTCCATTCAAAACAATACGACCTTTGCTTGGTGTTTCTATACCAGCAATACACCGTAGAATCATACTCTTACCAGCACCAGACCCCCCCAATAATCCCAAAGCCTGCCTATCAGC
>NZ_JAECZC010000080.1:0-11013 GCF_016056305.1 Amazonocrinis nigriterrae CENA67 | reverse complement strand
CTACCGCGAAATAAATCGCCATGGGAATAGTTTGGGTTTGTCCGGGTATGTTCCCAGCCAGCATCAAGGTAGCGCCGAATTCACCCAAGGCACGGGCAAAGGCTAAGGTTGTGGCTGCTACAATACCAGGAGCCGCTAGGGGTAAACTTATGCGCCAAAAGATTGTCGATTCATTTGCACCAAGGGTTCTAGCTACCCGTAGCAGATTTTGATCAATTTGTTCAAAAGCTCCCAATGCAGTTTTATACATCAACGGAAAGGCTACCACAGTAGCTGCGATCGCTGCACCATACCAAGTGAAGACAATACTGAAGTCAAAAGACTGCATCAGTTTCCCTGCGGGGCCATTTTTGCCAAAAAAGACCAATAGTATAAAACCAACCACAGTCGGAGGTAAAATCAAGGGAGCAACAAATAAACCTTCAATTAAAGATTTGCCTTTGCCGCGATATCCGTTCATCCAATAGGCAGCAGCAATACCGATAAAAAAAGTAATAAATGTAGCAAGTAAAGATGTTTTTAGCGAAATCCAAAGTGGAGATAAATCTTGTGGCATAGTCAAAAGTTGGAGGTCAGTAGTCAGTAGTCAGTAGTCAGTTGTCAGTAGTTATTTCTCCCTCATCCTCCTCATTGCCCCCCAACCCCAGAGGGGCCCCGAAGCCTCCCATTTCCCCACTCCTTGCCGGGACAACCAACAATTTACCAATTAGATTGGTAATATTATGCCAAAAAAGAACACTTATGGATCACGTTGCAAAAATCACAAATGAAGCGGAAAGCAACGCTGGGAAGATATAGCAAAGTGCGCTCGTGCTGAGTCAAAAGCCAGTTTATTCAAGGCTTTGAGCAATCAACACTGTCCTAACCTGTATGACTACGGCTATAATTAAGCGAACTTGATATTAGAGGAAAAATATAGCAGTTTTCGTTGGCATAAAATACGCTTCCCTCCCAGCTAGCTGGGAGGGAAGCGTTGGTGTTAACGAATACAGGGTGAGGTTTCGACTGTATTACAACGAAGCGAGAACTGCATCTGGTACCAATGAATGGTTTGATTCTAAATCAGTGGCGTAGATTTCGCAGGAATTATTAGGGCTTTCAATCAGCTTAACTTTGTCAAGCTTAACTCCTAATTCTTGAATGGGCGATCGCAGTACCTTGCTAATATAAAGTGCGATATTCTCAGCAGTGGGCACAACTTGACCAAAGTAAGGAACGTCTTTGTTTAAAAAGGTGTGATCGAATGGCTCTACCACATAATCTTCTATCACCCGATTCAAAGCAACTAAATCGACAATCATGCCTGTACGCGGATCAATTTCTCCTTTGACAGTGACTTCTAAATGGTAGTTATGTCCGTGACCGTGAGGACGCGCACACTTACCGTAAATTTCAGCATTCTCTTCATTGCTGAGATCAGGATGAGCTAGCCGGTGAGCGGCGCTAAAGTGAGTGCTGACGCTGAGGTACGCTTCCATTCCGTTTCCCATATAATCTGCCCAAAGTTCAGGATTTTCAAACAACTGCACACGGACTAAAGGCAAGTGGGGTGCTAGCCGTTGCCAGATAACCCGTGCAATATTTTCAGTGGTGGGCAGAGTTTGTTGAAATTCTGCCCACACATCGTTGAGATAAGAAAAGTCTAGTTGGCTAGTAATTTCGCGCTTGATTACCTGTTTCACGTCTGACAAGTTCAGCACCATGCCATATTTATCTAATTCTCCAGCTAGGGAGATAAATAAGACATAATTATGTCCGTGTCCAGGAAATTTAGAGCAAGCACCAAATTTCTCAATATTTTCGGCTTCACTCAGTTCTGACAACCAATAACGGTGGCTTGCCGAAAACTGAGCGCGGCGATTAACAATGCATTGCATGAGTACTCTGGGAACAGAATTTAAAATTTCTTAAGCTTTCACTACTCCCAGCATAAACTAATTCCTTGGTTGTTTGTCATTTGATTAGTGCAAGTAGGCAGGGGGTAATTAGGCTGATATGCGTAGTTACTTTTTACACAAGGGCTAAAACCCTGATGAATACGTGGTTAATATGTAGGCTTATTAATCTCATCTAGATTTGTTGTGTATGAATCTATGATTTTTTACCTAGTTCTCAAACGATGAAGAAAGTATTGCAGTAATTGGACAATTGAATGTTTAAGTTTTGAGGGGTTCACAAAGCTAATTTTCAAGTATAGACTTATGCTCACCTCAAAAACCTACACTTTTCAGCGGTAATTAGAGAGGGGTGGGTATGAAATTCGATAATTTTCACAAGTTAATAAGGATTGCTACAAGTAGATGATTGAAAATCAAATTGACCATGTTACAAAACGTAAATATGTATGAGACCTATACTATTAACAACTAACGACTGATAACCCTCACTAGTTAACTGAATTTACACCAAACCAGTTAGGTAATAATTTATGCCAAGCTTCTTACTAACTAAGAATAAAAAATTGTTAATAAAAATATGTATTCTCTACTACTTCTTTAGATATATGCCTTCTGTTGCCTGCAAATTTTTGATTAAAACTATGTAAATAATATGTAAAATTATTTACTTTTATATCAGTTTCTCAACTCATCAGATGAAGAGTATGTAAAGATGCTTTTAAAAGCATAGACATGTAAGTGAATATACAGTATCAAGTTGTTAAGCTATTATTTTAAATGTTCCCAATTCTCAGGCTAGATATTCACGGGTAAGAGTCCGCAATCAGGAGAGCAAAATGTCTTTTTCTGTCAAGATAATTCGTAATTCGTAATTATTATCCTGCGACTTTAGTCGTGGGCTTGTAGCCAGGAATGTCTTTTTAGTTTCCATAACTACAGCAAGGGACTTGTACCTGCAATTGCGAATTACGAATTAGGAAACTTGTAATTATTTACTCAGCTGTCACCTATTCCTATTCTCAAACTCAGTAAGTAGATCAAAAAAATATAAGATAGTTGTCCGCAGCGTTAGCGGAACGCCTTCCTACAGGGTTACGAAGAGAAGCGATCGCAAAAACTGAGATTGTTATATTTCACTTCGTTCAGCTTGCTTCGGACATCTTACAGGTAATTGCGTTTACTTACTTAGTAGGACTTATGCATTGGCAGAAAACCAAATATCGAGTGAGGTTTTTAACTATCAAGCTTGATTATTGGATGCTTTTTCTGTGCTATTCAGGAATTGCAGCATGATTGAAAAAGCTTAATTCGAGCTATTTTAGTATTTCATGTGTTCATGATTTTTTGTAGTGCGTAAGTAAGACTTAGAGAGTTTTAGGTAGTTAGATAAATGCTACTTGTAATTTGGTCAAAAGTGTAAATGTTCAAAAAATTGCTCTTCCTCAAGAAGGACATAAAGCGTACCGGAAGTATGAATTTTCGGCAACTTCTTTATGTCCTAAAACGGCCTTCAGTACAACTTGAAGACTTCAGTTCTTGAAACATTCAATTCATCGAGGTAAAAATCATGGCAAACATCAATGGTACTAATGGGAACGATACCCTTAATGGCACAAGGTGCAATGACTTGATTCGAGGCAACGGAGGTAATGATGTTTTATATAGTAACGGCGGCAACGACACACTAGATGGTGGTTCTGGAAACGATAGCCTGAATGCCTTTTCTACTAGTGGGAATAACACACTATTGGGTGGAAGCGGCAATGATTATTTGGATATTAGCCATTCCAGTGGGAATAACAGCTTAGAGGGAGGGGCGAATAATGATATCTTCAAGGCTTTATCTACTAGTGGCAATAACACACTATTGGGTGGAAGTGGCAATGACTCGTTTTATATCAGCGCCCCAAGTATAGCCCCGACTTCATTAGTCACTCAAACAGTAGATGGGGGGACAGGTAACGATTATTTGTCTGTGGATTACAGCAATGCGAGTGTGGGAATCACTTCGAGTTTCGATGCTGGTATAAATCAAGGCTTAATTACTGCTGGCACAAATCAAGTTAGTTACCGCAGTATCGAAGCATTAGAGGTTACAGGTACAGCCAGTGATGATAATATCTCCGTCTCTGGTCAAGTCTACATCGCATACGATGACTACACGGGGAATGAGTATAGTTATGGTTATGCTGCCAGAGGTAATAACACACTCAAGGGTGGCGCTGGTAACGATTCTTTGAGTGCTAACTATTCAACAGGTAACAATTTACTCTCTGGTAGCGATGGTAATGATACTCTTTCTGCCTCTAGCTACTCATTCCTAAACATCCCAGACTTTACATATACCGTCTACGCCTCATCAGGCAATAACACCTTAGATGGTGGCGCTGGTGACGATAACTTAAATGCAGAGGGTTCAACAGGTAATAATCTGCTTAATGGGGGCGATGGCAATGATTATCTTTCTGCCTCTGGCTACTTTGCAAACCTCGGCTTTGATGGAACTGAACCGGGCTATGCAGCCAGAGGCAATAACACCCTACTCGGTGGTGCTGGTAACGATTCTTTGTATGTTGATCTTTCAGTTGGCGATAATCTGCTCAATGGTGGCGATGGCAATGATTATCTTTCCGCCTCTGCCTACTTCGAGAGTGTGTTAATTTATAGTGTAATCGGCTATTCCATCTCTGGTAATAACACCCTATTCGGTGGCACTGGTGACGATCGCTTGTATGCAGAGGGTTCAGTTGGCGATAATCTGCTTGATGGCGGTGATGGCAATGATTATCTCTCTGCTTCTGGCTACTCCTTCTCTGTCTACAGAGGTGCCTCGGTTTATAAGACCTCTGGTAATAACATTTTAGATGGTGGGGATGGTAACGATAGTTTGTATGTTACTGATTCAACAGGCAATAACACCCTACTCGGTGGTGCTGGTAACGATTTCTTAGGTGCTGGCAGATCAACAGGCAATAATCTCCTCGATGGGGGCGATGGCAATGATAGTCTCTTTGCCAGAGGCACTTTTTCACCAATCTATGACATCGAAGACCCCAGATCTGGAACGTATAACATTGAACGCTCATCAGGTAATAATATTTTAAATGGTGGCGCTGGTGACGATAGTTTGTCTGTTGATGTTTCAGCAGGTAACAATTTGCTATCTGGTGGCGATGGCAATGATACTCTTTCTGCCTCTGGCAACTTCGATAATTCGTTCGATCCAATTTACGTCTCTACGTCAGGCAATAACACCCTCAATGGTGGTGCTGGTAACGATTCTTTGAGTGCTATAGCTTCAACAGGCGATAATCTACTCAATGGTGGTGATGGTAATGATACTCTTTCAGCCTCTGGCTACTTAGAGTACGCCTACTTTGGTTATGCCGTTGCCGCCTCGGGCAATAACACCCTACTTGGTGGTGCTGGTAACGATTTTTTGAGTGCTAACTATTCAACGGGTAGTAACCTATTGTCTGGTGGCGATGGCAATGACAGTCTCTTTGCTTCTAGCTACTACTTAATAGACTACTTTGACGGAATAAATGCCTTCTACGCTTCATCAGGCAATAATACCTTAGATGGTGGCGCTGGTGACGATCACTTGTCTGTTAACGTTTCAGTTGGTGATAATCTGCTTGATGGAGGCGATGGCAATGATTATCTTTCTGCGTCTGGAGAATTCTTTGGCACTTATGGAGAAGCATTTGGCTATACCATATCTGGCAATAACACACTCATTGGTGGCGCTGGTAACGATTCTTTGATTGCTGAGGGTGCAACAGGCGATAATTTGCTTGATGGAGGCGATGGCAATGATTATCTCTCTGCTTCTGCCTCTACTCCCGCTTCCAGAGGTAGTCTCTATATTTACGGCGGCACAGGTAATAATACCTTAGATGGTGGCGCTGGTAACGATCGCTTGTATGCTACCTATTCAAGAGGCAATAACACCCTTGATGGTGGTGATGGTAACGACTTGTTGAATGTTAACTATTCAAGAGGTAATAACACCCTTGATGGTAGCGCTGGTCAAGATTCCTTGAGTGCTACCTTTTCAAGAGGCAATAACACTTTGGATGGTGGCACTGGTAATGATTCTGTAAGTGTTAACAATTCAACAGGTAACAATTTACTCTCTGGTGGCGATGGCAATGATTATCTGTCTGCCTCTGGCTATTACTACTACGAAGACTACTACTACGGCGATCGCACTTACTTAGACTACACTGGCAATAACACCCTAGTTGGTGGTACAGGTGACGATTCTTTGATTGTTGATTATTCAACAGGCGATAATCTGCTATCTGGGGACGATGGCAATGATTATCTGTCTGCTTCTGGCGAAGAGTACGTTCAGACGTTCACGTTCTTTGGGGAATACCCGAATGAACTTGTTTATCTCTCCACCTCAGGCAATAATACCCTCAATGGTGGTGCTGGTAATGATCAGTTGAATGTTAGCCTTTCCAATGGCGATAACACCTTAAATGGTGATGCTGGTGATGATTCATTGAATGCTAATTATTCAAGCGGCAATAATTTACTCTCTGGCGGCGATGGCAATGATTCTCTTTCTGCCTCTGGCAACACCAGCTACACTTATACTCAATATTTCTACGACCAAGCTAACTACACACTATACAGTGAAGAAGTAACCGTGGATGTCTCTACTTCAGGCAACAACACCCTTGATGGTGGTGCTGGAGACGATACCTTAGACGTTAGCATTTCCACTGACGATAACCTGCTGTTGGGCGGCGATGGCAATGACACCATTTATACTAGTGCCTCGTCTACTGCCCCATCTTCTTTAGTAACTCAAACAGTGGATGGCGGAACAGGTGACGATTATTTGTCCATTGATTACAGCAATGCGAGTGTGGCGATCACCTCAAGTTACAACGCTGCTACTAATCTTGGCTTGATTACCGCAGGCACGAATCAAGTTAGCTTCCAAAATATCGAAAGATTAGAAGTCACAGGTACAGCCAGTAATGATAATATCTCCGTCTCTGGTCAATACTACCTCGAAATTGACTATAGCTATGGCTATGCCGCCTCTGTGAATAGCACCCTCAACGGTGGCGCTGGTAACGATTCTTTGAGTGCTAACTATTCAACAGGTAACAATTTACTCTCTGGTGGCGATGGCAATGATAGTCTCTCTGCTACTGGCTACTACTTAATAGGCTACTCTGAAACAATAGATGCCCTCTACGCCTCATCAGGCAATAATACCTTAGATGGTGGGGCTGGTAATGATCGCTTATCTGTTAACGTTTCAGTTGGGGATAATCTGTTAGATGGGGGCGATGGTAATGATTATCTTTCTGCCTCTGGAGAATTCTTTGGCGCTTATGGGCAAGCATTTGGCTATACCATCTCTGGCAATAACACCCTAGTTGGTGGCGCTGGTAACGATAGTTTGTATGCTGATGCTTCAGTTGGAGATAATCTGCTTGATGGGGGCGATGGCAATGATTATCTTTCTACCTCTGGCATCATTACCGACAGCGACCGATTTGTAATTATTACTCCCTCGGTTGGTAATAACACTTTAGATGGTGGTGCTGGTAACGATACCCTCAGTGCTAACAATTCAACAGGTAATAATCTGCTTGATGGTGGAGATGGTAATGATGTTTTGAGTGCTAACAATTCGGCAGGCAATAACACTTTAGACGGTCAAACTGGTAACGATACCTTGAGTGTTACCTTGTCAACAGGCAATAACAGACTAGTTGGTGGCGTTGGTGATGATTCCTTAAATGTTAACTTGTCAACAGGTAATAACACACTACTTGGTGATGCTGGTAATGATTCCTTAACTGCTAACAATTCAAGAGGCAATAATCTACTTGATGGCGGCGATGGTAATGATTATCTCTCTGCTTCTGGCTATTACTACTATGAGGAGGATTACTACTACTACCAAAAACGCTATTACTTGGACTCTGGCAATAACACCCTAGTTGGTGGCGTTGGTGACGATTCTTTGATTGCTGATTATTCAACAGGCGATAATTTGCTATCTGGGGGCGATGGCAATGATTATCTCTCCGTCTCTGGTGAAACCTACCTTCAGTACTTCAATCCCGACTTCCCCGATAGAACTGATCAACTTTTTTATATCTCCACGTCAGGGAATAACACCCTTAATGGTGGTGCTGGTAATGATCAGTTGTATGTTGAGTATTCAACAGGCGATAACACCCTAGTTGGTGACACTGGTGATGATTCATTGAATGCTAATTATTCAAGCGGCAATAATTTACTTGATGGCGGCGATGGTAATGATTCTCTTTCTGCTTCGGGCACAACCAGCTACAGTTACAGCTACTACGACGAGAGCTACAACCAATATGTTGTAGATGTGGATGTCTCCACGTCAAGCAATAACACCCTTGATGGTGGCGCTGGT
The DNA here is from genome assembly GCF_016056305.1 of Amazonocrinis nigriterrae CENA67. Lineage (GTDB taxonomy): Bacteria > Cyanobacteriota > Cyanobacteriia > Cyanobacteriales > Nostocaceae > Amazonocrinis > Amazonocrinis nigriterrae. The sequence goes on along the minus strand of NZ_JAECZC010000080.1, from coordinate 2,691 downwards.
AACGATTACTTGAATGTTAGCATTTCACTTGGCGATAACTTGCTGTTGGGTGGCGATGGCAATGATTACCTGCTTGCTTCTGGGGCATTAGGCAACAATACACTCAATGGTGGCAATGGTGACGATACCCTCATTGGTGGCGATGGCGATGATATCCTAATTGGTGGTGATGGCATCGATAGGTTTGGTTTCAACAGTTACAACGAAGGTATCGATAGCCTTTATGACTTCAGTGCTGCTAATGATCTCATTCAAGTATCGGCTAATGGTTTTGGTGGTGGTTTATCAACAGGTTCACTCTTAGAGAGTCAATTTAACTTGGGAGTATCTGCAACCAACAGCGACCAGCGATTTATCTATGATGGCAACACAGGTGCATTGTACTTTGACTCAGATGGTACTGGCAGTAGCTTTACTCAAGTCAAATTTGCACAACTAGATGCTGGACTTTCACTAACAGCAAACAATTTTGTTGTTGTTTAATCACAACTAGCTGTTTTCATCACTCAGCTGCATTAGAAAATAATAAATCTGCATCTGGCGAGGTGTTTCATATAGCACCTCGCTTTTAAGTTAACGTGAGTTCGACAGATTTAAAAAACTCCTCTCCAAAAAAGTTTTAATATTTACATTTCGTCACACAAATAAAAAACTATGTCTTATTTTCAAGATAGAAATGTAGGTAAAAGTTTTAGCTGTAATCTGGCACTTTCTGACTAATGCGATCGTCAATTTATTTATAGCAGCTTTCATCTGAATTAGACAGGGGCTAATTGTAGAGGCAATTTATGAATTGTTTCTACGGTGTACCTTACTCAATTGCAATTCGCTATAAATCTCACTAATAATTTTTACACAACAGGGAAATTATGAAAATTAAAACTGTCTTATTAAGCGCTGCATTAGCAAGCGTTACTTTCGTTGCTACTTCAAATATTGTACAGGCTCAAGACTGCCCTCGAAACTTGGTAGTTCCTGCTTCGGTGCAAACTCGAACCATTCGTCAAGAAAAATTTGGTTATAGCTTTAAAATCCCAAATAACTATAGAACAATGGTGCGTCAAGGCAATGTATTGCTAATATTTGATCCTAATAGTTTTGCCGAGGCACAATGTTTAATTAAAAACCAAGCTCCTACAGAATTACCAAAGAGTATTTCTATCTATGTCAAGTCTGTTAATTCTCAAAACCAGAGTTTAACAAATCTCATTAAAAAAGACGACCCTACAGCAGAAAAATTTGAAAATATCAAAGTCGCTAATCGAGCCGCCATAACTTACATTTCTAGTACTTTAGGAGTTAATCAAAATGTTTCTTTGTTCACTCCTGACCGTAAATATATTATTACTATCTCAGCACCGTTTAACTTTAAAGAAGGACGCCCTACTACTATCTTTAATAAAAAGGTATTTGATCAAGTTCTCTCAAGCTTGACTTTTGTCCGTTGAGATTATAGTAATTGCTAAGCCGATCGCATGTTTTGCTGTTCTTGATGTCTTTGTTGCAATTGATACATGTGATTAAATAAATGCCAGCAATATTCCTCTGGTAGTCCACAGGTGACAGCACCCCGCAGCACAACGTTAAAGTACCAGTCGTTGGGTGCGATTTCTTCTGCAAGTTTATTGACTACTACATAGGTGCGAACATCTTTATACACCCGATTTTGGCAGTGAATATCTACTATTTCATGACGATAAAGTCCTTGGGAAACACCTTCACGTATGTCTAGGTGTTCACTCAGCCGCAAGGGTAGCTGATAAAGTACGCCTCTGACACTAGCTTTGGAGTCTTTGACTACATCCAAAACGCCACAATTGCGAGTTGGAGAACACAGATAAAACCCTAATCGATATTCTTTTAATATTCCAGTACCGATGATGTAATGGTGGGTATTCTCGCCAAGCGATCGCTTCAAATCCACCGGACACATACAAGAGCCGTAAGCAAAATAGTAGAATGTTGGCTCCTTCGGTCGCTTTTGTTGTAGTTTCAACTCTGCATTTGCAGGATCATGAGGTTGCACCCACTTATGGTTTGAGTGTCCACTTTGATTACTCATCTATCCCTAGAAGTATTTACTACAAGCATAATTCTACCATAAAACATATTAAAAAATACAACATTATTTTGATAGGCAAACTGTAGTTTAGGGTACTGATGAGTGATGAGTGATGAGTGATGAGTGATGACTGTTGACTGATGAGTGATGACTGTCAACCGTAAACAAAAATTTCCAGTAAAATTAATGCTGGCGCTAAAACAGCTGTTGCTCAAGCCATAAGGAAATGATCATGACAGAGGCTAAAAACGTAATCGGCACAAAATTAGAGCTTTGCTGCACTTCTCCCATGACTGGGTATTATCGCGACGGTTTTTGTCGCACAGGCGGTCAGGATTTTGGATCGCATGTCATATGTGCCCAAGTAACAGCAGAATTCCTTGAGTTTACCAAATCACGAGGTAACGACCTTAGCACCCCTGTTCCTGATTATAATTTCCCTGGTTTGAAACCAGGCGATCGCTGGTGTTTGTGTGCTTCTCGCTTTTTAGAGGCTCTAGAAGCTGGTGTTGCTCCACCTGTCATTCTTTGCGCCACTCATCCTAGAGCATTAGAAGTAGTTTCCCTAGATGAACTGAAAAAACATGCGCTTTCAGAGTAGCAGGGGTGCAGGGGTGCAGGGGTGCGGG
>NZ_JAECZC010000008.1 GCF_016056305.1 Amazonocrinis nigriterrae CENA67 | reverse complement strand
GAGTTCCCCTGCTCCCCATCCCCCAATCCCCAGTTCATTACCAAATCCTCAAATTAGGAGGGGATATGGTCAATAAACAAGATTTTCGTCGCATTAGTGATTATTTGTGGGAAATTCCTACCTCGTTTCATCCAGATATGAAAGTTCCCGTCTGGATTTTTGCTGATGAGGAAATCCTCGAAGATGCCTTGGGAGATTTATCAACAACTCAAGCAGTGAATGTTGCCCGTTTACCTGGGTTAGTAGGTCATGTAGTCGTTATGCCTGATGTTCACCAAGGTTACGGGATGCCCATTGGTGGGGTGATGGCAACACGAGTACCAGGGGGAATCATCTCACCGGGAGCAGTTGGTTATGATATCAACTGTGGTGTGCGTGTTTTGGCATCTACAATTGAGTATAAGAAGGCTAAACCTTATTTAAGTGATTTGGCAAGTGTCCTTTATCGTAATTGTCCTAGTGGTGTGGGAGAAAAAGGCAGCGTCCCCCTGAACAATGAAGAATTAGACCAGATATGTCTACAAGGCGCACGTTGGGCGCTAACTCAGGGATACGCAAAAGCGGAAGATTTGGAACGCACCGAGGAATTCGGCTGTCTAGAAGGGGCAGATCCAGATGCTGCTAGTAAGCGTGCAAAAGAGCGAGGTAAAGGTCAATTAGGAACCTTGGGCGCGGGTAATCACTTCCTAGAGGTGGATGTGGTGGAGGAAGTTTTTGACCGTGAGGCGGCAAAAGTGATGGGTTTGCATGAAGGTTGTTTGGCGGTGCAAATTCATTGCGGTTCTCGTGGCTTTGGGCATCAAATCTGCACTGATTATGTACAGGATTTGCAATTTGCAGTCATCCGCTATGGGATTGATTTACCTGACCGGGAATTAGTTTGTGCGCCAATTGAATCCCCAGAAGGACAAGCTTATCTAGCTGCGATGAAGTCAGCCGCCAACTATGCCTTTGCTAACCGTCAAGTTTTAGCATCGCATACGCGTCGGAGTTTTCACGAGGTGTTTGGTAGAAAAAACTCTACACTACGCCAAGTTTATGATATTGCTCACAACATGGCCAAAATTGAAACCCACGAAGTTGAAGGAGAAAATCTGACCGTCTGTGTGCATCGTAAGGGAGCAACACGAGCATTTGGGCCAGGATTTGCAGATTTACCTGGGGAATATCGTTCTTTAGGACAGCCTGTTTTAGTTCCTGGTTCCATGGGAACGCAGAGTTGGATTTTATTAGGGACACAAGCAAGCGATCGCCTGTCATTTGGTTCGAGTTGTCACGGTGCGGGACGGGTGATGAGTCGTCACAAAGCCAAGCGAGAAATTAAAGGCGATCGCCTCAAGGGTGAACTGGAACACGAAGGTATTAGCATCCGCGCTGGTTCTATGTCTGGTTTAGCTGAGGAAGCACCCCAAGCATATAAAGATGTCAGCAAAGTGGTAAATGTAGTCAGCCTTGCAGGAATTGCCCGTAAAGTAGCGCGTCTGCATCCCATTGCTGTGGTTAAAGGATAAATCATAAACTGAAGGGTCTAGTTGAATGCAACCAGACCCTTCAGTCATCACAGTCTATTCTATACAAAGGTTTCCTCCACAACAAACCTGGGTTTACACGTTTCGCAGTCTCCTCACTGTTTCGCAGTCTCCTCACTCGAACCTCCCATAGTCGCATCTTCCTAGATTCTGGTTTGGCTTTACTCTTACCTCAGCTTTTAGTAAAGGGTGTTGCCAGTTTTTTCATCTATGTTGGAAGTTCCCTGCGATCGATCTCATTTATATATTAACATATTTTTATAGCTGGAACGGGTATTTTTTGATTTTTCATCTGTCAAAAATAACTGCTTCAAGTTAGAATTTAAAATAGACTAGCTAGCTTGTTGATGCTAAAAAAAAACTTGATAGCAAAAGATTATTTTTTTCAATCTTTTTGACAGAAAATAGCCCATATTCAAAGAATATCATCCCGATTTCGGCTTGATGGTCAAGTACTTGTAAACAAAAGTACTTGGGGGTTATATCTTGTGATTACCCATATCATTTAAATCTCCCACTCCGTTACTATCCCGCTTGGTAATCAATTCCCAGGCTAATAGTTAAAGTCATCTCAAGAGGACTAAGCAGAAATTTGAGTCCACTTGAGTATACTTGAGTTGTTAGCCTAGAACTTTAGTTCTGGGGGAATGTCGGACTATTACAAAAATCTGCTAAAACCAGAAGATATTTAGAACTATCAGGAGATATTAGTTATGAACAAAGAATATATGGATATTTTAGAAACATTAATCGATAACTTGACATTAGCTGCAATCTTAGAAATGTTAGAGCGAATATGTCACAAAAAAGCAGAATATTTGCGAAATCATTGGCAAGATGAGACTTCAGCCAAGCTGTGGGATAAAGCTGCTCGACAAATAGAACAAATCAATGTTGATGTCTGATTAAATAGCCAAATTTAGTAATTGTACTTAGTTATAACTACAAACTGGTTATTGAGCGTGAGAATCACAATACATATTACTAGCCATTGTATAACTTTTGGCTTAAGACTTTGGGGAGATGTTTTTGGCAACTAAGATTCTATTTTAGTAGGTAAGCTGTACCATGAACTTAAAAAAATTATTCTGATCCAGAGTAATAAGTATAATTTTAAAATCTTCATTACTAACTTGTGCAATTCCAATGGCTGGAAATATAAATAATGAACACAATGAGCAAATATCATTGCAATTTGAGTTAGATTTACTCAAGCAAGAGTATTTCTTTTTAGAAAATATAATTGAAGACTACAACAAGCAAATTTGGGCAATTAAATCGTTAGGCTTAACAGCAACGGGTACTGTAATGATCTTATTGATTAAAAAAGAAGTGAGTATCCCAAATAACAGTGACTATCTCATTTTTGGCATTCCTATTTTATTTTGGGTTCTCGAAAGCCAGTGGAAACACTTTCAAAGAGGTTTTTATTATCGAGTAGCCGAAATCGAATCTATTTTTACTGAGAAATTTTATTTGCAAAGTCCTGGGATTTATGGTAGCTGGCGACATTCTTTCAATCGTTCTGCAAAGCCTTACCATGTCAACTATTGGAAGGACGGATTTTGGAATCTGAGCGTATCTGTAACTTATATCCTAGAAATACTTTTGCTTGGATTACTGATATTTATCCGACACGACTGCAAATTTATGTGTAAATTGTACTGATAAATTATAGGCATTAAATAAAGTTTTGCCAGTTTTTCTCTGATTCAAGCTACTGGAGGTCGGTTTGCAAATAATTGCTACTTTTTTAAAGCACTTTATATCAGTATTTATATTTGAAATCTATCTATATTGTTAAATGTTATTATTCCTAAAGTTGTAATCGCAAGTTTATTAACTCTATACTTAGTTGGATGATAGACTGTATGCTATTTTTTTAGCATTTTTTTAATTGCACTCATAGGAAAGTGTAAAATCTTAGAGATAACACAACAAATTGTGTTTTGAATAATAGGCTGTCTGGTATCTTGCAACAGTCGCAAAATGCGCCTAGTAATTTATTAGTTGGTGAGAGATTAAGTAGGTGCAAGATATAAGCTGTATCATCTAGTTAAAGCTTGAATATTCCTCGACTAGATATTGAGGAGAAATTACAATGGCAGGAATGACCTGGCTTCATCTTTCAGATTGGCATCAGAAAGGGAAAGAATTTGACAGGGAAGTTGTACGTGATGCATTAATTAGAGATATTGAGGAACGGGAGAAAATCAGTCCAGACTTGGCAAAGATTGATTTCATCATCTTTAGCGGTGATGTGGCTTACTCTGGTAAGAAAGAAGAATATGCAGCAGCGCGAGAAAACTTATTTGAGCCTGTGCTTCAAGCAACTGGACTATCTACCGAACGACTGTTTATTGTACCAGGGAACCACGACCTCGATCGCAGTGCCTTTGAGTTGCTGCCAAATTCTATCCTCAAGCCCTTTGAGTCTAATGAACAGGTCAAAGATTGGCTGACGAACGAAAAAAAACGCGATCGCCTGCGGGAACCCTTTGCAGCCTATAGGGAATTTGTTATTCAATATACGCATCAGACTCAACCTGACTACAGCAGTATCCACAGACTACAGATAGGAGGAAAGCGGGTAGCATTGCTTGGTCTAAACTCCGCTTTAATGGCTGGGCGCATAAATGAAAGAGGAGAAGTCAATGATGATGGAAAACTCATTGTTGGAGAACCCCAATTGTATGATGCCCTCCACAAGATAGCTAGTGATGAGGTTCGGATTGCGGTGCTACATCATCCGTTAGAATTGCTAACTGAATTTGAACGCGATCTAATCACAAAACGTCTCCAAGACAACGATGGGTGTCATTTTCTTCTATGTGGTCATCAGCATAAAGCTAAAGCTTATCAAGTAACTGGGACAACAGGAAACTGTGTAATTATTCCAGCTGGTTCCAGTTACAGCAACCGTAATTATCATAATGGTTACAATTTTGTACACCTTGATTTTGCAACTAGTGAAGGAATCGTATATTTGCGTCGCTGGGATTATGATGACAACTACTGGTGCAAACACACAGCAAAGTCCCATGAGGATGGGTCTATCACCTTTGAAATTCCGCAAAAAAAAATTAAAGCCCCACCTCCGGCTCCACCTGTGCCTCAACCACCACCACGAACATCTGTAGAAGACGCAAAACTCAACGAGCACTTAGAGACACTGGTTGCAAAGCTCAAATGTGGCTTAGTAGTTCCTTTTTTAGGTGCAGACATCAACTTATGCGATCGCTCAAAACACACTAATGGAATCCCATATCCCTGGGACTGGGAGCCTAGCGGCAATTATCCACCTACTAGCGTTGAACTAGCTGCTTACCTGGACAAGAGCCAAGAATACTTAAGAACTGTTCGCTGTCCGTTATGCGACACAGAAACTTTACCCCCAGAGTGTCCACTTATGGCAGCAATTGTGACTAAAGTTACTAGGTTGGATTTACAGCATGTATCGCAATACTTAAATGTTCGTCTTCAAGGTAAAGATACAATCAACCAAGCAATCAATGAAATTTCTCAACATAACTATACGCCTAACAGCTTGCATAGGTTTTTCGCACAACTTCCTCGCCTCATGGATAAGATGGGCTATTCTTCTCGGATCAAAACTGGAGTTGGAAGAGAAGCTACACGCTATCAGTTGTTAGTAACAACCAATTTTGACAGTACATTGGAACACGGCTTTTTAGAAGCCAAGCAACCGTTTGACTTAGTTTCCTATACCGTAGTAGAAGAAAATAATGAAGGCGAAATCTTCAAGCAGTTTATGCATCAAAAGTTTGAGCATGAAATTGATGGAGATCAGGATTCACCAATAGTTCCCAAAGGTGAAAGAAAAGCAATTCCACCAGGAACAGCCCCCGAAAATCTGGATTTTTCGCTCAACGAGCGTCCAGTCATCTTAAAACTTTATGGGCCTACGGAAGAGCAAAACAGCCATAGGAAAAGCTTTGCTATTACTGAAGACCATTTTATTGACTATTTAGCTTATGGTGATAGCAATAGCAACCCCATAAGCATCCTACCTATTTCTCTGTTAAATAAACTCAAGAATAGCCATATTTGGTTTTTAGGATACAGTCTTCGCTACTGGCATCAGCGTGTAATTTTGCACCGTATTTGGCCAGAAACAGAAGACAGACGCAGAAACTGGTGGGCAATTCACCCCAAACCTGGTGCTTTAGATAACGAACTTTGGCGTGCTAATCATGTGGAACTCATCAGTGAAATGCCCTTAGAAAATTATGTCGACGAACTGAATAAAGGGTTGTCGAAATCAGTATTTTAAAGTGAGAGGAAGTCATGTATTGTGATGGTATTGAGATTCCTACTCCTTATAGAGGACTAGTTCCTTATTCACAAACTGATAGTTTGTTCTTTTTTGGGCGAGAAAAAGAGCAACAAATTATCATTCAAAATTTGCGAGCTTCACGATTGACGGTTTTGTATGGCGATAGCGGAGTAGGTAAAACTTCTCTCCTGCGAGCAGGTGTTGCCTATCATTTACGTCAGTCAGCCCAGGAAGATCTAGAGAAAACTGGTAAACCAGGGTCGGCAGTGATCGTTTTTCCAGCATTAAAAGGCGAAATAAAAGATAGGTTATCTTGGGAAGATCCGATAACTGGGATTGAGGAACAGTTAGAATTAGAAATCACAAACTTGTTCAAAACTAAACCACCTAGTGAGATCAAAGAGCAGTTTGAACAAGCGATCGCAAGTATTCTCAAAAATAAATCCTTACCTCCGTCTGAGAAGCCATCTTTAACTGATATCTTAAAAGCTTGGATGGAAATCGTTCGTCAAGAAGATGATAAAGGTAGGCTATTTATTATTCTTGATCAGTTCGAGGACTACTTCGATTTATTAAGCGAAGGACTGCGGGACACCTTTGCTGGTGAATTTTCTCAAGCTGTCAATGACTCTAAATTGAATGTCCATTTCCTCATTTCCATTCGTGAAAATGCCCTGGCTAAACTTGACTATTTTAAAGGTCGCATTTTTCGTAATTTATTGGATAATCGTTTAGCCATCAAATACCTTAACTGGCAATCTGCCCAATATGCGATTGAGAAAGCAATTGATGAATATAACCGACAGCAAATTATTCTTAATAACCTGTCTACATCACGCTTGACTGTACTCTATGGTGACAGCAACGCTGGTAAGACTTCCGTATTACAAGATGGTATAGCTTATTACATAAGACAAGCAGCAAAACAGAACATAGAAAAATTTGGTAAGCCCAAGTTCGCAGTTACTGTCTTCAACTCCTGGCATAAAGAACAGCCATTAGTTAATTTATTGATGCAGATAGCAGCTGATATTCAGCATCTTGGTAATATTCAAGTTCCTCAATTAGATCTACCATTTACCGAGACTTTAAAAGAATGGATAAAGCTCATTGAACATGAAGGAAATGGCAAACTTTTTATCATTCTTGACCAGTTTGAAGAGTATTTCTCAAATCACTACCAAGAAGCAGCAACAAGCACATTCACTGATGAGTTATTCCGGGCAATTAATCATCCTGATTTAAAAGGAAATTTCCTCATTTGTATTCATGAGTGTAGCCTCGATCAACTGAATATTTTCCAAGAAAAAATTGCTAAGTGCTGTCAATATTATTTACATCTATCCCTAGAGTCTGTAAACATCCGAACCCTTGAGGGAGAAAGTACTGTTATTCCATCTTTTGATGACCAATTAGTTAGCATTGAGAAGCCAGATTTAGTTACAGCAGTTTTAAATGATATCAAGTCTAAACAAGCTCAATCAGAAGTGCTATCAGAAGAGAGAATTGAATCACCTTACCTCCAAATGATAATGCTTCGTTTGTGGAACCAGGAAATGACATCTGATCCCTCCTCGCGCCAGCTACAGAAAAAAACCTACACTGACTTAGGAGGAGCAAAGCAAATTGTTAGAGATCATCTCGATAAAAAACTGGAAGAGTCGGATCTTGATTTAAATATTGAAGAAAGTACTTCTTATCGCCTTTTTTACTATTTAGTTACACCTTCTGGAGACAAACTAGCTCTCAAGGCTGAAGATTTACTTCATTACGTCAACGAAGAATCAAACTTAACCGAAAAACTTAGTTTTGAAATCGTTCATCAATGGCTCACTAAGCTTAGTCAAGGAGAGTTCCGAATTCTCCGCCCTTTAGCTGCTCACCGCTATGAAATTTTCTTAGACGTTTTGGCTGAGGCCATCTTGGAGCGATTACAGTGTCAACGCAAAATCAAAGAAATTGAGCAGATAGCGAAAGATGCTTTGCTACAATTTGAGTCTTCTCAGTTAGACGCATTACTAACAGCAATGCAGACAGGGCAAAAATTTCAGGAGGATTTTGACAAGGGACTCCTCAAAGACTATTATGCTCCTCAATTAAAAACTATATTGCAGAATATTCTTGACAACATTAGAGAGGAGAATCAATTTAAAGCACACGAAAAACCCATCTATAGCGTTTGTTTTAGCCCTGATGGCAAGTGTTTTGCTACTGGTTGTGCTGATGGTACTGCCTGTTTGTGGGATTTACAAGGTAATCGGATTGGTGAGCCTTTCCACCACGGTGATGGTAACTGGGTCTGGAGCGTTTGTTTTAGTCCTGATGGTCAGCAATTGGCTACTGGTTCTACCGACGGTACAGTCCGCAGATGGGACTTACAAGGTAATCCGATTGGTAAGCCTTTCCAAGTTTGTCCTGCTTCCCAAAGTCATGATAACTGGGTTTTAAGTGTTAGGTTTAGCCCAGATGGTCAGCAGTTAGCTACTGGTTGTGCCAACGGTACAGTCCGCCTATGGGACTTACAGGGGAATCCAATTCGTGAGCCTTTCCTTGACCATCAAGGCTGGGTCTGGAGCGTTTGTTTTAGCCCTGATGGTCACCAGTTAGCTGCTGGTTGTGCCGATGGTAAAGTCCGCCGATGGGACTGGAAAAGCAATAAGCAAATGGAAAATCTTCCAGTCGAGCATGGAGTTGAAGGTACAGTCTATGACATCAGTTTTAGCCCTGATGAAAAGTACTTTGCAGCTGCCTCATCAAATGGTAAGGCTTACATATGGGACTTAGAAAGCAACTCAGATAAACCCATAGAATGTCAAGGTCATCAGTGTTGGGTATATAGTGTAAGTTTTAGCCATGATAGTAAGTATCTTGCTACTGGTTCCGCAGACGGTACAGTGCGTCTATGGGACTTAAAAGGCAATCAAATAGCTAAATTCAAAGATCACAAGGGCTGGGTTTGGAGTGTTAGTTTCAGCCATGATGGTCACCTCGTAACTTCCTCGACCGATGGTACAGTTCGCCTATGGCGTTTAACGGATAATCAGCAAGCGAAATTTTTAGGTCATAAAGGCTGGGTTTACAGCGTAAGTTTTAGTCCTGATAGTCAGCATTTAGCTACTGGTTGTGCTGATGGTACAGTCCGCCTATGGGACTTACAGGGTAATGCAATTCGTGAGCCTTTCTCAGTTAATCATCCTGTTTTGAGTGTTGCTTTCAGTCCCGATGGAAAGAAACTGGCCACTGGTTCAGAAGATAAAACTGCCCGTTTGTGTGACTTACAGGATACTCAGATTGATGAGTTCTCAGATCACAATGATTGGGTATGGAGCATCAGTTTTAGTCCCGATGGTAAATATCTTGCTACTGGTTGTGCTGATAGCTTTGTCCGTTTGTGGGACGTACATAGTCGCGATATCTTAACAACACTTAATTGCAATAAAAATGACAAAACTATAAATAGTGTATGGAGCGTTAGTTTTAGCCCTGATGGTCAGCAGTTAGCCACTGGTTCTGCTGATGGCTTTGTCCGTTTGTGGGACTTGCAAGGCAATTTACGACGAACATTCCCAGGTCGTCCAGATTTATCAGGTCATACACACTCAGTTTGGAGTGTCAGTTTTAGCCCTGATGGTGAACAGTTAGTTAGTGGCTCTGCTGATGGTACTGTCTGTTTGTGGAATTTAAAAGAGCAAGACTTAGAAAAGCAATTACTGCAAAAATTTCAAGGTCACAATGATTGGGTCTGGAGTGTCAGTTTTAGCCCTGATGGTAAGTACTTTGGTACTGGTTCTGCTGATGGTACTGCCCGTTTGTGGGACTTAAAAAGGCAATTAGTGCAAGAATTCAAAGATCATAAAGGAGCGGTTTATAGTGTTAGTTTTAGTTCTGATGGTAAGCAGTTAGCCACCGCTTCAATCAACGGAACTGTTAAGCTATGGTCAATTGAATATGACCTTAAGCCAATTCTGGCAAAGGGGTGCAATTGGCTCAAAGATTATTTTGTTAAGCATCCTGAGAAGAAAGATATTCTAACAATATGTTGCGATTCGTAATGATTCTTTCTAGCTTTGCTTGTTTTGGTTAGCTAAGCCAATAACCTAAATTACTTCTAAACTCTTACTGATTATAGCGTTTCTTACTCAGATGAAGTACATTCTCAAAGTGGCGATGATTTTTATCTATGAATTTAGCAATATTTTATTAACGTAAGAATGGCTATAAAAAATTACCTCATTTTTATTATGTCTATTCAGCAACTTCAAGAATTCCTAAACTTTCACCAAATTAAATACACAATAATTCATTATTCACCTGCTCATACATCACAAGAACTGACAATTTATAAACATACGTTAGGAATGGATTTAATTGAGCCTGTATTAGTGGAAATTGACGGACAAACAATAGCTGTGATTCTTTTACCAGCTAGTTTACAAGTCAATCTCGGCTCTCTCCAATCAGCTTTAGATAAAAATAAAGTTAGATTACTTAACCAGGAAGAATTTGAAAATTTATTTCCCTATTGTGAATTTGGTACACTGCCACCCTTCGGAGAACTTTATAATATGGAGGTTTTTTGGTGGCAAGATTTAGCTAAAAACCAAGAGGTGGCATTTTACGCTTATTCTTATGCTCATTTGGTCAGGATGAAGTATGCTGATTTTCAAAAACTAGTCAATCCTCAAAAGAGAATAAGATTTTTGACTAGACCAAAATATCGGGTAGAGATTGAAGAAGTTATACCACAATTTGCTAGGCACAAAATTGACAGATATGAACATTGTTTTTTAGGTATAAGCTTAGAAAATGAAAAATTTTCAATGCCAAAACTAGTAGGAATCTCAGATTGGATTAGTAAAAAATATAAAAAATGTACTGTTTTGATTGGTGATAGCATACATAGAATTACTCTACAAATCAATGAAGGTTTAAAGGAAGAACAGGCACTTAATAAGGCACTAATTCTAGGAAGAGAGTACGAATATCATGCAAGTTATGTTTTTAAGAATTACAGCAATACCTGTCCTTTTAGCGTAATATTTTGTTCAGAAATACAAAAATCAGAAGATTATTTTAAATATTATAATCAATTACAAAATCTTATTATACATAATGAAAGTTTTGCCAATTCAGTTAAATATTATGTGAAAGATTTTGTTCTTCGTCACTTGAGGAAAAATACTGAAAATTTGGATTTTTATGTAGAATTGTCATCCATGTATTTAATCGAAGAATTAGCAATTTTTAGTTGCCTTTTTAATGAGGACTTATCAATAATGATTTATCCAGGCTCTTTATTAAAAATTGTGGAAGAAATTGCCGAAGGTCATTATCCTGGTGTTCCCGATAGACTAAAAAAACTAGTCCATGTTTCTTTACATCTTAAACGTCGATAATCTGACTAAAATAATAAATTTACAATACCGTAAAAAAATTATGCCTAACAAATCTTGAAAAGATTGTATAACATTTCAAGGCTTACTACCCTGATTCAATTTCTGCAAAATCTCCTCCAATTCTTGCTGATAACGTCCATATTCAGCCCAATTTCCTTGCCGTAGTGCTTCCTGCGCTTTTTGATAAGTTGCCAACGCAGATTTAGCCAGGTTTGGAACCTCTCCAGTTACAGCACTAGGTACTGGCTTCTGTTCTTGAACGCCACCGAAAATTGCTGCTAGAGATTGTTCTAAAGTTTCTTCCATTACCACGGCTTTGTCATAGGCAACAATTACTCGTTTCAGTTCAGGTAACTCGCCCTGTTCTGCCCGCAGATATACTGGTTCAACGTAGAGTAAAGATTGGTCAATGGGAATCACTAACAGATCTCCGCGAATTACTTTAGAACCTGCTTGACTCCATAGAGTAAACTGCTGAGAAATTTGCGGTTCCTGGTCAATTCGCGCTTCAATTTGCCGAGGGCCAAAGATAAGTTTTTGTTTGGGAAATTCGTACAAAAGTAACTTACCATACTCCTTACTATTGGAACGCGCCGCCATCCAGGCAATCATGTTGTCTTTGTTGGCAGGAGTAAACGGTAAAATTTGGATAAATTCTTCCTGGGCTGTTCCTGGTAAGCGCATAATCATGTAGTAAGGCTGCATGATATGTTCATTGCCTTCATAGGTTTCGATGGGTAAACGCCACAAGTCTTCCCGGTTGTAGAACAATTCCGGGTCGTTCATGTGGTAGACAAGATACATTTGCGCCTGGATTTTGAATAGGTCTTGCGGATAACGAAAATGCGCTTTTACTTCAGATGGAATTGCAGAGTTGGGTGTAAATAGGTGAGGAAAAATCTTTTGGTAAGTACGCAGTACTGGGTCAGTTTCATCTATAACAAAAAACTGCATTGTGCCGTCGTAAGCATCAACTAATACTTTAACTGAGTTGCGGAGATAGTTGACATCACGGTGTAAAAATTGTTCAATATTTCCACTCTTGAGAATTTCGGCAGCGTTTTGAGTCTGTGCTACTGGTTCAGAATAGGGATAGCGATCGCTCGTTGTATACCCATCCGCAATCCACTGTAATCTACCATTAATTAATACTAAGTATGGATCACTATCCAAATGCAGAAATGGTGCAACATGACTCACCCTTTCCTGAAGCAAACGGTAGTAATGAATACGCGACTGTGGCGTAAAGTAATTGGAAATTAAAATCTGGAGGCTACCCAAGTCGTAAGCATAAGCTAGTCTATGCCACATCGTTGGTATGGATACACCGCCTTTGCCGTTGTAATTGGTAAAAGCATTACCATCCCCTAAAGGATAGTCAAACTCTTGGGTTTTCGTACCAGTAAAAATATAGTTATCGGTTTGTTCACCATAATAAATTGCCGGCTGACTCACCTGAAGATCCACCGCAGAGACGGGGGGAATATCTTTGATATATAGTTCCGGTAAACCATCCGAGGTGACTTGGTTAACTGGACTCATCACCAAACCGTAGCCGTGGGTATACTTCAAACGCTGGTTAACCCAAGTTTTAGCCTCTTGGGGTAACTGAGAATAAGCTAGTTCCCTTCCCGACAGCATTACCTGTTGATAATCACCATTCACGGTATAACGGTCTACATCCACGCTATGAAATTGGTAATAAAGTCGAATCTCTTGAATTTGGCGGTAAGTACTTAGAAGTGGACGGTAGTCCCATAAGCGAATGTTGCGGATAGTTGGCTGGTTTGCTTGCAAAACTTGGCGGTTTAATTGGGTTACAGCTGTATAGTTTTGCCTCTGCACGTCATGCAAATGATAGCCATTTTGGGTAAATTTGATATTGTTGGCGATGTATGGCTTTTCTTTAGTTAATTCGTTGGGTTCAACAATGAATTGTTGCACAAACCAAGGGTAAACACTGTTGAGCAAAACTAAAGCCCCGACAAATAATATAATCCCTAATATGGGTAAGGCAAAACTTCTCTGCCTCATGGAGAGAATTAACAGAACTGCTATTACTAAGGCAATAATACTTGTCACCCAGTAGGCAAACAACCGCGCATGAACATCGGTGTAACCAGCACCAAACACAACTCCGTTGGTTGAATAAAGGAGGCTGTAACGTTTTAGCCAGAAATCAACGGCAATTAATACAGCGATTCCTGCCAACAGCAAAGTTAAATGATTTTTGGCTTTGTAATTCAGGGTATTTTGTCCGTTACGTCTGAGTGTAAAACTGTCTTTGAGAAAATAAACCAGAAAAGATACTATTAGTCCCCAGACAAAGGCGAATAACAACCAGTTGCGAATAGTTTCGTAAAATGGTAGCCCGAAGACATAAAAGCCAATGTCTTGTTGAAATATGGGATCGCGATCGCCAAAACTAGTAGGATGCAGATACTTCAAAATAGTTTCCCATAAGGGAGTACTAGCACTTGCTGCACCAAACCCAATGAACAAAATCAACGCTAAAGCTAGGAAGTTGGCAAATTGATCAGCATAGTCTGCCAATGCGCTGTCTTCAAAAAAGCTAAAAGAACTATGCCGAGTATGGCGCATAGCAATCTGATAGTTTCCCCAGAGAAACAGGGTGTAGAAGGCAAAGCTGACAATCCAAATGAGAATTTGCCAGGTTAACCTTGTCCAAAATACTTCTGGAAACCCGACAGTATCAAACCACCATACCTCGGTCAGAATATGCACTAGTGTTTTAGATAGAGACAGACCAATAATCGCAATCAGGATGATTAATAGAATGCCTCTGTACTTCAGGTTCATAATTTATCCATTAGAAGATTCAGACTACAGAACTCGTATGAGCCTTTTTTCATTCCTCAATTTGACTTCCAATCCTTCTGCCGTTTTGAAAATATCGGTATTAAAAGCTGCACAAAGGGCTTGCATCCGGTGACAGATAGCGGTGAATTCTTCTCCCTTCGCTAGGTCAACCTGTGCGTATTGTAAAACAACAGGTATCAAACGCAACTTATATAAGCCGCGATCGCTCACTTCCACCAGAAACACAAAAGACCAATCGTTACGCAACACAGGATCAACTGCATAATCATCGAGAAAATCCCCTGTGTCATAAAGGATTAGCCCTTGTTTGTAGTTTTCTACACCTTGGAAGATATGAGCAGAATGACCATGAAATATATCGACACCACTATCTACCACTGCATGAGCAAACTGGCGAAAGTGAAGGGGCGGTGAGATGACCATATTCGGCCCCCAGTGAGCAGAAAGGACAACTAACTTAGCCCCAGCTTGCCGTAACTGCACCACCGCAGATTCAATCAGTGACAAAGTTAACGGATTGGGAATGATTTCTAGATAGTTAATACCTGGAGAATCCTTAGTTGCTGCAAAATCAGGCTCGTTATCTGTGAGGGCAATCATACCAACACGAAGACCAGCAATATCCATGATCATGGGAGTTGTTGCTTCACTGATATCCCGACCTGCCCCAACATGGTGAATCCCCGCAGCATTAAGGTATTTCAGTGTATCTAGTAACCCCTGGTCATTGAAGTCGAGGATGTGGTTGTTGGCCAGACTCACACATTGAATATTTGCAGTCCGAAGTACCTCTACTGCGGTAGGGTCGGCGCGGAAGTAAAACATTTTTGGTGTTCTACTCCACTCCTGAGTCTGTTGAGTAATAGCACATTCCAAATTAGCGATGACGGCATCTGCACCTCGCAATATCGGCAAGACATCTCCCCACAAAGACTCTGGTGATTTCCTCTTCATCTGTTCGTTGACTCCCCGACCCAGCATGACATCGCCAATAAATGCTAAAGTGACGAACTTTGTCATAGGTTCCTCCAGGTAAAGGGGAAGGGGGAAAGGGGCAAATGGATTTCAAGCTTTTTGGTATTATGGGTGGCCTTTTGATCCCTTTTCCCCTGTTTTTCATCCCTTTCCCCCTGCTTTTAGAGCAACAAACTAACCAAGGTTAATCTTGACGGCTTTTTTCTTCTCTCCTTCAACTTTCGGTAGGGTGAGGGTAAGAATGCCGTTTTTGTATTCAGCTTGCGCTTTGTCTTTTTGAACGTGAGCAGGTAGCGGAATGATTCGCTCAAATTTGCCATAACGGAATTCAGAGCGTGTCACGCCTTTTTCTTCCGTCTTGGTTTCAGACTTGCGTTCACCACTGATTAAAACAGAGTCTTCAGTAACTTCCACATTCAAATCTTTAGATTCCAATCCCGGAATTTCTAGTCTGAGGTGAACTTCGTCAGCAGTTTCTTGCATTTCGGCGGAGGGTATAAAGGTGAGTGCAGATATTTCTCCTCCATCTCCACCGGGTATCATCCGCTCAAACAGGCGGTTCATGCGTTGTTGTAAATGCTCAATCTCCCGCCAAGGCTCCCAACGTTCAATTTCTTGGAAAGGTTCCCAACGAGTAATCGGCATAACATTGCCTCCAATATTTGTGATTTCAAACTTGATATTTCAACTTGATTGCTACCTTTGCAGCTTTCACTTCAGTGTGGGCTGGATGTAGCAAGTTACTGGAGTGATAGTGGTAAAACCTTTTTGCAAACAACAGAGATTCTGCCACTATCTTTAAGTTAAAAGGAAAATTTGAGGAACTTGTGAGGAAGTGGTTGATGCTATCTGGACTATGAAGAAAATGTCTGAAGTCAACAGCTTCAACCTTGCAAGTGATGCTTACCAATCAGTCTGACAGTGCTAGCTTGGAGTCCTTGATCACCTTCTTCTTGGGCAAAACGGACTTCATCTCCCACCTGCAACTGCTCGAAATCACCATTGAATAGACTGTTACGGTGAAAATAAACTTCGCTACCTTCAGATGTCTCAATGAAGCCGTAGCCCTCATCTGAGAATAATGTGGCAATTCGTCCATGAGGTTGCTGTTCATGAGTCTTGGTTTCTTGACGCAGTAGACTGGTATGGTCTTGCAGTTTACGCTTGGCTGCATCAAAGGCATCACGAATTGCTACATAAATATCCTCGTGACTTTGACGTTCAGGTGGGTCACGTTTCACAACTATTTCCCCCGTTGGCACAGTGATGTCAATTCGCACCTGATAAAGTTTACCGTTACGGTGATGCCGATGTGGAGCATCAACTATGACTCGGCAGCTCGTAATCCGGTTATAAAAATGCTCTAGCTTATCAACTAAGGAGCGAATTTTTGCTTCTACAGCTTCTGAGGGTGGAATGTTATGAAAGGTGATTTGTAGTGGAATTCTCATGATTTCTCCTATTTCTCAAGTATCTCTTGCCTTGATTGATAGGTTGTTCAGACAAGATGCTAATTAAGATGCGTTTTCCCAATCACAAAGCAACTCATGCTCTTGCTTTGCTACAAGTTGATGTAGAGGAACTTGAGGAGTACCGATATCTATTGAACGTTTAGATAACTGTTTTTTCTTAATTTGCTTTTTGACCTGCAAATTTGGTTTAGTGGCTGTGATGGTCATTTGAGTCACCTCCCACACTAAATCTGGAAGGAGCAATTTGTTGCATCTGCAAAATGTGCCGCAGCAATTACAACTCAGTAGTCAATATTAGGATGTTGAACTTTCTTTTTAATAGTCTACCTGCAATTTCTATTATGACTCTCAAAGCCAATGTCAGGGAAGAAACGATAAAAATATATACAAACAAAATTTAATAATTTGACAACCAGAAGTTAAAAATCAGGAAGTGAGGAAATTGTGAGGAAACTAAAACTACTTCACAAGTTCTTCAAATTCTTCTCTTAGCATCAAATTAAAGCCATAAAAATTAAGCCACATTGTACTTGAACGTTACATACTCTCAACCTGTAAAAACTGGTAAATTTACTATGCAAAACCTATCTAATGGACACGGAGCTAGACCCCATGAAGCTGTTGATGCTGTGGTTGTTGCTGGACTGTTGATTATGGCTGTGCAAACCCTGGTTTCACGGGAAATTAACCCAGCCTATCCTTCGGTAGTTACCATTGGCAAAGTAGAAGCAGGTAGTGCTGGTAACGTCATCGCTGAAGAAGCAACTTTGCAAGGCACGATCCACACAACTAACTTAGAGGTGCAAAACTATCTGCTCGATGGACTCAAGCGCATAGCCACAGCTGTAGGAGAACTACACAATGCTAGGGGGGAGCAACGCGATTTTCTGAAGTCGGGTAAAAACGAGTGAAAATGCTCCACCCCAAGGTCAGGCGATCGCTAAAATATATCGAGCATTGGTGGTCACAATTAAAAGCTTTTCTCAAACAATTTTCACCTAAGAATGCGTCTGTAGTTGATGGTTTAATTAAAATTGCACTGAAATTAGTCAATCCAAAGCATCTAAAAAATTGGTTTACTAATTGTTGTTACTGTACCTCATAAACCTCAAAAACGCTGTAAGTCAAACCTAACAATAGGAAAATTCATTGATGGTTGAGGCTTGCTGAATATTCCGTATTTAAAGGTAGCAGCCATTTTTAATAATAATTTCTGGGAATCTTTACAACCATCCTCAACGCGGCTTTGCAGTTCACTTTCTAAGTCAGCAAATGTAGGGGGTTGAAGCTTCCAACTTGATTGGTTATCTTGAGAAATACCTTTATGGTGGTAGCAACTTATTAAAGCATTTAACACTAAACCTTCTTGGTTATCTCCCATTTTTAAGGATTTTCTGAGAATGGAAGAGACAGCGATCGCTTGCAAATCCGGCCCACCACCTTTTGGATCTAAATCAATAACCAGTGGGTTTAACCCATAAGGTGACTCAGCGTTAAGAGGGTAACAAACTTCTCCAGGTAGTTCTAAATCTCCGTGAAAATCAGAAATTACTATTTTAATGCCTGGAAATAGTAGTGGTAACTCATAACCAAGAGCCTTAAGAGTCTGAGTTTTACCACTTCCAGAAGTACCCAGAATGACAACGTGACCGTTGCGAAGCTTGGCAGGGTTCCAATAGACCTTATCCCCCAACAGAATGCCGTCTATTGGCCATAATCAGGTGGGTTGAGCCGCTTTCGTTGTAAAGCTTTTGAACCCCCGAAGGGGCAGCGATCAGTCTGTTGAATTGGGTTAGTAAGCCGCCAGAACTGTTGATAGAAAAGACTGCGAGAGCGATCGCAATCAAAATAATCAGCACGAAGTACTCAGCATTGCTCCCAGTCCTCAGCCTCAAATTCCGATTACCAGGACAAACACAACGCACCGGGGAAGGCCAGAACATTTCCACACCGCCGCGAGTGAACACGTCACTAAACCAACCGAAGAAATAACCGATGCTCAAAGCGTGGACTAAATTAATAAACTGAGGGTGAAACAACGCTACTCCATACCCGACTATAGCGATCGCAGCACTGGCAACTAAACTGTGTGTACAACTGCGATGAGGCATTCTGCTTTCAAAAAACGCACTCACCCACGGAAGGACACGCCCAGCTGGGGAGGTGGATACATCGATGTCGGGCAATAAGCCAGCGATCGCACCCACAGCAATAACAGCAGGGTTAGCAGTCCCTAATAATAATGATGTCGCTGTACCACTAATTAATAGGTGACTAATCCCTAACATTACCGTATCCTCTGGCTTTCACGCGGTAGGTTGTACAGCAGCCGAGATAGTCCCAGGAAGATGGCCGCGGCGATACCTCCAAAAATGTAGAGTGCTTGGTCTGACGTTCCCAACCCAATAAACCGCATAATTACAAAGGCGATACCCGCCAACAATATTAATGGTGTGATGTCAAAATAGCGGCGGTGGTCGCCCTCCTCAACTTCCAAACCTAGATACTCCTCCTCAACTGAACGTATAGCCAATGTTGGATTTCCCCCGGCGCGGCTTTGAATTTTAGCCATTTCCGCAGGCTTTAAGGTAATTCCTCTCTCAAGGGCAGCAGCAATCATAATTTCTCTAATTGCGGATTCTGGCAATGGTTTTAATTCAATGCGCGGGATATTTATAAAGATGTCGGTGCGCGGTGGGTCAGTTGCAAGTAATAGCATTGGTACGGGCGATTTCCCCCGGCGCAACTGCTTTAGCCACATCCTGAATTTTGCATCACAGGAATGGGCATCATCTATTACTAAGAATGCTGTACTTTCCTCTAAGAAAGTTGCGATCGCCCGTTTTAGCTTGTCAGCTGTCAGCGATTTCCCCTCTAAATCCTCAGTAGGAATATCAAACTGATGTGCTATTTCTAGCAACATTTGTTTAGGGGTTGCAGGCTCGATAAACGCCACAGTGAAGCCATCATTTTGTAGTTTCTCCACCACCGCGTTAGCTAGTACAGATTTACCACTCCCATCTTCCCCAGCAATCAAAATTGCACCATTAGCTAGTAATGATGCTGCCGTCCGGCTTAACTCGGCTTGCCTGTAGATTTTGAACTCACCCGGCGCTGGTATGTCGTTAGTGCTGAGTGCTGAGTTGTCAGTCTCGTTCTTAGAGGAAAATTTTGGGAGAATGGCGATCGCCCCTCCCGCAACCAAAGCTAGTAATGATAGTGGGTTTAAGCCGTTGAGTGCGATCGCTAACCCGGCACTCAGCATTCCCAGAAACTTTAAGCCGCGTTGATAGAACCCATTGCGATACTGATCAATGAGTCCGCGTATCCGAAAGGGTCAACACTAGGCATTTGTGCAGACTCTTGGATTTTGGCTTTTAGATGGTCTGGCAAGAGTTGAGGATTTTGAATGAAGTGTTGAGCCAGTACATTTTCAGCAATGAGTGTACCGGCTGCTTTATTCTGTGCGCTGGTAATAATGGCTGTTGTGTCGTCTACTTGGGAGGACTGCGATCGCTGCTGCTTAGGTGCGTAGCTTGGTGCTGTTGTCACTTGCTGAGTTTCTGCAACAGTCAAAGTAGTTGTTGGTGCTGGCTGCTCGTCTTCAATTGGCCCAGATGGTTCCGGTACTGGGTAATTTTCCATGCGTCCGGTAGCTTTAATATGCTCGTGCAGCGCGTCCATATATTCAACTTGCTGAGCATCCAGATGAGCTTTACCCGACACCTTATGAGTTGTAATCCGCAGGTATTTTAACCTTGCATAGAAACTATCCCTTTGAATCCCATATTTTTTTTGTAATTCTAATATGGAAATTTTGGAATTTTCTGCCTCGTTCTGTAGGGTGTCGGGTTGGATGTCTGTCATGGTCTGCGTGTTGTATGCCAGTTATTAAGCTTATTGTCGAGCATATAGTCCGGCAGACTGTACGGTGAAATTACGAGTTGTAGGGTAAAGATTTTATGAGGATGACCCTACACTTTTTCTTAGAGGAAAATTCAGAGCATCATGGCAAGGTGCGATCGCACCCCTTCAACCCTGCACCCCCGCACCCCTGCTCACCAGTTATAGTTACCACACTTGTAACCAGCCTGCTTTGCCTGCTCATAGGCAGCATTGATTTCTGTCATCTTGTCATTATTGGGTGAAGTACCGCCATCTGGATGATATTTTTTGGCTAATTCTCTGTAAGCTGCCCTCACTTCATCATCACTTGCACGGACATCAACACCAAGAATTTGCCACCACTTCTTTTCTATAGATGGTGGTAGCGCTTGGTATCCTGCGAAAGCTTGCTCTACACTCCCCACTCCCCACCTTTCCATGCCGCGCATAGCTGCAATGTGCAGTCCGATGGCTCTCATGTTGTCCTTGACTTTGAGCCACTTGTCGCAGCATAAAGCATAGTTCTTATCCTTAATTTGAAAGTAAACTGCAACGCCCGAATCGTCCGGCTCTCTAAAATTGGCATACGGTAGACCATCTCGCCGGAGTGGTACGTTACTGGAAATAACTAAATTTTTTGCACCCAGTAGTCTAAGCTCGTTGAGTAGGTCATCACGAGCGACTGAAAAACCAACCTCAAACCGTGCAGTTTGTCGCTTGTGTTGCGAGGTTCTTGGGTAGATTGTCGCCCAAGTGAGGGGATAGGCTGAGATATCATTCATTGTTAAGTTTTGTATAAAGCGATCGCCTTAAATCTTGTTACGCCTTTCTAACCATTCCTCAATAATTTGGCGGCTTTTTGATTTTTTGCGTACTCAAATACTCAAGTATTTAAATTATCTGAATCTTCTAGTCTTAAAGAATTCTGTCAAATGCTTCCTGACAACTGCTTCTCCTACCTCAGTTAAATAATACTTATCCCCTTTTTGACGAATTAGCTCTTGGTTTAGCAGAGTATCTAAAGCTGGGCGGTAAAATGACGAATTTTTGTAAATGTTTAAACTACGTCCTTCAACTTCAGTAACCAAGGCTCGTAAAATTCGTAGTTCGTCTTTGTCGGTAACAGTGGGTAATCTTTTTGAGTCTCTGTATTGTTGAAATGATATCCACGTCTGAAACACTGCAATAGGTATTCCTACTATTGCAACTATTGCTCCAATTAAGCCCCAGTCCATAGGCTGTTGTACTTTTAATTCCATAATGTTAGGACTTACGCATTGACAAATTAGACAAATAATGCGGTAAGAGAAATTAGAAACAATAGGCGATCGCTAATCATTCTTGGGCTGGAAAGACGGATAATTTACGTCGAAAGCGTATTCAGGGGTTCAGGCCATCAGAGCGACTACCAAACCATCTACCGCCAAGTGTGATCTCAACACTTACACTCTGTTCTTGCTGGCAGAAGCGAAATATGCAGGCTGTAGACGTTTGGCAAACATCATGGAAGATTTAGTCAAGGGGATTTACAAATTGAAAAAACTGATTCTGTAGGCTTAGTCCAGGCTTAGTCCAAGGTTAGTTCAGACTTAGTATAAGAAATTGTAATTTGGTATAAAATTTAGCAATTTAACATCCACTAATTACATAGATTTAGTGGTAATTATGACTGAGTTTGTAAAAGAAATGCTGCTGTAATTCTTCATCCCGAAAGAGCTAGCCATCCGCTTTAGTTCTCGGATTGTCAGCACTTGGAAAGTGCAGGGATGGGAGCGAACTGTGAAGTTTTGACAACTGTAATTTCTGAAGCGATCGCCCCCCAGTTTTGAGTCCAAGATAAGCTTCTTGAAAAATTTTTCATAAAGCAAGGGCGATCGCAACGACTCGATCAACTTAAATCATATCCGGCAACAGGGGAATGTCCACCTGATGAATTCCTGCTTGAATACCAAAGTGACCCAGTGTTGAAGATTCAACTGAAACGAATGGCATTGCAAAAACTTTGGTAAATATTCTTATGCAAAAATAAGTAATATCTGAATCATTCTTAAATTTAAAGCGGTGAGCGTGTAGTAAAATTTGCTCACCTCCATCAAATGGAATATGGCTTTAGATTTCTCTGGTCAAAATCTCCGAGGACGCAACTTCAAAGGACTTGACCTTGCGGGTGCAAACTTTGGCTATGCCGATATCCGAGGGGCAAACTTCACCAACGCTAATTTAATAGGTGCAAACTTTAGCCATGCCAAAGCAGGACTGCAACCCCGGTGGGTAATTTTCCTAGTCTTTGTCGGGTGGTTGTTGTCGGTATTTTCAGGATTGTTATGGGCTTTCAATGGTTACTTCGTGTCACAAATATTTAATTCCAGATTAGAAACTGATATTAGGGGCTGGACTGTCCTAATCCTATTAATTGCCTTTTTCTTGATCACAATTCGCCAAGGAGTAGTAGCTGGCTTAGGAGCCTTGACCTTCGTCGTCGCCATCGCCGGAGCCGGAGCCGGAGCCTTAGCCTTCGCCGGAGCCGGAGCTGGAGCTGGAGCTGGAGCCATCGCCTTCGCCGGAGCCTTCGCCGGAGCCGGAGCCTTTGCCGGAGCCTTCACTGTCGCTATCGCTATCGCCATCGCCTTCGTCGGAGCCGGAGCCTTAGCCAGAGCCAGAGCCATTGCCATCACCGTCGCCGTCGCCTTCGCCTTCGCCGGAGCCGGAGCCGGAGCCTTAGCCTTTGCCGGAGCCTTCGCCTTCGCCTTCGCCGTCGTCGGAGTGTTGTTTAGTATTTACATTGGTTGGCAAGCAATGAAAGGAAACGAAAAATATTCCTTAGTTCGCAATATTGCTGTTGCTTTTGCAGCTGCAAGAGGTACAAGTTTTCGTGGCGCTAACTTAACCAATGCTGATTTTTCCCAAGCTACGCTCAAAAGTACAGATTTACGAAACACTATCCTTATTTGTAGCCGTTGGTATCAAGCCAAAATGTTTGACCGTGTTCGTCCTGGTTTGACTTATCTGCAAAACTCACAAGTACGTCAACTGCTGGTTACAGGACAGGGACAGGACAAAAACTTTGACCACGAAAACCTACGAGGTATCAACTTAAAAGCAGCTAACTTAGCTGATGCCAGCTTTATCGGTGCTGACCTTAGTGAAGCTAATTTACAAGATGCCGATTTATCAAGAGCAAAGCTGAAGCAAACGCAACTAGAGGGCACAGATTTAACAGGTGCAACACTCACCGGAGCCTACATCGAAGATTGGGGGATTACAAATACGACTAAATTGCATGGGGTGAAGTGTGAATATGTCTTTATGCGCTTACCCACCAAAGAAGACCCTGACCCCCTTCGCAAACCTGATAATAAACAAGAGGTATTTGCAGATGGAGACTTTGCCGACTTTATCCAGCCAATTTTTGATACCCTTGACCTTTATCACAATCAAGGCGTTGACCCCCGCGCTGTTGCCATAGCTTTCAAAAACCTCGCTGAAAAACATCCCGAAGCCGAGTTAGAAATTGTGGCAATGGAGAAACGCGGCGATGATAAATTCTTACTCAGAGCCAAAACCGCAGTAGGTAGCGATAAATCTCAACTAAGTGCAGAATATTTTGATGATTATAATCAACTCAAAGCTTTATTGCAGAGTCAGCAATTATTGCTGGTAGAAAGAAGCGATCGCATTCGTAATTTAGAAATTATGTTAAATACTGCACTTGGGCAGCCTAAATCTTATACACAAGGAAATACCATCATGTCTGATATCAGTGGCATCAATATTCAAGGTAGCAGTAATGTTAGCGGTATCGCTGGTAATAGTTCTATTGCTAATCTAGGAACCATTAGCGGTAATGTGAGTATTGCCCTCAATCAATTGCCTGATGCACCAGAAGCAGATAAACCAGGAATTAAAGAACTATTGACGCAGTTGCACTCTTGCATTTCACAGTCGGCAGATTTGCCAGAAGAAGACAAAGCCGAAGCGCTAGAACAGGTGAAGACTTTAGCAGAAGCGGGGAAAAGTCCCCAAGAATCCACCAAGCAAAAGACGGCAAAAACGGCTATCACCATGTTGAAAGGGATATTTTCTGGCTTACCTGCGATTGCCTCGGTGGTGGAAGCGGCTAATAAATTATTGCCTGCGATTTCTAAATTATTCGGGTTGGGATAATTTAACGTCACTTCGATATCTCCGATTGTGACCAATACGGTTCGGTTAACATCTCCCGCCCCCACAACTTGACCTCATGAAAAATTTTTCATAACCCTTGAGCCGCTACTTGACCGCGTGAGAAACTATTCAGAACTTTGGCTGCATCGTCAATTGGATTGAGAGATTGCACTGTTAAACTGCGCGGCGTGTTAGCAACCACGGACATTGAACCGTAACTCACATCTTGCACCTAACCGAATAAACCCGCAACAGGGAAATAAAAAGCGCAAAATATCACAGTATGTCAAGAACATTTATTAAGTACAATAAGGTTAAGTATGTAACTGTAATAAACAGTGATGCTACATAAAAAGCTTCAAAAACGGCTTGATGCTAGGATGCCGCACAATGCGTCATCCGCTCTCGTGCGATCGCTCTATGGAGCAAATGTTGGAATTGCTTAGTTGACTCAAAATATGAGAAAAAGGGCGTGAAATATATTCGTAAATAAGCACTTTTCAATGCTTGCCCACGCCCAAGAACTAGTTTACACCTTGAAAGAATTAATGCCGACGCAGTATCAGAAAGATAATTTAGAAGCGATGCTGACTTTGTTTTTGGAGGCACAGGGACACCCGTTACCCGAACACAGTCAGACAAAATCTCCAAGTGCAATTAGCAGATTCTTAAACATAAACCCTTGGTCAACAAGGAAAATGATTAGGGCAATTCGTCACCACGCGCTCTTAACAGTATTAAAGATATTATCGTCATCAACTCCAGGAAGAAAACCTTTTTTACAAGTCATTATTGACTTAACAACGTGAGAAAAGCGAGGGAAATTCTCAGAATTTGGAGACTTAATTAGAGTTTACAATGGCAAGCGTGGTCTACATATAGTTGTTGTTTATTTAGTTATAGGAAGATGCCGTATTCCTTATACTAGCCAAAATCAGCCAATTCCTAGCAGACAGGGGGATGAATATCAGCCAGAACAAGACCAAGCTAACCGCTACGACTTCGGGCTTTGACTTCCTTGGCTAGCACTTCAAGGTGCAGAACAACGGAAAATTTAGATGTGTCCCTTCAGAGGACAACTTTAAAACATTCCGTCAGAAAGTAAAGCGCATTGTCAACAACTCGAATATTGGTGCTACAACAAAGGCTCTCAAGTTAGCCCCTGTAGTTAGAGGATGGAGGAACTACCACTGCCACTGCAAGATGAACGGGTCACGATTCTCGTTGTACCACATCCAACGCAGAGCATTTCAGGTGTTCAATAAGGAAACCAAACTAAACCGCCAAACCAGCAAGATTTTGCTGGACAAAGCGTTCCCCAAGGTTCCCTACTTCGAAAACAAGCACGTCAACGTTAAAGGTATAAAATCACCCTTTGATGGAGACATCACCTACTGGAGTCAACGTAACAGCAAACTCTACGACGGCAAAACCTCTTTTGCTTTAAAACGGCAAAACCATACTTGTGCAGCCTGTGGACTTAAACTCCTATCTGATGAGAAAGTTAACCTACATCACAAATATGGGAACCACTCCAACTGGAAAAAGAATAATCTGATAGCAGTCCATGAAAGCTGTCATGATTACCTGCACATGAGCAAACCAGAACATCGGGAGCCAGATGCACGCAAACGCGGCACGTCCGGTTCTAACTCAGAGGTGTGGGAGATAATACTCCCCATCGACTCAACCAAAAGGTGAGTCCACGTTGAGGCTATTGGCTGATTTTTCAACTCTTGGCTGTCAGTACCATTAAAAAATAGTTATATTTTGGTTGGAGTAAAAATCAAAATAATTGTTGACTATTCTCACCATGTTCAACAGCATTCTACAGTTAGAGGATTCTGCTGTTTCAGTCAGTTCCCAAACCAGAGTAACAGAAGACCTCGGTGCTGGTGGACTCGACCCAGATCGGTTTGATTGGCAAGAAGCTTGGTATCCTGTCCATTATGTTGAGGATCTAGATAAATCTCGGCCAACGCGCTTCACCTTGTTAGACCAGGATATTGTCCTGTGGTGGGACAAAAATGAACAGATGTGGCGAGCATTTGTAGATCAATGCCCACATAGGTTAGTGCCACTTTCGGAGGGAAGAATAAACTCGGATGGATTGCTCGAATGTCCTTATCATGGCTGGACGTTTTCAGGAACAGGAAAGTGCGTTCATATTCCGCAACAAGTCGAAGGAGGAAAGGCAGAAGTTTCACAGCGTGCCTGCTGCCGTTCACTACCAACCACAGTTCGTACTGGACTGTTGTTTGTTTATCCTGGTTGTGCGGAGAATGCAGCTAAAACTAAAGTTCCGGTTGTTGACATCTTGGAAGAAACAGACGGTTGGATCTGCCTGAAAACATTTCGAGACTTGCCCTATGATGCCCTGACTTTGATGGAGAACGTTCTAGACAGTAGTCACATACCTTACACACACCATGGCACTGTTGGCAATCGAGCAAATGTAAGTGCTGTTGAATTAGAGGTTGTGGAATCGGGGAAATGGGGATTCAAAGGAAGTTGGGCACAAGGCCCGCGTAAAGGAACCCTTGGGCGACAGGATACAACTTTCATTGCTCCAGGATTAATGTGGCACGACTTGACCTCCAAGCAGTTTGGCAGGACACTAACAGTAGTATATGCAACTCCGATTCGTAAAGGAGAATGTCGGCTATTTGCCTTATTCCCATTCAAATTTTCTTCAAAATTGCCTGGATTTTTGATGAAGCTGACTCCGCGTTGGTACTCCCATATCGGGCAAAATGGCGTATTAGAAGATGATCAGATTTTTCTGCATTATCAAGAACGCTATTTTGAAAAACGAGGTGGCAGTGCCAACTTTACAAAGGCATTTTATTTGCCGACCAAAGCAGATCTTTTTATCTACCAATTGCGTTCGTGGGTCAAGCAATACAGTGCTGAGCCATTTCCAGGGAAGACTCTGCCACCACTACTGCAATTAGAAGCACTACTGGATAGATATCATTCCCACACGGAAAAATGCACCAGTTGCAGCACTGCCCTAACTAACTTGCAACGGTTAAAGCTAGGGATAGCTGTGGTGGGGGTGCTGACTTGGGCGCTACTACCTATGAGTATGTTCATTTCCACCCACACACAGATCATCTCTATTTCGATTTCGACCTTAGTTGTGATTATCGCTGCGGGGATTTGGTTTGGTTTGGGCAACTTAGAACGAAAATTTTACCAAGGGCGGAAAGTCCCGCCTAGAAATCTCCCTGACAAAAACTAGTGGTGCGCCACAGAAACTTTGGATGGTGGTGAGCTGGGGAGGCTGGGGGGAAAGAGCAATACAGTTCAGTTAAGGCTAGCATTCTTTGTCAAAGTCATTTTTTGAAGGTTTTCACTCCTCCTGCTCCCCCCGCTCCAAATGCTTGCCCCCAATGCTGATGCCCTTTTCAGGTTTGTACACAGCATTCACTTTCTATAACCCAAAGCATTTTTGTTGAAGTCCTGTTAATCTACATACTTATCATACTTTTTAAATACTTTTGTATAAAGTAATCATCATACTTTTACCATACTTTATAGACAAATATGACTAGATTTACAGAGTAGAATTTATGTTAATAAATTTCCAAAATCGAAGTTTATTGTCATGGAATCACTAATAATTCTAGTAGTTTCAGGTTACTAAAACTTAATAATTATTGCTGTATCTGTTCAATTTAAATCCAAGAAAAACAGATAAATTAGGCAACATAATTATTAGTGATTCCCTGTTATTACTCGAACTAAAAAGGTGCAAAAATGGAAATACGTAGAGATGCTTTAGAAATTCTCCAAGAAACGAGTAGAACTTTCTACATCCCAATTATTCGCCTGCCAAAACAGCTTCAAGAAGCTGTTGCTTCTGCATATTTATGTATGCGTGCAATTGATGAAATTGAAGACCATGCTGAACTCGATAACTCTACCAAATCTTCACTGTTACGAACAATTAGTTTAAGTCTACAAGCGATGGGTGGTGATTCATCTATTGATAAACTTTCTTTAGTTTTAAGTGAAAACAAAGCACTTCCAGAAGTAACAACTCGTCTGGCGGAGTGGGCAATTCTTGCACCAGAAACTATTGCACCTCGTATTTGGGAAGCAACAGCGGCAATGGCTGATAGAATGGCTCATTGGGCTGAGTGTGATTGGCAAATTCATACAGAAAATGATTTAGATAGCTATACTTTTAGCGTTGCTGGATCTGTGGGATTATTACTTTCTGATTTGTGGGCTTGGTATGACGGAACGAAAACAAATCGTAGTCATGCTATCGGTTTTGGTCGAGGATTACAAGCAGTCAATATTCTACGTAACCGTTCTGAAGATATGACAAGGCAAGTAAATTTCTTTCCTAATAATTGGAATGAGAAAAATATGCACGCCTATGCACGACGCAATCTTTCTTTAGCCGATGCGTATACCCAACCTCTGCAAAAAAGTCCAGCTAAAGATTTTTGCCAAATTCCCCTCACCTTAGCTCATGCAACACTTGATGTGTTAGTTCTGGGACAGCCCAAACTTACCCGCAATGCTGTTGTTGGGATAATTGAGCAATTAACAGCTAGTAAATAGAAAATCAAAATCTTCCAATCTTACATTATGGTCAATCAGGTCGCAAAAGGTATTATGCCAAGGTAAAAGTAGGATTTACAGTATCAGTTATTCACGATATGTGAGGATACCTAATGTAAAAATTTAATTTTGACATGGTGTCCTTTCTATAATTAGACAAAAAAGCATAAATTGAGAAATCATCCACATTGAATAGTAGGGTTATATGCTCAAATTTTGACAGTTTTGATTACATACAGCGTTATTAGCCTCATAGTTGATAAGTAGGAGGCAGGAAGCAGGAGGGAAAAGCCTTGTAATCAGAGAGACTCTCTGATTGACATTTTCAATTTAATTATGTCCACCTACTTAACTATGAGAAACAAACAACTATGAAAACAAGTTCAACTATCCCCATAAAATCTCCTTCAATTTTTCCTGATGTTGCTGTCATTGGTGCAGGGCCTGTTGGTTGTGTCACGGCTCTAGCTTTTGCTCATAATGGTGCCAAAGTTCTTCTATTAGAAGCACAGCCTCAAAATACTAAACGTTTAGCAGGGGAATGGTTACATCCTCCGGGTGTAGAAATTTTACAGCATTTGAGTATAAAACTAGATATAAATTCATCAGAGTATTTCAGTGGACAAGGCTTTGTCGTCTTTCCAGATGACGGCAGCGAACCAATTAAACTCAGCTATCCTGATGGTGCTGTAGCAATTAGTTGCGAGCATAACAAACTTGTATTTGCACTGCGGAAAGTTGCAGCTTCCCATCCAAATATTCAGTTTTTGGGTGGTGCTAAAGTCATTCATATTGAAGGACAAAAACTCACTTTTGAGCATATTCAACAAAGATACAATCAGACAATTACAGTAGGTCAAATTGTTGGTGCTGATGGTCGCTCATCTTTTACGAGAAAAGCTCTTGGTATTGCCAATAACCAAATCCTCATTTCTTATATGGCAGGAGTGCTGCTAGAAGATGTAGAGTTACCTTTTGAGGGATTTGGTCATGTATTTCTGGGTGGGCCAGGCCCAGCGTTGATGTATCGTATTGGGACAAATCAAATCCGTATCTGTTTGGATGTGCCAATTCATTCTCAAAAAAAAGTTGCTTATCTTTGGGATGCTTACAGTTCAGTATTTCCGAAAGTTTTATTACCTGCATTTCGCCAAGCTTTACAAAATAATTTAGTTGTTTGGGTAGCTAACCAATTTAGTTCTCGGACTCACTATGGCCGTCCTGGTTTGTCATTAGTAGGCGATGCTACTGGACATTTTCATCCTATGACAGCAACGGGGATGACAATGGGATTTTTGGATGGTGAGTGTCTGGTGCGGAGTCGAAATTTTGCAACTTATCAGCGTCAGCGTAAACTCGGTACTTATGTACCAGAAATGTTAGCAACCACCCTCCACGAAGCATTTTCTCGTGATGATGATAGTGCAGTGGCTATCCGCAAAGCTATTTACCAGATGTGGCGACAAAATCCCAGCTACTGTGTACGCACTATGCGCTTATTATCGGGGGCAGAAGCCAATTTGTTGTCCTTCAGTGGGTCTTTTCTCAAAGGAGTGATGACAGCGATGAACTATGTTCTCATAGATGCTGCATCTAATCACCAATGGCAACACGGTACTCAAGTTTTGCAATCTTTTGGTCAATGGCTGAAATCTCCAGCCACATTAGCTTTATCACGTCTTCGCTAAGGATGAAAAAAGATGAAAACTGAACATTATTCATATTTACCATCTGCGATTTTTTCCTCCTCTGAATCTGATAGCATCAAAGCCTTGGGGCGTGGTGTGGATGCTTTGGTACAAGCCCAAGCAGAAGATGGTGCTTGGGAAGGTGAGGTGGTATGGTGTGCGATGCTGGCTGCTCAATATACGCTGATGTGCTATATCACTGGCACACCGATATCGCCACAGCGACGGGAAATGATCAAGCTACAGTTTGCCACAACTCGTTTACCTAACGGCTTGTGGGGAATGCATTCTCAATCTCAGCCTTACTTGTTTGTAACCACGTTAGTATATGTTGCGGCGCGGCTTTTAGGGGTCAACAAGGATGATCCGCTGTTAGTCCCTGCATGGGAATTTATCCAAGCACAAGGCGGAGTGATTGGGATTCCCAGTTGGGGTAAATTTTGGCTAGCAATGTTGAATTTGTATGATTGGCGGGGTGTAAATCCAGTCTTACCAGAAGTATGGCGTATTCCTACTTGGCTACCGCTACACCCCAAAAATTATTATTGCCATACTCGCCTGATTTATATGCCCATGGGGTTTATTTATGGTCGCAAGTTTCAAACTCCACTTACCCCATTGCTTGAAGAATTGCGTCAGGAATTGTATGTTGGTGATTATGATGCGATCGCCTGGAATAAAGCCAAAAATACTCTCAGAAAAGCAGAAGTTTATAACCCACCTAGCCTGATTCTCCGCATCGGCTATCAAATCAGCGCCATTTATGAACGTTGGCACTCGAAAAAGTTACGCGCCAGTGTCAGCGATGAAATGATCGAGATGATTCATTATGAACTGCGGACAACCGACTATACCAGTCTATCCCCAGTCAGTGGTTTGTTGAATATCATTGCCCTATGGTTGCATAATCCCGATGATGCAGACTTGCATCAAGCGATCAATCGGATGCAAGGATGGATTTGGGAAGATGAGCAAAAAGGACTGCGAGTTACAGGCGCACGCAGCAGCACATGGGATACAGCCTTTGCCATTCAAGCTTTAGCAGCAGCCAAACCCCATATAGAAGTATCTGATAGTTTGGCTAAAGCGCAGACATTCCTAGCTACACAACAAATTCCAGAACCCTTTCCCGATTTTGCCCGGTTTCATCGCATCAATCCCCAAGGAGGATTTTGCTTTGCTGGGGTTTGGCATGGCTGGCCTGTGAGTGATTGTACAGCTGAGGCATTGGTAGCACTGCTAAATGCACCTTCTACCGCCCTGAAAAATTGCGATTTGTCCGATTCTGTGCGGTTTCTCTTGCAATGTCAAAACTCAGATGGCGGTTTTGGCAGTTACGAACGGCGGAAAATTGCCTCAAAATTAGAATGGATGAATCCAGCGGAAATGTTTGCTAACTCCATGACAGAGCATTCTTACATTGAGTGTACAGCTTCATCTTTAGAGGCACTGCAAGAATTTCGCTCTCATCATCCAGAAGTGATGGCAGAAGAAATTGACACAGCAATTAAGCAAGCAGGCTTATGGTTGCGTAAACAGCAACAACCCGATGGTTCCTGGCTGGGTTTTTGGGGTGTGAACTTTATTTATGGCACAATGTTCGGGATTCGGGGATTATTAGCAGCAGGTGAAAGCCCCAACTCGCCAGCGATTCGTAAAGCATCCCGTTGGTTAGTTAGCAAACAAAAAGCCGATGGTGGCTGGGGAGAACATTTTCAAGGATGTTTAACAAATCAATATGTTGAACATAGCGAAAGCCAAGTCATTCAAACAGCTTGGGCAATGATGGGATTGTTAGCTGTGGGAACTAATCATTGGCAAACGATCGCTCAAGGAGCCAATTTTCTGGTAAAAATGCAGCTAGAAAATGGTGAATGGCCTGAACAAGATTGGGCAGGGGTATTTTTCCATACTGCTTTATTGGACTATACCCTTTATCGTAGCTATTTTCCGGTGTGGGCATTAGGAATGTATGAATCACGTCGGTTAGAAAGACTTGAATAAAAATTCAAAATTCAATAATTACTGATACCGATTTTCTGTGAAGTTAAGTTTAGAAACTTCCAAATAAAAAATATCTCACTGTTCACAGTCATCAGTCATCATGAAAAACCAAAAACAATACAAAACAGTTCCAGGCGATCGCGGTAATTTCCTTTTGGGTAATGTATCAGAAATACAGCGTCACGGAATTCTACAATTTTATCTAGATTCTTGGCAGAAATTTGGTGATCTATTTCGTTTCTACATCGGCCCTAAAGCTTTATATGTAGTTACTAATCCCTATTATGTGCAACACATTTTAGTAGACAGTCATCAGAGTTATGGTAAAGGTGCTGCCTATGATGGACTAAAACTTTTACTGGGAGAAGGCTTATTTACCAGTGATGGGGAATTGTGGCAACGTCAAAGAAGGTTAATGCAACCATTCTTTACAGAAAACAAAATTAAAAAGTTTGGTGCGGCGATGAGTGAAGCCACTCTACAAATGTTAGAACGCTGGCAGCCTTACGTCGAAAATGGTGAAAGCTTAGAAATTACCGCCGAAATGGAACGTTTGACAATGAGCATCATTGGTCAAACAATGTTGAGTGTAGATACAGGCGATCGTAATACAGAAATCGGTCAAGCACTCAAAACTGGCTTAACTTATATAGCGCAAAGAGCAACCAAACTCTTTAACGTTCCTCTATTTATTCCTACCGCTTCCAACTGTCCTTTTAAACAAGCCAGAAATTCAATTGATAAATTCATTTATAACCTGATTGCTGAACGTCGAAACGACAGTCAACAACAACCAAAAGATCTGCTTTCAGAATTATTACAAGCGCGAGATGATGAATCAGGTAAAGGTATTAGTGAGAAGCAATTGCGCGATGAAATCCTAACAATTTTCGTTGCAGGTAGCGATACCACTACCACAGCACTCACCTGGACTTGGTATTTGTTATCTCAACACCCAGAGGTAAAACATAAACTGTACGCTGAACTAGAAACAGTCTTAGGTGGACGCACACCAACAGTTGAAGATATGCCGCGTCTCAAATATACCAAAATGGTAATTTTAGAATCATTGCGGCTTTATCCTCCAGTGTGGACAATACCGCGCAGTAGCGTTAAAGAAGATGTAGTTGATGGTTATCATATTCCCGCAAATTCTACAGTTTTGATTAGCCAATACATTGCACACCGTCACCCGGACTTTTGGCCAGAACCAGAAAAATTTGAGCCGGAACGTTTTACACCAGAAAAGTCTAAAGAACGTCCAACTTATGCTTATTTTCCTTTTGGTGGCGGGCCGCGTACCTGTTTAGGAATTCACTTTTCTATGTTGGAAGCTCAGTTAATTTTAGCAACAGTAGCCCAACGTTATGAATTGAATTTAGTACCAGGCCATGTTGTGGAAGCAGAAACTGTTGCCCAACTGCGTCCTAAATATGGCTTAAAGATGACTTTGCAAAATCGGATTCCTTCGACATTAGTCATTAGTCATTAGTCATTTGTCAGTAGTTTTTCTTTCCCTACCACCAATTATGCGTTATTTATTTGAACCAGAGATTTTACATGAAACTGCTAAAAAAGGCATAGGTTTACCTAACACACAAATGTTAGAAGTTGTCAGGGCGGAATTAGCAGCAAAATATCCCGATCATATTTCTCATGAGATTAAGTGGATAATTAATAATGCTGGGGGATGTATGTATGCTGTTGCGGTTCTCCATGCTTCCCTTAGCGAATATCTAGTATTTTTTGGCTCATCAATTGGTACATCAGGACATACAGGACGACACCTAGTAGAAATTTATGATTTCGTCATTGATGGCGAATTATGGTATTTCCAAGAAGAAAACCCTCTTGCACGCGATATTCGCAAAGCTGGAGATCAATATTATTTACCAAAAGGTAAAAGTGAAGGTTTAGCTATTAAAGATTATGCGTGGGTATTGGAATATGGACGCGGGCCAATTCCCTTAATTTTACCCTTTGGTTTTGCTGATGCTTTCTTTAGCACCCTAGATTTTAAATCTGTACTGCAAACTCTTTGGATTTACGGAACCATGGTGTTGAAAGAGCTAATCAATCAATTTAAAATATCCAATTTTAACTTAAAAATCAAACCTAAAAATTACAAATTAAATAAATCATAAACAAACGCTAAATATACCCATACCCTATTCCCTATTCCCTATTCCCCATTCCCCATTCCCTCAGTATATGAACAACCGCTATCCTTTTTCTCCCTTTCCTAATGGTTGGTTTCGCATTGCTTATAGCAATGAATTGACTGTAAAAAAAGTTATACCATTGCATTATTTTGGCAAAGATTTAGTTTTATTCCGCACAGAAGATGGTATAGCTCATGTATTTGATGCTCACTGTCCACACTTGGGCGCTCATTTAGGATATGGCGGTTGTATTAAGGGGAATAATATTCATTGTCCTTTTCATGGCTGGGGTTTTAATTCCCAAGGTGATTGTATTAATATTCCTTACGCTAATAAAATTCCCCCCAAGTCGCAAATTTATGCTTGGCCAGTTCGGGAATTTAATGGCATGATTATGGTATATCACCATGCTGAGAAAAAACCTCCTACTTGGGAAATGACTTCTGTTCCTAAGTGGGATGCAAATGAATGGACTCCTTTTAAAAGCCATCGTTGGAAAATTCGTATTCATCCGCAAGAAATGGCTGAGAATGCGATGGATAGCGCCCACATGACATTCTTACATCACCAAACATTTAGGGAGTTAAAAAACCCTTGTTCAGAAATAGAGGGGCCGCTATTTATTCGCCGTGTATCGCCAAAATATCATTTACCTTTTGTAGGGAAATTAGGTGCTGAAGCAGAAGGCTTGTTAGAAGTAGCTTGCTATGGTTTAGGATGCCAAATTGCTTATTCTTCTTTGAAGGTAATAGTTGATTTAAATGCTATTAGTGTGGTGATGCCGACACCAATTGATGAAGAATATCTGGAAGTACATATTGTCATTAGTGTTAAGAAACTTTTTAATCCTATATTAACTTGGGCATTTGCCAATAGGATAAATAAAGAAGTTGTGAGCAATATTGAGCAAGATATTCCGATTTGGGAAAATAAACTTTATCGTCCCCAGCCTTTGCTTTGTGATAGAGATGGCCCGATTATGCAATATCGTCAATGGGTACGTCAATTTTATTCAGATATGTCAGCTACAACTAGAGAAAAATTTAGGGTAAATATTGCATAAAAACGATAAGAAATACCAAAAATATACATTCTATTCATGGAGCTTTAATTATGAAAAAGGTGGTGGTAATAGGAGCAGGGCCAGCTGGTGCGGCGGCGGCAATGAACCTGACAAAATTTTCAGGAATTGAGGTACTGTTATTAGATAAAGCGACTTTTCCCCGTCGTAAAGTTTGTGGTAGCGGGTTATCTCCTTGGACTTTGGAATTACTAGATGAAATGGGACTCGGTGATAAAGTCCGTCAGGAAGCCTATCCCATTCGCGCTGGTATTATGGGAGGTGTCGGGGGTACAGCCGTAGAACTCAGAAGTAACTATGAAGCGGCGGTGTTGTTGCGATCGCGCTTTGATACAATACTTGCCTATGAAGCTGCACAACAGGGTGCAAAGCTGACTGAAGGTGTCCGCGTGGAAGAATTGGTGTATGAAAACGGTCGTTTAATTGGCGTCAAAACCAATCAGGGAGAAATAGAAGCAGATGCGGCCATCGTTTGCAATGGTGGTACAAGTAAGTTAACAACAGCCGAACGACCAGGAAACACCTTGCGATCGCTCATGGGATGGTATGAAGGTGTAGAAGATATTAACGATGCTGTAGAGATATACTTTGACCCAATGGTAAAACCTTACTATGGATGGGTATTTCCAGAAAGTAAAAATCGCGTCAATATTGGCATTTGTTACGATGCTTCTCACGGTGAACTGAATGCCAAACAACGTTTTCAAGCATTTATTGAAAATCGTCTCGCTAACCGATTGAAGTACGCCAGTCAAATTGATTATCTAGTGGGACATCCCATCGCCATTACCCACAAACCAACCGCCTTAGTACAGCCAGGAACTTTAATTGCAGGAGAAGCCGGAAATTTAGTAGATCCAGCTACCGCAGAAGGAATACATACAGCACTAGCCAGTGGACTATTAGCAGGTAACTTTTTGGGTTCTGTTCTAGAAAGAGGCGCTGAACCTTCCCTAAAAGAACTTTCACCTTATACAAAACTGATTCAGAAAAAAATCGGCCCCAGGTTAATGGCGGGGAATCTGTTTTTACAAGCCGCGAAAACACCAATTTTGGATTTAGCTTTGCGGTTCGGTTCATTTAAATCGGTGCAGAATACTTTGCTTTGGGTTTTAGCTGGGGCTTAAATCAGGAAATAAAATATATGAAAACCTTAGTTACTGGTGCAAGTGGTCATTTAGGAGCAAACTTAGTCCGGCGCTTACTTGAAGATGGTCATAATGTCCGGGTGCTGTTGCGCCAAGGAAGTAACAACACCGCCGTTGATAATTTGCAAGTAGAACGCAGCTATGGAGACTTGCGGGATTTTGATTCTACTTTAGCGGCTGTAGAGGGATGCGATCGCATTTATCATTGTGCTGCTAAGGTCTCAACTTTAGATGGCGATGCACATTTCCATCAGGAAATCTACGACTCTAACGTTTTAGGGACAATTCACCTTTTACGTGCAGCACTGAACGCTAAAGTTACCAAAGTTGTAGTTACAGGTTCCTTCAGCGCCGTCGGACATCATCCATCCCATCCCAGCGACGAAACCATCCCATTTTATCCATTTGGCAAACACTTACCTTATGAAGTCAGCAAGGCCTTCATGGAACAGGAATGTCTCAAAGCTTATGCTGATGGTCTTGATGTAGTAATTGCTGTTTCTTGTGCAATTCTTGGCCCCAATGACTTCAAACCCTCGCGTATGGGAAAGACACTCATAGATTTTGCACATGGTAAAATTCCCGCCTATGTCGGGGGTGGATTTGATTTTGTCGCCGCTAAAGATATTGTCGCCGGTCATATCTTAGCAATGGAAAAAGGTAGAGGTGGACAAAAGTATATTTTTAGCAGCCAATTTCTCACTATTGATGAAATCATGGCAATTTTCGAGGAAGTTACAGGCGTAGCCAAGCCGAAACTGTGCTTACCCAGTAAAGTCATGGCTGGAGTAGCTGGTATTGCAGACTTCATCTATCCCCGATTTTTCCCCAAAGCACCCCGACGCTTCACCTCTGGCGCAGTCAGGATTTTACAAATGCATCGCCATGCTGACACTAACAAAGCTCAAATTGAGTTGGGATACCAACCTACCTCCGTTAAACAAGCCATTTACGAAGCATACCAAGACTTTGTGCGTCGAGGTTTGATTGTCAAAGCTGACAAGGAACGGGGAACGGGGAACAGGGAACAGGTAATGGGTAATTCGTAATTCGTAATTCGTAATTCGTAATTCGTAATTTTGACTTATGAAACAATCTCTTTCTTCTCCTCCTACTTTTTTGGAAGCAAAAAACCGCCGTCAAAAGGTGCGATCGGCGGGTATGAACCCAGATTACTGGTATGCTGTTGAATATGACCATGCCATTAAACCTGGTCAAGTTGTTGAAGTTAAATTCTGGAATACTTCTATTGCACTGTATCGTGGGCAAGACGGTAAACTCAGAGCGGTAGAAAATAGATGCGCTCACCGTCAACTCAAGCTTTCTTTAGGTGAAGTTGATGGTTGCAATATCCGTTGTACTTATCACGGTTGGCAATATGACGACGAGGGAAAACTCGTAGATATGCCCCATGATAGCTTTGGTAATCGCTTCCCTGCTTGTAAAGTGGGGACTTATCCAGTCAAGGTGCGTTATGGGTTGATTTGGATTTTCCCCGGTGATGCAACACTCGCTGATGTCAGACAAATTCCAGAGATTCCCGAATTAGAAGGTAAAAACCGATGGGCTTGTGTACCACTAGATTTTACCTGGCGGGCGCACCATTCCATGATTATCGACAACGTGAGTGATTTTTCTCATGCTTATCTGCATCGTCAATATCGCCCCTTTGTCGATGCTAAATTAACTAAATTTGAAGAAATAGGCGATCACGTCACCCTCAGCTACGATACTCAAGTTGGTACAGGTAAAATTTCTGGTCTATTTGTCGATAGAACCAGAGTTAATACCAACTCTATGGATTTATGTTACGAATATCCTTATCAATGGTCAAATACAGGCGATAAAATTAAACATTGGTGTTTTGTCTTACCCATTGATGAGCGCACTACCCGCACATTTTTTCTCTTTTACTTTAATGCGCTGAAAATTCCTTTCACCAATATCAAAATTCCTCAATGGCTAATGAAATTAGTCTTAAAAATTGCCAATCCT
This sequence comes from Amazonocrinis nigriterrae CENA67, assembly GCF_016056305.1. Classification (GTDB taxonomy): domain Bacteria; phylum Cyanobacteriota; class Cyanobacteriia; order Cyanobacteriales; family Nostocaceae; genus Amazonocrinis; species Amazonocrinis nigriterrae. The sequence goes on along the minus strand of NZ_JAECZC010000008.1, from coordinate 69,998 downwards.
CTATTAATTAGACCACTACTAAGTCAAGATGGCATCGCTGTAGAAGCTGAACAAGAGGGATATGAAAATCACTTTGAAGCCCCGATTATTGAACTCAATCCTGCTGTTCACTTGTTTCAACAATTAACAATTCGTAAGTGGGAAGAACACTTAAATAAAAAACAACATAAACAGCCAGCGATGAAGTCAATAGTATAGCAAAGTGCGCTCGTGCTGAGTATAAAGCCAGTTCTACCAATTCTCTGTGAAGATGCACTTAATCTTAGAAAACGAACCGCCCTTCGGGTTCGCCACTTTGCCATCGACGCAAGGCGCCAAGACGGCAAGTGGACTCACCAAGGACGCCAAGAACGCCAAGGAAGAAAGAGATAAATATTTAGTGCAAGTTTATAGAGATTTGGTATTACTACCCTACGGTAAGCCGCTAGCCTGCGGCAACGCTTCGCGAACGCGTCTACAAAACTTCGAGTAATCAACACTGTGCTAAACTATGGTCTACGGCTAAATCTATGACTTAATAAAGTTCAGTTAAGTATTTCTTTCTTCTCTCTGCGTCCTTGGCGTTCTTGGCGGTTCGTTCTAATAATATTAGCCTTAACTAAACCGTATTCATCTATAACTAATCCTTAATTTTTCTAGGAAGTTGTAGTTTTTCAAATATTGGATTTCATTATTGGGATACTTTTTATACACCTATTAGAAAAAGTGCGAATTACCATGAAACTACCCGATGGCCCTAAATCTCCACCAATAATGCAAGTAATTCAGTGGATGTTTAACCCACTGGATTATTTAGAAGAAGCGGTAAACCGCTATGGTGAAATTTTCACCGGGCGCATAGGTTTAAATGGTGCGCCGATAGTATTAGTGAGCAATCCTCAAGCAATACAGCAGATTTTTCAAGGAGAGTTCAAGGAGTTTGGTTTTGCTATTGAGCAAAAAAAGTTTCTCGAACCTTTAGTAGGGAAATACTCAGTAGTAATTTTAGATGGGCAGACTCATCGCCAGCATCGGCAATTATTAATGCCACCTTTTCATGGTAAAAGAATGCAAACTTACGGTCAATTGATTTGTGAGATTACTGCAAAAATAATGAATCAATTACCTCTTGTTCAGCCTTTTGTGACACGCCAAGTCATGAAAAAAATCTCTTTAGAAGTAATGTTACAGGCTGTATTTGGTTTACAAACTGGAGAAAGTGGAGAATATCTGAAAAAGTTGCTAATTTCCTGGTTAGATTTTTTAGGTTCGCCAATTCGAGCTAGTTTCTTATATTTCACTTTCTTGCAGAAAGATTTAGGTGCATGGAGTCCTTGGTCTTACTTCTGTCGTCTTAAACAAGACATTAAGCAAGTTCTCTATCGAGAAATTAATTACCGCCGCCAAAACTACGATCCTGAACGTTCTGATATTTTAACTTTATTGCTTTCGGCACGAGATGAAAATAATCAAGGCTTGACAGATGAAGAATTACATGATGAAGTTCTGGGACTATTAATTGCTGGTCATGAAATTACAGCCGCAGCCATGACTTGGGGTTTGTATTGGATACATCACCAGCCTCATGTCGGCGAGAAACTGTTGGCTGAACTGCACACTTTAGGAGACTTTCAAGACCCTGTTAGCATCTCTCAACTTCCCTACCTGACAGCAGTTTGTCAAGAAACTCTCCGCATCTATCCTACAGCGATCGCGGCTTCTGCTCGTGTAGTCAATTCACCAATAAATTTGAATGGCTATAAACTAGAACCTGGTACAATGGTGATGCCTTGTACTTATTTAGTGCATCATCGCCAAGACTTATACCCAAACTCTCATCAATTTCTCCCAGAGCGTTTTTTAGAAAGACAATTTTCGCCCTACGAATATTTACCATTTGGTGGTGGAAACCGTCGCTGTATTGGTGCAGCTTTAAGTATGTTTGAAATGAAATTAGTCATAGCAACTATTACATCAAAATATCAACTTAACTTAATTAACAAACAACCAATCAAACCACAATATCAAGGCTTTTTACTAGCTCCTACAGGTGGCGTAAAAATGCGAATAATTAGTCAACGTCAACCACTAAAACCTCTAGCGATCGCAATTCCAAATTAAAAGCACCACACTCTCGCACTCTCCTCTGCGCGACGGACACTTTGCTCAAGTCGGCAAAGCCGCCCACGCAAGTGTCCTCCTCTGCGTCTATGCGCGAAAAAAAATAATCTTAAAAACAAAAGCGAGTTGATATGACAATCTTAGTTACAGGTTCCAGCGGACATTTAGGTGCAAACCTAGTCAGACGCTTACTCAAAGATAATCACTCAGTGAGAGTGCTGCTACGTGAAGAAAGTAATAACAGTGCAGTTGATGGACTAGAAGTAGAAAAAGTTTACGGTGATTTGCGCGACTTATCATCTGTTGTAGCAGCGGTTAAAGGTTGCGATCGCATTTACCACACTGCTGCTAAAATCTCCACCATTTATGGTGATGCTAACTTTCAACAAGAACTTTACGACTGCAACGTTTTAGGCACACGTAATATTTTACGCGCCGCCCTAGAAACGGGTGTAAAAAGAGTTGTAGTCACCAGTTCTAGTGCAGCTTTAGGATACAAACCAGGTGAACCCAGCAACGAAAACACACCTTTTTATCCGTTTAACCCCACCTTACCCTACGAATTTACCAAAGTTTTCGTTGAACATGAAGCTTTAAAAGCCTTTGCTGATGGTCTAGATGTGGTGATTGTACAATCTTGGGCGATTATTGGCCCTAACGACTTTAAACCATCTCGCATGGGACAAATACTCTTAGATTTTGCTAACGGTAAACTCCCGGCTTACACTACTGGCGGTCGAGATTGGGTAGCAACAAAAGACCTAGTTAATGCACATATCCTGGCTATGGAAAAAGGACGTTCAGGACAAACTTACACCATTAGTAGCGAGTATTTAACTTTACCAGAGATGATGGTGATTTTTGAAAAAGTCACAGGACGTAAACGGCCTATGCTTTGTCTGCCTATCGGGCTAATGGCAAGTATCGGCAAAGTCTTAGATATGATTATCTCCCCCATCGCTCCCAATGCACCACGTTACATCACAGCCGGCGGATTGAAATTATTAGCCACAAATCAAACAGCAGATTGTAGCAAAGCTAAAACAGAATTGGGTTATCAACCAACCTCAATTGAACAGGCTGTAATTGAAGCATATCAAGACTTTGTGCATCGGGGTTTGATTAAAAATCCTAAAGGAGTGATTTCACTTAACCCCACACCTTCCCAACCAACAACCACACTAGTAGGTAGCAAATGACAACCTTAGTCACAGGTGCTAGTGGTCACTTAGGTGCAAACTTAGTCCGACGCTTGCTGAAAGATGGACAAGCTGTCAGGGTTTTGTTGCGTCAAGGTAGCAATAACGCCGCCGTTGCAGATTTAGACGTAGAAAGGGTTTACGGCGACCTACGCGATAAATCATCGATTGTCGCTGCTGTCAAGGGTTGTGAGTATGTTTATCACACTGCTGCTAAAATCTCCACCCTTTATGGTTATCCCCATCTGCAACAAGAACTGTACGACTGCAACGTTCTCGGTACACGTTATCTCCTACACGCAGCTATAGAGACTGGTGTTAACCGAGTGGTGGTGACTAGTTCCTGTGAAGCAATGGGGTACAAAGTCGGTGAACCTAGTCACGAAAACACCCCAGTTTATCCATTTGCTTCCATATTACCCTATGCCTTAACAAAAGTTTTTGCAGAGCATGAGTGTCTCAAAGCTTATGCAGATGGTCTTGATGTGGTAATTGTCCAACCTTGGCCTTATATAGGCCCTAACGATTTTAAACCTTCACGCATGGGTCAAACCTTATTAGATTTTGCCCACGGTAAATTATCAGCTTATATCCCAGGTGGACGCAGTTTTGTGGCGATGCAGGATATTGTCGAGGGACAAATATTAGCAATGGCTAAAGGACGCGCAGGACAAAAATATACCTTCAGCACAGAATTTTTAACTCTTGAATCTCTGCTCAAACTATTTGCTAAAGTAACTGGAAAAGAACTGCCAAAACTTTGTATTCCCACAGCAATAATTACAGGTATCGCCACCGTTACCGATGCGATTTTACCCCGATTTTTCCCTCACACCCCCCAAAATTTAACACTAGGAGCAGTCAATTTATTACGCATGAATCAAACAGCAGACTGTAGCAAAGCTCAAACCGAATTAGGGTTTAAACCCACATCAATTGAGCAGGCTGTTACTGATGCTTATCAAGATTTTGTGCATCGGGGTTTGATTATCAAAGGCAATAGGGAACAGGGAATGGGGAACAGGGAACAGATAATTAATAATTGTTTTTGAGCAAAAATAATATACATATCGTATTAATTAGATAATACCTAATAAACACTAGAATTATCTTTAAACTTTGCGTCTTTGCGTGAGCTTAAATTTTAATTGTAAATGCAGCGATGTAAATTTGAATTATGAAACAATTATTCTCTCCATTTTTATCATTTCCTCATGGCTGGTTTTGCATCGGCTACAGCCATGAATTGCCACCAAAAAAAGTAAAACCAGTTTATTACTTTGGCAAACACCTTGTACTATTCCGCACAGAAAATGGCGCTGTTAAACTATTTGACGCTCACTGTCCACACTTAGGCGCTCATCTTGGTTATGGCGGTAAAGTTACAGGAGAAAACATTCAATGTCCTTTTCATGGTTGGTGTTTTAATCAACATGGTGAATGTAATAATATACCTTATACTGACAAAATACCTGCGAGAGCCAGAATTCATACTTGGCCAGTCAAGGAAGTAAACGGATTAATTATGGTATATTACCATTCCCAAGGAAAACTACCTGATTGGGAAATACCAGAATTACCAGAATACACTTCTAAAAATTGGACACCATTATCACCAACAATTCGACGTAAAAGTACTACTTTAGCTCAAGAAATTGGTGAAGGCAGTATTGTAGATACTGCTCACTTTAGCTGTTTACATCCCTACACATTTCATAGTATCAAGGGTGAGGGACTAACAATTAATGGGCAAAGTTTGTCTTATAAAATGTATCCTGAATACAACTTATCTGGAGTTGCCAAAATACTCAATATAGAAGGTAAAACATCAATAGAATTTACCTCTTATGGCTTAGGTTGCATAGTAGTTCGTTCTTGTAGTCAAAGCCTAATGGAAATTAAAACACTAACAATGTTCTTGTTAACCCCAATTGATCAAAATTATATAGATTTTCATTTTCTTGTCAGTATTAAAAAAATTGTGAATCAACCCATCACGTTTTTGCTGGAACAGTTTACCAGAAACTCGGCAGTTCAAACTTTGCAAGAAGACATACAAATTTGGGAAAACAAAGTTTACCGTCCCCATCCTCTGCTTTGTGAGGGAGACGGCCCTATTGCTCAATATCGACGTTGGGCGAGTCAATTCTATGTCCAAGATTCTGCAACACTCAAAATTCCAGTTCAGCAGTCATGATTACTGCTATTCTTAGTATTCACAAAAATATGGAATCTCGGTTTCCCTTTACCTCTTTTCCGAATGGCTGGTTTCGCGTCGCCTACAGCGATGAGTTACCTGTCAATAAAGTTCAACCCCTGCATTATTTTGGTCAAGATTTAGTGCTATTTCGTAGTGAAGATGGTGTTGCTCATGTTATGGATGCTCATTTATTAGACAGCAGGGGAGCAGAGGAGCAGAGGAGCAGAGGAGAAAAAACTATATCAGTAATCTTACAGCGGCAAGGGAGTAATAAGATTGCTCCTAAAGCCCAGGTTAAACCTTGGGATGTGCGAGAAGTCAATGGTCTAATTTTAGTTTGGTATCACGCCCAAAAAGAGCTACCTACATGGGAAATTCCAGAGTTAGCAGAATACAATTCATCAGAATGGACTCCTTTTCAACTCGTGGGTAAATGGAAAATCCGATCGCATATCCAAGAGATCAATGAAAATGCCGTCGATACTGCCCATTTACAGTTCATTCATCAAGTTTATTCTGCCCAAGCCGTAGCTTTTGAACAAGACGGTGCAATCTTGCGTTGGCTTTGTCATACCAAGGACAAATTAACCTCTGATACAGGCGCGATCGCTGAAGTCATCAACGAACTAAAATTTACCTACTATGGTTTAGGCTATGTTTTACAACATTTCTATCCTGGCGCACCATTCCAACCAGGTGTAATGTTTAGGCAAGAATTTATCAACTTTAATTTCAGCACCCCAATTGATCAAGACTATGTAGAAACTCACCAACTAACATCTTTTAAAAAGCCAGTAAATCAAATATATACCTCTAAATTAGAAAGTCAAATGTTAGAAATACTGACCATTGAATCAGAAAAAGACATCCCGATTTTAGAAAACAAAATATATCGTAATTCTCCCTTGCTATGTAATGGTGATGGCCCAATTATGCAGTATAGACGTTGGGCGAGTCAGTTCTATACCTGTCAAACACTAACTAAAGTGCTGACTACAAAATAATCAAAAATATTGAAATTGTTATATCAATACTAATTACTTAATATTTAAGACTTAGTAAAAAACTCTTATTACTCTGTGTACTCTGCGCCTCTGCGGTTCGTTTTCTTAATTAATAATCATGAAAATTTTACTCACTCAAAATCTCCTTTATTTTCCAACCCTATCAGGTGGCACCAAAGCCAATCGAGCGATCGCCCAAGGCTTTGTCAACCAAGGTCATACCTGTAGAGTAGTAGTATCCTCAACCATCCCAGTTGGATTAGGCCCCAGAACAAGAAGCGAGTTTTTGCGTGAACTAGCATTACGAGGTATCAGCTTCACACCTGTTGCTGTAGAAGTTGATGTATTTCACCTAGAGGGCGTTGATGTTCATGCAGTAGCCGATCCTGCTTTATTACCTAGTTACTTAATTGACCAGATCCGCGAATTTGATCCTGATTGGGTGATCATCTCGGAAGATACAGGACAAAGCTTATCTAGAGCAGCGATGCAAGTCTGTCCATCACGAGTTGTTCACCTAGTCCACTCAACCGCAGAATTACCTTGTGGCCCTAATGCTTTGCTACCTAGTGCTGCTGGTACAGAATTATTCAAACAAACAACGGGAATTATCACCGTCAGTCACTATCTGAAAAACTATATCCAACAATGGCTAGGATTGGATGCAACTGTCATACCATCACCTGTCTATGGTTCTGGGCCGTTTCTCAATTTTGGCAAGTTTGATCGGGGCTTTGTCACCTTAATCAATCCCTGCGCTGTCAAAGGTATTTCTATCTTTTTACAACTGGCACAATTATTTCCTAATGTCGAATTTGCAGCAGTCTTAACTTGGGGGACAACTCCCACAGAAGTAGCAGCACTGAAGCAGTTACCCAATGTGCAAATTCTCCAACCAGTTGATGATATTGATGAAATTTTTGCTCAAACCGGTATTCTCTTAGTTCCCTCCCTGTGGGATGAAGCTTTTGGTTTGATTGTTGTGGAAGCCATGCTGCGGGGAATTCCCGTGTTAGCCAGTAACGTCGGTGGACTACCAGAGGCAAAGTTAGGTGTTGATTATTTGCTTCCGGTTGAGGTGTTCCAAGGTTACAACGGGATTGTGAACAATTATCACCAGCCAATTATTGGACAACAAGATATTGAGCCTTGGAAATTGGCACTTGCAGAGTTACTTTCTGACTATGGACGATACGAAAAAATCTCCCAGGAGTCCCGAAAACAAGCCTTCAAATTTGTGTCGGGATTAGGAATTGCCCCCTATGAGGATTTCTTGACAAATCTGGCTGCAACCAAGCTTGCTGCTGTGGGGAGGGGGTGATTATGGAACTCAAACTCGCAGGTAAACGGGCTTTGGTGACAGGTAGTAGCAGTGGGATTGGAGCGGCGATCGCTACCAGCTTAGCGCAAGAAGGGGTGACAGTGGTGATTCATGGACGCAACCGAGAACGCGCCCAAAGTGTTGCCGATCAAATTGCTACAGAGGGGGGCAAAGCTATGGTAGCGATCGCAGATTTATCTACCATAGAAGGTGCGACAGCAGTTGTTGATCAAACCCTGCAAACTTTCGGCGGAATTGACATTTTAGTTAACAATGCAGGCGGCACAGATTGGGAATTTTCTAATTGGAAAAGCGCCTCTTTGGAGGAATGGGAAGCATTATTTCAACAGAATTTTTTCTCAGCGTTGCGGTTAATTCATGCCTTCATTCCTCACATGCAAACATTAGGTTGGGGGCGAATTATTAATATTGCCACGATTTGGGCTATCCAACCCGGACTAGGAATGCCTCACTATGCCGCAGCTAAGGCAGCTTTGGTTAATTCAACAGTTAGTTTGGCGCAGGAATTAGCACATACAGGAATTACGGTGAATACTGTTACACCCGGCCCAATTCTCACCCCTCCAGTGGAACAAAATATACGCGATTTAGCCGTTCAGTATGATTGGGGCGATGATTGGGTTGATATTGAAAGAAATTACATTACCCAAATTTTACCGCTTTCAGTTAATCGCATTGGTTATGGCTCAGATATTGCCAACGCTGTCGCCTTTTTAGCAAGTCCATTAGCTGATTTTATCGATGGCATAAATCTGCGAGTAGATGGTGGTTATATCAAATCAATTCATTAAATTGGAATTACATACAATGTCCCAATCTTTAAATTTAGATAAATTAATTAAACGATTGAATCAATTAAGGTTTAACTCAATAGATATAAGTCGATTGAGCCGCTTTTTAGTAGTTGGCTTTGGTGGTGTTTTTGTAGATTTGGGTATTTTCTATTTACTCCATACCTCTTGGAATTTAGATTTAACTGCCAGTTCTATGTTGTCAACAGAAATAGCTATTATTAATAATTTTTACTGGAATAATGTTTGGACATTTGCAGATATATCTCAACAGCAACAATTAATTACTCAACGTTTACAACGATTTATCAAGTTTAATCTTATTTATCTTGTAGGACTAATCTTAAATAGTTTGATAGTTAGCTTGTTATTTTATCAATTTAGTATCAATGAATATATTGCTAAGTTAGTCGCAATTATTTGTATGACTATTTGGAATTTTTACCTCAATGCCACAAAAAATTGGCAAATAATTGAAAATGATTCAGAAGTAATTAGTCAGTAGCGTTATCACTCAAAAATCAGAAATTTTTCTGCCAAAAGTAATACAAATTCAAAATTACCAATCTCCAAGAGGATGCTTTTCTATGCATACAGCAATTATTATTCCGACGTACAACGAATGTGAAAATGTACCACTTCTAGTTGAGCATTTTAAATCATTAGATTTGAATCTAACTCTTTTGATTGTAGATGATAATAGCCCAGACGGAACAGGCGCGATCGCAGACGAATTGAGCCATATTTACCCGTGGGTTCATGTGATTCATCGTTCTGGCAAATTAGGACTAGGAACTGCTTATTTAGCTGGGTTCCAATATGCTATGAAACAAGGCGCTCAGTTGATTTGCACTATGGATGCAGACTTTTCGCACGATCCAAGCTACATTCCTCATTTGTTAGCAAAAAGTAATCAATATGATATTGTGATAGGTTCTAGATATGTATCCGGTGGAGGAACCAAAAATTGGCCTTGGCCACGCATATTGCTGAGTTGGGGAGCAAACACTTTTGCGCGGTTCATGCTCAATTTAAAATCCCATGACTGTACAGCTGGGTTTCGATGCTATCACCGCTATGTCCTAGAGTCACTAGCACTAGAAAGTATTGTTTCTAATGGTTACTCATTTCTATTAGAAATCCTTCATCAATGTGAATGTCGAGGATGGCAGATTGGTGAAATACCTATTTTGTTTATAGACAGGCAATATGGCAGTTCTAAGATTTCTCAACAAGAAATATATAAAGCCGCTAAAACTGTCTTACGTCTGTGTTTCCAAGGTACTTCTTTAAAGAACTTAGAGACAGAGCGATCGCAGAAAGTTTGGTGGTCAATGTTTTTCATTTTGTGTTTATTAGGCATAGGAATTTACTTGAATTTTCAGGGAGTTTAGAAAATTGTGAAAATTAGAGGTATTAGCTTGGAATTAACAGTTAAATCAATTCACCATCAAACCTCAATGAACACAACACCGCTACTTACCAAACAAGAGCCTCCTAGATGGTTAAAAATCCTGGTCATCAGCTTACTGATATTAGGAATTTTCTTTCGCTTTGCCCATTTAGGACACAAAGTTTACTGGGTTGATGCAGCTTTTACCTCTCTGGCAATTTCTGGCCATACCATTGACGAAGCACAACAGGAAATTATGAGTTATGAGGATGTAATTTCCATCGCCACATTGGATAAATTTCAGCAGATCAATCCTGACCGAGGTTTGAAAAGCACATTAAACTATTTAATTAACTCAGAACCCCAACTTCCGCCATTGTATTGTGTGATAGCACGGTTTTGGGCATCGATATTTGGCGATTCTATGGCAGTATTGAGAAGTTTATCAGCGGCCATTAGTTTGTTAATGTTTCCCGCTGTCTATTGGTTATGTCTAGAGTTATTTGAATCGCATTTAGTAGCGTGGCTAGCTATGGCGCTGGTGGCTATTTCTCCCTTAGAGTTATTCTTTGCTCAAGCTGCGCGATCCTATGGTCTTTGGATGGTGATGATTTTGTTAACATCAGCAGCTTTGTGGCGATCGCTGCACAAAAATACACCTGCTAGTTGGGCAATATATGGCTTGACATTAACATTGGGATTATATACCAATTTCCTGACTGGGTTAGTGGCGATCGCACATGGAATATATGTGCTAGTGCAGCAATCCTTTCATTTTAGTCAAATAGTACGCCGTTATTTACTGACTTCGTTCATAGCAATATTGTTATTTCTGCCTTGGATCATTGTCTTGCTCACCCATTTAGAAACGGCTATATTACTAACGGGATGGACATCATTAACAATCAACACCCCCATTGACTTAATAACTATTTACCTGAATCGCATCAGTCGAGTATTTTTTGATATTAATTTAACTTCCGAATCTCTAGATTCAGCCAAATATTTTATGGAAGGAGTACCATCGTATAATTTTTATACTATTTCGAGTGTAATGATGAGTTTAGGATTAATAATATTTTTAATATTCTTATTTAAAGATAAATCTGTTAAAAATCAGGCTTTATTTCTCGTAGTGATCGCCTCAGTTTGTAGTCTATCTTTACTCTTAGCTGACCTGTTATTAGGTGGCAATCGCTCCATAGTTTTTCGCTATCATTTACCATTCTATTTGTGCTTGCAAATTGCAGTTGCTTATGTTTTAATTCATTATATATTTGTCGATAAAACCTGGCAAAATAAAATTGCCCAAACCCTATTAATTGTATTAGTCATCTTTGGGATTTCCTCTGACGTTGCCTTTTTCCAGGCTAAGGATTGGTTGCCAACCAACGGCAGAATAATTACACAAGCCACACAAGTAATTAACGAATCTGCCAGTCCTTTACTACTCTATGGAGAAAACCTTTATGAGATGGGATTATTACTTACCCTAAGCCATTCATTAGAACCCAAGGTTAGTTTACTCTCCGTCCACCCTGAACAACCCCTGAATTTACCAACAGGGTACAGTCACATCTTCTATTGCGGCAGAGATGACAGCTTACTCCAGAAAATTCAACAAGACAACCGTTACTCCCTGAAATCTCTCAATGGTTTCGGCGATTTGTGGCAGATTAACAAAGTCCACACCTAATATCAAAAATCACGCACCAAATTAAACAATTAAATTTATCCAGGAATGTTATCACCATGCCTTACACTGTCAAAGATGGCATTATTTATACTAGTGCTTGTGAAATTGCCATAGTGCAGAACTGCAATATTTCATGCCGTAGCTGTGGTCACTTATCACCGCTTCTGGAGAAAGATTGTCTTAGTCCTGAACAAGTTTTTCAGGATTTGTCTGTATTGGCTAAATACTACCATTGCGAACATGTGCGCTTACTAGGGGGAGAACCCTTACTACATCCCCAATTGCTCGATATTGTGAATGCAGTGCGTCAAACGGGAATTTGCGATCGCATCCGACTAGTTACAAATGGCTTAATCCTCTGGAAAATGGCTGATCCACTTTGGGAAGCCTTAGACCAAGTTTATGTTTCAGTTTATCCTGGTCGAGCAATGACAAGCGCACACTTAGATATCTGCAAGCAGAAAGCAAAACAATACAATGTTGAGTTAGAATTTTTTAATTTTGACTATTTTCGTGAATCTTATAGTGAATTGGGAACGAATGATCAACAACTAATAGGGCGGATTTATAAAACTTGTCAAATGGCACAGCATTGGGGTTGCTACAACGTCTATGAAGGTTATTTTTACAAATGCCCAGAAAGTATCTTTCTCTCCCGTTTCCTACCTAACAATCCATCAAGTCAATCAACTGTAGATGGTATCAAAATTGAAGATTCTCCCAATTTTGCCCAAGATTTAATAGCCTATCTTGAATCCCCAACTCCATTAGCATCTTGCAAATATTGTCTAGGCACAGTTGGTAAATTATTTCCCCATGAACAAATATCCCGCAAGCATTGGAGAGAACCACAACAACATCCCATTGAAGAGTTAGTTGATTTAGAATACCTGTCTCGGCTGGAAAATGAAGGTTTAGATATCTTTGATTTGGGTGCAAGCTCTACCTTAATTGATGCAGAAAATTATCATCTTCCTGAACCACAAACTCAGGTAAGTTCTCTATAAACCAATACAGTTCAGTTCAGCTTTTTTCCTACTCTTTGCGCCCTTTGCGGTACCCTATCCTTCTCCTGACGGAGACGCTACGCGAACGGGAACGCCTGACGGCGAACGGGAAGCCGCTACTCTTCGAGTTCTGCGAAGCAGTACGCGTCTACGTTAAAAAAATTGACTTCGACAAAAAGTTTTAGCCTTAACTGAACCGTATTGCTCTATAAACCTAAATAATTACTTATCTCTTCCTTGGCGTACTTGGCGTACTTGGCGGTTCGTTTTTTTATAACAGGAGGCATAAATGAAAACGACATTAGAAAATAGTCTTGATATACAAGAAACCCAAACTGTCTTTTTAGAAGAATTTGGCATCACTATCAACAGCCAAAATCACAAATTTTTTCTCGATGCATTGGATCTCGCTAAACCCCTATTAGATATTCCCAATACCCAATTTACAGTCATCAATGACGACACAATTCGCGTCACCGTGGAAGCCGTCACAATCGATTTGCAAACCTATTGGGAAGTCTTTATCGTACACGAAATCTTTTTTGATGGCGCTTACAACATCCTGGCTACCAAAGAAATCGTCGTTTGGGATATTGGCATGAATGTGGGTATAGCAAGTCTATACTTTGCCTCCAAAGAAAATGTTCTGGCTGTTTTTGGTTATGAGCCTTTTGAGAGTACCTATAAACGAGCAAACCAGAATTTTGATCTCAATCCCGGACTCGTCAAAAAAATCAAGCATTATCCTTATGGCATTAGTCATGCTAATGCCAACTTGACAGTAGATTACTGCTATGAGTGGCACGGTGCAAGTACGGTAAATGGAGTACCGGAGATGCTAAATGGGCGAGATGATATTGTTTCCCAGGCGATTAATTTGGTCAGTGCCAATGATACTCTTGACATGATTATGGGTGAATATCCAGGAATTGATATCGTTGCAAAAATTGATTGTGAAGGGTCAGAATACGAAATTATAGAGTCACTTTATACTAGCAAAAAGCTTCGTCATTTCAAAGCCGTGTTGCTAGAGTGGCATGATCCACAAAAAAATAATTCTTTAAAACAGTGGTTTAAAGAATCAGGTTTCAGTATGATTTTTTTCAATCCCTATCACCCTTATGGGATTGCAATGGCATATGCATTTAGGACTGAATAAATAATAGTCATTAGTCCATCCCCTAAGTAGGGTGCGTTATGGACGCGAGTCCTAACGCACCAAAAAATTAAATTAAATTTAGACTGATTAAATCATCTGTGTGTACGAGGAAAATCATATATGTCTCGGTTTTCTTATCCTGCATTTCCTAATAGTTGGTTTCAAGTAGCTTGGAGTGATGAATTAGCTATTGGTGAAGTTAAACCACTGCATTACTTTGGTCGAGATTTAGTTGCTTTTCGCGGTGAAGATAGTGTAGTTCATGTTCTTGATGCTCACTGTCCGCATCTAGGCGCTAATCTGGCTATGGGTGGAAAAGTTGTTGGTAATAATGTCCAGTGTCCCTTTCATGGTTGGTGCTTTGATGGTGAGGGTAAATGTACAAGCATACCCTACACTACAAAAATTCCCCACAAAGCGAAAGTTAACAACTGGCCTGTTAGGGAAGCTAATGGAATCATTACGGTTTATTTTCACGCTGCTGGTAAATCTCCTAATTTTGAAATTCCAGTTATTAAAGGTGATGATGGTGAAGATTTAATTGTCCATGAAAAAATGAAATGGCGGGTGCATTGTCGTTCACGGGATTTAGTTGAAAATCTGGTTGATCCAGTACATATAAAGTTTTTACATGGTAATACAGTTATTCCAGAAGCAACTTTTGCATGGGGAGATTATTCTTTTGATATCCATACTATCGGCAAAGAAATAGTAGGAGAACAAGAAATTGAAGGGCGAACCCATTTCTCTATCTGGGGTGCAGGTTGTTTAATTTTAAATATTTGGAGTGAAGGACAAAAGTTACCGTTTGTTACTTGTAACTACATGAGTCCTGTAGATGAAGAATATGTAGATTTTTATATGTCGTTGTTAAGCGATAAAGCCGTAGATGAAACAACTAAACAAATAATAAGTTCCTGTAGCGAAAAATGGAAATCAGGAGCAGAAGAAGATATTATAATATGGAATCATAAAATCTCCCCCGAAAGACCTATTTTGTGTGAGGGTGATGGCCCAATCATGCAGTTTAGGCGCTGGTATTCCCAGTTTTTTATCTCAGAATTAGTTGATAAAGATAGCTTCAATATTGCTGAGCCTGTAGCTGTATTGTGATTACTTCCTTCCCCGCAAAAATTTACCTATATCCTCTTTACCTCTGTGTTCTCTGCGCCTCTGTGGTTCGTAAAAAATTAAGTATTTTTATACCGGAATAGAGTAATTGAAAATGCTGCACATGAATCATCCTTTTTTCCCTATTCCCTAATTTCTAGTTATTACTTATGAAAACACGATATCCCTTGACATCTTTCCCTAATGGTTGGTTTCGAGTAGCTTACAGCCAAGAACTACCAGTTAAAGGAGTGCAGCCACTCCATTATTTTGGTAAAGATTTAGTGCTATTCCGCACAGAAGACGGCGTGGCTCATGTTATGGATGCTCACTGTCCACATTTAGGCGCACATTTGGGACATGGGGGACGGGTAATTGGTAACACTGTGCAATGTCCTTTTCATGGCTGGTGCTTTAATGGCGATGGACAATGTGTAGAAATTCCTTACACGAAAAAGATACCACTAAAAGCACAATTGCAACCTTGGATTGTCAGGGAAATTAATGGCTTAATTATGGTCTGGTATCATAGCCAAAAAGAAGCACCTAGTTGGGAGATTCCCTTATTATCAGAATATAATTCATCAGAATGGACACCCTTTCGCACAGTTGGTAAATGGCGTATACGTTCTCATGTTCAAGACATTAATGAAAATGGCATTGATGCGGCTCATTTTCTGGCTGTACATGGAATTGACTCTGTAGATGATAGGGCTTTTTATGCTAACGATTCAATTCTCAACTGGTCTTGTCATGCCAAGATGAGTTTACCTGATGAGGATGGTAAATCAAGGGTAGAGGTAGTAAATCGACTTGATTTTACTTACTATGGTTTGGGATATCTGGTAGAAAGAATCTATCCAGGCTCAGAGTTTCAACCAGAGTTTATTAATCTGAATTCGAATACTCCGGTTGATGGTGAGTATGTTGATGATCACCTAATTATCAGCTTTAAAAAGTCTGGAAACGGCTCTGATAATTCTGATTTAGAGGCAATGATACTACAGGCGATCGCTACTGATGCAGAAAAAGATTTACCAATTTTAGAAAACAAGGTTTACCAAAGTTCTCCTGTGCTGTGTGAAGACGATGGCCCAATTATGCAGTATCGACGTTGGGCGAGTCAATTTTATAGTCCTGTTCCCAGTAATAGCAAAATTCCTCAATATCAGTCCTAACCATTTTTATAGACACGAATATGAAATCTAGATTTCCTTTTACATCCTTTCCTAATGGTTGGTTTCGCGTTGGTTATAGCAATGAATTAGCCATTAAAGAAGTTAAACCTCTACATTATTTCGGTCAAGATTTAGTCTTGTTTCGCACTGAAGACGGAATAGCTCATGTTATGGATGCTCACTGTCCCCATTTAGGCGCACATTTGGGTTATGGTGGGTGCGTCAAAGGTGAGACAATTCAATGTCCCTTTCACGGTTGGTGCTTTAATGGCGAAGGTAATTGTGTAGAAATTCCTTACACTAAAAAGATACCCTCCAAAGCTCAGGTGAAACCTTGGTATGTGCGAGAAATTTACGGGTTAATTTTGGTGTGGTATCACGCCGAAGGAAAAGCACCAACTTGGGAAATACCAGAATTACCTGAATATAATTCGCCACAATGGACTCCCTTTCGGACAGTGGGAGTAAACAAGATTTACTCTCATGTGCAAGAAATTGCTGAAAATGTCATGGATATGGCTCATGTAGAATTTTTACATGGAGTTAGTTCTGCTAAAGGTAAGCTTGTACAGACAGAAGGTACAATGTTGCACTGGCAATGGGTTCTTAATGACTATCCAGATTCGGAAGATGAAACCTTAAACATTGAAAACTACATTGATGTTAGTTTCTATGGTTTTGGTTACTGTGTTGTCCATAGTCATCCTGGTAATGATAATCCTGGAGAGATTCTTATCGTAGCTCTGGCTACTCCCATTGATCAAGAATATGTAGAAGGTCATCAATTTTTTAGTCTCAAAAAGCTGGCTGATGCAGAAGAAACAGCTGAGTTAGAAAAGTCTGCTCTAGAGACACTTAAAAGGGAGTCATCTAAAGATAATAATATTTTTGAACACAAAGTTTATCGCACTTCTCCTCTATTGTGTGAGGGCGAAGGTCAGATTCTGAAGTTTCGACAATGGGCTGGACAATTTTATTCCAATTAGTCTTTAAGTACTTGTAAAGTTCCAGCTAATCAATTATAAAACTTGTGTTCAATATGAAATCTCGATTTCCTTTTACATCCTTTCCCAATGGCTGGTTTCGCGTAGGTTATAGCAATGAGTTAGCCATTAAAGAAGTTAAACCTCTACATTATTTCGGTCAAGATTTAGTGTTGTTTCGCACTGAAGACGGCATAGCTCACGTTATGGATGCTCACTGTCCCCATTTAGGCGCACACTTAGGCTATGGTGGTTGTGTTGTTGAGAATACTATTCAATGTCCTTTTCATGGTTGGCGTTTTCATGGCGAAGGACGATGTATAGACATTCCTTATACTCATAAAATACCTGCTAAAGCTCATATTAAACCTTGGTTAGTGCGGGAAGTTAACGGTTTAATTATGGTGTGGTATCACGCTGAAGGTGAAGCACCAACTTGGGAAATTCCCAAATTAAAAGAGTATAATTCACTAACATGGAGTCCATTCCGTTGTGCTGCTCAATGGCGGTTGCGCTCTCATATTCAAGAAATTCAAGAGAACCCTTTAGACACGTCTCACCTCAAGTTTATTCATGGAGCTAATACGGTTAAAGTTCTCAGCTTTGAGACAGATGGTGCAAAATTACTCTGGCGTTTTAGTACAGATGAAGATACGTCATTGGTAAAAGAAAGTTATGTTGAATACACTTACTACGGCTTAGGATATAACCTAGATTATTATTTTCCTGGTAAAACTGGTGACGAAAGCGAAGATTTTTTGCAAGAGATTAATATATTAACTTTGACTACTCCTATTGATCAAGAGTATGTTGAAAATCATTTGCTTATCACTTTTAAAAAACTTCCTACTGAAGCTGAAAATGAGGCTTTTGAGGAAAAGCTGATGCAAACGATTTTCACAGAAACAGCCAAGGATGTACCAATTTTAGAAAATAAAATATATAGATTTTCACCTCTTTTGTGTGAGGATGACGGCCCACTTATGCAGTATCGACGTTGGGCGAGTCAATTTTATAGTTATGTTTCTAGTAATAGTAAAATTTTGGTTAACTAATCACCAAAATTTTATTTAATATTGTCTAATTATCACCAATGATTTGTGAACAAATCTTTTACCCCTCTGTTAAAATTTCCTCAGTTTGTGACAAATGATGAGCAAAATACAGTCGTCAATTATAAACCACGACAGTATATGCCACAGCTTGATGGTTTGCGAGCATTGGCAATTTTTGCTGTTTTCATAGAACATTATTTAGAACCATCTAATCCTATTCGGACTTTCTTACCTTGGGGATGGTTAGGAGTTCGGGTTTTTTTCGTATTGAGTGGCTTTTTGATTACTGGCATTCTACTCAAATCCCGCCAAGAATATGAAGCAGGAAATATTTCTTATTGGCAAGGCTTGAAAAACTTTTTTATGCGTCGGTTTTTACGGCTGTCGCCAGTTTATTTTATCTACCTGATTACCTCAATATTCATATTTCCAGGTAAAGGAAAATATTTGTGGGTGTTTATTTTATATGGACAAAATTGGCTTTTTGCTCTCGAACCCACGATGGTTAGTAGGGCGCATCTTTGGTCATTGGCTGTGGAAGCCCAGTTTTATCTAATAATGCCATTAATACTGATGTTTTTACCAGTGCGATCGCTCCTCCCTATAACTATCGGTTTGGTAATGACTTCACCCATCTTACGGGGTATTGGCATAGTTTATCACCTCCCAATTTTACAAGCATATCAACTACCTTTTAATAACTTTGATACCTTAGCAATGGGAGCAATTTTGGCTTTACTTCATCAATATCATTTTGAAATAGTACAGAAGTTTTTAAAGGTGGCATTATGCGTAGGAATACCGTTACTATCTGGATGCTTTATACTACTGCATTTTCCTCTTCAAGCAGAAGTACAACCAATATTAGTATTATTCATGGATGTGGTAGTTGGTATAGCAGGGGTAGCTATTGTTGGTTATACAGCACAGGGAATAAAAGGTTTATTAGGAGAAATTTTGCATCATCCTTGGTTGGTTTACTCAGGACAAATTAGCTACGGGCTTTATGTGTATCATGGTGATATTCCAGAAGTGTTCTTTAACCACCTCTTACCGCTTTTGAGTCCAATTTTGCCTCCAATAACTCCGCCAATAGTACCCCCAGGTTACATAGCTGGCCCCTGGTTTATGTTTCCTGTTTATGTAGCCATTGCATATGCGATCGCAGCATTTTCTTGGCAGTTTATAGAGCAGCCAATCCATCGCTTAAAATATCGATTTCGTTAGTAATACCAATTCTCTCAAATCCTGCAACACATTCCAACCCCGAAACTCAGGCCATATCTGACTTTCTTAATTACGAATTACGAATTACGAATTGGTATAAGTACTATTTAACCACTTTCAATTCATAAATATTCCAAAATGGCTCACTGGAAGCAGAATATTTAAATCCCTGGATACGATTTCTCATAGCTGCTAATTCCAAAGGTTTAACCAAATAAATAAATGGTAGATACTCCAATGCTAGCCGTTGCGCTTCTGCATAGATAGCTTTACGTTTGACTTCATCAAATTCTGTAGCGCCTTGCACATAGAGATTACCAATTTTTCGTTCCCAATCTGCTACTTTTCGTCCTGTGATTGGTTGTTGTCCTCTTTGGGGTTGCTGATTATATACATGAAACCCACCTTCAGGTAAGAAAACACTAGCCATCTCATTTGGTTCTACAGGATACTTTAGAGGTACTACATGACAATCCCAATCCAAAGAGTTAACAATTTTGTCTATAAATAATCCCAAAGCTACAGGATTGACATCAACTTGAATACCAATTTTATTTAAATCTTGTTGAATATGTACTGCGATTTTTTCTAGTATTTTTTCACTAGCAATTGTAATTAAGGTAAACCTAACTAAATTTCCCTGTTTATCTAATAGCCTACCTTGACTATTATATTTAAAGCCTGCTTTTATCAGTAATTCTTTAGCTTTTGTGGGATTGTATTCATAATATTTTAAACCTGCTTGGGTAGAAAGATAATAGGGACTTTGAATAGGAAGATAGGAAGTAGCAATTTCTCCCAATCCTGCATATACGTTATTTAGCAGACTTTGACGATCAATTCCGAATGCGATCGCTTGTCTAAATGCCAAATTATTAAACCACCCAGATTTAATCGGATCAACTAAGGGTTTACCATTGCGACTACCTTGGTTGAGATTAAAACTAATATGAGAGACATACAAAGAAGCACCACCATTATAAATGGTAAAATTTCCTTTTTTCTCTTCTCGTTTCAATAGAGAGAAATAGCTCGGATCAAGACCAATATAGTCTAATCCTTGAGCGCGGAACTGAATAATAGCATTATCTGTACTATCAATAGTTTGCCAAATTATTCTGTCAATATAAGGTAGAGAATTACCTTGTTGATCTTTGCGCCAGTAATAAGGATTTTTGCGAAAAAATATCCGCTCTCCAGGAACAAAACCTTCTATCTTATACGGGCCATTGGCAACCATTTTTTCAGAAGGAGTATCATTAGCCCAAGTTGATAAAAACAAAGATTTTCCATTTTCATCTTTTATATTGACAACTTGGCGTAAAACATGAGCAGGTAATATGGGTAGCTTTGTTGCTCTGATGAAGGGAAAATAAGGTTCAGGTAGAGTGAATTTAACTTGCAGATTACCAATTTTTTCGACAGATGGAAAAGTACGATTTTTACCAATTCTCAATAAATCTTGCCCATTAGTAGGAATAGTTTTATTCAGAAAAATATCTCGGTAAGTAAACACTACATCATCTGTGGTAATTGGCTGTCCATCTGACCATTTTAGTCCTGACCTCAGAGTAAAAATAATTTCTTTTTTATCTTCAGAAATCTGCCAAGATTCTGCAAGACTAGGTTGAATTACTCCTTGATTATTTTCACTCACTAACCCTTCATGGGTATAACCTACAAGACTAGGATACTCATCGAGTGCTGGGTTAAAAGTCTTAGGATATACAGAAAGGCTAGTAATTATCTTCGAGACAGGTACAGCTTTGCTTTTAGGATAAAATGAGTAGTATCTAATTACTGTTATAGAAGTTATTAAAACTAGTAAAATCAGCCAAATCCGAAAGCCTAGAATTTTAAATTGCTGCCAAGTTTTCATATCCCTACAATCATTTTTGCTGTTATCTGCTCATCTCCTAAACCGAATTTTTCCTCCTCTACGTTAATAGTCTCTGGGTTGACATAAGTGCCAAAAATTCTATCAAAAAAGGTAAACATACCACCTAAATTTTTACCCTGCACTTTGGTACTAGAACAATGATGGATGCAGTGAAAGCGAGGTGTGACAAAAATCCATTCTATAATTCCCATCCAAGGGTGGGATTTAACATTGACATGAGTTGTGGCACTGTAGAGTATCATGACAATCAGAGTTTCTATAGGCAGTTGTAAAAGTGGCACCCAAAGCACAGCAAACCGCAGCAAGAATAAACTCATAAAGCTGACTCTCATACCAGCTAACCACCACACCACATCAATGGAATGATGCCATTTATGAGTTAGCCACAAAAACTGATAACTATGCATTGCTCGATGAATGAGGTAGTAAGTAAAGTCTGATAATAAATAGCAAATAATTACTCTTACCCATAACGGCAGTGATAAAATACCAGTATTTGCAACTGCATCTAGAAGCGTTGGGGTAAATAAAAACCGTAAACAGTAGGCGAATCCTAAAGTCAGAATAATATCAAATAAAAATCTCGCTACCCAGTTCAACAACTCTTTAGGGTATTCAGTGATATATTTAATTTCTGTCCGTGGATCGGCAATTTCCCAAAGCCAGAGTACAGCACCAAATAAAAAAATCTCTAGCCAATTTATCAGTAATTGTTTCATGGTAATAACTAGTTTACTTATAGATTTGTAATTGGCTGTTAATGCTTTTTTTTGATAATTTCTACAATTTTATCTGCCATATAAATCACTTGTTCATCTGTCATCGCCGGATAACAAGGAAGATTGATTAACTGTTCAAACCAAATTTTTTCGGTTGTGGGGCATTCTCCAAATTTATGTCCTTTTAGTCTCCATTCTGGGAGCAGATGTAGGGGAAAATATCGCAAAATAATTTGAATTCCTGCTGCTTCTAGATTGGCTGCAAATTCATCCCGATTTAAGCGAGAATCTGATTTTAGAAAAAACGTATATAGATGCTGAACATGTTCATAGCCACTCGCCCATTTCTGTACACGTATTTCTGGAATACTTGATAATTCTTGATTTAAATAAGCTGCAATATTTTTTCTTCTCTGATTAAAACTATTGAGTTTAGTTAGTTGAATTCGTCCTACAGCACAGGCTGGTTCACTCAACGTTGAATTAGTTCCAGTATGACGGATAGCTGTGCATTCATGGGTGTATGAGTTTTTTTCATGCCCATAAATCCCATAAGCTGGCTTACCATAATTACCAAATTCAATACTTTCACAGGAAACAAAATCTGCATCTGGTTCTGCTGCTCTAATTTTTTTGATGATCTCAAACCATCTATCATTGTTAAAGGTCAACATTCCTCCTTGTCCCAAGGTTGACATATTCTTGAGAGATTGGAAACTAAAACAGCCAATATGACCGATTGAGCCAGCCATTTTCCCTTGATATTTACTACCATTAGCATGGGCGCAATCTTCAATCACAATGATGTTATGTTGATTGGCTAACTCCATAATTGGGTTCATATCTGCCATATACCCACCATAGTGAGTTAAGTATATAGCGCGGGTTTTGGCTGTAATCAGAGATTGAATATTATTAGGATTAATAGACAATGAATTAGGGTCAATGTCACAGAATCGCACCTTTACTTCTTTATCTAGTAAGGGTAAGAGAGTTGCTTGATATGTGAAAGGAGTAGCGATAACTTCATCACCAGGTTTTAAGCCTATTAAATGTGTGGCAAATTCTAGTCCTACTGTGCAGTTGGTAACGGTTAAGGCATACTTTGTGCCAATAAAATTGGCAAATTCTGTTTCAAATTGAGTACGTTCAGAGCCAAAAGCCAGCGGTTCGTCACTACGAAGAAGATTTGCTACTGCTTCTATTTCTTCTTCTCCAAATAAACTTCCCTTACAGATATAAGGAACAATGTATTTTTGCATTATTGTTTATTGATATTGTACACAGCATTAATCAATATCATGTGGTGTATGATACATGATTATTGATGCTGTATCAGATGCTTTTAGATTTATTTTAGAAAGCAGAATGATTTGAGTTTAAGTTCTAGATACAACAGTATCTTCAGTGCGATCGCTTTCACTACTGATATTAAAAGTATCAAGATTTACATCTGGATATTCATCTTCTACAAACCGCAAGCGAGGGAAACAGTAACTAATAGCGGTGGCTAGAATAACCACAAATCCCATGATTAACAAAAGTAGCCCAATACCACGACCAGCACCTACACCAATAATTTGTCCAATGCTTTTTGCTAAATAACCATCAGCAACCATCAAGTGTTCAAACATTTCTGCTAAAGGCCCAAAAGATATAAAGCCTAGAGTAAGTGAGGCGATTTCAAGAGATGATTTGATCGAAAACACCCGACCTTGCATATTCAATTCCACTTTGTTTTGCAGGATAGTTTGTGACAATCCACCAATAATAGGTTGTAAGATAAAGCATAGCAACATACTAAAAATGAAATAACTCAAAGAAGATTTCCAACCAGAAACTAAAATCAATAGCCCACTGGCTAACATCGCCATCAATATTATATTGAGCTTACGCTCTAACCATCCTCCAATACTCATCAGCAAACCACCGATTAGAGTACCAATACCAAAGCAAGCTGAAACCAGACCCAGGATTTTTGTAGAAGCAAAAGTTAATACTAAAGGAGGAATTAGAATATCAATTCCCCCCATAATATAGCTGTTAAAAGATATAGATATTGTTAATCCTAATAAGCCAGGATGAGTAATTAAATAGGTGAATCCATCAAGAGTATCTTGCCAAATAGAACTATTTTTTGCTGCTTCGTTAGTATAAGTAATTTTGGGAAAACGAATCAATAACAAACAAATGATAGCCACCGCCGTCGCGCACAAATCGATTATGATAATCCCTGGAATATGAATTAGGGGTAACAACGCACCTGATACAGGAGGTGCAACAATTCGGGCAATGCTGTTAGATATAGAACTCATACCATTAGCCCGACTATAGTGCTGTTTTGGTACCAGTCTAGTTATGGAAGCAGCAAGGGTAGTCCATAGCAAACTAGCGAAAACTGAATGGATCAAAGCCAGGGTGTATACATGCCATACTGCTAATTGTTGAGAAATATACAAACTACCAATCACTAGGGGACTAATGCTAATTCCGAAATTGGCAATCAGTAAAATCAAACGGCGATCCCATCGGTCAATTAAAGTACCAACGAAGGGAGAAAGCAGGATCATTGGCACAGTAGAAAATACTAGGACTAAAGCAAATTGGGTGATAGAACCAGTGCTTTGATAAACCCAAATATCTATTGCAAAAGAAGTGATGCTAGAACCAGTAAAAGCGATTAATTGCCCCAACCAAACAACGATAAATAATCGCATTTCTTGCAAAACAGTCATTAGTGTTTTTGTCATAGTAGGGATGTTATTATATAAACTATATTGATACTTACAAACTTGAGTGCTGCTGTCAAGTTATTTACAGGTTGCACATATTTTTTATTTTAATTAAAAAACCATGACTTGTCACATCAAATGAACTGTAAGCATCCTTTTTTACCAAAAATACTCAAATAGCAGGTAAAGTCTTGAGTTCAGCACAACGGACACAAAGTTCTGAACTTGTTTACCTTGGCAATGATGAAATAAAGCCTGAATCTGTTATATTTGACCCTGCCATAAAATAATTTCAGCAGCTTTGATCCGTTCTTGTTTATCCTGGTTCATAGTTGCTGATACACACTTTTTATTTATGCTTATATTCTTCCACCAGAACTTATATATCTTTGCAAAGTGGATGCTCTGGAATTTTTTGTCCTTTGTTCTTCTACCCAATTCAGATTAAATATTTCTGCATAAATTTGATTTTTTACTTTGAGTAACCCTTTTTGTATGACCACTATACCGATCAGTAACAGTTCCTTTTGTTCTCTACTATCATCACATTTCACTGGTAAATTTTGTAATATTTGCTGGTAAATATTCAGGATTTTATCCTTGTGTTGTCTACTATGTTCTATGCGTTCGCATATGCTTCGCAAATGTTGAGGTTCATCTTGGAATTCCCAGTTTTCAATTATATACTTTTTGATCAAGTTTCTGACAAAATTAGCATCTACTATTGATGAACTATCTAGCAGTTGCTTTGTAGGGTTTTGAACATAACTGGCAACCAAATCACATATTTTTTGTGTTAAAAATGGTTGTCCACTAGTCCAAAATAAAATTTCTTTTAAAATTGCCTGAGCTTGAGTACCTGTTATTTTTAATCCTTGAGCAAGAAGTAGGGATTCTTGCTGTTCAAAACCGTTAATTTCTATAGATTGACCGATATGAAAAGGACTTATATTCCTGTTTTTAATTAAATCGGATGGTATAGCTACGCCAAAGACAGCAAAGCTAAGGCGCTCGTATTCTGGATTAATTGCTCTTTGGTTATAACAAAAACGAATCATTCCAAAAAAGTCATCAGTTGAAAAACTCAAATTCAGTAAATTATCAATTTCATCTATAAATATCACCAGTCGCTCTCTGGGAAAGTGAACATAGAGTAGTTGTTCAATAAACAAATTCAATATAAAAGTTAAAGAACAATTTTCCCATTGTTGCCACCAAGCTTTTAAATTGATTTTATCTAATAGGCCAAACCCTAAACATAAATCAGCGATAATACTTCTATACCATTGCTGAGGAGTAATGTCTTGACTGCCGATATTGGTCATATCTACGGTAACGCATTTAAATCCTTCTTGTTCTAAGCGATGTCGAATCCTAATTAACAACGAGGATTTACCTATTTGTCGTGAATTTAAAATATAACAAAATTCACCTTGCTTTAATGCTTTGTAAAGTTTTCTGTCTGCTTGCCGCTCAACATAACTGGCTGCTTCAAAACTTAGACTACCACCCACTTGGTACTGCATTGTGTTTTATTGATTAATTAAAAATGACATCTTAAGAACAAATATTGGCTAGCTAAGAAAAGATAGAACTTTTGAAAAAGCTGTTGAAATCATTACTTAGTTTTCATACTGGAAGATGATTTTTCAGATATTTATGTATTGCTATAACTTTTCATAGTTAGAAAAAAAAAGCAATACGTTGACTAAAGTAGTTAAGTACAAGTTGAATAATTAATTAAGAAATGATAAGACAGATAAGACAGTTAAGACAGTTAAACAGTTAATTCACTCAAAAATTAAAGACAGTTAAGACAGTTAAGACAGTTAAGCAGATAGTTATAACTTTTAAGACAATTATTAAAGAATAATTATTTGGTATAATTGTTTACAGTTAATTGGGTAGTCAGCTAGAAAAATTATCACAAATTAAAACAAGGATACAATCATTGGAATTTCATTAGCGCAATAGCTCACCAACACCTCTTTTTCAAGGAGAAGGGAGTAAAATTCTGATTTTTTCGTTGTTCTTCTCTCGCCTTTTAGGAAAGGGAGATTAGGAGGGAGAGGTTTGTCGAACTTTAGAAAAAAGATGTTTCTTTCGCCCCGCAGGTGCGCCTTTGTTGGAGACTCACGTTAAAATTTCCAAACCCTTACCCACAGTGGGGTCAATCCAAAATCGGCAATCTAAAATCTCAAATTCGGTCAGCAATTACTAAAGTATAATTACACTTGTAAATATCAAGTGTCATAAATTTTTAGTTGAGGCTATCAATAGTCAATACTCCAAAAAAGCTTGATTAAAGACGATTGACTATGAACTTTTGGCAACTCTAACCTTTATTTAGTGTGCCAGTTGTGTAAGTCTTGTAAGTGTAAACTAAAATATAAATCATATAATTTACACCTGATTTTAGCCAAATTACCATCTAGTTTAATCAGCCCCATACTTTCTAACTGATAAGCAGTGATAGCTTCTAGTCGCACACTTTTATTAGTATTTAAAACTTGCTGTATGGCTAACGCTAATCGTGTTTGAGTTTGCAGCATTACCAAAAGACTTTGTAGATGGTTAGCATAAATTCCAGTTGATGTAGGAGCTGTTAATAATAATTCCTCCAAAGTCATTCCTTTAGCACTTAGATAATAAAAAGCAAGGTTCACCAAATAGGGATGTCCCCCTACCATTGACATTAGTAGCTCAGTTTGGGGGCGATCTATGCAATCAAGTCTGCATTTTACTGCTAACTCCTGAACCTGCTCACTAGTAAAATCTGGCAGCCTCATTAATAGCCCAACATTGAAGGGTGATTGGTTGATATTTAGAGGTACATATATTTCTGTAGAGTAAACCAGCACAAGCTTGAGCTTTTGCCAAGTTTCTACCTGTTGGGCCAACTCATACCAAAATCGCAACATCGGTAGAAAGTCTTGAGCAATATTAGGATGCTGAAAAACTCTATTCAGTTCATGCAAACCTAATACTATGGGAGAATGTATACATTTGAATAGATAAGCCTCAAAATAAATTTTACAGCTGACCTTGCAACCTATATGCTCATCCCAATAATCGTCTAACTTGGGATTGAGGTTCAATTGTTTAGTAATATTGAGACAGAACCAATACAAAAATTTATCCAAGGAGGCAAAAACTGCTTCATCTGCTTCTTGAAAGTCCAAGTAAATGGTTTGATATCCTACAGCTTTAGCGTGAGCCATGATTCGGCTAAGCAGAGAAGTTTTACCCATTTGCTTGGAACCCTTAATTCTCAGAAGGCATTGAGGCTGGGTAATTTCCGCGCAAGTAATTTCTTCTATTGGGGAACGATTGATGTAAAGAAGAGAGTCTAGTGGTATGGGCCCGCCGGGATATTTGATCTGAGTTTGTGTACACGTAGGATAGTTATTTTGTGATTTTGTGATTATTTTTGTATTTACGGAACTTTGTAACTTGTGATCGCTGTTGTGCATGTACATATTCACAAGTGATGACAAATTTTTTTTGGTAACTCTCTTCCCTGATGCCTGAGACAGATTCTCCCATAACTGAGAAGCTTTTTGTTTCAGATAAGGGACACTGTAAGTATAGTTCCGTGCCATTTCGCTATATTCATGTCCCAGTAAGGAAGAACGCAGGATTAATTGCTCAATGGGGGTGAGTTGCCGAAATAACAGATATTGTTCCGTTATTTCCAAAAATTTATCTATACTTGTATTACTCCTCAGTTGCCCAAAATGCATATGTAAAATTATTAATATGCTGATTTTTCTCAGTAAGAGAATACAGCTTAAGCCTGATTTTAATTAAGTAATTTATAATACTTTAACAATCTCGAAAGTATCACTTTATCTGGTCGTTCTTTGCCATTGGTGAGCCAGCGCGGTGAGGTAGCCCCTGTCTTGGAGGTCACTCGACGCCAGTCGCACGCCACTTGTTCTAGTTTTTGCACCACCGTGAACAATGATGGTTGGTATCATACAATTCATGACTTGTTGTTGGTGCTGTAGGCATTAGTGGTAGTCGGATTGTAAAGGTGGCTCCTTACTCAAGACCTGGACTTTGTGCTTCAATTGTTCCACCATGCAGTTCCACTAGGTGGCGTGCGATCGCCAAACCTAATCCTAACCCACCGAGTAACAGTTAACAAAAAACTCATGGACTTCCTGTATGTTAAAAAAAACTTATCAGTGAAAAATCTGATATTTGATATTTCAAAATTATTTGATATGACTGCGAAAAATCTTACTATCTCGCTAGACAGATATGTATGACACTGATGCCTTCGCAAACTGGCGTTCAAAAGTCAAGATTTTTGGACTTGGGACGCTTTTTGCAAAAAAATACAACACTTGCGTCAATCCTAATTTGATTAAATTAAAGTTTCATAAAGTAATTGCACTGTCAAAATGAGACTACAACTGTAATGTTACGGTAAATATTAGTTTTATGATAACTAGAACTTACTTGATTTGTTAGATAAAATTACTGTTTTTTGAATAGATATATAGGATTTTAGCTGAGACTATGATAACTCTAAATAACGATATTTAAACATTTTTGAGGAAAATTGTACTATTTATTTAATTTTTAGGGGTATCTACGGTTGCTGCAATATCTGAAGTGAGAAAACTGTTATTTTATGAAGTTTTTAAATCAGGCTTGTGTCAACATATAAATTAAAGGTAAGATACTACACATCAATTTTACTTCAAATTAATAAATGCCAAAATTTATCCTCATATAACTGCTGAAGCAAAAATTTTCTTTCAGCTATTGTTTATTGTGTACGTTTTACCTAAAACAAGCACGTAATTTCGTATGTGCATCCTTGGGTAATCTACCAGCTTACTAATACTTTTTGATCTGTTTACATAGCAACAACGACTATTCATTAGAAATAAACTCATGATTACACTACAAGATTTTCTACCTTGGATTGATATTGCTCGTATAGATAGTTTGATGGAGAATACCTGTAAAGATGCAATCACTAATTCCAAAACTCTCTACTGGTTTATGCAGAGGTTTGTACGTTACAGCAGAACGTACAGTTATGTAGTGCCTGCTCTCGCTAGTAAGATTGGCTCTAGTATGTTGTTTCAAGAAACAGGTTGTTCTACTTTAGAGTGTGGCGAGCGTTCAATGGATGTTGCAGCTAAAGTATTTGCAGCATCAATTGAGGAATTTCGTGATCCAAGAACGGGAGTTTCGCACCGTACGTTGTCCTATGCTTTGCTGGATAAATTGGCTCAGTATGCTGATTTATCAACTCAAGAAATACACCAGATAGCTTCGTTAGGTACTTGGTTAAATGACATCCTACTGCAAGTAGAAGCAGGCTATGATGCTGAACCGACAAATCTGTCCAGCTTGATAGAGGCAATGGGATTTCACGCAGCCACAGAAACAATTGGTGGGCATGAGTTCAGTATTATAAATAGTGTGATTTTTTCAAAGCAACGTAACGATCACTTTGGTCAATTTATCAAAAGCAATAAAGTGAAATTTCCAGAATGTAGTGTAAGTCCTTGGTATTGGATAGTAATTCACGGTACTGAGAATACAGTTGGTGTAGAAGCTGATCATTCAGATGAAGCCATCAATGCTTTAAATTTAGCCGTCCAATATACCTCTGTGCCTGAAGAGCAAATAATCGCTTGGGCAGGGAAAGGAGTTGCCAAATTTGCTCATGTACAAGAAACCTTTTTCCAACGTTTGCAAGATGAGTTGCATACTGTTTTGGGAACAACAGCAACTCATAAATCTTACGCAACACTAGTGTAATTAATATCAAAGAGTACCGTAAGAAGGAGACCCCCGCAACGGAGTGGCTCCTAGGGCTGGGAGTGGGGAGTAGGGAGTAGGGAGTGGTATGGTCTATTGATTTGAAAACTGCTGTAAAATATGAATTTTATCACTCCTGAATGCCGCCTGATCACTGAATGTCTTATTACTGAGGGGAATGATTGATGCAAGCTCCAGTAGATTTTGCCGACATCACAGCAGAAACTCCAACGCTCTCAACCGTGACGGCCGAATACCAAGCCATCCAGACACAGTTTAACCAGGCTCAAACTTCTGAGCAACGAAAGGCTGCCATTGAGCAGTGGGATACCTTGCGACGCAGACTTAGTACGTGGAAGGAACTCACGCAACTACACTTTCACCAAGATACGCAAAACCCAGAGTACAAAACTGCCTTGGACTATTGCAACGAACTTTCGCCATCTCTGATTGCCCTTGAAGTAGACCTAAAACGGCAACTTATCCACAGCCCTAATCGCGCCGAGTTAGAACAAAGTTTGGGACGGCAAGCCTTTTTGCTGTGGGAAGCAGACATCACGACTTTTGAAACAGCGATCGCAGCAGATTTAGTCGAAGAATCCAAACTCACCAATGAGTACACCCAACTGATCGCCTCAGCAAAGCTAGATTTTCAGGGTGAGCAGGTGAATTTATCAGGTTTGCAACCCTATCTGCAAAGTAAAGAGCGAGACATTCGCCATCAGGCAGAGCAGTGTCGCTGGCAGTTTTTTGAGCAGAATCAAGACCGCTTAGATCAATTGTTTGATCAGTTGGTGAAACTGCGGCATCAGATGGCAAAAAAATTGGGCTATGAGAATTACATTGCCCTAGGATATCGCCGAATGCAACGAGTAGATTACGATCAAACCGATGTTGAGCGCTATCGAGATCAAGTTGTTCAAGAGGTCGTTCCCTTAGCGATGGAGCTAATTGAGCAAAAGGCGAAGCGCCTCAACATAGACACCGTGTATTTCTGGGATGAGTCCGTCTTTGATGCACAAGGCAGTCCTGCTCCCATTGGCGATCATGACTGGATGTTGGAACGGGCGCAAGAAATGTTTGATGCCATGAATCCATCGTTGGGTGACTTTTTCGCCATGATGGTTGAGCGGCATTTACTGGATTTGCAAAACCGTTCTGGAAAGGCAGGAGGCGGATTCTGCACAGGCTTCCCAACTTATGATGTTCCCTATGTGTTTGCAAATTTTAATGGGACAAAAAATGACGTGCAGGTGTTCACTCACGAGATCGGTCACGCCTTTCAAATGTGGCGAAGTCGCAATTTGCCAGTTTTAGATTACCTGTGGCCTACCCTAGAATCATGTGAAATTCATTCCATGAGCTTAGAGTTTCTCACCGGCTCGCAGATGGAAAAGTTTTTTGGTGATCAAGCTGATCGATTTCGTTCTCAGCACCTAGCTGGGTCGATTCTATTTCTACCTTATGGGGTGGCTGTCGATCATTTTCAGCATTTGGTCTATGCAAACCCAGAAGCAACCCCCCAAGAACGACATCAAATGTGGCAACAGATGGAAGCTCATTATCTGCCTTGGCGTCAATATGGAGATTTGAATTACCTCAATAAAGGCGGACTCTGGCAAGAAAAACAACACATTTACTGTTCGCCGTTCTACTATATTGATTACACCTTGGCGGGGTGTTGCGCGTTGCAGTTTTGGGCCAAAGCACAAGAAGATTATTCGCAGGCGTTGACGGAGTATATTGCGTTATGCGATCGCGGGGGTTCTGCATCCTTTCGAGAATTAGTGCGATCGGCAAATCTGATTTCTCCCTTTGAACCTGGCGCACTTACTCAAGTCGTTGAAAAAGTGCGTTCCTCTTTGAAGGCTGCTGATTGAAAATAGGACTTAGGCGCATTGTCATATTTTTTTCGCAAAAATTCAGGACTTACGCACAGGTAACGTAATTGCAATAAAGCCACTGGTGCAAGATGTCAGATAGCAAAAGGAAGTGAAGCAGAGTAGGAATGAGGGTTTGAAAGGTTTTTTGCGTAAGTCCTATTGAAACCTTTTATCTTGCCATGCCTAGACTGAAAGCGCTTTTGTTTTAATCCCCTTGCGGGGTAGTAGAAAGGTGAAACTAAAGGGGAAAGGGGAAAGGGGAAAGGGGAAAGGGGAAAGACTTATATCAAGTTTCAATCCCCTTGCGGGGTAATAGAAAGTTGAAACACATTAATACAAGGATTTGTAGATCCGTTTTTGTTAAGTTTCAATCCCCTTGCGGGGTAATAGAAAGTTGAAACTGAAAAAGGTAAGATCACGTATCATCTCATCAATGGGTTTCAATCCCCTTGCGGGGTAATAGAAAGATGAAACAGCCCTAGGTATCCAACCGATCATCATTAACTCTCGGGTTTCAATCCCCTTGCGGGGTAATAGAAAGATGAAACTTGGACAGTTAGCATTATGATTATCAACTTGACTGTTTCAATCCCCTTGCGGGGTAATAGAAAGATGAAACTAAAAGTAGGCTCACTAAAGAGTTACTTTGGTATAGGCTGTTTCAATCCCCTTGCGGGGTAATAGAAAGATGAAACAATCCTTAGAAAAGAACTAGGGATGACTGAAAAAGAAGTTTCAATCCCCTTGCGGGGTAATAGAAAGATGAAACGCACACAAGAATTACAAAGCCGCTTTTGTTAAACAGTTTCAATCCCCTTGCGGGGTAATAGAAAGATGAAACGGAATAAAACCCCCTTTAACCAAAGCATCCTGTATAGGTTTCAATCCCCTTGCGGGGTAATAGAAAGATGAAACGTGGACGCGATATCAATTTGAGCCTTTATTGCATCGCGGTTTCAATCCCCTTACGGGGTAATAGAAAGATGAAACTAGTGATAGTCCAAAAGACAAATTTATAGTTGCAAGTTTCAATCCCCTTGCGGGGTAATAGAAAGATGAAACTTGGGCGATCGCCTTGCAGAGATTTGTTGTTCACCTCTGCGTGTTTCAATCCCCTTGCGGGGTAATAGAAAGATGAAACTTGCTCTTCGTCAGATAGTGATCGCCAGTACTCTTGTTTCAATCCCCTTGCGGGGTAATAGAAAGTTGAAACATGCTATTTGGTTTGTTAGGTCAGTTCAACTAGCCGGTTTCAATCCCCTTGCGGGGTAATAGAAAGTTGAAACCAAGCTGCTAGAGCGTTGGAGCGTAGAATAGCTGAAGTTTCAATCCCCTTGCGGGGTAATAGAAAGTTGAAACAAAGAAGAACTGGGCATAAACCTAGATTTTGGCCAGGTTTCAATCCCCTTGCGGGGTAATAGAAAGTTGAAACAATAACGAATCAGAAGCAATTTCAACAAAGCAAGCGTTTCAATCCCCTTGCGGGGTAATAGAAAGTTGAAACCATTTTTACTTGGTGCTTCTGTACGTAGCTATGAAGTTTCAATCCCCTTGCGGGGTAATAGAAAGTTGAAACAGCTTGCCATTTCATAACCAACGCCGCTAAAGTCCCCGTTTCAATCCCCTTGCGGGGTAATAGAAAGTTGAAACAATTATTTTTCAGGGCAACTAGACGAAATTCGTATGTTTCAATCCCCTTGCGGGGTAATAGAAAGTTGAAACGTGGAACCTCAAAATGAATAAGATAGACATAAGGCAGTTTCAATCCCCTTGCGGGGTAATAGAAAGTTGAAACTACCTAGAAAATAAATAGTACCTGGAGTCAGTCCAGTTCGTTTCAATCCCCTTGCGGGGTAATAGAAAGTTGAAACAAGTGGACGTATGCGGTCAGGTAAAGTAATTTGTACGAGTTTCAATCCCCTTGCGGGGTAATAGAAAGTTGAAACCCTGCCTTCTGAAACCGTTACTAAACAAGCTTCCTGCTAGGGATTTTGGCGGGGGAGAAATTTTGGTTAATTTCAGCCGCTCTTATTGCGAAATAATTGCAGTTACCCTAACTGTTGAAACGCTGTAATTATTGATTTGTCAAGGTTCTGGCGATTTTGGCGGGACTCCAGGGATTTTGCCCCCGCTTTCCCCTGCCAAACATCAAGCTGATTACATAATCATAAATGATTGTTTGTTATTGTCGAGGTTTTATGAACTATATGTAACTTTTTACAGTAAAACTTCACAGTAGGGTGCGGGCAAATCTAAAAAAAGTATTAAGGAGATACCCAGGTAAATATGGGTAAAAAATGGGTAGTTCTCCCCTACCTTTGAGTGAGCGATTGAGCGATGATTATTTATATAGAAAAGCGCTGGCACATGTTTTAGGCTAGCATTTAATAAACCGCATATAAATCAAAGCCCTGAAATAAATTCAGGGCTTTTTAATTTGAAAGCTCTGTGTTCAGTCAAAAATATACAAACTGAACAAGGCACAAAAGAGTTAATAGTGAGGTGATTGTGGCTTTTCTCAGGTTTAATTGATGTGACTATTGGCTTAATCACAACAGCGCAAAGTGTTTTGATTTAGTGGCGATGAAACAGAGTATCTAGATAAACTTGAGCAACACGGCGATCGCCATCTGCATTTTGCAGTAGAAAAAGTGAGACTGCTGCTGTTAATACGCGGTTTTCATCCCAATCAGGATGTTGTTGTAAGTAGTCCTTGAGACAGTCATGGAGGGATGAAGGAATTTGTGTGAGGATACTAACTGTTGCGTTCATGGGTTTTGCTTCTGGTAAGCAAATTAATCAGGACAACTAGCACAAAGTGAGGCAGTTTTAAGCTGTTTCACATCGTCCTTCGACTAGTGAACAAGGTGTACTAATACTTGAGTAAGTTTATACAGTTGCTCCTAGAAGTTCGAGGAACTATAAAGGCTAGTCGAATTATTGTGCAATCAGAGGGGGTGGGTTTGTCAATGCTACGAAATGTTAAAGATAACTATAGAAAAAATAAATATTTACGCCATAATCAGGGTTATAGATACTTTTTTGTTACATTTCTAAATAAAAACTGAGTAAGTAAGATTGCTTGACCCTGTAAGGATAAAATCCCCAGTAATGCAACGAAAGCTTATTAGTTTGTAGGGTAGTTGTGGAAAACTCATGAAATACCTGTGGAAAAGCTGTGGAATCAATGAGGAAAAGTTCAGCTAATAATAAGATTTACAAAAAGTTCAAATCCGTAAACTCGGTTTTTGGAATCAGCTGAATTTTCAGTACTCAACAGCAACACCGAAATTTGCGGGTAGATTCAAGGGTGCGTTATGGACGGAAGTCCTAATGCACCGAAAATCATTGATGGTGCGTTGCGCTTCGCGACAACACACCCTACTCAGGCTAGGTAAGAATTTTAAAACTGTACACTATAGCCTTGGTAAGGGGGGACTTCAGGGGTGCGCGAAGTGCGCGAGTGGGGTATTTTTGTACCTCACTAGGCTGAAATCTGCTGTATTACATTAGCGAACTGTTCTATCTAATTTTTCCAAGTTAACTGCATCAAGATATTTATCAACCATCTCTGGTGTTAGCAATTCCAACATCACACGGTTTTCAATCCAAAATTCTACAACATCAAAAGCACCACGGCTACAGGGCAGCACACGCCATCCCTCCCTTGCACCAATTTGTTCAATTTTTTCAACGCTGACGGGAACGGAAATTGCTGCATGAACACCAGTGTAATTTGCAGGATGCTCATTGATTTTAAATCCCGCTTGCCCTTGCCATGCGTCTGGAATAATTTCACTACCCAAAGGATAAAATTCAATTCCTGTGCCAAATTTATCCCTCGCCAGCATCATGTAACCTCCAGGATTGGGTGAAAAAGGCAATACACTGCCGTGCATAATTTCTGCCATTACATTAGCTACGTGTTGAGGGTTTTTCACAGAAATAGAAATGTGGTGAAGCATAGTATTACCTCTTTTTAGACATGTTTATACTCATAAAAATGGCTTCAAAAACTTTGTGTAAAAAAATAAACAGTTGAAAAAATTATATATAAACAAATATTCACTTACACTCAAGTTTTCATTATGAAAGAATTTAAGAGTCAGTAAAAACAATAAATCCGAAGCGTAGTACAAAATGAGCTGATGATTTTTGTACTAAGTTGCGGATGAATATTATGTGGTTTTTAACTCGATGTTTAACTATGAAAAGCATGGTTATTCAAAAGTGTATGCAGTGAAATAACACACACTCAAGATGATATTTTTTTTGAATTTCTGCATTCTTTTTGAATTCTAACTAAACTCTGCTCATACTGACATCTTCTTTAGGATGTTATTAATGGTCAAAAATTCTGACCTAAGGTAGTAATAATATAGATGAAATACGCTATATATCTTCCACAAACTGGATGAATACTAAGGAATAAATGATGGGGTATTTTGTTGGACTACAAAAGTAAAACCTCGTCCTTTGAAGGAGACGAGGCTCAAAAAATCTCCATGAATATGCTGTTGCTTTACATCTCTTACCATTTATAAAGATGTCCCCTTGGATAGATAAAACAGCAACAAAACAGTTATCAAGCTTGAAATAACACTGCGCCCATTCCACATAGCCTCAAACAGACTCAGACAGCTTCATCAGGTTGAGCATCCCTAACGACACCAAGCCCTAACGACACCAAGCGTCGTGACTACCCCTGATTCAAATTAGGCTAACAAACCTTAACTTTAATCCAGAGAGCGATCGCTTTTCAAAGCTGCGCCAAAGGAAATTATATTTTCAAAATTTTTCGCTTTTTTGCATAAAGCACAGAACTAATGCTGAATAGTACTATATACCAAACGCTTTATGTGTAAACCAAGGGACAACAACCTAAAAGTCCCTTATGTCAAATCTATAACTCAAAACTGCTCTGGTTGTCTTCTGGAGCAGTTTTTAACAATTATGTCCGACTTGTAAATCACCTGATACCAATTTGAAAAATGATTGCAACACATAGATTCACAATTCCAAATTTCAAAATCCAAAATGGTATCACTTTAACCTCAACATTAATTTTATCAAGTCGAGTTTACAACCGATGAAACGACTTTTAGCATTAGCTATTGGCTACACAAGTCTGGTGGCTGTTCAGACTTTGGTACTGGCAACACCAGTACCAAAACCTTCTAGTAGCAGTGTCGGGACTATTGCCCAAACAGCACCCCCTTCTTGGCCGCAACCTGATTCAGGTAATCCAGGAGGTCGCGTTCGTGGTGGAGCCAAGCGGTGCATCAGCTATCCATTGGTGAATCCTCCACTGACTGCTTTAGTACCTTTTACCCAGGAACCTAACTCAACGGCGAATGTCTGGGGATTGACAACAGAGGCTAACCCAACCTTTTGGGTCTATACACCATATAGCAAAGATTCTGTTACCAAAGATTGTGCCTTTACTACTGAATTTGTGTTGCAAGATGAGGATTCAAATCTTATCTATAATAAAGCGATCGCTTTATCGGCTCAACCAGGAGTCATCAGCATTTCTCTACCTGCTAACGCTCCCTCTTTAGAAATAGGCAAACAATATCATTGGTTTTTGATAATCAACTGTGATTCAAACCAGCCATCACCCCCCACTTACATTGAAGGGGTGATACAACGAATTAACCTCAAGCCAGAAATTGCCCAAAAGCTAAAATCAGCAACGCCTCAACAGCAGTTTACGATCTATGTCCAAAACGGGATTTGGTACAATGCACTGACAACTTTAGCACAACTGCGTCAGCAAAATCCCCAGGATGCAGCACTCAAGATAGAGTGGAAAAATTTGCTCAGCAGCATCCACTTAGATGACATAGCAGACAAACCAATTCTTTTAGAAAAGCCTTAGTAGAAATTGGTGTATTGTTTCTCTCCAATCTCAGAGTTTTTACCCTAAAAATTACTCCTTTACTCAACTAGACATCATCTGTAAGTATGAAGGTTTTAGTTTCATGCTCTGCTTTAATGTAACTGCATTGAGTAAAATCGACCCATGAAAACTGACCCAAGTATTACTATAGATAACAATCTGCCTAAAATTTAGCCTAAAAAAAATAGATGGGCAACACTTGCGGCCATACTTTTAGTTTTAATTATTATTGTTAGTTTCTTCGCTTACAGATTAGAAATTGTTTTAGGTAAAACTTGGCTTGATTCTGGCATTCGCCACTAATTCCGCAGCCATGTTTCGCCAAACAGATGTAAATCCTAGTTCACGTTAACTCAAAACAGCGCGGGGAAGGGGAAGAAAATATCAAGGTAATTTTTTTCAACTCCCACTCTCCACTCCCTTCTTTAAAACAGTCATGGAAAGAGAAATTAGAGATTCAGATGGTATTACATGGACTTGCATTCAAGCATTTTCAGGTATTTCTGATAATGCAGAAGCTCAAGATGCAGCTCAAGTCAAAGACCAACCAAATAGCTATTGGGTTGTTTGTACCCCCAGTGGCGGCGCGCAGTCTGTGCGGCTAAAGCTAAAAGACAAATGGCAAGAAAATTACTCCGATGAGGAGTTACTTCAGGAAATTAAAAGCCAGCAGTAATGAGCTAAAAATTACGGACGACTGACATTATGACTAACACAGTAATAATCACAGGCGCATCTCAAGGCATTGGCAAAGCCACAGCATTATTATTTGCGCGTTACAAATATAATGTTGTTTTGGCAGCTCGCCAACTCGATCGCTTGGAAGCTACCGCTGCCGAAATACGGGAAATAGGACAAGAAGCGATCGCTATTTCTGTTGATGTCAAAGATCCATTACAAGTAAGTCATCTGATTCAAAAGGCAATAGATCACTTTGATCAGATAGATGTATTAATTAATAATGCAGGCATATTTGGCTTAGGGTCTGTGGAAAATTTTAGCTTAGATGATTGGCATCAGATAATTGATACCAATTTGTGGGGCTACATCCATACTATTTATGCTATCCTGCCCCATTTTTTAGAACGTGGCAAAGGAACCATTGTTAATGTTAGTTCTATTGGTGGAATAGAACCAATTCCTTACCAAATTCCTTATACAACTAGCAAGTACGCCATCACTGGGTTAACCAAATCGCTACACGCAGAGTTATCACCTAAAGGTATTCAGGTTAGCGGTATTTATCCCAGTTTCATTCGTACCCAACTCATGGAACGGGCAATTTTTCGTGGTCAAGATGAGGAAACAGCCGAGGCGCGTTCTGAATTGGTAAGTAAAGCAGTTGAAACTCCTATACTAGAAAAGCCGGAAGATGTAGCCAAATCAATCTGGAGTGCAGTTAAAGATCAACGTTCTGAAGTCCTTGTAGGTACAGCAAAACTTTGGCAAGCAATTTATAACTTATCTCCGAGTCTGATGAAGTCACTTTTCCGACGCGCTTTTAGTATGGAAGAAGGTAGATAATATTTTGCTTGTCAAGTATCTTGTTCATTAGTTATCTAACGAGTAGAGCAAGATACTTATACTGCATGAAAATTTACATTTTACTTTGTTGTCGAGCCTCGATAAATTCGCTCCATTTGCTGTGGAGAAAGCACTGTCATGGGAAACCCTGTATGTGTAGAAATAGGGTTTATCTGGGACAATTCAAACTCCTGTTGTTGAGTTTTAGCGAAAGATATTTTCCTAGTGTTAGCTGTTTCATCTATCTCCGATGGGAGAAGCTGATTTAGAGGCAAGACATAGGCGTGTTTTTGTGGGTCGTATGCCAAGACTTCTCCTGTCTCGATTTGATAAATCCAAGCATAAATACTAAGTTTCCCTTGGTGGAGCTTAGAGTGAATCACCGGATAAGTGCGTAAATTTTCGATTTGGGTGAGTACATTCTCAGCAATAATTATTTCTAAGAGTTCTTCACCTTCGTAATGGCTATAATTGTCTTTCACCAATCGTCGGGTTGCCTCTGCATACTTGAGCCAGTCATGTACAAGGGGCATTTCTACCCGCAAGCTGTCTAACTTCATTAAACCTTTCATAGCACCACAATGTGAGTGACCACAGACAATAATTTGTTGAATGTCTAATGCTTGAACAGCATATTCAATTGTTGCCCCTTCACCGCCATTAGTCGCACCAAACGGTGGAATAATATTACCTGCATTGCGGATAACAAACAATTCACCTAATCCGGCT
This sequence comes from Amazonocrinis nigriterrae CENA67, assembly GCF_016056305.1. Taxonomy (GTDB): domain Bacteria; phylum Cyanobacteriota; class Cyanobacteriia; order Cyanobacteriales; family Nostocaceae; genus Amazonocrinis; species Amazonocrinis nigriterrae. The sequence goes on along the minus strand of NZ_JAECZC010000008.1, from coordinate 29,378 downwards.
TGTGTAATCAAGTTTGGATCGATACGCGAATCTGAACAAGTAATAAATAGGACTCTAGGCTTTTGACCATGAGATAGTTGTTCAAATAGTTCTTCATTAGCAGGAAAGTAACTACTTTGAAATTCGCGCAAACCTTTAATCAATTTTTTCATAGGACTAGCTAAATAAGCAATGCTTGATTTTTTTACGAAAAATTGGATTCTCAGATTCAAAAAGTAGAAATGTGCAAAAGTAACAATTAGTTTATATCATTGAGCGTTACTTTGTTTAATCTGAGTTATTTCAAAATGGTTAGACACTATATAACCAAGAGTATTGATTCAATTAGGTTAAAAATATCTATAAACAGATTGACTCAATTCATCGATGTTTGCCATTGTACCACCGAGTTAGTCAAAAGGTGAAATGTATTCTTGTATTGTTTCAAAACTCTTGCTAGATTACCGTCTATGATTACGGTTGTAATGTGAAATCAATCTACCATTGGTAATAAACTACAGGAGAAAGTCCAAAGGGATGAATTAGACCACCCACTAGGGGCAAGATTTTTACCTTTTCCTAGCCTATGTGACTACCGCTTGAGGCCAGCAAACCCGAATTGATGAAAGAGCATTTAGACATGAGTATAACCTTTCTTAAGACCTATTGTCTTGCTTAGCTTGGTTTGTCCACAGATAGACGAACTCAATGTCTGAAATGAGTAATATTTCAACTGTATAGCTAAAGGCTTGTGGGAATTTCATCCTATCTAATTCAAGCCTTGTTTTTCATGAGTTTAGTAAACGGTAATTATGCGTTGGCAATTAGGTCGTCGAAGTACAAATGTTGAAGATCGTCGTGGGATGAATGTTTCTGCCCCTATAGTAGGTGGCGGTATTGGAGCAGTACTGCTATCGCTACTTGTTGCACTTTTAGGTGGAGATCCGAGCGTGATTTGGAAACAAGATAATACATCTAGTAATAGTCCCTCGACTGAATCACAACAGACAACACCAACCTTAGCTCAAGATCAGATGGCAGATTTTGTATCTACTGTGCTAGCTGATACTGAGGATACGTGGAGTGATGTGTTTCGACGTAGCGGGAAAACTTACGTGGAACCAAAATTAGTTCTTTATTCAGATGTGGTGGAATCTGCTTGTGGATTTGCTCGTGCAGCAGTTGGCCCTTTTTATTGTCCGCGCGATCAAAAAGTCTACATTGACTTGAGTTTTTACCGTGATTTAAAGAATAAATACCAAGCTCCAGGAGATTTTGCTCAGGCATATGTAATAGCTCATGAAATTGGGCATCATGTGCAGAATTTGCTAGGGATTTCGGATCGGGTTCGAGAATTACAAAACCAAGCTAGCCAGGTAGAAGCAAATCAGCTTTCTGTGCGGTTGGAATTACAAGCCGATTGTTTTGCAGGAGTGTGGGCAAATCGCGCTCAACGCTCACGACAAATTCTAGAACCAGGCGACATCAAAGAAGCGCTCAATGCAGCTACCAGTATTGGAGACGATCGCTTGCAAGAACGAGCCAGAGGTTATGCTGTACCAGAATCTTTTACACATGGTAGTTCATCTCAACGGGTTAGCTGGTTTCAGCAAGGTTTCCAAACTGGTGAACCTCAGCAATGTAATACTTTTGCCAAGGCAAATCCATAATGCTTTGTAGCCCAATGTGATACCTTTTTGTTTACCAGCTGATTTTTGGCGATCGCTACTTTGAGTTACATAAATCAGAGGTGAAAGTCCACGAACTTGGGAATTTTCCAGAGGTTCTATGTTTCCATCAAAGAAGCCTCTGGTAATGATGGACGCAAACAAAGATATATTAATGGCCCAAACAATGGCAAAAGAGCAACAGCCCAAAAAATGCGCCTATCTTTAATTCCTCGACGTACCATATCATCATCAAACAAAGAAGTAATCGGAAATATCAGGCACATCAGACAGAAATCAAGACTGATGAGGTGAACAAAGGGTCTTTGATAAAACTGCTGAATATAATCTTGCCAATTTCCAGCTATTACTGCATAACTTAGTAAAACAATAGTCACAACTAATAGAGAAATTCCTGTGCTTCGTTGCTCAAGAATCGAAAGCCATTTATCCTTTATTCCAAAAAATGTTTGATTAGATCTACGAAAAATTAAGTAAGGTAGAAGACAAATCACACCTGTAAAATTTGAGCCGATAAAATGGCGTCTTGAGGAGATCATATTGAACTAGCAGTCTCCCTAACAGCTTCTCGCAGTCTCTCCACATCGCGCATCGGTGGTGCGCCAAACAGCCGCTTGTACTCTCGGTTGAAGTGCGAGGCATCGTCATAACCCACACGGTAGGCAGCACTAGTAGCGTCAAGGTTTTCCCCCAGCATTAGACGGCGAGCCTCTTGGAGCCGCAGTTGCTTCTGGAACTGCAAGGGACTCATGGCAGTGACAGACTTGAAGTGATGGTGGAAACCTGAGACACTCATGCCAAGATCTCGTGCGATGTTTTCAATGCGAAGCGGCTGGTTAAAGTCTTTACGAAGTCGCTCGATGGCTCTGGCGATATGGTGGGTGTAGCCACTCAGAACTGCAATATGACGGAGCCGACTACCTTGCTCTCCCATCAGGAGTCGGTAAATGATTTCCCGTGTGACCAATGGCATCAGAACCCGAGCTTCGGCGGGGGTGGAAAGAAGCCTAACGAGCCTGACTACGGCATCTAGCAGAGGCGCATCCAATGGACTCACGTCTATCGCTTTTACATTGGCACGGCTTTGTGCTGAGGGATAGCCTGCCTCGACCATGACTGAACCGACAAGGATGGGGTCGAGATCGAGGCGAAGACTAAGGTACGGTTGCTCCTGGGACGCTTGGAGAATTCGACTCACAATCGGCAGTTCCGCCGTAGCAAGCAGATAATGCATCGGGTCGTACTGATAGCGATCGCTACCCAAAAGCACTTCTTTGCTGCCTTGGGCAATTACACAAAAGGCAGGAATAGAGACAGCATGACAGGGTTCCACAGGCGAGGAGGTACGGTTGAAGTGCAATCCTTTCAGCGGCTCAATCGTCCCATCATGACGGATAGTCTGTGAGATGCGCTCAGTCAGTTCGTCCCTGTTGGCTTGCGCTGTGTCTGCCTCGCGCCTTGCTTGCTGGTCGTTCATTAAAGGAATAACAATGCAAAAGCGCACACTTGGAAAAAGCAACTTAGAAGTCTCAGCGATCGGGCTGGGCTGCATGGGAATGAGCTTTTCTTATGGCCCACCCAAAGACAAGCAGGAGATGATCGCTCTTTTGGGGGTCGCAGTTGATCGCGGCATCACATTCTTTGACACTGCTGAAGTCTACGGCCCGTTCTTGAACGAAGAGCTTGTGGGCGAAGCCCTCGCTCCCTTTCGCAAACAGGTGGCGATCGCCACCAAATTCGGGTTCGACCTGAATCCTAATTTCGATCCTCGTGGGATGAAGGGTTCGCCCGGACTGAATAGCCGACCGGAGCATATCAAGGAAGCTGTGGAGGGATCGCTCAAGCGACTCAAGGTCGAGACAATCGACCTGCTCTATCAGCACCGGGTTGACCCGAACGTACCAATAGAAGACGTGGCAGGAGCGGTAAAGGAACTAATTCAGGAAGGTAAGGTTAAGCACTTTGGACTCTCGGAAGCAGGAGTACAAACGATTCGTCGCGCGCACGCGGTTCAGCCGGTCACTGCTCTCCAAAGCGAATACTCGCTCTGGTGGAGAAAGCCTGAAGAGGAAGTGATACCAACTCTTGAAGAACTCGGAATCGGCTTTGTCCCCTACAGCCCGCTGGGCAAGGGCTTTCTCACTGGCAAAATCGACGAAAATGCGACCTTTGACAGTTCTGACTTCCGTAGCACCCTGCCTCGCTTCACGCCGGAGGCTCTCAAGGCGAATCAAGCCCTGATTAATCTGCTAGGCAGCATTGCAGAACGGAAGCAGGCCACACCTGCTCAGATCGCGATCGCCTGGCTGCTGGCCCAGAAGCCGTGGATTGTTCCAATCCCAGGTACCACGAAGCTGCATCGCTTGGAGGAAAACATCGGGGCAGTCTCAGTCGAACTCACATCTGAAGATTTGCATGACATCGATGACGCTGCCTCCAAGATTACGGTGCAAGGAGCTAGGTATCCCGAAAAGCTGGAGCAAATGACCGGTCGCTGAAAATTATACGTATCTCGGCTCAATACCTATAGCAGTCAAAGCAGTTCTGATTGCTACTAGCCTTGAAATTACTTGGTTTCTACTCAGCAACGCCAGTCCCCTGAAGTTGGGTAACCTTTAGAGTGCGGCTGGTTCCACCCTGCGGGAAGCCGCAGAAGCGTCTACAGCACCAGCGCACTCAGCACTTTGCTATAACTATGGTTCAAGCATTGCTGGGATACCAGCTTGTAATTTTTGCTGAAGTTCAATGAGAGTTTTCTTTTCCTCAGATGTCAGCTGCACCATCAATCCAGTTGTGCGACAAAAATGGTCAGGCAGCATTTCAGACATGAGTTGGTGTCCTTTTTCTGTAAGATGAACACTTAATATGCAGCGATCGCTGAGGCTGGGTTGTCGTAGTATTAATCCGTCTCGCTCTAGTCCATCCAACAGTCCTGTAATGGTAGCACAGGTGACTCCCGAACGCTCCGCACATTCAAAAGGGGTTAATCCTTGCTCATTTGCTTGGGATAGTTGCATCAATATTCTAGGTTGTATAGCAAATAAATCCATATACTCATCACTTTCAACACCTTCATCTTCATCGCAACTTTCAACTTCTGATAGTGCCAACGAAGAGATTTCATTAGATTGTTTACTTCCTCAGAATTAAAAAGCGCAGACACTATCTCTTCAGAAGATGCAAAATTATTTGTTAATAACCTTTATCAAACAATTGATAACAATATTTTTGATCCCACCTTTAAGAATGAACTTCGACAACAGAATTTAAAAGCTTTAGTTGCTCAGGTCGAAGCACAACCAACTTGGTCAAGGTTAAAGTTAACGTAACTCGTTGATAATCAACTTCATAAGCTGTCAATATCTCATATTATATAACTTTACTAACATATATTCATGTTTATTTATATCCTGCACAGTTGCGTTATTGACATTTTTGTAGGATAGGCGCTGCAATTGGTTTGCTCAAATTTTGATTTTTACACTGTAAAACTGCTTGTTCTCCTTCCGAAACCCAAATTTGGCGCAGGATGGGATGAATTTAAGCTTATAACTATACCATGAATCTTTACATTAGTCAAATAATTTGCTTAACTGTCTTAACTGTCTCAAAAATTTGCTTAACTGTCTTAACTGTCCTTGAATTTCCGCTATAAAGTTGAGAAAATACTAAATTGTTAATTAATAAAACAAAGAAATATCGAGGGTAAAAATCTATAGGTTTTTAGAAATATATCTAGATCACAACTTTGTTGATCTGAGATGCTTTCTGAAGCTGTAGTTTTTGCTCTCAATGGGGAACACAAACACTAAGGGATTGAAAACAATGACAGCTGCAACTCAAACAACTAATATTACAGATTTAGTGGTTAACAGCAAAAAGAATTGCTACCACCTCTTTTCGCAACGCATGACTGAGATTCAAAACACAGGAGTCAGCACAGAACTCAAACCAGGGATTCACGTTATTAGAATTCGGAAAGGTTCTTTTGATTACATCAAAGGTGATGCTCAGAAGGGTGAACCCATAGTCATGCTCTGGATTTACGGTGGTAAGTTCAAGAATCTAAAAACTAATGTAGAGGTTCCAGCAGGTTGGTCAACTTTGAATGGTTATGACGATACCCTGACCTTGGCAGTATCAGAAACCTCGACACTTTGTGCCTTCTTTTTTGATGTTGAAGTTGGTGATAATGATGGTGATGTGACAGTTTCAGTGATTAAAGTTGGTGAACTTGACGATTTAATTTAAGTTTTCACTTTCTCAACTCTAAAAGATAGTCATTTATCAAAATATGCCATTTAGGGGTGTGAAAAGGTAGGGTATTAACTGCCTCTTCATACCCCTTAAAACTAGAAAACAGTTGAGACATTTTTGTAGGGTGGGCACTTCTAATGGTTCATTCAAACCTTGATTTTTATGTTGTTGGCAGTGCCCACCGGTTAATTGAAAATGGTGTAAGTAAGTCGGTGGGAAAAAACAAAACTATGTTAATAAAGATGAAATAGGCTAAAACCCAATGGCACGCTCGAAAACGTGAAACCTCGTTTGGGCAGGGTGTAGGGGGTGGCGCAACGGGTGTAGGGTTAATAACTATTCATTTCTTAAAGGTGAAACACAGGTTATTTCTTCAAAGTTCCCTACACCCTACACCCCACACCCCACACCCCAAAACCAGTAATATCAAGGATTTTTGCTTATCTTAGTGCCATTCGGCTAAAACCCTCTTCCCTCCTGTCCTTCGGGTGACGCTCGTACCTCGCTACCGCTTCGCGCTTCGCCACTTTACCATCTCGGCAGAAGCCCTCTGGGTACTCTTCTCCTTCAAAGAAGGCGTTCCCGAAGGGTAGCACGTGGCGTCCAAGACGGCGACTCACTCACCAAGACGGCAAGTGGACTCACCTCCTGCCTCCTATCCGAAAATTGGTCTAAATTCCAACACTGAGCTTACAATCAATAGTAGACTATCGCAACCTTAGACCCGTCTGACAATCGCTTAGAGAACTTAGTTTGCCGTAAGAGCAGTTGTCACCTAAATTACACGCGTTTATAAGAGGCAATGTCTCACTGAACAATTGTTGTTATTTTGAAAATGTGCAAGCGCAATACTTGACATAATCTCAAACATTTTATGTTTAATAGAGAAAATCTATTAAATGAATGAGGCTAGAAAGAGCATCAATGCCCAGCAAGATAATTGATGTCCGAGAGTACACAGTTAGAGCGCACAAGCGGGAAATTCATACTCGCATTTTCAACTTTGTGTGTAAGCAGTGTGAGCAGCCAACCAGCCGCGAGACTTATGGCCCCCGACCGTTGTACTGTGAGCAATGCCGCGCTCCTCAACCGCCCAGAAAATCAGTAGTTCCTCTCAAGAAAAGAAAACCCAGAGCTATGACTTACGACAGTGGCAAAGGCATCGCGGGTTGATTTGTTACCATGAAAAAATGGAGACGATCGCCGCCTTGTTTGACTCTTGTGCAAAGCGCGATCGCTCCAACTGTTGACTTCAACAGCCTAAAATCAATCATTTTTGTTAAAGATTTTACGTTGAATCTTGTAAGGGATTTTGGTAACTACTAAAAATATTGCTACAATCCCTAGGTTCCAATTCTAGAAGGTCACAAAATTTCAAATAATCCGCTTGCTAGTAAAATGAGTGCAATCGCATTAACAAACTTAGAAGCTATTTTGCGTCATTAAATGCTGACTGTTGAAGGCTTGACATTATGGTTGTACTTATTTGGGCACTCGGTCACTTTACTTTATTCTTACAGTGATAACGGTTTTTGAAACTTGATAAACACTCAATTGCAACTACAACCTCTCCCCGAAACCTTCATTCAACCAATGTTGGAATTACGAGACTACTATGCTCAGCAAGTAGAACAGTATGAAAAGTTACATCGACAGGCTTTAGACAATTTGAATCATGTGAAAGCCTTATTATCCAACTGGTCTTCTAGCACAGATGCGACTCCTAACTTTTTAGGGGAGGATAGCCGTTGTGTCACAGAAAACTTGACGACTGTCAACAGCGATGACATTACCCAGTTGTCACTCAATTTGGTAAAACCTATCGATTCTCAAGTTGTACAATTTCTCGATGTAGAAACCGAAGATTCAAACAGTGCTGATGCTGACCAACAACAGCAAAAGCCTGTCAAAGAAACCCAAATCGCAACTTCATCTAACTTGCTGTTGCACTCAGAAGTTCCGATGTTACCGGAATATGAATCTCTAACACGCACCGAAGCTATTCAAAAAGTATTACAAAAACACCTTGGAACTGTGTGTCACATCGATTTTATCGTGCGATCGCTTTATGGTGAGTTAGAGCCAGATTCATTCAAAGTAGTTAAAGGCAGAGTTCAATCAACACTGACTCATGGCAAACAAACCAATAAATGGTCACTCGTTCCTGGTCAACCTGGGTGTTACACTCTGGTTTTAAGTTTAGTCAATTCTACTTCTGGTGGTTCTTCTAAGAAAGGGAGTAACAAAAATAGACTTCCTTCACCACTGGCACAAACTAATATTATCCCAATGCTTGAGCCTTATAAAGGACAATTTTTGATTGATGCTCTCACCTCTTTATTACAAAAGAGTCCAGGTCAAGTTTTCAATGTTGCAGAAGTTATCCAAGCACTATATGGAGAGCTAAATGCTGAACAACTTAGAGAAGTTAAGCCAAAAGTCCTCAATGAATTATCGCGCGGTCATCGTATTGGGCGATTCTCTAGAGTGCCTAAAGAAATAGGACTTTACACTTGGGACTCAAAGTTGTTGCAACAAAAAGACCCTAGTTAGCACTGTAGGGGGTAGGGTATAGGGAGACGGCGTTGAACGGGGCTTCTTACCCCACACAACGCATCCGCCACCAATACCCAGTCCGTTTTATAGAAATAAAAGCACAAAGCCCACGTGCTTGTAGCCGTGGGAGTGTCAATAATTCTGTTTTTGTTCAGTGATGGAAGTAGTTTTTGAGTCAGATGTAATGATACTAATGCTACCGTCAGCTTCCATATACGCGAATTTCACCTCAGCCAAAAATTCTACACCTTGCTGACGTAACTTGCTCATCAACTCATCTTCTGTAATTAGCTCCTGTTGCAGATGCCGTTCAATAAGCCGACCATTTTTTACCAGCAGGAGCGGTGGGGGATTAAGGAAGCGTAACTTAGGAAATTTGTAACCTAACCAGTTAAGAAAATAGCTCCAAAAAATAACAGTTCCTACTAAAATACCTCCCTCAGTAATCGATGTATAGTTACTAGCCATTGCATTTTGGGCAGCTTCAGCAAATAGTACAACCACAAGCAAATCAGTAATTCCTAGGGTTCCTATTTGTCGGCTAGGTAATAACCGTAATACCGAAAACAGTGCCAGGTAGACCAGCGACCCACGTATAATTAGTTCCAAAACGCTAATACTAGGAACAAAAATTCCCCGCCAATCGATAAACAACCATTTCTCCATGAGCGCTGATTTTACCCTTGTCAGTTGTCAGTTGTCAGTTGTCAGTTGTCAGTTGTCAGGAGGCAGGAGACAAAAGGCAGGAATTATTCTCTTAGTTCACCCATCTCCCTATCTCCCTATCTCCCTATCTCCCCTGCTCCCCCTACTCTCTCCCCTGACAGGCATAGCATTCTTATTTGGTGTGATGCCACTGCCGTATTTTCTAGCGTAAACCTGGGTAAACTCCGCGCCAAAAAAAAGAATTTGAGCAGCGTAGTAAACCCAAGCGAGGATAACTACCAGTGAACCAGCAGCGCCATAGGCTGAACTAAAACTGCTGTTACCTAAATACTGTCCTAACAAAAATCTACCGATAGAAAACAACACTGAGGTGATAATAGCTCCAATTGAAACATCACTCCAAGTTATTTTGACATCTGGTAGTACTTTAAAAATTAGTGCGAACAGCACCGTGGTGATACCAAAAGAGAGAAGAAAACTGACTATCTGCCAAAGGGAATCAACACCCGGTAGCAAGTTACTAAAATATGTGACCAATGCTGATAATACTGCGCTAATTACTAAGGATACCAAAAGTAAAAAGCCAATACCTAGCACCATCGCAAACGATAAAAAGCGTTGACGAATTATATTAATAAAACCTCGTCCTGGTTTTGGCTTGACTTCCCAAATCGTGTTGAGGGAATCTTGCAATTCTGTAAATAAACCAGTTGCACCCAATAACAAAAGTAGAATACTAATAACAGAAGCTATAGTGCCTGTTTGTGGTTTGTTGGCATTTTTGATGGCTGTTTCGATAAATATTGCACCATCCGTACCAACTAAACCTTGAATTTGTCGAAAAATTTCACCTCTTGCTGCTTCCTCTCCAAATACTGCTCCTGCGATCGCAATTACGATGATTAGCAAAGGAGCGATAGAAAAAACTGTGTAATAAGCTAATGCTGCTGCTAACCGTGAGGCTTTATCCTCGTTCCATTCTTTAAACGTCTCCTGAAACAACCTCCAAATCCCTCGCCGAGTCATCTCATCAGTCTCCTTTTCGCAGGTAGTAGTTTTCTTCCTGCTATATTTGATACTGATTTTCTCGAAAATCACATCTTCCTAAAGGTTTTTGGCAAGATTCCTTGAGGAGGAAATCATTGAAAATTGGGAATTGGGAATTGGGAATTGGGAATTGGTGAGCCAGCGCGGTGAGGCAGTACGGTCTTGGGGTCTCCCCAAGTGGAGTAACTGCCGAACCCGTAAGGGTCTTGGGGGTTCTCCCCCAATCCCCACTCACGAGCGGTCGTGGGGGCCCCGAGTCCCCCATGAGCGACTGGCGATCTCAAGAGCGTTAGCGACGGAAAGCGTAGCGTCTCCCCTTGGGAGAAGGAGCGTCACCCGAAGGGGAATTAGGAATTGGGAATTGGGCATGGAAAATTGTTATTAGTTCTTTCTCCCCATCCCCTCTGCTCCCCTGCTCCCCTGCTCCCCTGCTCCCCTGCTCCCTCTGCTCCCTTTAGTCTTTTAAATCACAGCTTCATCACGCTGGCAATCAAAAACAACCACGTATGTTGCGTTGGGTGTCCTTTGACGTAGATGCTGCATGTAACCATCTGCATCAGAGCGACTACGAAAACGAGCAATAATTTCCCGTTGTGCGTCAGGAAGTAAACGCGCAACTGCCCAAGAATGAAGGCGCTCTTTGTAAGCGATCGCCTGATTTTCTGAGTTTGAAGCTTTGTAATCGGTATTTTGTGGCATGATTATGTTATCCGTATTAACTTTCTCGTAAGGCGTTACTGATTCTCCTGGCAGGGATGCACTAACGCCTTTTTTAGTATGCTGCCACCTTGTTATTCGATTATTAAAAAATTGTCAATAGTGAGTGCTACATTTCAGACAAACACCCGTTGCAATTTCCAGTTAGCTACAAACCTCAAAGCCTTAATTAGCAACTAATAAAGGGAAAATAAACCCAAATTAAAAAAATCTGGCAAGTCTTGAACTCTATTGTTTGTATCAGTAAGTACAAGTAGAGCTAGTATAGGCGATCGCCTTTACACCCATACAAAATTTAGATAATTGTTGATGTTTCATAAGATACAAAAATATTTAAATTTTTGTATAAAAAATCAACCATCTGTAAGACAAAGAGAACTAATTATAAAGAAATTCATATTCTTAAACCAAAAAATATAGAACAGCTAAAATATTTATGAGAAGCTCTATCAAGTTTGATGAAATATAACAGCATTGAACAACTACTCAGAAATAATCAGGCTTGGGTTGCAGAAAAACTGGCTATAGACCCGAATTACTTTGAAGAATTATCCACCGGACAAACACCACCTTTTCTCTACATCGGATGTTCTGATAGTCGTCTGCCCTTGACAAACTTTACTCGTACAGAACCAGGAGAATTATTTGTACATCGAAATATTGCTAATCAAGTTTCTCTGACAGATATTAACTTTTTAGCCGTTTTAGAATACGCTATCTTGCATCTTGAAGTGAAACATATTATTGTTTGTGGTCACTACGATTGTGGTGGGATTAAGGCAGCTTTAGAATGGAGAACCATCGGAATTATTGATAACTGGGTAAACCCGATTCGGGAACTATATCTACAAAAGCGAGAAGAAATTGATGCCTTGCCAACAAGAGAAGAACGTCTGAATCATTTGGCAGAAATCAATGTTGTAGCCCAAGTGAAAAATCTTTACCAAACTTCTATGATGCGTCAGGCACTCTATCACAAGAAAGCGCCACTCGTTCATGGCTGGGTGCTGGATATCCGCAGTGGGTTAATTAAAGATTTGAATGTCTCAACTTTGCAATGGGAATTACACCCATGCCCCTTGCTTTTGGAGTTTCGACTCTACTCTATGTTAAAAAATGAGAATTCGTAAAGACTAACATAGATACAGCAGAGCATCGCATCTTAGGGAACTCTTACAGTAAATTATTCTGCTTGAGATTGTTGACTGTTGAACGCCAGTCGCTACAACGGAGGGAACCTCCGCAACGCGCTGGCTCCTGATGACTGATAACTAATGACAGTATCAGCCATCACAATAATATATGCAACTTTTATGTGAAATAGCTGATAATTTTCTTGATCTTTCTCATTAACCATCTCAAAAGGTGCGAGACATGTCAAATATACAACATGAATCCTGCGCTGTGGAAAAGGCAATTTTAAAACGCTTTAATCGTCAATCTCTACTCTCCAACGACAATTCAAATTGGAGCGGTATCCGGTTCCAATTCACTCATAGTAAGAGTGCAAGTGCATTGTCAGAGGAGATTGTCTTTCCAGAGAATGCAATTCATATTTATACAGATATACCATCTGGGTACGTTGTTGAAGCACGAATTAATGGACAGTTGCAAAAAAGCTCAGTGGTTACTGGTCATAGTCTAATCATTTCTGTCCGCTACGAATGTTCAGCCCAACCTATTGCAACGGGAAATTGCCACTGTCGTGATTGTCAACGGGCAACAGGAAGTGCTTATGCCTCTGCGCTTCTCGTACCCCAAAGTGCAGTCACCATCACTGGAGAAGTGAAATACTATAACGTAATTGGTGATAGCGGCGGTCTTGTTGGTCGAGGCTTTTGCCCAAACTGCGGTTCCCTATTATTTAGCAAACCCCCGATTCCTGAGATGATGGGCATTTTGGCAGGAAGTCTCGATGACCCTAGCTGGTTCCAACCATCTATGGACTTATACACAGCCAGCGCCCAGCCGTGGGATTACATGAATCCGGATCTACCCAAATTCGCCAAGATGCCGTTGATGGAACAAAATAGCGCATCAGATACTAGCGAACAACTCAAAACCTAATACCATTTTGGATTTTGCGAAAAGTTGCGTGCGGTGAGCAGTCCGTTCGGTCGCCAGACTTGAAGGAACTGCGAACCCGTACTGCAAAGCAGAACCCGAAGGGTAGGGAGGTTCCCCCCGTTGAGCAAACTTTTCAAGACGGATTTTAGATTTTAGATTTTAGATTGTGAAAAAGTTAGTGGCTAAGCTTTTGGGCAATCCATCTGTCGCCATGAATTTTCAAATTGGTATAGCAAAGTGCGCTCGTGCTGTAGACGCTTGGTGCGGCTACTCTTCTCCTTCGGAGACGCTCTTGCTAGCTTGCTTAAGCGTAGGGGTACGAGAACGCCTAACGGCGAACCCGCTATCTTGGAGCCACTGCGGTGAGTTATACTATTTCACTAAATTAATGATACAAATAATTTCTCCCCTGCTCCCCATCGCCCCTAATCCCCAACGCCACATGCTCCACTTGGGGAAACCCCAAGACCGCAGTGGCTCCTCCCTTTCGGTCGTGGGGGCCCCGAGTTCCCCATCGCCCCTGCTTTGAAAGCTCCCCATCTCCTTCACCTAATTAAGGTAAAACTTCTGGCTCAGATTCTCTTACCGATAAGTTTACAGGGTTTAACTTGTTAGCAGATGCTTCTAAAACTTGTGGCTGTGTGGTAATTTTTTCCGTCACAGTCACGATGTTTTTGTGCCCTGCCAAAGTGTCGCGCTGGTTGATGAGATAGATACTAACTAAAGTCAAACAAACTCCCAGCCATTGCAAGGGACTGAGAACTTCCGAGAGTAAGAGATTGCCAAATAGCAGGGCAAAAACAGGCGTCAGAAAGGTAAGAGAACTGAGACTAGTGAGACTCCCAGTAGAAGCAAAGTAGAAAAATAACCCATAAGCGATCGCACTACCAAACACTGTGGCATAACCCAAAGCCAGCCAATCAGAGGGTAAAAGATTCTGCCACTGTTGGGATTCGACAACCGATGAAATTCCCCATAACGGCAATCCACCTAAAATCATGTGCCATCCCGTAGCTGTTACTGCATCCACATGACGAGTGACAAACCGAATTAACACTGTTCCCACTGCCATAGAAAGCGCTGCTAACAGCATTAACCACTCGCCACTGGCAAACAAATTTTGCCAATTACCGATTGTGATATCTACACCTGAGTCAAAAAAATGGAAAATCCACTCATCCGGTAAGCCAATCAAACTAATCCCCGTGACTCCAAATCCTAGCCCTAGCCATCCCCAAAAACCTATGTGTTCCTGAAATAACCACAACGACAGCAAGGCCACAGCCAACGGTTGGGAGTCAATCATCACAGACCCTAACCCGGCACTAGTTCTAACTAACCCCTCTGCCAAAAAGCCTTGAAACAGTGTCCCATCTACCAACGCAAATAAAGCAATCCACAGCCATGCTGTCCAACCTTTCGGTTGGGGTCTACCCGTGAGTGCTGCTGTAATCAAAATTAATACCCCAGCTGGTAGCAAACGTACACCTGCCATGAATAGCGGTGTGGTGTGGGGTATTACTCCTTTCATTGCCACCATTGCTGTACCCCACAGGAAAAATGGAGCTATTAGCACTAGGGGGGCGAAGGGAAATCGAAATGCACTGAGTTTCAGCTGCATGGGTTTGCTGATGCCTTTGTTTAACAAGAGCAGAGATTGCTTTAACTAATTTTACCGAATTGTGTCTTTTTGTAAATGAAAGCATACTTGTTAACGAGTTGAGTCGAGGGAGGCTATTAGCCTCGCCCCTCCGTATAATCTGGATTTACGTTGGCTCCAAATATATGCAGGGCAAACGCATCTAAATGTTGAGGCCTAATGACATAAATTCCTTCGTGTTGATTTCATTTGGTATATTCATCGTGGGTTGTAGAATGTCGTACCCGCTAGTAGGTCAAAAGCTAGGAGAATAAGCGCAGCCGCCAGTACGAGCGTTGCTAGCAGTAGCAACCCGGAAGCATTTGCGATCGCCAGTAGTCCCACTTCAGAATTTAAAACAAGAAAGTGGGCGATGAGTGGGAAAAGTCAAGCCAGTTGCTTAGAGGGGTTTGCCGACTTAGGCTTTCCTGAAGTGTGAGCGCTGGCTTTTGACGAGCTGTTAGCGATCGCGAGTACTCAGGTGTTCGCAGGAATGTCACTTTTTAAGACAGACTAGGGCGTGTTTTCAAAAAGGTTTTGGTTGATTCCAAAACCAGCTAACCACAGCAGTGGGTTGTAGATTATTCGATTCTGGGTACGCCAACTGGCATAACACAATGGACACCAGGCTTGATACAAGCGCAGAAAACTCAACTCAAAGGTCAAACTTGCCCATTTTAAGGGTGACAAATTAGTCAAATCTCGACTTATAAAGGCTCAAAATAGTTTTTGAGAAATGCCAATATTTGTTTTACTTTAAAACCTTTAGCTAGTTGATATAAATGACGAGCAAAAGGCTGTAATTCATCAGCCATTTCTTGTAGTTTGACAGATCGTTCAGTAATGCTTTTTAAATCACCTCGCATAGCCAAATCTAATAAAATTGCTAGTTCCCTTGCTGAAGGAGGCACAATAGAAGTCGAATCTACCAAATTTAAAGTATTAGTCAAAGTTTCATTTTCATTATTAATATTGCTTGCCTTACCTTGATCTTCGTAAACCCATTCCAGTCCCAAATGAACCTGTAATTTTTCTAAAATTTCTCCTTTTTGAATTGGTTTCGGTAGAAAATCATCACACCCCACTCTGCGACTTTCTTGTTGATTAAATTCAAAAATACTAGCTGATACAGCAATCACTATTACTTTCTTCAAGTTTTGTAAGACTCTGAGGCGGCGGGTAGCTTCAAATCCATCCATTCCTGCCATTACTAAGTCCATAAAAATCAAGTCTGGCTGAAACTCAGGAACCTTTTGAAGACAATCTAACCCATCAGTTGCTTCTGCAATTTCAAAACCTATAGGCTCTAAGATATTAATTAATACAGAGCGATTTTCCCATTTATCATCTACCACTAAAATTTTGCGTTTAGCGCCTGAAAAACCAATTATTTTTTTAATTTCTTTAATTTTATTATTATTTGAGTGTTGTAGAACTTCTAGTAATTCCAAATCTAGGGAAAAAACGCTACCCTTACCTAATTCACTCGTGACATATAACTCACTTCCCATCATCTGTACTAATTGGCGACTAATAGTCAAACCCAATCCAGTTCCTTCTGTTTTCAGGCTATCTTCACCTACTTGCTTAAAAGGTAAAAATATTTCTTCTAATTGTTCTGGAGCAATACCAATTCCTGTATCTTCTATTTGAAATCGAATTTTTAAATTTGATAATTTATCTGCTATTCTCTCCTTATTTATTACCCAGTTTCCATCCTGATTTACATAGCCTACCTTAAAAGTAACACTACCTTTTTTTGTAAACTTAACTGCATTACTTAGTAAATTAATTAGAACTTGACGTAAGCGTTTTTCATCAGCACAAATTAGACTAGGTAGTGGATATAAAGGTTGATAAATTAAACTGATACCCTTATGTTGCGCTCGAATTCGACAAATTTCTACTGTTCCTTCTAAAAAAGCTAAAAAATTAAACTCTTGTAAGTAAAGCTCCATTTTTTTAGCTTCTATTTTAGAAATGTCTAAAATATCATTAATTAGTGTTAGCAAATGTTCACCACATTGATGAATAATATTTATGCCATTTTTTTGTTTAGGAGTTAAAGATGTATCTGTCTGAAATATTTGAGTGTAACCCAAAATACCATTAAGTGGGGTTCTCAGTTCATGGCTCATGTTAGCAAGAAATTCACTTTTAGTACGGTTGGCTGATGCGGCTATTTCTTCAGCTTTTTGCCGTTCGCTAATTTCTTGTTGT
Source organism: Amazonocrinis nigriterrae CENA67 (assembly GCF_016056305.1). GTDB lineage: Bacteria > Cyanobacteriota > Cyanobacteriia > Cyanobacteriales > Nostocaceae > Amazonocrinis > Amazonocrinis nigriterrae. The sequence continues at coordinate 12,542 of NZ_JAECZC010000008.1, read as the reverse complement.
AATTGTAAATTTTTATCTTGTAATTCAATAGTGCGCTCTTTAACTTTGATTTCTAATGTCCGATTAGATTCTTCTAACTCATTATATAGACGAGCATTCTCTAGGGAAATTGCAGCTTGTGATGATAAAAGTTGTAAAATTTCTAATCGTTCTGGTGTAAATGCTCCAGCAATCAATTTATTTTCTAAATAAAGAATACCAATCACCTTCCCTTGATGAATAATCGGGCTACATAAAATAGATTTTGGTTGATGCTGAGTAATATAGTTATCCGTCGTAAATCCTCCCTCATAGGTAGCATCGTTGAGTACAATATTCTCCCTAGTCTGATATACATAATTAATTATATATATAGGTAATTGCTTACTAGACTCTACAGGTATTGATTGCTGCACATGGATTTCAGTTTGGGCAAAGCTACCTGAAGCTTCTATAAATAAACCACCTGCTCTCTCTAAAATTAAAAATCCTGTTTCTGCACCAGCATTTTCCAGCAAAATTTGCATCAACTTAGATAGTAATTTGTGGAAAATAATTTCACCAGAAAGAGCTTGTGAAGCTTTGATAACTGTTGCTAAATCAAAAGACTTGCTAATACTTGTATTTGCCGAGTAAAAAAGTTGGTTTTTTTTAAAATTGTGCGTTCTTTGCTCCAACAATGGGACAAAAATTTGTGGATATTTTGTTTCTAACTCTCTAAGCTTTGCTATTGCTCCCCATTTACTATATCCATAATAAGCATCAACCAGGTAAGTCTGAGCTACCTTTTCTCTACCACACTCAAGATAAAACTTTGCTGCTAGTTCGTTGGCAAGAGCTTCTTCCTGAATGTATCCTTGCTCTTTAGCTCCAGCAATGGCTCGGTCATAGTATTCCATTGCTTGCCAATATTGACCTAAAATTCGTGCTTTCTCTGCTTCTACCAGATCATATTTATGCTGAAAATTCATGGGTGCATAGTCTGCCCATTTTTGCATTTTTTGTTGATTAATTTTTACCTTATCTAGAAGAAGTTTTTGATTTGCGGATGAATTCGCTGGATAGATTGCCAGTTGTGCTAGAGAATCGTAGAAATGAAATAAAGGCACAGTTAACCAGCCTGTTACTCCATCTAAATACTGTTGAGCTTGTAGCGAATTTTCGACAGCTAGAGTGAACTCACCAAATAAATAACATAAAATTAGTTTATTAAGAAATACATAATGAATTACTGTTCGCTCATTTGATTGGATGTGCAGTGTCAATAATTGCTCCTCATTATAATATTTACCTATTAAACAGTAAGGTTTTTCGGACAATCCTCTTAAATTTAAAACTGTTTGATGAAATACTTGATGCCATTTCAGGGCAGTCTCTTGATGAATTTCAGAAATTGCCTTACTATATTTTGCCATTTCTCGTTCTAAGCTATTTAATTCCGAACCACTCCAGTAGGAATATTGACATTTATTACTTGCTGAATATCCAGCATGTGCTAAATCCCCAGCTTCTAATCCACTAAAATAAGCATCTTCTAAAAGTGGTAAAGTTTCTTTCACATGATATTTCCAATGAATAATCAAAGTTGCTACTTTAAACAAAACTTGGCTTCTAACTTCAACAGCATCTAAACGCTCTAATAAATTTAATGCTAGTTGCCCAATTTGATGAGCAGCTTCAATATCTTGTGATAATCCGCTAAAAACTACTCCATAATCAGCAAAACCGCTAGCTGAAAACAGCGTATTTCCATATTGAATAGATAAATTTACTTGTTGACAAGCCATCAAAATAAATAATGCAGGTGAAGATTGATAAGCAGCAGGAATTAAACTTGCTATTAACCTCATAGCTGCTAGTTTATGAGTATCTGTCATTGGAGGCAAATTAATTAAATCTTCTATAGCTTTACCTGATAAATTGCTTGTGGTTTCTTTAATAGCTTTTTGAATATCTAACGAAGTTGGTGATTGCTTCAGTTTTACTCCCAACATTTCCAGAACTTGTAGACCAAGCCGCACTGCTTCAATTAGTTTTCTTTGTACTTCAAAACTTTTGATACACAGTTCATAAACTTTCACTTTTTCCAGTTGCGTTTTAGCTTGTTGCAATACTATTTGAGCTAATACCTCCATTTGTTCAAAGTCACCGCTGAGGAATGCCGCTTCTGTTGCTTCCTCGTGCAAAGTTAATGTTAGTTCATACTGTTGATTCCAACTAGAAATTGTCAATAGGCTCAAAGCTACCTTTAAATAGCGCATGGCGGAATCATAAGCTGCTGCTGCTTTTGCCTTCTGTCCAGCTATAAGGTTGAGTTCAACTAGCTCATATTTATCCGACTCTAAAGTCAATAAATCAATGCCATAATTGAGATGATTTACTAAATCAAAGATATTTTCTTTCCGCTCTTCAACCGAAAATTTCTGGAGAAGTAATCGCCCAATCTTCAGGTGAGTTACTTTTCTCTGAATATCTGGGATCAAAGAATAAGATGCTTGTTGTACACGGTCGTGCAAAAACTTATATGCAATTGTTTGATGTTTTTGCTCTATTCTAAGTTGTTCTACCTGCTCATTAACAACTAAAGGTATTTTATAAGATGAGTCTACAGGTAAAACTAAACCTGCTTGCAAAGCTTCCCATAGTTGCTTGGCTGTTTCTGACAAAGACTTTTGATTAACAATGCTTAAAATATCTAAATTAAATTTATTACCAATACAAGCAGCTAATTTCAGAATTTCTTGTGTTGCTGGTAATAGTCTTTGAATTTGATTTATCATTAATTCAACAACATTATCAGTAATTTCAATATCTTTAATAAGTTCAATCTTCCATTGCCAGTATCCTGTATCAAAATTAAAGAATAACAAGTCTTCTTGGTAAAGAGATTTGAGTAGCTGGGTTACAAAAAATGGATTTCCTTGAGTTTTATTAAATACTAAATCAGCTAGTTCATGGCATTTTTCTAAACAAGTATGAAGTGTATCGTTAACTAATTCTTTCACATGCCAAATATCTAAAGGCTGAAGAATAATATTAGTAACATTTGCGTTTGCACCAGATTTTTGCAGTTCTTCTAGAGTTAATCTTAACGGGTGATTTGGACTTACCTCGTTATCTCGATACGCTCCTAATAGTAATAAATACTTACTCTTAGGGTCATTAATCAGCAGTTTGATAAACTTGAGAGAAGCTGCATCTGCCCACTGTAAATCATCCAAAAAAATTACCAATGGATGTTCAGCTTGAGTGAATACATTAATAAATTGTTGAAATAATCGATTAAATAGATTTTCAGCTTCACTAATTCCTAATTTTGGAATTTCAGGCTGAGAACCAATAATCTTGGCAACATCAGGAATAACATCAATAATAACTTTGCCATTGATACCCACTGCTTCTAATATTTTTGTTTTCCAGTTTGTTATTTCTCTAGCACTTTGGGTTAATAACTGTCTGATTAATTCTTGAAAAGCCTGAATTAATGAAGCATAAGGTATATTCCGTTTATATTGTTCAAACTTTCCCGAAATAAAATAACCACGCTGGCGGATAATAGGTTTATGAACTTCATTAACCAACGAAGACTTACCAATTCCAGAATAACCGCTAACTAGTATTAACTCTGTTGCTCCAGAACTAACTCGGTCAAAAGCATCCATCAATTTAATAAATTCTTGTTCTCGACCGTAAAGTTTTTGAGGAATCAAAAATTGGCTATATAAATCAAGTTGACCAACAACAAAATTTTCAACTTTACCAGTTGTTTGCAATTGGCGTAAACATAATTCTAAATCAGCTTTCAACCCCAAAGCATTTTGATATCTTTCTTCGGCAGTTTTAGCTAACAGTTTCATGACTATATCAGATACTGCTAGCGGTATTTTAGAATTTAATTTGTGAGGTGGAACTGGAATTTTAGCAATGTGTGAGTGAACTAATTCTAAATGATCCTCTGCAACAAAAGGCAGTTTGCCAGTTATCATTTCATAAAATGTTACTCCTAATGAGTAAAAATCAGTCCGATAGTCTAATGAGCGGTTCATTCTCCCAGTCTGCTCAGGTGATACATAAGCTAAATTTCCTTCTAACAAATTTAGATCAATAACTATCTGATTTTCTCTTGATAGAAATGATGCCAGACTAAAATCGATAATTTTTGTTTGGCTAGTTTTAGAATTGACTAGAATATTATGAGGTTGGATATCTTTATGAATAATATTATTTTGGTGTAACTGATATAATGTCGTAGCTAATTGAATAGCAATTTGCAAAAAATTGTTTAACTCTAACTTGTGTGTACTAATAATATCTGAAAGTATTTCTCCCTCAAAATCTTGCAAGATAAGTGCTATACCATTCTGTGTGTTTTCTAAGGCTAGAGGTTGAATGATTCCTTCTATTTGCAGAGATTGCAGTATTTGATACTCGTGCCTGATATGAGCAATTTGTTTTATGCTGGGATACTCAGCTTTTGGAGTTTTGATAATTACTGGGGTTTCTTGTGATTCTTTAAAAGCCCCGTAGATATAAGTATCTATACCATCAAAAATAACTTTGATGAGGTGATAATCGCCAAGGATAATACTCATGTTTATTTTGTCACTGGAGTCAACTAACTTTGAAAATTAATTGGAAAAAACTTAATTTTGGCATTCAAAGGCTTATTTATGGATGTTTAACTACTTAAAACGTAAAATAATTTCAAAATGATTCTCATAGTTTATCGCTCGTTTGTGATGTGTTAATTGTAAATAATTCTACTCACTCTAACACTATTATTTTAAAATCTTGTGATGCGAACTAGCATACACCTCAACTTTTAATTCTTGGCTTGTTGCTTTACCTTCTGGAAAGCTGTCATGAACCTATCCCATTAATACCAGCTATATGATAATCTGCTGTTGATGAAGATAAGTTGTGTCAGGGTATGGCTGGGCGATTTAAAGGGTTAAGCGACCTGGAGTGGAAGCTGTTTGAAGATATATTTCCCAAGGAGCCAGAAAAGAGAGGACAGGGAATGCCTCATGCGCCGTTTCGTCATGTACTTAACACATTGCTGTATATAATTTCTTGGGGTGTGAATTGAGACAGCTTGTAATTAGAGTCTTTGAGAATAGCAGCGAGATTCATTAGGCTTTTGATTCTATTTCAATTAGCTAAATACCGAGAAATTATAGAAATACTAAAGCCTCAAGGTAGATAGCTGAATTAGTATAGAACCAAGCTTGACATTTTGAGTCAGTTAACTGTTTTTTTTACTTGAATTAACACAACCACTGCATCAATCAGCCCAACACCTCGACTTCTTCAACAGCATTAATTTCATCCAGAATTCGCCAAATTTCCTGTAACATTGGGTCTATGCCGGTGCGGGTGACAGCGGAAATTAAGAAAACTGGGGCATAGGAAAGGTGATTTAGTTGGGTGGCTAGCGCTTCTAAATCTACTGTTTCCGTATCAACTGCATCAATTTTGTTGAGTGCGAGAATTTGCGATCGCTCACTTAAACCCCGTCCGTATGCTTGCAATTCTTGCTGAATTGTATTGTAGTCTCTAATCACATCATCACTAGTAGCATCAATTAAGTGCAACAATACCCGTGTGCGTTCGATGTGGCGTAAAAAATCATGTCCCAAACCTGCACCTTGGGCAGCACCTTCAATTAAACCGGGAATATCTGCAAAAACTGTACCATCACCAGTGGGTTTCCGCACTACACCCAAATTCGGGATGAGAGTAGTGAAGGGGTAATCTGCAATTTTGGGACGTGCAGCTGATAAAGATGAAATTAAAGTGGATTTCCCTGCATTTGGTAGTCCAATAATTCCCACTTCCGCCAAAAGTTTCAACTCCAGACGCAGTAGCTTTCTTTCTCCTGGTAAACCTGGGAGGGCGTATTCTGGGGCGCGGTTACGGTTACTCAAGAAATGCTGATTTCCTAGTCCACCTTTACCACCTTCGGCAATACGCAATCTTTCTCCAGCTTTGATTAAATCACCGAGTAAAGCGTCTGTTTCAGCATCATAAACAGCCGTACCGCAGGGAACTTCGATTATTAAATCCTTGCCATTTGCCCCAGTACGGTTATTTGGGCCGCCGCGGCCACCGTTTTCGGCTTTAAACAGATGGTTATATCTGAAATCTAGCAAGGTTTGCAGGTTTTCGTCGGCAACAAAAATTACTGAACCACCACGTCCGCCATTACCACCAGAAGGGCCACCAGCGGGTACATACTTCTCGCGCCGGAAGGCGACAATACCATCTCCACCCTTACCAGCTTCTACTTCAATTTCTGCTTGATCGATAAATTGCATAGTTAGTCAGTTGTTAGTTGTTAGTTGTTAGTTGTCAGTTGTTAGTTGCTACTGACCACTGACCACTCACCTAAATATATGGTGAAACATCTTCACCACATTTATCTGCTAGATAGGAGAGGGCGCGAAAACGTAAACCTACGAGTTGTTCATATAACGGATTGATTTTACACATTGGTGGAATGTGAACAATTTTGTGTCCAAACAAAACTACATCGCGTTCAAAGGGACATTGGGAAGGAATCATTTTACATAAAAAACGGGCAACTCTGGGATCTTCGATGTCTAGCCCGTCCAGCCAGTCGCGCATGGGGCGCAGTGGGTCATATGGGTGTGCTTTGGGTAAAGCTGGGGCGGGAACGATTTGCTGTTCTTTTTGTTCTAAAGTGTGACGCAGGGTTTTGAGTATATCATCTTGCAGTTCTAAAGCTTGACAAAACTGGTGCAAGATTTCATCTTCGCTAAGAGAATATGTACCATCTGCGATCGCAATCATCACCGCTGTACGTAAGAAATTTTCCGCTGCTGGTGTACCTTTACCCAAAATTGTGGCTAATTCTTCTGGTGTAATTACTTCTAGCGATTCCCATTTTAAGCTAGGAGCTAATTCTTCCTTGGTGATACTAGCTATTGATTGCTGTTCTTGTTCATCAAAGTTTCCATCTGCCCAAGCAACAGTAAGTAATCCCCGCAACCAAGCGGCAATTTGTTCGGGGCTGTAGGTAGATTCAACGGCACTTGTCATAAAACTCACACTTCTAGCTTTCCTAAGTCAATACTAGGCTACCAACAATAAGGGAATTGGGAATTGGGAAACAATTTCTCCCTCATCTCCCTCATCCCCCAATACGGTTCGGATAAGCATTTTAAACTCACAATAGGGTTTGGGGAAAAGGTTACTGGGCTTGGGTTAAAGGTTTTTCTTCCCCTTTTCCCTTTCCCCTTTCCCCTTTAACCGAACCGTATTGCCTCATCCCCCATCCTCCTCATCTCCCCTCAAGTGAGATTATGAATTATACTCACTCGTAATCACTACTCAGGACTTAGGATGCCATCTGGCCGGACACATGATCGCATTACTTTATATGCTCTGCCACTGGTGGCGGGTGTCACTTTGTGGCAAAGTCGTAGTAGCAATGTGACTTTGCTGGTTGCAGGTGGGTTTCTGTTTGGCGGGCTGATGTTTGGCCCGGATTTGGATATTTATTCTCTGCAATACCAACGTTGGGGTTTTTTGCGTTGGATTTGGCTACCTTATCAAAGAAGTCTCCGCCATCGCTCTTTTTTATCTCACGGGCCGATTATTGGCACAACGCTACGGGTGCTTTATCTAAGTTGTTTACTAGCTGTATTGGCACTTTTCGTTTTGCTAATTGTTGCCAAGCTGTGGAATCTCACTTTTACTTGGCAAGATGTAGGTGAAAATGTCGGGCGATCGCTTACTAATTACAGTACAGAATTTCTTGCCTTATTTTTAGGTTTAGAACTCGGTGCTATGAGTCATTCTCTCAGCGATTGGAGTGGTTCGGCATACAAGCGCTTTCAAAAGCAAGGAATTCGTGGTTTACTTCCTAGTAGTAAACCTAAGAAGCGTAAAGCTACAAGTCGCCCTAGTCGTCGGTCTAAACCAAGAATTAGTAAAAGCCGTACAAAACAATAGTCTCACCTCAAGATTATACCAAGTTGCAGTCAAAGATAGTAACTTGAGGTGGGAGTAGGGAGTGGGGAGTAGGGAGTAGGAATATTTCCCCTTCCCTGTTCCCTGTTCCCCGTTCCCTTTCATTGATTTTTAATCAATTGTTTTTGCAAAGCTACAACCACAGCTTGAGTGCGATCGCTCACTTCTAATTTCTGTAAAATCGCATGAATATGCACGCGCACTGTTCCAGGTGCAATATACAGTGTATGAGCGATTTCTTGATTGGTTTTTTTGGCGGCTAACAGTGAGAGGATTTCTAGTTCACGCCCAGTTAGCGGATTGGAAGGTTTTATAATGTTTTCTGGCTCAGGTTGAGGTGGTTCGTAACTCAAGGAAGAACGAATTTCTTGGGTTGCAGTTGCATCCCACCAAGAAGCACCCGCAGCCACAGAACGCAGTGCTAAAACTAATTTTTCAGCAGCAATTCCTTTGAGACAGTAGCCTTGTGCGCCTGCTTCAATTAAGCGTGTAATCAAAGGTTTTTGCGAATGGGAAGTCAAAACTAAAATTGGCAGCAGAGGATTTTGCTGTTTAATTTGTCTACAAGCTTCGATTCCACCAATTCCTGGCAAACCCACATCTAATAACACCACATCCAGAAGATTTTGCTTGACTAACTCGATAGCTGTTTCACCATCCTCAGCCTCAGCAACAATCTCTAACCCTGGTTCTTGTTGCAATCGCACGCGCAAGCCTAGTCGGAAGAGTTCATCGTCCTCAACAAGTAGAATTTTGATTGGAGTAGAGGACATTTCAGGCAGTTACAGATTGAAATGGATAAACGGGCAATTTAAATGCAAACATCGTACCGGTTGGAACTCTGTTCTCTGCCCAAATTATACCTTTGTGAGCTTCAATAATTTGACGAGATAAATAAAGCCCCAATCCTGAACCTTTGGCTTGGCGATCGCTATGTCCTTGATAAAATCGCTCAAATAAATGAGGAAACTGTTCTGGTTGAATACCTGCACCCGTATCCAAAATCTTTACCACTTGGTAAGAAGCTTGTGGTTCTAAAACTACTTCTACCCTTGCACCGCGCCGCGAATGATTAATCGCATTCACTAAAAGATTGTTAAAAACTCGTTGCAGTTGCAGTGCGTCACCAAAAACCCACAAGGCGCTTCGCCAATCAGAATCACTATAACTAACCGACAGATGAACACGACGATTGGCAGCTAATTCAATTAAACTACTAGCTACTTCTTCGGCTAAGTTAGTTAAATCTACAGGTGCTAAGTCCAGTTTTAAGCCTTCAGTATCGTTGCGATAGACATCTAACAATGTTTCTACAAGTTGTAAAGAAGTCTTGTGACTGCGTGCCATTGTGTCCAAAACTTTTTGCTGGGTTGGTAAGACTGGGCCAAATTTTTCTTGTTGAAATGCTTTGATAGTTTCAATTGCTCCCAGCAAAGGCGTTTTTAAATCATGGGTGAGTGTAGAAGCAAAATCTTCTCTGACTTTGGCTAATTCTTCTTGAGATTCTAGCTTGGCACGGGTAAGGGCGATCGCTTCTTGGGAACGACGTAAGCGATCGCTTAACACCCCAGTAACAATCAAAGCCATTGCAGCGATCGCTCTACTGGCAGCTGTGGATGGCTTAATCACTTCACCCCCTGGTAAGAAAAGATTTAAAATTGTTAAGCATACAGCAAAAGTTGTCGCCTGAAAGTTGGCAATTTTGCCAAACCATGAGTTTGTCAATAATATTGGCCCTGTATAAAGATATCCAAACACATATTCAGTTGGTGTCTCAAACTCCATTAACATCACAGCACCAAACAGCCCCAATATGACTGCCAATCTGCTCAATTGTGAGTTTTTAGTCAGTAATTTCGTTGCAAATAAAAGCATTTAAAATATATAGCGTAGTTTTGTAGGGTGCGTTACGGACTATCGTCCGTAACGCACTGCAAATCTCTGGCGGTGTTGATGCTGGCGCGATAACACACCCTACCAGACTATCTGATTCTTTAATTATTCTGACTCCTAAATTCTGACCTTAAATTTAATTATCATAAACTATTTTTGTACAAAAATTAGCGTTTAGAAAATATATAAACGCACTAAACACTTAATATATAGCTTCATCTAAACGCTAGATATAGAAAAATAAACGCTAAATCAAGAAAAATAAGCCTATTTTTATATCTTCTATCTCTTGTTTTTGTGACCAAATCAATAGATGATACAAATAATTCCAGCAGAAATTGCTATGTACAAAAATTCAGATAATTAATTTTAATTCTCATTGCAACAGAGTATTTGATGAAATAAGAGTATTTACTTATATTGGAGTTTAATTAATACCCCTCACAAGAAATTTTGACATTCTTAATTAACAATTATGAATTAGCAATTGGTATAATTTATGCTACAAGGATGGATTCAAATAGCATTAACGCTACTAATTGTTGTAGCGTTAACTCCCTTTTTTGGGAGATATATGGCGCGTGTCTACCAAGAACAACGCACTTTCCTCGACCCAATTTTGAACCCAACTGAGCGAATACTGTACTCTTTGGTAGGTGTTGCAACTAAAGAAAATATGACAGGTTGGCAGTATGCAAGAGCTATCTTATACAGCAACATAGTCATGGGTTTGTTGATTTTCTTCATCCTCATGAGTCAAGGATGGCTACCTCTCAACCCTACCAAAATAGGTGCGCCAACTTGGGACACAGCATTACACACAACCATATCCTTTATCACCAACACCAACCAACAGCACTACTCTGGTGAAACCTACCTCAGTTATGCCAGTCAAATGTGGGGACTTGGCTATCATATGTTCACCTCAGCGGCGACTGGGTTAGCGGTAGGGATTGCCTTTATTCGCGGATTGACTGGTAGATCGTTGGGCAATTTTTATGTAGATTTAATTCGCTCAATCACGCGAATTCTGCTACCTATTTGTATTGTGGGTGGTATTGCCCTAATGGCCGCTGGTGTTCCCGAAACTTTAGCGGGGCCAGTTGTATTCCCTACTTTAGAAGATTCTAATATTAGTCAAGCGATCGCTCGCGGCCCCGTTGCCCATTTTGAAATCATCAAACAACTAGGAGAAAACGGCGGCGGCTTTTTCGCCATCAACTCAGCACATCCATTTGAAAATCCCAATGGGTTTTCTAACTTAATTCAGGTTGTGGCGATGCTGTCAATTCCCACAGCCTTGATTTACACTTACGGCTTGTTTGCCAACAACACTAAACAAGCTTGGTTAGTCTATGGCATGGTAGGCATTATTTATTTAGTTTTCATTATCATCACCGCCATTGGTGAATATAACGGCAATCCAGCAGTCAATACACTTTTGGGGAGTACACAACCAAATTTAGAAGGAAAAGAAGTTCGGTTTGGTTGGGCGCAGTCTGCATTGTTTGCTGTGAGTACAACCGGCACTATGTGCGGTGCAGTCAATAGTATGCATGACTCATTCATGCCTAACGGTGGTTTTGTCACCCTCTCAAATATGTTTTTACAAATCATTTGGGGTGGACAAGGTACAGGAACAGCTTATTTGTTTGCCTACTTAATTTTGGCAGTATTTGTTACAGGCTTGATGGTAGGACGCACACCAGAATTTCTTGGACGCAAAATCGAAAAGCGTGAGGTGGTACTTGCCAGTTTTCTGATTCTCTTAGTTCACCCCATTGCCATTATGATTCCAGCGGGAATAGCTTTAGCCTTTCCCGACCAACTAGCAGGAATCAGCAATCCAGGTTTTCACGGCTTTGCTCAAGTCATCTACGAATACGCCTCCGCTGCGGCTAATAATGGTTCGGGATTTGAAGGCTTAGGCGATTCTCAACCTTCACCTTTGGCTATTGCAACTGGCGCAAAAACCACCGCAACTGCCTTGTGGTGGAACCTCAGTGCTTGCTTCAGTCTCCTCGCCGGACGCTACATTCCTATTATCGGTTTGCTATTACTAGCAGATAGTATGTCCCGCAAACAACAAGTTCCTTTCACTGCTGGAACATTGCGAACTGACACCGGATTATTTACAGGCGTAACCGCAGGCGTAATTTTAATCCTCGGCGCACTGACATTCTTCCCAGTCCTAGCATTCGGCCCCATCGGCGAAGCTTTCTGGATTGCGAAAGGGATTGGGTAGTGTAGTTGTTAGTTGTCAGTGGTGAGTCAGTGTGGTCTTGGGGGTTTCCCCCATGAACAACTGACGAACCCGTAAGGGTCAGTTGTCAGTGGTCAAGGTCGAAATTTGAGCTTGAAAGCTGCTACTTTCAAGCTCAAAGGTGCAACTGTCAGCTTCAAAGACTCAATTTCCAAGCTTAAAGGTGCAATTGTCAGCCTCAAAGGCTCAATTTCCAAGCTTAAAGGCTCAACGTTCAGGCTTAAAGGTGCAACTTCCAAGCTTAAAGGTGCAACTTTCAGGCTCAAAGGTGCAATTTCCAAGCTCAAAAGCTCAACTGTCAGCTTCAAAAGCTCAAAAGACATTATAAATTTACAACGCAGTTTGTCCCACTAATCTCTCCCCATTTCTCCATCTCCCCCATCTTCCCCATCTCCCTCATCTCCCCCATCTC
>NZ_JAECZC010000079.1 GCF_016056305.1 Amazonocrinis nigriterrae CENA67 | reverse complement strand
TCCTCCCTCACGCGGTATTGCTCCGTCAGGCTTTCGCCCATTGCGGAAAATTCCCCACTGCTGCCTCCCGTAGGAGTCTGGGCCGTGTCTCAGTCCCAGTGTGGCTGATCATCCTCTCAGACCAGCTACTGATCGTCGCCTAGGTGCGCTCTTACCACACCTACTAGCTAATCAGACGCGAGCTCATCTTCAGGCAATAAATCTTTCACCTTCCGGCACATCCGGTATTAGCCACCGTTTCCAGTGGTTGTCCCCGACCTGAAGCTAGATTCTCACGCGTTACTCACCCGTCCGCCACTGTGTCCGAAGACACCGTTCGACTTGCATGTGTTAAGCATACCGCCAGCGTTCATCCTGAGCCAGGATCAAACTCTCCGTTTTGCAATGGAAAGCTTTTATTAGCTCTTTTTGACTGCTTATTTATCCACCTCAGCCTGGTGCTCTCATTTTCTTGACTCAGGCTACTTGTGGTATTATGGCTTTCAAACTATAATATTTTCATGGTTCTGATGCCTTCCGAGCCGCTCTTTCGTGCGCTCTCTGTTCGGCACTTATCCAATATAACTAACCCACTCAAGACTGTCAACTCTTTTCACTAACTATTTTTGCAAACATTCTTTCACTCCCTAGAAGTCCCACCCAGTCACCTTTTTACTCTATAGAACCCATTTGATATCTATGCCTGAGCTAACCGCTTGAGCATGAGTCGAATAAAACATAGATTGAGCTTGGCAGTCGCATGAGTGAGTGTTCGCTCAAAGTTCTTGACCAAACTCTTACATCGTTCCATCCAAGCATTGGAGCGTTCGATTACCCAACGAGTTGCGATCGGGACAAACCCAGTTTTGTCCAGGGCTGCTTTTTCAGCTCCTGTGGGTTTGGGTGCGAGTTGGAATCGGATCTTGGTCATAATCTGAGGGTAGAGGGTTTGGAGAGCGGTTTTGATTTTCTCTGGATGATAGCCTTGGTCAAGCAGAATCGTAATTTTTGGGATGTTCACAGGCTTGGCACGAAAGTAATTTAAGTTCTGGCTCAATAGTTCAATTAAGCCACGGTCATCACTGACACTAGCTTTAGTACAGTGAGTGAAAAATGGTAGACCAAGAGTGTCTACCGCCAAGTGTCGTTTAATGCCATTAGTACACTTGTAATTACAGAACCCTTTAGACTCCGTACTGGCATTGCAGGTATTTTTGACTGCTTGCGAATCAATGATCAGTAAGGTTGTCCATTTTGGTTTTTTTTTGCGTCAAAGCGCACTTTACCATGCAAAGTTGTCATCCAGAAGCTCTATCACTCCCGCTTCTCGCCACTGCTTGTAGTGCCAAAACACTGTTGAGTAAGGCGGTAAGTCTTTAGGTAAATCGCACCAGTTACACCCGTTTTTAAGTTGATAAAAGATACCATTTAATATTTGCCGTTTTGTCCACTTCGGTGGTCTGGTTTGCTTTTTCTGGGGCAACAGTGGTTTAATGATTTCCCACTCTTTATCCGTTAAACTGCTGAAGTACGGCATTTATTTTTTACTTTACCTTTTCTCCCAAGATCCCAAATGGGTTCTATACATGATTACTTGGTTACATTTTTTCAATAAATGAGTAGTTGATCAATAAAATTTTTTTATTTTTATCTTTTAAAATACGATCGCGCTACTTTACCAACGCGATCGCATTTTCATCCATGCCCTAAGCAATTAGATTGATAGCTGCACTAATCAGGTGATGTGTAATTGGCAGGCTATCTACCACCATACCCAAGCACAACAGCATCATGTAGGAAATGGAATAAAGAAACAATTCTCTAGCGACAGTGCGATCCTCTGGATTTTGCAACAAGCGCCATGATTTGTGAATAAACAATCCTCCCAAACTCACGGCCACTGCTGCATAGACAACTCCACTGGCGTGCAAGGGATAAACCAGTAACATAGTTGCTGCCACCGTTACCAGAGTATAGTACCAAATCTGCTTCACGGTTGCCTTAGCACCTTCAATTACAGGTAACATTGGTATCCCAACCTTTGCGTAGTCATCCTTAATCATGAGTGCTAACGCCCAGAAATGGGGAGGTGTCCACAAAAAGACGATGGCAAAAATTAACCATGCTGCCCAGCTTAAAGTATCTGTGACAGCTGCCCAACCAACTAGTGCCGGAATTGCTCCCGCAGCTCCACCAATCACGATATTCTGGGTACTGTGACGTTTTAGCCAGTGAGTATAGACCAAAACATAAAAGACGATCCCTGAAAAAGCCAGCAGTGCGGCTAAAAGATTCGCAAACACAGCTAGTAGCGTGAAAGACATCACAGCTAAAGCGATCGCAAAAATTAAAGCATCACGCGGTTGCACCTTACCAGCAGGCATAGGACGATGGCGCGTCCGCTCCATGTCATAATCTATATCGCGGTCATAGATACAGTTAATCGTCTGGGCGCTAGCAGCAGCCAAGGTGCCACCAATAAGAGTTACTAGCAATAGTAATGGGTCTACTTCTCCCTTAGCAGCAATCCACATACTGCCAGCGGTAGTAATTAAAAGCAACGGGATAATGCGCGGCTTAGTTAGCTGGTAGTAGCTTTGAATTACTTGTAGAAAAGTTTCGTGGTGGCGAGAGACATTAGTCTCAATCATGTTGACTCTACTTCCTTATTTTTCAACAACTTATATGTAGCCCCTGCTCAGTCTGGTGATTAAATTTGAGGGAAAACCCAGACTTTTTGCACCTGCTTGGGTCGCAATCTTTGGCGTTGCGGTGAGTCCGGCACTACGGGAGGGAAACCTTGCCCCAGGTGACTTGTCTTAGCGACGTTAAGAGCATTATCCAAAGGGCTTTCATCAAAGAGTGCTACTAACAGCTTTATTTGTAGAGTCACTGACTTGTAGTCTCTTGGAGTACAGGGGAAGGTTAGGGTAAGGGATTGGGGATTGGGTATTGGGAAAACTCTTACCTAGTCAGCAGTCAGCAGTCCCCAGTCCCTAGTACCCAGTCCCCAGTCCCTACAAATTAGCGTTGATTTCACGACTAGCAGCCCAGTCACGCAGCGCCAGAACTGTGAAAGCCGCCAAACTACCTAGCAAAGCAGCTCCTACAGCTTGGTGAGAGACAGTTAGCGGTTCCACTTGCAGGTGTAATCTGAAAGTAGCAACTCCCAATAGAATTTGTAAAACCAACAATACACCAGCCATATTTGCTAGCCGCCGCAAAGCTGGATGCAATGCTGGTGTACGCCAGGAAATAAAAACTACTGCCAAGGTGGCTACAGTTGGCGGTACTAGTCCGAAAATATGGCTGTACATGACACCGCAAAGTTGAGAACCGCCAAAGCATTGGTGTAATGCCCAGCGCGACCCTACCAAAGCACCTAGTAGACTTTGTAAGTAAACTAAAATAGCCGCAGTTAAACCCACCCAAGGCAAATTCCCAACGGTTCCAGTACCTTGATAGGGAGTGAGTGCCGTGCCTACAATTAGCAGCGTGATGAAAAACAACAGCGCTGTTCCTAAGTGGGCGGTGACGATATCAAACCGCAATAGTTCGGTGACGGTAAGCCCGCCCAAAACGCCTTGAAAGACGATTAAAAACAAAGCGAATGTGGAGGCCCAAGGTAGCCAATTGGGTAAAAAACGACGATGCCACCAAGATAAACCAGAAAGGGCGATCGCGCTGATTCCAATCAAACTTGCATCCAATCGATGAAACCACTCTAGGAACACTTGGAAATTCATTTGCTTGGCTGGCACTAGTTCCCCGTAGCATAAAGGCCAATCTGGGCAAGCGAGTCCAGCATTCATCACGCGGGTGGCGCTGCCTATTGCCATCAAAATCAAGGTGGCGATGCACATCCTCCACACCAAGCGACGAATCAGTTCCTTGGGCTTTTGCTGTTCTGCCGTCGCTTCATTTTGTTGTTCTAGGACAATTTCGTTCATGAACAATACCTTTTGCCCGCTCTTGGTAGGGCTTGGAAAATCCTCAATTTTTAGTACCTACTCATCTTTACCCTAGCGTACAGACTAAGGTTTATAAATTTAGCTTTCACTTATACTTTGAATCAATCCAGCTGGTTTTCGCCTGAAGCTTTAGGTATTTTTCAAGATGTCAACAGATGAGCAATGACAGTTAAATTTGCTATCCTAAATTTTTCCTTAAATTTTTCACGGATTTATATCTATTCTTGGCAGTATCCAATAAGTCTCTTGTACTCAAGATTAGTAAATTAGGCAAAAAAATTAATAAAAATTTCAGACCACTAGACTCAATGTCTTCCAGCCTAGACTACCTTAGTAGGTGAGTAGCTTCGAGATAACGTAGTAAATTCATTTAAGTAAACCGTGAAGATTCCAAGTTCGATCTGGACATTACTTATAGGCATCGGGCTAACACTAGTCAGCCTTTGGTATGGTCAAAATCACGGTCTGTTGCCAACAGCCGCCTCAGATGAAGCCGTCTTGGTGGATGGTCTGTTCAACACGATGATGATCATTTCCACAGGTATTTTTCTGATAGTTGAAGGTGTCTTGATTTACTCTGCATTTAAATACCGTCGGCGTGCAGGTGACAATGAAGACGGCCCACCAGTTGAGGGGAATGTACCTTTAGAAATACTCTGGACGGCGATCCCAGCAATTATCGTTATAGGTATTTCTGTGTACAGCTTTGATGTATATAACGAAATTGGTGGTTTTAACCCTCATGCTGTGCATGAAGCCCCGATTACTCAGAATATGTCGATGACAATGCCGGGAGCAGCAATTGCTGCAACGTTGAACGACACGCCACCCAGCACAGAGCCTAACCTTAATCAAGAAAAATCTGATGAGGCAATGCAAGACCCAGCCACAGCTGAAGTCCGCAATGCTGACCAAATTCCCCAAAAGCGGAATGCTCCCGGTATAGGTGTTGTTTCGCCCAGCATTGGCTCAACTCCTGATAAAGCTGGCAAACCACCAGAACTAGTAGTCAACGTCACTGGTCTACAGTACGCTTGGATTTTCACCTATCCTGAAACTGGTATCACCACTGGTGAATTACACCTTCCCATCGGGCGGGAAGTGCTAATTAATATGACAGCCAACGATGTCATTCACGCTTTTTGGGTACCAGAGTTCCGCCTGAAGCAAGATGCGATCCCTGGTAGACAAAGCGAGATTCGCTTCACTCCCAAAACAGCAGGTGACTATGCCCTCATCTGTGCTGAACTTTGTGGCCCATACCACGGGGCTATGAGAACACAAGTAGTTGTAGAAACCGAAGAAGCCTTTGAAAAATGGACGCAAGAGCAGCTAACTGCTAGCAAAGAAACTCTCAATCAAGCCGTTGCTCTTAACCCTGCGGATTTATCAGCAGATGAATTTCTGGCTCCTTACACCAAGGACATGGGAATTCAACCAGAAACACTCCATCAAGTTCACCATTAGTCAGTGGTCAGTGGTCAGTGGTCAGTGGTCAGTGGTCAGTGGTAAACAAACAACTGACAACTAACAACTAACAACTAACAACTGACAACTAACAACTAACTCCTCCTATGACACAAGCTCAGTTGCAAGAAACTGCCAACATCCCCGCGCATGGTGAAGAACCACCGGCTAGAAAATGGCAAGACTACTTTGGCTTTAACACCGACCATAAGGTAATTGCGATTCAATACCTTGTCACGACGTTCATTTTCTACTGCATTGGCGGCGTTTTAGCTGACTTAGTTCGCACCGAACTGCGGACGCCTGAAGTAGATTTTGTGACGCCTGAAGTTTACAACAGTTTGTTCACGCTGCACGCCACAATTATGATTTTCTTGTGGATTGTGCCAGCTGGTGCAGGGTTTGCCAACTTTTTGATCCCCTTAATGATTGGGGCTAAGGATATGGCATTCCCACGCCTGAATGCTGTGGCTTTTTGGATGATCCCGCCTGCTGGTTTGTTGCTCATCGCTAGTTTAGTGGTGGGCGATGCACCGGATGCAGGTTGGACTTCTTACCCTCCCCTGAGCTTGGTGACAGGTCAGGTAGGCGAGGGAATCTGGATTATGAGTGTCCTCTTGCTTGGTACATCATCAATTCTGGGGGCAATCAATTTCTTAGTTACGTTGTTGAGGATGCGTATCCCAGGTTTGGGATTCAATCAATTGCCTTTGTTCTGCTGGGCGATGTTTGCCACCTCGGCATTAACTTTGGTGTCAACGCCAGTACTAGCAGCTGGTCTGATTCTGCTGGCTTTTGACTTGTTTGCTGGAACGACATTTTTTAACCCTACTGGCGGTGGCGACCCAGTTGTGTACCAGCATATGTTCTGGTTTTACTCCCACCCAGCGGTTTATATCATGATTTTGCCCTTCTTTGGGGCAATTTCGGAAGTAATCCCCGTGCATTCCCGCAAACCGATTTTTGGCTATAAAGCGATCGCTTACTCATCCCTAGCCATTAGTTTCTTAGGCTTAATCGTCTGGGCACACCACATGTTTACCAGCGGTATTCCTGGTTGGTTGCGGATGTTCTTTATGATCACCACGATGATCATCGCCGTACCCACAGGAATTAAAATTTTCAGCTGGTTGGCAACTATGTGGGGTGGCAAAATCCGACTCAACACTCCCATGTTGTTTGCCATGGGTTTTGTGGGTACTTTTGTGATTGGCGGTATCAGTGGCGTGATGTTGGCGGCAGTACCCTTTGATATTCACGTTCACGATACATATTTTGTTGTAGCCCACTTGCACTACGTCCTCTTTGGTGGTAGTGTCCTCGGCATTTACGCGGCGATTTACCATTGGTTCCCGAAAATGACGGGACGAATGCTCAACGAATTTTGGGGTAAGGTACACTTTACCTTGACAATTGTCGGTCTCAACATGGCCTTCTTACCCATGCACAAGTTGGGCATGATGGGCATGAACCGCCGCGTTGCTCAGTATGACCCGAAATTTACGTTACTTAACGAAATCTGCACCTATGGTGCTTATATCCTGGCAGTTTCGACATTTCCCTTCATTATCAATGCGATTTGGAGTTGGTTGTACGGAGAAAAAGCAGGTAATAATCCTTGGAGGGCATTGACCTTGGAGTGGATGACAACCTCACCGCCAGCCATTGAAAATTTTGACAAAACCCCAGTATTAGTTACAGGCCCCTACGACTATGGCTTGGAAAAGGCTAATGAAGGTGTACCTTTGTCTGACCCCAATCCAGTCTTATCCGGCGGCCCTAATTCAGTATTAAGAGCAGAACCCGACCCAGCGGTTGCTGCTAACCCTGAAGACCGTAAATAAAGGGACTGGGGATTGGGTATTGGGTAGTGGGTATAGGGTTTTGGGTATTGAGTATTAAGAAAACTCTTTCCTAGTCACCAGTCCCCAGTCACCAGTCCCCAGTCACCAGTCCCCAGTCACCAGTCCCCAGTCACCATTCCCCACTCACTCATAAAGATTCATGCAAAGTCAAACAATTGACCCAGCGAAAACTGAACTGAATCATCACCACACAGCAGAAGCAACTGTTGGTCATCACGAAGAACATCCAGACCATCGCCTGTTTGGGCTAATTGTCTTCCTGATTGCTGAAGGGATGATTTTTATGGGGTTGTTCGGAGCTTATCTGGCTTTCCGTTCTACCTTACCTGTGTGGCCCCCAGAAGGCACCCCAGAGTTGGAACTGTTGCTACCTGGTGTTAATACCATCAATCTGATTGCTAGCAGTTTTGTCATGCATAATGCTGATACTGCTATCAAGAAAAATGATACGCGCGGTATGCGTACTTGGTTGGCAATTACTGCGGCGATGGGTGCTATTTTTTTGGTAGGGCAGGTGTACGAATATACACATCTGGAATTTGGTTTGACTACCAATTTGTTTGCCAGTGCATTCTACGTTTTGACTGGCTTCCACGGACTACACGTTACCATCGGTGTTTTAGCAATTGTGGCAGTATTGTGGCGATCGCGCGTTAAAGGTCACTACAGTAGCGAAAAGCACTTTGGTATTGAAGCTGCGGAAATTTACTGGCACTTCGTTGACGTGATTTGGATTATTCTGTTCGGATTGCTGTATTTACTGTGAGTATTAATTATTAGTTATTCATTCCACGCGAATAACAATAATATTAGCCCCCTTAAGGGGTTTTTTTTATAGTTTTATAAAACTTAATTACGTTATACGTTTGTGATCACAAACGTACAAATCTTTGGCTCACTTGACCTTGAAAACGGCTTGAAATTCAATTGTAATCTCAAATTTTACCAACTGCATAGTTGTGAGGATTTTTAAGTAATCGTAGGTAACTTTTGAGTGGCTTGGTTGGCAATTATGCAATAGATTACGTATACACGTTAGGATATTTGTTGAATGCAGCTATTTATTCATATGCTATCCCAGCCATCATACGTCTTAATGTGCAGGGCAAACGCATCTAAAGTATAAGAATGGTTTAATAGCAAGGGTTTTGCCATTTTATAACTTAGCCTATTTTTTGTTCAAGATCCTTATGCAGTAAGGGTTTCAGAAAACTCGTGCGTTCGCCCTGTCTTAATGTGTGCTATAACATCTTACCAACAAAATTTAATTATTAGAGGCATAAAAATGAAACGTAAATGGATAATTTCACTTTTGGTACTTCCAATCTTAGCTTTAACCTATGCTTATGGTTCAAGCAATTCACGCGCTCAGACCAAATCTACATTAGACGAAATAAAGCCAGTGTTGACAGTAGGATTAGATCAACCTGTTGATATTTCTCCAAACGCAGAAAAAATTCTTCAAGGTTATGGAGTTCAATTCAAACCAGTAGTCCCTTCTATTAATCTTCCTGTGTCAGTAGAGAAAGCACTGGAAATAGCAAATAAAACTACACTAGCTAATCTGACGCAACCGCCTATTAAAACCACAGTCGAATATTTATCCTATACAGATAAAAACCTTGATCTTGTAGATAAAAATGTTTGGAGGATTGTTTACTGGGGTTCACCGCTGTTGATGACTGGACCTCCAGCTAACCCAGATGGTTCCACGCCTGAAGTTAAACAACCCAGTAGCAAGAAAGCAATTACCTATGTTTTAATTGATCCCTTCGATATTGAAACTAAAAAAGACTTTATTACTAGAGTTTCTACTGGGCCAATTCAAGATTAAGTTTTTCTATTTTATGGAGAGTGTATTTAAGCTCTCCTTTTACCATTTATTTATAAAAACGTTAGACTTTCTACTAAGTTTTAAGTTTTCCAACTAACTAATAAAGCATAAACATAAGCGATGGTTTCAGACATAGTGACCCGCACACCTTCGCTAGTTTTCCACCAGTTATTTGAGTCATAAAGTAATGGTTTAGCAGCAATTATACCCACTTCAATTTGGGGATAAAAGACTTTTTTAAAAATCATCCAGCTTCTACGGGCGTGAGCATCAAATGTCAAAAGATTTATTGATTTTATCGGTAGATTGAATTTTGATATCCATTGAAGTAATGCAACAGCAGACTCATGAGTACGATTCCTGACGACTGTAGGTATATAAACAGCTATTAATTTCTCTTTTGGGATACCTAGTTTGTTTAAAGTAGCTGCGGTAATGTCAGCATAATTTTTATATTCACTCAAATAAAAACCTTGCTCCACTGAAGTTCCTAGAGTAATGATTTGACGATAGAAACCACCTTGAAATTCAGCGGCTGCTTGTTTTACTTCGTAGTCTGATAACCATCCATCAACAACTAATATATCTGCGGCTTTCACACGAGAAGTTACGGCCAGAAATGGGTGTAAATTAGTAATTGCAAAAAACATCAAAGCAGTTATAGTTACAAGGAAGACTACCCATCCTTGAGCCGTAAATGTCCATATTTCTTGACGTTTTATTAGCCGTATTTTTAGCAGTTTTTTATTTTGATATTTTTTCTGCATTAAACCTTAGTTGAACGCTGTTCTTTCAAATAAACAAACACAGACTTATCCCCAATATCTGGAGGAATTGCTTGGACTGCTTTACGCAGGGCAAACACTAAGAATAAAATCGCCCAAATCCCTAATAAAACTTGTTCAATTTGAGTTGGTAAAATCCCTACTAAATGTCCTATCAATAGTAGTGGAACTATGACAGTTAATACTTTTGTTTCTAGACGGTTGAAGCAAAAAGCTTCTTTGAAGTAAATACCTGTCAAAGCAACAAAAGTGAAACCAACTCCAAATAAGGTAATGGGTTGATTGTAAACAGTCACAGCCAGAGGTTCACTGTTAGAAAGTGCCACTATCACTGATGCAATAGTGCCTATCGTCCAAAAAACTTGCAAAAGTCGGTGCAGTGATGCCATGTAGATATGAATGGTCAATAAACTGATACCGAGAGCAAGACTAAAACAAGCATACAGAGGCGTTAATGCGGTGAAAACAGATGAATTATTATTGAACAATACCAAAGCACTGCCTATGGCAAAGCTAAGTGCAGCTACCATTAAACCAGCGCGGTAGATAATTACGCCAGTGCGATCGCTCTGAGTTATTGTAAATTCCCCAAACTGACCCTGATAAAGTTCTGGTGTAGTTATTGTTTGTGTAGTCATAGTCAACCAATTATCAATGGGGTGTTAGAACTAATATACGTACTTGCTCTAATTTACCTTGAGCTGTTTTTCATTTCATTAATATTGATTCTACCTCTTTTGAAAGTATAGGTTGCCTAGATGCGAGAGTTTAGTTAAACAGACATCTTGCTAAGCAAGCTCTTACCTACCGCACACCCTGACCAACACTCAAAAAATTAACAGGTATTGAAAATTAGGATGATAGATTTTTGGTACGAGTGTGAGAATATGATGACTAGCTTGGCAAAAAATATCTAGTTACAGACAAATGTTTATATCTTAATTTTGGGTTCTAATTTGAAAATTTTTATTTTAGCTTTTTAATAGGAAATTTATCCTGTAATAACAAATTTATACGCTTGTGTAAGCGGGAAAGAACAAAATTTAAAGTTATACGATAACCGGACACATGAATTGAAAAAAGTAATGGTTTTATAACTTGACCTTGATATTTCAAATAGATATTTTTTAGTTTGTCTATTTCTAAACCAAATAAACTTAAAAAATTTACTGTATAACATGTTTGACCATGTGCCGATCTATCGAAAGAAAAAGCATATACATTATCGAAATTATCTATTAATTTTGACTGAGCAATATCAAGTTTTGCACGTGCTGCGTAGAAAAAGAATATAGGTAATTGGCTATTTTTTAGTATATCGAGCAGAGAATAATATTTTTTTATATCTGGTACATTTTCATACTTGACTACCAGTGGATTTGCCAATCTATTCTTTTCTCCCTCCAGACAATACTCTATTGAAAAAAATCCAGAAAAGCTAAATACACATTTAGCTTCAAGTAAATAACCAAACAGAGCAGCAGCATAACCACCTGCTGAATTACCTACACATATTATGCTTAATTCTCCTGCCTCTTGTTTGAGAAATTCATACAATTTTTCTATAGAGTTTATTCGAGAATTAATGCCCCGAATATACCATTGTTTGAGGATATCACGGACAAGTATTACTTTTTTTGCCGTAGTTAAAATATTTTTTTTCCATTCATAACGATTTTCTTGGATAATTCTTTTATGAAAGGTTTCACTATTGTTGGGATAATATAGAGCATGACTTGAGAAGTAGATTATGCATATATCCTGACAATCTTCATTGTTACAAGTAATAATTTCATAGTTATTTTGTTTATCATAAACTTCCCAAACTTCCGGTAAATCTAATTGTGTTTGATTTTTAGATAAATTACGGTCTTGTTCAGTCATAGCAATATAAATTCTATTTTAAGCAGAATAAGATTATGTATATATATTCAGGTAATACTATACATCCTAAAAAGGATACTAACATAAAGTAGCTACTGTATTATCATACAGTCATGCTCTAGATATTTTTTTCGCTAAAAATAAAAAATATCTCAGTAGTGTCGGAACGATACTAACAACTACAGCTACTTATTAATTTCGGTTTGACTAACTAGTAGCTCATCTTGCAAGTTAATTTGCAACTGTGAGTGAGCATTAGCGCTATTGATGGCAATTTCTATCCAACCATGACTACCAACTAAAGCGATCGCCTCTCCTACTTCAACATCAGCGTAAGTCTCACACCCTGGTATAGTCAACCCAGCAACTTGCACATACCAAGTTTTACCTTGCACGTAACTTCCTGGGATGTTGCTCACTAAGTTGCCAAAGTGATCTATATATTGAATGTAACCCACCATACCATTTGCTGTCTGATTGCAGCTGCTTATATTCATCTGTACCAAAGTTGCTGGATCAATTTCTTGTCCTAGCTGTTTGAAGGGGACACCACTGGCCAGATGAGCTGCTACTGGGGCAAAGATATCTCTACCGTGAAAAGTTTTGCTGGGTTTTGGTGTTCTCCAATAGTTAAGATTTGTAAGTTCAACTGCGGCGATCGCTGGACTTTGGCTAAGTACTCCACTGAATATGCCATTATCTGGGCCTACTAAAAACCCTTGGGCAAATTCTACAGCGATCGCTCTGCGTCTGCTTCCCACACCTGGATCTACCACCGCTACATGCACTGTACCCACAGGAAAATAAGCATAAGCATTCATTAGACAAAACCTACCTGCGGCAATATTTTGTGGTGGAATCTGATGCGTTAAGTCTACTACCGCTAGCTTGGGGTTGATTTGGGCTATCACTCCTTTGATCACACCTACATACACATCGTGATCGCCAAAATCGCTCAGCAGAGTGATAACACTTGTTTGCAAAGGTTTCTGCCGTTGTGAAGCCTCTAAATTTTGATTTGTATACATGACTCAATAATTAATTTAATGTTAATTTTGATTTTTCTGTAACAACAGCTACAAAATATATGTTATGTTAGGGAAACAAAACATAAAGAAAAAAATTAAACTAGGTAGTCTTATGAGCCAAAACAGATTGCAAGTTGCTAATCAAGCAAAGCAAATGCATAGACTGAATATTCAAAGAAACATAGAACACCGCTTGGAAGTAGCCAAAGCCAAGGGTGACGAAAGATTGGTTCGCCAACTTGAAGCAGAAATTAAGTACTTCGGCTAAATCAAAGTTTGTTGTTCATAGTGTTGTGTGGAACCCGCTTCAGCGGGTTTTATTTTTTTATGGAATTGGGAATTGGGGATTGGGAATTGGGAATTGGTGAGCCAGCGCGGTGAGGCAGTACGGTCTTGGGGTCTCCCCCTTCGGGTGACGCTCGTTCCTCGCTACCGCTTCGCTAACGGGAGTTTGCCATCGACGCAAGGCGCCAAGACGGCAACTCCCTCACCAAGTGGAGTAACTGCCGTTAGCAAGAGCGTTAGCGAGCCTGCGAGCGTCACCCGTAAGGGTCTTGGGGGTTCTCCTCCAATCCCCACTCCCTTTCGGTCGTGGGGGCCCCGAGTCCCCCATGAGCGACTGGCGATCTTCGTAGCGTTAGCGACGTTCGCGTAGCGTCTCCCCTTGGGAGAAGGAGGGTCACCCTAAGGGGAATTGGGAATTGGTTATTCTCTCTCATCTTCTTCCCCTTCCCCTTCCCCTTCCCCTTTCCTAACTTAAAACCAACCTTCTTGTTCTAGAGTTTCAATCAACTGCAAGCCACGAGGATCGCCTACACCCAACAGTGAGGATTTAGCATCTTCACGGACTCCCAAATCTTGGTCTTCGGCAAAGGCTTGAATTAGGGCATCAATCGCTGTGGCATAAACTATGTTAGAAGGTAGTTCCCGACATAACTGTCCAATTGTCCAAGCACAGTTACTCCGCACTGGTGCTACTGGGTCTTGGACTAAAGCTTCAATTAATGGTGGGATGGCTCCAACAACTGCCTCATAACCCACCTCTGCCATTTGCGCCAGGGCACTAGCAGACCATAAACGAACTGCGGAAATATCAGTTTTTAAGGCGTTTGCTAGGGGTGCTAAAGAACGGCGATCGCGGCAGTTTCCTAAAGCCCAAACTACGCCTTTACGTACATAGCCATTCCAATCTCGGTTCAGTTGGGCAATTAACGGTTCCACCCAGGGCAAACGCATCTTATTTACTAACAAAAACTAAGCAAGATTACAAAATGACATAGATAATTGTAAAAATTGATGAAACGATAAGCAAAGTAAATCAAACTTGTTCTGAAATATCAATGAGTTCATCTTCATCTGAATGAACAATTCATTAATCAGAAAACAATTTAATTAGGAGGTACATAAAAGTATATTTACCTAGAAAATTGATAAATTCTTCATGTGAAATATTCGACTTAAGTTTTGATGTACTATTTTAAGCTAACGCTAAAATATTTAGTAAATAGTTGTTATCCATCGCCGCGAGGAACTGTTTATTTTTAATTCCTCGTTTTACACGCTTCTCTTTACCTAAAAGATTGACCGCAATCTGCCTTATAATTGCAAAATTTTGTGGAGCGTTATCTTTCCTAATGCGGGACTCATCTTCTTTAAAAGCAACATCCAATATCCAATGCAATGAATTCTCAATTCCCCAATGACTACGAATAGCATTAGCAAACTGTTCAATATTTTCTTCAAGGCTACTAATAAAATAACGAGTCTCAACTGTTGTCTCATCATTTAACGAGCGGACGGACTCTACCATTCCAACACTGCTAAACTTTGACCAAACTGAATCTGAATCAAGTTGTGATCCAATTCTAGTTAACATTATATAATTGC
>NZ_JAECZC010000078.1 GCF_016056305.1 Amazonocrinis nigriterrae CENA67 | reverse complement strand
CCCCTGCCCCTAATCCCCAGAGGGGGCCCCGAGTTCCCCGTTCACGGGGAGGGGCTGGGGGTGGGGTTCCGACTGCATTGCAACAAAGTGAGAACCGCTATAGGTAACTCAGATAAACGCTGCATCATTTCTCACAACCGCTTCAGAACTAATTCTTATATATCTTCAAGCGATGTGGGGGTATGTAAAAACCTAATTTTTACATACCCTCTCCCATCTGGGAGATATATGTCAGTGTTAGCAACCCTCCCAGTATCAGCACTTGATTTAATGTGAGTTCGACAAGCGCTGTTTTGACCTCTCCCCCAGCCCCTCTCCTACGAGGAGAGGGGAGTAAAACCGTGATTTTTTCGTTCTTCCTCCCTCTCCTTACGGAGACGCTTCGCGAACGCTTTTTAGGAGAGGGAGGCCGGGAGGGAGAGGTTCATCGAACTCACGTTGATCTATCAGGAGTCCACCATGTCTAATTCTTATCATTACTCACATAGCGATCGCTTTTGGCAATATTCCAAATTTGGTTTAATGACATTAGGTGTGATATTTGTAGGCATGATTTTGCCTCAATGTGGCAGCGATAGAAATACTTTCAATCAAGCAGAAGCTGCTTACAAACAAGCAGATTGTCAAACCGCAATTAACTTATTTAATAATATTGTTGACAGCCCATCATTAGATGAAACTGAAATTGCCCGTGCTAAAGCCCAAAAAGCCGAATGTGAAGCCTTTCAAACAGGAGTTGACGCACAAAACCAGAGCAATTTCACCACAGCAATGGAATCATATACCAAATTCATTGAAAGTTATAATAATAGTCCTCTGTTGCCTGTGGTTCGTCAAAAAGCTTCTAATTTGTTGCAGGAATCACAACCTGACGAAATTGTCAAGGCTTCAGTTTGTGAGCGATTTAATTTAATTCTGCAAAATCAACTGCTACCCGAACCCAAGAAAAACTTACCATATTACTATCAAGCCTGTGGTCAAGTTTACACTAAAAACGCCCAATATAATCAAGCGATCGCTGTATACGAAAACTTTCTGCAAAACTATCCAAAACACAGTTTAGTACCGAAAATCAAAACTGCCCTAGCAACAGCCACCTTAGCAGCAGCTAAAACCGACAGTGCTGGGGAAATATCCCCACCAAGCCCCACAGGTAGAACTACCACAGGTTCTACTGTTGTCTTCATCCGCAACGACTCCCCAGAACCGATGCAAATTGTGTTTAGCGGTTCCCAGCCGCGGTTTGAAGAATTACAAGCTTGCAAAGACTGTCGAAGATATGTTGACACAGCACCAAAGCAATGTCCAAACAAAGGCCCTATAGGACGATATGTTCTCAAACCCGGAACCTATGACGTTGTTGTTAAATCTGCAGGTGGTAGGGTGCGACCATTTACAGGTCAATGGGCATTAAAAGACGCTACAGAGTATGCTCATTGCTTCTACATTGTCACAGGGCTGACTCTTCCAGTGAGCAAAAGTACAAATTAATTATTGTATTGTTTGGTAATACCAATTCTCTATAAAGATGAGCTTTTTATTTCTTAAACGAACCGCCCTCCGGGTTCAGCAGTGACGCTCCTGCGTCGCTAACGCTGCGCTAACGCAATCGACGCAAGGCGCCAAGACTGCGACTGCTTCACCAAGACGCCAAGAGCGCCAAGTAAGAAATAATGATCAAGCTCAAGTTAATATTGAGCTTGACTAAAGTAACTTGATTGATTTTGTACTTTTCTACTCCAAGGTAGGTAAATTATTCGGGTCAAGACCCTGAGATTGCAAATAAGCAATCA
This sequence comes from Amazonocrinis nigriterrae CENA67, assembly GCF_016056305.1. Lineage (GTDB taxonomy): Bacteria > Cyanobacteriota > Cyanobacteriia > Cyanobacteriales > Nostocaceae > Amazonocrinis > Amazonocrinis nigriterrae. The sequence goes on along the minus strand of NZ_JAECZC010000078.1, from coordinate 13,241 downwards.
GCCGTTCTTTTTGTTGACGTTCTTGTTCAGCACGTTGACGTTCTTGTTCAGCACGTTGACGTTCTTGTTCAGCACGTTGGCGTTCCTGTTCAATTTGTTCCACAGCCCAGGGTAACAAATTCCCGGTTTCATCCCACCACCGCAACCAGTAACCAGTTCGAGATTCTTTTGTACCTTGCCAAGTTTCCAAAAATAAGCCTATTGCTTCAACCCAATGATGACCATTTTCATTGGGTTGTTTTAATTCATAGCGTTTATTCTCTAATTCATAAAATTCCAATAAACCGCTATTTGGTTCAAAAATTACGTAAATGGGAATCTGCAATATTTGCTCGTAGAAAAACCATTTTCCCAGTGGATAAGTTCGCTTGAATGAATATTCTCCGCCCTCAGTGTCAGAGAGAAATTCTATCGCGATCGCTGGAATATCACCTTCTAAATTTGGTGTATAACTTTTACGATTTTCCACAACTTGATTAACCGACGGGACATAAACCCAGTCAGATGCCTTAACTATAAATTGCCCGTTAACAGTTGCACAAAGAGCAAAATTTGAAGCTATTAACATCTGCGGTTGGATGAAACCACTGATTTCTAAACTTTCACGCAAAGCACCAGCCAAAATAGGCTGTCCTATATTCTCCACCGGTTCATCCTCTAATTGAAAATCGTCGGGCAACGCTTCCCAAGAGATTACTGGTTCAGTTAGTGATTTTGCTTCACCGAGTTGGGTTGCCATAGACACAGCATGAATTTAATTTTATTTTTTATTGTATCTCTTCAAGGACAGGCGTGCAGGCGATCGCTGACACACCCGTCTACCGTTTTATCTGCTGCATAACCCTAATTGACAAGATTTTCTCCAGTTTTTACATATCCTCTCACCGCCTGAAGATATATGTCTGTGAGTTCACAGTTAACTCTCACTTAGTTGGAGAATCAATAACTTGTGAACTAGCGCTAAACCAGGAAAATATGATGAAACCTATGATGCGATCGCTCATTTTCACTGCTGCTGGTATTTTTGTATCTATTCTGGACAATCATCAAACACAAAATCTAGGAAATTGCCTAAATAAGTAATAGCGTCAGGCTATTAAAAACATAAAATTTATGGAGTAAGCTGTGAAAACAATTCCTCAATTCATGATATTTTTTCTGATTTCAACTACTATCTCTATATTTTGCGATTTTAGTAATCGAAACTGGATATCATTCCTTGAATTTCAAGATAACAGAGTTTTAGCACAAAGTTTAAATAACAATCTTACTACCAAACAAAATCAGGCTGATAATCAAATGTTAAAAACCCTAGCTGAAAAAAATAAAATATTTGCTGCACTCGAATTTTCCGAACGTATTTGCACTCGCGGGCGGAGAGTGTTAAAAACTGACATCTGACCCCTGTACGGGCGGGTTTATCTAGATAACTTGCTACCAATTGAGTAATATTGCAAAACCCGCCCCTACAACTGACAACTAACAACTAACAACTAACTAAAATTTATGAAACGCATCACATCTGGTATTTTGCTAACTGCTTGTATTTGGTCTGGGCTGGGTATGTTCTCCATTCCACCGCAAGTGACGGCGGTTGCTCAAACTCAAGAAGGCAATGATTTATTTTACATGTATAAAGGACAACGTATTCCTTTAAATCAAAGGCAGGATGCGATCGCTGTCTCTTTTAAGAAAGTCGCTACCCGTGGCATTGCGGCTCAACCTCTTTACTTGCAACTCCAAGAATCACTTAAAGGTGGTGTTCGAGGAGGTAATTCACCTACAGTTAGTCCTTTGGGTGAAAACTATGCTGTTGTCAATCTGCCAACTCAAGTTCCCAATGTTGCCGCAACTATTCAACAGCGCATTCAACAACAACCTTACGTAGAAAATACCTTACCAGTACTGACTCGCCGGGAAACCAAAGAAGTTATTATTTTGCCCAATGAAATTATTGTGAGCTTTGAACCCAAAGTTTCACCAAGTCAAAGACAGGCGATTTTACAGCAGAATAATTTGGCAATTGTACGTCCGTTGCGCTTCAATCGCGATCGCTATCTAGTTAAGTCCACGGCGGCAGCTGGAACACAAATTCTCAATGTCGCTAACCAACTATACAGTGTTAAGGGAGTCACTTCTGCTGCTCCCAACTTCATCCAATCAGTGAGAAGGGACTGGGGATCAGGGACTAAGGACTGGGAACTGGGCAAGAGTTTTCTCAATACCCAATCCCCAATTCCCAATTCCCAATCCCCAATTCCCAATACTAGAGCCATTTCTGTGAAAAGCAACTTACTAGGACTGGCGTGGCATTTGGACAGTGAACCTTTAAAACAATGTTTGTCACAGCCAATATCTGGTTGGGAATCACTGCAAAACTGCTTGCAACACCCGACTGCAAATACAAAGTCTACTGTATCCCGTACAGATATTCGCGTTACTGATGCCTGGAAACATAGTAATGGAGGACGCGGTGTAGTTGTAGCAGTTCTAGACAGCCTGATTCAATGGGATCATCCTGATTTGGCTGGTAGTTTGTACACCGTCAAAGCTGCTGACAAATGCCCAAATGAAATTCACGGCTGGGATTTTTCTAGTGGTGGTAATAGTCTCGAACCCTGTGAAATCGGTGATGGCGATACGCGTATTAGTCGTGACGAACTCGCCATCCTCAAAGCCAGATTTCAAGATACTTTCAAACTCTCTGATGCCGAACTGGTGCAGCAATACCCCGAAGAAGCGTCGGAAGTTAAGCAAAACAAACCAGATTATTCTGTAGGGCAAATTGCGGAAGCTTTACGTTACGTTTTTCGGACTTACAAAGTCGGGGGAGAATTTCATGGTACTTGGGTGAGTGGTGTAATTGCAGCTAAATCCCAAAATAATCAAGGATTAGTGGGTGTAGCTCCCAATGCTCAAATTTTACCCGTGCGGCTGTTTGGATTAAATGGTAGTTATAGCCCTTCTGCTTATATTGAGGCTATTGGCTATGCTAGCGATCGCGGTGCTGATATCATTAATCTCAGCTTGGGTAGTACCCTTCCTACAGAAGGAGAAGAACAAGCGATCGCTGATATCCTCAAAGCTAACCCTAAACTGGTAATTGTCGCTTCTGCTGGTAACGAAAACTCCAACCAAGTAGCCTATCCCGCTGCATATCCGGGAGTGGTTGCCGTTGGTGCAACTAATATTTTAGGGAATCGCGCTCCTTACAGTAACTACGGCAAAGGATTAGATGTAGTTGCACCAGGAGGAGACTTTGACACACCAGGATTTATCGGCGGAATTCCCACCACAGGCGGTACTTGGCTAGATGCTTTTTGGCAAGGAATACCCAAACCTAACTCTCGTTGGTCTTCAGTGTTGGATGAACGCGGTAAATATTGGTGGGTACAGGGTACATCTTTCTCTGCACCAGCCGTAGCCGGGGTAGTGGCATTGATGAAAGGAGAAAATAAACAAATTCCCAGAGAACGTTTAGTCAGTATCCTTAAATCTACAGCTAGTTATGAATGGCTGAATATTTCTGAGGAAGATGCTAGATTATATCGTTCACAACGGCGCAAAGGTGCAGTGTCTTCTTCAGTCAAAGGTCAAGAGTACTTCTTTGGTAAAGGACTTGTGAATGCAGATGCAGCAGTACAGGCGGTGAAGTAATTCGTAATTTGTAATTAAGTTTTGTAGGGTGCGTTATGGACTCTTGTCCTAACGCACCCTACCAAACTCAAATCTTTTGTATTAATGGTTTTTTTGACTTGTGTACACGGTAGCCGCGTCGGAGAGGGGTTGGGAAGAGGTTCATCGAACTCACTTTAACTTACATATCCTCGCGTTGCTGAAATATATATATAGTGAAACCTGCTTGAACTAACTTGAAACTCTGACTCAAAAATCAGTAAAGACGCGCTATGCCGTGTCTTTTCAGATCTTGCATCTGACCCTGAGTACGCCTTGAACTTAAGTTCAAGGCTTATAGCTAAAGTCCGTTTTAACGGACTGAAATTGATGTTTAGTAAGCTTGAGCTTACTTCAGCTTTTAGCCTGTGAAATAAATTTCTTGGCGGGAAATTGGGCAGGTGCAAGATTTGAGCCTTTTTAAAACTCAACACTGGGCATGATAACTTATGTATTCTCCAAAAATTGATTTAATCGCGTTTATCACTCTCATCTTGACTGGTTTAATACCTTGTGCTGTTAACTTTCCCGTACTAATTCAGGCATCACAGGTATTAGCACAAACACCCACCGATCGCAAAGCAGAAGCCGAACGGCTAGTGAAACAAGGTATTGAGCAGTTTCAAACAAGTCAATTTGAAGTTGCGTTCCAGTCAGTGCAACAGGCGCTAATTATTTATCGAGAAATCAAAGACCGCCAAGGAGAGGGCGCGGTATTAAATAATCTGGGAGTAGCTTACAATATCTTGGGAGACTACGCCAAGGCGATTGATTATTTACAGCAGGGTTTAGCGATCGCACGAGAAACCAAAAACCGCCAACAACAGGCAAATATTCTGGGTGGACTGGGAAGTGCTTACTTAAAGTTAGGAGACTACACCAAAGCGATTGACTACCAACAGCAGAGATTAGCGATCGCCAAGGAAATCAAAGACCGCGCAGCACAACAGCAATCTCTGGGTGAACTGGAAATTGCTTACTTAAAACTAGAAGACTACACCAAAGCTATTAACTACCAGCAACAGAGTTTAGCGATCGCTAGGGAAATACTAGACCGCAAGGGTGAAAGAAATGCTCTAGGCAATCTAGGAAATATTTACAATTTCCATGAAGATTACCCCAAAGCAGTTGATTACTACCAGCAAAGTTTAGCAATTTCTAGAGATATCAAAGACCGTCAAGCTGAAAGTATAGCCTTGAACAATCTGGGAAGTGTTTACTTTGCTTTGAAAGACTACACCAAAGCAATTGAATATTATCAGCAATATATGCTGATGGCACCGCAAATCAAAGACCGCAAAACTGAGGTAGTTATCCTGGAAAATCTTGCCCAATCTTATGCAGCTTTAAAAGATTTACCACGGGCAATTGAATCTTATCAACAGCTTTTAGCGCTAGCACAGCAAATCAAAGACCAAAAACGCGAGTTACTTGCATTATTCAGTCTCGGCAGAGCTTATAAGCAGCTAAAACAATTCCCACGAGCAATTGTATATTATCAACAGCTTTTAGCGATAGCACAACAAATCAAAGACCAACAAATAGAGTTTTTGGCGCTCATCAATCTTGGTATAGCTTATAAAGGTTAAGGGGAAAAGGGAAAAACCTTTTCCCTTTAACCTTTTCCCTTTACCCATACAAAACTTTACATAGTTTGGTTTAATCGCGTCTACTTACTTACAACCGTAGGAAAAATTCGACTCAAGTCTAATAAGGCATCTTCAAATCCAGGAATCGCCACTGACTGATGTGGCAAAGATATCTGCTTGCTGAGATAATTGAATTTACCTTGAGCATTTTGATAAGGTTGGCTGTAATGCTCAAGTTGGCGAATATTTAAGTTGACAATCCAATAATCAAAAATTCCGGCTTCTGCGTAGACTTCTAACTTTGTTGTTTGGTCGTAATTTAGGGTTGAGTCGGAAATTTCAATCACTAAAAAAATATCTTCAGGATAAGGATGATGGGGAAGATAGTCAGTTTCGTTTCCTCGTGCGATCGCCACATCTGGTTCAGGTTCACTATCTAATGGTAGTATGATAGGCTCTTGACAACGCACAACAGCCCGATCGCCCAGCAATCGATCCAGCTGTCTACAAAGTCGAGTTGTGCAAAATGTATGAGTTGTGCCTTTGGCTACCATCTGAATTAGTTCTCCGCGAATCAATTCGATGCGATCGCTCTCCTTGAGAAATTCCAGTTCAATCAGCCGATGATATTCGTCAATAGTGAATCGCTTTGGTGTGACAACGTTCATGGGACATCACCGATTTAACTGTTATGTAGCAATATTATTTGATTTATAAACTAGTGGCTGAATTTTGCATATCCTCCCACCGACGAAAGATATATGTTGGTAAATTTTCCCCTCCTATATAAAAACTCCTAACTCTCAATCCCAACTATGCGTTATCGAAAACTCTGTTTAATTGCATTGATCACGCTCATTCTGGTAATTTCACAGCCATTTGCTCATCAGCTAATACTATTTCCAGCAACGCAGGTATTAGCACAAACCCCAGCAGACCGGAAAGCAGAAGCAGACCGACTGTTGCAGCAAGGTATTGAGCAGTATCAAACAAGTCAATTTGAAGCCGCGTTACAGTCTTGGCAACAGGCGCTAGTTATCTACCGAGAAATCAAAGACCGTTTAGGGGAGGAACAATCTCTCGGCAATCTGGGACTTGCTTACTATGCCTTGGGAGACTATATCAAAGCGATTGGGTACGAGCAGCAGAGTTTGACCATTGCACGAGAAATCAAAGACCATTTAGGGGAGGGACAATCTCTCGGCAATCTGGGAATTGCTTACTATGCTCTGGGAGACTACATCAAAGCGATTGGGTACGAGCAGCAGAGTTTGGCCATTGCACGAGAAATCAAAAACCGCCAAGGGGAGGGGGCTGCTCTCGGCAATCTGGGAAATGCTTACTTTTCTCTAGGAGACTACAAAAAAGCGATTGAGTATCACTCTTCAAGTTTGGCTATCAAAAGGGAAATCAAAGACCATGTAGGGGAGGGAAAATCTCTTGGCAATTTGGGGCTTGCTTACCATGCTCTGGGAGACTACAAAAAAGCGATTGAGTACCACTCTTCAAGTTTGGCTATCAAAAGGGAAATCAAAGACCATGTAGGGGAAGAACAATCTCTCGGCAATCTGGGAATTACTTACAATGCTATGGGAGAGTACGTCAAAGCGATTGAGTGCCACTCCTTAAGTTTGGCGATCGCACGAGAAATCAAAGATCGTTTAGGGGAGGGGATTGCTCTCGGCAATCTGGGAATTGCTTACTTTTCCCTGGGAGACTATGCCAAAGCCATTGAGTACCAGTCCTCAAAATTGACCATCGCACGAGAAATCAAAGATCGTTTAGGGGAGGGGAATGCACTGGGTAATCTGGGACTTGCCTACGATGGTCTGGGAGACCACACCAAAGCGATTGAGTACCACTCCTCAAGTTTGGCGATCGCACGAGAAATCAATTACCGTAATGTGGAGGAACGATCTCTCGGTAATCTGGGACTTGCTTACTATGCCCTGGGAGACTACAAAAAAGCCATTGAGTACCACTCCTCAAGTTTAGCGATCGCACGAGAAATCAATGACCGTAATGGGGAGGGACGATCTCTTGGTAATCTGGGAATTGCTTACGGTGCCCTGAAAGACTACACCAAAATGATTGAGTATGAGCAGCAGAGTTTGGCGATTGCACGAGAAATCAATGACCGTAATGGGGAAGCAAAATCTCTAAACAATTTAGGAGTAGCTTTCCAGAAATCTGGCAATCTCAAAGAAGCTGAAAAAATCCTGCGTGCTGGGATTGAAGTACGGAAATCTATCAGAAGAGACTTAGGTAACAATGATGCTTACAAAGTCTCAATTTTTGAAGAACAAGCTCGGACTTACCGCACACTGCAACAAGTTCTAATTGCTCAGAATAAAACCAATGATGCACTAGAAATTTCTGAGCAGGGACGCAGCAGGGCGCTTGTGGATCTGTTAAATTCACGCTTGTCTGGTAAAAATGCAGTTCCAACTGTAGAACCTACACTGTCGCTGCTAAAACAAATTGCCAAACAGCATTCATCTACTTTGGTTGAATATTCTATTATTCCTGACGAGTTCAAAATTCAAGGTAAACAAGAAACCAATGAATCAGAACTCTACATTTGGGTAATCAAACCCACGGGTGAAGTCACCTTTCGCAAAGCTGACCTCAAACCCCTTTGGCAAAAACAAAATACAACCCTTGCACAAGTCGTTACTACCACCCGCGACTCCATTGGCGTAACACGCAGTATTTTTAAAGCTGAAGTTGTGAATCCTGTTGATGACAAGCTGCAAACACAAAGCTTACAAAAATTGCATCAACTATTAATTGAACCTATTGCAGACCTCCTTCCCAGTGAGGAAAATCAGCGTGTGATTTTCGTTCCCCAACGTGACTTATTCCTGGTTCCCTTCCCCGCACTGCAAGATAAACAGGGTAAATATTTGATTGCCAAACACACAATCCTCACAGCCCCATCAATTCAAGTCTTAGATTTAACTCGCCAGCAACGCCAAAAAGTCAAACTTGCAGGCGTGAGTGAAGCATTGGTCTTAGGAAATCCTACCATGCCCAGTGTTGCCGCCAAAATTGGCGAAAAACCAGAAAAGTTGCAGAATTTACCAGGCGCAAAACGCGAAGCACAAGCCATTGCACCCTTACTCAACACCACAATACTCACAGGTGACTCAGCCACCAAAGCCGCAGTTTTGGCACGAATACCCAAAGCCAGAATTATACATTTAGCCACTCATGGAATATTCGATGACTTTCAAGGATTACAAAGTGCGATCGCATTAGCACCCACTGCAACAGACAACGGTTTACTTACCGCTGAAGAGATTTTACAACTTAAACTCAATGCCGAATTAGTGGTTTTAAGTGCTTGCAACACCGGACGCGGACGCATTACAGGCGATGGTGTCATTGGTTTATCTCGTTCATTAATTACCGCAGGTGCGCCCAGTGTGATAGTTTCCTTATGGTCAGTTAATGACAATTCTACATCATTATTAATGACTGAATTTTATCAAAATCTGCAAAAGTTCGACAAAGCCACAGCATTACGAAAAGCGATGCTTACAACACAGAAAAAATATCAAAATCCCTTACATTGGGCTGCTTTTACATTAATCGGTGAATCTGAGTGAGTTGTCAGTTGTCAGTTGTCAGTTGTTAGTTGTCAGTTGTCAGTTGTTAACACTCTTTCCAATTCCCAATTCCCAATTCCCAATGCCCAATGCCCCAATCGGTTCGGATAAGCATTTTAAACTCACAATAGGTTTTGGGGAAAAGGTTACTGGGCTTGGGTTAAAGGTTTTTCTTCCCCTTTTCCCTTTCCCCTTTCCCCTTTAACCGAACCGTATTGCCCAATGCCCCATGCCCAATTCCCAATTATGCCCTACATCAAACGTCGTCAATTTCTACAATTTTCTGCTTCTGCTTTCACAACGTTAGGCTTAAGCCAGTTTGATATTAAGCGCCACAGCCAAGTGCTTGCCCAAAATACAGGTCGCAAACTAGCATTACTCGTAGGAATTAATCAATATTCCAAAAATGATGGTTTACCCCCCTTGGAAGGTTGCGTTAATGATGTCAAGTTGCAGCAACAATTATTAATTTACCGCTTTGGCTTTAAACCGGAAAATATTCTCACTTTGACTGATCAACAAGCGACTCGTCAAGGCATCCTCGCAGCTTTTGAAACTCACCTAATTAATCAAGCCCAGCCTGGGGATGTGGTGTTATTTCACTTTTCTGGACATGGTTCCCAAATACAAGACCCAGATAGAGATTCACCCGATGGACTCAATAGCACCCTAGTCCCCATAGATAGCGCTTTACCAGCAGGATATCCTGTGTCTGGTGGTGCAGTCAAAGACATTATGGGACACACGCTGTTTTTACTGATGTATGCACTCAAAACAGATAATGTTACTGTTGTACTCGATAGCTGTTTTTCTGGCGGTGGGAAACGGGGGAATTTGCGAGTGCGATCGCGTGCTGGTGGCGCACTGCTACAACCCAGTGCAGAAGAGTTAGAATATCAGCGTCAATGGCTTGGGCGACTTCAGCTTTCTCAGCAAGAGTTTATCCAAAAACGCAGACAAGCAGTTGCTAAAGGTGTGGTTATCGCCAGCGCCAGAAAGGAACAATACGCTGCTGATGTGCCTTTTGCAGGCTTTCATGCTGGGGCGTTTACCTATGTGTTAACTCAATATCTTTGGCAACAAACTGGTAGAGAATCTGTAAATAGTGCGATCGCAAATATTGCCCGCACTACAAAATTATTAGCTAGTGAAAACGGCAATTCTCAAGACCCTGAATTGGAATCGAATCTCAGCCGCGCCAATGCTAACACACTCATTTATTTCACACCAGTGCAAGCCATTCCAGCGGAAGCTGTAGTCACCCAAGTAACAGGTAGTCAAGCAGATTTATGGCTGGGTGGTATTGACTCGCAAAATTTAGAAGCTTTCACAAACAATCCCCTATTCTCAGTTTTGGATGCTCAAGGTAATGAAATCGGATTAATGAAGTTAGAATCACGTCAAGGATTAGTAGGCAAAGGTACACTCACAAATAGACGCTCAATCGGCAAAATTAAACCAGGAACTTTATTACAAGAACGTATCCGCAGCATTCCTAATAATCCTACTTTAAAAATTGGTATTGATGAATCTCTTGATGAGCAAACAGCCCAACAAGCAATACAAACTATGCAAGCACTTCCTCGCATTGAACCCCAACCTTTGGGACAGCAAGAAGTGCAATATATTTTTGGGCGCATGACTCAGACTCAATATCAACAATTACAGAAAAAGGGATTATTCAACCTACCAAAAATCGGTAGTTTAGGTTTATTTTTACCCAGTCAAGACCAAATTATCCCTAACTCTTTTGGCAAACCAAATGAACCTGTAAATGAAGCTGTAAAACGTTTGCAACCAAAATTCAAGTCACTGTTAGCAGCACGAATAGTTAAGCAAATACTCAGCAATACAAATTCATCACGAATTAACGTCACTGTTTCGATGAATGTTGCTGGTAGTAATGAAATTCTGGGAGAAACTTTTCCCATTCGGGGTATTACTAAAGTACCTAAAAAGCCAAAACCTAAACCGCCATCTGCGTCTGCTAACTTTTCAAATACTGGGTTACGTCAATTATCTGTAGGAACCAAAGTTAACTTTCAAATACAAAATAACGAATCTCAGCCACTCTACGTCAGCATTTTAGTAATTGATGCCGCAGGAGAAATGACAGTCATTTTTCCTTTTGATTGGTCAGCTTCACAAAATGCTGCTTTGGTAAACGCAAACCAAACAAAAGTAATTCCTCAGCCTGATGATGATTTTGAACTGAACATTGATAAACCTTTGGGAATTTCAGAAGCATTAATTATTGCCAGTACCACCCCCCTACGAACTTCTTTACAAGCCTTACAAAAAATTGCTGGATCAAGAGGATTTGCCAATCGCAGTTCACCCATTTCTGTAAGTGATGAATTATTAGATGTGACCAATAATTTACTAGATGATTTAGATGCAGGGACTCGTGGTGGTATTAGTGTCAAAGAAATACAACTACCACCAGGAGTTCGTGGGATTGACACTACAAAACTGGCAGCAATGGCAATTGCATTTGAGGTAGTTGAGTCTTAATGTTCAAGAACAAGGTTAGTCAGTTTGGGTTCGGCTTACGGGTACGTGCTAGGCTGCTGAGGCGGATTTATCCGTTTGATACCATTTCACTAAATAAATGATACAAATAATTTCTCCTCTGCTCCTCTGCCCCCCTGCTCCTCTGCTGGACTAAATGTATCAACCTTAAAGTAAAACGGTATGAGGCATTCCTGGTTGATGGTAATATCAAGTTCGGCTAATTACTTACGATATAGTTGGTTTGGTGGGTAATCGGAAAGAAAATACAGTTTACCAATCGCCAATTACCATAAACCCCGACTGTATTTAACAATTAGCTAAAGGTTATTAGAGTGAAAAGAATAGAAGTTGAACAAAGAACAATTTTGATTGGTTTAGCAGGTAGCCACGGCTATGGGTTAAACCGTCCTGATTCAGATTTTGATTTTCGAGGAGTATTCATTGCACCCAAGAGGTACTACTTGGGATTTGATCATATAGAACAAAAAGATGCTGGTTGGGATGAACCTGGAATATTTCCTTTCCTTGATAACAACAAAGATACAGTTATATATGAACTCAAGAAAATATTGCAATTATTATCTGGTGCAAATCCTAATGTTTTAGAATTGCTGTGGTTGCATAACTATCCTGTTTTAACTTCAGTCGGTCAAAAGTTAATTAGTCATAAAAAGCTATTTTTGAGTAAGAAAGTTAAACATACTTACTCCGGCTATGCTTTTGCTCAAATCAAGAAAATGGAAACTCATCGGAAGTGGTTATTAAATCCCCCGTCAAAGAAACCACTACCCTCAGATTTTGGGATAGAAGATGAAGCCCCATTAATCAAAGATGAACTCAATGCTTTTTTAGAGTATCTTTATATCTTAATTAGAGGAAGAATTGAGTTTTTAGAAGAAGCTGAACAATTATATAAATTGCTGACGGCAGATATCGATTTTAAAGGAGTATTGAAACAATATACTTTACCTGATGAAACTTTAGAATATACTCAAAAGTTAACTAATAGCCGTAAGGATTTTATTCGCCTGCTGCAAAAAAGTCAAAACTATCAAATAGCTTTACGTGAATGGAAAGCTTATTTGTCATGGCAAGAAAATAGAAATCCAGTAAGGGCAGAGATGGAAAGAAAGTCCGGTTTTGACCTGAAGCATGGGATGCACTGCATTAGATTGCTACGCAGTGGACTAGAAATATTGCAGAAAGGGGAGATAATTGTAGATAGAAGGACTGCTGGAGATGTTGAAGATTTAAGAGCAATTCTTAAGGGTGAGTATACTTATGAGCAAGTGATGAAAATGGCAGAGGATTTAGTTACCCAAATGGAAATTGTTTACGAAGAATCAACCTTACCTGCTAAACCTGATTTAGAGCAAATTAATCAATTGTGTATGGAATTAGTAGAAATGCAACGATGGAGTCAATAGTCATTAGTCAGTGGTCAGTGGTTACAACAACTAACAACTAACAACTGACAACTGACAACTGACTTAAAGAGTTTGCAGCAAATCAGCAAAGCCATAAAAGCTAATAAAAAGCAATAATAATGCCGTGAGTTGGGTGACTCGCGTCTGGGGTGAGGGAGCGATCGCTTCTCGTACTAAGATAGAAATTGATGCCCCAACTACAAGACTCAAGCCTAGCACCAAATAAGGTCTATCTGCTGGTGCAATAGTTGCAATTGTTAACATCGCAATGGCTAGCATGAGCATCAATAACTCTACAAACCTGGGTGGATTGTATTGGCTAGCTAGAATAAAGCTGTTTAACCAAAAATTCCAAAATCTCATAGTTAGTTGAGTGCTGAACAGGGGAAGCAGGGGAAGCAGGGGGAGCAGGGGTGCAGGGGAGC
>NZ_JAECZC010000077.1 GCF_016056305.1 Amazonocrinis nigriterrae CENA67 | reverse complement strand
CCCTCTGGGGATAGGGGGGGAAGGGGTGCAGGGGAGCAGGGAAGTTGAGGAGCTTGGGAACTGGGGAACAGGGAAAGCAGTATTCCCCTCATCTCCCTCATCTCTCTCATTTCCTCCTCTAGACTTTCCATCTACCGAAGAAAATCACCAGGAGGAACTAGAAGATCCTTTTGATCCTCTGGCAGATACGCCGGATTTGTTGACTAGCCAGACAAAACGCCCTCAAGTTAAACCGATTCTGCTGGGTGCAGGTTTGGTGGGAATTGTTGTGTTGGTTAGCGGTGGTTATTTGCTAACTCGTCCTTGTGTCATGTTTGAGTGCAAAGAGATACAAGCTGCCCAGCAACTCAAAACTGAATCTAGGCAAAAGATGAGCCGTGCTAGGTCAGAAAATGAATTAGTCGCAGTACAACAGCAATTAGAGACAACCAGCGCCGACCTGGCAGTAATTCCTAGTTGGTCACCCCATTCCCAAGAAGCAGAGGAACTAAAAGTTAGCTTGTCTAACCAGGCACAAAAAATTAATCAGGTAGTAAAGGCTTTGCAGGCAGCAGCACAAGCAGCGCGAACAACTGAAACACCTGCTAAGAGTTTAGACGAATTACAGGCTAGACAACATCTATGGCGGCAGGCGATCGCGCCACTAGAGGCCATCAACCCCAATAGTGAACTTTATAAGCTGGTACAACCCAGGTTAATGAGGTATCGTGTCAGTTTACAAATGATCAATCAGCAGTTGCTGGCACAAGAAAGATGGTTGAAAAAACTCACAGCCGCTAAAGCTGTGGCTAGTGTAGCCGCCACACGAGAAGCTAGTGCTAAGTCTTTGAGTGACTGGCAAAAAGTGCAATCGAGTTGGCAGATTGTAGTTAATGCTTTGATGATTATTCCCCAAGCTAGCCCAGCATCCCCAGAAGCCCAAAAGCTGTTGATAGAATATAAACCTAAATTAGCAGCAGCACGCGATCGCGTCACTAAAGAACAATTAGCTGCTAAAAGCTACCAACAAGCCCTCAACATAGCCAAACAAGCCAAAGCCTATGAGCAACAAAATCAATGGCAAGCGGCAGCAGTATACTGGGGTCAAGCTTTGCAGAATACTAAACAGATTTCTCAAGATAGCACTTACTACAATCAGGCTCAAAGTCTAACTGAACCCTACTCAGTTGCTCTCAAGCAAGCAGAAGAGAAACTACAAACTGTTGGAAATCAGCAACAAACCCGCGCTGACTTAACCAAAACTTGTTCTGGTGAAATTCGGATTTGTACCTACACCATCAACGACAAAGGAATTATTGTCTGGCTCACCCCTGAGTATGAACAAGTACTACAAAGTAGCATGTCTAATGCCACTCCTCAAAATCCCAGTCCTGTAGCTGGTGCTGCCAATCACTGGCAAACTTTACAAGAAGCCCTAGCAGTAATTAGTGATAATGCTAACTTGCCTTTGTTCGTCTACGATACCCAAGGTCAGGGGATGTATACGAAAGTACCAGGTGGTTAACTTATTCTTGAACTGTGGGCATGGGGCATGGGGCATGGGGCATTGCCTATTCTCCCTCATCTCCCTTATCCCCCTCATCTCCCCTAGAAAGAGAAAATCTGAGCAAGAATTTACCTTGCTCAGATTTGTTAGTGCTGTTCTGTGTCACTATTAACTACAGCAAGAACTAGCTGCATTTCGCACATCAAGTTGAATAAATTAAAATTTTTGCAATAGTTGACTTAACTCTGGTTAATGAAATACAATTTTAGATTGTCTGTCTAATTCCTGCTCGGATCAGGTAGACATATTGCAAAAGCTAGGAATAGCGATTGATCGAAACAAAATGAAAAACTCCACCCACAAGAGAATGGAGTTTTTGGGAATGGGGAATAGGCCATGAGGCATGGGGAAAAGTTACCAATGTCCAATGCCCAATGCCCCAATTCGATAAATTGCATCTCTATTAAGTAAGAGATGAAAGCTAGCTACCTGTACGGCAACTTCAAGGACAATTCCATGACCTACGCAATTATTGAAACTGGCGGCAAACAAGTACGAGTTGAGCCAGGTCGCTTTTATGACATTGAACTACTCACTGCCGAAGCAGACGAGAAAGTTACAATAGATTCAGTATTACTAGTACAGCATGACGGCGAAGTAACTATCGGACAGCCGCTAGTAACTGGGGCAAGTGTAGAAGGGACGGTGCTAAAAAATTTCAGAGGTCGCAAAGTCCTGGTATACAAAATGAAGCCGAAAAAGAAAACCCGCAAAAAGCGGGGGCATCGCCAGGAAATCACTAGACTTTTTATTGATTCCATCACCCTTAACGGTACGGTGCTGAGTGCCCAAGAAGCCGCAACTGCCGAAACTGCTGTCGTTGAAGATTCCCCAGCGGAAGCAACTGCTGAATAATAGTAAAAAAGAAGAAATATAAGAGGAAGTTATGGCTCATAAGAAAGGAACAGGTAGTACACGCAACGGTCGTGATTCTAATGCTCAACGTCTGGGCGTTAAACGCTACGGCGGACAGACTGTGCGGGCGGGAAACATTCTCGTGCGTCAGCGCGGCACTAAATTTCACCCAGGTAACAATGTCGGTATCGGCAGTGATGATACTTTGTTTGCCTTGGTTGACGGTGTAGTGACTTTTGAAAGAAAGGGCAAAACCCGCAAAAAAATTAGTGTTTATCCAGTTGTTGCTACTCCAGTGGAAGCAGTTGAAGCAGCAGCCAGCTAGAGTTAGACCATTTAAATTGGTTTAACTTTTTGAGGTTTGTTTGCAATACGCCTCAAGTATTTTTGATAATCCCCGTGGCTTCTAGTTAGCCAGGGGATTTTTGTTTTACAGAGACTCCAATTTGATTCTAAAAATTGAAAACCTAATTTCTTGAGGCAATGTAGTATCATCTTTAAATTAATCTTGACACGCCTCATAGTCTCACGGGCAACAGCTAGAGCATCATTTCTTAAAGGCTGCTCAACAATCTCATCTAATGCTTGAAGTTCCTTCCAAACATTTTCGTGATCACCTGCCAAATAACGAGATAAAAATGACTGTTGTGGCATAATGTCAAGATGGTTATCTTTCTTCTCAAACTAATCTTGATGGCATTTTTACTTAAAATCGTATGTAATGTAAAAAGGCCATGTACATGGCTGCACCTAAGGCCATACCTGTCAATGAAACTATAGACGTAATCAAAAAAGCTTGCCCTTCTTTAAAACCAGAAACTTGAAAGTCTATTCTCGCTAATATAGCCGCAGAAATGATCAGCAAGGAATCAAGAAATAGTCGGAACCAAGCAAGCATCAAGAAAAATAAGAATGCTCCTAAAACAGCAACGGCAAAAGTTCTGAGATTGGATTTAAATAAAATACTGAAATACTTTGCTACTAAAGATAAAGGTGTTGTCAAGCTTGCTACTAACAGCAAAACAGCAGGCACAACTACCAACCAGACAAATTTCGGGACTTTTGTTTCCAATAACACCCAACCTAATGTACTATAGCTCAGCAGTACCAGCACTAAAGAAATCCAGGGAAGTCTTTTCACAATTGACATGACTTAATTTGCCATTAGCGGTTAAATATATTACTTAGCAGGATTTAGTGCTACTAAAGCCCTTGTTCTCTTTTGAAAGGTTGCTGAGGTTGTAATGATTGTCTATACTCAGCTATTAAACCTACTACGGATATAAGGGTTATATCCATTGCCAGCTAGAATAAAGCGTATTTAGTTGGATAGATGTTGATTGCGATCGCTTAGACTATATGTCTATCATCCTATTTCTGATGGATTCTATCAAGAGGTTGTTATGCTGTTGCAAGTCAATCTCACTACTTGGTGAAGAATTAGGACACAAACCACTTAAATATTTCCGTAAACATTTGTAAACTGTTAGCAGCCGAGTAGCGATGTGTCACTTCTTGTTAAGGAATTCTCTATGAAACAACTTGTTATTGCTGAGCGTGTATCCCTGATTGGTCATATCGTGTCAATGGTTTTTGGATTGGTAGGGATACTACTAGTTGTACCTAATGCTGAAGTAATTTTCCACTTATCTGAGATTGGACAGACTGCCATGCAGTGGAGTATGGCTGGTGGTGGCGTAGCTTATATGCTCTTGGGTGCAGCGGCTGTTTTTTTATATGGGTTGCGGGTTTTGGGTTTGGGTCGCATTTTGGCTTTTATGTTACCCGCAGTGCTGATTTCCTTAACCAGTGAACTTTTAGGAACTAGCACAGGCTTTCCTTTTGGTCACTACAGCTATCTGAGTGGCTTGGGCTATAAAATTGCTGGTTTAGTGCCATTCACAATTCCTTTGTCATGGTTTTATGTAGGATGCGTTTCGTACTTGCTGGCGCGTGCTGGTTTAGAAGTAGACAAAAAACCTAGCTTGTTGCGTCATGTAGGTGCAATCGGTTTTGGTGCTTTGCTGCTTACCTCCTGGGATTTTGTTCTTGATCCTGCGATGAGTCAAACGGCTTTGCCCTTTTGGTATTGGCAACAACCAGGTGCTTTCTTCGGTATGCCTTACCAAAACTTTGCTGGCTGGTTAGGTACTGGTTCAGTATTTATGACTGTGGCAGCATTATTGTGGAAAAACAACCCAATTAAATTAGAGCGATCGCAGCTTAATGTACCATTAGCAGTTTACTTAAGCAACTTTGGCTTCGCCACAGTTATGAGTTTAGCAGCTGGATTCTCTATTCCTGTATTACTAGGTTTGTTACTAGGTGTAACCCCTGCTGTAGGGTTTTGGTTAAAAGGTTCAGCCGCAGCTGCGGAAGTTAGTGTTGAACCAGCAGCCAAAGAAGTCTCAGTAGCCAGCGTCAAAGTTGCTTTGAAATAAGTTAGGAGTTAGGAGTTAGGAGTTAGGAGTTAGGAGTTAGGAGTTAGGAGTTAGGAGTTAATTATTTCCCAATTCCCAATTCCCAATTCCCAATTCCCAATTCCCAATTCCCAATTCCCAATTCCCAATTCCCATCAATTGCAAAGTATTATCAACGTGGACAACGCTTCGACAGCAGTAGGAGCTATATCACTCCTACTGCTACTTATCCAATTACCAGCAACGGCTATTCTACTCTCGCGTCTAGTAAAGGGGCCAACACGCCATCCGCCCATTCAACCCCAACAGCCAACGCAGGATATTTTGGGTAGTGTTAGTGTTGTTGTTCCGACATTGAATGAGGCTCTTCGTATTAGTCCTCTGTTATCGGGGTTGAGTTGCCAAAGTTATGAAGTGCGGGAGATTATTGTTGTAGACAGTAAGTCTCAGGATGGCACCCCCGACTTGGTGAAAGCGGCACAACAGCATGATCCCCGCTTTCGTCTGATGACAGATGACCCGTTACCCTATGGCTGGGTGGGGCGTCCTTGGGCGTTGCATAACGGCTTTTTACATAGCTCAGAAGCAAGTCAATGGTTTCTGGGAATGGATGCTGATACTCAGCCACATCCCGGTTTAGTTGCTGGTTTGGTGAAGACTGCCGAAATGCAAGGGTATGACTTGGTTTCTTTATCACCCCAGTTCATTCTCAAGTATCCAGGAGAATGCTGGCTACAACCAGCATTGTTGATGACTCTGCTTTACCGATTTGATCCGGCTGGTATCAAAACTGATCAGCCGGAAAGGGTGATGGCTAATGGGCAGTGCTTTTTATGCCGTCGTTCAGTTTTAGCTACTGTGGGTGGTTATACCAGTGCCAGTAGTTCATTTTGTGACGATGTTACTTTGGCACGACATATTGCAAGCCAAGGTTTTAAAGTAGGCTTTTTAGATGGTGCGAAAGTGCTGAAGGTGCGGATGTATGAAGGAGCAATAGAGACTTGGAAGGAATGGGGGCGTAGTCTCGACCTCAAAGATGCATCTCCATCGGCTCAAGTTTGGGGAGATTTATGGCTACTCTTTGCCGTTCAAGGTCTACCCCTGTTGATTTTACTGAGTTATTTATTTCTTTCTCCCCAGCTTTCCACCCCCCCCGCTCCCCTGCTTTTACTATTAGGGCTAAACGTATTTTTATTAGTGATTCGTTTTGCTATGCTACTGGCGATCGCTCCTTCCTATGATCGCCAGAGTGCCAAAGGAGGCTGGTTATTTTGGCTTTCTCCCTTAGCTGATCCCCTAGCCGTACTGCGAATCTTTTTATCTGCCTTCCGCACTCCACGGGAATGGCGAGGGAGAAGTTATGAGGCGCGGAGTTAGGAGTTATACAATTCGTAATTCGTAATTCGTAATTCGTAATTCGTAATTGTAGAGACGATTCGCCGAATCGTCTCTACTCAGGTATGGTCTGGGTTTCGGCGTTTGAATGTGTTGCCGGATTTTAGAGAATTGGTATTAGTTGTCAGTTGTCAGTTGTCAGTTGTCATTTGTTATTCTCCCCATCTCCCCTGCTCCCCTGCTCCCCTGCTCCCCATCTCCCTCACTTCTCACTCATCTTCACCTCCTAGTTGATCCCCGCGTTCCAGTTCCCAGAGAATTTGATTACCTTCACGTCGTACTCGTGATACTATCCAGTTCCGCCAACGCCACTGATCCCCACGACTGGTGACGGCGCTGGCGTGGACATCCATCAAGTCTGCTAGTTCAGAACTGGTGATTAGGTAGCCTTTTTCAGCAATTTCGTCAGCGATACGCAGAGTTTCTACTAGATTGCGGAGTTGTTCTACTCTGTTTTCAGGCAGCTTTTCTTCAATTGCCGCCGCAGCTTGTGCGGTAGGTTGTTCCATAGAGGTTATTTCTAATGCAGGAGTACTAGTACTTATTTCCTGTGTCCTTGTGTCAATTATTGTAGAGTTTGTTTCATATTTAGATACTTTTGCTACTGGAGATGGTAAAGTTTTATGAACGTCTGTGAGAGAAAATTGTTGTAAAGACGGGATTTTACCACTTGCAAAGCTGCGAGCGATCGCATCACAACGTTCGTTACCTATGTTACCGGAATGCCCCCGGACGTGTTGCCAATTGACTTTTCGACTGTTGAGTTCATCGAGAATTTCTAAAAGGTCTTGATTTTGAACGGGGTTTCCGTCTGCTTTTTTCCAGCCTTTTCTTTTCCAGTTTTTCACCCACTTGGTAACGCAGTTGATGAGGTATTCGCTATCAGTATGCAGGGTGATGGGTTCGGTTTGTCCTGATGCGTGGAAATATTGCAAGGCTGCGATCGCGGCTTGCATTTCCATTTTATTATTGGTGGTACGCTGGGATGCGTCGCCCATTTCGTGGATTGAACCATCGTCGAAGTAGACGACAACGCCCCAACCTCCAGGGCCAGGGTTGCCGGTGCAAGCACCATCGGTGTATATGCTTTGGATTGTTGGTTTGGTGGACATAGTTGTGAATATCGAACCGCCAAGACGCCAAGGGCGCCAAGGAAAGTGTTATGAGCGGCGATTTATTTTTAATAATATCGAGGCTATTATACTCGTAAGTACTCCAGCTATAACGCTCAACAATGATGTCTAATTTGGGCAAGCAAGACTAAAGATGCTATGTAGCTGGTTAATGTTCAACCTGGATTTGTAGAACATTAAGCCTGTTCTAGAAATATTTTTTTGCCTCACGCAAAGACGCAAAGGCGCAAAGAAGAACGCGAAAAAACAGCTTTACCCTTGCGGGGTAGTTGTAAGTTGAAACCTTATTTAGATAAAGCGATCAGGTCAACAATTCAAAGTTTCAATCCCCTTGCGGGGTAGTAGTAAGTTGAAACTAGGCAAAAATTCTCCACAATTATCATGGAAAATTCTGTTTCAATCCCCTTGCGGGGTAGTAGTAAGTTGAAACGTTCTCTTGGTCGATACATTGATCCTATTAAACGCGCGTTTCAATCCCCTTGCGGGGTAGTAGTAAGTTGAAACTCTTCGTATTCGCGTTGCGATCGCATTCTGACATCGTTTCAATCCCCTTGCGGGGTAGTAGTAAGTTGAAACTGGTAGTTTCAGGTAAAAAGCTTTCTATAAAAAATATGTTTCAATCCCCTTGCGGGGTAGTAGTAAGTTGAAACACTAAACCAAACAAAGAAACCTTAATTAAAAAATTGTTTCAATCCCCTTGCGGGGTAGTAGTAAGTTGAAACACGTAAGAAGTTTCGTTACTTCTTGACGATGCAGAATGTTTCAATCCCCTTGCGGGGTAGTAGTAAGTTGAAACTCTTCAGTCTGAAACTTTTACTGAGCAAGCTTTCTGTTAGGGATTTTGGCGGGGGAGAAATTTTGATTGTTTTCAGCCGATCTTATTGCAAATTATTTGCATATATCCTAACAATTGAAACGCTGTAATTATTCATTTGTCAAGGTTCTGGCGATTTTGGCGGGACTCTAGGGATTTTGCTCCCGCTTTGCCATGCCAAACATCAAGTTGATTACATAATCATAAAATGATTTTTCGTGATTGTCGAGGTTTTCTGAACTATATATAATTTTTTATAGTAAAACTTCGCGATCGCTTAGTAAATATATAGGAATCCGATTCGATTAGTGAAAAAATCTAAGTATGTGTAGGGGAGCCAGTTGCACAGGAAGGGTTTCCCAACTTGAGCAAACTGGCGTTGTGTTATGCCGTAGGAATCGCGCACCAAAATAATAAACAACATCCCGAATTCAATAAACAACATCCCGAATTCAATAAACAACATCCCGAATTCAATAAACAACACCCCGAATTCAATAAACGACATCCTGAATTCAATAAACAACATCCCGAATTCAATAAACGACATCCCGAATTCAATAAACGACATCCCGAATTCAATAAATGACATCTCGAATTCAATAAACGACACCCCGAATTCAATAAACGACACCCCGAATTCAATTTAAACCCCGCCCTTAAAGGCGAGGTCTTCATGCACTATTTTAAGCTTGACACGCTACTACGTATTTCTTTACCCACCTACGTGGATTAAATTCTCTTAATTCTTCATCAGTCCGCGCAGGCTGACGCGCGTTTGTGTAGTAGCGAATTTTACTCGCCTAATACTTCTAAACCATCCTCCAAAATCCAAAATCCAAAATCTAAAATGGTATGGCGATCGCATCAATGCCATTCTATTGAATATAAGCAGGACTTACGCAAAAATCACGAAAAAGCTTAATTTATCGAACCGCCCTTCGGGTTCAGCAGTTCGCAATCGACGCAAGGCGCCAAGACTGCGACTGCTTCACCAAGACGCCAAGAACGCCAAGAATTCGTAGAGTGTGCGTAAGTCCTGATAAGGTATGGAAGGTTTAGATCCTTCCCTTCCCCTTCTCCTTCTCCTTCTCCTTCCCCTTCCCAAAAAAAATTCTATTGAATATAAGGCATGGAAGGTTTAGATCCCTTACTGGCAACATCTGCGATCAGTTTAAGGTGTTGGGGTAGTAAGTTGGCTAAAGCGTAGCGTTCGAGGGCGGTTTTTCTGGCGTTTTCTCGCAGTTCTGCCATGCGTGTGGGATGATTAAAGACTTCATCAACTCGCTCTGCTATCTTTTGGGGAGAGAAGAAATCAACTAATAAACCGTTTTTCCCATCTTCGATAACTTCACGCACTGGTGCTGTATCAGAACCTAATACTAAGCAGCCTGTAGACAAGGCCTCAATCATTGACCAAGAAAGTACAAATGGTCTGGTTAAATAAACATGTACTGAGGATGCTTGAATTACTTGTAGATACTGTCCATAGGGTAATGAGCCGGTAAAGTGAACTCGTGATAAATCGAGTGGCACTTTTTTGAGCATATAATCTTTATAGGTGACACCGTTCGGTAGAGATTTACCATAGCAAACTCTATCTGAACCAACAATGACTACATGGCAATTTGGTCTGCGCTCTTGGATGTAAGCAATGCTTTCGATAAACTGGGGAAAACCACGATAAGGTTCCATTCCCCGCCCTACATAAGTAACGATTTCATCAACTCCAGATAAATCTAGGTTGGGTAATACTAATTTAGCTCCTGGCTTCGGTTTGAAGTATTCGGTGTCTACTCCATCATGGAGGACGGAAATTTTATTATGGAATTCTGGGGGAAACTGGGCTTTTTGCCAATGTGTTGGTGATAAACCGCGATCGCATGTATACAAATCTAGTAATATAGGTGCGTTTTTTGTCCGAATACGTGCTAAATCATCAACAGTCAAAGGATCGTTTGGGTCAAAATCTGAATCTGAACCACGAGCATGATAAAACCATTCAAAATAACACAAGAGTGGTTTGTCTGGAAATGCATCCTTAATATATAAGGTCGGCCCCCAACCAGAATGACCGCAGATTACATCAGGTACAAAGCCTTTTTGTCTTAGCTGGTCACATAATTTAAACACTGCTTGTCCATGCAATACTGCACTTTCTAGGCTGCGAACATAATGATGAGTTGTGGGATGGGGTTCGCGGTTAGGTTCAAAAATCGCTTTATGAATACCAGGTATATTTACATCTTGATTTTTCGTACCAAAGACTACCTGATTTCTAGGGTCTTGAGCAAGGGCTATGGCGATATGGCGATACTGCGCTGGAAAGTTGGAATGCAGAAACAGGACTCGCATAGATTCAAAAAAATGAAAAACGTGTAATTTTTTTTATGGTCTAAGTATATCTGTCTATCTCTGTCTAATAAAGTTTTTGGGTGTCAGTTGTTAGTTGTCAGTTGTCAGTGGTCAGTTGTTTCCCCATCTCCCCTGCTCCCCTGCTCCCCTGCTTTTATTAAGGTTTGCATAGAGAGCGATCGCCCTCGCTCACTGTCGGGTTATTTAAATAATCATGCAGGCGATCGCAAGCTCCTTGTATCAACTCGTTTAATGATTCAATGTGCCACAGTTCAGCGATACCATCATCGCCTGCGGTAGCTAATAACTTGCCATCGGGGCTAAAACTAACGCTTTCGATTTCGGAACCTCGATGTCCTATCCAGGCTGCAAACTTTTCACCTTGTAAATTCCACAACTGCACAGTACCTTTCTCTCCGCTAGCGGCAATCATTTTGCCATCGCGGCTAAATGCCACGGCTTTTAGTTTGATGCCAGATATCTGGAATGGCTGTAGTGACTGTTGACTTTGCAAATTCCACAAGCGAACAGTTGCATCATCTCCGGCGCTGGCTATTTGCTTTCCATCAGGACTGAACGCCACAGCATAAACAGGGCCTAGATGACCTGTAAATGTTCGAGGATTTGATTGACCTTGCAAATTCCACAAGCGGACAGTACCATCATCTCCGGCGCTAGCTATTTGCTGACCATCTGGACTAAAACTAACGCTGTTGACTTTGCCTTGATGACCTTGAAATGGCTGTGCTAACTGTTGACCTTGCAAGTTCCACAAGCGGATAGTACCATCATCTCCGGCGCTGGCTATTCGCTGACCATCTGGGCTAAAACTGACACTGTTGACTTTGCCTTGATGGCCTTGAAATGGCTGTGCTAACTGTTGACCTTGCAAGTTCCACAAGCGGACAGTTGCATCATCTCCGGCGCTGGCTATTCGCTGACCATCTGAACTAAAACTAACGCTGTTGACTTTGCCTTGATGACCTTGAAATGGCTGTGCTAACTGTTGACCTTGCAAGTTCCACAAGCGGACAGTTGCATCATCTCCAGCGCTGGCTATTCGCTGACCATCTGAACTAAAACTAACGCTGTTGACTTTGCCTTGATGCTCTCTAAATTTTACCTGCTGGTCATTTAAGTTCCACAGACGGACAGTTCCATCATCGCCAGCACTAACTATTAGCTGACCATCTTTGCTGATAATGACGCTTCTGACTGGCCCTTGATGCCCTATAAGTATATCTAACTGCTTACCCTGCAAATTCCACACACGAACAGTGCCATCTCCAGCTGCGCTAGCTAGTTCCTGGCCATCATGGCTAAATACTACATTCCAGACTCTACCTTCATGACCTCTAAATGGCTCTCCTAATTGCTGACCTTGCAAGTTCCAAAGGCGAACAGTATTATCTTCTCCTGCTGTCGCTAGTCGCTGACCATCTGGGCTAAATTTGATACTGCTGATATCGTCTTGATTCCCTGGCCATTCTCTCAATAGCTGGCCTTGCAAGTTCCACAAGTCAACAACACCGTCATCACCAGCGCTAGCAATGATTTTATCGTCTGGACTAAACGCTACGCCCCAGACTAGCTTTTCTTCTTGTTCAGGCACAAGCTTCCTTGCGAAAGGTTGCCCAATGGGGTTGCCTTGTAAGTCCCACAAACGGACAGTATCGTTTGCTCCTCCGGTAGCTAAAAGCTGGTCATTGGGGCTAAAAGTAATACTTTTGACATATTTTTGATCTGCTTTCCATTTTTTGACAAGATTACCTTGTAAATCCCACAAGCTAACTGTATCATCGCGCCCGGCGGTAGCTATTAGTTTACCATCTGGACTAAAAGCAAGATTATTAACCAAACTTTGCTGTGCTGGCCATTCTTTGTCAAGATGACCTTGTAAATTCCACAAGCGGATAATGTCGTCATCTCCAACACTAACCAAAAGCTGATTATCTGGGCTAAGAACGCTCCTGACTGTACCTTTTTGCCCTTCCAAGCGAATACGTTCTCGGACTGAATAAATTGCTTCTTGCAGCGTTCCTCTCACCTGATTTTGTAGCTGCTCACCTGGACTAAATAATTGCAACAGTGGGTATTGCAGTAACTTTGCTGCTCGTAGGCTATAAACTAATGCATCTAACCCTTGCTCCTGTTGCTTTACTTCTGCTGTTTCTCTAGAAGCAGTGGTTTCACCAATCTTTGCACTTCTTTGACTAATCAGCGCTGCAATAGTCAACCCGCTTAAACTTAAGATAACTGCGATCGCAATTCGCCATCGCAAACTAATATTCCGGCGTTTTTGTAAAACACTTTGTTGGACAAACTCAGCTTCTACTTGATTAAACCAGTTATCATTTGATTGTAATTCTCTATTTAATACATCTAAATAAGGATTCGCATTCCAAAGAAATTGCACTGGTTTTTCTCTCAAACTCTCTTGCTGATTGCGTATTGATGGCCATTTTCGTACAACTAAATTCTTGATTTTATTAAAAAATAAATCTTCTATTCTGTAAAGCCTAGTATCTAACAAACTAATTACAGGTGCAAATTTTGTTAATAATTCTGATGTTTGTTTTTGGTTTTTAACACTTTGCCATTCCAAAGCTGCTGGTGTTAGTCGCCGTTGTAAAATTAATTTTTCTTCTTGTTCTTGTTTCCAGGTTAATAACTTTTGCCATCCCCGCACTAAGGCATCATGGGCAGGTTCTACATAAAGATTACCCTCTGTATCTTGTCCTTCAACTAATAACCGTGCATCTGTAAAACGCCTAATTATTTCTTGGACTCGCTGATTTTCAATTGATGGATATTCTAATTCAGATAATGGCACTCGTCGCCTTGCTAATTCACCACCACCTACTGCTATCATTCGCAGCATCACATGACGGATGCTATCTGCATAAGCTGGATCTAGTTGGACTAATTGATTGTATTCGCTGTCAGCTCGTTGAGTTAAACTTCGCGCCACACCTCCTAATTCTTGATAGTCTGTTTCAGTAATTGCTCTATCGATTGTTGTACCGTTGATTTGAGCGATTTGTTGGCGCTTTAAATATTTGAGATAAAGTTCACTCAATGTAAAAGATAATAAAGGCAAAGCTCCGGGCATATCTGCGACTTCATCAATTAGCCTATCTATCAAAGGAAATTTAGGATTTTCAGACTGAAAGTACATCACCCGTTTTGATGCTGGTTCTTCAATTGCTTGGCGCAGTTCGATTCGTGTCATTTGCGGCACGATAAATCGGGCGTTTGTCCAATATTGTTTGAGGGCAGTGTCTTGAAATTGGGGTTCAAAGTCACTGCGTAAGGTCAGTACAATTCGCAAACTATTTGCATAATTATTGATGATTTGTGCTAACAATTGCAGAAAATTTTCTCGCTCTTTGTCGTCTTTACATAAAGTTATGACTTCTTCCAATTGGTCAATTATTAATAGAAATTTGGCATTGGGATACTGCTGAATGAAAGCAGCAATTCTCCGATGAATAATCTCTACTTTTTCTTCAGTACTAAAGTTGGTAATGGAAACACCTGGTAAATTTGTCTGTGCAAGTGTATTATTTAAAGCTTTGAGTGGTGATTCTCCTGGTCGGATAGCTGGTAGAATGTACCACTGTTGCTGATTTGGTTCGGTATTTAATTGTTTGAGGTAAGATATCAATCCCGCTTTGACTAAACTTGATTTACCGCTTCCCGATGCTCCCAATACTACAGTTAATGGTTGGTTACTGACAAAATTATGTAGTTTTTCAGTTAATGTTTGTCTGCCAAAGAATAAATCACTTTGTTCTTCTTCACAGGATTTCAAGCCAAGATAAGGATTTTGGGATGCGTCGAGGGGAGGGGCTGGTGGTAAGTTTAATACATGTCCGGGTGTGAGAAAGATATATTCGCCTTTGTCATGTTTTTTCAAAGGCCAAATACCAGGAGTTTGTCTTTGACGATTACCAACAGTTGCAGGTTCGACGCGATCGCGCAAATATAAATACAATTCAGTAGCAGTAATTACCCCATCGCCAGCAGGTTGACCATGACTAGCAGCAGGATAAACATCTGCACCTCCTGCTAAAGCTTCTAATAATGCTGCTGCAAACGGGGAATGAGTACCGCGACCACGTTCGGTGTTAATTATAAAGGCATCTAAAGCTTTTTGGTCATAGGCAGCAGAAGTAATTATCTGCCATGCTGGGTCTTGGATAAAGCGATCGTAACGTTCTTGATAAATTACTTCTGGGACAGTAGAAAAATCTCTGGTACTCGACCACCGAAAAGCGCCAGCAAAGCAGCAGTCAAGGATTCCCAAAAAATGGCGACAGGGTAATTTATCAAAAGCTGCTTGCAACTGAGTCATTGGTAGGTAAGTTTGTACATCTCCTAATTTGGCATCATGAGGAATTAAATAACCTTCAGGCCCATCTTCACCATTTAAAGCAATTCCATGACCAGCAAAGTAAAATAGCAGTCGGTCATCTGGCTGAACTTGTTGGGGGAGAGTTTTATCTAGCAGTTCATGCAAGTTTTTGAGAGTTGCTATTTCATCCAAGCACACCCAAATGTGATATTGATGCTGTTGGCGCAGAACCTCTACCAATTTTTTGGCATCATTTACGGCGTTTTGCAGGGAAGAAATGCCGTTACCGTAATTGTTAATTCCAATCACAAATGCTAGATTGCGTGAGAATTTAGACATAGGGAATGGGGGAGTGGGGAGTGGGGAGT
>NZ_JAECZC010000076.1 GCF_016056305.1 Amazonocrinis nigriterrae CENA67 | reverse complement strand
AACCCCAGAGGGGGCCCCGAAGCCCCCCATCTCCCCAATTTCTGATAAGCGATTTTTATTACCGCTATCAGCCTTTTTATGTCAAGTCCTGTTGACCAATTGTAACAATCTTGTTATATTACTTTACATAAAGAAACAAATAAGGAAAAAAACTATGTACACCACAGTTAACGAAGACGGCGTTCTCAACAACTACGCAACCGAACCCAAGATGTACTATGCTCAGTACCCTGCAATTTGGGAGCAACGCAAATATGTTTTACAAGGTGTGTTCGCTACATTGCTTGTCACCACTCTAGTTTTAGTTGGTATCACCGTTAGCTAAGATTTTTTCCAGCATTGGTATCTCCCATCGACAGAAAAGATTTATCACCCTCGGTAGTTAACGCCGGGGTTTTTTGTTTGGCTCATCACAATGCACCTGCACCATCGCTCAAATTTCCTCTCTACGAGACGCGCTTACGCGAACGCTTGAAAAAGAGCGATCGCAACTGAATACAAGCGCGGTAAACTGTCTACACCAGGGTATATAAGCAGGTGTAGAATGGCAAAGATTGAACGCGAATCAATCAACTTCAAATTGCCCAAACCTTTGGTAGAAGCGCTCAAAGCCGCAGCCAAAGAACGCAACACCACCGCTACTGATTTAGTTATTCAAGGACTCCATCACGTCCTGGGTGATGTGGATGGTGTAGAAACTGATGTAGAAACTCGTCTACACCAAATAGAAAGCAGTTTAGAGGCAAAGTTTGAAGCGAAATTAGAAGCTTTAAATACCAGGCTTGCTCAACTAGAAGGGGCAATGATGATGCTGCAACGCAACCAAAACACTCGACAAAAGCCCAGGTCTGCATATTCCAATTACCATTCAGGGCAAAGTCCGCAACTCAAGCCCTTAAGCGAAAAAGATTTGGCTTGGCGGTTTGGTACTACCGCCGCCAATCTGCGCGAAAAGCGAGAAAACCTTAAAACCCAAGATTTTCAGAGGTGGTGCGAAGACCGCGACCCTAGTAGGGTTCGTTGGCAGTATAACGAAAAAGATGGGCTTTACCATCCTGTGAAATAACCCCTTTTTCCTCTAAGAAACTGCTCTTACCCGTTCTAAGACTTGTAGTACAGCACCAGCGCGACGTTTCCTTTCTTCTCCTCGTCGGTCATATCGTATAGCTTGGGCTGGGGTTGCATGGCCAAGCATCATCTGTACAGTGGGGATATCCACGTCAGCATCTATTAAGTCTGATGCAAATGTGCGCCTAAAATCGTGCGGTGAGAACGATTCCACATTAGCCTGTTCACCCCGTCTCTGCAAAATAAATAAAACTGCCTGGGGTGTGAGGCGTTGCTGAACGACACGACCAGACTTATTAACCTGACATAGCAGTGGGCCAGCTGCTTTGTTTCTAATTTCAATCCATTCGTTAACTGATGCAGCCGCACTTGGAGATAAGTAAAGTGTGCGGTCAACACGACCTTTACCACCCCTAACCTTTATTTCCCCATTCTCAGATTTGAAATCCCTTAAATCCAGTTTGATCACCTCAGACCGACGCAGACCGGCACCGCGCAAAATAGCAATCAGAGCAGCGTCACGATATCCGGCAGGGGTGTAATCTTCAAAACAAGCTTTCATCAACGAGTCAATTTCATCTTGACTTAGCGCTCGTCCGCGTAATTCCTTTCTGGCTTTAACGCTGGCAATATCAACGGCCCTGGCGTAGTCGGCGGCTGACATCAACTCTAACCGCAGCGCTTCCTTCAAAACTCTCCTTAAAGCACACAGCACACGGTTGACTGTCGCTGGCTCGTAATTCTTGACCAGTGCGGCACGAACAGCGGCGGTATGTTTGTACCTGAGCGCTGCCCAGTCCAGGGTTAAATAATCTGCTTGCCCATTCGTCAACAGTTCAGCAACTAAATTGAGTGATCGCTTCATCGTTGGCTCAGACCCCGGCGAAAGAGAGCCAAGATACACCAAAGCAGGGTGTTCGGTCAGTGGCGGGGGTGTTGTGAGAATCAGCGACGTGACTGTGTTCTGCGGCATCACTTATCAAAACAGGCATTCTAGGAAACCATGTTTTGCACAGTAATATTTTGATAAGTAATCCACAATCGTGCTGACTGAGGAAGATTCACACTCAGTATTTTCCTCTAAGAAAAAATGGGAACCGTTCTCAAACCAAAAAACCCAGTCGGAATGATTGGGTTTCTGGTGAGTATGCGATCGCTCTGGTGCATCCGCCTACACTAAGATACAAGCAAGGAAAGTAGGAGCGATCGCTTTTTTTAATCCTTATATATTGCAAAATGCTCGTATGCCAACTGGATTACATGCACTGCTTTAGTGTTTGGCTTTGAAATTTTGCCACCAGTTAATTCATGATAAACCTTGGTAGCTTCTTGCATGACTATGTAATAATCGTGCAATTCCCGCTTCACGCTGTCTAAATCAATTTCGCCATTTTCATCACATAGTATATTTTGCCAAAAATCAGCGAAAGTCTGTTCGTAGCTATTTTCAATTGCCATATCAATAGGACGACCTTTAAATGTTAATGTCATTTTCTTAGAGGAAAGTGTAAACAGCGATCGCTCTACCTTATTTTCTTAGAGGAAAGAATCGCGAGATGGATTGGGCTTGTGCGATCGCCATTAATTTACTAGTTTCTGTAACAAGGGATAAAGTTCTGCTGCAATTTGCTCGAACTCTTCACCATCTGGGTAGGGACAACTAATGTCCTCCCCATCTTCATTGCTCCAAGATTTAGTATTGTAATCAAAAGCTAATATCGCTCCTCGCCACCATGCAGATATTGAAAGCTGACCATATCCATAACCAACTGTGAAATCTATTGTTTTATCGCGGTAAAAATCATCAGTTGGATTTGAGCGTTTTTGTGTGACGCATTTCTCTGTATAGTAGCCTTGAAATTCGATATCAACACAGTTACTTCCAATTTTAGAAACTAGCTTAAACCGCCTGTGCGGGTAATATTGTGCAGCAATTTGAGATGCTGCCAATTCTAATTCTAGTGGTAGTGTTTGCATCTTTGTCAAGTACTTGCAGTATTTATAAAGTTCAATACTTAATTTTGATTAACGCTATTTAAATCCTCTGCATAAACTATAAATCCTCGCTTCTCCATCTCTTTAAAACATTCCTCTTCTAATAAACAGAGGGTATCATCTGGTAAGAGTTTCAGCAACATTTTAAGTATTTTTTTCATATTCTTAGAGGAAAGTGTGAACAGCGCAGTTAGTCATTAACTAAAAAGTGATTATTATCTTTACAAAAAATCAATTCACAACCAAACTCAACTACATAAACTTTTGTTAATTGATACTTTTCCGACCTTTCAGTAAATAAGCAAGTAACTGTTTTAACTTCTTCTCTACCAGAATTACAGTACTTAAATGTTCCTGTGATAATTCTGGATTTTGTGGGTTTATCTTCACCTTGCATCATAAATTAATTCCTATTTTCTTAGAGGAAATTGTAGGGATGATCGCTAATTACTTATTATTTTTACCAACGTACCTTGTCCCCTCATACAAGCATGGGCTTTCTTCTTTATATTGATGGGGATATTTGTATGTAGTGCAAATTTCCCCAGATATATTTACATACATTGATCCATCATAAATTGTTTGTCCTGGACAGATAGAAATATGTTCTGCCCAAGTTAAATTTTGAAGATGATAATTACTGGCATAACCCATTTCATGATTATGCTCTGTCGGAATTTTTGATTTTTTCATATGAGGATAACCACAAATAGAGCATATATGATCTGGTTCGTCCACAAAAACGCTATCTCTTTCAATATTGCAAATAAAACAAATCATTATTCAATTCCTCCATACAAAAGTTTGTAACCAATCTTCAGGCGTTCAATAAAATCAGGTGTATTTTGATTATTCCAAAGTGGATTTTGCTTATCTTTAAGCCAATTCTTAGAGGAATGGCACACCTGCTCGTGGCAATCTGAGCAAACTGGAAATACTGTTACACCAATCTCATCATTCCCATATTTAGCATGATGTAATTCTTCTGAATAGTTAACAAGGCAGACACAGCATAAGCCCTTAACGGATTGATGAGCGATCGCACACTGGCGACGATACTCTTTTGAATCTCCGTAACGAGCATCCCAGTTTACAGCCCTAAATATTCCATTAGATCGTTTAACCCGTCGTTGTTTAGTTTGTGACCTGTCAGACTTTCCCACTTTGCTTTTACCTGTGCTGGTGCTGGGTTGCCCCCGACCTTTAACACCCATCGCTTGATTTCCTCATTCCAGTCTGTAGTAGCTGCTGCTGGTTCCCTGATTGACGGCGGTGGCTTTGCCCTGGCGCTGCCGTCGTCAAAATTCTTGCTTTTGGGGTAGTTGTATAAATCAACTTCTACAGGTTCCTTATCCCCTATTCCCTTCATCCTAAGCAGGCCCTTACCGCTGCTGATTGCCTCACCATCCGGCCCAGCTTTGGCTATGCAGTCAACTCTAGGAGAGTTGTCAATCAGCTTTGAGAATCCTTGTAACTTACTGGCGATGCTGGTTTGGTTGTCAGAGTGGGCAGTCAAGCAAACTGTATAACCCCATTTCCGAATATTTGTTAGAGATTGCTTGAGGAAATTAGCCCATAGGTCAGGGTCAACACCATGAACTTCATAAGTATTTGACTCTGCCAAGAAAACTGCAACTTTACCCTCTAAGCCGCTTTTATGCTTGATAAAGTCTAGATAATCGTCCTCATCAATGCCTAAATCTCTGCATTGTTGTTGACGGTCAGCGATCGCATCTGGAAATTCCTTGAAGAATCTGTTTATCTCATCAACATCAGCGAGGACTTGAACACCTGACCAAATATCAGGGTTAGTTTCAGGATTAACAACTACTACGTGCCACCCATCATCTTTGAGTAGCCGTATCATTAACCTTTCTAAAGTAGATTTACCTGAACCTTGCTCACCACTCAAAACTCTAAATGGTAATTTGAGGAGTTTATAAATCCACTGATATTCTGAATCTAATTCCAGCTTGGTTGATTTAGCATTTTTTGAAGTTTTCTTAGTATTACTAGTATCACCATTTAAGATATTATTCTTTTCTTGCTCAGCCTTAGCTTTGGCTAATTCATCCTCAGCAATTTGCTTATTTATCTGACTATCATTTAAATCAAATTGTTTGAGTGTAGAAGTATGAGTACGTTCTTGAATCTCACGCTGTCTTCTGAGTTTATCTTGCACAGCATCTATTGATATTTGGCCAGCATTAACACGCTGGCTATCCCATTTCTGGTTGATAGCAGTAGCTTTAAAATCTCTCTCGTTTCTAGCTGATATAGTTATCAATTTGTAGTAAGTTTTTAAATTTTCTAATTGTTTAAACTTTTTATCATAGTCAATCTGGCATTTATTAGACCATGCTAAATATGCGCTACCAGCCAGGAATGGAGCCAGTAACAGCCAGACTCCACCTGAGTTATCACCTCTATACTCTTGAACAAAAAATGATTCTTCAGACAGTGGAATAGCTGCTTTATACTGCTCAGTTTCCCACACTTCTTTTAACAATCTATGACGATAACGACAGTATTTTAAGTCTAACTTACCCTGTGATTCTCTGGCGTTTGGCTGGTTTCTATTGGCAGTTGTTGGACAGAACTGTACACTTACTTGGTCGAAACTCAATTCACCAATTTGACCTAAATAAAATGCTGATGTTAATGAACTAATCACCCCCAATACTGTAATAATAGGTAAAGTTTTGCTCATAACTTTACTTCTTATTGACACCAATACCAATAAATACCAAAGCTACTAATCCAGCACCAACAACAGCTCCCTTTATCCATTCCTCTTGTTGCTTTTCAGGTAGGCTATTAAATTCTTCCACAGCACTATTTAAAGCATGGTAAGTAGCTTTAGAATCGTTAACCATACCTATAAAATTGCCAATAGATGACCAGACTACAAAAATACTTGCTAATATTCCAAACAGAAATTTAAATAATTTACCCATGCCATCAAGTTCCCATTGTCCATCTTTTCTATTTAAAGTGAACGCATCTAAGCAATCACGATTTACTATCTGATTGACCACTAATGCAACTGCGATCGCAAGATTAATACCACCTGAGCCAAGATTCAAAACCAGCCATTTGCATAGTGAATAACTACTGATACCCCAAAAAAATGTTTCTAATCCTCTAAGAACAGATTCATTTTTAGCAATCTTCTTGTTAGCTTTTTCCTTGTAATCATTAATTTCTTCTATTTGGTCAGGAGTAAAGCTGTCATCTTGCTCAATTGGGTAATTTTGAGATGCTGATTCATCATCTGTATAAGGAATCATAATATATCAATAAAATACTATCAGCCCCCTTGCCGCGTAGGGGGCTTTCTACTACTTAGCTGAATAAATCACGGATATTTTGCCACATCCGGCTGAGTGGGTTAGTAATATAGTGCTTCCGAGGAATTAAGCTTAAATCGCTATCGCTGCCATGTTCTAGAATGTGCTGAATTTTTTTATTCTCGTAGTCTTGATCAGCTTTCAATTGAGCTACATAAGGCTTGTTAGATATATTCTCCATTTGCACCTTATAGTCAATTTCTTTCATTTGGCTATCAACCCAAGCCTGTAGTTCGATAGTATCCATTTGGTCAAGATGCCTGTTCTCTTCAGCCTCTAAAGAAGTAAACAGGCGCTCTTTATATTCCTCTAGTAAGTTATTGAATCTAGTATTTTCTAGAGTTAGGTCTGAAGCCGCTTTATCAATTGCTAATGCTCCTTTGCCACCTTCTTTGTAAAGTTCAGAGAGAGCTTGATTATACTGAGTGTTACCTTGAATATAGTTTTTAAGGTGGTCTTTAATAGTAGGTAACGTCATTTGCAAACGTTCACCTAATTTACCCATATCTGCGATTTGGGTAAGAGATTTTTCATCACCTAAAGCAGCCTTAACAATTAGTTGATTAGAAATATCAAATTTATTTCTAGTAGCACGGCTTACATCTTTACCATAGCCTGTTACATGGTCTTTGATATATTTAGCTTTGACCATTAGCATTTCTCCGCTGGAATAGATAAAGGACAATAGTCAATCATTTTTTTTTCTCTCAGCCGTTCCTCAACTTTTGAAGGTAGATAATAATTTTGATAGGCTTGAGAAATTCCTGAAAGGGTAAATAATAAGGATGTTAGCGCGATTATTGCAAAGAATAATCGCGCTAAACCATCACTTTTATGTGAAGCGAAACCGCGCCATTATAGTAGTCTGTGAGTTTTTGAGGTTGTTTCTAATTGCTGTAGTGTCGGTTTGAATTGCTTTTACATTATCTGCAAAGTTAGAAACCTTTTGATTTAACTGATTAGTACGTGCATTTAAGTATTCTCTAACTTCAGTGGTGCTACTTTCTAAATCATTCTCGATAGTATCGAATTTGTGAGCAATGTAGCCTTTAATAGCATTAGTGACACTGCTTATAAATGCTGAGTAATCAGCAAAGACATTATCAATACTATCAGCTACAGCTATTGTCTCTTCTTCAGTTAGACTAAACCCTAATGCTGATGATTGGCTACTAACTAAGGCTTGCTTATCAGCACCAGAAACAATTATTTGATTACTTTCTGGAGATGCTTTAGCTTCAGGTTTGCTGCTGGGTACTTCTGCTTTATCACTAGAAACAGCATCAAAATATTCTTGATTAACAGTTGATAATTCCCCTTTAGTAAAATAGCTGATAGCCTGTTCAAATTGCTCATCAGTAATATTGTTTACATCAAATTCTTGAGATTCAAAATAATCCTTAATCTCAGAAGGTGTAGGCGCGTATGATATCAAACCAGTGGCTTTACGTTTATATAGAGTATTGTAAACTCTTCTTAATCCAGAAGGTAATTTAGACATTTTTATTTCTCCTCGTATTAATGAATTTCCAAATTACAGCCCGATAAATAACTACAAATATCACCTCACTAGGATAGTTCTTAGATTTGCTATACCTAGAGCCAGCTTGTTGGAACCATCGGTAAATAGTTGAAATATCTGGCCTAATATCTTGATTAATTAGCAATCTGATAAATTCTTCACCAATTATAAAATTAGGAACTGAATTTCTAGCATTATCAACTGCTGCAAGTATTGCCCTAAATTCTAGTGGTGTTAATGATAATTTAGGGTAACTTTTCCTTAATGTTGCATACTCATGTAGATTATTTGCAGTAAGCTCTAACTCAGATTCTAAGAGGAATTTTTTCAGCGATCGCCATGTAGTATCCCCAATGCGATCGCCCAAATAAGCCTCGTAAATCTCCCTTAATTGTCTATCTACTGGTTTTTGTAGTGTACATACCATTGCATCAAAGATTTGCAAATTTTTGCAGTAAAATTGATATCTTTTAGCACCAAAATGATTAATGTTTCACGCATTAAACTAGGTTTTTGCGGTAAAACCGCTATTTATTAAGCTTGATGAATGCTGCCAAGAATCAGCATTTTTCCTCTTGATGCAAGAGTTTTAATCACCAAGTTTTGGTGCAAAAACTATCTGACCTAATTAAAAACCCCCTAACCAGTAGGGGGCAATGATTAAAATCAATTGGTCTTAACTAGAAAACTATTGGTGGGGGTGGCTCAATCCCTGCGTCCTTCAGTGTCTGTAGAAGCTGCACAACCCTTACTGCCAATTCTCTGGGTGTAGCCTTATTGGTGTTCCACTGGGAGACAACTCTAGGAGATGTCCCTAGTGCGATCGCAGCTTCTTGCTGTGTTGGGTAAGATGCGATCGCATTCAATACATATTCACGTTTTTGTTCATCAGCACTCATAATAGTTTTGCTCCTGTAGCCGAATCCTACGGTGGGCGATAAGTCCCCGACGTGCCAGCGACGGGGCTTATTTATTAACTTTACTGTACCAAAATACTAAAAATAATAAACTATATACTAAATTAAATAAAAACCCCTTGCGAAACACAACTATTAATGGCTCAACAATTTGCACTAGGCTACTACTACGTCAGTCCTGAAGACGACGAAAGAATGACAACTTTCGGTGAGGTTTCGGGAGACTCATTAAACACACTTGTTACCCAATACATCAGGGGATGGATTGGGCGAAAGCGTGATTATTACTTGAACTTGGCAAAGTTAGATGCCCAGGCCAGAGAGCTAACCTCTGAACAATGGGTAGACATCATGCTGGGTGAGGGAACTAAAGGACTACCACCTTATAAGCATCAAATTACAGTTGAGGGAAACCCACTCAGAGATGTTGCACTGATACCAGTTGAGGAAATGGTAAAGCGGCAACTTAATTATGTTGTTCTGGCTGAACAAAATATATGCCTGTTGCGGATAGCTGTACTTTATGACGGTGACAGCACAGTTAGGTATGTAAGCCGTGTCATAAAAGAGCATTTGCAACGGAACTGGGAAACTTTGTACTTACCTCAAGTGCAAGCAAATCAAACTAAAGTCTGGTTTTAACAGGAGTAAATAACAATGGTACAAGCACTATCTACAGAACTAACACTAGACCGAGTAAACCAAGCGGTTAACGCAATCCTTGATGTCTTGGGAACTCCCGAAAATGATTTACACGCCGAAGCTTTATCTGCGTTTCGCAGTGGTGATTATCAAACTGTGAAGCGACTGGCCTCAACAAACCTGTCTGACTACTATGTAAAGTCGCTTGGCTACTTGGGTGGTGCGCTGAAATTGACACCTAATACAGACACAATTTTGGCAGAGTCGGCACGGGCGGCGGCTGACTTTGCAAAAGAGAAAGCATTGAAACAGTTAGGGGATGCGATCGCAGCTGCACTAAATTCTTAGAGGATAAAGGGCGATCGCGGTTATGATAGCTGCGATCGCTTTTATTGAAAAGTATGGAATACAGTCAAAACTTGCTCTCGTCAACTGCTCATTTAATTTCTACTATTGAAAATCACCTT
This sequence comes from Amazonocrinis nigriterrae CENA67, assembly GCF_016056305.1. Lineage (GTDB taxonomy): Bacteria > Cyanobacteriota > Cyanobacteriia > Cyanobacteriales > Nostocaceae > Amazonocrinis > Amazonocrinis nigriterrae. The sequence continues at coordinate 5,581 of NZ_JAECZC010000076.1, read as the reverse complement.
AACTGCTCATTTGATGAAGCTTGTGAAATAGTAAAAATAATCTTCTACAAAGCAAATCATGATGAAATTCAGATAGATAATTCTCTATATTTATTACTGCCTGATTTTCTGGAGCAGGTAAGAACGCAAGAGCAAATTTCTTAGAGGATAAATGGCGATCGCTTGGGTGTGGGGTGCGATCGCCTTAACTACAAATACTTTTTTAAAGGAAATATGGCTGATTTAAAAGTTTTCTCAAACAATGGTTTATTAGTTGGATTTAATCAGTTTAATGATACTGATAAGGTAGCAGAGTATAATTTAATTGCTTCTCATGAATCAAAATCTAACAATTCAATTAGTATAACCATCTTGGCAGACGGGTTTACTGTTCTGGTAGATAATAGAACTTTTCGCATAAACCTGCTTGAAATTGCGTAAGATTCTTAGAGAAAAAATTAGAGGATAATATGCCACAACAAGCTCAAACATCAGAAAATTTGCTTAATTCCATTAAACCGCCAAAAATCAGTGATGATTTGTTACCCGTGCTTAAAACCCTGCCAAAAGTCAGTGATGATTTGTTGCTAATTGATACTCTTCAGCCACCGACTGAAAATGCAGATAAGGGCCGTTCTTAGAGGATGAGTTGTTGGAGGTGTAGAAAAGGCGATCGCACCCCCAAACCGCGATCGCCTATTTACTTTAATTTAGACTGTGTTTTTCTTGTCAGCTTGCCATTCTGAAAATTAGCGGTAATTTCAGAGCCATCTTGGTTCCTCCAAATAAAGTTTGTATTTGTAGCAGACTGCTCAGTTTCAACGCCACGGCCTAAAATTGCTTCAACTTCTCCCAAGGACATACCTAATCTCAACCGCTCATATTCAGTGCGGCTAACAGATTCAGTATAGATAACGTCCTGGACTTTAGTTTTTGTAAATAGCTGCTGCTGATTGACATCAAAAATTCCCCGAATTAAACCATAACCAAAACCACAACTGATAGTTATCAAAATGAATCCAAGTAAACGGGAAAGAGATGATTTGAGGTTCATATACTTGGGCTATTGCTGAGTTAATTAATTGAAATTAAAAAACATATATTATTAATCCAAAAGTACCTTATTTTATAAGCATTTGTAAGATTTTAAAGTATCAGAATCACTTAATATATTAAGGTGTTTTGGGATTAAAATCTATTCAGTTATATTTCTCTCAATTCTTCGATAATAATGTGTAAATTTTACGTTTTGACTTTTAGTTTCAAAATTAATTTGAAACTGAGAAGTTTCTTCAAAATTTTCATGTAATTCCTTTTTAGACATACAGCCAGTATGTTTAAATTCAACAGGATTGCGCTTTGCTTTTTTCTCTTCTTTAACTGGCAAATTTTTGTTGAGTACCTTAGTAGATACCAGCCGAAGGCTAAGAGTATTAAGAATAGATGTTATTATTCTTTGCATTTACTCTACTCCTAGCCACGAGATATTTCAATCTTGATTAGTTCAGTGCCACCTGGATACTCAAAATAAATTGCTCCTCCTTTATTTATATGTTCACGAATTAGCTCATCTACTTTGACAGACTGCTCAATTGCTTCACTGAGAGAAATCCCCGTTTCCTTCGCATATTTTTTCAGTTTTTCTAATTCTGGCTTTGAAAGAGAAATTGTAGTTTTTACTACACTTGGACGACTTACTTGGAAACTTTGAATCTTGCTGGATTCTGTTTGCTTTTCTTTCATTGTTAACTCCAGACCTTATATCTGTATTATTTACTAAAGATTCTAGTCTATGTTCTGTCTAAAGAAGCATATTTTTAGATTCTTTAGGTAAGGAGTATGAAAAGATGAATATTCATACCACTAAAAGTATTCTATCTTATCCATTACTAATACATATGCACTACAGGCTGAGTTAATGGTGGTTATGCGATCCTCGTCCTCTAAGAAAAAGGCAATTCAGTGGGTGCGTGGGTGTAGTCCGTTGTAAACATCGCATTATTAGCATTGTTTAATTCCCCAATGTAAAGCGCAACCTCCAGAGGGCTTTTACTCAAGCCGTGGCAGGCTGCGCTTATTGGGGATTGATGCGACTTTTAGTCGTACCAGTAAATCAAATACCCCTGATAGGGATTGAAATGATTCTCTTAGGGGAACATGACAAAAAACCTGCTCATCATTGCTGTGAGCAGGTTTAAATTAGGGCAGCGGCACAACAGGAGGGCGATGCAACGGGATGCGATCGCACCCTTAAGCAGCGATCGCCCTTTTCCCTACTTCAGCCCAGACTGTTCTTTGCTCTTGAGTTTGTTATTCTCAAAAGTAGCGGTGATTTTAGAACCATCTGGATTTTCCCAGACAAAGGATGCCACTGTTGAAGAACGGCTAACCTCAACACCTGGGTTTGAGATAGTTGCTCGTACCTCAGTTAAGGACATTCCTATCCTTAACTGCTCATACTGTGTGCGATTGAAGGAGCGTAGTTGAGTTTGAGTAGATTGCTTAAGCTGATAACTTTGAAGGGCAACTGAAAGCCCATAGGGTAAGCAACCTACTGTTATTGCTATTGCTCCAGTTGAAATAATCATTCTTACATTTATCTTTACCATTAATCGAGCGAGAATATTATTAGATGCTGGATTGGTTTTAACCATTGAAATCACTCCGTGACGTTTTTTGTTGATTGCTGGTTTGGTAGTTTCCGAGGCCGCCAGACCAGCTTTAACTGATGTAACAGGGTGTTACTGGCACTCGTGGCAAAGATAACCACTTGTGTAATGAACTTTGTCAAAGTTGATCATGTGGTGTGAGCGATGGTAGAAAGTAGGCAAGTTGTGTAACCACCTCTTGTATTAGTAAAGCGTCAAGTTAACTGAACTGTTATCCCTTTTGGTCAAACTGGGAAAACCCAATCGCCAAAAGCCTTTCGGAGCTTGACTTTTCAGTTTTTGGCTACGAATTTTAGTCTCTATTAAAAAAGAAAAGCTCAAAGCTTGATGAGATAAAAGTTCCAGTGTTTCGCTACGATTATTGTTTTCCGGAAGTGACAGAACAGGGTTATTCCCAACTTTGAGTAACTAGTCGGCTACACTAAGTTGCCCATGTGCCTATAATTAATAATTCCAACTTTGAGTCTGTAAAAAATTGGCTTGCTATCCCAAATACTGCTATTTGACATAAAATAAGCGGCTAGTTGTTTACTAACCGCTACTACGTTATTTACTTAAATATGGAATTGCTGTATCAATTACTGCATTACTCTTCTACGTCCTGAAATGCTTCATCCAGCAAAAGCCTTATAATCTCAGCTTTTTTCCTACCTGTCTTCGCAGCTAGCACAGACAACTTACGGTGCATCGACTCAGGCAAGTCTACTGTAAGTCGAATAATCCCGCCTGGTAAATGAGTATTGTTGAAAGCAGGGGCAAAATGCTCAATTAATGCAGCTTCAATCTCTGGTAACAGGGTTTCATCATCAACTTGCAACCAAGCCAGCCGGATATTTTGACTTTGAGATTTAAACTGTACTGCTCGGTGATGGCTTTTCCATCGGTTACGTAGATTGCTAGTTCTACCAATGTATAAAATCTCATCATTACTAGAGATAGCAAAATATATTCCTGGGCTGGCTGGTAAGATTTTGCGCTCCTGAAAACTGACAGACGGCAATTCTAAAGGATTTATCTTTAACATCCTATAAATGTATTAACGTATTAGACCTTTATGGTATTTTACATTAATGGTGTTAGGTTATTAAGGTATTAAATATTAAACTCTAAGCAAGTGTTGAAAGTCGCAGTATTCAATTTCAAAGGCGGGACGGGCAAAAGCACCACCACCATAAATCTAGGAACGGCCTTAGCTACTTCCAAGCGCCAGGTGCTACTGATAGATTTAGACGGCCAAAGAACTGCATCATTTGGTTTGGGCATGGACGGCAAGAGTCCAACAACTTTAGACTGGCTGGCTGATAAAAAGTCTGTTACCCCCCTAGCAACTCAAGTAAAACACCTCTCGCTTATTCCTGGCGATATTGGGATGTTTCGCTTAACAGCAAAGGATGATTTATTTACCCCAGCGTTATCTAAATTAACTGGCTTCGATGTCTGTTTGATGGACTGCCCACCTAGCTTAGGGGTGGCATCTGTGCAGGCGATTCTTGCAAGCTCACGCGTTTTAATTCCAACTTTGTGCGAACCAGCAGCTTTAAAAGGATTGTCGGAAGCAGTTGAATTAATTCGAGGTGAAAGGGCAGATATCTCCATTGATGTACTGAGGGTACGTTATAAGCCCCGGTTAGTTCTGACTAAGGAAGCTGATGACTTGTTGATTGAGGCAGCAGCAGATTTAAACTATCGTCTTCTGCATACGACAATTCCAGAAAATATCGCTGTTGCTGAATCTATAGCACAACAAAAATCGGTTATTGAGTACGCTTCTAAGTCTAGTGGTGCTAGAGCTTATCAGTCATTGGCTAAAGAATGCTTGAAGCTATGGAAGTAGTATATTATTAACAGTTAATAGTATAAAGGTCTAATAGTATATGGCAAAAAGCAAGATGGGCGGGATGAAACTCAGCCAGTTTTCTGGTATTGGAAGTAACCAAGCAGAAACAATTGAACCGCCACAGGAATCTACACCTGAACCTGTATCAGTCAAAGAGTCAGCGTCAAAGGAAAAACCTGTTTTCATCAACATCAAAATCAGTCGGGAACAGCATGAATGGCTCAGTGATACCGCCCGTACAGTTAGAGATAACAATACAGAGCCGGTTCCACCCGGCGATCGCGTGTACCCCCAGCACCTAATCGGCGTAGCTGTCGAACTGTTGCAGAATAGTGATGTTGATTGGAGCCAAGTAAAGAACGTAGAAGACTTGAGACAACAGCTTAAACTATAAAGGTCTAATAGTATTAACTGTATATTTTCCTCTAAGAAAATTAGGGCGATACCTTTTTACAAAACTTAATAATGAATGACATTTCAGCCTACCCCCTCACTTGGGCCACCATTTACCCCAGGACTCATAAGCGAGAAGCTGCACAATTTCAAGTTAGTTTCTCAGTTGCCCGTGATGACCTACTCAACGAACTCAGGTTATTAGGTGCAAAGAATGTGATTATTTCTAGTAATGTGCCATTAAGAAAAGACGGCTTACCCTACGCAAATTTCAAGGAACCTGATGATACTGGTGTTGCAGTTTACTTCAGTCTTAAGGATAAATCCTATGCTTTGTGCTGCGATCGCTGGCTCAAAACCAAGGACAACATGAGAGCCATCGGACTGCACATTGCTGCTATGCGCGGAATGGAAAGGTGGGGAGTGGGGAGTGTAGAGCAAGCTTTCGCCGGATACCAAGCGCTACCACCATCTATAGAAAAGAAGTGGTGGCAAATTCTTGGTGTTGATGTTCGCGCTTCTGATGATGAGGTAAAGGCAGCTTACCGAGAATTAGCCAGAAAATATCATCCAGATGGCGGTAATTCTCCTGATTCTGAGAAGATGACAGAAATTAATGCTGCTTATGAGGAGGCAAAGCAGGCTGGTTACAAGTGTGGTCACTATAACTGGTGAGCAGGGGTGCGGGGGTGCAGGGGTGCGG
>NZ_JAECZC010000075.1:34738-52797 GCF_016056305.1 Amazonocrinis nigriterrae CENA67 | reverse complement strand
CCCCAATCCCCAATCCCCAATCCCCACACAATGAAAATGAAAATCAAATTAACATATGTAACGCTTCATTAAACTAAATCGAATAAAAGTCCCTCATAACCTTATGATTGTGGTTAATTATCCAAAATATTTGTAAAGAAAGGAAGTTTTTTTGGCGTGGCAATTCCTCTTTTAGAATATTCCCCATCCTCTCAAAATCAGCGTGTTGAAGGGTACGAGGTTCCAGGTGATGAGCAACCCAGGATCTACTCTTCACAAAACCTGCTTTCTATTTCGGAAGTGGACGAGTTGATTGAAGCGGCATATCGTCAAATTTTCTTCTATGCTTTTGCTGCTGATCGTGAAATTTACCTAGAGTCTCAACTCCGCAATGGTCAAATCACCGTCAGAGACTTTATTCGTGGCTTGCTGCTGTCCAATACCTACAAGCGTAGTTTCTACGATCTCAACAGCAACTATCGCTTTGTTGAGCAAACAGTACAGCGAGTCCTTGGCCGTGAGGTTTACAACGAGCGGGAAAAAATTGCTTGGTCTATTGTCGTTGCGACAAAAGGTTACAAAGGCTTTTTCGATGACTTGCTCAACAGCGACGAATACTTAGAAGCTTTTGGGTACGATACAGTTCCTTACCAACGTCGTCGAGTTTTACCTGGACGTGCAGAAGGTGAACTGCCTTTCAACATCAAGTCTCCCCGCTACGATGAATACTATCGTGGCAAATTAGGCTTCCCACAAGTCATCTGGCAAACCGTCGTTAAAAGCTATATTCCTCAAGACAAGCAGCCGAAAGCAGGCGATCCAGCTCTATATCTCAACTTGGCGAAGAGCATTAACCCACAAGGTAACCAACCTCAACAGCTCTCAGCACAAAACGTTGATTTTCTAAATGCTGTACCTTATCGCAAAATACAGGGATAATTTAGTTGCTCCCTGCTAGTTCATAAGGACATTAAAGAATTTGAAGCTTGGAAGTAGGGAATCGATGAATTCTTACATCCAAGCTTCAATAATTATTTGCGTCAATTGTTAGTTGTCAGTTGTGAGCCAGCGCGGTCTTGGGGGTTCCCCCCATGAACGACTGGCGTTAGCGCAGCGTTAGCGACGCAGGAGCGTCACCCGTAAGGGTCAGTTGTCAGTTGTCAGTTGTTAAGTGATATCGACTACTGACTAATGACTCAAGATAATCAAGCACTTTCTTCATCCTTCGAGTGAAAACCTAGCTCCATCAAGGCTTTACGGATTTTGGCTTTAGAAGGACGGATTTTCGGGGGAGTTAATCCCATTTCTCTAGCAGTCTCAAACATTTCTCTCATCAGCATATCTAGAGAGTTATCATTGGCATCTTCTGGAAGCTTTTCAATTCTTCCTTCGTAAGCTAGCGTGTAAAGCTCTAGATGATGCATGTCCATGACTCTAGCCAGCTTCCTCAAAGTTTCAGGCGTGGGACAGGTTCCTTTAAAGCAAGCTCCTCTCAGCCTGGGTTGAGGAATTCCAGATAACTCCGCCAGACGGTTCATACTAATACCCTGTTCTTCCAGATATTGAAGAATTAACCGTCCCAACGGGGAGCAATCTTCATATTTTATTTGTAACCTTGCTGGCATTATTCAGTATCAAAAGGATACGGTTATCTATAGGGTAAGGTGTAGAACAATTAATTTGCAATAACTCAATTACTTTGTGTTTTAATTTCGTGACTTATTCCATAATATAGCAAAGTGCTGAGTGCTGTAGACGCTTATGCACAAAGCCGCAGTCTAGAGGCACTGTGCTATTGCGCTTTGACAACAAACGTACATGTAGTGTTGCTGAGGATAAACCCAGTTGCTACCCTAGGGAAAGTCGCTTTGTGTGTACATTGCTATAGCAATCAACACTGTCTTAACCTATGCGACTACGGTTGTAGCTCTTAAAAGGGAATAGGGAACGGGCAACAGGCAACAGTTCAATACCCCCTAATTAAAATTAGGGGATTTGTAAATGACGGACATATTGAAACTCGTTGCAAGCAATCTCGTTTTAAATATTTAATTTTTTTTGGTCATCTTTATATTGACAGTTGTAATAATTTTTGTAGTCTTTTTAGTGATTTTAATAATTTCGATAAAACACCGTAATCACTATAGATTTTTCGTATCTTTGTGATAAAATGTGTGATCGCATTCGTTGATTGACTCCTGAATTCTATTTAGATATTTCAGCATTTCAGCCAATAGCTGCTTAATTTCTGTGTACACTGTTGCTTGAATTTTGCTTAAACTATCTAATTTAGTGTAAAATAATCTGAAAGATCTAACAATTTTTTCGACTTCCTCAACATAAATACTTCTTTCATTACTAATACTACTCATCTTTGATGTATCGCTTAATTGATCTTCAAGCTCTTGAAGTGTTATATTGTTGGTTCGTATATCTTCATCAATATTATTAATTTTATTTTCCAGATCATCTATATACTCAGTTAATTTCACATATTGCAAACCAGTACTTAGTTTTTTAAATTTTTTTTATAAATATGAATACCTTCTTTTAGGGCTAAATTTTTTGGTTGAGTTAAATCTAATTTATCTATATATTTATCAGTTGGTAATTTATCTTTAAAGATATCAAACAGGTTTATCTCTCTCATGATTTCAAGGCTCTGAATAAGTGTTTCTCTCTCCTCGATCAGTTTTTGCTTTTTGTTTTCTTTTTGACCAATAGCATTGATGATTTTTTCTTTTTGCCTTTCTATTTCAGCTATAACATCTACAAGGCGTTCTTTAATGAGAGTGTTTTTAATATAAAATAATTGTCTAGATAAAATACTTTCTTTTGTTTCACATAAAATTCTAATATTGATAATTTCACTACTCAATAGGTTTGTTTTTTCTTGTTCTGCTTTCAGAAGCAATTGTCTATACTCTTGACTAATATTTGGATTCTGTAGTTCAGCTAATATCTCTTGTATAGTATCCAAATAGGAATCTATAATTTGATTATTTAACTCAGCTATTATTTGTACATTGTAATTTTCAATAGTACTGCTCAATTCAGGAATTAATGAACTCAACCGTTCACACCTCAGTTGTATATCCAGCATAAAATGAGTTTTAAAACTCCCAGTCATAGTAATAATATTGTTTGTACTTTCTTTTAATATATTTATGTTTGGTAAAATGAAACCATCCAAATCAGAAGGCATTGATAAGGTTTCTAGAAATTTCATTCTGGTAATTCTGTAGACTGTTGAGTGTCTATCTATTATTTAGTTCTTTAGCTGAATAAGAAATAGATAAAATTGGTATGTTTGTGCATGGTTATATTGCTATTAGCCAAAAATGCATAATAAACTTTTTTTGTCAATAACCTAAATTGGTATCTTTGGTAAATTAATTCCCCAACTCCAGCTAAAGGTTGGTTTCAAGAGGCGCGATGACGAATTACAGATACTAGGTCAGCACGCCGATGATGAAAATGGATGAAACGCCTTGATGTGTGTACAATTGCCGTATTTTTTTGAGAAAGGATGCGATCGCTCTTTTGATTTTCCGGCTATATCATCAAGCGATAAGCGATCGCACCTTCTCACCTTTGAACCTAATTCATACAGAATTGCTCTGAATAACTTCATTTGCATGGGCTGAAGTTGGCTTTGTATTGCGAAAAAAAGTGAGGCTGGGGGCATTACTGCTTCCCAGTCCGCAGGGTTTTATCTCGATCTACTGAGCTTTCCTATAAAATAAATTTAATTATAATCAGGATGAAGAGCATCTACGATGGCTAAAGATGTTTTCCATCAACAGGTTAAAAATGCATTAATTAAAGACGGATGGACTATCACCCATGACCCTCTGACCATTCGCATTAGCGAAGCGGTAAAATTACAAATTGATTTGGCAGCAGAAAGTGCGATCGCCGCAGAACGAGACTCAGAAAAAATTGCTGTAGAAATTAAAAGCTTTGTTGGGGACTCAGATATTAGCGCATTTCATACTGCTTTGGGTCAATATCTTAACTATTGCCAAGCACTTGAAGAACAAGAACCAGACCGAATTGTTTACTTAGCTATTCCCTGGGAAACCTATGAGGATTTTTTTCAGCTTTCCTTCATCCAACGCACTCTGAGACGTTACCAAGTCAAATTGATGATTTACGATCCTAAACTGGAGGAGATTAAGCAATGGATAAAATAGAACGCTATCGACAATTGATAAAGCAAATTTTAACTGAACATGCCCAAATAGGAACTACCAGCGATACGGTGAAGGCCGAGTTAATATTTGACAGCGAACATGACCATTATCAACTTGCTTATGTGGGTTGGCAAGGAGATAAGCGTGTATTTGGCCCTGTTATGCACTTTGATATTCAAGATGGCAAAATTTGGATTCAATATAACGGTACTGAAGATTTAGTTGCTGAAAGGTTGCTGGAGATGGGCGTACCCTCTTCAGATATCGTCTTGGGTTTTCATTCCGCTTTTAAACGTCAATTTACCCGTTATGCGGTTGGTTAAAGACGCATAAAGCTAAATTATAAGCGATTGTCCCCAAGGCATACGCTTCGTGAACGCACTTTGGACGTGTTTTGAGATTTGTGAGGTAATGCTCACCCATCAAACTCCATCAATGCGATCGCCCTTTTCTCTTCATCAAAAAGCGATCGCACTCCCTCACCCATTAAAGCCAATTCATACCGGATTGCTCTGATAACTTCATTTGCATCGGCTGAAGTTGGCTTTGTGTTGCTTTCAAAAGTTAGGTTGGCGGCAATTACCGATGGGTGAGAGAATAGAAAAGGTACTACAAACTAACAATCTGGTTCAGATAATTAAGCATTTCAGTAAATAGCTGCTTAATTTCTGTGTACACTGTTGCTTGAATTTTGCTGAGACTATCTAATCTACAGTAAAAGAATCTGAAAGATCTGATAATTTTTGCAACTTCCTCAACATAAATACTTCTTTGATCACTAATAGTGATCATCTTTGATGTATCCCTTAATTCATCTTCAAACTCTTGAAGTCTTCTGTTTTCGGCTCTTATCTCTTCTCCAATCTCACTAATTCTATTTGTCAGGTCATCTTTATGATCAGCTAATTTCGCATATTCCAAACCATTACTTATATTTTCAAAAAGCTTTCTGTAAAGACGAATACCTTCTTGAAGTGCTGCCTTTTTTGGTTGAGTTAAGTCTAATTTCTCTATATCTTGGTCAGTTGGTAACATATCTTTAAAAATATCAAACAAATTTTCCTCTCTCATTATGTCAAGGCTATCAATCACAACTTTTCTTTCGTCAATCAGTTCTTGCTTCCTATTTTCTTTTTGACTAATAGTATTTATTAGCTCTGTTTTTTGTCTTTCTTTTTCGGTAATTACATCTCCCAGCCGTTCTTTAATTAGGATATCTGTAATAGCATGTAATTTAGAAGAGAAACGTTTTTCTTTTTCTTCAACTAGAATTCTAATATTTGTGATTTCACGATTCAATAGATTTTTTAGTTCTTGTTCTCCTTCTTGAAGGGCTAGTCTATCCTCTTCACTTAAATCTGGCTTTTGTAGTTCAACTAATATCTCCTGTATTTCATTCAAGTAAGAATCTATACTTTGATTACCTAACTCAGCTCTTATTTGTGCATTATCATCTTGAATAATGAGACTCAATTCGGAGACTAATGTACTCAACCGTTTGCACTTAATTTGGAGATCTTGTATAAAATTAGTGTTAAAACTCAGAGCCACAGTATTAATATTTTTCTTACTTTCTTTTAATGTATTTACGTTTGGTAAAACGAAACCGTTTAAATCAGAATAAATTGATAAGGTTTGCATAATTGTCCTTTTGCTAATCTTGTGAAATGTTGACTATTGGCTGTTGATTTACTGGAGGTTAAGTGCATTTTCACTATTATTGGAATAACTAGCTATAGTTCAAATGCACTTGTTTTTTTTATGAATAGTTATCTTCCAATGATTAATAATTATCTTCTAAATTAGTGGTTTTGAAATGCTTGTTTCTAGCTTTTTGTATTCTTCTAATGCTTTATTAAATAGCTGAGCTAACTGAATAGTTAAATCTTCCACTTTTCTCCAGGGATTGATAACTTTCTCAAATTGAATTTTAAAAGTCGATAGTTTTGTACCTTCTTTGATATTTGCTAATTCTTTCGCTGAAGTGTCTATTTTAGAATAAATATTATTCCAAACTTCCTGCAAGTTAGCAGCTGCTTGTTCAGCATCTAATAAACTTATATTTATATTTGCAAAATTATCATTCACCTTTTCTACTGCTTTTTTTAGTTTATTTGATGCGGACAATTGTTCAGTTAATGCTTTTTTTTTCTGCTACTGCCTTATTTTTGTTTTTCCTTGCTTCTTCAGCTTTGCTACCGTAAATTCCTCCTGTAATCGCTACTCCTATGAGGCCTCCTGCAAGACCGCTAAAGGCTAGTCCGACGTATTTATCGTAATCTTTTTCCAGTTGTTCAATTTCTTTTCTTTTGTCCTCAATTTGTTGAGCTAAGTCCTGAATTTGTTCATCTAGTTTATTATCCTTGATTAGCCCTATTTTACGGCTGAGGCTAGGCTGTAAGATATTTCCTATTTCTTCCTTGAAATCTGTGATTTTGTTTTTTAAACTTAATGCATCTGTTTTTCTTGTCTCAACTTCTGATTTCAAATCTGCTAGCCAAACTACTAACTCTGTAGCAATTTCATTATCCGTTGGATCAAAGTCAAATAGCATTCCAGGCGGTATAACTCCGATCTCCTCTATCTTCTTCTTCATTCTTTCTGTAACTGGCATCTCATCTATATATTGAATAATCTCATCTCCTACGAGGATAATATTAGATGAAAATGTTTCTAGCTCTCTGCTTTGGGTTAATATTGCAGCTTCAATGCCATTCCATTTGCTGACATTGGTCTTAATACCTCTGAAAAGTTCCTGAATATCCTTTGGTTCTAATCCAGCTATACCAATTGCATCATAGCCTAAGTAAGATTTTACCTCTGCCAATATTTCAGGCAAAGCAAAGCCATACTTTACATACAATTTAATATTAATAACATCTTCTTGAGTCAGTATCATCCCTCCGCTTCGTTCAACTTCGGGATATGTACCTAGTGCTATCTGTACATAGGTAGAAATAATTTCTTCGTTCTGAATAGTTTGCTTTTGTTCAATAGTTTGGTTGAGAACCATAGTTTTAGCGCTCCTCTTTTGTTTGCTCAAACTCTTAGTGTGTAATATTCCTAGAAAAACCAATCAACTAGAAGAGTATTTTCTTCAAATACAACATATTGTTATGCACACTTTTTTAGCTTGAATCAAAGAAATTCAAACACATAAATTTTAGTTTTTTTTACATTAAATTTAGTTTGGTACACCGAATTGGGTTATTCCTGCACCTTCATCGTATGATTCCAATACTTGAGAAATTAGGTTGACTAGTTGAATGATGGAATCTTTGGCGTTCTCCCAAGGATTGATAACTTTTAGAAATTGAGTTTTAAAAGTCATCAATTTTGTACCTTCTTTGATATTTGCTAAGGTATTAGCTGAAGTTTCTATTTGATAATAAATATTATCCCAAACTACCTGTAAGTCGTCAGATGCACTTTCAGAATCTAATAAAGTTATACTTACAAGTGCCAATTTATCACTTACTCTCTCTACAGATCTTCTTAGTTGATCTTTTTCGTTTAATTGTTGATTTAATATATCTTTTTCCACTATCAGCTGATTCATTCTTCTCCTTGCTTCTTCAGCTTTGGAGCTATAAATTCCTTGTGTAATTGCTAATCCTATGGGGCCTCCTACAAGCCCGCTAAAAGCTAGTCCTTTAAAATGTTCGTAATCTCTTTGCAGTTGTTCAATTTCTCTTGCTTTTTGTACAATTTGTTCATATAATTCCTGAATTTATGCATTGAGGCTATTATTTCTGATTAGATCTCTTTTACGTCTAATGCTAGGCTCTAAAACATCTGATATTTCTTGGTTGAAATCCGTAATTTTGTTTTTTAAGTTTAGTGTTTCTCTTCTTCTGGTTTCAACTTCTGATTTCAAATCTTCTAACCAACTTACTAACTCTGTAGCGACCTCATTATCCATTGAATTAAAATCAAATAGCATTCCAGGCGGTATAACTCCGTTCTCCTCTATCTTCTTCATTCTTTGAATAACTGGCATGTTATCTATACATTTAATAATGTCATTTCCTACAGTAATAATATTAGGTGAAAATGTTTCTATATCTCTGTTTTGGGTTAATAGTCCAGCTTCAATACCATCCCATTTGCTGACATTGATCTTAATTTTCCTAAAAAGCTCTTGTATATCCCTAGGTTCTAATCCGGCTATACCAATTGTTCTATAGCCTAAATATTTTTCTACCTCATGTAATCTATCAGGCAAACCAAAACCAAATTCTACATAAAATTTAATTGTAAGTAGATCTTCTACAGTTAGTAAAATCCCTCCGCTTCGTTTAACTTCGGGGTGTATACCTAGCGCTACCTCTGCATAAGTAGAAATAATTTCTTCATTATCAATAATTTTATTTTGAACCATGAGTTTAAGTAAATTAATAATTTTTTGTTCTAACTGATAAAGCTTTTTTGGTTTACCGCATATCTATTATTCAGTTTTTTAGCTGAACTAGAAATAGATAAAGTTGGTATTTTTTATGTAAAGTTATGTTACTGAGAGGTGCGGATCTCACAATGTTTTAGTATCGTCAATATACTAAATTGATGAATTACAGCTAAAAGTTGGTTATTTGAGGCACGATGAGGAAAATGCCCGTAACGCTGTAATCGGTATACAGTTGGCGTATTTTATAGATAAAGGTGCGATCGCTCAAACACGCCTGCGATCGCACCCCTTACCCTCAAAGCTAATTAATCCCAAAAGTCGGAAGTCAAAAGCGAATAACTATTGACAAAGTTGCCTGTCGCCTTCTTCCACCTCTGCGTTAGTCCGCAGATAATCGCATACCCAGTTACAGCCATATTCCAGCAAGTCAAGTTTGAGGATGCGCGGTAAATTCCAGATTACAAGAGTGTTATCTTCACCTACAGAAGCTAAAAAACTGCCATCAGGTGCGATCGCTAAATTCCAAACTGAAGCACTATGACCGAGTAAAGTAGTAATCAACTGCCCTTCTCGACTCCAGAGTTTAACGGTTGTGTCCATTCCGCAGGAAGCAAAAAATTGACCGTCGCTACTCCAAGCAATCTTAGACACTACACCGTTATGTCCGACAAAGGTTTGAGTCGATTGACTCTCAACTCCATGTTTTGAATTAGATTTCCACAGCTTAATCGTGCTATCACCACTACAGGAAGCAACTAACTGACCATCAGCACTAAAAGCAACATGATTAACACTTGCATCATTTTCAGCAAGAGTTGTCAATAATCTGCCCTCTCGATGCCAAACTCTAATTTGATTTAAATTACCACTGGAGGCGATGAACTGACCGTCAGGACTAAAGGCAACACATGAAACCATCTCTTCTTGTCCAGTGAGAGTATTGTGTAATATGCCATCTCGACTCCAAAGTCTGACCTTACCATCGCCATAACCAGAAGCAATCAGTTTGCCATCAGGACTAAAGGCAAGGCTAAAGGCTAATCCTGCTTCTGCTGACAGTGTTTTTAGAAGTTCAGCCTTGTCCCAGTTTCCATCCCCACACCGCCAGAGTTTAACAATACTATCGTTGCTTCCCGTTGCTAAGATTTCTCCATCAGGACTAAAAGCAACACTAAACATGGATGCCTCGTGTTGCAAGGTTTTTAGTAATGTGCCATCGCGCTGCCAAAGTTTGACAGTGTAATCTAAACTAGCAGTGGCGATAGTGGAACTATCTGGACTGATGGCAACACCGAAAATTGCCGCACTATGAGCATTTACAGTAGTTTTGAGGTCATGAGTGGGTTTCCACATGCGGATGATGCGATCAGACCCAGCAGAAATAAAATAACTTCCATCTGGGCTGTAGGCAATTGTTCGCACGGTTGAACGATGCGCTTTAAGGGTACTCAGTTCTGTTCCCTCAACACTCCAAATTTTGACAGTTTTATCTCCACTGACAGTGACAAGAGTTTTTCCGTCAGGACTAAAAGCAACGTTCCATACTGCTGCACTATGTCCGGTTATTGTTGTGATGAGCGTACCATCAAGATGCCACAATTTAATAGTAGTATCTTGACTGGCAGAAGCGAGAATTTGTCCGTTAGGACTGAGAACTAATGTGCTGATTCCGGCTTGATGTGCCACCCATTTTTTAAGCAGTGTACCATTCTCCTGCCAGAGGTAAATGATGTTCTCTGCCTGTGTAATTATCAGTTGACTGTCAGGAACAAAAATAATATTTGCAGCTTGGTTTGGATGTTTGAATGAGCCGAGCAAAATCCCATCCAGACTCCATAAATTTACCACACCATCATCGTGTCCTGAAGCAACAATTTGACCATTTAGGTTGAAGTTGACAACGGGAGTCCTAGTAGAATAGTTGGCTATAATTTTGGGTGTATTTTCATCCAGTCGCCACAGTTTCACATTGCCATCATTATGTCCTGAAACTATCATTTGACCGTCAGGACTGAATTTAACTGACCAAACTGTCACAGATTCATTTTGCAAGGTTTTAAGTAAAGTGCCGTCTCGTTGCCAAAGTTTGATCGCGCCATCCATTCCTGCTGAGACAATCAACTTACTATTGGTACTGATATCAACACTCCAAATGTCGGCAGTGTGTCCTGTCAAATGATTACATTCGGTTGTGTCATAAACCGCCTGTCGCAAGGCATGATCAATTTTTTGTTCTAATTCGGGTTCAACTGAATCTAATTGTTGTAACTTTTGCTTGGCTTTAATGGCTTGAACTAATGCTTCTAAACCTTGATGGGAGGCATAGAGGGCTTCCGAAGCACTGGCGATCGCTTTAATTTCACTGAGTCTAGATTGTTGTAAGGCAGCAATATTGGCATTGAGCAAGAATTGTTGGATTCTCGCGGCTTTTTGTTCTTGCACAAGTCTGGCTTCTACTTCTTTAACACGTTCTGCCTCTAAGCGCAATTCCACTTCTTTTCTGTCTACTTCTTGAGAGGCATTAAAGAATAAATAATCTAAATCACTCAAACTTTTTCCCTGCGCCCAAAGTTGGGCATCTTTAAGTGCTTGTCCGCGCAATAATCGCGATTCATCTTTTTGCCCAGAAGCTACCCAAGCATCAAATGTTTGGGAGTAAGGACGCAACGCCGCTAATTGTTTTTCAACCCATTGCAGATTAAATACTTGTTGATAGATGCGATTTTTTACCTTTAATATTCCCTCGTGTCTAACTACTAAGCCACTGAGTAACAATTCAATCAGTTCTCGACTATCATCACTTTTTATTTCAATTTCTTGCAAAACTTTTTGATAAATGCCTAGAATTCTACCAGCTCGCTGACCATTACGTTGAATGCGATCACGAACGGTTCTCAGGTGTTCCGGTTCATCCTGCGATTCCCAACGCTCAATAATGCGAGTTTTGACCAAGTTGTCAATCCACAACGATTCTGTACCCGATGGAATATAATCTAAGCGATCGTTGCCCATTGTCCGCTGACTCAATTGTACGACTAAATGACACAACTTCTGAGTCAGAAACGGTTGTCCAGCTGTCCAGTTTAAAATCGCCTTCACAACCGATGCAGGCTGTTTTACTGTCTTTTCTAGCCCTTGAATTAAGGGAGTCACTTCGTCCCACTCAAACCCTTTTAAGTCTATTGCTTGCCCAATATTAAACGGTGTCTTGGTTCTATCTCGAATCAAATCCGAGGGAGTTGCTACCCCAAAAATCGCAAAGGTAATGCGTTGATATTCTGGGTTAATTGCCCGTTGATTGTAGCAGAAGCGAATTAGGGCAAAAAAATCATCAATCGAAAAGTTAAGCCCCAGCAAACTGTCGATTTCATCGACAAAGATAAACAACCGTTGTTGGGGAAACTGCACTAATAGCAATTCCTCAATAAACCACCGCAGCCGTTGCAGTAAACCGAGATCGTTGCGTTCAAGCCACCAAGTTTTCAGGTTCAAGGTTTCCAGTAGCCCCAACTGTCGCCATAAATCACCCACAAATCCCTTGTACCATTGCAATGGAGTAATTTGTTCGCTTCCCACCACACTCAAATCCACCGCAGCGCAGTGAAAGCCTTCTTTTTCAAGGCGATGCTTGGTTCGCACCAGCAGTGAAGATTTACCCATTTGTCGGGAGTTGAGGACATAACAGAACTCTCCTCGTTTCAAGGCTTCATAAAGTTGCGAGTCGGCTTGCCGCTGTACATAACTAGGTGCATCAATGGCTAAACTACCGCCGAGTTGATAACTATATTGGATCATAAAAGGTTGATTATTACAGTCAGTTATTTTAAAGGTAAAGTAGCTGTAATTATTAAGAATAATCAAGCTCTATAATAGTTTTTGAGCAATTCCAAAAACTACGTAATATTGTTTTATTAGATAAAGTTTAAATCACTGCAACTTTTTATTTTAACATTGATAGCAAAATTTTTCACAACTCAAATATACCTGGATCAAGACAAATCTTGAATGTCCATATCTCAGTAATGTTGTTATAGGACTCATATTTGATTTTTAAGAAATACGTAGGGTGCGTTATAACGAAGTTTAACGCACTAAAACCTGAATCTGGTACGCGATTCCTACGGCATAACTTAGATTTTTTCAGTAATCAAATTGGATTCCTATATTATTAATAGACTTCTTGCATAAATCAAAAAAAAGAACCCCACCCCGCCTTTGACTTACGTCAAAGTCTACCCCTCCTTGCTTGCGGGGAGGGCCTGGGGGTGGGGTGTTAGGGACTTTTGCAAGAAGTCTAATAAATATTTATAAACTCCCATATCAATTATCATACTTTTCTTACTTTTCCCACTTTTTACTTTTCTTAACTTTGAAAACAAAAACTTTATTAAAAGATTAATTTTTATCAAAATTGGCTTTAATATTCTAGTTTGATAAAAATTAGATTATTCTTATATGAGATGAAATTGTAGCAATTTTTAACTTTAAATTTCGTCCTCAATTCAACATGATTGTCAGTTGATAAAAGGTGCTGCTATTGACTTTAACAAATACTACTAAAAAATTCTAGTCAAAGGTAAAAGACTATGACACTCACAGAACGCTTTAAAAGTTTCACAATCTTACATTCCAATGATATGCATGGAGACTTTCTGGCAGAAGCTACGGGTCTTGCAGAAGGTCATGTGATTGGTGGAATGTCTCTACTCTCAGGATATATTAATAAAGTGCGCCAGGAGGAGAAAAATGTAATTTTTGTCATTTCTGGTGACATGCTTCAAGGCTCTACGATTGATTCGGAATATAAAGGTCTTTCAACTATAGAAATTATGAATTACCTAGCTCCTGACGTAGTGACTTTGGGGAATCACGAATTAGATTATGGGTTGTCGCACTTACTTTTTCTGGAAAAAATGGCAAATTTTCCCATTGTGAATGCCAACTTGTATATCAAAAAGTATAACAAAAGGTTGATGAATCCCTACGTAATTCTCAATGTAGATGGATTCGATATTATGTTTATCGGGATTGTCACAGAAGAAGCTCTGAGGTCATTAAAACGTGACCAAAGTATTGGTACATTCATAAGTCTTGAAGATGCCGTCTCAGAAGTTGGAAAAATTTGCAATGCCTACAAAAATGAGGACATTGACCTAACAGTTTTGATGACACACATCGGTTTTGAAGAAGATAAAAAACTAGCGGCGTTGTTAGATCCAGAATGGGGTGTGGATATGATAATTGGGGGACACTCCCATACATTCTTAGAACAACCTGCCCAAGTTAACAATATTTTGATTGCACAAGCCGGAGTTGGTACAGACCAGATTGGACGTTTCGATATTATAGTGGATGATGATACCAACAGCATTGTTAAATGGAAGTGGCAGCTTCTTCCTGTGGATAGTAATCTGGCAAAGCCAGATCCCGAAATCGAAAAACTGATTGCTACCTTCAAAGAAGAGGTAGATCGCAAATATAATCGAGTGCTTGGAAGATTAGCACGTAGATTGACCCATCCTAAGCGTGAAGAAGAAACTGATTTGGGTAACTTAATCGCTGATATTTTTGCCCAAAAAGATATGTTAGATGTAGTGTTTGTATCCAGTGGTTCAATACGTGGAAAGGAATTAGGGCCTCTAGTTACATTGAGCGATTTGAAAACAGTTTTTCCTTATGATGATACTCTTTATAAATTTAGAGTTACTGGGGCACATTTGATCAAGATATTTACATATATCATGAGACCGGAAAACAGAATAGCTGGTCAAAGTGAGTATTTTCAGGTAAACAAGGGTATTAAAGCAGTTTACAGTGATGTCCTGCATAGGCTTGAATCCTTAAGCATTAATGGACAATCCATACAAAACGATAATCAATACACAATCTGTATAGATCGCTATCGTTACCAAAATTCTGAAGCGTATCTAGGTATAACACATGAAGAATTAGGCACTTCAAAGGTAATCACAACATCTAGGCAAGATGTTCTAGAAGAATACTTAAGCCATCATCAAAATATTGACAGCCATATCGAAGGAAGATTGGTTTACATTTAGAGAGATTTTAAACTTTTGCTCTACAGGTTCTACCTGTGTAGCCACAATTGGCGATTAAGAGACATCCTCTTAAAAAAGATACCATTCGCGAAAGTACTCTCGATATAGCTCACAGCTAACAATTGCTAGACTATCAATCAGATGCACCAAACCTAAACTTTTTAACTTAAACGCCACCTCAATTTCTAATTGGACTGGAGCTTTTAAAACCTTTTGAAAAGCGTCACCTAATTTAGGATATTGTTGGAGGTTCCACAACTGATATTGAAGATGTTGTTGATAGATTCCAGTATTGCTCGTAGCATCTTGCAGTAACGTTTGTACAGGAATCTTCAAGCAGACACTTTGATACAAAGCTAGTCGAATTAAATAGGGAAAACCACTAGTAAGCTTCATTAATTGCTCAAGTTCATCCTTTGTGAGTTGAAGTCTGTGACGTTCGGCTAAATCCTGTACCTGTTCTGGGCTAAAAGTCGGTAGTTCCATCGCCAATCCCACATTAAACGGAGAGCGATGGGTGGGTAAGGGAATGTAAACTTCAACTGCATGAGCCATCACAATTCGTAACTTCTGCCAAACTGAAATTTCTTTTGTTTCCTCATACCAGGAACGCAACAAAACGAAAAAATCACTAGCGAGTTCTGGGTACTCAAACAATTGGTCTACGCCATCTAGTGCTAAAACCATAGGGTTAGAGAGTTCCTTGAGGAGATAGCCCTGAAAATAAATCGTGCTGTTAATCAAGGCTCCCATATCCTCGTCCCAGTAGTCATTTATTCTAGATTCCAAACCTAACTGCTGAGTGACATTTCTGCAAAACCAGCGTAAAAAGCGATCGCTCGAAGCAAACACCTGTATTCCGGCGTGATGTAAGCTGAGTCGCACTTTGTGGTAATTCTGACTGCTCCCATAATCCAGAATTCGTGCAATTAGGGAAGTCTTCCCCATCTTCCGAGGTGCTTGAATGCGAATGAAAGTGTGGGGTTGGAGAATTTCCTGATAACAGATTTGTTCGATGGTCGGTCGCTCAATGTACAGACAAGAACCGATGGGAACTGATCCTTCTGGAGATTCTAGAACATAGCGTTTCCTGGGAATGCTTGCAGTCAGCATTGCTGTTGTCTCGGTCGTCTCAGGATTATCGTCAGGAGCTAATTTTTCTAACCGTTGTTCTAGCAGCGATCGCAGATTCGTCTTATTAACTTTTTCACCAAGCGCCTGTGAAAGTAAGTTCCATAGTCTAGGCGCAACTGTGAACTTAATGTAGCTTTCAGAGTACTTATTTTCTTCAGCTAGTTTAGCGTAAGTTTTTTTGCTTTCAAGTAAAGATTCTCGCAGGATTACCTTGTGAATATAGCTGAGTAAAAACCCTGTTTCCGTAGTCACTAACTGGAGCGCAAATTCAACAAGTTCTTCAACGTTTCTCATTCAAGTAACAAGTTGCTAGGCTGGAATATTCAAGGCTTCATAGACTCTGAGCCATTGCTTGTGTTGGCAAGTTAATCCTTGAGCGTCTGTAAAGCAGGCTCCTTTGACACGGAAACTAGAGAAATCACAATCCATTAGCTGAGTATCTTTAAAGTTGGCGTGTATCACATCAGTATCAACAAGATCGATTTGACCTGTATTCTACCAGCTTGCATTCTGCCACAAATCAACCTTCGTCAAATCAACATTTTTTATTTTTGATAATTTTCTACACAAAACAGAAAATCGGCAGAAATTAAAGATTTTCTCAAAAATAGATGATTATGAGAGCAAACAAGGGTTAACTAAAGATAGTTCCATCTTTGGTGACTATTTTTGTAGTGGTTCTATGACTTATTGCCTCAGAATTGCCGACATACCTACAAATGAGCGTCCGCGTGAACGGTTAATGACCCACGGGCCAAAAATCTTAGCTACAGCCGAGTTAATTGCCATTCTTCTAGGGACTGGTCAAGGGCCGGGAAAACTCTCAGCCGTGGGTTTAGGACAATATCTGTTGCAAGAGTTGAGCAAACACCAGCGTGATCCCTTGGCAGTTCTGCGAGAAGTTACCCCTGCTGAGTTAATGCAGATTCCCGGTATTGGCCCGGCGAAAGCCACAAGTATTTTAGCAGCGGTTGAATTAGGTAAACGTGCTTTTCAATCTCGTCCTTCAGACCTGACACTAATAGAGAGTCCACAAGCTGCTGCCGCCGCACTCAGTCATGATTTAATGTGGCAGACTAAAGAACGTTTTGCTGTAGTGCTTTTAGATGTGAAGAATCGCCTGCTGGGAACACAGGTGATTAGTATTGGCACAGCTACCGAAACTTTAGCATCTCCGCGTGAAATTTTTCGGGAAGTCATTCGCCAAGGAGCAACACGAGTCATAGTTGCCCACAATCATCCTTCAGGTAATTTGGAACCTAGCCAAGAAGATATTGAACTAACACGCCAATTGTTAGCAGGGGCGAAGTTTTTGGAAATTCCGCTATTAGATCATCTGATTTTAGGTAATGGCAACCACCAAAGTTTGCGTGAAGTAACAACCTTGTGGGATGAATATCCTCAAGGCGATTAAGTGTTGAAAATGGGAATGGGGAGTTTGAAGTTAGCTGTCAATTGTCAGTTGTCAGTTGTTATTCTCCCTCATCTCCCCTGCTCAAGAGCTTGCCTTTCAATGCAAAATATATTATCCTAAAGCCTCACGGGCGATTAGCACAGGGGTAGCGCGTTCCCTTCACACGGGAGAGGCCACTGGTTCAAATCCAGTATCGCCCATTCAAAAGTTCCAAAAAATATCCGGCGTTACTGAATCAAGTAATGATTTTTTTATACTTTAAATATTAA
This sequence comes from Amazonocrinis nigriterrae CENA67, assembly GCF_016056305.1. Lineage (GTDB taxonomy): Bacteria > Cyanobacteriota > Cyanobacteriia > Cyanobacteriales > Nostocaceae > Amazonocrinis > Amazonocrinis nigriterrae. The sequence goes on along the minus strand of NZ_JAECZC010000075.1, from coordinate 35,341 downwards.
ATTTTTTCTGTAGCACCTAACATCTGTAAAATCTTTTCTGCATTGTCCAAATCTCCAACAATGCGCCGAATGGGATGAGGCCAAACCTTGACTAGTGTGGGGGTTGCAGAAACTTGGTCAATTTCTGCTTGTTCTGGATTTCTTAAAACGTCGATAACTTTCATAGTGTAAGGATACCCTAGCGATCGCTCTAACAGTTCGTGCAAATTATGCAAGATACGTTCAGTATTAGCGCTATGCCCTGCCACAAATAAGCGTAAGACATAGCATTGTGTCTTTAGTTGTACCTTGTTTGCTGCTATGACTGGTGGATGGTACTTTGGTGCAGGTTCAGAAAGTTCTAAGTTGACGATTAAGTCGTGGTCTTCCCAAAGTTGGGGAAATGATGAACGATAAGTACTTAATACCATGCGATCGCACAACCCTTCTTGCCAAGGGCCTGTTTGCCAAACTAGCTCATTTGTACCAAAAATTGCATTCAGCAGAGCTTGATATCGTATGACTGCTGGATAAGCTTCTGCAAAAGTTCGCACTTGGTTGGTATGTGGATCTAACCAGTGGTCAATTGTTGCCGTGTAGCAAGGCACTAAAAAGTGAGGCGGT
>NZ_JAECZC010000075.1:27542-34285 GCF_016056305.1 Amazonocrinis nigriterrae CENA67 | reverse complement strand
CTAAAGCTGTTTCTTCCGTGATCCGTCCTTCTTGGTAAAGATTGAGTAGTGACTGATTCATGGTGATCATGCCATCAAAACTGGCTTGCTTCATCAGTTCGGTGATTTCATCATACTTACCATCTTTGATCCATTCTTTGATAGCCTCGGTGTTGATCAGGATATCGTGGAAAGCAGCCCTCTTGCCATCGGTTGTGCGGCACAAACCTTGAGCAATTACTGCCACTAAAGATTCAGAAATTGCTACCCGCATTGCATCCTGTTCTTCACCTGAGTACAAATTGAGTATCCGTTCAATGGTTTTCACAGCGCTATTGGTGTGTAGGGTTCCCATTACCAAGTGACCAGTTTGAGCGGCTTTCAATGCGGTGTTGACTGTTTCTTTATCCCGCATTTCCCCCACTAGAATCAAATCTGGATCTTCCCGCAAAGCCGCTTTTAAAGCATTGTCAAATTTCCGGGTGTGCATTCCAACTTCCCTTTGCTTAATTAGGGACTTGCGGCTTTGGTGAACAAATTCTATAGGGTCTTCAATGGTGATGATATGCTTAGCCATCTCTTTATTGATATAGTCAATCATCGCCGCCATCGTTGTGGATTTACCAGAACCAGTCGGGCCAGTCACCAAAATTAAACCTTTGTGGTAATGGCAAACGTCTCGAAAAACTGTAGGTAATCTCAACTGTTCCATAGTCAAGATTTTTAGCGGAATCAACCGCAGCACCATAGCATGGCCTTTAAGAGAGCCAAAAACATTAATCCGCACGCGAGCAAATTCATATTGAGTTGCTCCATCAAATTCTAAGTATTCTTCAAACCGCTGAATTTCGGCTTCTGTCATCACCTCCAGCAACCAACTAATAAAAGTATCGTGATTCGTTTCTGGATAATCTGTTGTCTGAATTTCTCCTCGGTTGCGGAAGCGAGGTATTTCACCTACACCCAGATGAACATCAGAATAACCCTGGTCGTAAGCTTCTCTGATAATCTGCGCTAAAGTTAACCCCGAACTCCTATTTTTGGTTGTAACAGAACTAGGCATTGGTGGTGGAGTACCTGGACGATGAGCGCCAGCAGGTGCAGACATGGGGGGAGGTGGTGGGCTGATATTTCTATTCACTGACCCCATATCCAATGTTTGTGTAGTCTGGCGCTGTGTCGTCATCAATGATGGTGGCGGTGGTGGCATTGGGGGCGCATTACGGGGAGCAGTAGTATTGGAATTTGATGGATGCTGTGTTTCTGTCATATTTCTTTAAAATTTGGCATTGATAAACTTGAACGATCAAAAGTCTCTATTGGCAACCTCTAGAGCGCTAGGAGACAGAATTGTGACTGTCTTTTTGCCCATTACTTCAAAGCAACGGTCAGCTATGTTTTATGATTTTTACTTGTATATTTTTTTCTATTAATCAAAATTGTGTGAACCTATGAGTAATTTTTTTGCCTACTTTATCTTGTTTAGCACACTACATTCCTTTGCTATTTCAGAAGTTTCACTTATAAAGTAATGTATTTAAATTAGCTAGTATAAAGTTTTAAATACTTTTTTTTGTTAAATGAGAAAATTTTCGTAGACATTGAGCGAAGTTGCTAGCAAATAAACAGCAAAATTATTAGCAGATAATTTATTTAGGCTGATCTATGAATTATGAGAATGACCGCCACTTTTGATAAGAAGTGTTAAGCGTAATCCCAGTCAAGAATTTGAAATGCATACTGGCAGCGAATGCACTTTACCTTCTACTCCTTAAGATAGATACTGAAAAAGAGTTTTATCGCTAACTGTGAACTAGACTTTACATTCATAATTACAAAAAATTAACTGTAAACTTTAGTAACTAAATGCTCATTTTCATCATAGGGTTTTATATACTGAATTTCACTGAAACAATTCAGTTAGCTCGCTACAAGCGAAAACTGAAATAAAATTTTGCTGTGTAATTTAGGAGGAAAAGTCATGGTTTCGGCTCAGAGCTCTAATCTAGGTAAGACCTACTCCTTGTTGATGGTCAAAAGCTTTTTAATCTGGACTTTCACCTTGGCAGTATGCTTGTTGGTTGTCGGTTTTCCATTAGTTGTGTTGATGGCTACGGTTGGATGTCTGTTGTCGATTGTGTTGCAATCTGTAATGCCTGTTAGTGCTGTTTTACTTGTAGCAGGTGCTTTAATTATGTTTAATGTCATGGCAGTAGCGATCGCTGCTGGAGTGCTGACATTGAAAGGTGTGCATCCAAGTGATGTTAAATGGTTAAGTTGGCTGCATGGAGAAGCAGAACAAGCACAGACCACTGTCTACGCTGCTTGCCCTTTAACTTGTGATATCAAACTATAGTTCATACCGCTAAATTCGACAAACAGCGCATCTGCCCGGTTAAGCCGGGTTTTTTCATGCTTTTTTGTTGGTTGTTAGTTGTTGTTAGTTGTCAGTTGTTGGTTGTCAGTTGTTGGTTGTCAGTTGTTGGTTGTCAGTTGTTGGTTGTTAGTTGGAATGATTGACTAATCACCATTGACCATTGACCATTGACTAATGACTAATGACTAATGACCATTGACTAATGACTAATCAAAAACGAGTTTATATTATCTTGGGTACACGTCCGGAAGCGATTAAATTAGCTCCGGTAATTCAAGTTTTTCAAAAATCAAGTGACTTTGAGTCGCAAGTCATTTTAACTGGACAGCACCGCGAGATGGTTGAACAAGTGATGCAGCTGTTTAACCTCAAAGCAGATCATGACTTAGAGATTATGCAGCGTCAGCAATCTTTAAGCGATATTACTTGTCTCAGTTTGCGAGGCTTAGAAGCTTTATTCCAAGAGAGTAAGCCAGATTTAGTCATAGTGCAGGGAGATACTACTACAGCTTTTGGGGCAACTTTAGCAGCTTTTTATCACAAAATTCCTGTAGGGCATGTAGAAGCAGGATTGAGAACTGATGACTTATTCAATCCTTATCCTGAAGAAGCTAATCGAAGGCTAATTTCTCAACTTACACAATTACACTTTGCACCAACTGCTTTGGCTGTGGAAAATTTGCAGCGTTCTGGTGTGTTGGGAGAAATTCACCTGACGGGTAACACAGTAATTGATGCACTATTAAATGTGGCTGCAACTCAACCAGCTTGTGATGTACCTGGTTTAAATTGGGATGCTTATCGCACCTTGTTAGTAACAGTCCATCGGCGAGAGAATTGGGGAGAACCACTACAAGCGATCGCGCAGGGATTTCTGCAAATATTAGAAAAGTTCCCCGATACAGCTTTGCTTTTACCATTACACCGCAATCCAACAGTACGAGAACCGCTGCAAGCACTTTTAGGCAATCATCCACGAGTCTTCTTGACAGAACCCTTAGATTATGCGGAACTAGTGGGTGCAATTGGGCGATCGCATTTTTTACTCACCGATTCTGGTGGTTTACAAGAAGAAGCACCCAGCCTAGGAAAACCAGTGCTAGTTCTCAGAGAAACTACAGAAAGGCCAGAAGCAGTCAGTGCAGGTACAGCTAAGCTTGTAGGAACCACCACTGAGAGTATTGTTGCAGCTGCGGCACAGTTGCTGAGTAATCCCCAAGCCTATGAAGCGATGGCTAACGCAATTAATCCTTTTGGGGATGGTCATGCAGCAGAGCGTATATTACAAATTGTAAAGAATTATTTAGGGGTTTCGTCAATGAACGGATAGGGAGGTTGGGAGATAAGGAGATAGGGCGACAAGATGTAATTTCTTCCTCATCTTCCTCATCTTCCTCATCTTCCTCATCTTCCTCATCTCCCCCATTTTCCCTATCTTCCCAATAAAAGATTTCGAGTTTGAGGGCCAACTACCCCATCTACAAGTAATCCATTACGTGCTTGAAAGTCTCGCACTCGGCTAGCAGTCACAGAACCATAATATCCTGTGGGTTCGATACCTAAAGCTGTTTGAACTTGTGAAACAGCTGGGCCTTTGGAACCAATAGTTAGAGTAATGGGGCCGCCAACGCCTGGACGAGGATTTGAGCCGCTATTTCCTAATAGGAGTCTTCGAGTTTCAGGCCCAACCACACCATCTGCAAGTAATCCATTACGCGCTTGAAAGTCTCGCACTCGGCTAGCAGTCACAGAACCATAATATCCTGTGGGTTGAATACCTAGAGCTGTTTGAACTTGTGAAACAGCTGGGCCTTTAGAGCCAATAGTTAAAGTAATGGGGCCGCCAACGCCGCCAGATGTATTAGTATTACCGGAATTATATTTACCACTAATCCATCTTTGGGAAATATATCTGCCTGGAGCCAGTCTGGCAAAACCGTTTTGAGTTTCTGTAATTGGTGGAAGCGCAGTACCATTTGGAAGACAATCCACAACTCGGTAAGCGGTACTTGGCCCAGTACGAACACTTAGACAATTACCATTAGTAGATACATATGCTGCCGAAGCTGATTGAGCCTGAGTGACAGCTGCAAACAATACACTGATACCAGCGAAAGCTAACCAAGCAGAAGATTTAAAAATTTGATGGGAACTGAATTGAAGCTTGGGAAGATTATATTCGGTATATTCTGCCTGTCCAGTTGCCTCTTGGTTAGCAATCAGCATGAGGGAATGAGCAAGATATTCCATGATGGACACCTTTGTATAAAAAATTTAGTTGTTTTAGAGAAATGCTTGAATTGTCTCTAAATTTAGTTTTTTTGTATCTTAGATTACTGTTAATCATAGAGCGTTTTTACTGGTAGCCGAATAAAAAAATAATAAAATTAGCAATGTCAAATTCAAGCGATCGCACTGATGAACATTAAGATTGCCAGGCGATCGCATTTACTGTGGTACTGGGGACTGGGAAAACATTCTCAAATCTGGGACGGGTCAGAGCAAATTCCTAATCCCTAATTTCCAGTCCCTTTTACTATCGATTTAAAATATAAAAATTATCAGATCTCAGTTGATTACCGTTTCGCCAGACTTCCACTTTTTCAGGGCTGACTAAATAAGAAAAACTACCATTAACTGCTTCATATCTACCTCTACCAATATTCCAAGCATGAAGCTTGACAGGCTTACTTGGGTTTTGTTTCAACTGACCAACATAAAATAATTGCCCATTTTCGTCACAGACTTTTACGCGAACGCTTGCTGTCTCACCCTCAATAACTGTGACGCCACTGCATCCCATATCAGTGCTGATAGGTGCAAAACTGACTGGAATTGGTTGTGTAGTAGAAACTTGCTTGACTGTTGGTGGTTGTGAGGCTAGATTGCTGAGCTTACTTGCTTGATGATTCTCAAAAATAGAAGTGGCTATTTGTTGTGGAGGTACTTTACCTGCGATTGGAGAGGACAATACACTAAGAGGATCAACCGCTAGGCGGCTATTTGGATGAAATTCAAAATGCAGATGAGATGCAGTACTATTGCCTGTACTTCCCATCTCAGCAATAATTTGACCTTGATTGACCTGTTGACCTTTACTCACCAATAAACGGCGGTTGTGACCGTAAACTGTGATACTCCCATCAGGATGTTCAATAGTGATGGCATTGCCTAGTCCCCAGTCATCCCAACCTGCTTGGACAACTGTACCAGAGGCGGCAGCAACAATAGGAGTACCCAATGCTCCTGCAATATCAATTCCTTCATGTTTATATTTGCGGAAGCCTTGAGAAATAACACCTTGAGTTGGCCAAATCAATCCAGAGGAAGGAATGGGTGTTTGTTGAGTTGGGGAATTTTCTGCTACTTGAGTTAAAGCTGAAGTATTTATACTTACTAATGTAGTTAATGATATTGAGCCAATTAAGCCATAAGTACAGAATCGACAAACATTAGCTTTTTTCATGAGTTGCAAAGTTATTAAAGCAAGAATTCAGCAGTCTCTGGTACAAGAAGGCAGGAGGAATAGTAGTTTTATACCCTTTTTCTATGAAATTGTACTTAAAGGATTTCCAAGTGTGTTCACAGTCAACAGTTAACAGTCATCAGTCATCAGTCAATAACTTTAACCGACATAATTTATTTTTTGGAGTTCCCTTAGTTGGAGATTACCCAAAAATGACCCAAAAGCTTAATTATCGAACCGCCCTTCGGGTTCAGCAGTGACGCTCCTGCGTCGCTAACGCTGCGCTAACGCAATCGACGCAAAGCGGAGGCACTCCGTTGGTGAGGCAGCCCCCGTCTTGGCTTCTGCCGAGATGGGGGACTGCCGAAAGGGTTTCCCGGCTTGGAGGAAGTGCCGTCCAAGACTGCGACTGCTTCACCAAGACGCAGAGAACGCCAAGAATTCCTAGAGTTTGCATAAGTGCTATCAGTCTTTAATTAAGATAATTTGAGTATATATTCTTACCTAAAAGCTAATTTATGGGAAATCAGACATACACAGCTGAGGTGTTAGTTGTTGGCGGAGGAACTGGAGGTACTGCTGCTGCTATCCAAGCGGCGCGGCGGGGAGCCAAAACTATCTTAGTGAGTGAATTTCCTTGGTTGGGGGGAATGTTGACTTGTGCTGGCGTGTCTGCACCTGATGGTAATGAATTGGCTGCTTTTCAAACTGGGTTATGGGGTGCGTTTTTGCGAGAATTGCGACAGCGACAGCCAACAGGACTAGATAACAGTTGGGTAAGCTTTTTCAGTTACGATCCGCGTGTTGGCGCAAAGATTTTTGCAGATTGGGTACAGGAATTGCCAAATCTGCAATGGATTTCTGGACGAGTACCTTTAGAGGTTTTACAGCGTTTTTCAATTGAATAGACACCAAATTTAG
>NZ_JAECZC010000075.1:0-27363 GCF_016056305.1 Amazonocrinis nigriterrae CENA67 | reverse complement strand
GCTCACTGTGGTCTATTCATCTGAAAACTGCTGTAAAACAAGAAAATTGTCTGACTGGCGTTCGCTTTGCTGATTTTACTGTCGAAGCCAAGATGATTCTGGATGGCACAGAATTAGGAGATTTATTGGCTTTGGCAGAAATACCTTACCGCTGGGGTTGGGAATTGCAATCTGAATGGGGAGAACCCAGCGCACCAGTTGCTTTTAATTCTGTTACAGATAGATATCCAGTGCAAGCACCCACTTGGGTGGTAATTATGCAAGATTTTGGTGAAGCGATCGCGCCAAAAATTCCTGCTGCTCCCAATTACAATTCATCGCTGTTTGTCGGTGCTTGGGATAATTATGGGGCAGAGCAGTTTTTGAACTATGGACGCTTAAGCGAAAATCTATTCATGATTAATTGGCCCATCTGTGGTAATGACTACGCTGAAGGAGTAGGGCGATTAATAGAATCAGAGAAAGCCAAAGCTGAGTTTCTGCAAGAATGTCGCTGGTATAGTCAAAATTTTGCCCATTTTATTCAAAATCAACTGGGTCGTCGCTATGGCTTGGCTGAGGGTGTTTTTCCCTTTGCTCCTACTGCTTTTGCACTGCATCCTTACTACCGCGAAAGTCGCCGTCTAGTTGGACTAACCACCGTCCGAGAACAGGATATTTTACCAGTGGCGGGGGGTAAGGTGGCATCTATTTATTCAGATACAATTGCTATTGGTAATTACGCCAATGACCACCATTATCCTGGCTTCAATTTGCCATTGCAACCTAAATCTATCCGCTGGGGTGGACGCTGGACTGGGACTCCTTTCACTATTCCCTACCGCTGTTTGATTCCAGCGACAACAGATAATTTATTGGTTTGTGAAAAAAATATTTCTGTCTCCCACATTGCTAATGGCGCGACTAGATTGCAACCTGTGGTGATGGGTATTGGTCAAGCGGCGGGAATGGCGGCGGGTATGTGTGTGGAGTTGGGTATTCAGCCTAGAGATTTACCTGTCAGAGCGCTACAAGAAGCTTTATTGCAAGATTTGACATCGCCTGCGGCAATTGTACCTTTATTTAATTTAGATTTACTACCCAATCAGCCCCAATGGCTGGACTGGCAACTTTATTATTTAGATAACCCAGAAGCTTATCCACCCAGTGGCTATTTTCCAGGTGATTATTTACATAAGTACTATGACTCTGATAGTGATGTTTTTACAGGCATTTTTCAACGTCTAAATCAGCAGGATTACAAATTCACGATCGCAACACCAGCCGCCTATCAAGGACAAGTTTGGCAGCTTGTGACTTTGCGATCGCACATAAACCATCGCCTAGAAGCTGCTGTTGATGGGCAACTGCTCACTGTTCGAGGTCGGCTGAATTATTCTGGTAATTGGTTATTAGTTGAAGAGATTAGCAACTGAAGTACTTATTTTTATTGTCTTTGTGGTTCATCAAATTGATTTTTGAACCACAAAGACACCAAGACACAAAGAAGATTTTATATCTGACTTCCCTAATTACGAATTACGAATTACGAATTACGAATTAGCTGTGTTGGTCTTTTGGCCCTGGATACCGTTGAGGAATATTGGCACAAACTTCTCTATAAATGTCTGTGGGTCACGTTGCCAAGCTTTCTGTGCAGCTTGAATTCTAGTAAACTGCAATTCTGGTGCTAGCAAGGTTTGCGGTAAGCGTTCCATTAAGTACTTGGGACGTTCCCAAACTGGCATTGTGTTTGCTATTTCTACTAAGTTACTAACTCGCCGCAGTTCTGCACCTGCTGTGAAATCTACTCCTGCTTCAAATGCCGCCTGTTCGATTGCACCATATTTTTGCTTGGCTTGCTCTACTTTTTGCCGATGTTCTGGACTCTTATCTGCTATTTGTGCTAACCAGCGGGTACTCCAGCGGACGTGTCCTGCTTCTTCTGGCAGAATTTTTTCCAGAGTTTCACGTATTTTAATGTTTTCTTCAGTTTGTGGCGCTTGTTTGAGGGCGTAAATGTGGGCTGAAAAGTACTCACAACCGCGTTTTTCGCCGATGTTCATTGCTGCGAGGAGAGCAATTAAACCGTCCTCTAGGTTAGTTTTTGGGTCGTAGCTATTTTTGTCAACTAGCCGATCAAATTCATCAATATAAGAAATTCCAGGGGGGGTTCCTAGATCACCTCCAAGGTCGATGAGCAAATCAGTCAACCACATAGCATGACGAGCTTCATCGGCAATGTGACGGGATAAATCCTGTATGAGTTCTCGTGGTTGTCTGTCGAGTTTTTCAATTACTTCTGTCAAGTCTTTGCAACTGCGTTGTTCACTGTAGCGGTAGCGGTTGAGGGTAATTAGATGAAGTTCGCGATCGCTGATGACATGTTTCATCATATCTCTCGCGCCCAAACTATTCTGAAATTTACGTGGATAAATAACTGTCATAATTTTTATTCAGTCAAGTTAAGTAATTTACTTAGTTAACTTAGATTTTTACAAATGGTGTATTCGTACCATCCAAGTTTGAAGAAACATAACCTGCAAGTTTATGCCTTGTATAGGGTTATCTGAATCAACGAAGAGATTTATGCAATGAGCGCAAATCTTTTTACATTTATTAACTTTAATACCAGCTTTTTTGGTATCAAGGATGAGTGAATGTAAAATTTTGTAACCAAAATAGTATTTTGTAACTTTAGCTACAGATTTTTGCTAATATAGTCATAGAAAAGATAGCTAGCTAAAGATATATAACTAAAAACAGTAGGAGGGCTGTGTTATGTCTATTGAAGAAAAATCTCGTGCGTTAATGGTACGTCAATATCACCAAGTGAAAAATCGTCAGCAATCAATGATGATGCGTGCTGCACAAGAACTCGGTCTTCCTGAAGAAGCATCACATTACTGGAACCCGATTCAAGGGAAAATAGATCCTACTACACGGATGATTTATGGCAGTAGTCATGTCGCTATGAGTTAGGCATGAAAGTATAGTAGGGAACTGAGATTTTTCACTGTACCCTTACTAGACTGAATAAAAAAGCCACCCTGTAAGGTGGCTAAATTTATACTCTTAGATACAGCTATTAATTTGGAGCATTCCAATTTTGCAACAATGCTGGATGGCTAGGACTCCTGGCTACAATTGCAAAGTCTGCCTATTCTTCACAAACCTGAAGGTTAGGCGGATTTTTTTGTGTAGCGCGAGACTCTAGCCTGAGAGGCAATTTACACATTTGGAATACTCCCTATTAATTAAGCATCGTAATACAGGTAAAATTCGTAGGGATGAGGACGTAGCTGCAAAGGCTTGACTTCATTAGCTAGCTTATAGTCAATCCAATTTTCAATGAAGTCTTCTGTGAATACGCCTGATTCTGTCAAGAAAGCGTGATCCTTTTCTAGTGCTTCTAATGCCAGTTCCAGAGAACCCGGAGTGGAAGGAACTTTTGCCAGTTCTTCTGGAGAAAGTTCATAGATATTCTTATCCAGGGGTTCACCAGGATGAATTTTGTTCTTAATGCCATCGATACCAGCACAAAGCATGGCAGCAAATGCCAAGTAAGGGTTAGAAGTTGCATCTGGACAACGGAACTCTAAGCGCTTAGCTTTGGGGTTATCGCCAGACAGAGGAATACGGATAGAAGCAGAACGGTTACCTTGGGAGTAAGCTAAGTTCACTGGTGCTTCATAACCAGGCACTAGCCGCTTGTAAGAGTTGGTACTGGGATTAGTGATTCCTAATAGCGCTGGTGCATGTTTGAGCAGACCGCCAATATAATACAATGCTGTTTCACTCAAACCAGCATACTGATTGCCTGCAAACAGAGGTTGTCCATCTTTCCAGATTGACTGGTGAGTGTGCATCCCGGAACCGTTATCACCAAACAATGGCTTGGGCATGAAGGTAACGGTTTTACCGTATTTCCAAGCTACGTTCTTGATCACGTATTTGTAAATTAGCAGCCAGTCTGCTGCTTCAATTAACTTACCGAAGCGGAAACCCAATTCGCACTGACCGCCTGTGGCTACTTCGTGATGGTGCTTTTCAATGGGGACACCTAGTTTTGCCATTGTCAACAGCATCTCTGTACGAATATCTTGAAGAGAATCTGTTGGTGCAACTGGGAAGTAACCCTCTTTGAAGCGTGGTTTGTAACCCAGGTTGGGGCCTTCATCTTTACCGGAATTCCAACGACCTTCTATGGAGTCTACATGGTAGTAACCTTCGTTGGCGGTTTGGTCAAAGCGAACGTTATCAAAGATGAAAAATTCAGCTTCAGGGCCAAAGAAAGCTGTGTCACCGATACCAGTGGAAACTAAGTAGTCTACTGCTTTTTGAGCAATAACCCTTGGGCAACGGTTGTACCATTCACCTGTACGTGGTTCCTTAATGCTACAAAGTATACTTAAGGTTGGTACTTCCATGAACGGATCGATCCAGGCAGTGTTGGGATCGAGTACCATCGTCATGTCCGATTCGTTGATGGCTTTCCAACCCCGGATGCTGGAACCGTCAAAAGGCACGCCATCAGTGAATGCACTCTCATCGATTTGGTTGTGGTACAGAGTCAGGTGCTGCCAAGTTCCTGGTATATCGATGAATTTCAGATCAATCAGCTCAATTTTTTCATCTTGAATTTTTTTCAAGATTTCTTGTGGGGTTGTCATTGTTACTCCTTCTCTACCAATTTCCTAAAGTAATACTAGAATCTGCCAAAGCATTCTAACCCTGTTGATCTGAACTCAGTCGTGACACACCTGAAATATCGTAAATACTAGACATTAAGGAATTTTGTAGCCCTTGTTACAGATTATCTGGATTACAGGTTATATTAACCTTTTCCTGGTCATCTGTACAAAACAGTAAAGTTCATCTCATAGGGGGCCAACTTTGGCATAGAATCCTTAAGTAGCGGATGATTGTTTTTGTGCCGAATCTATTTTAAATAGCACAAAAATTTATTGGTGCGTAAGTGCAACCAAATTAATATCAAACCATAGATAGCAACGATTGGGAGAAGAAGGAATGCGCGATGCAGTCACAAGCTTAATTAAGAATTATGACGTGGCAGGACGGTATTTTGATCGGAATGCGATCGACAGTCTGAAATCATATTTTGATAGTGGTACAGCCCGTGTGCAAGCGGCGGCGGCAATTAACTCTAATGCAGCCGGACTCGTTAAGCAGGCTGGTTTGAAGTTGTTTGATGAATTGCCAGAATTGATTCGTCCTGGTGGAAATGCTTATACGACTCGTCGTTATGCAGCTTGTCTACGGGATATGGACTACTACTTGCGCTATGCTACCTATGCTTTGGTTGCTGGCAATACGAATGTGTTAGATGAGCGAGTGTTGCAAGGACTGCGGGAAACTTATAATTCTCTAGCAGTACCCATTGGCCCAACCGTTCGCGGTATCCAAATCCTCAAGGAACTAGTGAAGGAACAAGTTGCAGCTGCGGGTGTGTCTAACACTAGCTTTGTGGATGAACCGTTTGATCATATTACTCGTGATTTAAGCGAACAGGATATTTAGTATCACAAAGCGATGATTGTTGACTGATGACTGTTGACTAAACTCATCAGTGTATGTTAAGCGTGTTCCCTTTGTGAGGACGCTTGAAAGTCAGTTTAGGCATCTGTTAACTTTTGTAATTGTTTGATCATTGTATTTGTCTCCCTACAGGGAGGTTGATAAAGCGATCGCTTTTTGGTAGTCCTGAAAGCGATCGCTATTTTTATTGCAGATGCTGTAGTTCAAACCTGCATCATACCATTTTGGATTTGAAATTTAAGATTTTAGCGCAGCTCAGCCCAATCTTCTCCCAAGGGTAGACACTATGCTTTCCCAGCCTCACTTGAAGGAATTGTGAGAGAGGTACTATTTGAAGCTGTTAAATGCTGTATCTTCAAAAGTCAAAAAATAAAACCAAATGCTAGTAATAATTGTGACTTTTTGAGTTACACAAATCAATTTTGTAACAGCTTATTTTCTGATACGATAATAACAATAACTAAGTAATAGTAATGTTACCGAAAACTACTTGCTTGATCAAGCATACAGATGTATTATAAAATATGATCTTTAACAAAAGTCTCAAAATACATAAATAAGGCTTACGCGCATTGTCATCAATTTTTAGTTGAAGCTGTCAATAGTCAATAGTTTAAAAAAGCTTGATTTTTGAACGCCAGTCGCGCGGCTGTCGGGTAACCATGCGCGGCAGCCCAGTCATGAGGGGAACCCCCAAGACCGGGCTGCCGACGCTCCTACGTCGCTAACGCTACGCTAACACCACGGCGCTGGCTCCTATTGACTGTGGACTGTTGACAATTCTAATCTTTATTTAATGTGCCAGTTGTGTAAGTCCTGATAAATTTAGTACAGCAAAGAGAGCGTTGTTTTGATGAGTGTGTAAGTATTGATTTCAAACTGTTTTGTTACTTTATCAAGTTTTAAAACTTAACTTATTAATTCTTTAATTTTTATGCTGGCATATGAATCTATTAATTATTTTGGTTGAAGTCAGCCTTGTAATCTTCATTTTTCTATTACTAAATTGGCTGTTGGGAAAATCTATCAAGTTATTGAATAAAGTAGCGATATTCAGAACTGAAGAAAGAACTGTCAGAACCCTGCGCCGGAACATTACAGGGATATTACTACTTGCTTGTTTGCTGGTGTGCATTTTGATTGTTGGTGTTAATGGTTTTCTGATCTATCGTGGCGAAAACCTCCAACAATATACACTCATGTGGATAGACCGTATTCCATCGGGATTCTGGCAAAAACTATCACTTGGCATAGCTCAAAGTGTTGGAACTTTGATAGCAGTGGCACTAGTACTGAAATTCGTGGACTATGGACTCAAAATTCTTAACATACGTGCTAAGAACTTAGAAAAAAACACAGCCGACGATGAAAGTATAGATGCTTTTTTTAGAGACTTAAATCAAAGAATCAGCACTGGAATGTGGCTGTGGGCTGCTATCTCCTGTACCCAGTTTCTCAGCTTTCCCGCAGTGGTTGGACAATATCTGTACATCCTACTGCGGATCTATTTGATCATAGCCGTCGGATTACTCATACTCAAAGCAGTTGAGGCGATAGTTGATAGCCTAGATGCTCTAAGTATAAGATACTCCAGCCCTGACAACCTCCTGAGATTCTACGATCGCCTCCGACACCTGATACCCTTTTTGAAGCGGTGTTTGGAATTCGTAATTTATGTCTGCATGGCAACATTAGTAGTCCAGCAAGTGCAGTTAATTGCTAATATTGCCAATTTGGGGCCGCGAATTATCAAAATTATTGGCATTATCTTCATCAGTCGTGTGCTGTTTGAGGTTGTCTACTTGTTTGTAGAAGAGATACTCTTTAAAGAGCGGAATCTGACAGATGCTCAAAGAAGCAGGCGCCTGACACTTGTTCCTCTTTTTCGGAGTTTCTTACAATACTCAATTTATTTTACTGCGACAGTTTCCATCCTTTATACTTTAGACATCGATCCCACTCCCATACTTGCTGGTGCTGGAATTTTGGGGATAGCTGTAGGTTTTGGGGCACAGACACTAATCAACGATATCGTCTGTGGCTTCTTTATTTTATTTGAAAACTATTATTTAGTAGGTGACTATATCCAAGCGGGAAAATCTGAAGATAAAGTTGTAGAAGGTATTGTCGAGGCAATTGAACTTAGAACTACTAGAATCAGACATCCTAATGGGCAATTGCAGATTATTCGCAATGGCGATATTGGCTCAATTACCAATTACTCAAAACAGTATATCTATGCTGTAGTGGAAGTGGGCGTGCCTTTTGATGCCAACTTGGCTGATGTGTACAAATTAATTGAAGAAGTCGGACAGCAATTAAAAGCAAATGATTCAGATGTACTTGAAGCCACACAAGTAGATGGAGTAGAAAGCATAGGTGAGTCTAACTTGTTGCTGCGGACATTGACAAAGGTAAAACCAGGAAAGCATCTTCAAATTCAGCGGGTTCTGCGTAAGATTTTTACAGATATCTTAATCCGCGAAGGAATTACAATTCCTACTAGTGCTGAGGGTTAATATAGTGAAATTTGGGTGGTAGGTGTTTTTTCCACCCTCTTTTAACGACTTATTTTAAATTAGAATATTTGAGGTAGAAATTAATGATATATACCCTGATAGGGCAAGCGGGAGAATCTTCAGCAAAACCTCCGTTAGTCTCAGCACTGCAAACTTTACCAACGAGCGCACAAATTACTTCATTCTTATATACCTTAGGTATATTTCTAGTTGTAGGCTTAGTACTTTATTTCTTACTTTTCTCTGTGCTGCGGGCATTTTTTCGCCGAACAGAAAAAGACACAGCTCTTCTGATCCTTGGCATTTCCCAAGCTCCTGCTACAGCTATTTTTATCTTTGCTAGTCTGAGAATCTCACTTAATCAACTAGGAACAGGAGGAATAATTGATTGGATTGGGCGAGGATTGATCGCTTTGTTGATAGCTGCTTTCACCTACTTGGTAAGTCGGTTATTTACGGAAGCAGCAGTCAATTATTTAAAAGACTACGCGCGCAAAACTGAAGCTGTTTGGGATGACGTATTAATACCGCTCCTGCAAAGTTTTATTCCAGTCATCACTTACGTGATTGGAATTTCCTTATTTTTTACCACCCTTGGGGTTGATTTAACAGGAATTGGGTTAGCAGTAGGTAGCATCACAGTTGTTTTGGGATTGGCTGTAAAAGATATTTTGAGTGATTTTTTCAGTGGCTTGGTGTTGTTAGTTGATACACCTTTTCGATTTGGAGATGTGATCTCCATGTCAGACGGATCAATTGCAATTATCAGAAACATTGGTATCCGCGTGACAAAACTCTACATGATTGAAGAGCATTGCGAGGTGTACGTACCAAACACATCTTTGGGAGGTCAAAATATTGTCAATCTCAGTCGTCCCACAACTCACTACGCTTATACAATTAGCGTTTCAGTCCGAGTTGATGCTGATGCAGTGGTAGCAACAAAGATTCTCGAAGAAATTGTTATTGGACATCCAGACACCTTGGGTAATCTTGATGACAAGCTGAAATATATAGACAATTTTTTTGCTCTCAAAGAGGCAGAGGGAGATAAACTCTCCAAGAAAGAAGCTGGACGACTGCGGATATTAGCAGAAAAAGATGTCAATAACCAACTAGAAAAAATTGAACAAGCATTTGACGATTTGATTAGAGAAATTAAAAAGACAGAAAAGGGAGGATTAAATGCAGAAGAACTGAAAATTATTCAAAAGAATTATTTGGAGATATTGAGTTTGGTTGGATTGGTAGTACTCACAGAACGTAAAGGTAAACGGCAGCGTTCTTGGTTAGAAGAAGAACAAGACTGGGCTGGTAAAAATAATTTAATTGACTTGATTCGTAACTGGTATCAAATATGGCTAAAAGACCCTGATTTAGTAGTAGAAGATCAACATATTCTACCCGATGAATGGGAACAGAAAATTGATATGCTTAAAATTAAAATGAATAGACTTTATCAGATAATTTCTAATCCGGGAGTCGATGAAACTAGGTTAGATGACTACGCTATGAAATTTGTCCAATGGCTACATGATAGTTTTAAAGAATCCAATACTGCCTGGAAACAACCGCAAGTTCAACTGACCGATATCCACGGTTCTGGTATGCAATTTTCTGTCAGGTTCTACATTGATAATCTTCAGTTAGAACATTGGCGGCGTGGTAATCGTGTCCAAAACGAGGTGCGTCGAGAGATGATCCGGCGGTTGAGACAAGCTTATGTTTACACCTAATACATCTAAGATTTGGGTTTTTAGATTGTGAAACTCAGTAAGGGCTGGTTCACTCATATCACCATTAATAATTGATAATATTTTTAAACCCGCCCCCTACTTGAATATTAGGATGTTAACCAAGTTATACTAATGGGTAATAAAGACATACAGAAGAAGGTTTGATAGAGTCTGTTGACAGCAAATTATTCTAAACTGATCTATCAATCACTAAATTCTTCCCAAACTTGGAGTTAATTGGTTAAACAACGACTTGACACTCTATTAGTAGAGTTAAATTTATGTGTTTCTCGCGCTTTAGCACAACGGCTAATTCAGGCGGGGGAAGTCACAGTTAATGACCAGGTAGTTGATAAACCTGGTACGGAAGTTGATATTTCGGCTGCAATAAAAATTAAAGAGCGATCGCGTTTTGTTTCTAGAGGCGGAGAGAAACTCGCCAAAGCTTTAGAATTGTTCGCTATCCCTACCGCCGGACGCGTTTGTTTAGATGGTGGAATTTCTACGGGTGGCTTTACCGATTGCTTACTACAAGCTGGGGCAAAACTAGTTTATGGTATTGATGTCGGTTACGGACAAGTTGATTGGCGGCTACGAAATGACCCGCGGGTGATTTTGCGGGAACGGACTAATTTACGTCATCTCGCACCCGCAGAACTTTATGGTGTGGCTGATCCTATTCCCGATTTAGCGGTGATGGATGTATCGTTTATTTCTTTAACTAAAATTTTACCCGCTGTGTGGCAGCTGACTCAACCTAACCGAGATGCAGTTTTGCTGGTCAAGCCACAGTTTGAAGTGGGAAAATCTCGTGTAGGCAAAAAAGGTGTAGTGCGTGACCCTAAAGACCATGCTGATGCTATTTTCCAGGTTTTGCAAGCTGCTTGCGAATTAGGATGGAAATACAAAGGCTTAACTTGGTCGCCAATTACTGGGCCCGCCGGTAATATTGAATATCTCTTATGGCTGGGAATGGAAAGTGAAACTCCACCGCCTGATTTAGAGATGATTCAGCAAATCACAAAATTAGCAACAGCTGATTTTCGGGAGATTGATAACTGATGACAGATGACGGCTGACACTCAACGGTCATCTGTCATCTGTCAGCAACTAACAATTAATTAAACGTCGTAGAGTAAACACTCTACTGATTCTGGATGTGTGTCACAATAGCTTTCTAAAGAGGTTTTGTGCTGTTTTGCTTGCTGTTGATGTGATTTTTCGGCTTGTAATTCTTCTACGATATCCCAGGCAACAGCGCAACCAGCAGAATTACTGCCATTGAGATCGCAGGTTTGACGAGCTTCATCAATAGCTTCTAAAATGGCTTGCTCAAGATTTTTAGTCCCAGAGTTAACAGCAGCTTGGACTAAGCCTAGAGTTGTCATGAATTTCTACCTTTTTGAGTGAGATAAACTTTATCCTTTTCTTATGTTGCATCTCAAATTGAGAATTTCGGGCAATTATCAGGAGAATTTGATAGAAATTGATAAAGTATCATAACCAGTAACAATTAGGAAAATATTTTTATTTATTCTCAATACTTTATTCCTAATTCTTGTTGCAACCGATACAGAATTGTATTGTGATCAACTTGAGAGAGAATTTCTGCAATTACGGTACTGGCACCTAATTGTCCCCAAGTGCAGCCTTTTTCTAGATATACTTGGGCGGCTTTACCTACAGAGTAAGCCCCATAAGCGGCGATACCTGCTTGAGCGATCGCACCACCAGCATAGGCAGTAATATTGGTAGGATTTTCACCACTGGCTAAAGCAGCGGTACTCTTGCCCAAACCTAATAAAAAACTACTACCTAATTCACTCAGTAGTAAGCCACCAGAACTGAATAAAATCGTTTTTAAAATTTTACTAGCCTCATAGCTAGTCATGGGCAAACCATATAATCTTGCTAAAGAGCGAATCAAAGCTAAATCCGCAACACCTCCGCCCAAGATATCTAAAAAGGCAATAGGATTGAGCATTACAGCCAAAGCTTTGTATTTAGTAAATTGCCAAATGATGTCTTCGGCTTCTTCTTCGCGTAAATCGATGGTTTTTTGAGCGATCGCGGCTTCTGCATCTCGTGCTTGAACCAGTGCGTTTAAAGCCAAAAGCGATCGCCCCTCCCGATTGAGAATATTCAAAATTGTCTGCTGGAGTTCCTCTACTTGGGTTGGTGGTGTTTCCCATTCGTAACTCACACGACCATCAGGCCATTCAACCCGCACTTCCATTGGTGCTGGTTCCGCTGCGACCATGACAATTTCATCAGGTAGTAGAGGTTTAGCACCATAACCTGCACCCAATTCTTGTAAATTTTTGTAAATCGCTGCCCGGTCTACATCTGGATATAAATCAATTTTGTTAAACACCAAAATCAGCGGTTTTTGTGCTTGTCGCAATTCCAGCAAGGCTTGATATTCAGTGCGGGTGATATCACCAGACACGACAAACAAAATTAAATCTGCCTGACGCGCCACTTCTCGCGCCATTTGCGCCCGTGATTCTCCTTCAATTTCATCTAGCCCAGGAGTATCAATTAACTCTACCTGTACTTTACCTCCTGGTTGCCACCGTACCGAACGCGGCCATTGAGTGACACCGTTCAAAGGCCCAGTTTGCAGAATCTTATCTCCCAGTAAGGCATTTAACACCGCTGATTTACCACGACTCACCAAACCAAAGGCTGCAATTCTAATCACATTAGAGTCAAGTTTGTTGAGTGTGGAATTCAAAGCTTCTAATTCTGGTTTCACCAAACCTGCTAATTCTGGGTTCGATGAAAATTGTCCAGACTTACGAAGATATCCATACCAGGATAGCGCTTGTCTGAGACTGGCGCGGGCGCGGTTTAAGTGAGTTTCTTGCAGATTACGATAACCTGACATAATATCAGTAGTTTTATAGGTAATGCTTTAATTAGTATAAAATCCTTATTCTACAAGCATTCTAGCTAATTTAAAGCATAAGCGGTCTATTTTTTCCTGACTGGTATTTTCGGTGTTGCTGATTGAAAATATGAATTTGCCTCACGCAAAGGCAAGGCAGCGCGTTGCGGGGGTTCCCCCCGTTGTAGCGACTGCCGCGCAAAGGCGCAAAGGTACAAAGAAAAAGATATGAAGTTAAAATCTGAGCCAGTTAAATAGACGACTTGATATTAAGACAAACTGTGGCGTTGAAAAAAGTTCCAAATTGTTTCACTGGCGTTCAGTCCCAGCTTAGCATTGAATCTATTTACGCTCTCGTCAGTTGAAGCACCACCAGGCCAGAAATGTCCACCGTTTACTACCGCTAGATGCCAGACTTCTGAGTTACCATTGCAACCTGTGTAGAGAGAGGTTTTGACTTTATGTTCAGAAAACTGAGAAGATTTATGTGATGAGGTACATTGATCGTGCGATCGCCAAAAGTTTACCATATCTCTTATAGAAACCAGCGCTCCTCGTTGAGTGTGGTCATCACCTTCGTAGAGTACATCGCGATCGCTTGTACCGTTGATCATTAACATCGATATGGGAGTTTGAGGTTGGCAATTAGGTTTGAGTCGAACTGGAAGCGAACCGGCTACTGATGCAAAACCAGCAATTTTATTAGGTAACTTACAAGCCAGTGCTTGGGTCAGGATTCCACCTCTAGAAAAACCGGAGGCATAAATTTTATGACTATCAATATTTATTTGTTGCTTCAGATGATCAATCAAAGCACTGACAAACAAAACATCATCTACCTTTCCTTTAGCATTACCTCTCAGGCTCCATTTTTGGTCAATTCCATCTGGATAAACAACAATAAATCCTTTTTGATTTGCTAATTTATTGAAGCGAGTCACATTACTTATAGACCGACCACTACCATTATCTCCATGAAACACGAAAACTAAAGGCATCGGGTGTTTTTTATTATCAGATTTGGGAATGTAAAAATAGTAGGTTCGTAACTTTCCTTGGTCATATAGCTTTCCATAATTATCACCCTTGACGATTTTTCTTGGAGCTATATTTTTTTCTTTTGCTTGGGTAGAATCACAGGCTAAAAGTAAAGTAGTGAGTATAAATATAAGTATTTTTTGAAAATTCCGATATTTGTAGTATATATTCATGTGAGCTAAATTTACTCGTACAACATACTTTTATTATTCGATTATGAGTATCCAAAGTCTCATTTAACAACAAAATTTTACCAAATAGAGACTAACAACTGAATTAGGGTTGTTAGTCTCTATTTGAGATATTAAACTCTTACATTCACATAACGAGCAGGAACTCTAATTCTAACCCAATTGTTACCGCGTCTTACTGTTTCCCAATGTGCAGGAATTAACTTACGTTGATATCGGACAACAGGTTTACGCACAACAGCAACTTTATGAACGTTGGGTTTAGCAATAATTTGTGCTGCCGATGCCTGTGATGGGAAGGAAGAAATTGCAAATGGTAGAGCAAGTAATGTACCTAATAGAATACGTTTCATGTTCAAATCCTATGAATTAATTTGCTTGAGTTTTCTACAGCATTCCTGATTAATTGTGAAAATATATTCTTACCTAAGATTTAAAATTAGAGTAATTTTTGCTTGTTTCACGACTGCATTGGTTTGCTGTATTGTTTTCAGTTTAAAATACTAAATCAGAATACACAGTGGAATAAAGTCATAATTTCAGTATGACGAAAGTCATATTAAGCAATTCACAATTACCTGATTACTTACCCTCATAAAGACAAAAACTTTACCATCAAAAAATCCCCTACTTGAGGGGATGCTGTAAACAGTTAGCAAAACCTGTGATTATTGTTTTAGTATGATTACCAGTTCCTCCAGAAGCAACTTAGCTTTGTAGAGACTCAGCAACTTCTCCTGATCATAGCGATCGGGGTATTCCATTCTTTTACCTTCCATCGATATCCTAATCAGCGCCATTTGTTCATCAGTCGGAGAGTTTATCTCATCAAGTGCTGTACTCATATTCTCAAAGCTGGCGAAACTAGGAGTTTTCAAACCTCTCCTTTCCTTCAACTGATGTAATGCTAATCCTGGGAACGCTAGCAAGGATGTGATATGGCTGACTTTGTACCCTGCATTCCCTGTTGGTCTGACACTGTACCTGAGACATAACGCCTTCAATTCTTGAAGTGTCATCGCTTCAAGTTCTGACCTTGTGAACATAAAATATAATTACCTCTTGATAAAAGTGGTATCGGTGGTGAACGGTTTGCCAGACAGTCAACACCGCCGATTTAAAACCTACACCGATGCGCGCATCGACATAAAGCTATATTTATATTTCTACACAATGACTAAAGCTAAGGGTAGACCTGAGAATTTTGGAAACCAACCAAGCAAAGAATTAACTGACAATCTCAGCTTTCGTGTTACTAAGCAGATGAAGGAAGAGGTGAAGGCTAAAGATAACCCTCCAGAGTTTTGTCGTCAAGCGATTCAAGAAAAGCTAGATAGAGAGAAACAAAACTAGTGGTCTGTCCCATTAATTATGGGGGCTGAAATAACGAACCACCCTTCGGGTTCAGCAGTGACGCTCCTGCGTCGAAGATCGCTGCGAAGATCGCAATCGACGCAAGGCGCCAAGATTGCGACTGCTTCACAAAGGACGCAAAGAACGCTAAGAAAGAGGAAAACAAAGAAAAATTGAGCTTCACCATAGCAATCTGATTATGTAAAGTTTCACAAAAAAGTGCTGAACTTCATTAAATGATTACAGTTGATACCGTAGTTTTATGCAGTATTTACGTATATATATTTCTATTGTAAGCTGACTGTTGTTTGATGCATGAATATGTGCATCAATTCAATCAGTTTTGGATTTTTAACAATGAAAAACATTTTCGCCAAAATCAGCAAGGTTGCAGCAACCAGTGCTGCTTTGACTGTTGCGATCGCTGGTGCTACTAATAACTCAGCTTTGGCTGTTGATTTCAACTTTAATTGGTTAGGTGATGCTGGTTATTCAGCAACAGGTTCATTCAGCTATGACGAGGCTACAGCACCCACAATTATTTCAGAAAGTGGTAGTGGAGCAACCGACTATTTACAATCCTTGAGCGTTTCTTTCTTAGATCCATCTAATAATCTTCTTGGAACTTATAACACCGTTGCTGGTGGAGTGTCACAATCTAATTTCTTCTCTTTCAACTTTGATACTTCCACTAAGTCATTGTTTGGCTCCTTTAATGTAGGAGGAGGGACAGGTGTAATTGGGGAATATTTCTTTCTGGGAACGATTGGTGATTCTTTAGAATTACGTCAGGATGTTGATCAAGCGGGAACATCAACAAGATTAGATCAAAATTCTGGCTCTATTCAGGTATATAAAGTTCCTGAACCTGGTTCTATGTTGGGTTTGCTGGCGTTGGCTGGCTTGGGTGTAGGTACAACTTTGAAGAAAAGCAAGTCTCTTGTTAGAAATTAGGGCTTTCTAATCAGAGCTTGCTAAATTTACTCCCTGTTACTGAACGATTAGGGATATCATTACAACTTTAGCATTGTTTCAATCAGTAATTTTGAAATAATCAAAAAAGCTAAGATATTCCCATTATTGAGTTTCTGAAAAGTTGAATTTAGGAATTAGCGTAGAGACACTATATATAGATAGTGTCTCTACTTAACTAACAAACTGATAAACTACCACCAAATCCGGTTGCCATTTTCATCGACTCGTGCTTGGCGAATTACATCAGAAATTTCTTCTGCATCTTTGACGTGGTGGAGTGCCTTTTTCTCACCATTTGGTTCATCCACGACGAAGTATGTCGGGACTGTAATATGGTCGCCTGTGATGTCTGGTGAATCTACTGCAACTTGTTTTGCTTTTTCTTCAACGGATTGGCTGTCATCAATGCGATCGCCTGGATTGGCTGTTAAGTTTCTTTCTTTGACATTTGGCTCATCTTGGGAATGCCAATCTTCACTTACTGGTTGATGAGTATCTGGTACATTATTTTGTTTTTCTACTTCTTTAGTCATGGCTTTCTCAGAAATTCTAATTTAATGTATTTACCACAATCTAATGTAGAAAAATAAAGCTATAAAGCGTTCTTTCTCTAGAGATAGTTTCTGATGAAATTCTAATTTACATGCCTAAAGTTATATAACTGATGATTGATGACTGATGTCAAGTAACAACTAACAACTGACAACTGACAATTTTCATTTTACTTATTTGGTTGGAATGAAGAGTTAGGGTAGCCTTCTCAAGATAGGTGAAAATCCTCAAAAAATTTACCAAATTATAGGCTTTTACCTTGGTGTCTTAATGCCTCACTAAGGTACTAGCCTGCCAAAAAGATTTTGACAGGCACAGGGAAAGGGTAAAGGTTTTTAATTCCTTTCCCTTTATCCTTTTCCCTTTACCCAGTCTTCACCTGTCAGCATTTGCGTGGTGAACTAGTACTAAGACACCAAGAAAAATATATTACATCTTGAAAGAGCTAGAGTTCAGAGGAGGGAGTGCGTTCGGTCGCCAGACTTGTACCGCTAACGCAAAACTGCAAGGTAGCAACTGCCTTTTAGGAGTTAAGAGTTTTATCTGCCCCCTCATCTCCCTTATCTTCCTCATCTTTGATGGTATTATTTGTGTTGGGTACAAATAAGTACTTATGTTTCAAGCATTAATTAAACCGTTGCAGTACGGTTTTATCCAACGATCGCTAGTGATTGCCATGCTGCTATATAAGCTATTTTTATAATTTACCCTCTGGCCCAGCGATCGTATTAGTCGTGTCTGGCTTATTTTTATTGGCATTACTATTCAGTCCTAGACACGGTATTTTTACTCATCGTCAAGCACAAGCCAAATTGGCAGTGGAAACTATTCCTGATACAGAAAAATAATTGCTGATCAAGTAAGCTGACAACAGCAGTTTTCATCCTCAAAACAATGACAGCAACTAGTCCCACGATTTTAGCCTTAGACTTTGACGGAGTGATTTGCGACGGACTAATTGAGTATTTTGAGGTAGCGTGGCGTACCTACTCTCTAATTTGGTCGCCAGCTAACGATACACCACCAGATGATTTAGCATTGAGATTTTATCGCCTACGGCCTGTAATTGAAACCGGTTGGGAAATGCCTGTTTTGATTAAAGCGTTGATAGATGGAATTTCTGATGACAAGATTCTTCAGGAATGGGTGACTATTGCCCCGCAAATTTTGTTAGACGATAAAATACAGGCTAAAGACATTGGTGCAAAACTAGACAACCTACGAGATGAATGGATTAACACCGATTTAGAAGGTTGGCTAAGTTTGCATAAATTTTATCCGGGAGTGGTGGAAAAAATCAAAATCACTATTGACAGTGCAGTCCAAGTATACATTGTCACTACCAAAGAAGGACGTTTTGTAGAGCAATTATTGCAACAAGAAGGGGTAAGTTTACCACCAACAGCAATTTTTGGCAAAGAAGTGAAGCGCCCCAAATATGAAATTCTGCGAGAATTAATTCAGGCAGCAGAAAAGCCAGTAAGTTTATGGTTTGTAGAAGACAGACTCAAGACATTACAGTTAGTCCAACAGCAAACCGACTTAGACGATGTACAACTATTCTTAGCAGATTGGGGATATAATACTCAACCAGAAAGGAAAGCTGCACAAAACGATCCGCGAATTCAGCTATTATCACTTTCTCATTTTGCTAAAGATTTTTCTGCTTGGCTTTAATTGCCTGAAAAACGAGGAGTTATTATTTAACTCCTAACTCCTCACTTTCAACTCCTAACTCCTCACTCACATTTATGCTTGATTTAACAAAATTAGCGCGACAAATGCAGGGTTTAAGTCAGCATCTTAGCTTAGAAGCTGCTGCCAGTCGCCAGCGTTTAGAATTAGCTCAACAACATCTAAAAAATGCTTACAATTCTCAACAAGATTTAGTTGATCGCCAGGAAAAATGGCGCGATCGCATTCTCTTTGCTAATGCTACCCCCATTGAGCCACTAGAAACTTGCATTGATATTTCTGTGCCGCCAAAGGTACATACCGTTGTTGCTACTGACGGTTCGCAAATTGCCCCCAATCATCACGAAATTGCTTATTGCTATCTTTTAAATATTGGCAGAGTCGTCTTGCACTACGGACAAAACCGCCATCCAGTACTCGATAGTTTGCCAGAAGTATTTTATCGCCAGGAAGATTTATACATGTCCCGGCAGTGGGGAATTAGAACTGAAGAATGGATGAGTTTTCGCCGCACAGCCAGCGAAGCCACAGTCTTAGCAGAACTTGCATGTGAAGCCAAAGGGGAAGCACCAACCCTCGCAATGGTAGATGGTTCGTTAATTTACTGGTTTTTAGAACAGTTGCCTTTGGATGCACGCGATCGCATTTTACCCCCAGTTTTGGAAGCTTGGAAACAGATGCGTGATGCCCAAATTCCTTTGATGGGTTATCTTAGTGCCGCCCGCAATATTGAAGGCATGAACTTTTTACGTTTGTTAGCCTGTACCCATCCAGTACCCGACTGTCTCACTTTTTGCCCGAATCAGCTAGAAAAAGTCCCTTGCAAAATTTTTGAACCTTTGCGAGATACTGCCCTTTGGTCAACCCAACTCCAACCAGGACAACGCGGCCCTCTCTGGCGCAGTAATGCCAGGATTCTAGAACTCTACGGTGAACAAACTATCTACTTTTGTTATGTCCATGTTGGCACAGAAATTGCCCGGATAGAAGTTCCTCAGTGGGTAGCTGAAAATACAGCAATGTTTGACCAAGCACTGGGATTAATGCTAGGACAAGTACAAAAAGGATATGGCTATCCTGTAGCGATCGCAGAAGCACACAATCAAGCCGTAGTCAGAGGCGGAGATAAAGCCCGTTTCTTTGCCCTTTTAGAAAGACAAATGATTAAAGCAGGTTTGAGAAATGTGGGAACTTCCTACAAAGAAGCACGCAAACGGGGGAGTATTGCTTAAATAATTTAATTTATGTAACACTTCTTATTTAAAATCCCAAAAGTCAACGTTGAGTTTACAGTTTTTTAGGGAAATATATATCCAGTAGAAAAAAGAGTAAAAAGTAACTTTTCTCTCCGTGTAGGCAACATGTTATAGTCTTCACATCTACCATCAACTTGATTTTGTGCTTCCTTCCATAGCTAAAAGACCCAGAAGTTAATTTGGGTACTTATTGGGCTTGAAAATATCTCATGGCTATGGATGTTTTAGCGGCAAAAAGTATATGAACTTAGGGGCTTATAAATAAATATCATCTTGTAATTATTCTGAACTGACAGCCAGTCATCAGTCAACAAATTTCAAGCAAATATTTTATTTCTGGGATTTCCTTTATACAGTGAACATCTATCAAAAAATGGATGAAACAAGCTATGTCTGAGTACAAACAATCAGAAGAAACATACTCTAGATTTTTTTCACTTTCCCTAGATTTATTTTGTATTGCGAGTTTTGATGGTTATTTTAAACATTTAAACCCAGCATGGACAAAAATACTAGGTTGGTCAACTCAGGAACTGCTGGAAAAACCATTTATTGAATTTGTTCACCCAGAAGACCGCGAATCCACTATTTTAACTGCTCAAAACCTAGAAAATGCCGTAGATACAATTTCTTTTGAAAACCGCTATCTTTGTCAGGATGGCTCCTACAAATGGTTGTCTTGGAATGCAAATTTAGATATTGACAAAAAGTTAATTTATGCGTTAGTTCATGATATTAGTGTTCATAAAGAAAATGAGCTAGCTTTACAAAATTATATTCAAGAATTAGAAGCTTTTAAATTTGCTTTAAACGCACACTCACTAGTAGCTATCACTGATAAAAAAGGGACTATCACTTATGCTAATGATTTATTTTGTCAAGTTTCTAAATATTCTAGGGAAGAACTTTTAGGTCAAGACCACCGGATTATTAATTCTGGTTATCACTCCAAAGAATTTTTTGAGAAATTATGGAGAACAATTTCTCAAGGAAAAATCTGGAAGGGAGAAATTAAAAATAAAGCTAAAGACGGCTCTTTTTATTGGGTGGATACTCTTATTGCCCCACTATTAGGTTTCGATGGAAAACCTCATAAATATGTAGCAATTCGTACAGATATTACAAAACGTAAGCTTTCAGAGATGGCTTTATTGGAGCGATCGCACCTATCATTGTTGAGTGCAGAAGTGAGTTTGGCTTTATCTCAAAGTGGGACGCTTCCAGAAATCCTTCAGCATTGTACAAACAGCATGTCCCAGTATTTGAGTGTTGCTTTTGTTTGTATCTGGACTTTTGAACGACAAACAAATCAGTTGCAATTGCAAGCTGGTGTTCATTGCACAAATTTTGAATGTAGTGCTTTAAGTAATACTCAAGATTTTCCTCATCACATGGTTTTAGCCAAAAATTACATTGGTATGATGACTAAAACCCGTCAAGCGATTTTAAATGAAGAAGTTAGTATTCATAACCAAGAAAAACTTTTAGATGCTGCATTCTCCAACTTATTATTTTCTGCTTATCCATTAATTGTAGAACAACAATTAATTGGTATTATCGCTTTCTTTAGTAAACAAATATTTACAGAAGCAACTCATAATCTGTTAAATTGGATTACAAATAATATTGCCGTTGCGATTGATCGAATTTGGGCACGAGAAGAACTCCTCAGTCGTCGAGAAGCTTTATTACTAAGTTTAGCTAGTCAAATTCGTAGTTCCCTTGACCTTGATACTATTCTGGAAACTGCTGTTAATGAAATCCGCAGCTTGTTGCAAGTTGACCGCTGTTATTTTTTGCAATATTTGCCCCATTCCTCTCAATCCACACTGACTATTTCTCATGAGGCAAGGCAATATAATTTACCTTCTATGTTAGGTAGTATACCGCTGCAAAATAATACCTTTTTAACCAATAAACTTGTTAGTCAAGAAATAGTTTGTATCGATAATATTCACAGAGAAATTCAACTCGATCAGAATATCCAAGCACTGCTGAAGGAGTTTGATATTACTTCTTGGCTGCTACTCCCAGTTAAAAGCCATTCTGAAGAATTTGGGGCAATTGTTTGTAGTCATTGCAGTGGCGAACGCGTTTGGAGTAATAGTGATATTGGACTGCTGCAAGCTGTTACCGATCAACTAGCGATCGCGATCGATCATGCCCAACTTTACACTCAAAGTCGTGCTGCTACACTAGCCGCTCAAACTCAAGCAGAAAAACTCACCGAAGCTTTGCATAAGTTGCAGCAAACTCAATCTCAACTGATTCAGCACGAAAAAATGTCTAGTTTAGGACAATTAGTGGCTGGAGTTGCCCATGAAATAAATAACCCAGTTAATTTTATTCATGGTAATTTAAGTTATGCCAATGAATATTTTCAAGAATTATTAAGCCTCTTACAACTATATCAACAAACCTATCCCAATAGCACGCCAGAAATTGAAGATTTTTCTGAAGAAATTGACTTAGATTTTTTGATTAATGACTTATCAAAAATTTTATCTTCCATGAATATGGGCACTAACCGGATTCGTGAAATTGTGCTGAGTCTGCGAAACTTTTCGCGCCTTGATGAAGCTGAAAAAAAGTTAGTTGATATTCATGAAGGAATTGAAAATACATTGCTGATTTTGCACCATCGTTGGAAAAATAGTGGTAATGGGCTTGGTATATCTTTAATTAAAGAATATGGTGATTTGCCCTTAGTCGATTGCTATCCAGGGCAGTTAAATCAGGTATTTATGAATATTATCACTAATGCCATTGATGCTTTAGAAGAATCATTTATTAACAAAAAAACTCCTGAAAAACCACAAATTAGAATTCGGACTGAAGTTTTAGATAAAAATCTTGTTTCTATCAGGATTGCTGATAACGGTTCTGGAATGACTGAAGAAGTGAGAGCGCGTTTATTTGATCCATTTTTCACAACTAAACCTGTGGGTAAAGGAACAGGTTTAGGACTCTCCATTAGCTATCAAATTGTAGTAGAGAAACATGGTGGAAATTTGCAGTGTCTATCAGAATTAGGAAAAAGCACAGAGTTCTGGATTCAAATACCCGTCAAATAAATTAATAGAGACACGCTAAAGCACGCCTTTACTGGTTTTTAAGCAATCAAAATTTGCCTTTTCACGCAAAATTGTTACCTTTACATTTTTTTTAGGGAAAAATAGATTTAACCTAATACTGAGTAAACAATCCTCTGGGTTGCTAGCCACAGTCTGGGAATTTTTCAGCTATCTATAATTTGAATAATTTTATGGAGAAATGCATAGACACACACAGGCTGACTCCTAAACATCGCTTATTGAGCAAAAGCAGAGTTTTGTTTTTAGCAATGGTTATGGCGTTACTGGGTGCAGGCTGTACAGAAAAAGTATCTGGAAGTCATCAGTCTGTTGTGGAAAAGGCTTCAGCGACTAGCAAATATCACTTATCTACCTTAAAAATTGGGGTGTTGCCAGCGCAAAGTCGTACAGAACAAGAAAGGATGATTAAATCCTTAAAAGAATACTTAGAGCAGTCTTTTGAGCGAAAAGTTGATACCGAATCGCCAGCCAACACCTTGGAGGGACAAGGGAGGCGAGAGAGACAAGGAACGCAAGGGACACAAAAGACACAGAAAGTACAATCTGTGAGTACCATTTCCTTTGATTTCCAGATTAGTAAGGATTATAAGGAAATTATTGACTTACTGGTGGAGGATAAGCTCGATATGGCTTATTTAGGGCCTTTAGGCTATGTTGAGGCAGTAGAGCAGGGTGCTAAAGTTGAACCATTGGTTACTGCGATCGATAAATACACCAGGCAACCTTGGTATCGGTCGTGTATTCTCGTCAAACAAGATAGTCCCATCAAAACTCTTAAAGACCTCAAAGGCAAGCGCATATCCTTTGTAGACACATCATCAACATCTGGGTATTTAATGCCCTTGGCGACATTTCATAAACTTGGTATTAATCCCCAGCGGGACTTTGCTCAAGTTATCTATGCTGGCAGCCATAACAATAGTATGGATGCACTACAAAATGGCATTGTTGATGCAGCAGCCACTAACATTCCCTCCTACCTCAAGTATCAAAAAAGTGGTAAGCTCAAACATCAAAGCTGGAAAGTCCTGTGGGAATCTGCTCCTATAACAAATTCCCCTATAGTAGTATCTAAAAAACTACCTCCTGAGTTAATCCAACAGCTGAAACAGACTTTTATTAATAGCCCAGATGGTCTTGAAGATATCACGGGAATTGAGTCTGCTGGATACACTCTTGTTAACCCTTCAGATTACGCTTCTATTCAGCAACTCCACAAAGATCTGAAATCAATTTCTATTCCGGCAAAATGAAAATCTCTACAAAGTTTTTCACAGGTGCGGCTGTATCTGTCGGACTCATAGTAGCTGTTCTGGTTGGCAATATTGTAGTTGTGCAGCAAATCAGACAAACTATCCGTGAGAAAACCAATCAAAGTACTGAAACTGTCAAACTTGCCCTGGCAGTCAAAAATGCTTTGAAGTCTGAAATTATTGGACTGAAGGATGCTATTTTACTGAGAACTGATGATACAGAAGTAATCAAGTTTTCAACTGAGTTTCTAGACTCACTCAATGAGTTAGAAAAGTTGCTCCCAGATGCTCCGGAAATCTCAGTGATTCGTCGTCGTCACCAGTTTCTGAGCGAGATGGTAAGCCAGCTAACCTACTTAAATTCTAGTCAAACTCGTTTGGCAGATTCTCAGCAGTATTTTCTCAGTATCAACGCCTTTAGTAGAGATATTGAGTTGTTCGTTGACCAGCTGGTTGAACGTGCTAATCAACAGCGCATATTAGTAGAGGAGCAGTTGAATAGCCTTTATCAAGTGCAGAGAATTATTACCTTTATAGTTGTGCAAGTAATTATAATTTTGTTTGCCGTGATATTTGTGCTGATCTGGCGTCCTATAATCAAGTCTTTGCAGACTTTACAGGTGGGAACGGCGGAGATTGCAGCGGGAAACCTAGACTACCGCCTAGATATTCGGACGGGTGATGAAGTAGAAGACCTGGCTAAAGCATTTAACCATATGGCAATGAAACTAGCCCAATCCCGTGAAACATTGATGAGAAATACTGAATTAACCCAAATGAACCAGCGCTTAGAGGTGGAAATTTCTGAACGCAAACAAGCAGAAACAGAACTCCAAAAAGCTTTACAAGAACTCCAAAACACCCAAGCTCAACTAATTCAAACTGAGAAAATGTCCAGCTTAGGTCAGCTTGTGGCGGGGGTAGCACATGAAATTAATAACCCGGTAAACTTTATCTACGGCAATATCACTCACGCCAATAAATATACTCAAGAACTGCTAGAGTTAGTCAACCTTTACCAAGAAGAATTTCCTAACCCAGGACACAAGATTCAGGAAAAGTCAGAGGAAATTGACTTAGAGTTTTTGTTAGATGACCTCCCCAAAATCCTCAGTTCGATGAAAATGGGATCTCAAAGAATTCAGCAGATTGTTTTGTCTTTACGCACCTTTTCTCGTCTGGATGAAGCAGACATGAAAGAGGTCGATATTCACGAAGGTATTGATAGTACGCTGTTGATTTTGCAGAATCGACTAAAAGCCAAGCCAGAGTGTACAGATATTGAAGTTATTAAGCAGTATGGCAAGCTGCCTTTAGTGGAGTGCTATGCAGGGCAGTTAAATCAAGTGTTTATGAATATTATTAATAATGCGATCGATGCTTTGCAAGAGTCAGTAGTCAGTCGTCAGTGGTCAGTAGTTAATACAAAAACAATGGACAACAAACAACTGACAACTGACAAACCACAGATTCTCATTCATACCGAAGTGACCAGCAATAATCGAGTGGTAGTGCGAATTGTTGACAATGGTACAGGGATGACAGAAGAAGTGAGACAAAAGTTATTTGACCCATTTTTCACCACTAAACCTGTGGGACAAGGAACAGGACTAGGTTTATCGATTAGCTACCAGATTATTGTGCAGAAACACTCTGGAATACTGCGGTGTGAGTCCCAACCGGGAAAAGGAACTGAGTTTTGGATTGAGATACCCTTGCGTCAGGAGAGAAAACAGGTGGTATTTCCAACTGTACCGGAAAATTTACATGCGATCGCTTAATACTCCTTTGATTTTAAAGGATTAGGAAGCAGGGGGAGATGAGGGGGATGAGGGGGATGAGGAAGATGAGGGGGATGAGGAAGAAATTATAGCCGTGGTCATGTGTGTTAGGACACTGCTGATTGCTCAAAGCCTTGAATTAACTAGGTTTTTACTCAGCACTCAGCACTTTGCTATAACTACTCATGCTTCCTGTTTCAACATGCAAGTTGAATGCCCATGAGCTTATCACTAGATTTGATTGTGCTAGGTTTGAAATGCAAAGTTAAAAGTTGCCTTCTCTGATATACCTTCCGCTAAATAATCTAGAAATTGCTCTTTTAAAAAACAAGCCATGCAAAATATCAACACTTTTAACACCACAGGCCTAAGTTTAGAGCTGTTGCATGTCCAAACCAATACTTCCTTTGGGTTTCCCCCAAATTCTGCTGTTATTCGCATCGGTAAGCCAAATGACCAAATTCCACCTGACCTTGATCTTTCCAGCTTGCCAGATGTTGAAGTTGTTTCTCGTATTCATGCACAAATTCGAGTAGAAGAAAGTAATTATTTTATTGAAGATTTAGATAGCTCTAACGGAACGTTTCTCAACAATATCAAGCTGGAACCTAGAACTCCCTATCAACTGAAACCAGGAGATAGAATCGACTTTGGACAAGGAGCTAAAGTAACATTTATTTTTCAAGATAAACAACTTCAAAATAATATCGTTGCTACTTCAAATTCTACTAGTATTTTGCCGCAAACTGCCATTCATCAAGGACAAATCCCTGTTGATAAAACAACCAAGTTTATTGGTTTGGCTTTGATGGCTGTATCTGCTGTCATTTTAACTGCGAATATTCGCGTTGGTCTTTTTGTTAGTATTCCCGCATTCTTGCTATGTGGTGCTGGGGCTTTTATTCTTCTTCAGCGGCGAGTTAGCCCTAACTTAGGATGGATTTTGATAGCGCTAGGAGTCCTAGTTATCGTCTTTACTGGTAAGATATTTGCGTCAATTAATCTTTTATTGCTGCTGACCTTAGCAGTTTTATTCTTCGCTGGTTATCAGCTTTTCACCACGGGAAAAATCTTAGATTACGATTTGCGATCGCTTCAGAGATTAATCAAGAAGTAGCCAATAATAAAAGAAGCAGCAAAGCATGAATTAAACACTGCAATGTTGTTAACAAATAGTCACAAAAACAGGGTCGGTCAATATGTCTGAGAATACACAAAAGTTAGCAAATTCTGACCACAGCGTAGGCAACATCATGATTATCTCTCTACTAGCCTTCTGTGGACTAACTTTCATCATTCTTTTAGGACTTTTCTAGGGCTTGACTGTGCGTTCAAAAACTTCACTGGAAGCAGATTAACTAGATCTGCTTCCATTATTAATGTTTGTAATCTAAAAAAATTAAACGTGAGTTCGACCAACCTCTCATACCAAGTTGCATTCAGAGATATATCGCTTCGGGAGCAGGGGGAGCAGGGGGAGCAGGGGAGCAG
>NZ_JAECZC010000074.1:18154-21588 GCF_016056305.1 Amazonocrinis nigriterrae CENA67 | reverse complement strand
GGATGAGGGGGATGGGGGGATGAGGGAAAATCATTAATGCCCAATTCCCAATTCCCAATTCCCAATGCCCAATGCCCCCTAGTGATGGCTGCTATGGGGAACCTTCTCATCATGGCTAGAATCTAGCTGGTGAGGTTGGTGGCGACGTGTTAAGCGATCGCGGATTCTGCCAATTACGATATACAAAATTGGTACGATAAATAAACTCAATAAAGTAGAGACTATCATCCCTCCTGCGATCGCTGTACCAAGAGATTTTCTACTAGCTGCGCCTGCTCCCACAGGATTTACCAATGGCCAAACACCCAAAATGAAAGATAAGGAAGTCATTAAAATGGGTCGCAAACGCTCTTGGGATGCTTGCACTGCGGCTTTGGTCAGTGAAAGTCCTTGCTCTCGCAGTTGGTTGGCAAATTCTACAATCAAAATGGCATTTTTACTCGCCAGTCCAATTAGCATTACCAAACCAACTTGACAAAATACATCGTTGGGTAGACCCCGCAGAGATTGCGCTGACAATGCCCCCAAGATAGCGAGAGGAACTGACAGCATAATAATAAACGGGTCAACGTAGTTCTCATACTGAGCAGCTAGTACTAAGAATACAAACACCAGCCCCAACCCAAAAATCAGCGGTGCTAGACCTCCAGATTCCTTTTCTTCAGCGGTAATACCTGCCCATTCGTAACCCATAGTTGCGGGTAAAACCTCGTCTGCTAGTTTCTCCATTGCTGCGGTTGCTTGTCCGGAACTGTAACCAGGCGCGGCAGAACCGTTGATTTCAATTGAGCGGAATAAGTTAAAGTGATTAATGGTTTGCGCCCCAGTAGTAGGAGTGATTTTCACTAGATTGCTCAGGGGAATCATCTCATTGTTAACAGAGCGAACGTACAATTTACCGATATCATCAGGGTTAGAGCGATGCTCAGCGTCTGCTTGCACATATACTCGATAAGTCCGCTGTAGTAAGTTAAAGTCGTTGACATACCGCGAACCCAAGTAACTTTGCAGAGTATTAAAAACCTCGTCTACATCAACTTGTAGGGCTTTAGCTTTGTTGCGGTCTACTTCAATCAGCATCTGAGGCGTATTTGCACTAAATGTGCTAAATACAGCTTGCAATCCTGGTGTTTGATTACCGCGCTGGAGTAACTGACCCATGATTTGCAGCATGGTATTCAAGCCACTGTTACCAGCTCTATCTTGTAGCTGAAATTGGAAACCACCAAAATTGCCTAAACCCTGAATTGATGGTGGATTCACTGGGAAAATTCTAGCTTCGGGAATTGCCGATACCACTCCCGCCAACCTACCGATAATTGCCTGTGCTGACTTGGCTGGGTCGTGACGTTCTTCCCAAGGCGTGAGGGTTGTAAAAATCGCACCACTGTTAGCAGAGTTGCCACTAAAACCAAAGCCACCTATGGTAAAGGTACCTGTGACTTCAGGTATTTTGAGGATTTCTTGTTCTACCTGAGTCATCACCTTGCTGGTGTAGTTAAGGGAAACTCCTTCTGGCCCTTGGATAATGGTAATGAAATAGCCTTGGTCGTCATCAGGAATAAATGCTGTTGGCACAGTCAGGTAAAGCCAGCCTGTGACGCCCAAAGATAAGGCAAATAACAGGACTACGAACGCTGTGATCTTTGTCAAACGATACAGTGTGCGCTCATATCCCCGGCGCGTCCAATCAATAAACCTATTAATCTGGTCAAAAATCCAGCCTAACCAACCGCGTGGTCTTTGTCCTCGACGCAACAGCAATGCTGAAAGTGAAGGAGTCAGAGTAATGGCAAGAAAGGTGGAAATTGCCATAGAAAAGGCGATCGTCAGCGCAAATTGCTTATATATTTGTCCTGTGGCTCCTGGGAAGAAGGCTACGGGTACAAATACCGCCATTAGCACTAAGGAAGTGGCAATCACTGCGCCGAATAACTCCCTCATGGACTCAGAGGCAGCTTGGCGGGGTGACATGCCCTCATCCTCGATTAACCGAGAGACGTTTTCAACGATGATGATGGCGTCATCCACCACCAAGCCGGTTGCCAACGTCAGACCAAACATGGTCAAGGTATTAATGGAAAATCCGAAAACCTTGATAAAGGCAAAAGTGCCAACCAAAGTTAGGGGCACAACGATAACGGGAATTAGCGTGGTGCGCCAGTCTTGCAAGAAGATATAAATAACTAAGACAACAAGAGCGATCGCTTCTATCAGGGTCTTGACAACTTCCGCTAAAGATGCTTCTACAAATGATGTGGTATCAAATGCCACCTGATATTCCATCCCCGGTGGAAAGCGTTGCGCCAGTATTGCCATTTCAGCTTTTACAGCCCTAGCCACATCCAAGGCGTTACTCCCCGGTGTGGTAAATATGCCTATACCTACACCTTCATTGCCCCTAAATCGTAGGAAAGAGTTATAGTCTTCTGCTCCAAGTTCAGCCCTACCTACATCTTTGAGTTTGATCAATGTACCATCTGTACCTGTCTTGATCACTATGTCTGCAAATTCTGATGGCTCAGTCAACCTACTTACTGCTTGCAGGTCTATTTGATACATCTGCTCTGGGTGTGATGGCTGCTGACCGATTTGCCCTGCACCCACCTGTAAGTTTTGTTCGTTGAGGGCATCGATTACATCTTGGGCGGTGAGGTTGCGACTAGCAAGGCGGTTAGGGTCGAGCCACAGGCGCATTGCATAGCGGCGTTCACCAAAAATCTGTGCCTGGCTGACACCATTAATTCTTTTGAGGGCATCGACTATGTATAAGTCAGCATAATTGCTTAAAAATACGTTGTCAAACTTTTTGTTCTCTGAGTACAGCCCCATCGCTAAGATAATGCTATTAGACTGCTTGTTGACAGTAACTCCAGTTCTTTGGACAGCTTCTGGCAACTGCGGTTCGGCGAGGGACACGCGATTTTGCACATCAACTGCTGCAATATCTTTGTTTCGCCCTGGGTCAAACGTGACTGTAATTGTACTGTTGCCATTGTTACTGCTGCTCGAAGTCATGTACTTCAAGCCTTCAACACCGTTAATTTGGCGCTCTAAGATAGTCGTGACCGTATTTTCTACAACTTCAGCACTGGCACCAACATAATTAGCACTAACGGTGATTTGAGTCGGGCTAATATCTGGATACTGGGCTGTAGGTAGCGTTGGAATACTGATTGCTCCTACCAGCAGAATGAGGATAGCGCAGACACTCGTAAATACAGGTCGCCTAATAAAGAAATCAACAAACATTGGGAATTGGGGAATTGGGAATTGGGAATGGGGAATTGGAATTGGGAATGGGTAATGGGGAATTGGGAATTGGTGAGCCAGCGCGGTGAGGCAGTACGGTCTTGGGGTCTCCCCAAGTGGAGTAACTGCCGAACCCGTAAGGGTCTTGGGGGTTTCCCCCATGAGCGACTGGCGATCTTCGC
>NZ_JAECZC010000074.1:0-17912 GCF_016056305.1 Amazonocrinis nigriterrae CENA67 | reverse complement strand
ACTTGGTAATTATTACCTCTAATATTGCCTAATTTTACCTGTTTTTGCCTAGCTACCAGTTGCGATACTCCTTTTGGAGATGTTTCCGTTTCGGCTACATAGACAAAAGTTTCTCCAGCCACACGAGAGACTGCTGAAGTTGGAATTAAGACTCCAGAACGCTCATTCCACACCACTCTAGCTCGCACCAATTGATCTGCCCGTAGCTCACCTTTTGAGTTGTTAAAAAGTGCTTTAATCAGTATTAACTGGGTATTATTATTTGTATTTGGCGCGATGAAAAATACGCGACTAGTACCTATGACTTGACCTTGTGTATTCAATAACTCCACAGGCATCCCCTTACGTAATTCTGGCCCTTTCTCTATTGGCACAGATATTTTGACTTCTAAAGGTCTGTTTTGAGTAATTGTCACTAGCTGTGTGGAAGTGTTAACAAAGTCACCTATTTTCACTGGGATATCGCCGACTGTGCCATCAAAAGGAGCGGTAATTCGGTAGTACTGGAGCTGAACTTGTTGTTGTTCAGTATTTGCCTGAGCTTGCTGCAAGTCCTTTTCAGCCTGCAATATACTAGCTTTCTGGGCATCAATCCTGGAATTAATTACACCGAGATTAGCCTTGGCTGTGGCAAGCTTATTGGCATACTGCTCCTTTATTTGTCGAGCTACGGCTCCTTGATCTGCCAAGGTCGCATACCTGTTGTAGTCCTGCTGATTCAATTGCAAATCAGCAATATTGGATAAACGTTCCGCTTCTAGGGATTTGAGTGTAGCGCGGGCATTCGCCAACTGTGCCTTAGATGCTTGGGCAGCAGCATCGATACTAGTGACTGCTGCTTGTTGTTGTCTGGGGTCTACTTGGATCACTGCCGCTCCCGTTGCGATTGTATCTCCCGACCTGACAAATATTTGGCTAACTTGACCTTGAATTCTCGGCTGGAGTGTCACGGAACGCCGAGACTCTAGGCTGGCGATATATTCTGTACTTTCGTCAATTGTGCCGATTTGGACTGGGGCTACTTTGACTCTTACCCCTGGAGGTTGAGCATTAGTGGAGGCAGATTGTTGGTTTGCAGGAGTGAGCAAACGCCAAACTACAGCTGTTCCACCCCCTATGATTAGTAGTAAAGCTAACAATAACCGAAGCCACCGCCGTTGTTTGCGGGGTGGCTCGTAGGAGGTCTGGGGAAGCTGATCTCCAAAATCGGTTTGAGGCTCAGGGGATGTCATGACTTACAGGCAACCTAAGAACAACTTAAAACATTAACTAATTAAGCAGAACTGAATCAGGAATTGAGGTTTAAAGTTGAATTTTACTGATTTAGCATGACGCTTTCTCAAGCATTTTGTGATATTTCACCCAAATATACCGCTTTAGAAATTTTGCACAATCTACCCAAAGGTGAATGATAAAGTCTAGTTTACAAATTAAACGATCTCACGTCTTTTCAATTATTGCGGAAAATATTCTATTATTGCTTTCAATAGTCCAAAGTAATAAAGAGCCATAAAAAGGGCATTAGGCATTGGAAAGAATGCCTGGTAGTGAGGCAGTCCGATCTTGGGAGTCTTTACGCCACTTCCTTTGATTGTCGGCAGAGCTGCTGAATCAAGTGTCTCACCAGGAGGGACTACACGCATGGTTTACCGACAGCCTTTGCAACTGGCGTCATTGGGTATAGGAGCTATATCGATATATAATGATTGACTAATGACTATTGATTATGATGATTTGAGCCATTTGCACACGATATTAACATCTGTTCAAAAGCTGTAGAGAGTGCTGTTTGAAACCGCTGCCGATGCTTGAGTTTGAAAAAAGGTCGAACTATTTCCGCGATCGCACCAGAACCATTTCTATTATCAATCACTTTAATTGCTCGTAAAGTTCCCAGTTGTATTTCTTTTTTTACCATCAACTCAGAAATCCCAGTAGCACCTTCTCCATTCTCAATAGCTGCTTTTGCCATTTCACCGCTATTGAACACCAAAATTACATTGAGTTCACTCAAATTAATACCCCAATTTTGCAACGCTTCTTCAAACCTTTGTTGGGTTCCAGATTCAGGAACTCGCATTACCCAAGGAGTCTTTGTCAGTTCACTTAACTCAATTTCTTTGCGTTCAAACCAAGGATGAGATTTGCCTACTACAATTTGTAAGCGATCGCTCCCCACAATTTCGTATTCTAGAGTACTCTGAAGTGCTGGTTTGACATCTCCTTCCACTAAACCCAAATCAAACTGTCCCATTGCTGTTCCCACGCAAATCGTTTCTGCATTGGCAAGAGTACAGTTAATCTGAATACCAGGATACTTACTTTTAAATTCACTAATCTTGCTTGGTAGCCAGTAGTTACCAATTGTCAAACTCGATCCTAATTTCAATTCACCACGTTGCAGATTGTTCAATTCCCGCAATCCCCGTTCTGTCAAAGCTACTTGATCGAGAATTTTCCGTGCCTCTACTTGTAGTAACTTGCCAGCTTCTGCAATTTCGATATGGCGACCAATGCGATGGAACAGCTTAACTCCGTATTCTTGCTCTAAGTTGTGGATCGCTGCACTGACGGCAGGTTGTGTAATATAAAGTTCTTCAGCTGCACGGGTAAAGTGTAGATGTTCTGCCACGGCGATAAAGATTTTTAGCTGCTCAAGCGTCATCCCTGCCATTTCAAGTTTCCCAAAAAACGAATGTCAAATTTCAATCAGTTGCATTTATCATTTTGACAAAAAAAAGCATTTGATTCTATCGGTTAGTTTGCATACAGTATAAATCAAGCCTTTAGCACCGGGCCCAAACAGCTAAGGCAAAGATTGTAGATACCAGTCAAACGAACAAGCGCGTTAGCAAAAGACGCGCAGCGACTGTCGTCAGACATCGCTCGGTAGTTAAAGAGAGATATGTGCATATGAACAGTTGGCTATTTAGTACATTACTTATTGGGATTTCTGCGGCTTTTGCTACCACATTTGATGACAATTTATACTTAACGGCCTTCTTTGGCAAAGTCAATCATCATTTTCGACCTAAGCATATTATTCTTGGTGAATTTCTGGGATTCACGGCATTAGTGCTTGCTAGTATGCCCGGATTCCTTGGTGGTCTAGTGATTCCAGAGGCTTGGATTGGATTGCTGGGTTTGCTGCCGATCGCTATTGGTATTAGTCATCTATTGAGCCGCAAAGTGGAAGAAGAGGCAATCCAAGCTGTATCAGTTTTATCATCCACTGCTCCATCTCACTCCCGAAAGAAATCACTATTGGCAACTATACGCGATCCCCAAACTTATCGAGTTTCGGCAGTTACCATTGCTAATGGCGGAAACAACATTGGGATTTATGTGCCGTTGTTTGCTAGCTCCAATCTCCCCAGTTTAGGCGTGATATTGTGTGTGTGCTATGCAACTGTTGGGTTATGGTGCTTTCTCTCTTATCACTTGACTAGTAATCCTTTGTTGGCTCCTGTTTTAGCTCGCTATGGTCGCAAAGTCTTTCCATTTGTGTTGATGTATGTGGGATTCTCTATCCTGATTAAAAGCGGCTCATTTCAACTTTTACCTAGTTTTGCAATGTTTCCCCGTTAAGCAGGCAAGAGGCAGGAGGCAGGAGGTAAAAGCCTGTCCCTGAGCAAGTTCATGTGATTGGCATTTGACATTTAATTATGTCCACCTACTGAGTTATATTTCTCCTAATTTTTCCTTGTCAATTATCAACTATTGCCTGAATATTTAAACAATTAATTATGTAATTAAAAGGTGCATCATGAAGTTTTTAGTGAAAGTAGTTATTAAAGTGCAAAATCTAGTGTCAATCAGCAGGATAAAAACCATGAAATTCTGGAAATATTGCTTAATCGTTTTGATGATTTTTGCAAATTTAGCCTTTGCTCAACCTTCATTTGCTGACAGACCAAAATTGAGCAAAAACCCCGACTATATAGAAGTAACTAAAGCAATTAAAAAACTATCTCAAGTCAAAGATGCTCAAACTCAACTCGAAGGACTGACACCTGAAGAAACTCAGAAGAAAATTGATGAGTTAGAATTCCAAAAATATGCTTTAGAGACGGGCATCAACTGGGGTCAGTGTGATAATCAAACTGGCAAGACCATAGCTGTATACGGTAAAAACCCAAATGAAGAAGAAAATGAAGATTACTTATACGACAATGGACTGTATTTTTTAGCTGACGGTCAAGCCACTAGAAATAATTGGGATTGTGATGGATTCTATCTTCCGAATGATGCCAAACTTGTAGGTTTAACCCCAGATCAACAAGTTGAAGAATTTACAGAACCAGTTGCAATTAAGATAGCTGATGGTAATCGGTTGACGATTAAACGAAATCCAGAAACCGATGCAATTGAAGTCAACGTTCCTAATGTCCAAATTGTCAAAGCTAATGATGTTAACTGGTTTATTCCCAATGTATCCCAGGCTCTTATAGATACACGAGTTCCAAATGCGCCTACTGAGAATTCCTGAGTTTGACATGCAAAATCTATCCTGAGAACAGTTTTTCTCAATCTCATATCAATTTAACATGGGGTAACAGCCAAAATCAGAGAAGTAACAGGAAAAGTACTGGTGAAAAATCTCTTTGATTTTGGCTGATTTCTTTTGGCTTTTAATCATACCTGGCTTGCTTTATTTAGATATCTGCACTAAAATAAATTTTGAAAATAATGAACAAACATATAAAGTATATTTCGGTAGTGCAATTATCTCCCTGGATGCAAATTATCTGGAAAGAGATTTGCTACTACTTGGGTATTTTTTGGAGAGGAGCCTCGTCAGGCATAAGGGTGTTATTAATGCAGTTAAAGTCGAAACCCGTCGAAGAAGATAAAGATAAGAAGAAACCAGGACGACTGAATCCGTCACGAATACGGGATCACCTAGCAAACGAGCGTACCTACCTGGCTTGGATGCGGACAGGGATCGCTT
Organism: Amazonocrinis nigriterrae CENA67; assembly: GCF_016056305.1. Taxonomy (GTDB): domain Bacteria; phylum Cyanobacteriota; class Cyanobacteriia; order Cyanobacteriales; family Nostocaceae; genus Amazonocrinis; species Amazonocrinis nigriterrae. The sequence continues at coordinate 12,961 of NZ_JAECZC010000074.1, read as the reverse complement.
TGTTGGGTTTTGGTGTAGTTATTGTGCGTTTGCGTGCCTTCCAAGTACCCTTAGTTCCACGTCCCGGCACCGGCTGGAAGTTAGGTTTAGTCTTCTCACTGGTGGGTTTAATTACGGTATGGCTGTCAACAGGACACTATTTTGCTGTTCGCCGTGATATCGAGGAAGACACTTATGAACCCACAGACCGATGGGTGATCCTCTTCAGTCTCGCCATCATGATTCTCGGCGCTGGAGTCATCTATTTTGTTTTTACAAGTCCTTTAGACCCTTTAAGCCCAGTGATGCCTGAGTAGGGGAGCAGGGGAGCAGGGGAGCAGGGGAAGAAGCGAAGAACCCCACCCCACCTTTGACTTACATCAAAGTTTCCCCTCCCGGTGAATCTACGGTGTACACACAAGTTTGCCCAGAGCGAGTTTCCACGCAACAAAGGTGGATTCAAATTGCTCAAGACCGCGAACCAAAGTAGTAATACCGGGAGGTTTTTGAGACTTGTAACCAGACCAACCACCAAGTCGAGCAATAATCCAAGTAGCCCAAGGAACCTACAGTGTACACACAAGTGATTTAATCACTCCAAATCTCGTTTTGTAGGGTGCGTTATGGACGAAGCGTCCTAACGCACCGCCAGAGATTTGCGGTGCGTTACGCTGGCGCGATAACGCATCCTACCAGACTCAAATCTTTTGTGGTAATGGTTTTTTTGACTTGTGTGTACACTGTAGCCCGGTGAATGGGGAGGGGTTAGGGGTGGGGTGCAATGACTGTAGGAATTATAACTATTTATCCAAACTTGATAAGCTGTTCCACATTTAACTTGCATATACTGGGCGGGCAAGATGCCCACCCCACAAGAATTTTAAGAATTTAGTTATGCAAACTAAATGTGTTTTAGCTTATTAGTCATTAGTCCTTTGTAAATACAAATGACTAATGACTAATGACTAATGACAAAAAACGACTAGTAGCCTGCCAAAAAGATTTTGACAGGCACAGGGATTGGGTAAGGGGAAAAGGGGAAAGGTTTTTAATTTCTTTCCCTTTCCCCTTTTCCCTTTCCCCGGTCTTCACCTGTCAAAATTGGCGTGGTGAACTACTAGATGTGTTTTTGCCTATCAGCCTAAATCAAAAAGCAAGATTTCTGCACCGATGTTGGTGCCGATTTCTAACTGTTCTTCACCAGTGATTTGCACTCCATCGCCTGCTCTCAATTCTTCACCATTTAAGGTGGCGATACCTTGAGCTATTTGTAACCAGGCATAACGATTAGGCTTGACGTGGTAATTGACAACATCACCCTGCTCTAAAACAGATGCATATAAATCAACATCTTGGTGAATTGTCACAGCACCATCGCGTCCATCTTTAGCAGCAATTAAACGTAGTTTGCCACGCTTTTCTTCTAGAGGAAAAGCTTTTTGTTCATACCTTGGTGGTAAGTCTTGCTGGTCAGGTAAAATCCAGATTTGCAGTAGGTGGAGTGGCTCAGTTGACGAGGGATTAAATTCACTGTGCTGGATTCCAGTACCAGCACTCATAATTTGTGCGTCGCCAGGACGAATTACTGACCCTGTACCCAAGCTATCTTTATGCTCTACTGCACCTGACAGCACATAGGTGAGGATTTCCATGTCACGATGACCATGGGTAGGAAATCCGGCACCAGGAGCGATGCGATCGTCGTTGATGACACGCAGGGAACGAAATCCCATGCGATTCGGATCATAAAAACTACCGAAGGAAAATGTGTGGTAACTATCGAGCCAGCCAAACTGAGCGTGACCGCGGGCGTTTCTATCATGAATTAGGTAGTTAATAGTATTTTGAGACATAGGTTAACCTCACTAAATATCAAGTTTTTTTTGTTGTTAGATATCATCTGTAAAGATAAACTTCAGAATGAGTAACAATTGCTGAAAGCACATTTCATATAAATCAGTTACACAAGGGCGGGCAGGATGCCTGCCCCACAAGATTTACATATTAAAATGTGTAGTTCATTTACTTGCAAACTGCTGTAAAGCAACTTTTTTCAGTTTTAATTACTCATTATGAATTAATATTAGATTTGTTGTTCAACTATATAAATAGTAAATTATGGGCATGTAAAATGAAAAGTACGCACTAAAAAGTGGCGTACTTACCAAAAAGATACTACTAAATTTTAGGAAGTGTGTATTGCTCAAAAGTGCTTATTTTACAGCAGCAGTCTTTTGAGTTTTAGTAGCACCTGCTGCCCCATTCTCTCCTTTGACTTCTGATACTTGCAAATGAGCTTCTAAGAACCAGAGTCGTTTGTCAATGGTACGAGAAATTTCGGTGTAAAGGTCGGCTGTATCCGCATCGCCTAATTCATTAGTTTTGTCGATCGCTTCCCTGAGATGCTTAGCATAGGGTGCAAAGCGATCTGCCAAAGCTGTGACATGCTCTTTACCGTCCAAAATATCAAAAGGATATTCTGGCAGAATCGAATTGCTAGCAGCGGCGCGGGCTGTGCCTACGGCGTATCCACCCAAAGCGGTGATGCGTTCGGCAACCATATCAACGTATTCTTCTAATTCACCAGCTATTTCATCAAACAATTCGTGTAGCTGATAGAAATCAGTTCCTTTAACGTTCCAATGGGCTTGTTTGGTTTGGGTTTTCAAATCCAAAGTAGCTGCCAAGGTTTGATTGAGAATGACCACGATTTGCACTCGCGCTTGGGCGGGAATGTCAATACGGGTAGGGTACAAACGTGATGCAAGTGTGTTGTCGCTCATGATTCTACCGTCTTGGATCGATATAAACAGTCTACAGATAGTCGTTTAGTTTTTGGAACTCTCTCTAGACAGATGGTATTAACAGGTTATTGAGCTATTATCTTAGTCATACTAGAGAATTGTTAAATTTACTCACTTACACGCGATAATTGTCTATGGCATTGAAGGTGCCACCGAAAAGGCGATCGCGGATCGTGTCATTCGCTAAGAAGTCATGGGGAAAACCAAGTTCAATTTGACTGACTTCATTCAGGCGTTGTAAATGCTCACCTGATAGAGTAACATCTAGACTCGCCAAGTTATCTTGAAACTGCGTCAGTTTGCGTGCGCCAATAATCGGGATAATTATGCCACTTTGAGCGCGTAACCAAGCTATTGCTACCTGTGAAGGTGTACGTCCAATTTCTGAAGCTACTTGACTGACAACTTCAGCGATCGCTAAACTGCGTTCTGAAATACTTCCCATGGCAGCATTTGCCAGTCGTCCCTGTTCTTCACCTGGTTGCAGGGGCTTGTTATACTTACCTGTCAACACACCAGCAGCTAGAGGTGCCCACGGTGTCACCGCCAAATCAAAAGCTTTTGCCAATGGTAGCAAATCCCGTTCTGGTGTTCGCTGAATTAAATTATACTCAATTTGCAAAGCGACAAATTGCGTCCATCCTTGATATTGGGCGATTGTGTTAGCTTGGGCAATGATCCAAGCAGGTGTATCGGAAATGCCGATGTAAAGTATTTTGCCTTGGCGAACCGCATCATCAAGCGATCGCATGACTTCTTCTACTGGCGTTGTGAAGTCCCAAGCATGTAACCAGAATAAATCAATGTAGTCGGTATTCAATCGTTTGAGGCTACCTTCTAGGGATTGCATCAAATTCTTACGATGGTTACCACTAGCATTCGGGTCGCCCTTACTTTCATTCATCCGCAAGGGAAAGGAATACTTAGTAGCAACTACAAAACGTTCTCGGTCTTGGGCAATCAATTCACCGACAATCTTTTCACTACTACCATCAGTGTAACCATTAGCCGTGTCAATGAAATTACCCCCTGCTTCTACAAAGGTATCAAAGATTTTACGGCTTTCATCGACAGATGCACCCCAACCCCAGTCTTCACCAAAGGTCATGGTGCCTAAGCACAGTTCTGAGACTCGTAACCCGCTTTTACCTAAGAGTTTGTATCTCATGAAGGATAAAGTGTAAAGGATGAAGTCTGAAATTCAGAAATGTCTAATAAGTAGAAAAAAATATTTTCTACTTATTAGACATCCTCTGAGATTCTAGTGTACATGCTGATTAAAATTATGGTTCAGAAGTAAAAAATATTTTTTTGGCCATTTATGTATGGTCATTTTGTAGACTGAGAAATGCTACTTCATCCTTTATTTAACTTTTACCCTGTAGACTTTGGGTGTGATACCAACCAGTTTACGAAAGACATTTGTGAAGTGACTTTGACTTTCAAAACCCACTTGTTCACATATTTGCTCTATAGGTTTTTCCGTTTTACTCAATAGATGTTTTGCTTTTTCAATTCTACTATTCAGCACATATTGATGAGGTGTGAAACCTGTTGACTGTTTGAATAGCCGTGAAAAATGATAAATACTCATTCCTACTATCTGAGAAATTTCAGCCAAACTCAAATCTTTTTCTAAGTTATCGTTGATGTAGTCAATTACTTGTTGCAAGTTCCGGGGTGAAAGACCTTTAGCGTTAGCGTCAAATAAAATCTTCTCACGGGATACAGAATAGTGTTTCAACAGGTGAATGCAGAGTGTAGTTGTGAGAGATTCAATGTAGATGCGACTACCCCTGTGATCTGATTCTAACTCTGACTTGAGTGCCAACCCGACCTGCTGAATCAAAGGATTGGGTGCGGCACAATGTGGTATAATCTCTACGCTTTGAAAATCTATTGACTCAAAAGCAGCACGAGTCAAAAAAGCTGGTTCTAAACTCAGGATGAGAAATTCTGCTTCTGATTGCCAGCGCGATATATGATGGGTGTTTGCCGGAATAATCACAACATCCCCATAAGCTATATCCTCATCCTGGAGGCGTCCGTTAAACACTCGTTCTGACTTGATTATGCCAGGTTCTAGGCAAACGGTGATAATATGCTGTTGAAAAGAATGTTCGGGGGTTTCGTAGGCAGGCTGCCGATGGTGATCTAAACGAATGCTATTCCAGCGAGCATGATAACTGGAATTGAGGGGCGATCGCGGCACAATTTTTGAAACAGCATCTTCTTGAGCAAAATCAATACTTAAGATTTTCTCTTCTAGCATCGTTCTCACCCCAAAAAACACTAAATTTAAGTGTAATATGTTTCACATAAAAGTTACATATATAATCGTGTTGATTGATGGTTGATGACTGATGACTGATAACTGATGACCGATGACTGTCATCAGTCATCAGTCTTTGACTATCCAATTTAGATGTGCTTGAGATTATCAGATATTTTGTGAATGCGGGGATGGCCTTGTTAATGCATCGGCTTGCATTGTTAGAGCTAATTTGTAAACTCAAGTAAAGTACTTGTCTTATAAGGGTTTCAGTAATTTTAGTCAATAAAGCATCTAATCACTGAAACTCAGACCTAGTAATCAATTGAGTATCCTTAAGATTTTCTTTACGAATCAGTTCTTACAATGCTTGGTACTGCACATGATTGCTAGATGAGCATCAAAATGCTTTTGCTAAAATCAAGATACGTCAAGTCAAAACAATATTTATGACTTACACCTCCCCCAAAGTACTGACTTTCGAGGAATTTATAGTCCAATATGGTGACAATACACGCTATGAACTAATCGACGGAGAACTAAGAGACATGGAACCTACAGGGCCTCACGAAGCTGTTGCAGGTACTATTGCAGGTAGAATCTATGTCGAAATTTTTAATTCTAATTTTAACTGGCTAGTTCCAAAAAATTGTCTCATTAAACCACCTGCTGCTGAAGCCACAGCGCTGCGTCCTGACGTAATTGTTTTAGATAAAGCAGAACTGAGTAAAGAACCACTATGGCAAAAAGAACCTATTATTTGTAACGGCAGTACAATCAAGCTTGTTGTTGAAGTTGTTAGCACTAATTGGCAGGATGATTATGCAAGAAAAGTGGAAGAATACGCTTTTCTTAACATTCCAAAATATTGGATTGTGGACTTTCGCGGCTTGGGTGGTTTGCAATTTATCGGTAATCCCAAACAACCCACATTCACTGTATGTCAGTTAGTTAACAGTGTGTACCAACAGCAACAATATCGTTTAGGAGATACTATTTACTCTTATATTTTGCCAAATCTAAAATTTCAACTTGACGATATTATGTATAAGTAAAAATGACTGGAAATTGGGAACTGACAAATAAAAAAATATTTCATCCCAACTGTTCATAGTCATCAGTAATCAGTGATTAGTCAACAAATTGAAGCTGTTGTTTTGAATTATTCGCTAATTTACGCCTTTTTTCTGAGTTATAATACTGAAGTAGCATTCAGACACATGGTCATTGTCAAAGAGCCGTTATTTTCATGACTTACTACGTAATCTACGACGGAAATTGTAATCTCTGCGTTACCCTAGTCCAATTGCTAGAAAATCTAGACCAGGGAAAGTTGTTTCGCTACGCTCCTATGCAAGATGAGCAGACACTTTTACAGTGGGGAATTACAGCCCAAGATTGCGAACAGGGAATGATTTTAATTGATGGTAATCAACCTGAAAGGCGTTGGCAAGGCAGTAACGCGGCTGAGGAGATTGGGCGGTTACTGCCAGTAGGAAGTATATTTGTAGACGCTTATCGGGCATTACCAGGGATGAAGTGGGCAGGCGATCGCTTTTACGAACAAATCCGTGACAACCGTTATACTATCTTTGGCAAGCGTTCTACTACTTATCAATCGCCATTCTGTGTAGATGGTAGCTGTAGTAATTCGTAATTCGTAATTCGTAATTAGTAGGAGTCCAAATACCGGAGAAATTAAGATTGGAAATTGCCCCATTCCCAATTCCCTATTCCCAATTCCCTATTCCCAATTCCCTATTCCCAATTCCCTATTCCCAATCTCGTAGCATCAAAATCGCTTTTCTGTACAAAGACAAATCCACTTGGTGAACTTCTATACCCTGTCCAATTCCTTGTAGAAGGGTGATTGTCAATTCTCCTCCTAAGTGTTCGCGGAATTCGGTAAGCCCTCTAAATAGGCAATGGGGATGATCTGGTTGATCTAATTGTTCTGTGAGTGCGGATACGTACAATGTAAACCCTAATTTATTGAGTGTGCCTAGAATCCTTTGCCATTCCGATTGCAAAAGTAGCCCTGCTAAATATGAATAGGTGCTGTCCAAGGCAATGCCAATGGCTACGGCTTCACCATGACGTAAACTGTAATTGGTTAAATATTCTAGTTTGTGGGCTGCCCAATGTCCGAAATCTAAAGGACGGGATGAACCCATTTCAAAGGGGTCGCCACTACCTGCAATATGCTCTAAATGTAACTGAGAACACCGATAAATTAACTGTTCCATGATTTCCATGTCTCGCTTACCTAATTTATCGGCATAATTCATGATGAAATCAAAGAAATCGCCATCTTTAATCAGCGCTACCTTCACAGCTTCCGCAATACCAGAACGCCAGTCTCGCTCATCAAGAGTAGTCAGAAAATCAAAGTCATTTAATACAGCATAAGGCGGCATGAATGTGCCGAGAAAGTTTTTCTTACCAAAGGCATTGATACCATTTTTTACCCCTACACCCGAATCATTTTGCGCTAACACTGTGGTCGGCACTCGTAACAACCGAATTCCTCGGTGAGCCGTTGTTGCTGCATATCCTGCCATGTCCAGAACAGCCCCACCGCCAATGGCTAACACGTAGGAGTGGCGACACAATCCACATATATTGATGCGCTGATGAATTTGCTCTATAAATCTAGAATCGTTCTTAACTGTTTCTCCACCCGGAACTATTATTGGCTCCCCGCTTAAGGTGAATATATTTTCATAATGCTGGGCATAAACTGATAATTTTTCTAACAACTTACTCTGATACTGTAACAATCCTCCATCTATTACTGTTACCACTTGTTTTGCTGTTGTCTGTTGATCTGCGGCAATTACTTGTGCCAGTAAAGGATTGTTTAATTCAAATAATCCTCTAGTGAAGTGAACATCATAGTTAAATGTTACACGTACACATTGTTTAATTGGTTGCAGATTAAGTATAGTCTTTTGTTCAATAAACATTTTGTTAATATGACTTTTAAATTAACAGTAAATATATCCAATAATTCAATTAAAATGGCAGAAACTTGAGAAATATAAATCCATACCAACACTTGCACCCAGAGATAATTTATATCAAGTTCGGCTAATTACTTACAATATGGTTGGTCTTTTTGGGAATTGGGAATTGGGAATTGGATTTTACTATTAGTCATCACATCTCACCCATTACCCATTACCCATTACCAACCCCCACAATATAATAAGTGTTTAAACGAACTTGATATTATTAGACTAATCGAGCCAATTAATCAATGATTTAAATGAGTGATGGCTGTTATCAGTTAACGTAGGGGCGCAAGGTTACAAAGTTATTACCACATTTAACACCCCATACGTAAGATTTGACAAATCATATAAAACTGCTAGAAACTTAAGCTCCGTAACTGGCAAACGATATTATTACTACATTTACTCTAAATGTTTTTGCTGAAAGTGACTTCAGATTCTTACTCTTATAAAGGAGATCTTTACAGTATCTTATTTAAATTAGGTATATTTTTATAGTTTCAGTAAAATTACTATATGGGTTTGAGGTGTGTTTTAATAAAACAGTATCGATTTTAGTAGCAAGTTTGACACTTGTCTATCAAAGAAAAAAGTTGGAAAACTTCTTTTGAATCAATCATGACTAGGGTAAACGAGTTACTGCATCAATGGCTGTTAAAGTCTGCTTCAGACAAAGGTATTGCTTGGTTAGAACAGAAGCAGGCACAGATTGCTAGCAGCGCTGCTGCTCGAGTTTTTTTTACTGCTTTCAGTGCTGTACCGCGTTATCTAGGTAAGGAGAATTTGCAGTTAACATCTGAGGACTTGGAAGCAGCCCAGGCTGTGCTTCCTGGTTGGTTTCCTGGTCATTGGAGTGTAGATCAAGCAGGGCGTATACTCTTACTTTTAGCTTTGCCTAGCGATGATACACAGCAGTATGTGCGATCGCTCGATCAAGTTTTCACCACCGCCGATATGGGGGAGTTAGTTGTCCTGTATCAAAGTTTGCCTTTGTTGCCACATCCAGAGTTACATCGTCAACGTGCTGCCGAGGGAATTCGCAGCAATATGAGTAATGTATTCAGTGCGATCGCACTACGCAACCCTTATCCTGCAAAATATTTAGATGATATTGCCTGGAATCAAATGGTGCTGAAGGCTTTGTTTGTAGGCAGTCCTTTGCATCTCATTTGGGGTTTGGATAGTCGTGCTAACCCAGAATTGGCAAGGATGTTAGCAGATTATGCCCATGAACGTTGGGCAGCCAAACGCCCAGTGTCACCAGAACTTTGGCGACCTGTGGGACGGTTTGCTGATACTGCAATCATTGCAGATTTGGAAAAAATGTTAGCTGATGGAGATACTACTTCTCAAGCAGCAGCAGCATTGGCTTGTGCTGAATCTCCTTTACCCGAAGCGCAAGCATTACTTTCGCGTTACCCAGATTTGCACTCATCTATTCAACGAGGTGATTTGAGTTGGAGTAGTTTGTCTTAGTAATTGGTCAGTTGTCAGTGGTCAGTTGTCAGTTGTCAGTGGTCAGTTGTCATTAGAAATTTATCTACCGTATAGCAATAGTATGATGTTTATTGATCCTCACATTCACATGTGTTCCCGTACTACGTATGATTACTTAGTAATGCGGGAGTATGGTATTGTAGCTGTTATTGAACCAGCTTTTTGGCTAGGACAACCCCGGACTAGCGCTGGCACATTCAAAGACTACTTTAGCAGTCTTGTAGGGTGGGAACGGTTTCGTGCTAAACAGTTCGGTATCCAACATTACTGCACAATTGGCTTAAATCCCAAAGAAGCTAACAACGAAGCCCTGGCAGCAGAAGTTATGGAACTGCTACCGCTTTATGCTTGTAAAGAGGGAGTTGTAGCCATTGGCGAAATTGGCTATGACGATATGACAGAAGCAGAAGATAAATACTTTTGCCAACAATTAGAATTAGCCAAAGAACTCGATATGCTGGTGCTAATTCATACTCCCCATCGCAATAAGAAAGCGGGTGCTAGCCGTAGTATGGATCGCTGCATTGAATATGGCTTAGATCCCTCACAAGTAATTATTGACCACAACAACGAAGAAACTGTTGAGGAAGTTCTCAAACGCGGCTTTTGGGCAGCTTTTACCATTTACCCACAAACGAAGATGGGTAATGCCAGGATGGTAGAGATTGTCCGCCAGTATGGATGCGATCGCATTATTGTAGATAGTAGTGCTGATTGGGGTATCAGTGATCCGTTAGCTGTGCCGAAAACTGCTCAGTTAATGTTAGACAGGGGCATTCCTGAAGAACATGTGAGAGCAGTTTGTTATGAAAATGCCTTAGCAGCTTATAGTCAAACTGGGCAGATGCAAGCATCAGACTGGCTCAATGCCCCATCTATCGATCAGCGTCAATTATTCAATGGTAATTCTGTTTTGCGCGGACAGGAACCAGGGATTAAGTCTATTTCTGACTTTGCGCTGATTGAGTAAAAAATTTGCATTTGTAGTTTTTTTTGTGAAATTCAAACAATTAATACAATTTCCCAAAATTTTTACAACAAATGAATCCACTGTAGGGGCGTACAGCTGTACGCCCCTACTTAATTCATGTTTTCTGCGAAAATGCTTTCAATCATTGAATTTTTTATCTCTAGAGTAATTAAAGAATTTTAAGTGATGTAAAATTTTAAATTAATCACTATTTTTAAAGACTTAAATAGAGTAAATTAGAATTTTTTAAAGTATTCTATATTTGAAAAACCTTGTCAATATGCTATTTAAAAGTATATTAGTAAATGATTGTAAATAAGCCTGATAAACCGTGTTTTTTCCAGTTATAAAACAAGAAACTAGTTATTTACACTGAAAAAACCGGAATATAAATGAGCTATTTAGATAACCTGCGGCTGACATTTGCAGGCGACTTTCAGGCAGATGTCTCAACTGTCAATAATGATGTTCGCCACTTCGATAATGCGACGTTTGAGGATCGGTTTCAAAATTTCCAGCAAGGAAATGTGGCTAATGGTTGGTGGAATTCGATTGGCTCTGGGGCGTACCGTTTAATCAATTGCAAAGTACAATCTGTTCACTACCAAGATGGCAGTGGCACTACAGATGCTACTGTTGATCCAGCAGTCGGTCTTTTCATCGACGGTTCTAACGATCGCGTTGGTGGTAAGTTAGTAGATCTTGATCCGCAATGGCAGCTAGCCTCGCAGATTTGGGGGCTGAAAATCCGACTCACCGACGGCAAAATTCCTCATTTGCTGACTGCTAATTTCGAGCCAGCCGCCTTTCGAGACATCTTATTTGGTCGTCAAGAAGGCGCATCTCCAGGCGACCAGACTGCCGCCGCTAGTTTCCAATCGGTACTCACCGATTTAGAATGGGGCGATAACTTACGCAACTCTCGCTTTCTTTTAGAACTCAAAAAAGCAACTAGCGACGGGTTACTATCGATACGGTTGGCTACTTTCGGCTATAGTACAAACAGTACTTCCAATCGTTTTACTATTGGTACAGTCATCGGTGCGATCGGCCCCTATAGACCCAAGGAACCCCGTTCTTTTGTTCTCGGTCGTCGTATGGTTCCTCTCAACGGGGAAAAAACAGCCGATAATGTTAACTTCTTCGATTGTCGGGTGGACGAAGCCACAAAAACAGTATTCGCCGATTTTGCCAATGCTTTACCGCTCATAGATGGCTATGGAAGTCTGAAAAACCTTAACGATATTCAGTTAGCGGTACTTACAGACGAAAATACCAAAGAGGCTCAGCAAGTTAGCAAAAATAGCGATTTTATTGCACTGGGTACAACAATTCCCTACCGTGAACAAAACTGGCTACGTCAAACCTCTGGAATTTGGGCTGTGAAATTGCAGCCGGAGATATTTGAGTTAATTCAAAACAAGCCCCTCGCCCTGATTCAGATGAGCAATGCAACCAATGGGGTAGTAGTCATTCGAGAGAGTATCAACGGTTTACTAATTCGTGCTGATAACTTTGTCCACCGAGTCGAACCGGGAGAGACAGTCCGAACAAACTTGTTTGCTGTGGTCTATGGTAAACCCTTGGCTGATGCCAAAATAACCGTTGCTCTTTTACCCCCACTTGAAGGTCAAGGAGGCGGGCGAGATACAGATCCAAGTCCTCCCAAAGCTACCATCCCTGTGATTAATACGCCAGCCTCAGCCCTTTCCTTTCCTGCGAGTTTGAGTACCAACCCAGAGGGCAAAGCTGAGTTATCTATCGTTACCACTAATCCTAATAATCCCCGCAAGTATCTAGATGGTCAAGTCTACATGATTCAATACCAACTAGATGGACAGATTGAAGGACAACAACAGCAATTTGATTTTATCTATCTTCTGCTGCACGACGAGTATGTGGTTCCCGAACAACCCACATGGCTCGACCATATCCAACCAATTCTTCAACAATATAGCAATCTCTATCCGATTATGAGTAAGAGATTGGTGAACCTCGGTAACTATGAGTCAGTGAAAGAACACCGCGCCATTCTGGAACTGGCTTTTTCTCTACATCCCAGCGATCCCAATTTTATGCCCGTTACCCGCGACCTATCCCACCCCAAACAACAGACTATTCTGAAATGGTTGCGTCAGAAAACAGCAGATGGTAGTTATGCCTTAGTGTACGGTGAACCGAAGCTTTCTTTGCAGCAGCCAAAGGTGGATTCGCCAGAAGTATTGGTACAAGCAGCACCGGTTGAGATTGAGGAAATTGAAGACCTTGGCGGTAAAACCCAATTTTACCAAGGCTTTCAAGCAGCCCGAAAAATCAACAGCGATCGCACCTGATAGGCTTTTAGTTTCAGTTTGATACACATAGATAGGGGGAGCAGGGGAGCAGGGGAGATGGGGAGCAGGGGAGCAGAGGAGCAGGGGAGCAG
>NZ_JAECZC010000073.1 GCF_016056305.1 Amazonocrinis nigriterrae CENA67 | reverse complement strand
ATAATAACTCTTTGCAGAAAACGATTTGCTCTTGTCTGTTCCAAGCTACCTGCTGAATACTGCACAATATTGATGAATTCATTAAATGCAGTTTGTGCTATTACCATTTGTTGCTTTTTGACAAATGCTCGTAGTTCATAACGAACGGGAGAACCCTCTGCAATGAATGCAACTGCGGTATTAGTATCTAAATTAATCACGTTTTATGTGAACCAAAAATCACAGTAACCAGTATATTTTGCTATGACTCTTACAAATGGTTGTGCAATAGACTTATCCTTAATATAAACAGAGTGGGATAATAAAAAACGGAGCAAAAATTATATCTAGATAATATGACAAATCCTTTGGCAAGAATTGAATCACATCCTCACGAAGCAAAACGATTAATTGGAATTAATTATAACCAGTTTTTAGCATTGGTATCTTTAGCAGAAAAAAGGCATGTAGAGAAACAGGCAGAAATTGAAAAAAATAAAATTCGGATTATTGCTCCTGGTGGCGGACGCAAACCAGAGATGTCACCTAAAGAAGGAATATGCTTGTGTCTAGTTTACCTTAGACAAAAACCAATTTTTGAGATTTTAGGGTTACTCTTTGATATTTCCAAAACCAAAGCGAATGATGCTTTTAATTATTGGGTAGATATTTTGAGAGAAATTTTACCAGCATCTCAAATAGAAGAAGCATCAATAGATAGTCAAAAATCTCAGGAATTGCAGCGAATGCTGTCCGAATACGAATTAATTGTTGATAGTGCTGAACAAGCTCTCATCTTGACCTGTAGACTATCAAGAACAAAAAAGATACTACTCTGGTAAGAAAAAAATGCATACTCTAAAAAACCAGTTTATTGTCTTACCTGGTGGGGAAGATATTGTAGATATCTATGTGGGAATGTTAGGAAAAAAAAGTGATATTAATTTGTTTCGAGATACTCGGCTGGGAATTTGCTGACTCACAAAGATTTATTGGCGATAAGGCTTATATTGGAGATGATGCTATTACCACACCTCATAAGAAACGAAAGAATACAGAAATTTCAGAATTACAAAAACAAGAGAATAAACAACTTTCGTCTCGCAGAATCACAGTTGAACACATGATATGTCGGGTAAAAATATTTCGCGTAGCCTCGGAAAAATTCCGTCTAGCTCGTCATCGATATAGTCAGGTAATTCTAGCAGTTTGCGGACTGATTAGGTTAAGGCTTAATCGCTTAGTATCCTTAACCATTAATATTTAATTTTTTCTTTGGAAATTGATTTCATCGTTTTATACTTTTCACTTCAATTTTAGTTTTTTGTCTCAGAATGTCGCCAAACACCTATTTTATCGTAGAGTAAGATAGCGATCGCCTATTCAATTATCTATAGATTCGTAAGTTTGACTGTTCATAACGCAATTACCTCCTCATAACAACAAATTTTCGGTAATTATAATCAAGGCTAACTGTTTATTATACAAAACTTTACCGTATAACTACCCTTCATGGGAGAATTACATGGAATTTTTCCGTATATCCCTTGGTGTTATCAAGAATTTTACAGCCAATGATAAAACCTCTTGTATAATTCGGTCTTGATAATGTAACTACAATACTTTCAGCCTTAGTTTCAGTATTTATGCAAGAGGACTATACTTCTGCTTATCGAGATTATTCCATTTGGCATCTTGGTTAATGCAGTGTATGGCAGCAGTGAGATTTATCTCGATAGGGTACTTATCCTTTAAGCCTAAGATTATCTCTACTGCTGCGGTATCAACTCCCAATGCCATGCCTGAATAGAACTGGATGCGTTTGTAACCCCACTCAAGGGCGCGATACTCCTGCGGAGTCGCTTCACGATCGATCGCAAGCACGAACAATCATAGCTTCGAGTCTGGGTCAGTGTATCCTGCAAGGTTGCATCCAATCCTAGTTGTAAAGAATTCTAGTTCAGGATGAGTCTTTGCATATTCGACTAGTTTCTCAATTTGGGATTTTATTTTTGGCTACTGTACTGAGATTTGGATGCAAGTATGAATCACAAGTATCAAAATTAGGCGTAGACGCGGAGCGGCTTGCCCTTGGGCATCGCTAACTCAAAAATTGTGTTCACAACCCCATTTTTGACATCATTTTAAGCACAATTGCTTATTGACAAATAATTAATAACCTTAACTTGTTACCAATGCACCTCACCAATCGCTTATGATAAAGGCATTCTCGTATGTCTGGAAGTTCAAACCATGTCTCTGTCTGAGTTAATTCCTCTGATCAATAATCTGAGCCAGTCGGACAAGTTATCGCTCTTCAAACTCCTAGCCGCACAAATTCCAGACGCTGAACTACAAATTATCTTTTCTGCATCAGAATACCCAATTTGGTCGCCCTACGACGCAACGGAAGCTGCAAACATCCTGATGCAGATGATTCAGGATGACCAAGAGGCATCTACTCATGCTTAGTACAGTCGAGTTTCCCTTTTCTGACGATGAAGCATTACCCACGATCCCCGTCACTGTGAGTCATGCAGGCTCCTCTGTTTCTGCAAATGCACTGCTGGATACTGGGTCTACGGTCAATCTCTTACCTTATGACATCGGGTTGCAATTAGGTGCAATTTGGGAGGAACAAGCTGTCCGCTTGCCATTGGCTGGAAATCTTGCAAGGATTGAAGCGCGGGGTTTATTTGTGCATGTTCAAATTGGGAATCTGGAACCCGTTCGCCTAGCATTTGCCTGGGCACAAGCCTCTCAGGTGCCCTTAATCCTTGGGCAAACAAACTTTTTTCGAGAATTCGATGTCTGTTTTCAGCGATCGCGACGCACGATTGAAATTACCCGCCTCTATTGAAGACTTCAAGATTACCCTTTATCGTCTTCCTTGTGTGTTGCTGCCAAATAAGCTAATCTGCTTTTAAGTTGCATAATCCTTTGCCTTAGAAAGACGCGGGGACGCAAAGAAGGGGAGACGCGGTGAGTCCAGTGCTGCGGGAGGGTTTCCCTCCGCAGGCAACTGGCGAACCCGAAGGGGGATGCAATTTGAATGATTATTAGCTTACGAAAATCTGGTTTTCTGTTAGTATAATTCTTCATTATCAATATCCCCCTCACCTCCCCACCCCACCTTGATGTTCACACTTAAAACCTTGATGCTGCCAAGCTTGCATATCCACTTGTGCCAGTTTTGTCACATTTGAGCATTGTGGCTGAATGATTTGACTGACAACAGCCCACAATAAACTGCGCGTGATATCTAATACAGTTTTCCCCCAAGACTCTCGATTCGCTGGAATACCCGACTCCTCAACAATATCTGGTTCCACCCAAATGCCATGAGCGCCTAAGAGAATTTGTGCCATCCATTTGGCTCTTGGTAGGTGAGTTGGTGATGTAATCAGCTTAATCTTATATACTCCCCAACGCCGCAGAATCGGAATTCCATAATAAAAATTGTCAAAGGTAGAATTGGCGCACTTTTCTAACCAAACATTTTGTAATTCTGCCGCTTCTCGCTGAAAAATTAGCCAGATACAGGGGTCTTTAGAACCTTGAGAAATTAGAATGGGTGTTTGCGGATATTGTTTTGCTTGTTGGGCAGCATAAATTTCTCGGCGAATACTACCACCAAGCACAACAAAGCCATCTACAGGCTTTGAAGAAGCAAAAACTAGGGCTATAGTGGTGAAAACCAGCCAAATGACAAAGATAGTGCATAAACCACAAATTGCTTTTTGTAACAATTGCCACTGTTTACGTAATCTTTGCCTTTGGGCAATTGATGAAGATTTGGTAAATTTATGTCTCATGACATGCTAATAATGGCTTGGGTAAATCATGACCGGAAGACCAGCAATTAACTCAGCGAAATGCTATCTTATAAAAATAATATAGGGTGTAAAGATGACACCAACAAAAGTGTCACACTATCGTCACATTAAGTTCATAGTGACAAATTAGACTGCCACAAAAACTGGCAAGTACAGCAATAATAGTTAATAAATTATTGCAATATTTTAGAATAATTCAAAGGGGAAAATTAATGAGGGGAACATAACTGAAAATAGGGTATAAAAACTTAAAGTTTTCTCAAAAGTCTGATTGCTAAACTGTCAACACACAATTACCCCAGCTGATATACATGAACCAATCTGCGAAACGTCACTCGCCGCTCCAAGTAGCCTTGATTGGTGGAGCGATCGCCACAACGGCCACCGTGTCTGTCTTTGGCCCTGCTTGGACTCGCTGCGTGCGTGCCGCTCTACAAGATAGTCCAAAAGCATTAGTTGACCAAGTATGGCAAGTAGTAAATCGTGAATATGTTGACGGCAGTTTTAATAAACAAGATTGGCAAGCAACTCGGCAAAGCTTGTTAAGCAAAAACTATTCTTCTAACGAAGAAGCTTATGTAGCAATTCGCGAAGCCTTACAAAAGTTGGGAGATCCTTACACTCGGTTTATGGATCCCAAACAGTATGAAGCTCTCACTAGTCAAACATCTGGGGAAGTCTCTGGAATTGGCATTCGCATGGAAGTCAACGACAAAACCAAGCGGCTAACTGTTGTGGAAGCCATAGAAAATTCTCCAGCACTGAGAGGCGGAATCAAAGCAGGTGATGAAATTTTGGCAATCGATGGCAAATCTACATTAGGGCTGAAAGTTGATGACGCCTCTAAACTGATTCGCGGTAAAGCGGGTACTCCCATATCTTTGCAGCTAGGACGAGCAGGGCAGAATGCTGTGACTGTGAAGTTGACACGGGCAAATATTGAAGTACCAACAGTACGTTACACCCTCAAACAAGAAGGCAATCGGCGGGTTGGCTATATCCGTTTGCGCGAATTTAGTGCCCACGCTGCCGAACAAATGCGCCGAGCTATCCGCGATTTGAGTAATCAGAAAGTCGATGCTTTTGTGTTAGATTTACGCGGGAATCCCGGCGGTTTATTGCAAGCGAGCATTGAAATTGCTCGAATGTGGCTAGATGATGGTGGCATTGTCCGCACCGTTAACCGTCAAGGCTACAGTGAAGACACCAAAGCCAATCGCACAGCCTTGACAAAACTGCCTTTAGCTGTATTGGTGGATGGAAATTCTGCAAGTGCTAGCGAAATTCTTACAGGCGCCCTCAAAGATAATAAGCGAGCTATAGTTATTGGTGGTCAAACCTTCGGTAAAGCCTTAGTACAATCAGTTCATGAATTATCAGATGGTTCCGGTTTAGCCGTCACCATTGCCCACTACTATACCCCTGCTGGTACAGATATTAACCACAAAGGAATTACCCCAAACATCAAGATAGACTTGACAGAAGCACAAGAGCGCCAGTTGGCATCGAACCCCAGTTTAGTAGGAACTCAAAGCGATCCGCAATATGCCAGAGCGATCGCAGTTCTATCTAGTAACAACTTCGCTCAATTTTCGGCAAGCCAATCAACTCGACCCATGAGCGCCAGCGCCAGCGACTTACAATTTTAGATTGATCGCTTGTTAATTTCTAACTAGTGTTCATTATCAGGATTAGAAAGTATAAAAGATAAAGGCTGAAGGATGAATTTTATACTTCAGCCTTTATACTTCATACTTCATACTTTTATGAATCCTTTATTAGCTGATACAACCACCACCAACAGCTTCTTGCCAATGGTATCGGTGGTTGTTCCTATTTATAACGGTGAAGCAGACTTACCAGAATTAATTGATTGTCTGTTGTCTCAAACCTATGCCAAAGAGCGGGTAGAGTACCTAATCGTAGACAATAACAGTAGCGATCGCACCCTCGCCGATCTCCAAAAATTTGCCGAAAATTGCCCAATTACAATTCGTCCCTTAAGCCAAAACCAAATTCAAAGTTCCTACGCCGCCCGGAACACTGGTATTCGCGCCGCTATAGGTGAAATCATCGCCTTTACTGATGCTGATTGCCGTCCGCAACCACAATGGTTATTATCACTAATTCAGCCTTTTGTCAAGCAAGAGGTAGTAATAGTCGCCGGTGAAATTATCGCCCTACCAGGCAATACTCTGCTAGAACAATACGCAGATAGGCAGGAAACATTATCACAAAAACATACCCTTGCCCATTCCTTTTGTGCTTACGGTCAAACTGCTAATTTGGCGATTCGGCGTATTGCCTTAGAAAAAGCAGGTTTATTTCGCCCTTATTTGACAACTGGCGGCGATGCAGACATTTGTTGGCGAATTTTGCAGCAAAACATTGGGCGTCTGGAATTTGCCCCAGAAGCGATCGTTCAACACCGTCACCGTACCACACTCAAAGAACTAGAAAGCCAATGGCGGCGTTATGGCCGCTCAAATCGCTATCTCCATGAACTGCATGGCGTAGAATTGATGCGAGAAATCACCAAAGGCGAATGTGGCTATCGCTTGCTGCGTTGGTTATTAAAAGAAGTGCCCAAAGAAATTCTCAAAGCGATCGCTCTTAAAGCCAATCTTGTAGATTTATTCAATACTCCCATTGGTTTGTTCACTGCTAGGGCGCGTTACTCTGGACAACAAGACGCTAAATTGCCAGAACAAGCCAAGATAATTGACTGGCTGTAACAAAGGGCAATCTAGTGAAAGACTTTTTCTCAGTTGTGGCAACCTACTTGTATACAAACTATATACAGTCTTCATTGGGCGTCAGAGGCAAAGCATAGCTTTACCTCTTTGGGGTTCTTCAGGTTTAATAAGTAATAAACGCGGACATGATCTTAAATCTTGCTTTCAGCTACTTTTTGAGCAAAAAAATCTTTCGGTAATTAGTAGCTAGTGGATTTTCTGATAACACAGGTGGGAAAAGTATATGCTTGTTAACGACTTCTTTGGGAAAGTTTGATTCGTTAATTACTGTTACTTTGAACCCAAATGATTCGATTATAAAACTAAAGCTATCTCCATAGATACGCAGATGATCCCATTGCCCAAAGATACGTTCCCTATCTTCAGGGGACACAACAGTTGAATCTTCAAATGTTTCTGCTAAGTTATCCTTCTGTGGTACCGTTAGTATTGCATAGCCACCAACGCTTAAAACTCTATATATTTCTTTGAAGGCATTACTATCATTGGGAACGTGTTCTAAAACATCACAAGCAATAATCAGATCAAATTCGCCGTCTTGAATTTGATGCATGTTTGATATATCTAATTGTAAGTCTACTCTTTTGTCTAAAAAGTCCGCCGTCACATACTTTGCTGCATATGTTTTAAGTGTTGATTTTAGTTGTGCTTCTGGCGCAAAATGAAGGATGCGTTTATCCTGAACAAGTTTTTTATAAGAAAAATCATCAGTAAATGACAGAGATGCAGCTAACAATCTATGACGTATATCTGAGCAACAATTAGGACAAATTACATGACTATGCCAAAGACTGTTTATGAAATGTTTACCCTGCCATTTACAAATATTACATTCAATATATTTAGGCTGAGACAGATAGGCAGACATTGCTGTTCGATATAATTTATTCGTTGCCTTCTGTTGAAGTTCAATCAATTTCATAACTGCTTATTCCTGTTGTAGTTTCAGATTATATATCTGCTCTACAAATTGAACTTTTGTTTGAAATCTCCTTTCGTTTAAGATATACGCGTCACGTAGCATACAACCATAAATAAACTGTTTTTACAAAAGTTTTAATTATTTAGTTGGAGGAAATATGTATCCACAAAGTGAAAACTTTATTATGAAGATTGTGTAAACTTAATATAAATTATTATATAAGCTTAATTTATAGTTATTCTCTCAAATGCCTGTACTTTGTCCAAAAGTCTTTTACTTATCGCAGTTATTTAATCAGATTTGTATCCATAATAGGACTTACGCGCATTGTCATATTTTTTCGTGTAGAACAAACTGGCATTCAAGAGTCCAAAAAACCCTAATTTTTGACTGGCGAACAAATCGGGGAACCGCAAAGGCGCATTGCCTCACTAAGATGAGGACTAGTTAGCGGCAAAAATTTTTAACTTTGTAGGTTGGGTTTCGTTCCTCAACCCAACCTACAACAATCGTTAACTGAACCGTATTGGGCTATACATGAAAAAGCCCTTAAAAATATAGAAAGACAGTTATCTTTCTAATTTTTAAGGGCAGTAAAAATGGAATTTTGTTTCTACAATCAGGTGTTAATTCAACAGTATAGTCTCTGCTTTGCTGCTCTTAAGATATTAAGAAGCTATTGCTACTTCTACCAATTGTTGCAATTCACCGCTTTGGTAGAGTTCAATCATGACATCAGAACCACCAATAAATTCACCATCAATATATACTTGGGGAATTGTTGGCCAGTTAGAATATTCTTTGATGCCCTGACGAATTTCGGAATCTGAGAGAACATCAAACGTCTCAAAAGGAACTCCCAAAGTATTAAGAATCTGCACAACGTTGTTAGAAAAACCACATTGAGGCATCAACTTGGTTCCTTTCATGAAAACAAAAATCTTGTTTTGTTTTATCAAGTTATCAATTCTTTCTTTGAGTTCTGGTGTCATAGTGTTTTTGTTTCCTGTTCTACATTAAATACTGAAGGGTTAAAAGGGAGGAGTTATTAATTTAAACTGACAACTCCTAACTCCTGTACGGGCGGGTTTACCCGCATACCTTGCTACCAATTGAGTAAGATTGCAAAACCCGCCCCTACAACTCCTAAGTTGAAAGTTTAGGAGGCAGTTGTTGCTTGCCATGCTTCGGGAGTATAGGTTTTTACAGCCAAGGCATGAATCGCTTCGGTTGACATAGCTTCTTGCACAGCGCCATAAACTAACTGGTGTTGTTGCACCAGTCTTTTGCCTGCAAACTGCGATGACACTACTGTCACCTGATAGTGGTCACCGCCACCAGTCAAGTCCTGCACCTGGACTTGGGCATCTGGCAGTTTTGCCTTGATCATTGCCTCAACCTGCTGCGGACTAATCATCGCAATTCCTGAAAAAACTTACTTTCCTATTATTAACAAATATGTGGGAGTAGGGAGTAGGGAGTGGGGAGTAGGGGTGCAGGGGTGCAGGGGAGAATAACTACTGACCACTGACCACTGACCACTGACCATTGCTCATTTTTGCGATGACGAAGATGAACCACTACCTTGTCTGGGATAGGGAGAGTCAACAAAACCTAGCTCAAATAACTGCTGGTAGGCTTTCTTGCCTAAATCTCGTGTTGGGTTTTGACTTTTAATAATTTGAATTAACAATGGTACGGCTAATTCTGGCTGATTTTGCGCCCGATGTACCAGCGCTAGCTGATAAGTCGCCTCATCTCGCTTTTGGGCGGTTAATAAAGCCTTTTGCCGCTGGGAATCAGAAACTCTATTGTCAATTCCTGAAAAGCTGGCATTTAAATCTTGATAAAAATTAGATAGCTGATTGTAAACCTGACGTGCTTCTTGTAGTTTTTTAGCAGCTAGAGTATAGTTTTGTGCAGAAACGGCTTGATCTGCTTCTTTCATCAAGCGATCGCCCCCTTCAAGGCTCAAAATACTGCTATTTTGAGTTGTAGGACGCAGGTTATTAGGATTATTAGGGTCAATGGGTTGTGGTTGGTTAGTAGTGCCTGGTAACTGTGGTATCTGAGCATTGACTGATGATAGCAGGCTGAGGACTGCTACGAGTGATAAAGATGTGAAGCGAATCAAGGAACCGACAGCAGCAAAGTTCATGGGGTAAATTAGTGCGACAAATATATAAAAAAGTTACAGAAACTTCGGGTATCTTAACTCTGTTTTTGTCTTTAACAAAACAATCTACATACTCAAGTTTCTCTGATTTAGACTGAAAATCGGTTTAATTGAGTTCCCATTGCCCTGTACACTAACTAAATCGCCCCTATGAACGATCGCGTCAATTCCTCTGATTTGCCAACCACAGGTGTACCAGCAAGCAGTTTGGGAGTAGTGTTACAACGCGGTGGTGAAGAATTGATTTTAGAAAAAGCTTTAGACCGTTTTACCATCCGTCAAGTCACCACCCGTTTTGCTACCGATTTTCTTCCCCAACAATTATCTCAGGTTAGTTGGGGCTTTTGGCAGCGCAGTATTCCTCAAGCACGGCTAGAATTATTCACGGTGGCGCCAAACCAGTTAGACGAGGCAATGTCCCAAGCACGCGCTACCCAAAATGTTGCTTTCGCCAGTCACGTTTACACAATTAAAGATAGTCCTGGAACTTCCGTTTACCTGAATAACCAAATCACGATTCAATTTGCTTCTAGGGTAGACCCTGCCACAGTTAATGCCATAGCAACTGCATTCGGCTTAAATCCAAAACAATTTGTAATTGGTATTCCTAATACTTTCGTATTTCTGGTTAGTAAACAAGCAACTGAGAATCCCATCAAAATTGCCAACCAACTGCAAGGACTCAAAGAGGTGTTAGTTGCTGAACCTAACGTCCTTGTGCAAAGAGAGTCATATTACAAACCCCGCGATCCTCTTTATTCTCAGCAATGGTATCTCAACCATAACAACGGTAATCAGTTGGCAGCAGGTTCCCATATCTCTGTCGAGAAAGCTTGGGATATTACTCGCGGTGTGCGTTCTGTGGTTGTGGCAGTGGTGGATGATTCTTTTGATTTGAATCATCCAGATTTTCAAGGTGCCGGCAAAGTTGTTGCCCCTAGAGATTTAAAAGAAAATGACTTTTTACCGTTGCCTGCTGAACACGAAACTAGCCACGGGACAGCTTGTGCAGGCATAGCCTTGGCTGAAGAAAATGGTACAGGAATTGTGGGGGTTGCCCCCGGTTGTGCGTTGATGCCCATTCGCACTACTGGGTATCTGGATGATGAGTCAATTGAGGAGATATTCAACTGGGCAATAGAAAAGGGAGCCAGTGTGATTTCTTGCAGTTGGGGAGCTGCTGCTGTTTATTTTCCTCTATCTTTGCGCCAAAAGGCAGCCATTAACCGTGCTGCAACCCAAGGGCGCAATGGTAAAGGTTGCGTGATTGTATTTGCTGCCGGCAATGCCAACCGTCCAGTTAACGGTACTGTTTATGAGCAAAAGTGGCCTGATAATATTTTACAGGGAAATGTTGATTGGTTAAGTGGTTTTTCGGAACATCCAGATGTGTTGGCTATTGCTGCTTCTACCAGTTTGAATAAAAAAGCAGCTTATAGTAATTGGGGAGCGAGTATTTCGGTATGTGCCCCTAGTAACAATGCTCCTCCTGGTATGTCATTTCAGGAAAAAGGTTATATTTTCACGCAACCCGCGATCGCTATTTCCCTAACTGGTCTAGGAATCCTCACCACTGACCAAATCAGTACCGCTGGTTACGATCCTGGTAACTTTACCAACAACTTCGGCGGTACTTCCAGCGCTACACCCGTAGTTGCAGGAGTAGCAGCCCTGATGTTGTCAGCGAATCCTGACTTAACTGCCCAAGAAGTTAAACGTATTTTGGAACAAACGGCTGATAAAATTGTGGACTTAGACCCAGACCCGCAGCTGGGTTTAAGCCAAGGTGGTTACGATGCTAACGGACATTCCCAGTGGTTTGGCTATGGTAAGGTAAATGCAGCCAGGGCAGTACAAGCAGCGCAAGAGATGCGGAAAGTGGCTGCAACTGCAACCAACCAAGTCAAGGGGAAGAATAACAGCCAGCTAGCGATTCCAGATAATGAGAAACAGGGGATAAAAAGTGCGATCGCAATTTCTGAGTCTGGCGTACTTCAAGATATTGAAATCACAGTTAACATCACTCATGATTATTTAGGCGACTTAGAAATTTATCTAATTGCCCCCAATAATCAACAGGTATTGTTACAAAATCGTACCCTAGGACGGCGTACGAAATTGCAAACTACATATACACTGCGATCGCACCCGATCCTTAAGCAATTGCTGTCTCTTTCCATCCAAGGACGCTGGCAGTTATGGATAATCGACTATGCACCACAAGATGTAGGGAAATTAAATAGTTGGGAATTGGTGATTGGTTATTAGTCATTAGTCAATGGTCAATGGTCAGTAGTTACCACTAACAACTGACAACTAACAACTGACAACTGACATTAAGTATTAGAAATTTCCGCAAATGCACGAGTGCTAATTGTTGATTCTTGATGGCTTAATTGTTGTAGCACCCTTGCTAAATCCTCTGTAAGGCGTTTGGCATTTTGTTTAGCTCTACCATTGGTATAATCTGCAACATTTATTGCACTGCCAATGTGAAGCCTAACGTCTGTACCCCAGTCAGGATAGGGTTGGCTGTAATTGATGCTCACAGGTAAGATTTTCACCCCCAGTCCTGGGGAACTCAATTCAGCATTCAAAGCTAAACGAGCAATTCCTGGCTTTAGAGGATGTAGTTTGCCATCGCGAAAAATATTGCCTTCTGGATAAATTACTAACATTTGTTTATCTTGAAGTAATTCCACTGCGTGACGCAGAGTTTTAATGGCTGGGCGTCGAGCATTTACAGGAAATCCTCCCAAACGTCGAACAAACCAACCTTGCAATCCTTGGCATTCATCAATCGTTACCATAAATCGTAAGTCTCGACCTGTGACGCAACGACCAGTAGCGTAAGGTAAAAGCAAAGAATCCCAACGTGCCCGATGTGTGGGAGCTAGAATCACAGGGCCATTGATCGGAATATTTTTTTGTCCGGTAATTCTAATTTTTCCAAAGAATAATGGTAATAGGAGATGATGCCCTAATAAATACGCTAGAGAACTTAGCCAAGGAGAAACCCGCGAAGTTACATCAGCCACCTCATATTTTACTTGGGTAGGTGCTGGTATTTCCTGGTAAGTATTGTCGGAAGAGTAAAATTGCATGATATACGGTAGCTGCTGGTTGTCCGGAAGAATGTAATAAAATCTTGATTAGTTACACCGTAGATTTTCTTTTGTAAATTGTGTCGTAGGTACTGGACAGTTTCGCCTCTGTCTGTTATTTTTTCTGACGCCGCCGAGTAGCAAACCAAGCTTGCAAATGCTGACGACAGGCTGATTCTAGAATGCCTCCCACAACGCGCAGACGGTGATTAGAAGCAGCGCTATCAGGAATATTGGTTACAGTACGAATTGCCCCAGTTTTTGTATCATCCACTGCATATACAAGGGTTCCTAAACGAGCTTGTACAATAGCGCCAGCACACATTGGACAAGGTTCTAAAGTTACGTATAAGGTGCATTGGTTCAGATGCCAATTTTGTAAAGTTTGAGCAGCTGACCTCAGAGCCAGGATTTCCGCGTGAGCCGTGGGATCTTTGTCGCGTTCTTTTCTGTTTTCACCTTCTGCAATCAAATTTCCACTCGCATCAACCACAACAGCACCTACAGGAACTTCACCAGCATCACCTGCGGCTTGTGCCAATTTTAAGGCGTGGCACATCCATTGCCGATGTAGAAGATATTCTGGGTATTCAATTAATACCATTTTGGATTTTAAATTTGAGATTTTGTAACAGTTAAAACTAGCCCTTTGAAGGTGGGTAAAATTCCTCACAAAATTTACTGAACCTTGGGGTTTTCACCTTTGTGTCTTAGTGCCTTGGTGGTTCATCAGTCAATTTTTTACCACAAAGACACTAAGACACTGAGAAAAATACATTACACCTTGAAAGGACTAGTAGGTAGGTTGCGTTAGGCTCAAGCCATAACGCACCGTGTTATGTGTCGGTGCGTTAAGCTCTTTGAGCATATGTTTCATGACAAATCATATCGAAAATATCCGTCTAGCACACCCTACCCTCACTTTGCTGACTCATTGACTTTTACTCAGGACTGAGCAGTTTTAAGGGAGTTGCTTGGAATAAAAGTGGATCAAGTTGAGCTTTTGTGTCTAGCTCATAAAGGTCATCACAACCACCAATGTGTTGATTATTGATAAAAATCTGTGGTACTGTACGTCGTCCATTGGCGCGTTCTGCCATCTTAGCTCTAGCTGCTTCGTTACCGTCGATTTTATATTCAGTAAATTTTACACCTTTCCACCACAGCAGCAGCTTGGCACGGATGCAGTAAGGGCAAGTTTGCCAAGTATAGATTTCTACGTTGGCTTTCATGCGTTCTGGATGGCGACCGAGAAGGGGGTTAAGGAAGTCCAGCATATTTTTGATGTTATGGATTTTTATCAGTTATCTCTAGCCTAGATCATGAGACTTATTTCAGAAATGGGGGAAAGGAAATAGTACTGCTTTTCGCCTTCGTGCTTACTGTCCAACTGCCATATTTTCCTGGTATATCCACTTCTTGGTAAACTCAAACCAAATTCTAGTTATTGAATAGCCTAGACAAAATGAAAGCCATACTCAGTCCTTATTTTGACGTTGAAGGCCCTACAAAATTCCTCCGCAGAGGGCGCTTTGTTGAACATCCAGATGTTGCACAAAGGGGTAATCAGATTCGTCTGGGGCTGGAGGAGGTTGGATGTGAGATACTGTTTGCATCATCGCAGCTAGAGCTTCGTGAATCAATCCTTGCGGTGCATGACAGAGGTTATGTGGATTATCTGGAAGGTGCTTGGTCAAATTGGTCAAAAATGCCGGATGCTAGCGATGAAATATTTCCAAACATCTTCCCAAATCGCCATGTAGCCCAGTTTAATCACAGCCCTGTTGCTTTAGCGGGATGGTATCTTGCTGATTGTGCAGCACCAATCGGAGAATACACTTGGAGAAATGCGTTATTGAGTGTCTCTACGGTTCTGGAAGCGGTTTTTCGTATACGAGAGGGAGAGTCTGCTATTTATGCTTTGTGTAGACCAAGTGGACACCATGCTTCTCAGGATATGGCGATGGGTATGTGCTTCTTAAATAATGCCGCGATCGCTGCCCAAGAATTCCGCAAGCAGTTTACCAAGGTGGCAATTCTTGATATCGACATGCATCACGGTAATGGTACGCAGCAGATTTTTTATCATCGCAGTGATGTTTTAACAATTTCGATTCATGGTAATCCCACAAACTTTTATCCTTTCTATACTGGCTTTGAACACGAACGTGGTTTAGGCGAAGGCGAAGCACATAACTTAAATATTCCACTACCTGCTGGAACAGGTGAAGCTTCTTATCTACAAGCCTTAGAGAAAGCCACAGAGGTAATATCGTCGTTCAAAGCAGATGTCTTAATCGTAGCAACTGGCTTCGACACATTTAAATCTGACCCGCTGGGTTGTTTTGCCCTTGAGTCTACGTCTTACAATCAAATCGCCAGTAAGATTAAGTTACTTGATTTACCAACTCTATTTGTACAAGAGGGTGGGTACTTTGTTCCAGCCCTAAGTGAAAATGTTAAGCAACTCATCACAGGTTTTGAAAACACTTAAATCCACATTTGATACTCAGCCTGAACTACTGTTAGTCACGTCTACGCCCGCCGCCATTCTAATTTCAGACGTGTAAAATTTCAATAAACCCAATAGATATTTAAATACTAGCAAAAATGGTTTTAATAGTTGGGATCACTAAAGCAATTACTAACCTGAATGAGGCTCATGCTAAATTCAATTTAAGCCAGACTGCTGACAACAATTTTTTCACAGAATGGTTTGAGCATTTACCATTACTGACTGATAGTGAAAAAGAATCACTGAATCGGTTAAAAAATCGCTATCTATATTACGCTGCTGACGGTGCAATTACAGAAGGCACAGTCAACGTGATTATTTTGTCTCCTCTCTTGGAATTAATGGGGCTATGTGACCCTCCTTTTAAGATTCGTAGTGAGCAATTAGTGAAGGTTGAAATTGAAAATGGAGGTGAGGAAGAAAGTTTATTAAAAGGCTTTATTGATACTTTGATGGTGCAAAATCGACTATGGGTGGTACTAATTGAATCGAAACGTTATGGTTTTAGCGTTATGCAAGCTCTGCCACAAACTTTAGCTTACATGATGGCAAACCCAAACTTAGAAATCCCAGTTTTTTCAATGATATCGAATGGGGAAGACTATATTTTTGTCAAGCTTTTACAGCAGGTGCGGCAATATGCTTTATCGAATAAGTTGACTCTCTCCAACCCTCAAAAAAATGAATTGTACGAAGTTATACAGGTAATTAAACGAATTATTGGCTTAATTGTTTAGGTGCGAGTATCAAATCACAGGCAATAAATGTAGAAAAAATTTCCTAGTACAAAAATATTAGTAAAATCTGCAACTGGTTGATTTTGTTGGTTAGCAGCAAAACTTAACACAGCACCAACTGGAGAGTATTTCACAGGTGTAACCGCCCTTTGGTAGACTTAAAGACTGAAATAGCCAGATAAAACGACGCACAGTCAAGCAGTTGAGAGGGCGACTCTGTGGAAAATACACTTGGGTTAGAGATTATTGAGGTAGTAGAGCAAGCCGCGATCGCATCCGCTAAATGGATGGGTAAAGGCGAAAAAAACACTGCTGACCAAGTAGCAGTGGAAGCTATGCGTTCCCGCATGAATAAAATTTACATGCGCGGTCGCATTGTGATTGGAGAAGGTGAACGCGATGACGCCCCTATGCTGTATATCGGGGAAGAAGTTGGTATCTGTACCCAACCAAATGCCAAAGACTTCTGTAACCCTGATGAATTAATCGAAATTGACATTGCCGTCGATCCCTGTGAAGGTACAAACTTGGTAGCATACGGACAACCTGGTTCAATGGCTGTCTTGGCAATTTCTGAAAAAGGTGGGTTATTTGCTGCGCCTGACTTCTACATGAAGAAATTAGCAGCACCACCAGCTGCTAAGGGTAAAGTAGATATCAACAAATCAGCCACGGAAAACCTGAAAATTCTCTCCGAGTGTCTAGACCGCTCTATTGATGAACTTGTGGTAGTCGTCATGAAACGCGATCGCCACAACGATTTAATTAAAGAAATCCGCTCTGCTGGCGCGAGAGTGCAGCTAATTTCAGATGGTGACGTGGGTGCAGCCCTGTCTTGTGGCTTCGCTGGTACTAACATCCACGCTCTGATGGGTATCGGTGCTGCACCTGAAGGTGTAATTTCCGCAGCCGCAATGCGTGCTTTGGGTGGACACTTCCAAGGTCAACTGATCTACGATCCAGAAATAGTGAAGACAGGTTTGATTGGAGAAAGCAAAGAAGCTAACCTTGAGCGTTTGCAGTCTATGGGTATCACTGACCCCGATAAGGTCTACGATGCTCATGAACTAGCATCTGGTGAAACAGTTTTGTTTGCAGCTTCCGGTATTACCAGCGGTAACCTCATCCAAGGTGTACGCTTCTTTCACGGCGGCGCAAGAACTCAAAGCTTAGTTATTTCCAGCCAATCAAAAACTGCTCGCTTTGTAGACACCATTCATATGTTTGAGCAGCCTAAAGTTGTGCAATTGCATTAGTAATTAGGGAGGGGACTGGAGACTAGGGACTGGGTACTGGGGACTAGGGACTGGGGACTGGGAAAGAGTTCTTTAATCCTCAATACCTAATACCCAATCTCTAATCCCCAATCCTCAATACCCAATCCCCAATCCCCAATTTCCAATAACCCATTACCAATTAACGATAAGAAATGAATATTGCAGTGGTGGGGTTAAGCCATAAAACAGCCCCAGTAGAAGTCCGGGAAAAGCTGAGCATTCCAGAACCACAAACCGAAAGTGCGATCGCTCAACTCTCCAGCTATCCTCATATTGATGAAGTGGCAATTGTTAGCACTTGTAACCGCCTGGAAATCTACATCGTTACCAGTGAAGTTGAGCAAGGAATCCGTGAAGTTACTCAATTTCTATCAGAGTATAGTAAATTACCTGCCTTGTCTTTGCGACAACACCTGTTTATGTTGCTGCATGATGATGCAGTCATGCATATTATGCGGGTGGCGGCTGGCTTAGATAGTCTGGTACTCGGCGAAGGTCAAATTCTGGCTCAGGTCAAGACTACTCACAAGCTGGGTCAGCAATACAATGGTATAAAAACAATTTTGAATCGATTATTTAAACAAGCAATTACAGCTGGTAAACGAGTCCGCACTGAAACTAGTATTGGTACTGGTGCAGTTTCTATCAGTTCGGCGGCTGTGGAGTTAGCACAGATGAAGGTGGCAAATTTAGCTGCTTGCCGAGTAGTAATTTTAGGTGCTGGCAAAATGTCGCGTTTGCTAGTACAACATCTAATTTCTAAAGGTGCTGCACAAATTAGTATAGTAAATCGCTCTCGCGATCGCGCCCTAGAATTGGCACAACAGTTTTCAGAACATTCTATCTACACTCACCCACTTTCGGAAATGATGACCGTAATTGCCGAAAGCGACATCGTGTTTACTAGTACTTCTGCAACTGAACCAATCCTTGATCGGGCGAAGTTAGAAATAGTTTTAGACCCTAATCGCCCTTTAATGTTATTTGATATTTCTGTGCCGCGTAATGTCCATGCAGATGTGAATGAACTAGAAAATGTGCAAGCTTTTAATGTGGATGATTTGAAAGCGGTAGTAGCACAAAACTATGAAAGTCGGCGCAAGATGGCACAGGAAGCAGAAAGACTTTTAGATGAAGAAGTGGAAGCTTTTGATGTCTGGTGGCGTAGTCTAGAAACTGTCTCTACTATCAGTTGTCTGCGAAATAAAGTTGAAACCATCCGCGAACAAGAATTAGAAAAAGCTTTGTCGCGTTTGGGTTCAGAATTCGCCGAAAAACATCAAGAAGTCATCGAAGCCTTAACAAGAGGAATAGTTAACAAAATTTTACATGATCCAATGGTGCAATTGCGATCGCAGCAAGATGTTGAGGCCAGACGGCGTTGTATGCAAACCCTGCAAATGTTGTTTAATCTAGATGCAGGTGAGCAATTTAGTTAAATTGATGTCAAATTTTGCATTTAGAGAACAACAAATATAGCCGTTTATATCCGAGTCAAGTACGGGCAAAGAGTAGAAGTAATTCATGAATTGCTTCTACTCTTTTTTAACCGAAAATATTGATATTTAGTCCTATTTGATGTTACTCCCGTTGCGGGATGAATTGGGATTTGGAACCAAGGCTAATACCATTGACAAAATATCTGCAACACATGAATCACCTGTAGGGGCGTACAGCTGTACGCCCCTACTCATCTATCTGTATCAGTTATTTAGTGAAGTGGTATTACTCCCCTCTCCTTAAAGGAGTCAAAACAGGATTTGTTGAACCCACGTTAATCCTGTACCAAGATTACGTTTCACGGCACTTAGTGGATTTTTTATATTATATATAAGAACTACTTATAATTTAAAGTAAAAATACTAGATTATCAAAGTATAATTTAAAATTAATCACCATGGCGATCGCTTTTCCAACCTGTTTTCAAGGATTGATATATTTTAAATTTTTAATAGCTAATCAATAAATTACTTATAAGAGTGGTCTTTTGAAGCTCAATCAGACATTAAAGTGCTTTGATTAATAACAGTTCTTCTATTTTTTATCCTCGTGGAAATTTATCCGCTTTGGAAAGTGATGTGCCAGTATTTTGGTCTATACTCAACAAGAATTTAGCTATTTGCACTAGTGTTGTATCTGGCTTGAGGATATTCACTTGATGCCTATTGTTAATTGATGCCTGTCGCAACGTAGCAAAATGTAAAGAACAAATTAAGAAATCTCAATTATTTACAAAACGAATTACAAAATTAACATTAATTCACGATTTACCTAAGCAAAGCTTTTGCTACATCGGATGAGAACAGCATGACTAATTTGATTTCTTTCTAATTAGATTGAGGTCGAATTATAGATAACAGATTATGAAAAGAGAACAGTTTCAGACCCTGCTGCAATTTTTCAAAGCCTTAGCTGATGAAAGCCGATTGAAGATTGTGGGTATACTGGCGAATCAAGAGTGCAGCGTCGAAGAATTGGCGGCACTGATGCAACTCAAGGAGCCAACAGTATCCCACCATTTAGCCAAACTGAAGGAGCTAAATTTGGTAACTATGCGCCCTGAGGGCAATAGTCGTTTATATCAGTTGGATAGCGAAGCTTTGCAAAATATCAGCAAGGAAATTTTTACACCTGAGAAAATAGCATCTTTGATAGAGGATGTGGATACTGAAGCTTGGGAAAGCAAAGTTCTAAAAAGCTATTTGGAAGTTGATACCAACAGTTTGGAGGGAGTCCAACGTCTTAAAGAAATTCCTGCTAGCCGTAAAAAGCGCTTAGTAATTCTCAAGTGGTTAGCAAGCAAATTTGATCCGAGGGTTCGCTACCCCGAACGCACAGTCAATGAAATTCTCAAGCGCTACCATCCCGACTGCGCTACCTTGCGGCGGGAATTGATTAATTACCAATTAATGCAGCGAGAGAATGGAGTTTATTGGCGTATTACAGAGATGTAGTGTGAGCGGGGGAGCGGGGGAGATGGGGAGATGGG
>NZ_JAECZC010000072.1:20345-24171 GCF_016056305.1 Amazonocrinis nigriterrae CENA67 | reverse complement strand
GATGGAGGGATGAGGGGGATGAGGGGATGAGGGGAATAACCAATTCCCAATTCCCAATTCCCAATTCCCAATTCCCAATTCCCAATTCCCAATTCCCAATTCCCAATGCCCAATTCCCAATTACCTATCTTTATGCCTATCTATGTTTACTGGGGTGAGGATGATTTTGCCATGGAACGAGCGATCGCAAAGCTTTGCGATCGCGTCCTCGATCCTTTATGGACAAGTTTTAACTATACTTCATTCTCCCCTGAGCAACCTGACGCTGTGATCGCTGGGTTAAATCAAGTGATGACACCAACTTTTGGAGCGGGTGGACGCTTGGTTTGGCTGATGAATACTACTTTGTGTCACCATTGTCCAGACGATGTTTTAGCAGAACTGGCGCGAACTCTACCAGTTATTCCAGAAAACTCATTTTTATTGCTCACTACCCGTAACAAACCCGATGAACGCTTAAAATCGACAAAATTATTGAAGCAATTCGCTAGTGAGTTCCAAGAATTTCCTCTCATCCCACCTTGGAAGACGGAATTGCTGGTACAAGCCGTTAATCAAGCGGCTCAAGCTGTGGGAGTGAAACTGACTCCCAAGATTGCGGAAATATTGGCTCAAGCTGTGGGTAATGATACACGCCTACTCTACAGTGAACTAGAGAAACTGCGTCTTTATACGGCAGGAAGCAACAAGCCTTTAGACGTAGATATAGTTACACAATTAGTACGAAATACTACACAAAATAGTCTACAATTGTCAGCAGCGGTTAGAACAGGAGACACGGCTAAAGCTTTAAATATCTTAGCCGATCTCATTAATGCTTCTGAGCCTGGTTTACGGATAGTCGCTACTCTGATTGGGCAATTTCGTACATGGTTATGGGTGAAAATCGTTATGGAAGGTGGTGAACGGAATCCACAAGCGATCGCTAAAGCTGCTGAGATCGCTAACCCCAAACGCATCTACTTTTTACAGCAAGAAGTTAAATTTCTTTCTGTACAGCAGCTCATCTCGTGCTTACCCTTACTACTGGAATTAGAAGTGAGTCTCAAGCAAGGAGCTTCGGAAATGTCAGTACTTCAGACGAAAATCATAGAATTGTGCGAAGTATGCCGACAAAACTCGCAATACACCTAAAAGTTTGCTTAATTGGGAGTCTTGTGGAACTTCTCGCTTTTAAAATAATTCAAAGTCTTTAACATATCCCTACTGTAGTTCTGTGTCACAAACTTTATGAAAAAAATTTCTGATTTAATTTTCCGAACAAGTCTGCAAACCATGCTTTCTCGAAACTTGTTTTTGGGCGTTCTTGCTACTGCTAGTTTTATCGCTAGCACTTTGACTTTGCATTCAAAAGCTGAGGCTCAAAATTCACCAGTTAATAGTAGTGAAATCACCAGCTACGCTCAAGCAGTGTTAGCAATGGAGCCATCACGACAACAAGCTTTTGAAGAAATTAAAAAACTGATTGGTGGTGGAGAAATTCCTCAAATTGTTTGTAACGATCCTAACAGTATGAATAGTCTGCCACGTAAAGCTAGAGATATTGCAGTCAATTACTGTAATCGTTCCCAAAAAATAGTCGAAGATAATGGTCTTACAATTTCTCGTTTCAATGGAATTACTGTAGAGATACAAAATAACAATAATTTAAAACGGCAGGTCTATAATACGTTAATTCGCCTGCAAAAAGCTCCTGATTCTCAGTAGTTAAACTACACAAAAATTTCATAAAATTCATATATTATCCCTGCTTAAAATTGAGGATAAGGAGCAATTAATGCTGATTAGCGATTATAATCTTGTAACCGTCCTAAATGATTCTTAAAAAGAAACTCTTAAGAGACAGTAGGCAACAGTTTGATACCCCATAATTCAAATTAGGGTATTTAATAATGGTGGGCGCATTGTCTTGAAAAATCCCTCCAGTTGGAGAGCAGCGCCTTGCTGGAGTCTACCCCGCATCCCCGACGTGTACACACAAGTTAAATTACTCCCCTGATAACGGGGGGTAATCGAATCATTTAGAGGCTATTTATCAAGTAAAAAATCATAAAAAATTACAATGGAGTAAAATTGTAAGATTATAAATTAATTTCTAGAACATCTTGTCGTTTAGCATGAATATTTTTCATATGCTTTTTCACTGTGTTGAGAGTAATAAAAAGCTGAGCAGCAATCTCTTTGTAGCTGTATTTGCTTCGATAAAGACACCAAATTTCAGCTTCTCGCGGTGTTAAAGCAAATTTTTTGATTTCTGCGATCGCTATATTTTGCAGAGACTCATATCGGTTTTCAATAGTCACTAATAAGCAAGGAAGCTGGAATCTATCTAAATTCAGCAATCTGACTCTGACACGAAAGCAAGTTGACTTATCAAGCATAATTTCATCAGATAACATCATCAATTGCTCAGAGCAAAAATTCCGACTCTCTAGTAAGGTTTGACAGAGATGCCAAATAGCTGGCGGCACAAAATTAGAGTTAAAATCGCCTTGATTTAACTGGCAGCACATGTGGTGTGCAGATGTATTACTATAAACAAGTTCACCTGCTTGAGTTAAAATTAAAATGCCATCTCCTAATCCTTCTATAACTGCTTGTAAAAAATCAGCTTGTTGCAAGGCACACAATCTAACATTAGGTGGTTGGTGTTTGATTGGTGTTGATGTCGATGTTTTGGTCAGGGTAATCATATTAATTTAGTTACTTAAATTTTTACTAAATGGCTTATTTGACTTCAAAGATACACCTTGAGTCATGTATATGTTTTCCAAAAAATTATGATGACAGAACTAGTTATTAGCAGGCTGAAAATTTCAAGTTAGGAATAACTTTCACTTATTTTTTTCAGCCTTATGGGCACTTAATTTCAATACAACTCTTAAATTGTTAATTTCGGATGAAGCTTATTAAAGCAGTAATTAAACGTGAGTTCGACAAGCGCTGTTTTGACCTCTCCCCCGGCCCCTCTTCTTGCAGGCTACCGTGTACACACAAGTATAGGCAGCAAAGGTTTCAACTCTTTTAGCCCCTATAAATGCCCAAATTTTGGGCAACTGGAAACTTCATTTATCCCCTTAATTTTAGGAATAGGGCAATGAAACCAAGGTTTGGGTAGGATTTCAAGACTTGTGTGTACACCGTAGTCTACCTTGAGAGGGGAGTAAAACCGTGATTTTTTCGTTTCTCCTCCCTCTCCTTACCCAGACGCAACGCGATCACTTGCTTCTTGGAAGGAGTCGCCTTTTAGGAGAGGGAGGCCGGGAGGGAGAGGTTCATCGAACTCACGTTAATTAAGTAGAAGGCAGTAGGCACAAGTCAAGAATTCTATTTGCAAGCATTTTTCAGGTACGTCCCACAAGGCTAGCAACTACTGTCGCTAATTCGGCTGGCTCAATAGGCTTAGGCAAGTGTAGTTGATAACCTTCCTTGATAGCACGCATCCTATCCTCTGCCCTAGCATAGGCTGTGAGGGCTGCCGCAGGAATCTTTCCACCTTGTTCTGGTGGTTGCGATCGCAATTTGCGGATCAATGAGTAACCATCTTCCTCTGGCATACCTATGTCGCTGACTAAAACATCTGGTTTCCACTGGGAAATTACCTCTAATGCTTCTTTTACTGATGCGACTGCCTGAACTACGGCTTGACACTGTTCGAGTACTGTGGTGGTAAATTCACGGGTGTCGGCTTCGTCATCTACAACTAATACCCGCACACCCAAAAGAGAAGCGTCTAACTGTAGAGAGTCTGAAGGGATGGGGGACTGAGGCGTTGAGGAACTGAGGGGATGAGAGGCTTTTGGGTTGAGGGGTAGCTTGACTGTAA
>NZ_JAECZC010000072.1:0-20116 GCF_016056305.1 Amazonocrinis nigriterrae CENA67 | reverse complement strand
CCCTAAAATCTATCAAGTGAGAGCGCGAGGCTACAAAGATTGGACGACAACTATCAAACTTATCTGAACCGGGTAGCAAGACTGACGCTACCAGAAGCTTACAGATCCCAAGTTCAGCATATCCAGGAATCTTCTAAATTTCAGCTGCATTCTGGTTCTAGACAAGCAGCACCTTTTCCTGGCTACACACTAATAACCCCATCTGCCGCAGAAAAATCAGAAAACTCTGCTTTCTATGCCCAGATACAAGCTTACCAGCAGGAACTTTTACAGTTGCCTGTCAACAGTGATTTGATTGTCCCTGTACCTCCTGCTAGCTTTCATCTCACCTTAGCAGACTTAATTTGGGACAGTGCTTACCGTGATGCCTGCGAAAAAAATCCTGAATTTGAACAACAGTTACGCTCTTGTTGTGCTGAAATATTCCAGCAGTATCAACAATCCATAACAAGCAACACTAATCGTATTTTATGGCAAATGCTGGGATTGATAGTGATGCCAAGAGCTGTAGGTGTTTGTTTAGTACCCCAGGATGAATACTGTTATGAGCAGGTAATTAAGTTTCGCCGCACAATTTATCAAAATCCGAAGTTAATAGCTTTGGGCATTGAACAGCATTATCATTTTACGGCACACATTACATTAGGCTATTTTGGGGAGGTTTCACCAGATTTAGACCGCACAAACTTTAGCACCTTGCTTTCTCAGTTGAATGACAAATGGCTGATGAATACTCCAAAATTTTTGATCAACCGTGTTGAACTGCGAAAATTTGACGATATGACCTACTATCATCGTGAACCAGACTGGCCAAGTTTGGATTTTTAAGTAATTGGGAATTGGGAATTGGGCATTGGGCATTGGGCATTGGGCATTGGGCATTGGGCATTGGGCATTGGGCATTGGGCATGGGAAG
Source organism: Amazonocrinis nigriterrae CENA67 (assembly GCF_016056305.1). Lineage (GTDB taxonomy): Bacteria > Cyanobacteriota > Cyanobacteriia > Cyanobacteriales > Nostocaceae > Amazonocrinis > Amazonocrinis nigriterrae. The sequence continues at coordinate 19,200 of NZ_JAECZC010000072.1, read as the reverse complement.
TTATTTCTCCCTCATCCTCCTCATCCCCCTCATCTCCCCTGCTCCCCATCTCCCCCTGCTCCCCTGCTCCCTATTTTTAATGTACATTTGTAACTATTTGTGAACTTCTCAGAGGTACGGTTATTGCGATCGCTGATGTTTATAAAACCGAACCTACTACAATTTCTACTGATCTAGTGTTTTAATTAGGAAGCTTAAAATTGGGCTTTTTCAGATTGAGAGTGTTAAAAAAAGTAGACTGGTTCACTACTAGTCACAAAGCTGGAAATTGAGCCTCCTAAGACTAAATAGTGCATCTAAGAGGTGATATTATGGCACTGATTCGTTGGGAACCATTCCGAGACATCGAACGCTATCAACCATTCCGCCGGGACATTGAACGTTGGGAACCGTTTCGAGAAATTGACACCTTACAGCGGCAAATAAATCGCTTGTTTGATCGGTTAATTCCAACAGAGGATGGTGAAAGAACAGGATTAAGTTTTATTCCTGCTGCTGAACTCGAAGAAACTGAAAATGAAATTCGTTTGAGACTTGAAGTACCTGGTCTAGAAGCAAAAGATATAAACGTAGAAGTAACTGCCGACTCAGTTACCATTACAGGCGAAAGAAAATTTGAGAGTCAGACTCAAGACAATGGTGTCACTAGATCGGAATTTCGCTATGGCAAATTCCAGCGGATAATTCAGTTGCCTTCCTTGGTTGAAAACGACAAAGTACAGGCTGAATACAAAAATGGTGTTCTCCACCTAACCTTGCCGAAAGCAGAATCAGAAAAACACAAGGCAGTGAAAGTTAATCTTGGTCAATAGTCAATAGTTGTCCTTTTGTCCCCCCCTCTGTGCTTTTAGGTTCAGGTTTCTAAATCAATTATGATGTTATAAACCGCCTTGCATCAGCCAGAGGCGGTTTTTCATTGAGTCTTGTAGCAAACATAAAAGCTTTTGGTTATACCAACTCTCTGTAAACTTGCACTTAATAATTACTCCTTTATCGCCAACAGGCTACTACCATTGCTTTGGAAGTCAAAAGGAGCCAGTGCGTTGCAAAGGACAGTTGCACAGGAAAGGTTCCCCGATTTGAGAAAACTATCCGTTGGGGTTTCCCTCGTTGTAGACGCGCTTTGCGCGGCTACTCTAAGAAAGCGGGAACCCTCTCCCTTGGGAACGAGAACGCCTAACGGCGAACCCGCAGGGTAGCAACTGGCGTTCAAAAGTGAGCCAGCGCGGTGAGACAGTACTATCTTGGGGTCTAACGTCATTCTCTTTGGCTGTCTGGCGACCGAAGGGAAGGCATTTGGAGTCAGAGAGTTATTACTGGTCACTTCTTCTGTTTCCCTGTTCTCCCCCTTCAAAAACTACGCCCCCTATCTTCTTGTAGTAGTGTGCCTTAGTCTGTTTAAGACAGTTCAGAAAAAGCCAATTTTTAATTTTGTCTACTTTTCGTGTTTAATGTTGCACAGATATAGAAGCAAATACCACTTACATGTTGATAATGAACTATATGCCAAGAGGATAGCCAAGGGTTACTCTTAAATTACCCTCATGGAAAATGTACATCTTCCAGTTTGGATCAAATCACTGATTTGAATCAAACTGCCAACTAAACACACACTGATCCTATTTCATTTGCTTGAATAGCTATATTGATAGGATTGATATTCACCATTCTTGACTATGGCTAGTAAGTTCATTGACGTTAGAGAATATACTGTCAGAGCTCATAAAAGACAAATACACACTCGTGTTTTCAATTTTGTCTGTAAAGAGTGCAATCAGGCTACAAAACGCGAGACTTATGGGCCTCGCCCGCTTTATTGCGAACAATGTCGCCCTCCGCAACCACCCAAAAAATCCCAGCAGCCAGCTCAAAAGGCAAAACCTAGACCAATGACCTACAAAAGTGATATCGACTTGGGTTGATTTGAAGCGTTATGAATAGTCAGTTGCAAATAGAACCTCCTCCTGAAAGCTTTCTCTCTCCACTGTTGGAATTACGAGACTACTATACTCGCCTTGTAGAAGAGTACGAAACTTTATATACACAGGCGCGATCGCAGCTCAACCATGTAGAAGCTTTATTGTTTAACTGGTCTTCTACTTCAGATGCTAATGGCAAGCTTTCAACAGCTGAAGTAGTTCATACGGAACCAACGTCTCCCCAAAAAGACTTGCTGTTATCTTTGCCTGATAGCATTTCTAAATCAAAGATGGACTTGGTAAAGCCTAGCGAGTCTGAATTCCCAAACTCAGAAAACTTAGAGATGGATAATTCTGCTGCTGTGGTTGAAGATACCAGCGGATATCCAGCATCAACAACATCCCCAACTATAGAGACACTTCCACAGGCTAAAGATAAGGTGGCTGACATTCCAATGCTACCTGAACATCAACCTCTAAGTCGGATGGAAGCTATCAAAAAGCTATTGCAAGAACATGTTGGTACTGTATGTCACATAGATTTCATTGTGCGATCGCTTTATGGAGATTTAGAACCGACTGTGTTCAAAGTAGTTAAAGGCAGAGTCCAATCCTCACTGACACAAGGCAGAGAAAGAAATGCTTGGTCAGCTATTCCTGATGAGCCTGGTTGTTATACTCTGGATTTGAGTTTGGTAACTTCCAATCGTACTAATGGTTACTCTCAAGCTGGTAAAAACAAAAAGAAGAAACCTGTTGTACTCCCGAAAACAAGAGTAGTGCCAATGCTCAAGGCATTTGAGGGGCAATTTTTGATAGATGCGCTTTCCTCTTTCTTGCAGCAAAATGCAGGGAAATTTTTCAGTGTTGCTGAAATCATCGCTGGAATTTATGGAGAACTAAATTCTGAGGAAGTCAGAGATATCAAAAGCAAGGTGCTGAATGAGTTATCGCGAGGTTATCGGACAGGGCGATTCTCTAAAGTGCCTGAAAAAATCGGTCTTTACACTTGGGACTCAAGTTTGATATTAGAGGCCAGTTCAGGCTGAACTATATCTTTGATGTGGGGAGTATGGAGGAGATAAAAGGGGTGAGGAAGAGTAATTTTCAAAAGCTTCCTCATCTCTTCATAGTTACTGACTCAGGCCAAGTAATACCCAATTAGAACTCCGTGTATCGTTTGAGGAGAAAAGTAGCGAATGATGAGAAAGAGGAGAAAAGCGAAAAATTAGCAAAACTTCACATAGAATTGGTATAACTCATCTATCTTTTAATATAATGTGTTTTTTTGAGTCAAAACAAATTAAACCTTGCTGTTGTAATTTGCCCATCAATCGTGTGACTGTAACTCTAGTGGTGCAACAGGCACTAGCAATATCTTCATGAGTCAAGCGAATACTGAGACGAGTTCCCCCTACAAAGGGTTCACCGACTTCCTGTTTCAAAAGCTGCAATAGATGATGTAAACGATCTTCTACCCGTCGCTTACCGGCAATAACTAAGAAAGATTCTGTCTGCCGTAACCGCTGATTGATTTTTGGTAACAGAGTATGGCTTAGTAATGGGGTTGCTGCTATTTCTGCTACGTAAATTGAAACTATCTCGACATCTGACAGGGCCGTGGCTTGGTAAATGGGCAGAGAGGTCATATTAGAGCCAAAAACCATTTGTGTTCTTGCCAACCCTATCAATACTTCTTCACCCGTTTCGCAAAAAGTACTTAGCTTGACCAAACCCTGACAAACATACCAAACTACTAGTGGGTTAAGAGGAATAGTTTCTCCTTTAGAATATTTATACACAGGGCGATCCTGAATCAGACCGCTATTTGTTTCGACTGATACTAATTCTGTTGGCTGACGTTCATTCACATTACGCAGCAGCCAGTGCAGGGAGCTAACTCTACCATATTGATTGGGAACCACTCCCACTGTTAAAGCTGCATCGAAAGGCTCACCATTAAATTGATGCAAGCGCAATACTAACTCTCTAACTCTTTCGGCTCGTGATAAGTTGTTAATTTCATTGCGAAAGCACTGTCGGTCTTCCAAACGAATAAATTGTATCATTGGTTTGCCCACCAGAAACTGCTTTGGAACATTGAATAACTTAGCTGCACTGAGATTAGCTTCTCGAATGATCCCTTCTGCATTAGTGACTAAATAGCCATCTGGTGCAAACTCAAATAAATCTTGGTAGTGTTGGCGTTGTGCTTCTAGCAGATTTCGTGTTTTTATTAATTCCTCATTTTGTTCATAAAGTTCCTCTGCGGCTAGCTGCACCATCTTTGAGTTACTATAGAGTTCTTTAAAAGCTTGTGGTAGCAGATCTGGTTGAATCCAAGGCAAAACACTAGCCGTCTGATACAAATCTGCCAAACGTTGATGCAATGCTTCTGTGCGTTGGATAAATTGTTCTATATTCACCTTAAATTCCCACTACTTGCTTGCAGATGTTGAGCAAAAGAAGTCTAATATGTGAATCACAGAGGAATTACAACCTGCTTGAGGCGCTCATCAAGTTTTGAATCTTTTAATAAGCTGCAATTGCTGCCCAAGTAGATTTGTAAAATATACATTTAATCTGGTATTTTGCTAATTTTTGCACTTAACACATAACAGATAGCTCATACCGTTGTACTTTAATGTTGATACAAATAGGCATCAGGAGACCAGGGGAGAAATAATTTGTATCACTAATTGAGTGAAATAGTATCATTACTTTGAACACAAAATATTGTAATTCAAGATACTTGCCCTTGTGAGGGTGTATTTTTGATACTTACATAAGTGCCAATTGATTATTTTTGTTAGCATAGAATCTACCCATAATCATTTTCTTAGGGATTTTTGCCAACAGCTTAGATCAATATTAATGCTGGGTATTTCTGAAGTAAAACTTCTATTTTTAAGTATTGTAATCCTACTGAACAAGATTTATTGTGTAAAATTTTATTCCACAAACCTATTTTCTATAATGTTTTAGCTTCAAAAAATTGATACTTTAGAAACATATGTTCACTCCTCTACTAATCTGGTAGTGGCAATCATCATTGTCATTATTCATCACAATAGCTATCACTAAGCTCTCCAGCTTCCGCCACAGGAATCAAGCTACTACTACCACAGGTATAGGACTTATGTTAAGGTAGTTTGTGGCGGTTAATACAGTCTAGTTGTTAAAATCATATATCTGTAATATCCAATACATTTAATTAGGATTTTATTTACTTAGCTGTGTATAATTTTTTCAAAAATCTATACATATAGGTAAATTTTTTATTACTTAATTTGTCTAAACGAAGTTGGATTATAAATATACTCGAAAAAACAGCAGTTAATAATAATTATGCTGGAATAACGTAATTTTTATTTTATAAGCTAATAAACACTAAACACTAATAATACTAACTGAATCAATAACTCGTGCTAGGTAATAGATGAATAATATACTTGGAGTTGCTCAAAAGCTGTTAGTTACTCTCATGTTATCTAAATGTTTAAAGTTTATGTGTATTTGAATACTTTACCTTAATAAAAAAATATTGATTTATAAGAAAAGTTAAGTATTCATTTGCTGTACTTTAAAGAACTTTAACAGCTAATCAATGCGCAAGCTATCATGAGTGATGAGATTGGTAATATATTTATTTTTTAATCCCTGCTAATTTACTTTATTAAAAGTTTATATATTTGAGAAATTAGTTCCTTAAATCTACCATTTAAATAGACATTATATAACAAATGTTTTAAATTAAAAATCCGTAGATATTCCCTTATTGTAGAAAATAAATTGCATGTATATTTTTGATAGTTGCGTCCATATTTTGATGAACAAAGCTAAAATATATCAGCTCATTATGCATCTATAAATTAAATCAGTTAAATCTTTTAGGTAAAATTTATTCAATTTTACCTAAATCAAATAATGATTTATTTTTAATAGAGATATTGTTAGTCTTTTTCTATATAAATAATAACGCAATTTCTTTAACTCTTCAGCCCAAAACTTGTAAAGAATAATGCATCAATACAGTTATTATCTGCTGTTGCTTGTAATAGCAGTCATCTCTGCGTTCAGTGTTACTCCATGTGAGGCTCAGCCTTTGCCAGATTCAAATAGCGACAAAGCTAAGATTCTTCCTGTATCTTCTGAAGTGTCTAAGACAGAAGATACAACTAAGCTATCTCAAGTGCGTGATTCTAGTATTTCTAATAGTCAGGAAACGATTTTATCTCAAACTACTAGTGATACCCCATTAGCTAGTACTAAATCTAATTTACGTATTCCCATATCCAGTAGAATCTTTGCAGGATCTTCAATGCAACAGTAATTTAAAATTGACTTTGCAAAATTAATAAACCTCTTGCATAAGGGGAAAAAAGGTAAGGATAAAAGGAAGAAGTAACTATATTATAACTATCCCTTTTTCCTTACCACTATATCTATAGTAAAAGATATTTTTACAGTAGATATAGTGAAAAAATTATCCATAAGCTCTTAGATATAAACTGGTTTATCTTTATATATTTTCTTTTTTTAGAGTATGCTAAGAGAAAGTTTTTAAGTTTAAATTTCAAGCTTGATACTTCAGATTAGCCTTGAGTATCATCTCCAAGACATACTTGCTCATAATGTTTTCCAGCAATATCCCAAGTAAATTGTGTTTCTACCATTTGTCTACCATTGTGAGATAATTCAAAACGCAGTTGTGGGTTATCAAACAGTTGACTAATGGCAGTGATATACTGTGCTGGTTCATTTGCTCGTAATGCTCTAAGTGGTGTACCAGCACTATCTACAGCTAGTCCTTCTAAACCGCGATCGCTTGCTACTACCGGCACACCAGCTGCCATTGCTTCTAAAGTTTTATTTTTAATACCAAAGCCTGTCCGCATCGGCACTACACAGACGGTTGCTTTGTGTAAATAATCTACCATTGAAGGCACTTTGCCAGTAACATTAATTCCTGGTTGGTTTTGGAGTGCTAATACTTCCGGTGCAGGACGAGAACCAACAATATCAAAAGTTGTATCAGGATAAATTTCTTGGATTCTGGGTAATATTTGATTACTAAAAAAGCATACAGCGTCAATATTGGCTAAGTTATCCATAGCACCGATAAAAACTAAGTGATGTCCTCCTGGGTCAATGGTACGGTTAGGAAATGAAACTAAATCTACTCCATTAGGAATAACTGTAATTTTACTATTAGGTCTAAAAGCTTGTAGTTGAATTTTATCCTCTTCTGTTGTCACTACAATTTCTGAAAATTTAGAGCAATAGCTTTGCTCATAACGACGCAAAAGCGGTAAATTAATTTTGTCTCGCAATATATTTTCCGAGATACCAGTTGCTAGTTGATTGCGACAAGTTCCGTAGACAGAGCTATGAATATTAACCAAAGTTCTTAGGTGTTTATGGAAATGCGATCGCACATAAATTTCATTCACGCTATGTTCGCAGGTAATGACATCACATTTTTTCATTTGCACAAAGTTATCAACCCACTCTTGCATCTCAATTGAGTAGCGGTTGAGTACACTTGGCGGTGTCCCTTGTTGCAAGAATGTAGCAAAACGCTGTATTTTCTGGAATATTCCGGCCCTAACTCCAGAATCTAGGGGACGTTCAAAAATAACTAGATTATCTACACAATCCCGCAATCCGATGATCTCTGCTTCTGTAACATCGCGATCGCGTTGAGTCACAAGTGTAACAGCATGACGTTGACTCAGATGCTTAAGTAAATTAAACGTTCTAACTTGAGTCCCCCCTCGTGTTGGTGGATAGGGAAAGGTGGAAGATAGCATTAAAATATTCATATAGTTGGTAACAGCAATAACAGTAAATAAAGTCAGTAGGGATGTATATAGAATGACTTCATTAAACTCATTATGTCATCACTAATATCCCTTATATCTTTGTTTACCATCACCAATTAGAAATTTCAGCAGATTCAAGGCTAACTAAGTAACCATCATGAACTGCGTACACTTTTCTCTTTGTCTGTTGGTGTCTTTTGTGAGGCAGCCCCCGTCTTGGTGAGTCCAGTCCCCGTCTTGGTGAGTGAGTCGCCGTCTTGGACGCCACATCCTCCACTTGGTGAGGGAGTTGCCGTCTTGGCGCTTTGCGTCGATGGCAAACTCCCGTTAGCGAAGCGGTAGCGAGGAACGAGCGTCACCCGAAGGGGGAGACCCCAAGACCGGAGTGGCTCCGCTTTCCGTCGTTAGCGCAGCGAAGCGCGAGTCTTCTCCTGTCGCAGACGCTACGCTTTCCGAGCGTCTGGCGAACTCACGAACCCGGAGGGCTTGTAGCCAGATGGGGAACTGGCGTTAGCGCAGCGTTAGCGAGCTTGCGAGCGTCACCCGAAGGGCGCCTTGCGTCGTTAGCGCAGCGAAGCGCGAGTCTTCTCCTGTCGCAGACGCTACGCTTTCCGGGCGTCTGGGGGACTGCTGTTAGCGCAGCGTTAGCGAGCTTGCGAGCGTCACCCGAAGGGTGGTTCAAGATTTTTTACTACCTATTACTGAGATGACATGCTTCCACAACTTATGTCAATATAAAACTATATACATAAATCTTAAAAAAAACTTTTTAAGCACAAACATAAAGGATTTGTGAAAATGGAATTTTTCGGTGTTTACACCCTTGCCAATGATGTTGTCTACGATCAGTTGGTCGCATTACTCAACAGCATTGAGGTTAATATTAGCCTAGATATTCCTATTTGTATTATTCCTTATGATCAGCGACTAGGCCGGGTAAGACAAGAAATTAATTCTCGGAAGAATGTAACACTATATGATGATTGGGAAGTAATTCAACGTTGGGAAGAGTTTGCTCATCAAGTTTGGGCGGCTCATCCGAGAGAAATGAAAAATAAAGCCTCTCGTCCTACTTGGTACAACGGTCATTTACAAAGAAAGTTTGTAAGCTTTGAAGGTATTTTTGAGCAGTTTGTATTTTATGACTGTGATAGCTTAGCAATGAAGCCAGTTAAGGATTAAAACCAATTCATCGAATTCATTATATGAGTTATTCATCCAGAGACTTCACATATTTGTGTCAAGGAGAAGATGTAAATATTTGTTATCAAGAAGAGTTTTTACACTATCGTTTTCTGAAACAGCCAGAACTCAAACCCAAGCAGCTAAATACACCTAGTATATTCTCGATAGCTAACCGAAATTTCCAAAAAATTTTAGGTAAAATTACAGTTTATATGTAGGGTTCCAATAAGTAAATTTTAATTTAAATTGTGAATTTTTTGATATGACACCGAAAGTTAGTATTTGTATTCCAACTTACAACAGAGCAAATTTGCTGCCTTACGCAGTCAATAGCGTACTAGTTCAAACTTACACTGATTTTGAACTAATAATTTGTGATGACGGTTCCACTGATGATACTGCTCAAATAGTAAGTCAATGGCATGATCCACGAATTCACTATATCAGGCATCCTGTTAATGGTGGGCGTAGTCGCAATATGCGTTCTGGTTTTGAGGCTGCTTGTGGTAGCTACTTTATCAAGTTTGATGATGATGATGCTTTGACTCCTGAGTTTTTGGAAAAAACTGTTGCTATATTAGACGCAGAACCAAGTGTAGATTTTATTTGTACGAATCACTGGATTATCAATCAAAACAACGAAAAAGTTGAATCAGCAACAAAAGAAAATTCTGCAAAGTGGGGAAAAGATAAACTTGAGCGGGGAGTTATTCCTGACTTAATCAGACAAACTTTTCTATATCAAAGCTTGCAAGTAGGTTCAACACTATTTCGTCGAGCTTGTTTGCAAGAAGTTGATTATATGCGTCCGCAAGCTGATGGATGTGAGGATTTTGACTTACTAGTAAGGTTAGCGATCGCTGGTAAGCAAGGCTATTTTCTGCCAGAATTTTTAATGGAGTATCGCTTTCATGGTGGTCAGACAAGTTTAAAACAAAACTTGCACTTTCTAGCAGCAAAGGTTTTCTGTATTAGTAGTTATAAATTTCCTGACGCAGAATTAGAACAACTGCGATTGCAAAAATTAGCCGGTACGCAGCAAGCTTTGGGTTTAAGACTGATTGAAAAGGGAGATACCGTAGAAGGACGGCAACTTTTGCAACAATCAAGTCGGGTTTTGGGGAGCGATCGCAAAATTATGCTGGGTCTGATGCTATCTTATTTACCAGCAAGTTTGCGACAAATTGCCTTACAGGGTTTTCGCCGAGTACGCCCGAAAGACTATACTGATCAAGTGCGACAAGGTGCGGTTTAAATAAATATTGAAATTCCCAAAATTTATAATAAAAAAACATTCATGAATAATGAACTAGTTCCGCAAATTTATATCATAATTATCAACTGGAATGGTAAGGAAGATACAATTGATTGCTTAGAGTCAGTTCAAAAAATTGACTATCCTAATTATAAAATATTACTAGTAGACAATGGTTCCATAGATGATTCAGTTGCAGCTATTCGAGAAAGATTTCCTCAAGCTTTAATCATCGAAAATGGTGCCAATCTAGGTTTTGCTGCTGGTAATAATGTGGGGATTGATCATGCCATATCTCAAGGAGCCGATTATGTTTTCTTGCTGAATAATGATACTATAGTTGACCCACAAATCCTTTGGGCATTCATCCGTGCAAATGAACAATATCCTGATGCTGGGATACTTGGTTCAAAAATATATTATTACAAACAACCTCAAAAAATTTGGTATGCGGGAGTGGAGTGGATACCAAGCCAAGCCAGATTTCTACATTTAGGATGTGGAAATATAGATAACGACAAAGATTGGCGAGAATTTCAGTTTCCTGAATATATTTGTGGCTGTGCAATACTTGTGAAAGCTGAAGTAGTCAAAAAAATCGGAATGCTGGAGCCAAAATACTTCTTGATGTGGGAAGAAGTTGACTGGTGTTATCGGGCTAAACGAGCAGGATACAAATGTCTTTTAGTTCCAGAATCAAAGGTATGGCACAAAATTTCCTCAAGTTTTAGTGGTGGAGATAAAGCCCCCCATTATCAATATTTTTGGTGGCGAAACCGATTATTATGGGTCGAGCGTAATTTCTCTTTCGTAGAAGCACTCAATATATATAAAGCAATTTTTCGGGATACTTTGCGCCAGATTCGTAAGTATTTTAATTCCCAATCAGGTAGTCAAGAAAAGTTGAAATCTCAGGCTGCTTTAGAAGGAGTCAAGGATTACTTTCTCCGCAAATTTGGCAATTGTCCTGAGTGGGTTCGTTCTCCTGTCAAACAGTAGACTATTAGTATTTAATTAACTCACGCAGAGGAGGACACTTGCGTGGGCGGGTTTCCCGACTTGAGCAAAGTGTCCGTCACGCAAAGACGCAGAGATAAACTTTTGCAGTCTTCTTTGCGACTTTGCGACTTTGCGTGAGCTTTTTAGATATTATTCTTTAATTGAGGAAATAACTTTTGAACAGCTAGCTCAATCTTACGACCCACTGCTTGCCAAGAATATTCTGACTGCACCAGTTCATAAGCAGAAACAGCTAATTTTTCTCCCAAAGAAGGATTTGACCAGAGTTGGCTGACACCTTCAACTAACTCTTCTACTTGATTTCTAATTAACAGATGTTCACCATCTCTAACTTTGATACCTTCTGCACCTTTGGCGGTACTGACAACAGGACAACCAGCAGCAAAGGCTTCTAAAATTTTCAGGCGCGTACCTCCTCCTTGAAGCAAGGGTACAACCATAACGCTGGCAGCAGCTAAATAAGGTCGAACATCCGGGACACTACCAGTAACGATAATTCTAGGTTCTCGTTGGGCTGCTGCTTGCATAAATTGAGTAGGGTTGCGCCCTACTAGTAGTAAACGGCTATCTGGATAAAGTTGCTGTAGCCGTGGGAAGATTTGGTTGATGAGTAAGTCAACTGCCACTGTGTTGGGTGAGTATGAAAGCTGACCAAGAAAGAGTAAATTATGCTGTGTATCCTCTAATTTAGTCTCTGAGTTGCATTCACCAAAACGCACGCGATCGTAGTGGGCTAGATTAATACCGTTAGGTACAACGTAAATTGGCGATACTTGTCCGTAATACTGCGTCATTAAGTTGGAGTCATGTTCGCTGCATACCCATATTTGGGTAGCTTGGTTTGCAAAGTCTTTCTCGATGAATTGGAGATGTTGTAGTTGAATCTTTGCTTTTTACTGGGATTTGAAACCTTGAACTGAACTATGTCTTTGCTGCAACAATGATGCTTCTACGTTATGGTTGTCGAAGATGATAGGACACTGATAACACTTGACAACATTTAGGTAGGAGTAAAGCCACACTTCCTCAATGATTACTAAATCAGGCTGAAATTCGGTGAGGGTTGCTTCTAATTCCTCAGCCGCAGTTTTGGCATAAGCCCAATTCGCATCTGGATGTTTGTCACGATACAGCCACCACAATCGATTTTCTAGCTTTTCCCAGTTTGAACGCTGGATAGCTACGTTAGAGTGTTTCCACAGAGTAACTCCTGGCAGAGATGTGTTTTTAGGACTCCAGTTAGAAGCTGAAAAAACACCAACAGGGCCAAATTTGATCATGATGTTGATATTTTGCCAGGTACGTAAATTTACTCCGCCAATTGGTGGGTAAGGTACTTCTTTCGTGATGGACAAAGTACGAATTGAGTCAGTGGTCACTCAAGTTGTTCTCCTAATGATTCTTGGTGTATGGGTGGGGCGATCGCTGTTTGTTCTCATATAGGTAAAATTTGCTCACAGTTTCTCTATATTTCTTACCCTGATCAAACAGAGAAGGTTTCATTTGATGAATAAAATTTGCTATTTACTTGTGTTACTTTACCCTCAGCATCACCTTCCATAAATGATTGAGAGATGTTATTAAATAAACTTAAACATACTTGATATTTGGCTAGGCTAGAAATTTAAATGTATTTAAATCAGCTAAGTAAAACATGTTTGACTGTAAATTTTGAGCTTTTTTGGATAGCTAAACAAATAAAGTTTCATCACAAATGCCTGAGTGACAATATTCATCAGTTTTTAGATTATTGGAATTATTTGTTATTAACTTCATATAGTTTTTCCGGCTTTAAGCAGAACTTATAGTAATTTGAATATGTGTGAGTAAATTACTTGCGATTTACCATTTAGCTGGAAACAACTATCTTTCTGGCACGTACTCTATTGGTTGAATTTAGCTGTAAATTCTTGGATGTGGTAGTTAAAACTGTCTAGCGTCACTATTGATCACCATGACTTACCCAAACAATAGCCAAAACCCTGATTTTGACGTAGCGGCAATCAAAGACGAAGGCTGCGAACAGGAACGTCAACGCAATCGACGGGAAGCAAAGCCACTCAGGTCTTGGGGTCTCTTGAAGTGGAGAATGGGGCGTCCTTTGACTGCGACCCCCTCACCGCTTTGCGTCTACATGAATTGCCTAAAATAGGTTGTCGTTTTGCGTCAGTCCTAATCACTACAAAACACTAGAACATTTTCCAGTGCTTATGAAGAATTTCCTGCTGCTGAGTTGGTTTTCGTTGCACCTCATACTCAATTGGGATTTACTTAGTAAAAATTTGCCATTGATATTGTGGAAGCAATAATTTTGCCCAAGCCTGAAAGAGAGAATCTCTACAATCTCAAACTTGGATGAAACGTTTAAGCCATCCAATACTTAGTATAAACTTTTGGATATCACTAAGTAAAGCAGCTAGTAATAAAGTGTATATAAAGCTTGCCCATTCAGGACTGTTGGCTGCAATTTCATGTTGCAAAATCAGGTTAATAGCAATCTTTTTGCTACTGATGGGCTAGAGCCAATTGTTTGCTTGTAACACTTGAGTTACTGTTAAATTAGCCAAATTAGCAAAAGATGCAGAAAACCAATCTGAATTTTGAAATACTATTTCCTGACGATTAGCCGGGCTACTTTGCTATTTGTCAGGGTCTACCAGAGTAAATTGTAGTTAGATGAAGAATAGCTTAGCAGATATTGGGAAATTATGAGTTAGGGGTGAAGAATCTCTGTACTAACTCAAATATGACAGCTATATTGATCTGAACACTACTTTTTTAAGATATGGCAGTGAATCCTGTATAAGCGATTCGCTAATTTCTAGTGCAAATATTAATTTTTTATTAAATTCATCCCAATGAACACACTTCCCATTAGTAGATATAGATTTTTCCAAAAACTTCAGCCCTTATCTCTATTGAAAAAAATCACTGGTAAGTCTGTTAATGGTTGTTTGCAAGTCTTTAGCGCTTCCGGTTCTTGGTCAATATATATCGAGGAGGGGAAGCTGATTTATGCTTGCTACTCAGAGAAAATGTTTGAGCCGCTTTACAGAAACTTGCAAAGCCTGAGTCAGCAAATTCCTACTCTTCCTTGCGGAATTCATGAGCAGTTACGGACAATCTTTGAAACTGGTATAGAAAATCAAGCAATACCCAACCCTGATTATCTGGCAATTTGCTGGTTAGTTAGTCAGAAATATATTAGCCCTTTGCAAGCAGCGATGCTGATTGAACAGTTGGCATTAGAAGTTATTGAGTCTTTTTTGGATTTAGAAGAGGGCAGTTATGAGTTTATTGGGGAAAGCTTTCTGGATGATATGCCAAAATTCTGTCATTTAAATCTTCGCTTACTAGTAGAACAATGTCAAAAGCCTAGACGCGAAGCAGCTGATCACGAGACATCGACCCATACAGAAAATTCCCATTCATCAATTCATCGAGTTTACGAATCGCAGTTTTCACAAGCCACAAAGCCAGAAACTAAACCTCAAACTGAGCCGCCACTGTCGAGAAAAAACGATAATCAGGCAACAGAATACTCCAACCGCTCTTTCTCACAGCAAAATCATACTACTGATCATAGTCATGAGCCAAGTTCCCGACCATCTGTTGATAAAAAAACTTACACAATATTTTGTATCGATGACAGTCCAGCGATATTGAGTGTCATCAAGAATTTTTTAGATGAGCAAATATTTACAGTGATCGGAGTTACAGATTCCTTAAAAGCGCTAATGGAAATTCTCGGTACCAAACCAGACATAATTTTATTAGATGTTGATATGCCTAATTTGGATGGATATGAGTTATGCTCTTTATTACGTAAACATGCCTATTTTAAAAACACACCTGTGATTATGTTGTCCAGGAAAATCAGTTTAATAGATCGAGCTAAAGCTAAGCTGGTGAGAGCTTCTGGTTATTTGCATAAACCTTTTACACAAGGTGACTTACTAAAAATTATTTTTCAAAACATTTTGTAATATTATCTAAGTTTCATAAATATATTAAAATAAATTATTATTAGGAGATTCAGGATTGAGTATTACTTGGGTGGGTACAATTCTGATTATAGAAAATTCTCTTAGTGAATTAGAGTTACTAAGTAATTATCTAGAAAATAAGGGTTATAAAATTATTACAGCTACTACTGCAAGAGAAGCTCTGGAAATTGCCTTAGAAGAAAAACCAGATGCGATCGTCACTGATGTAGTTATGCCAGGAATGAGTGGGTTCGAGTTGTGTCAGTTTCTCAAAAACCATCCAATCTATCAGAAAGTGCCGATGGTAATTTGTAGTGTTAAAAATCAATCAATTCAGCATTTTTGGGCTAGAAAACAAGGTGCTGATGCCTGCATAAATAAACCCTACACCCCTGAAGAGCTATTGAGTGCTATTCAATCTGTGGAGGTCTAAACTTTCTTTGAACTCATTTGTAATCAGCCAATAGAGTCTTGTGAACCCCACTAAATTAGTTATATACTTACTCTTAATTTTTTTTAATACTTGATTAGACAATCGAATGAAAATCAACTTTCTGCCTTGCTTGCTGTCTATAGGTTTAGTAAGCGCAGTTTCAACACCAGTATTCGGTCAACAAATCGTTGACTTCGAGGACTTAAACCTTGCACCGGAAACTTATTACAACGGTAGTGATGGTGCTGGTGGGTTCACAAGCCAAGGTGCATTTTTCAACAATCGCTACAGCCAAAGGTTTGGTAATTGGTCTGGCTGGTCTTATTCCAACACGACTGATACAACTACTCCAGGATACACTAACCAATTCAGTGCTTATACAGGAGGTGGTGCTGATGGCTCAAGTAACTACGGCGTTGCCTATACGTTCCAACCTGGTGGTAGTGCGTACATTGATTTACCTACAGGCTTGAGTGCCAAGTCGGCTCAAATTACAAATACAACTTATGCTGTTTTATCAATGCTGAATGGTGACCAGTTCGCCAAAAAGTTTGGTGGTATCAGCGGTAACGATCCCGACTTTTTCCGGTTAACCATTACGGGTCTAGATGCTGCGAATGCGACTGTGGGTAATGTTGATTTTTATCTGGCGGACTATCGTTTCTCAGACAATTCCCAAGACTATATTGTTGATAAATGGGAACTGGTAGATTTGTCTAGTTTGACGGGAGCCACAAGACTATCTTTCAGTCTGACTACTTCAGATAACGGTCAATTCGGGCCAAATACTCCATTATACTTCGCTCTAGATAACCTAATTTTGAACGACCCAAATGCAACACCAATTCCAGAGTCTTCTTTGGGGGTTGGACTATTATTAGCTTTTGCTACTCTTAGTGGTTCACAAACTTTGAGAAAGTTGCGGAATCATAAAGTTTTTGGTTCAGGTGAATAATATATATACAAAAAATAGCAGTGGGCGTACGGCTGTACGCCCCTACTAACCATCAGACTGGACGACATCCAGATAGGATACTGTGCATATTCACTACTTGCCCAATTACTGCGATCGCTGGGGCGCCAAATCCAGTATTCTCAACTTGCTCGACAATTGTCCCTAACTGACCAATCAATTCTTCTTGTTCGGGTCGCGTACCCCAACGCACCAAAGCTATTGGTGTTTCTGAACTCAACCCAGCTGTGCCTAACTGTTCCACAATATAAGGCAGATTGTGAATTCCCATATAAATTACAATCGTTTCGGAACCATGAGCGATCGCTTGCCAATTTACTGAGGGTTTATACTTACCCGCTGCCTCGTGTCCAGTAACAAAAGTCACAGATGAACTATACAGTCGATGGGTTAAGGGTATCCCTGCATAGGCTGCCGCTGCAATTCCCGAAGTAATACCAGGCACAACTTCTACTGCAATTCCAGCTTCTACCAGTTCTGCCATTTCTTCACCACCACGACCAAAGATAAACGGATCGCCACCTTTAAGTCGCACCACTATTGCATGATCTTGAGCCTTTTCCATCAGTCGATGGGTTGTTTCTTCCTGCAATAGTGAATGTCTCCCCATACGCTTCCCGGCGTTAATTTGCTCTGCTTGGGGATTAATCATGGCCAGAATTGCCGGACTGACTAAAGCATCATAAATCACTACATCTGCACATTCCAACAAGCTTTTCCCCTTGAGGGTCATTAGCCCTGGATCTCCCGGCCCTGCACCTACCAAATAAACTTTACCCAAATGTTTTTGCCCGTCTTTGTCTGTGCAGTTCATTGATATATTAAATCCAAAATCAAATCGGCTAATTCTGCACTTACTCCCAAGGGCTGCGCCAGTTGGAAAGTTACAGCAGGGAAACGTAATTTTAGCTCTTCTATGGCCTGTGCGATCGCATCGGTTATGCCACCTGCGAATAAAAAGTATGGAAAAATTGCAATTTCTCGATTGCCAGCAGCAACTAACTCTTCTACTTGTGATTCTAAACTAGGAGGCACAGACCAATAAGCAGTCACTGCTCCCAAATTTGCCGCTATTGCTTCCACTAGTTTTTGTGAATCAGGGCGACGGCTACCATGAGCTAAGATAATCCATGCTTCTGCTTTTATGGTAGCCATTTGTTTTGCTAGCAATTTCTCTAAACCAGGGTGACTACCTAAGTATGGTTGTAAGTCAATCATTATATCTTCACCAAGAGCTTGTTGTGCCAGTGCTATTTCCGAGGGAATATCTGTGATCACATGCACTCCCGGTAGCAGAAATAGCGGTACAATTTTTAGGCGATCGCACCCTGAAACCAAAGCACGCTGGGCAAATTGTTTAATTTGCTCGTGTAAAGCTTCAGCACCCATTTCCAGACTTGCTATACCAACCAGAATTTTCTGCTTTGGGGAAGATACCACACCACCATTAGCAGGTATTAATTCTGGTAAATTTTTTTGCAGTTTTTGAACTACTAGCCCTGCTAATTGCTGCATAGCAATTTCTGGGCGCGGATCACGGCTTCCGTGAGATACAAGTAAATATGCAGATGACATCAGTAAAGGTGTAACTCTTGGTTTTTATTGTGCAGTCAAACCAAAGGGTGTGGGATGTGGGGTCTTGGGGTCATTGGTGGAAAGCTTAGTACCCTTGTGACTTTACTGCTGTTCGGCAGTGTAAGTGTAAAAGTTATTAAATGCGCCCACCGTTTCAAATCTATAAGAAGGTAGCCAGGAACTCACTTTTAAATCTGTGCGATAAATAGTAAAAACAATGAAGTCTTGTTTTTGTGTCGTTGCTGCCAAGATTTCCTTGATTTGTGGATTTGCGGAATCTACTAGTTTATCACACTTAGAATGTAGCAAATTTTCTATTAGTTTTGAAGTTTTTTTACAAACATCCTGTTTTAAGTATTGTGTCAGCCGTTGCAAGGCGTACTCTTCATACTCAGTCTGACTGGGATTAGTCTTCGCCATTGCTACACCACATACAGCTAGTCCTGCTGCTATCATATATACCATAATAGTCGAGGGTTTCATGTTTCCTAACTGTAGTTCTCCATAGTCGTTGGACTCCAAAGACTCTGAATTAATAAAATCCGTTCCTTGCAGAAAAAAATCTGGATTTGTGGATCAATTAATCCAAGAAGTGCTATAGTATGTAATCGAGAAGTTAATGGCGAGCGTAGCCAAGTGGTTAAGGCAGTGGATTGTGGTTCCACCACTCGTGGGTTCGAGTCCCATCGTTCGCCCTCTTTCATCTACAGCAATATACTATATTTCTGTGGAAATAGCTTAATTACCGGAATATCAGCGGTTGATAGTTTCCAGGAAGTTTCGTACTGAGGTGATATCCCGCCCACAATTGCTGAGTAGAGACGATTCGGCGAATCGTCTCTACTGCTGAGTGCTGAGTGCTGAGTGCTGAGTAGAAACCCAGTTGCTTATTGGCTTTGAGGAATCAACACTGTACTAACCTATATGACTACGGCTATATTTCCTTGCAAGTACCTTGTGATACTAAGTTGCAGTTTGAAGTAGTACGATTTCTTCCTTCTGCTCCCCTGCTCCCCTGCTCCCCTGCTC
>NZ_JAECZC010000071.1 GCF_016056305.1 Amazonocrinis nigriterrae CENA67 | reverse complement strand
CCCCTGCACCCCTGCACCCCTGCACCCCTGCTTTCCTGTTCCCCTAAAAAATCTACCCACCACAAGGGTGTGTCACTGGAAAGGTATTGTTCGACTGTTCGCGCTAGGTGGGCAAAATCTTGCTGTGGAAATAGATACTGGTAACTTCGCTGCATGAACTTTACTAGCAGCGATCGCTCTAATGTTGAACCACGACGAATGGAGTATCCAGGTAGCAGTTGCTTAGACACTGATAGAAATTTTGGATTTTAAATTTTAGATTTTGGATTAAAAGTCTTTATGACAAGGCTGTTGCAGGCATCTCAAACATACTACTTAGGACTGACAAATCAAAAATCTCCTACTGTAATTGTTTTAGCTTCCTGTTCACAGTTAACAATGAAAAGTGCGGTCATTGAAAGACCGCCCACAAGGGGCGGGGCATGTACCTAGTGCATTCGTACTGAGTACTTTTGACTTTACTCAGCACTAAGTCAGGTCAATTAGTGGCTGAGCATGAGTGGGTAAAAAACTCACACCTACCTCTTCAATGGGTGCGGGGGCTGCCATATCAGAGGGTAGAAAGATGCGGGCGCTAACTGCCACTAGGGCAAATATGAATACCAACACTACAAGTAATGGGGCGATGTACTGACGGAAAATAGCCATATGTAGATTACAAGTAGCTAGGGTCTTTTTTGATCACCTAGCTGAAGATTTGTGAATTTTTCTTGACTTATTTTAGCGACTTTTTGAGTACGGAAAACATCAACTTACTGCTGATCGCGCTCTAAATCATCGAGTACTTTTTCGCAATACCAGCTTTCAGGCATGTCAGGATAGTTCTGTTTTGCCTGTTCAATTAACCGTTCGGCTGCGACTGCATCACCACCTAATTTAGCAATCAGCTTGTTTTTGAGATTACTCTCAGAGATGCTCTCGTTGATCTGGGTGGGTCTTTGTGCTGGTAATACTTGTGACTGTTCTCTCTTTAATTGCCAAAATAAAACGTAATAAAGTGTACCAAAAATTAAAATCAGACTGAGTGTTCCGAAAAGAGTTAGTAAATTAAACGTCAAAAATCCTAGAACTAACTGTGAGAGAACGTAGCCAAGTAATAAACCAGTGAGTAAGAGAATAAATGTGCCGACAACAATCACTACTTGGTTTCCCATAAATCCTCTTCTTCGTCAAGTCCTGGTCTGGATATTGCCACTGGCTTTTGATTCCAAGGGGCAAAGAATGGCAATAATAGCAATCCTGGTAGAGCGGCTATTGCTGTCAGCAGAAAGAATGTAGACCAACCTGTAGCTTCTGCCCATGTACCTGCTGGAGCTGTGAGAATATCTCTACTAAAACCCTGCAAACTCGAAAGTAAGGCGTACTGGGTAGCTGAAAAGCTTTGATTACAAAGACTCATCAAAAATGCTACAAAAGCGGCGGTTTCTAAACCAGCACAGAATTGTTCTATATTTACAGCAGCTATCATTAAATAGTAATTTTTACCTGTCACTGCGAGAGCAAAGAAAGCCAAGTTACCAACAGCTTGCAGTATAGCGAATATCCAAAGCGAGCGATTAATGCCAATTTTGGTCATTATTGCTCCAGCTGCCAAGGTGCCGACAATTGTGGCGAAAATTCCCAATGCACCAGGAAAGGCTATGTCGGTTTGAGTGAAATGTAAGCCTTTATCTAACAAAAATGGGGTGGATACGTTCTTGAGTAAAGAATCTCCCAACTTGTAGATCACAATGAATACCAGGATTAAAAATCCTTGTAGCCAGCCATGACGCTGGAAAAATTCGATGAAAGGTAATTTAACAGCGGCAGATAAAGTTTGAGGTGGGCGATCGCGTCCGGCTGGCTCTGGTGCAAAAATAGAACTGACTACGCCAACCAACATCAACAGCGACATCAACAAGTAAACTGCTGGCCATGGCATTCTATCTGCTAAAAATAGGGTGACATAACCTGTTACTAAAATGGCGAGACGATAACCCAAAAGGTAAATCGATGCTCCTGCACCTCTTTCTCGTTCCTCTAAAACATCAGTGCGGTAAGCATCAACGAGAATATCTTGACTGGCGCTAAAAAAAGCAACGGCTACCGCAGCAATTACTAAAGGCCGTAACCCTTGGGATGGGTTTTGTATAGCCATAGCTGCAATAGCCAATAGCAATCCTACTTGTGTAATTACTAGCCAACCTCGACGCCGCCCTAAAAAAGGCGGTACAAATCTATCTAGTAAAGGCGACCAGAGAAATTTTAAAGAATAGGGCAGCTTTACTAAACTAAAAGCAGCAATTGCTGCCAAACCGATTCCTTCTTTAGTCAACCATGCTTGTAATGTCTGACTGGTTAAGTATAACGGCAACCCTGATGAAAATCCCAGAAATAACAAAGCTCCCATCTTCGGGCTGCCAAAAATTCGTAGCAGCGATTTATTTGCTTCCACAATCTTTAGGCTTCCTTTTTATCTAAGTGAATAGCAGTTATCTTGCCATAGCTGCTGTGTAGTTCCGTGCAAGCATACAAACCTGCTAAGATTTTCTTTATTAAGATACACATTAGAGATTCTCTAACAGTGTGATTATTCCCTAATTTTCTTTAATGGAATAAACTTGATGCCCTCTAATTTCTACCCCGTGCGCGGTGAGGCATTTTTTCCAACCTTCGCGCGTACCGATTTCGCTTTTGAGCTTGAGCAGTCCTAATTGCTGTTCTTGTTGGGTAAGTTGGGCAAATTCTTCATAGCGGGGGTAGTTACTTGTGACAAAATTTTCTTTGCGGTGCAAAATAGGCGGATTTGCTCTATTGTCATAGTCTCGGTGAGTTATATATAGAGTTTTTAGGTCAATAGTTATACTTGCTTTCAAGGCTGGATGCGGGTCATTGTCGAATTCTGGATAAAAAAGATAGGATATTTGCGGTTTGTCTGTGTAATATTTAATGAGTGTGGCTTGATCTACACGCCCAATGGTGCGGCTGGCACAGCCTTCGTAAATTCGCAGTAATGGATCTAGTGCTGCTAAGGCAGAAACATGAACGTACAAAGCGCCGCGAGTATGTTTGCCAATTTTGCTTTTTTCACAGGCAGTTTGTACAACCTTGGGATTGCCCAAGCTGAAAAGCTTTTGGTCGGCTACTTGGCAAGCTTCATCATAGCTACCGAAAAAGGCTTTGATATCATAACGCATTTCTGGCGCTAGCTGATGGAATTTTGGGCGTTGATCAAAGTGGGTAAGAGCAAGATAAACTTGGATATCTAACGAGCGACGGTAGGCGATCGCATCCCATTCTGCCTCATCAGTGGCTTGCAAAACTATAGCAAAGGCACGGCGAAAATTACCAAATTCGTTTAGCAATTCTTGTTCATTTGTTAATTCACCTTTCACAGGTAGTCTGCCACGCTTGGTAAAAAAGGCCATCAGTGGTTCAAGCTTTTCTTGATAGTCTTCAAACCGCTTGCTGGGGATGCGGACTCGTGGGGTGGAAGTGCGAGAAAAGAAGCGGATAGCTTTGTAGTTCTCTTTTTCAATTTCATCACGAAAAACAAAGTAGACCCCCAGCGCCACCGGCACTGCATCTACATTTAAAACTTCATCAATGTATGTTTTAAGCTCTTGTTGTTCGTAATATTTCTGAAAAGTATTACGGCAAGTGACGATACCATCGCTATAAGCAAGCTGGGCTTTACTGGGAGCGTTAATCAAGACTTGAGCCGCGACAATTAAGACTTGTTGGGTGAGTTCCCAAGCTTGGATCAGGCTTTGGCGGCGTTCCTCTTGGTCTTCAATGACGTTGAGGACGTAACCCAAGTTCACTACATCGGCGGCGGTGATTGGTGTATTGGGGTAGTAGTAAGGATCCCAGCCGACACTGGTATAGCCTAATTTGGCTACTCGCTCTACATCACCACCGTATCCGCAACCGTAGTCAAAAAAAGTGGTATCCTGATTTAGGATTGCGGATTCTATTGCCAATCGTACAGGGCGAGATATGTCATTACGAGCGATCGCAGCTCTATGACGCTCGATTTCTAGCGCTTCGGACATAATATTCAGTTAACTGTTAACTATTAACTGTTAACTAATATCCTTTCAATCTTTAACCGCTAATTCAATTAAATCTTCAATTTTCTTGATATTTGGGTCGCCTGCTAAGTAACCAATGCCACGGTGTAAATGTAAGCGGAATTGAGTGGCGAGGGTTTCTTTGTCAGTACCTAAACCGTCATTGTGACAGCGTTGTTTGAGGGCGAGGAGGAGAATATCGGACATTTCACCGCCAAAGACGCGCCAAGTCATTTCGACGTTGCTATCTTGGGGAATTGGTACAGGGGATGGTGGGGTGGCTTCTGCTAGGGAACGACAAAACGCCCAACGGCAAAGAATATTCCATTGATCGATTTTGGTGTTACGTTTGAGTTTGAGGAGTTGGTCTTTGGCTGTTTGGGATAGTTTAATTCTTTCGATTGGGGATTCCATAATTTTGCTATAAGTTGAGGTAGCTTTCGTTTATAAACCCAAACAGTAGCGAACCGCAGTTTCAACTTCAAGCATTTTAGAGTCAGAAATCTTGCCAGATGGTTCAGCCGGAAAGCGATTTGGATCTAATGAACGAATCTGAAAACATAAAAAGACTGTTTCTATAAGCAATCCGCTGTCATTTGGAGTTAGTCGAATATTGGTTGGATAATCACGCTTAACATTTGTTCCTTTTGTGCCTACAACTACAATCACAACCAAAGGTAATTGATTGATAGCATCTATGGATAATACTAAAACTGATCGTGTGCCTGCCTGTTCTCGTCCTTGTACTGGATTAAGATTGACAAAATAAATCTGTCCTCTTTCAATGCTCACAAATTTTCTAAACCATCCATTTCTGTGAGGGCAAATTCATTATTTATGGAAGCAATTTCTGCTTGTATATCTAAGTCATTAACCATTGCTGATAGTTGTTCATTCATATATTTGATATTTGTAAAATTATTTGAAATTCTTTTTTTTCTTGCAATTGACTTGTGATACGTTCTAAGAGCCATTCTAGTTCTTCTATTGACAAATTGAATATTTCGCGCTCTATTTGTAGTAAATGTGGTGAATTCATGATTGCTTGTCTAACTGACTTAGTTAGATATATTGTAAATATTTTGAATACAAAAATTGCGATCGCTCAATTTTCTAGACCATCTCTACTACCAAAAGTATTGATTTTCTACTACTGTTGTTTGGCGGGTGGTGGAGTCGTATTTGAGGAGGTATTCGCGGGCGATCGCTTCATTTTTCCTCAGCGTTTCTACTTCTTTTTTACCGATTTCTGTATCAGTAGATAGCAGAATCACTTGGTGGCTGGCGGATGGAAAGTAGCGTTCAACTAAGTTGCTGCGGTGTGAGGAGTCGAGTCTGCCGAGGGGTGTGTCTATTGCTACTGGTAGACGGCGGCCGGAGACTCTGGCTAAACCCCAAAGGAAAGCGATCGCTAGTAGTTGTTTTTCACCCGCTGAGAGGCGATGTTTGGGAACGAGTTGACCATTTAAGTCATAAAGGGAAAGGCTGAAGGTATTGGTGTCAATGGCGATGCGATGTACTAAATCAGATTTGTGCAGTAGGTAGCGGAAGCACTCTGTGACATCGATTTCTAGTTTGTTCAGTTTTCTCAGGGTTAATTTTTCCCGAAAAATCTTTAGTGTATTTTGAACTTTACCAGCAGACGCAATAATATGTTCGTAGTTTTTGCGGTCAAGGTTTTGCTTAGTATATTCTTGTAAGTCCTTCTTAATATTTTTAATCTCAGCATCCAATTCATCACAGCGGCGTTTAGCAACTTCACTCTTCTGTTTAATTGCAGCAACTTTACTTTGTGCTGTTTCGAGTGCATCTACTAACTGTTTATAAGCTTCTGGTTCGGCTGCGGTTTGAATTTGTCTTTCTAATGTTATGATTTCTTCTTCTTTATTTTTCAGAATATTTATTTGCTGTTTAGCAATATTTTTAAAATTATGTAAATAATAGAAAACATTACCCAATTGACTCAACGTTTCAGCATCAGCTAATAACCAAGATTCTTCCGCTTGCAGAAAACTTGCTCGTAATGTCTCTTCATCTTGTTCTAAAAACACTTTGATTTTTTCTACTTGTTCTTGAGAAATACCTACTTGAGTAATCCAAGTGAGTAAACGTTGATCTCTTTGAGATAATAAATCACTTGCTACTTGTGCCTGTTGAATGCGGAACTCTGTTTCTCCCTGCCTTTGCACTTGAGTCAGTAAATTTTCTATCAAAGCTAAGGGTAAAATGTCTGCTGCTAATTCACACATTCCTTGACGTGCTTGTTCTACTTCAGCAGTCTTTTGCTTTTGCTGTAATTCTAATTGATTACGTTCCGCTGCAATTTTACCACCTTCAGAAACAAATCTATCAAATTTTTCTTGCTTTTCTTTTTCAGCTTTTTGTAATTCTATTTTTAATTCTTCTAGCTGATTACAAGTTATTTCATATTCATTTTGTTGCTGTTTCAGTTTTTCTTCAATTTCTTCTAAATCTGCTAAATCCTTACTATCAGCTAATTCTTTGCGTTTGCGGTTAACTAAAATTTCGATATCAACTGCTAAACGTTCCGCTAATTCTAAACCCAAAAGTCCGCGAATAGCATCTACTAAAATTGGTGGAGGTACTTCTTGTTCTGCAAGTTCTTTAACCTGTTCTCCATCAAAGAGAAACAAATTAGAGATTCCTAGCGGTAGAAGATTTTCAATATACTCATCCCAAATATTAACTAAAGCGGTGTCCAGCCATTCTTGAGCATCTAAAATACCCAAGTGGTCTTTACCGTCTTTAGGATTTTTTTCCCAAGTTCGCACGACACGGTATTTTACTGGCTTGTCATTTTCAATGTGTTCAAAAACCAATTCAATACGAGTTTTTTCTGTTGGGTCAGCATTGCTATTAACGCATTGTGTGAGAAAATCGCTATAACTCAAATTGTTACGGCTAGAACATTGGGCGCGATGTCCATAAAGTGCAAGACGAATAGCATCCATGAGGGTAGTTTTTCCCCCACCATTCATCCCGCCTAAGAGGATGATTGGACAAGAATTTTCTTCATCAATTTTGGGGTCAAGGTTAATAACTTGACGACCACAGTAAGGGCCAAAGTTTTGTAGTACTAGTTCCAGAAATATCATTTAATTAATTCGTAATTCGTAATTTGTAATTTTAGGGGTTAGAAATTTTTTTATAGGGTGTGCATTGCCCACCCTATCATATTTTCTACTACCTGAATAATAATCAAGTCCTCAGAATGTACCGCACTAAAATACTCATGAATTCCCCAGGGTTGGAACTAGGTAACAGAGGACTCCATTCGTTAACTTGTGCAAAACCGAGTTTGTACAAGGTGAGAATTGTGCTGTTGACACCTGTTTTAGAACCAAAAATTACCACTCTCACAGGTTCTCTGCTTGATGTTATTTCTGCGGGGGTACTGGAGGAGACAGAGGGCGTAGGGGTCTGAAAGGCATTAGCCAAAAAGCTTGTAGTCATTGTGATTGAGATGTTTTCTAAGTAAAAGGTGATGTCCCTTATACGGGACATAATTATCTTACACCTTTTGTCGCTTATACGGGACATTTACTTAGTTAGAAGCCTTTGACACAATCAAAGGCATGGGAAAAGCAGGCAAAGCCCTTAAACAGGTGTTAGAAATCTACGGCATTAGCCAAAACAAGTTAGCAGTGACGATGGGAACTGGACGCTCAAATGTTAATCGCTGGGTGAATGAGTTAATGGATCCTGTAGCCGAGGCGGTTCTAGAAATTCGCAATGCACTGAAGAAAATTAATCGAGCAGCGGCGGAAGAATTTATCAGGCTGTATTTGGAAGATTCTGATGAGGACGATAAACAAACCTAGTACAACAAAACCTAACGAAACAGTAATTACGAATTACGAATTACGAATTATTTTTGAACTTGATACTTGCCCAAGTTGATTGTTTAGCACTTTCAGCGTTACCTTCATCAACAGCATCCCCCAAAGTTAGCTGCTTGACTTTTTTAACATCACCTTGATCAATTGCTGTTTTTAAATCACGTCTCAAGTGAGCATTTTTAATCGCTTCTTCTGGAGAACGCGAACTCGTCTTAAAACAATTCTCTAGAGTGTCGTATATTCCCACGCGACGAGCCATTTTTCGATACTGGCGTTCTGTGTCTAATAATTTCGCCATCAATTCCAAGTGCATCGCATCATCTTCACAGATTTCTTCTAGTACAGTCCATTCATCGCTACCTAGTAAACTATAGCCAGCACCAGGACGGGTATCTTTAAATTCTTCTCCAGTCACTTCTTTATAAATGCGGGGTAAACTATCATCAAATTCGTGTCTTTCTTCTAGCCATATCCGACGAATTTCACTCAGTTCTTCTAGAGTAATTAGGGTAATATCGCGCATATTTTCTGGTGCAGTTTGTCGGATTTGTTTTTCTACTGTAAGTAGCTTTCTTAACCAATCTTCTCGTGCTTCTTTAAGATATGGGCCTGGAATCGGCTCAACAGATATTTCACCCTCTAAGTTACGTTCATACAGTTGGACATCACCATTTCTACGTCGAAAATCTCTCCGATCGCGGTTTTCTTCAGCATCCAATTCTTTACGTAAATCGAGTAGAGGTTGCATCCATTCTTTTTCTTCGTCATTTTGAATCATAGCTGCTAGTGATTTATCCTGACTCACTAACGTACAAACCCAGCAACCAAAACGAGAGCTACCACAACTAGGAGTGGATGTATCAACCACTAAAGGACATTCATTATCAGCAGAAGCACCTCTATACATAGCGAATAAATCTTGATTGCTATATCCCCAAGGATTTTGCCACTGCATTAAATAAATCCAAACTTCATCATTTTGCCAGTCTTCGATAGGGCTATAAACTAGAGAGTTGGGTAAGTTCATGTTAGGGCTGAGGCGATCGCGTACCCTCTTGGCTTCAAATTTTTTCATCCGAAGAGCGCGTTTTGTGCTTTCAGCCTTGCGAGTACCCAATACAACAATAGCTTCACCACTGGCTCGGATAACGTCACGAATAAAGCGATTAGAGGGATTAATTTTGAGACGTTCTGTACACCAGCGAAATTTTCCTCTTGGTGCTGGGTATCCTTTACCAATTAAACCCACCCAGAATGTCTCTTTAGGTTCTGGCTGTAACAAATGGGGTTCAAATGGTAATCCTTGGGCTTGGGCTTCAGATTTCATCTGTTTTAGAGAATTGCGTACCCATGCAGCAACAATAGGATTTTCTACCAGTGTATCTGTAGTGATCACGTAGATCGTTTTAGTTCTTTTCTCAGGTGGAAGTCCTGCGATCGCATTCCAGACAAGCTGCAAAGTCGCTGTGCTATCTTTACCCCCTGAGTAGCCCACAACCCAAGGTATTTGGTCTAAACAGTACAATTCTTGGATTTCGGTAGTAAGAGCTTGTATATCTTCCACTAAATCTGCTACAGTACGCGTTTGCTGACCTTTATTTTCTGGTTGTTGTGCTGTAGTCATTTCTCCCTACCTTTGAAAACACGGGCATTACCTCATATCTAAAATCTGGGGAATATAATTCACCACTTCACAGGCTAAACCTTTGTAAGCGGATCATACTTCATTAAAGTTTTTAAAAACTTCTCTAAATATTCCCGCATTTTTAGAAAATTAAGCTCAGTATACCACCTAGTTTTTAAAAACTATTATGAGAGATAGTACATCTGATCCAACTGCTGACATCGCTAGAGAGTATCTGGAACGCGAAACCAAGGATAAACAGGTACTTGCTTTACTACTGGAAAAGTTCCTGCAAAGAAAAGATCAGATTCTCGTTCAAAAAACAGAGATGGGCGGTACTGAGGCTTATGTTGGTTCTGTAACTTTGGAATGGTTTGCAGGTCGTGTTCACTTCGCCTCTGGCTTACCGTTGCTTCAGAAAAAGTACAACCCAGAAACTGATAACGTTGAAATTGACGCAGATAGTATTGATGAAATTCAGCAGCGTCCCCTTGATTGGTCACGTCAAGCACCTTTAGTACAGTATTTAGCAGCGCGGACAAATCATAAGTTTCCGCCGGTTCTGGTGGTGATTAATCAACCTTGGGTAGATAATCTCAAAGCTGCTGAATGGGATAGTGAGGGATGCGCCAAAAAATCTACCACAGATTTTACACCTCTAGATGCAGATGGTAAGGTTGGTCTGCTGAATGTTTCTGAAGAGGATGTGACCATTTATGTATTGGATGGTCAACACCGATTGATGGGGGTACAAGGGTTAATAGAGTTAATTAAAACTCGCAAACTTCAGCGTTATAAAAAAGATAAAACTGCTGACGAAAGTTTTATTACTGTAGATGATTTGATAGAACAGTACCAAATAGACTTGAATTACTTGCAAAACTTGCCTAAAGAAAAGATTGGTATTGAGTTTATTTGTGCGGTTGCGGCTGGGGAAACTCGTACTCAGGCGAGGCGAAGGGTAAGATCTATTTTTGTGCATGTCAATTTAATGGCTGCACCTTTGACTAAAGGTCAGTTAGCACAGCTAAATGAAGATGATGGTTTTTCAATTGTTGCGAGAAAAATAGCAGTTACTCATCCACTTCTAGAACAACGCCAGGGCCGCAACCCTCGCATTAATTGGAATAGTGCAACAGTAGCAGCGAATTCCACAGTTTTAACAACGCTGCAAGCCCTCCATGATATGTCTGAACGATATTTAGGGCAAAAATTTCCTCATTGGAAACCTTTAGAAAAAGGTTTAATTCCTATGCGACCAGAAGATGAGGAACTTGAACAGGGAATTAAGGAATTTAAACAACTATTTGATGGTTTGGCGAGTCTTCCTAGTTATAAGTTGCTGGAAGAAGAAGATACACCACCCTTACGACGCTTCAGCTTTGAAAAGGAAGGGGGTGAAGGAAATATGCTGTTCCGTCCTGTTGGTCAAGTAGCAGTAGCCCAAGCTTTGGGAATATTAGTTTTTAAAAAAGGTTTTTCGTTAGGAGATATTGTTAAGAAGTTGCGAAAATTCGACCAACAAGGCGGTTTTAGTGGGATGGAGTATCCACAATCTCTTTGGTATGGTGTTTTGTATGACCCAAATAAGAAACGGGTGCAGGTTGCTGGACGAGATTTAGCAGCGAAGTTACTAATTTATATTCTGGGTGGAATTCAGGATCAGATGGAACGTGCTGAAATTCGCAAGGCTTTAGCTAATGCTAGAACTGTAGAAAATAAAACAATTGGTTTTGATGGTAATTTTGTTGAGCCAAAAGTGGTAGGGCTTCCACTGATTTTATAGCTGGCAGAGCTAGCAAGGGGTTTTCATGCGCTTTTTACGGAGGTTTTAGTATAAAAAAGCCATACAATAATATAATCTACCATTTTCTAAGTTGTATAGATATTTGTATGGCTCAAACAAACGAGGATAGTAACAATAGTGTTACGCCAGAGGTCAAAGCTAAGTTTAGTACTTTGGTTGCACCGCTTTTTTCAGAACATTATCTTGAGTCCTGCTATGCAGGGTTAGTTTTTTACCAGGGAAAGCGGAAAATGTTACAAATAAATGTACCTGCTAAAGATTTACCTACTCTTCTCCAAGCTAAACCCTCTGATAAAAATGATCCTGATTCAGGTAAGAATCGACCCGAAGTGAAAGGTCATGCGAAGGAAATAAAAGACTATGTTGTTGAACGCGCTAAAGCCAACAAGCCCTGGGTTTTAGGAACAATTACAGCCAATGTTGACGAACAACATATTAAAATACACGAGTTAGGAAGAGGAATTTGTATAGTCGTTATTCCTAACGGAGTGAAATTAGATATTACAGATGGACAGCATCGCAAGAGTGCAATTCAAGAATTAATTTTGAGCGATGAAAGCTACTTAGTTGGTCGTGATCAGTTTGCCATTACGCTGATTTTAGAGGGAAACAAGCGCCAGTGCCAAACTGACTTCCGAGATATGGCTCAAACAAAGCAGCTAGATAATTCATTGTTATTGTCATTTGGTGAGTTTGAAGGTAGAGTTGGTATCACTAAAAATTTGATAGAACGAGTAAAAATGTTTTATGGAAAAACAAATAAAATTGGTAAAAATGCTAAACAGCAATTGATTTACACAACTAATTTTATAGCCCGGTTTGTCAGTTGTGTATTTACTGATAATGCAAAAGATGAGCTTAAAGGATATGATGTTGACAAATTATCTGAAGCTTTAATTGAGTGTTTGAATAGGTTTTTCTCGGAATGTAAAGACACAAAAGACATTTCTGAAACACCCGTAGATAAAATTACAATTCATCAAGTGGGTGCATTCAGGGAATCTTCTTTGCTGGGGGTAAGTGTTGGACTCGAAGTATTGGGTCGATTGCTGCACAGTATTTATGACAACAACAGTAATTATTTTGATACACAAAAAATTTCGCAATTAGCACAGTTAGACTGGTCGCGAAAAAATAGTATTTGGGAAAATAATGTAGTTAGAATATCGGCTAATGGTGACTATGAAGTTCAGAATAGGCCAACTGCCATAATAGATGCAGTCAATAGAGTAAAAAGCACTCTGGGATGGAATTAAATCTTTACTTTTGTGCAGCGCTTAAAAATTAAGAGAGGAATTTAGTCAAATCAAATTCCTCATCTTGTTTTTCTTCATTCATACGTTCATAACTGAGAAATAATAAAATTCGCTCTGAATAATCTACTGCTCCACGCAACTCATTTTGTAAGATTTCTAGTCCACCGTTAGCATACTCTTCAAAAATCTGGTTGCGTTGAGTATCATATTCATCTTCATTTAGAGATAATATTTTTATATCCTGAGTTTCAGTCATTCCCAGTAATTTAATTACTATATCATTTCCTACTGAAGCAAAATATTCTAATCTAATTGGAGATGGTTCTCTTTTAGAAATTTCTCCTAGAGGTACTCGCTTTTGATGTTTTGCACCCAAAGCAGCAGCAAACACAATCACATCAGCGAAGGTTTGGAAAGGCCCAGTACCACCATCTGCGGATGTTAAAGCTTTGACTAAATCTGCTTTATCTTTAGCAACCCTGATTCTGCCAGTTTCAGCCATGATGTTGATATCTATCTTGTTGCTATCTTAACCGAAGATGAGAGCGATCGCCTAGCAGGAAGACAGTTTGTGGTATCTTATACCAATTATCAAGCGATCGCTTCCTTTTTAAAAATACTTAGTGTCTTTGTGCCTTAGTGGTAAAAAATAATGAGTACTTACCCATTACGTTCAACCTCGACAATTTCCGTATACTCAAACTCATTCGGACTTTGCCTAACCAAAGGATATCTTTCCCCACTTAATTCAATATAATCTTGTTCACAATCTGGTTTGGAGGAATAATAAGTTAGCACATATTCCCTACCAATTCTCTCACTCATTTCCTGGGCAACTTCACCCCGCCATTGAGTTTTAGTTACTAACACAATTAACTGATTCGCCAATTTAGGAATTGTCTTAGCAATTTGACGGCGATAAATTTCATCCAAACTACCAAAAGGCGAATCCATCACAATTGGAAAGTTGCTGCTGTCGGGAAGCATCAGCATTTTACGCTTTTCACTCCATTCCCGGACTCTATCAATGATACTGGCAATAAAAGATAAACTGAGAATTTGATTTTCCCCTGTGGAAGCTGCAACAGATGCTTCTACACCTGATGTGTTTTCTACTAAAGTCAATTCATATTTTTCACTGATTTTTGGAATGTATGGTGTGAAAGAAATCTCAGTAAAAATTTCTTGCACACGCTTTTCTAGTTGGATACGAAACTGCTTTTCTTGGCGGTTCCTAACTTCTGTTAATCTTTCAATAGCATCTTGGGTAGCATTAATCCGTCGCTGTGCCAATGCTTGCCTATCTTCATTGAGTTTCTGTTTGGCGATTTGTTTACTTAAGGTATCAATTTCAGCTTGTAAGTTAGCGATTTGTTGCTGATTTGCACCTTGTTCCCGGTTTAATTCATCGATTTTACCTTCGATTTCATCTAACCGCTTTTGCAAACTGCTAATTTCTTCGTTGGCATCTTTTCGCAAGCGTTCTTGAATGTTATCTAATTCGCTTTCAACTTGGGATATTGTTTGGCGTAACTGATTTATTCTGGCTTGTTCTCTGTCAACTTCTTCCCAAAAGGTATTTGCTTGTTTATCAATTTCATCTACTTGGGCACTCATGCGAATCGCTGTTTCTTCCACCGCTGAAGAACCTGCCCTATCTAACCAGATTTGCACATTGGCGTGGGCATGACTTGCTTCGATTAATTCTGCACCGCAAATGCAGCGTTTCGATTTCAATAATTCATTGACAAATTCCCGCGAAATGCCAGAGGTTAATTCACCTTGCTGCTTGAGATTATTAATAATCTCCCGAAACTGCGCTGTAGTTTCCGTCAGTAATACGGTGTAACCTCGTGTGGAAATGATTTTTTTCAGGGCTTCCCTGGTTTGCCGCAGACTTTCTTGATTAGATAGTTTCTGCTTTTCTAATTCTTGTCTTCTTTCTTGCAGTTCCTTGGCAGCGCTGAGTTCTCGCAAACGGTTACTTGTCTCTTTTTTAAAAGTTTGTTGATATTCTAATTCTTGGTGAATTTCCGTTTGTCGCTTGGTAATACGTTCTATGTCACGTTCTATCTTTTCCTGCTGTCTCAAAAGCTGTTTAGTTTCCGAATCACCGATAGCTTTTAACTCATTTTCTAAGGTTTTTTTAGCTTCTCCCAAATGTCTGATAGAACGGTTAATTACCTCCACACCCAAGAAAATCTTCGTGGCTTCTGCAATTTCGGCTTTTTTGTCAGAACGAACTATCTCTTCAATACGTTCGCCGTCAAAGAAAAAATATTGATGTAAACTAGCTGGTAAAATTTGTCCAATGATTTCTTCTGGTTGCTGGAGGGGAAAATACCATCTGCCATCATCGCCAGCTACCTGCATCAATAATTCTGTCTTGCCGATGTCAAAGTCAATTTCGTTTTTATAAACTCGACATTGGCGTTTCACGTTGTAGCGTTTACTTTCATGTTCCCAAGTTATTTCTACCCAACATTCTACAGTTTGCCCAGTTTTGGCTTCTGCGATCGCTCTTTTATTTACTAACTGTTCTGTCGATGCAAAGGCGGCAGTAAATTTCTCATATAATACCCAAGTAAAGGCATTCAGTAAACTGGTTTTACCAGAGCCATTATTGCCATGAATTATCGTCGTGTTCTGATCATCTCCCCCTGCCAGGATGATCTCTGGTGTCTTACCATAAAAAG
Organism: Amazonocrinis nigriterrae CENA67; assembly: GCF_016056305.1. Taxonomy (GTDB): domain Bacteria; phylum Cyanobacteriota; class Cyanobacteriia; order Cyanobacteriales; family Nostocaceae; genus Amazonocrinis; species Amazonocrinis nigriterrae. The sequence goes on along the minus strand of NZ_JAECZC010000071.1, from coordinate 5,317 downwards.
AACGAAAGTTGCACAGCTTGATTGCGGTTAGCTTCATCGCACTGCTTCCTTCACAATTGCCAAAATGTCATCATTAATATGACTGAGACTTTTTTTATCCAGTCTGCTTTTTTCTAGATGCCATACCCGCTCAATAATTTGTCGCACCTCCGGCGGAGCGCTGGTAATTGGCTCTTGAACATCATCGATATTCGCCTCTTGTGACATCTCGGTTTTTAAATAGCTTTTTTTCTATTCTACCCGTCTCTATTCCTGCCTTTACATCGGTAAAGCTACTATTTCCAGTATTTTGATTTTCTGCAAATTTAGAAAAGAAAATTTCAAAATTTTTTGATAAAAAGCTTTATTTTTAGAATATTTACTGATAGATTGTAATTATCTTCAAAATTTTCTTCATAATGGGGTGTTTGTAGCTTTAAAAATTTTGTAAACACCCCATTGTAATATGATTTAGCCTGATATTTAAGTATCTTCTCATATCTGATGTTCCGATGTCAATTTTTAGAAAAAACTTTACAAAATAGTTGGCAGATAACTGATGATGACCAAAGCAAAAGTTTACTCCTATCCCAGTGTAAAAATATCTATTTTTTTACGAACCACAGAGGCGCAGAGAACACAGAGCTAGAGAGATTATAGGTGATCTTATGCTGGGATGGGAATAGGATTGCTATAAAAGTCCCAATTCCCCAGTCACCAGTCCCCATTCCCCATTCCCCAATTTAAATATCTAATAATCCATAGCGCTTTTGTAAATTGAGTAATTTCATTCTGGCTTTGCCGGCGTTATCTGCTAAATCAGCAAATTCGACAAAGCGACGCAATTCTTTTCTTAACAAGTTACGCTCAACTTCTATGGTTTCTCTATCTAAGTCTGGCGGCAAGACTATCATGTCAAATATAGTAGCGCGTTCCTTACCTGGATGAGGTCGTAAAACTCGCCCCCGCCGCTGGATAAACTGACGGGGATTACCAGAACTTGATAAAATCACAGCTGTTTGAATTGCTGGAATATCAACTCCTTCATCTAAACAGCGAATTGCCACCAAACCTTGCAATTCACCACTTTCAAATTGACGGCGTAAAATTTCTCTTTCTTGTAAAGGTGTTTGAGCAGTATAGGTACTAACTTTATACCCTAGTTCTCCTCCTAAAATTTTCGCAACAGCTTTGAGTTGTCGCAGTGATGAACGTTGCCCAACTTCTTGCGAACCATCACTACAATAAAAAAGTGTATGTGTTGTGTCTTTGCGAGTTGCCATTAAATCTCGCAAAGCAATTAATTTATTTTCCGCTGCACCAATTAACCTGGCCCTTTGCATTAACAAAGGCTTTAAATCTTCATTTTCTTCAAAGTTTCCTGGTTCTCCATTTTCTCGTTCTCGATACAACAGCGATCGCCCGATTTTTTTTGTTAATTTTAAATAAGCAATACTTTCGGCTTCAGTTAACTCTACTAGTATTGGATAATACAAGTAATGCACCAAAGCACCACAAGCGATCGCATTCCTTAAAGTAAACTCTGGTTGGAGAACTGGGCCGAAATAATCAAATAAAGATTGTGTCCCGCCATCATCAAAATACCTCTCTGGTGTGGCAGATAAAGCCAGTCGCAAACCTACCCGCCTTGGCAAACTTTCTTCTAATTTGGGTGCGCCTAAATTATGCGCTTCATCACCAATAATTAAAGTCTTAGCAGGAAAATATTTCAGTTGAGACTGAAACCCATCTCCAATTAATGTGGAGTTGGTGGTAATTACCGTGACAAACTTCTGCGAACCAGAACGCAGATTATAAAGTTGCGTGGAAAGTTGACTTTGCCAACTACGTAAATTATCGAAAGCTAAAATCGGTTGTAAGTTAAATTTTTCACATTCTCGCGCCCATTGCGTCACCAAATGACGGTAGGGACACACCACTAACAATACCTGTAAATTAATCTGCTGATATAATTCACAAGCGATCGCTAGTGCTGTGATAGTTTTACCACTACCAGTAGCCATTTTTAACGTACCTCTGCCATTATTCGCAAACCAGTTAGCAATAGCTTGTTGCTGATACTGTCGCAATTGCAGAGATAAAGGTAATCTTGGACATCCTGGTAATGGTTGCCGAGTTTCATACCTGCCCTGACTTTCCCCTACAATTGGTAATCGCAGGCGAAAATAGGGCAGTTGTTGCACTGGATTTCGCGTCAAGTACATAAAATGTTACAAACAATGGCGATGAACCCTAATAAAGAGTAGGGAGTTATTAATTCAAGACTCAGCACTCAGCACTCAGCACTCAGCACTCAAGACTCAGCACTCAGCACTCAAGACTCAGCACTCAGCACTCAGCACTCAGCACTCAATTGTACCCACGCCAAACGCCAATGAGAGAACCTTGTACTTGTACTTGCATAGCCGGGACTTCAATGGGGTTGTATTTGGGATTTGCTGGTTTAAGAATGACGCGATCGCTTTGTCGATAAAAACGTTTTAAAGTTGTACCGTACCCATCAACTCTCGCGGCGACGATAGTCCCATTTTTCAGATGTTCCGGTTCTGGTACTGGACGCAGAAATACTAAATCTCCATCAGCAATTAAATCTTCAATCATGCTATCCCCAGCCACCCGTAAAGCGAAGCTTTGGGGAGGTAATGAGAAATTAGAAAAGTCTAAATGATCTACAGCATCGGTAAACGGTTCAATTAAACCACCAGCCGCAATTGTGCCCAAAATTGGTACACCTTGTTTTGCACCACGTAAAATTCGTATAGTCCGCGCTTTCCCTTCAGTCCATTCAATGTATCCTTTCGTGCGTAAATGTTCTAAACGACTTTGAATTGGTGCAGGTGACTTTAAGTTCATCGCTTGCATCATCTGCCGAATGGAAGGTGAATGCTGATGCATTCTGATATATTCTGCCAACCATTCATAAAGTTCTTTTTGAGCTTCGGTTAACCTTTCCATAAATTTGTTGGGAGATAATTATAAATGTCTCTAGAACATTAGTACTACAAAAAAACTCCCATAACAAGATAAAAATTAGAAGTCTCAAGGATAAAGTGGGAAATTTGATTTTACTTTATCCTTTACACTTCATGCTTTAGCCTTCATTTTGCACCTAAAATGCTGGCTAGCAAAGCTTTTTGGGCGTGTAAGCGATTTTCAGCTTGTTCCCAAACTCGTGACTGAGAACCTTCAATGACAGCTTCAGTAATTTCTTCACCACGATGTGCTGGTAAGCAGTGTAAAACAATTGCGTCTGGTTCGGCAAGACTTAATAACGACTCAGAAATTTGATAAGGTTGAAAAATTGGCAAGCGATCATCTGCTTCTGTTTCTTGACCCATACTTGCCCAAACATCGGTGTAAAGTACATTAGCTTGCTTTGCTGCTAATTCTGGGTCATGAGTGAGAATTACTTCAGTTTTATTATTAGCGATCGCGCGTGCTTGTTCCACAATGCTAGCATTTGGCTCATATCCACTAGGCGTGGCAATCTTAACATTCATTCCTACCAAAGCACAGCCCAGCATGAGAGAATTGGCGACATTATTACCATCACCCACATAGGTCAAAGTTAAGCCAGCAAGAGTGCCAAAACTTTCTTGAATCGTCAATAAATCAGCCAATACCTGACAAGGATGTTCTAAATCGGTCAACGCATTAATTACAGGAATCTTGGCATAGTCAGCAAAAATTTCCAACTCCTGCTGTGCAAAAGTCCGAATTGCCAAAATATCCAAATATCGATCCAAAACTCGTGCTGTATCCTGTACAGGTTCCCCGCGACTGACTTGGGTGACATTAGGGTTAAGGTCAATTACCTGTCCACCCAGTTGGTACATCGCCACAGTAAAACTCACTCTTGTGCGAGTTGAAGCTTTAGAGAACAACAAACCCAGCACCTTGTTACACTGCAACTGCAACTGTTGTGATTTCAATTGCGTCGCCAATTGCAGGAGTTCTTGTAATTCTGTTGGACTGAGGTCAGCCAAACTCAAAAAATCTCGTCCGCTTAATGCTGCCATGCTTTTGCTGTATAAAGAACAATTATCTATTTCTGTTCTTGTCCAGAAATTGAACAGGACTCACGCAAACAACAGCCGAAACCCTGATTTTCCAAGTATCAAATAGGGTGTAGTGTTGCGTAAGTCCTATGAAATTAGCTTTTGCTATGCATATTAATTTATCAACTTTCTTTGTGATTCAAATCATTGATTTTTGGGTTTGGTGACATTTTTCATCAACGATGACTGATAACCGTGAACAGTAAGGGCGTACAGTTGTACGCCCCTACTACCGATTCATGTGTTGCAAACATTTTTATAAATGCTATTAGGAATCGCTAGACAAATCACTTATTTGTGGTAAGATAAGAAGTCGGTTGGTGTTTAAAAGCAATCACCAAGCTTGCCAGCATAGCACAGTGGTAGTGCATCCGACTTGTAATCGGAAGGTCGTCGGTTCAAATCCGACTGCTGGCTTTATGAACATTAAAGGGCATACACGGAGGCAAATAATGGGATTGGCTGGGGTAAGAATTGTCTTGGTTGAACCAGCTGGCCCCCTCAACGTGGGTGCGATCGCACGGGCGATGAAAAATTTCGGGCTAGATCAACTAATATTAGTCAACCCCCAATGCGACCCGCTATCAGCGGAAGCCATGAAAATGGCAGTTCATGCCAAGGACGTTTTAGAATGTGCGGTGATAGTAGATACATTACCAGCCGCCTTGCAGGGATGTATCCGAGCGATCGCAACAACTGGGCGTATGCATGATTGGCAAATACCATTAGAAAATCCCCGCACAGCACTACCTTGGTTACTAGAACAACCAGGTCAACCCGCAGCGTTGATTTTTGGTAGGGAAGACCGGGGATTAAGTAATGAAGAATTAAATTATGCCCAGCGATTTGTCCGCATTCCTACAAATGAAAACTATCCATCCCTGAATTTAGCTACTGCTGTAGCCTTATGTTGCTACGAACTCGCCCAATGTATACCACCTGAAACACCAACCCCAAGTGAAATTGAATACGCGCCTTTAGAACTTGTAGAAGTATACTATCAACAATTAGAATCACTACTATTGCAAATTGGTTATCTGTATCCTCATACCGCAGCCAGTCGCATGGAAAAATTTCGGCAACTGTATAATCGCGCCCACCTGCAAACAAAAGAAGTGGCAATGCTACGAGGAATTTTACGCCAAGTAGAATGGGCATTAAGTAATCATAATAATGAGTAATGGGCATGGGGCATGGGGCATTGGGCATTGGTTTAGTTATTCTCCCCCTCATCTCCCTCATCCCCCTCATCTCCCCCA
>NZ_JAECZC010000070.1:4304-26379 GCF_016056305.1 Amazonocrinis nigriterrae CENA67 | reverse complement strand
AAGAAGCATCAATAGATAGTCAAAAATCTCAGGAATTGCAGCGAATGCTGTCCGAATACGAATTAATTGTTGATAGTGCTGAACAAGCTCTCATCTTGACCTGTAGACTATCAAGAACAAAAAAGATACTACTCTGGTAAGAAAAAAATGCATACTCTAAAAAACCAGTTTATTGTCTTACCTGGTGGGGAAGATATTGTAGATATCTATGTGGGAATGTTAGGAAAAAAAAGTGATATTAATTTGTTTCGAGATACTCGGCTGGGAATTTGCTGACTCACAAAGATTTATTGGCGATAAGGCTTATATTGGAGATGATGCTATTACCACACCTCATAAGAAACGAAAGAATACAGAAATTTCAGAATTACAAAAACAAGAGAATAAACAACTTTCGTCTCGCAGAATCGCAGTTGAACACATGATATGTCGGGTAAAAATATTTCGCGTAGCCTCGGAAAAATTCCGTCTAGCTCGTCATCGATATAGTCAGGTAATTCTAGCAGTTTGCGGACTGATTAGGTTAAGGCTTAATCGCTTAGTATCCTTAACCATTAATATTTAATTTTTTCTTTGGAAATTGATTTCATCGTTTTATACTTTTCACTTCAATTTTAGTTTTTTGTCTCAGAATGTCGCCAAACACCTATTTTATCGTAGAGTAAGATAGCGATCGCCTATTCAATCTGAATTGCTCAAACCCCTTCACAGTAAGTATTTACGTTTTGCGGATAAGTCTATTGAAAGCTAGTTTTAGCTACGCCTTCAATTTTTTACCAATTCGGTCAGTCTTGATAGGTTCATCTATAGTTTGCTGTGTTTGGGGATTTTATTTAGCGTTGGGGCCTATTTTTGCTAAGGAGATTTTACAAGGTGGGTCTAACACATTCGGCTTTTTAATGACAGCTTCCAGTTTAGGAACCTTAATTGGTAGTATCTATTTGACAGGACACAAAAAGGTGATGGAGTTAGGAAAAGTTCTGGCATTGGGGATAGGTTTCATGGGAGTGAGTCTGATTGTCTTTGCTTTATCTCGTGTATTATGGCTTTCGCTGCTTTCACTGTTGGCGGCTGGGTTCGGCTTTATTTTACAGATCATTTCTAGTCGTACAGTGCTTCAGTTATTAGTGACTGATGAAAATCGCGGTCAAATTACAGGACTTTACGTGATGGCATCTACAGGCGCAGTACCTATAGGCAATCTGATTGCTGGCGCACTAGCAAGTAGTATTGGTGTTGTTAATACTGTGATTATCGGTGCGAGTTTCTGTATTGTGGGATCAGTCTTTTTTATGCAGCAGATTTCTACTTTTCGTGACCAAATAATTCGTAGTTCCTAGTTTGTATCTGAAAAATGGCATAATCAGCCATATCAGCAAAATTGGTAACAAATAATGACTACAGTAAATGACCCTGCTGTTGTAAAAGAACTGACTGATTTGTACCTCCAATATGAAGAAGCTTTGACTAATAACAATCTGGAGGTGATGGATAGTTTATTTTGGGATGCACCAGAAGTAGTGCGCTTTGGTTTAGCAGAAAACCTTTACGGTAGTGAGGAGATTCGTAACTTTCGCGCCTCTCGACCGAACCCAAAAATAGAGCGTGAAATCTCGAATCTGAAAGTTGTGACGTTTGGCAAAGATGCATCAACTGTGACTCTAGAATTTCGCCGTATTATCAATGGTGTAGAACGTTTTGGACGGCAAAGCCAGACTTGGTATAGGTTTCCAGAGGGATGGAAGGTAGTTTCAGCACATGTTTCTTTGTTACCTGTGTGAATTTTCAGATGACTTTAGTACTAGAGTCAGAGTGTTTTGATGAGCTATTTGGAATTTCCGGGTGGGAGTATGTAGCCAGAAGATATTTCTCCCCCATGCCCCCCATCCCCCCTGCTTTCCATCACCCTATTCCCCAGTCCCTAACAAATAAACCAGCGCTTCTACTAGGGTTTGATTTTGTTCATCAGTGCCAATGGTGATGCGTAATTTATCTTCAAGTCCTGGCTGCTTGAAGTAGCGGATTAAAATTCCTTGTTCTTTGAGTTTTTGATAGAGGTATTCTGCGTTTTTTTGGGGAGGTTGTGCCAGCAAAAAGTTAGTTTGAGAATCCCAAATTTTAAAACCTAGTTGTTTTAAGTCTGTTGCTAACTTAGCCCGCGATGCTTTAATCTTTGCTACACAAGCGTTTTTATAATCTTGGTCAGTAATAGCAGCTGTTCCAACTGCACAAGCGATCGCATCGATATTATAACTATCCTTGACCTTAAACAATCCATCCAACAGCTTGGGATTCGCCACCCCAAACCCTAATCGCAATCCTGCTAAAGAATACCCCTTAGAAAGTGTCCGAATCACAATCACGTTCTCGTGTTCTTTTACCAAAGCCAATGCATTTTCTTCGGCAAAATCCACATATGCTTCATCAATCACTAAAATCCCAGATAACTTACTTGCTAGTTTTTGCAGGTCTTTTTTAGGCACTACATGCCCCGATGGACTATTAGGTGAAGCAATAAATGTTACAGAACCATTAGCGGCAAATAGTTCTTTTATAGGCAAACTGTAGTCCTCACCGTAATTAATTTCAATAATATCCGCTGCTTGCATTTCTGCTAAAGTACGATATAGGACATAGGTTGGCATTGGATAGACAACTTTCCGCCCTGGTTCTGCACAGGCACGAATCACGACGCTTAACAATTCGTCACTCCCATTTCCCACAATAATCCAATCACTGGGAACGCCTAGAACTTTACTTGTAGCTTGCCGGAATTCTTCCCCAAATGGCTGGGGATACCGCCGCAACCATTCGCCATCAATATTCCTTAGCACAGCCGTAGCCTTGGGAGAAGGAGGATATGGATTTTCGTTGCTGTTGAGTTTGATGATGTTTGTACCACGTGGAGGCTGTTCACCGGGTACATAACTAGCCATTGCATCAACATTAGAGCGGAAATAGTCGGTCATAAGTTTGTGTATTAGACTTGAACTTCGTTGAGGGGAGCGATTATGCAAAGTCCAACCTACAAGAAATTTCTCCTAAAATAAACTGTTTGTTACTCAAATCAAAATATGTCATACCAATTCTATGTCAGGTTATGCTCTGTTCATTTACAGGCAATTCATAAATTGCCCCAGAGAGGATGTAACTTTTCGTCAGTCATGTAACAGCCTTCTAAGAGGATGTTTAAAAAGTATTATTACTAACAACAAAAGCTTCCGAACTGAACCCCCCTACCCTTCCTTACTTATGAGGGAATAGGGGTTTCAAAGCCTCTCCCCGAAACGGAGAGAGGCTTGGAGAGGGGTTTTGAGTATACTTCACGACTTTCTAAACATCCTCTAAGCACAACTTCATACACAATTGCTATCAAGAAAGTAGACAAGACTCTTAAGAGTTTCAATATGAAATCACTAATATGACCTAAAATTTAAGTAATATTACTCTATATTTGCTTAACTTATGTTAAATATAAGTTTAAATAATTCCAGTAGTTTCTCGGTACTAGATTAATTTCTCCTTTAGCATAATTAACTCAACAGGTAACTGATAAGAAGCATAGATTTATCTAAATAGAATTCAGGAGTTAGGAGCCAGAATTCAGTATGAATTCTGTGCGACTGGTGAGGCAGTACGGTCTTGGGGTTTCCCCAAGTGGAGTAACTGCCGAACCCGAAGGGCGGATGAATAAACGGGTTTAAAACTCCCTCCAAATTGAAAATTTGGTGGTCTTCAATCAGTCGGGAATTCAGACCCACGACTGATTGATTCTGACTTCTGAATTCTTCTTCAAACAGTTACATATTGCTAAATCATGAATTTATAACATGATTTAGAAAGTTAATTTTTACATACAAGTCTAGAGATTGTAACTCTGAATTTTTAGTTACAAGACTCTAGTCATGAAAATCAACATGAGGTTTAGATATGCCAGATTTATTACGAAAAGAACTAGGCGATTTTAATAGCATTGTCTGCTTTAAATCGGTTATTCAAGGCATGGAAGATGCTTTAGGAGAAAAGGCTACAGCCATAGCATTAACTACAGCAGGTCGTTTGCGGGGTAAAAAATTGGCTGAAGATTTGGGTTTATCAGGATCTTTAGATTCCTTAGATAGTATAGCCGCCAAATTGTCTTTAGCTTTAGGGAAAGAAGGCACTAGATTGTGCATTGTTCATAAAATTGTGTCAGAAGGTGAGGTGATTAAAGCCTACACTTCTGAAACCGTTTGTTTAGCTGGTGAAGCACCAAATTCAGAACGCAAGTGTACCTTTACAATGGGTGCAATTTGGGGCGCTCTCGAACAAGTACTTGGACACCGTTTTAGAGGAGTACATACCGAATCGGTGCTAAGAGGTAGTAATTATGATGTCTTTGAATTTACTCCTCTTGGATAAGTAACACTTCATTCAATCTAAACCATACTTTCACTGGTTGGCAATTTACTGAAATTTCATACTCACTTTCAAATTCAGAGCAACAAAGAATACTTATATGGCTATCAATACAGAAAAGCTTGGGATGATTTTACAAAATTTTGTCACTGCTACTAATGATGTTCAAGGAGCAGCACTTGTTACTCCCGATGGACTACCCTTAGGCGCAAGTTTACCTGGAGCAATGGATGAAGAACGGGTATCAGCAATGTCAGCTTCCATGCTGTCTTTGGGAGAACGTATTGGACTTGAGTTAGCTAGAGGTAGCGTTGACCGGATATTTGTAGAAGGTAACAAAGGTTTTGGTGTTTTGACTGGTTGCGGGGAAGACGCTGTTTTGCTTGTCTTAGCTAGTGAAACTGCTAAACAGGGATTGCTAATGTTAGAAATCAAACGTGTTCTTGCAGAACTTAAACTAGTTTTAGCGTAAGTAATAATGTAAAAGTCCATCTCAAAAGTAACTAATATCACGTCTGGCTAGAGACTTTTTATTAAGGCGGTAGAGAAGCAGGGGAGAGGGTTTTAAGGTTTTTGCACACTTAACTTGGAATAATAAGCAATTAGCCGGACATGATATAAATTCTCAGTTCCTTGTAGACAAATATTTGCTACTATAAGGAACTTTTTAATTACCAATTAAATTATTGTTTAATCAAATCAGTAAACCCCTAACCTTCATTATATTTCAATTCATTAATTTCTAAAATTAAGGTGGGATTTAATTAAAAAATGAGTAAATAATAAATCGCTAATAATTAGTTTTTATGGAGTAAATAAACATGGAAATTATGCGTTTAATTGTCACAGGAACGGTTGGTGCAGGCAAGTCTACATTTATTCGTTCCATTAGTGAAATTGAAGTGGTAGATACAGATACTCGTGCAACTGACGAAACAGCATTGCTCAAGCAAAGAACCACTGTTGCTTTTGATTTTGGTAGGTTGCAATTTGGGCCAAATATGGCACTACACCTTTATGGTACACCTGGTCAATCTCGCTTTGATTTTATGTGGGATATTTTAATTCGCAAGGCTCACGCCTATATCTTACTCGTAGCTGCCCATAGACCTAGAGAATTCCGTAACGCGCGTCAAATCGTCCGTTTTATCGAGGAACGTGTACAAGTTCCTATGATTATTGGGCTAACACATACCGATTGTCCAGGAGCTTGGTCTGAGGAAGATGTGTATGTTGCTATTGGGTATGTGGATGAAAATAACCGACCTCCTCTTGTGAAAGTGAATCCAACGCAAGAAAATTCTGTCGCTGAAGCAGTTATTGCTCTCGTACAACACTCGATGCAAGGTTGTGCAGTTTAATATATTTTTGAAAAATGGTTTTTTGGGGAAGATTTGCCAGAAAGGGGGAAAGAAAAAGGGGGAAGGGGAAGGGGAAGGGAATTAAAGTTAAAACTTTTCCCTATATGGTATAGAGCTACTATCTTAATTGCCCAGAATATTCAAATCAGATTCTACCAGACACGTACTGCGATAAAAATCAGCATCCATACTTGAAACCTCTATCTTAATTTTGGGGTTCCCTCCCCCTTCCCCCCTTCCCCTTCCCCTTCTTCAATAGTATTTTTGGCTAAATATTTAAATCATTTTTATCAGAAGGATGTAAATCATGTCTATTACTGGAAATTTTGCAGATTTTTCTTTACCAGAACTATTACATTTTTTAGATCAAGGTAAAAAGACAGGACTACTTAATATTGAATTTTCACCCGAAGAAACAATTAATAGCACAAAGCAAGTTTATTATATTTGGCTGCATCAAGGTCGCATCTTAGCAGGTGGCGATCGCTTGGATGAACAAGGCTTGACGTTAATGATTGCTCAACGGGGATGGATCAGTGAACGTGTGATTTCTAGGGTGACTCAAATTTCCTCCTGTTTCATCGAATCTCCACTAGGGTTATGTCTCAAGGCTCAAGGATTGCTAGAACCGGAACAATTAAAACTATTATTTCATAGCCAAGTACTGCGACCAATATCTACCTTATTCCAAATCAAGGATGGTCTGTTTCGCTTTGAGCCAACATCAAAGATACCTTTAGCAGAGTTGACAGGTATAAGTATGTCTGCAACTGAAGTCATATTAATGGGTTTGCGATCGCTACGAGACTGGAAAGCTTTAGAAGATAAACTACCAGACCCGACTTCAGGTTTATCAAGTTTGGTAGGAAAACAGCCCCAATTACAGTTAAATGCCCAAGAATGGCAAGTCTGGGAATTTGTCAACGGACAAGTTAGTCTACAGAAAATTGCTAGTCAACTCAGATTATCTGTAGAAAATGCCCAACAAATTGCCTACCGACTAATTGTAGTTGGTTTGGCAGAAGAATATTTTATGGCTGCTACTGCTCCCACAGCAATCCCACAAGAATCCCTTCCCGCCGCCGCTTTTATCGAACCAGCCCCAAAGCCTGTTCAAAAACCAGCTATTAGTCAATCGTTTTTCAAAAATTTAGTGGGTTTTCTTCGCAATAAAGCACCATAATCAAGCGTGAGTTCGATGAACCTCTCCCCAACCCCTCTCCGATGCGGAGAGGGGCTTTAATACAATACGGTTCAGTTAAGGCTAAAACTCTTTGTCAAAGTCAATTTTTTAACGTAGACGCGTAAGCGGTGAAGCAGTACGATCTTGGGGTTTCCCCAAGTGGAGTAACTGCTGTTAGCGCAGCGGTAGCGAGGTACGAGCGTCACCCGAAGGGCTTGCCGCAGGCTACCGCAAAGGGCGCAAAGGAGAGGCAGCGCGGTCTTGGGGAGCCACTGCGTTGGGCGGCTCTGCCGACTTGAAGCATGTGGCGTGGTTTCCCCCATGAGCGACTGCCGTCGCAAAGAGTAAGAAGACAAGCTTAACTGAACTTTATTGGGCTTTAATATGCTTGATTTTTCGTTAATTGCTCTCCAAGTATACTGTTAACCACTTAGCCATCACTTGGACGTGAGGCGGGAAATTCATTGTAATGTGATTGCCTGGCACTTGGTGGATTTCTAGCCCTGCCATTGCTAAATCTTGCCAACCGAGTTCTGGGTTTTGTGGGTTGAAAGAATCACAGTTGCTTGCCTTAAAAAAGATGACTCGACCAGCATAAGGTTGCGGGACATAGTTTCGCATGGCTTTAATATTAATCTTGAACAGATTGTAGTAAATTTGCAATTCAGTTAAGCTAAAATCAGCAGGCATTCTCAATGCTGTTTTTCCTTGCTCTAAAAAGTATTGCAGTTGCTCCTCAGTACTCAGTTGCTGCAAATGTTCTGTAGCTACGGGAATGTTGGCACCCACACCCAAGGCGTAAGACATGATTTTGATTTCATCATCTTCGATATTTTCTGAGGGCATATGACCAACGCCAGGAGTATCAATTAGAGCAAGTAACGCTACTTTTTCACCTTGGGCGTGAAGTTGCTGTGCCATTTCATAGGCGATTGTACCGCCAAAAGAAGACCCGCCCAGAAAATAAGGCCCCACTGGTTGAACAACGCGCAGTGCTTCAATATAGTGAGTAGCCATTTCCTCAACTTGAGTTAGAGGGGTTGTCTTGCCATCGATGCCTTGTGCTTGCAATCCATAAACTGGTTGGTCTGAGTTTAAATATTGAGCTAAATCCCGATAGATATAGACGTGACCGCCAATAGGATGGACGAGGAAAAGCGGTGGTTTAGAACCAAGAGACTGCATTTCTACCAGCGTCGAGGGTAACTCTGGCTTGGCTTGTCCATTAGTTAGTTGAGACGGTGAGGCATTGTGAGTAATTAATTGAGCTAAGTTTGCAATCGTAGGTGCATCCATTAAGCTGTGGGGTGATAACTTCGTTTGCGTGGCTTCGCTGATTTTGGCGATTAAATGGACGGCGAGTAAAGAATCGCCTCCCAATTCAAAGAAGTCATCGTCAATTCCTACTAGTTCAATTCCTAAAGATTGTTGCCAAATTTGAGTTATAGTCTGCTCTAATTGACTGCGAGGTGCGACATAAACTTGACTCAATTTTGGTCTAGAATGATTTGGTTTAGATGAGTTAGCCTGTTGGTGAGATTGCAAATATTGCAATTCTTTAGCCGCGCTAAACTGCTCAAATCGCATGAGAAAATCTTGAGTTGATATCAAAACTTGCGGCAACCTACTATTTAAAATGTAGTCAAACGCTTCTACCCCTTCTTGAGGCAAAATACCTTGTTGAAAACTAACTTCACGCCATTGTTGCAGTTGTCTTGATACTTTAACGGTAGCCGCTTGCCCAACCTCTTGCCAACCATCCCAATTAATTGAAGTTATTAAGGTATTTGAGCGAGAAGCTTTATAGTTAGCAAAGGCATCTAAAAACGAATTTGCAGCACAATGATCTACAAGTCCCAATCCTGCTAAAAAGGAATTGAGTGACGAACAAAGAATAAAGAAATCTAAATCAAAATCCTGAAGTAAAGTATCTAATACCAAAGTCCCTATTACTTTCGGTGCTAGTAAATTAGATATATTTTCTGCTGTTTTCAGTTGAATCATACCTCCTGGCATGACACCGGCGGCATGAATCACACCATTAATTGTACCGAAGCGATCGCTAACTCCATCAATAACCACTTGCATCTGTTCTAAGTTTGCCACGTCTGCAATTGCGATCGCTATTTCTGCACCTAACGCCTCCATTGCTTGCAATTGGCGGATTTTGACACTGACGCTATCTTGTTCGTCATGAGTCAACAGCCATTGTTCCCACTCTGATTTTGCCGGAAAATGCGATCGCCCAAGTAACACTAATTTTGCCTTTACCGTTTTTGCCAGATATTCCGCCAAAACTAAACCAATACCGCCTAATGCGCCTGTAATTAGATAAACTCCGCCATTTTTTAACTTGGGTGTTACTTTTTCACTTCTATCTAGTTGCACTGGTGCAAAGGTTGGTACCCAACGATGATTACCACGATAGGCGATGACAGGATCTGAGGTTTCAATGGTTAGTTCTGTCAACAAATTGCTAATTAACTTTTCTCGTTGCTGACTACCAAATTTGGGCAGAACTATATCAATACTGCGACAAGAAATATTCAGATATTCTTGCGGAATAACTTTACATGGCCCAAGTAAAGTTGCTTTTTCTGGACATAGATTCTCTTCGCCTGTTACTTCTTGCAAGTTGTTAGAAATAACTGCAATTTGTAGATGTTCACTGAAATTGTGTTTACCTAATGCTTGCGCTAAAAATAGTAAACTCCATAACCCCAAATTTTGTAAATTTTCTACTCGTTCAAATCTCGTTTCTAAAAACTCTTCAGGCGTAACACTCCACAAATGTACAATCTTTTGTGGTAGCTTATTGAGCTTTTGCAGTTCTTGCCATAAAGTTTCATAATCTTGGTGCTGTGAGGGATTAAGCTTGTAGGCGTTTTGGCTATCGCTACTAAAATGCTCTCCAATCCTCACAGTAATCACATCTTCACCTGCAAATTCTAGCTGATTGCCGATGCGATCGCCTAAACCGCACTCATCTACAAATACCAGCCAGCAGGAAGGCTTTTTCACAAAGCTATCATTTCGCACTGGAATTAAAGAACGTTGCCAAGAGGGAATATAAAACCAGTCACCAATATCTGATTTTTTCTTCAAAGAGGTATCAGCCTCTTTAGATTCTTTGGTTTGTGTGAAAGCTAGAGGTGCTGCATCTGATATGGGTGCTTGAGCTAGGAAAATATGGTAGCCAAAATCATTATTTTCTGGTATAATACCAACTTCAACAAATCCATGCGTTAATAATGCCTGCTGCCACTGTTCCTTAGACAAAAACGGATTTGCTTGAGTGCGTTCTCCATCCTGCAAAGGTTTCATCCATAAGCCATCGGTGACATTGTAGATTAATTGAGGTTGCGTTACCTCCCAAATTAACAGCAGACCCCCAGGAGCTAATAAAGAACGGACATGATCTAGACTTTCTTTGATGTTTTGGGTGACATGCAGGACGTTAGCGGCGACAATCACATTAAAGCTATGCAAATCATACCCTTGTTCTTGGGGCGATCGCTCGATATCAAGCAGTTTATACTCGATAAAGGGATAGTTGCAAAACTTTTGTTTAGCGTTGTCCAAAAATAGACGCGCCACATCTGTATAAACGTAGGTAGTTTGTTGTGGTGGGAGTACGGGGAGTAAATGTGTTGTTGTTAACCCCATCCCTGCGCCAATATCTAAAATTCTCAGCTTGACTTGGGATGGTAATGATTTGATAATTTGTTGCAGAATGGTTTTTGCGATCGCATTATAGTAAGACAGCATCGGCCAATCTAAAGCAATACGCTCTGTATGTGCCAAAGAGTCTTGAGTAAACAGCAAATTTAGAGAGTTTTCTTTACCTGTTAATAAAGACGGAAGCTTTTCACGAGCTAGTAAAATAGGGTCAGCCCATAAGGGAGTATCTGCCCATTTGAGTTTGACTTCTGCTACCAAAGCCTCAAAAGCCTCATCAGAAATTGGTAGCAAATTGCTAAAGACTTCCCCTTCTTGCTGCAACTGTCCTTGTTCTACCAAAACTTGCAGCCATTGAGACAGCAATTGTTTGTGTTGTGGCAAAATTAGAAATTGCTCTAACAAATCTTCAATTGAGTATTTGTCAGTAGGCTGACTAAAAGCACCCAAATCTTTCAAAATGAGATTCAAATTAGCAACGCATAGATGATCTAAGCATTGTTGTTTAGCTAAATAAGTTGGGTGAGTAAATTTTGAGATGTCAGCAAGTGCTTGTTTTTCACCCGCCTCAACCGCCGCTTTCCACAGCCAAGAATTGCTAACTTTCTGTTGCTGTTCAGATAAAGCTTGTGGTTCAACCCAATATCGTTGACGTTCAAACGGATAGGTTGGCAATGGCACACGATAATGTTGTTCACTAGTATAAAACTCTGACCAATCAATTTCTACACCCGTTAGCCAAAGTCGTCCTAAAGCATTTAACAAAAATGCTACATCTGATTGTTGTTCTTGGGGATGGCGTAAGGAAGAAAGAATCAGTTTTGCATCCTTGTGAGGATTTTGCTTTGCCAGTGTCGTTAAAGTTCTCCCAGGCCCAACTTCTAATAAAATTCGGTGAGAATCTTGCATTAACTTTTCTACACCATCAGCAAAGCGCACTGTTTGACGCAGATGTAGCGCCCAATAGTTGGGGTCAGTAGCTTCTTGGGCAGTTATCCAAGTTCCCGTGACGTTAGAAATATAGGGAATTTTTGGGGAATTTAGCTTTACTTTCCTGACTAGTTGGATGAAAGGTTCTAAAATAGGTTCCATCATCTGCGAATGAAACGCATGAGAAGTATGCAAGCGGCGACTTTCTACACCTTGTGCGAGTAGCTGCTGTTCTAAAGCATCTATGGCTGCAATGGTACCTGCAATCACGCAACTAGCAGGGGAATTGATGACTGCTAGAGAAAGATTTTCATTGAGGTGCGATCGCGCTTCTGTTTCTGTTAAACTTACAGCTAGCATAGCTCCAGCAGGCATTTGCTGCATTAGTCGCCCCCGCGCCGCAACCAGTGACAAAGCATCTTCTAAAGAGAATACGCCAGCAATACACGCCGCCACATATTCACCAATACTATGCCCAATTGCAGCTTGAGGACGCACACCCCAGGACATCAATAATTGCGCTAATGCATACTCAATTACAAATAGCGCTGGTTGTGTAATTGCCGTTTCCTTTAATTGCTGTGCGGCGCTTTCTGCTTGTTCCTCACTAGGATACAAAACATCACGCAAATCTAATCCTAAATAAAGTTTCAGAAATTCCGAGCATTTATCAATTTGTTCACGAAATATCGGTTCAACTTGATAAAGTTCCAACGCCATATTCACGTATTGAGAACCTTGTCCAGAAAACATGAATGTGATAGTTGGTTGTTGGGATTCTTGAGTATTTGTCAAAACTCGTTTATCAAGTTGAGAAAGTGCCGTTACCGCCTCTTGTAAATCACTACAAACAAGTATTTGCCGATGATTAAAAGCCTTACGCCCAACAGCCAACGTATAAGCCACATCAGCCAAATTTAATTTAGAATATTGTTTTAAATGTTCAATTAAGTTGTGCGTAGCTGTATTCAATGCAGACTCAGATTTAGCTGAAACTAACAACAACTGATAACTTCTCCCCCGCCCCCTTGCACCCTTGCACCCCTGCTTCCCAACAGGTGCTTCTTCTAAAACAACATGAGCATTCGTACCACCAATACCAAACGAACTAACTCCAGCACGGCGAGGACTGCCATTTTTTTGCCATTCAACTAGTTTAGTATTAACGTAAAAAGGACTGTTAGCAAAATCAATTTTGGGATTAGGAGTTTCAAAGTGCAAACTTGGCGGTAAAGATTGATATTTAAGTGCCTGAATAGTTTTGATTAAACCTGTAACGCCTGCTGCTACATCCAAATGTCCGATATTTGTTTTTACTGAACCAATGGCACAAAAATTCTTTTTTTGAGTGCTGGCGCGAAAAGCTTTTGTGAGTGCGGCAATTTCAATGGGATCGCCTAAAGGTGTTCCGGTACCGTGTGCTTCGATATAACTAACAGTTTCTGGATCAACTTCCGCCATTGCCAACGCCTGAGCAATAACTTCCGCTTGACCGTCTACACTGGGAGCAGTGTAACCTACTTTCATCGAGCCATCATTGTTCAAAGCAAAGCCTTTGATGATGGCATGGATAGTATCACCATCTGCGATCGCATCTTCTAATCGTTTTAAAACAACAATTCCCACGCCACTCCCCGCTAAGGTTCCCTGCGCTTGGGCATCAAAAGCCCGACAATGACCGTCAGGGGAAAAAATCATGCCTTCTTGATACAAATAACCCGCTTTTTGCGGCAAACTAATAGAAACTCCTCCCGCCAAAGCGATATCACATTGATAATTCAACAAACTTTGGCACGCCATACAGGTAGCAACTAAAGAAGTCGAACAAGCAGTTTGAATATTAATACTTGGCCCTTTGAGGTTAAGTTTATATGAAACGCGAGTGGGCAAGAAATCTTTATCGTTGGCAATTATCATTTGATAAGCACCAGCTGAACGGGTTAATTCAGAGTTGCTAAAAAGGTGATTCAACAAATAGCCACTCATCCCCACCCCCGCATACACACCAATTGCACCTGTATAGGTTTCAGGGTTATAACCTGCATTTTCTAACGCTTCCCAAGCAGACTCTAAAAAGATGCGATGTTGTGGATCGGTAATAGTGGCTTCTTTGGGACTAAAGCCAAAAAAAGCAGCATCAAATAAATCGATATCATCTAAAACTGCTTTAGCTTTAACGTAGTTAGGGTTACGAAATACTGCTGCATCAATGCCATTTGATGCTAATTCTTGTTCAGAGAAAAAAGAAATAGACTCTACGCCGTCCTTAAGATTCTGCCAAAATTCGTCCACATTTTTAGCACCTGGAAATCTCCCTGCCAGACCAACAATGGCAATTCCTTCTAAGGCTTCGTGGCTTTCTAGATTATCCATTTTGCTTTTTCCTTTGATTTTTTTGTTTTTGTAGATGTAGGGCTTGTTTTTGCTTATTGGCGCGTTCTTGGCTATGTGCAAAAATAGTTTGTGCTGCGTTTTTCTGATTCAAATGTTTAGCTAAAGCGCTTACCGTGGGATATTGAAACAATTCCACCATCGAGACTTCTTGCTGCAACACATGGCGCAACTGATTGTGAACTTGCGCCATCCGCAGAGAATGACCACCCAAGTCGAAGAAATTGTCATGTAACCCGACTTGGTTTAATTGCAAGACTTGTTGCCAAATTGCTGCGATCGCTTGTTCTATTTCCGTCTGGGGTGCGATGTACGTCGTGTCTACTTCTGACCCCAGCGCTTCAGGTGCAGGGAGTGCTTTACGATCCACCTTGCCATTCGGAGTTTGTGGCAAAGCATCAAGAAACACAAAGCTAGAAGGCACCATATAGTCAGGTAACTGCTTTTTGAGAAAGTTTCGTAAACTTTGAGCAGCCGTACGTTGTAAAACTTTTAGAAATCCGCCAGTTTTGAGAAGATACTCAACACTTTGATTCAGAATCGCTTGTTGGGATGGTGCAAGCTGAAATTTAACTCCTACTCTTTTTCCTTGCTGCCAAACAATTTCACCGGAAAACCACTGGCTATCACTGGAGCCTGGTAATTTAATACACAAACGGATATTTTGAGCAGTCATTTCTGGCACTCCCACCAAGCAGACACCTCCAACAGAAATGTCTTCAGTTTCGACTTTTACCGTCCCGTAGCCGTTCAATTGTGCCAAACACTCACTCTGATAAGGCACTCTATCCAACGTTTGCTTGGGAACAATATAACCAACTAAAGCCTTGTCACCTGATATATCCTCTCGCGCCATAACTACAGCTTCCCGTACATCTGGGTGCTGACTCAAAACCGCCTCAATTTCCCCCAGTTCAATGCGAAACCCGCGAATTTTCACCTGGTTATCAAGCCGTCCCAAGTATTCTATATTACTATCAAGCAGATAACGAGCCAAGTCTCCAGTTTTATACAAACGGAGTGAGGAGTTAGGAGTTAAGAATTCTCCTGCTGCTCCCCTGCATCCCTGCTGTTGCAAAAAGGATTAGAGATAAACTTTTCAGCGGTCAGTTCCGGTCGATTGAGATACCCTCGTGCTAACCCTACTCCACCGATGTATATTTCTCCAGGAACGCCGATAGGAACAGGCTGAAGATGGGGGTCGAGTATATAGACTTGCGTGTTGGCGATGGGACGACCAATAGGAGGAGAAGTATTATTTGTGCTAACAACTGTTGCACATGTCGTCACAACAGTATTTTCTGTTGGGCCGTAGTGGTTAACTAAACTAAAAGGAAAAGCTTTGGAAACAGGGTGTAGCCTATCTCCACCTGTGAGTAAAAACCTTAAAGATAAGTCTTGAGGCCATTCCTCTAACAAGACTGCTTCTGCTAAGGGAGTTGGTAAAAAACAGATGGTAATTGCCTTTTGAGTTAGCCATTCTACTAGCTTTGCCGGAGAACTGCGAGTAGCTTCATCCGGGATATAAATACTTGCTCCCGTACTTAAGTAGGGCCACACCTCCCATACAGAAGCATCGAAAGCTGAACCTGCTAACTGTGTCGCTCGATCTGATGGCGTTAAGTTGTAAACCTGTTGATGCCAAGTGACAAGATTAACCAAACCCCTGTGTTGAATTTCTACACCTTTGGGTTTGCCTGTGGAACCTGAAGTATAGATTGCATAGGCAAGGTGATCAGCAGTTGTTTGACAGGAAGGATTTTCACTGCTAAATCTAGCAACATCTTGCCAATCTGTATCGAGACAAATCACATGCGTTTGATAGTGTGACAAAGATGCAATCAATGTGCTTTGGGTTAGTAGCACCGGCACATGTGCATCACAGAGCATAAAAGCCAAGCGATCGCTAGGATAAGCTGGATCAAGTGGCAAGTATGCACCACCAGCTTTGAGAATGCCTAAAATACTGATGAGAGTATGAAGCGATCGCTCAACACAAATCCCCACCAACACTTCTGGCCCGACACCGAGATTTTGCAAGTAATGCGCTAGTTGGTTGGCTTTAGTATTCAGTTGTTGGTAAGTTAGTTGCTCATCTCCAAAAACCACTGCTACAGCATCCGGTGTTTTCTCCACCTGTGCTGTAAATAACTGATGAATACAGGTATTGTCAGGATAATCGGTTTGGGTGTGATTCCACAACTGCATCTGCTGCCATTCTGGCTGAGTCAGCAACGGTAACTTGCCAATAGGTTGGTCTGGATTGGCCAGAATGCCTTCTAGTAAAGTTTGGAAATGTCCAACCATCCGAGCGATCGCATCTGCGGCAAACAAATCGGTGCTGTATTCAAACACGCCGATGAAACCGTCTGGTCTTTCCTCTAAAGCTAGTGTTAAATCGAACTTTGCCGTACCCGTATCCACATCGAGCTGGCTGTAACTCCACGGTGGAGTCAGGGCTGGCATCGGCGGGGCAATCACAAACGCAACTTGAAATAAAGGGTTCCAACTCAGTTCGCGTTTAGGTTGCAGTACTTCCACCAATTTCTCGAAAGGTACATCTTGGTGAGCATCAGCTTCTAGCGCTACTTCCCTTACTCTAGCCAGCAATTGCCGAAACGTCGGATTGCCAGAGAGGTCAGTTCGTAACACCAAAGTATTGACAAAAAAGCCCATTACCCCTTCTAATTCTGAATGTTGGCGATTAGCAATAGGCGAACCGACTAAAATATCTTCTTGTGCTGTGTAACGGTAGAGTAAGATTTTGAACACCGCTAGCAGCGTCATAAATAAAGTGACACCTTCGGTACGAGCAAAAGTTTTCAGCGTCTGTGTGAGGTTTGAAGATAGACTGAACGGTTGTCGCGCCCCCCGAAAAGACAGGACGTTAGGTCGCGATCGCTGAGTAGGAAGTTGCAGCACAGGCAAACAACCGCCCAGTTGCTGCTGCCAATAAGCGAGTTTACTGAAGAGCGATTCACCTTGCAACCACTGTCGCTGCCAGACGGCAAAGTCAGCGTATTGGATGGCAAGGTCAGGAAGAGGTGAGGGCAAGCCTTCAGAGAAAGCCTCGTAAAGTACCATCAATTCCCGCATAAAAATGCTTAATGACCATCCATCAGAAATGATGTGGTGTACCGTAACTAAAAAAGTGTACTGCTGTTGCGCGAGGTGTAAAAGCGTCACCCGCAGCAGTGGCCCTTGTTCTAAATCGAATGGTAGTTGAGCTTCTTTTGTTGCCAATCGCTGAACTTTAAGCTGGCGGTTTGGTTCACTTAAGTAGCTCAGGTCTATTTCTTGCAAAGAGTAATAACGCTGTAGAGTAGATTCTTCCTCACCAGAAGCCACAGCTTGCACAGGTTGTCCATCAGCGATCGCGGAGCGCGCCCTATGCCCCAACTCAGCTTCGCTGAGTTGCCCTGAGCCAAGCTCAGGGGGAGGGCAGTCGTCAAGACTGCCCTCCGGGCATATACGGGCGATCGCAAATGTTGTTCGCAGAACCTCATGGCGAAGAACAATTTCCTGAAAACTTTTCTCTAGTGCTACCCGATCTAGTTGTCCGTGGAATTGAACAGCACCGGGAATGTTATAAATTGCACTTTTGGGAATTAACTGATCGAGAAACCACAACCGTTGCTGAGCAAAGGAGAGAGGAAAGACAAAGACTTCTTCCTCGGCAGATGAGGGAGATGAGGGGGATGAGGGAGATGAGGGGGATGAGGGAGATGAGGGGGGTGTTACTTTTTCATCTTCTCCATTTCTAGATGCTGTTTCTGAATGCAACTTGGTATCATCAGTACCCGAAGAGTTTTTCACAGCCTCAGAGGAATTGCTAGGAAGCTTTTGTATCATTTGTTAATCTTTATTCACTTTTATAGTTCAATACAGCCGCGCCAGTAGGGTCGGGTTTACCGATATCCTCGTTAATAGTTGATGATGTCTAGGGGACTTCCAGAAATTAAATTATTCAATTTGGAGAGGGAAGACGATGAATAGACTCTTTCTCCCCCTGCTCAAGAAAGCTACCCCCGCTCCCCCTGCTCTCTTCTTTCACCCAAGCTATCCGTCTCATTTTTCAGCGAAGAGCGCTTCATACGATACCTGCCGCGAGAAACTGATGTAATGGCAGGTTCTGATGTTACTGAAGTGCCTTGAAGTTGAGCGATCGCTTCAGCTAGTTCCGCCACAGTGGGAGACTCAAACATCAGGCGCAAGGGCAAATCTACTTGGAACAGACTACGTAATCTAGAAATTACCTGCGTTGCTAGTAGCGAGTGTCCTCCCAAATCTAAGAAATTGTCGCGGATGCCGATTTGGTCACGTTTGAGAACTTCAGCCCAAATATCAACAATAGCTTGTTCAATAGCAGTACGAGGTGCGGCAAATCCTGTTGTTGATTCGGGTTTAGCTAGTGCTACAGTTGCTGAGCGTTGTTGCAAAGCTTTGCGATCCACTTTGCCACTAGGAGTCAGAGGCAGAGCATCCAGCAGAATAAAACTAGCAGGCACCATGTAGTCAGGTAATTTATGCTTGAGGAAATTTCGTAAGTTTGCACTAACTGTACGCTGCCAAACTT
The DNA here is from genome assembly GCF_016056305.1 of Amazonocrinis nigriterrae CENA67. Classification (GTDB taxonomy): domain Bacteria; phylum Cyanobacteriota; class Cyanobacteriia; order Cyanobacteriales; family Nostocaceae; genus Amazonocrinis; species Amazonocrinis nigriterrae. The sequence goes on along the minus strand of NZ_JAECZC010000070.1, from coordinate 7,862 downwards.
TTAAAAAGCCTTGGCTTTCCAAGAGGTAATGAACGCCTCGCTCCCACAATTGTTGCTGTTCGGGTGTGAGGTCGAGTTGGATACCTGCTCGATTTCCTTGATACCAAGCGATACTTCCCAACAGCCACCTTTCCTCATTGGAACCTGGTAATTGCAGACGTATGCGGACAGGCTGCCCTGATTCTAAATCAATATTAATACCTACCAAACAAATACCAGTGATAGAGATGTCTTCAGTTTCCAGAGTGGCTGTACCCTTGCCAGTAAATTCTACTGCACAAGCAACTTGATAAGGCACTCGTTCTGGATAATGAGCAGCGACAACATAAGCCAGAAGTCGCTGATCACCCGTTGGATCATCTTGGGCGATCGCGATCGCTTCCCGTACATCTGGATGTTGGCTTAACACCGCCTCAATTTCCCCCAGTTCGATACGGAATCCCCGCAATTTCACCTGATAATCGAGTCGCCCCAGGTATTCAATATTGCCATCAGGCAAATAACGAGCCAAATCCCCGGTTTTATACAAACGCTTAGGAGTGCTGAGTGAATTAGGAGTTAAGAGTGAAGAGTTAGGAGTTAGGAGTGAGGAGTTAGGAGTTATAAATGCTCCCTCATCACCCCTGCTTTCACCAAAAGGATTATCAACAAACTTCTCTTGCGTCAATTCCGGTCTATTGAGGTAGCCTCGTCCAACACCAACGCCGCCAATGTAAAGTTCTCCCGGAACCCCCACAGGTACAGGTTGCAAATGAGAATCTAACAGATAAATTTGTGTATTGCTGATGGGGCGACCGATGGGAACAATTGATAGATTGCTATCTGGCTGGCATTTCCAGGCGGTTACGTCAATGGCGGCTTCTGTTGGGCCGTAGAGGTTGTGTAGTTCGGCATTCAATACAGCAAAACAACGCTTTTGCAGACTCACAGATAACGCTTCACCACTACAGATAATGCGTTTGATGCTGTTGCAACTTGTAACTTGAGGCTCTTCTAAAAAGACTTGTAGCATGGAAGGAACAAAGTGCAGCGTTGTAATTTGCTGCTGGATGATTACCTTTACCAAGTAACTACTATCTTGATGTCCGCCTGGTTGAGCAATAATTAAACGAGCGCCTGTAATTAACGGCCAGAAAAATTCCCAGACAGATACGTCAAAACTGAAGGGTGTTTTTTGTAAAATGCGATCGCTCTCTGTTAATCCATAAGTCTTCTGCATCCACAATAAACGATTGCAGATTCCTTGGTGAGTATTCATCGCCCCTTTTGGCTTGCCGGTTGAGCCAGAGGTATAAATGACATACACTAAGTTTTCTGGGCTGACTTGGTTGTGGGGATTTTCTTGACTACATTGGGCAATACTTAACCAGTCGGTATCTAAACAAATAACTTGTGCTTGGTGCGGTGGAAGAGAATCAACTAACTGTGACTGAGTAAGTAGGATGCTCACTTGAGCATCTTCAAGCATGAAAGCTAAACGTTCTTTAGGATACCCAGGATCAAAAGGCACGTAAGCACCACCAGCTTTTAATATTCCTAGCAGTCCGACGATTGTATCTAAAGAGCGTTCCATGCAAATACCAACTAGCACATCTTTTCCTACACCTTGAAATTTTAAGTAATGAGCGAGTTGATTAGCATGTTGGTTGAGTTGGTTATAGGTTAGAGTATTGCCACCAGCTTCTAACCCATCAAAGATAACTGCAACGACATCGGGAGAACGTTCAACTTGGGCTGCAAATAATTCATGCAAACATATATTCAGAGGATAATTTGTTTGGGTATCGTTCCAAGCTTGCAACTGTTGCTTTTCTGGTGCTGTTAGTAAGGGTAATTCTCTTACTTTCTGTGCTGGATTTGCCACAATCGCTTCTAAAACAGTTTGGAAATGTCCGACCATCCGCACGATGGTTGCTGCATCAAATAAGTCGCTATTGTACTCAAAGTAACCTACTAAACCTTCCGGGCGATCGTCGAGAGAAAGTGTCATATCCATATTTGAGGTTCCCGTATCCACAATTAGGGGACGCAAACTCCATCCAGACAAGAGCGCAGGTGTTGGTGGTTCCAGAACGAATAGTACTTGAAATAAGGGGTGCTGACCAAGATGGCGTTCCGGTCGCAGCACTTCAACTAATTTTTGGAAGGGCACATCTTGGTTAGCGTAAGCGCCTAAAGTAACTTCCCGGACTTGCAAGAGCAATTCTCGGAAACTAGGATCACCGGAAAGGTCTGTCCGCAACACCAAGTTATTAATTAAAAACCCAATTAACCCAGCAATTTCGGGACGATTCGACCCGGAAATGACCGCCCCTACACTCACGTCATCTTGTCGAGCATAACGTGCTAGCACGGTTTTGAGTGCGGCTAGCAAAGTCATAAATAAAGTAACTCCCTCACGACTGCTTAGGGCTTTGAGTTCATCTGTCAAGGCTTTGGGCAATTTCACCGAATGTCTAGCGCCTCGAAAAGTTTCCATTGCTGGACGCGGACGGTCTGTTGGCAATTGCAGCATCGAGAGATTAGCAAGATGTTTTTGCCAATAATTCAGTTGAGGTGCGAGAATTTCATCTTGCAACCATTGCCGTTGCCAGTAAGCAAAGTCTGCATATTGGATTGATAATTCTGGTAATGGGGAAGGTTTACCTTCACAGAAAGCTTGGTAAAGTACCGCCAATTCTTGCAAAAAGACGTTGTACAGAGAAACGCCATCAAAGATTAGATGGTGCATCGTCATGTACAATCGATAATCTGTCTCACTCAGCCTGACTAAAATCGCTCGTAGTAGAGGGAGTTCAGTTAAGTCAAACGGTTTCTGTGCTTGAACGCTTGCGAGTCGCAATGCTTCGGCTTCTCCCTCGGCTGGGGGAAGCGTTTGCAAATCTATAACGGGTAAAGCAATATAAGGAGCAGGATGAATGACTTGAACAGGTTGTCCATCCGCCATTTCAAACGTGGTGCGCCAAATTTCGTGTCGCCGGATAATTTCGTTAAAACTTTGTTCTAGGGCAGTTGGATTCTGCAAACCAGGGAGGCGAATATCCGCAGATTGGTTAGATAAGGCGGTACTAGGAACCAATTGCTCAAAGAACCACAAGCGGTGTTGTGAAAACGAAAGCGGCAAGTTTTGATTCCGAGGAATAGGAAGAATAGGAGGTGCTTGCAAGCTAGGTTTTTCTTGGTTGGTTGCGATTTCTTGGGCAAGTTGGGCAATGGTAGGCGAGTCAAATAGCGATCGCATCGGCAAGTCTACCTGGTAGCTGTCGCGGATGCGGGAAACCACCTGAATGGCGAGTAAGGATTGTCCGCCTAATTCTAAAAAGTTGTCTTGAATACCAACTCGTTCTATTCCCAGGACTTCAGCCCAAATTTCTGCTAGTCCTGTTTCGATAGGTGTGCGCGGTGGTACAAAGTTTTCTGCAAGTTCCGGCCGAGACGCATCAGGGGCTGGTAGTGCTTGACGATCAACTTTACCGTTGGGCGTAATTGGCAGGGATTCCAACAAAAGCAAGCGATCGGGCATCATGTACTCAGGTAGCTTTTCTTGCAGGAAACTCC
>NZ_JAECZC010000070.1:0-4122 GCF_016056305.1 Amazonocrinis nigriterrae CENA67 | reverse complement strand
AGGTAAAAATCTTGCCCCTTGTAAGCGAAGAGTTCATCCCTTTTGGCTTTGTTTACGGGTGGGGTGTCTTTTCGCTGCAACACCACGTCATAATAACCTGCAACATCAGACCAAGTAATATTAATGTTGTATGGTAAATCGTCACTAAATGACCATAATTCCTCTGGATCTATTCCCCATCCTTGCAAACTTGGTAATATCTGGTTGCGAAACTCGCCGACTGTCTCAACACCATCATCACTGTTTAACCATTCTATAGTCTTGACTTCTGTAGCTAAACGTGCATCAGGAACTCGCTGCAATCCGAGAATTTCAGGCTGGATTTCAACGAGGTGCTGGCGGAGTGTTGGTAAACTGAGTTTTTGCTGTTGCCAGTCTAACCAGGTGATATTGACTGAGTAGAGACGATTCGGCGAATCGTCTCTACTTTTGATGTGGAGTGTGACATCGTAGCGGAAACGAGTTAATTCATTGTGATACACACCGCGTTTGAGTTGAATTTGCACACGGTCAATTTGGGGAAAGTGCTGTTGTAAGGCGAGGAAAAACTCAGGATCTATAACAAGTTCCTCTTCTTGGGCAAAACGCGATCGCACTTTCTGGTTTAATTGCGATCGCGTCAGCGAATCAGGAGCCTGATACAGTTGCACAGAGGCGTGGTAAGCTGACAACAATGGCAAGCTGCGGACATCGCCTACAAAAATATGACCGCCTGGTTTTACCACCTTAACTGCCCCTGACATTACCTGCACCATATAGTCGATGCTAGGAAAGTTTTGACTAACCGAATTCAAAATCACCGTATCAAAGCTGGCTGGTTCAATGCCTTCAAAGTTGTCAGCCGTGCGGTGTCCTAACTTGATTTGGGGTAACTTTTGGTCGAGTCGCTGCAATTTTTGGTGGAGATAGTGCAGCACTTCTATTGAAAAATCAGTTCCCCAATAAAAACTGCACTGCGGTGCAATTCGGAACATCAACATTCCCGTCCCACAACCGAGTTCCAGAACTTGCTGAGGTTGCAAAGATTGAATTCGCGCCACAGTTTGCTCTACCCATTCGCGCATTTGGGCTTCTGGGATAGGTAAACCTGTATAACTGCTATTCCATCCGGCAAAATTGAATGTCGATTCGCTCTTTATTTGTTTGTAAGTTTCGTCAGAAACACTTTGCCATTGCGAGATAAACTCAGTCTCTAAATCGGCGACTTGTTCCGGTTCGCCTTCGTAGTCAGGATTTTGCACAACATAAGCGATGAGGCGTTTCTGTCCCGGTACATCCTCCCGTGCTGTCACCACTGCTTGCTGCACACCTGGATGTTGTCCCAATACTGCTTCAATTTCACCAAGTTCAATTCTGTAACCGCGAACTTTAACTTGTTCGTCAATGCGTCCCAAAAACTCCAAACTACCATCCAGAAGGTAACAAGCTAAGTCTCCAGTTTTATAAAGACGTTCTGTTGAATAAGTGCTGAGTGAGGAGTTAGGAGTTAGGAGTGAGGAGTTAGGAGTTAAAAATGCTCCCTCATCTCCCCCTGCTCCCCTGCTCAATAGCTCAATAGCTCCCTCGCCAATAGGATTAAAAATAAACTTCTCTGCCGTCAATTCCGGTTGGTTAAGATAGCCTCGTGCTAAACCCAAACCGCCGATATATATTTCTCCAGGTACACCAACAGGCACAGGGTTTAACTGTTCGTCTAATAAATAAACTTGCTTATTGGCAATGGGATAGCCGATAGGAGGTTTTTTAATACCAGAAGTGCATTCTGCAATTGTTGTGCAAACTGTGGCTTCTGTTGGGCCGTAGGCGTTGAAGAAGCGGCGACCAGGTGCCCAACAGTTAATCAGTTCTCTTGGACAGGCTTCGCCGGCAACAATCAGCGATCGCAAATCGGGTAATTCTTGTACTGGTAAAATGGCTAAGGCGGATGGTGGTAAGGTGACAGTTGTAATTCGCTGTTCGCGTAACAGCTTGAGTAAGCTTGTTCCTGGCATCAAGGAATCTCGTGTTGCTAAAACTAGGGTTGCGCCTGCTACCAATGCCATGAAAATTTCTGAAACAGAAGCATCAAAGCTAAAGGAAGCAAATTGCAAAACTCTGCTATCTGGTTGTACGTCGAAGATGCGGATCTGTTCTGTGGCTAGGTTAGCAACTCCGGCGTGGGGAACTAAGACACCTTTAGGTTTACCTGTAGAACCGGAGGTGTAAATCACATAGGCGAGGTTTTCTGTTGTGAGTTCGCAAGTGAGGTTTTCTCCACTATGTTGGGCAATTGTCTGCCAATTTGTATCTAAGCAAATAATTTGTGCTTTGTTGGCGCCAAGAGACTCTACCAAACGTTCCTGAGTTAGCAATATAGCTAGTTGAGAATCTTCTAGCATGAACCCCAAGCGCTGTTTGGGGTAACTGGGGTCTAAAGGAACATAAGCACCGCCTGCTTTCAGGACGCCTAAAACCCCGACAATCATCTCTACAGAACGGTCTACACAAATACCTACTAATACTTCCGGGCCTACACCCAGAGTTTTTAAGTAATGTGCAAGTTGATTGGCACGAAGATTTAACTCTCGGTAGGTGAGGACGCTTTGAAAAGCTGGCTGGTTAAATGGTTGTTCTAGAATTGGTAGCTGGCTAGTTTGCTGGCTTTCCAGTCCCTCAAATACTATTGCTAGAGAATCGGGTGATTGCTTTGCCTGAATCTCAAATAGCTGATGAATAAATAGATTTTTAAAAAGATTCAACATTTAATTCTGGCTTTACCTAAAAATTGCATAAGCGATCGCGATCCAACCTGAAAATGCTCAATCTGCCCTCTAGAGTGTCACACCAGGGCTTTGCCACGTTGAGTATTTGTCATGTTGCGATCGCAATGCTAATTTACTAATTTTTAGGTTAAAAAATACAAATGTGAATGCTAAATATACCTAAAATTAATTAATAGTTGAAATGGCGTAATATTTAGATAATTAAATGAACTATAACAAGTAAAAGCAAGCTCTAACAATTTTTACCGCAAATTTAACAAGGATAACAGGTTAGATGCTTGCAAATATCAGGTGTTAGGGTAAGAAATCGAAAAAGTACCCGTGTGTACTGCATCTACAGCCTTCACGGATTAAAACATAGAAATAAATCTAGCAACTCTCAGAAATCAGAATATTTTACTTCCGTGTCAATGTATACCTTTTTGGATTCTTGTGCCAATCTATAAGAGAAAAGTTTTAATAAAGAGGCACGGAAAATTATGAGTCGTGAGTCAGAAACACAAACAGCTTTAATCAGCGAGAAATTACCTATTTATTGCCAACAAGAAAACACCGTAAAAAGTGGTAATACTGATTTTCATTATGATGGCAGGCACTATGATTTAATTTATGAAAATTCTTATTTGATACCTCCTCAATTAAAAGAGCAAGAAATTCTCTTCTGGATTGACCTAGCAACGCAATTTGGCGACCCAATTTTAGAACTATGCTGTGGTACAGGTAGAATCGCTATTCGCTTAGCAGAAAAAGGTTTCCAAGTAACAGGACTTGATAGTGCTGAGTCTATGCTTGCAGAGGCTAGAAAAAAATCTTCTCAGGTGGAGTGGATAGAAGCAGACGTTCGAGACTTTAGAATTAATCAGAAATTTTCTCTGATTATCTTTCCAATTAATTCTATTTGGCATCTTTCTAATATAGAAGCAATTGAATCTTGTTTGGCGTGCGTCAAAAATCATTTAAAACCAGGTGGCAACTTTGTAATTGATGTATTCAATCCTTGCAGTAAAGAAACTATTAATATGTTATGCGACCAACGAAAAAATCTTTACTCTGCATATCCACATCCAGATGGTAAAGGGACAGTGCTAGTTACTTACTCAAATGAATTTGATTTTACTCAGCAAATCTACAAACAGAAGCTTTTCTATCAGCTATTGGGACAGGAAAAAGAGATAGTTGAAGAGATGACCTATCGTTTATACTTTCCCCAAGAACTAGAAGCTTTGTTAAAATACAATGGATTCACCATAGAATCTAAATTTGGTTGGTACGATCAAACTCCATTTGCGTCAGGAGCGATACAACAGCTGATAGTTTGCCATCATTAGGGTTGCAGGGGTGCAGGGGTGCAGGGGAGCGG
>NZ_JAECZC010000007.1:319541-346103 GCF_016056305.1 Amazonocrinis nigriterrae CENA67 | reverse complement strand
CTCCCCATCTCCCCTGCTCCCCATCTCCCCTGCCCCCAACCCCTAACTACTTTTGTGCTGACAACTATACTGGTTTTTATAATCCTCAAACCGGAGTGGTGTGAGCAATGTGTGGAATTGTTGGGTATATAGGCACTCAAGCAGCAACAGAAATTTTATTGGCTGGGTTAGAAAAATTAGAATATCGGGGCTATGATTCTGCTGGAATCGCTACTGTTTGGGAAGGTGAAACTCATTGTGTGCGGGCAAAGGGTAAACTACATAACTTGCGTTCTAAACTTGAACAAATAGAAATTCCCGCGCAAATTGGTATTGGTCATACTCGCTGGGCGACTCATGGCAAGCCAGAAGAGTACAATGCCCATCCCCACATGGATACAGCCAAGCGAATAGCGGTGGTACAAAATGGTATTGTGGAAAATTACCGCGAGTTACGCGAGAATTTGAAACAAAAAGGACATCTGTTTGTTTCTGATACGGATACAGAAGTCATTCCTCACCTCATCGCCGAATTTTTAAAGAATTCTTCCTCCTCATCTGACTTCCTAGATGCAGTTCGTCAAGCGGTTAACCACCTAGAAGGAGCATTTGCGATCGCAGTTATTTCTGCTGACTACCCTGATGAGTTAATTGTTGTGCGTCAACAAGCGCCTTTGGTGATAGGGTTTGGTCAAGGTGAGTTTTTCTGTGCTTCTGATACACCTGCGATCGTTGCTCATACTCGTGCGGTGCTACCTCTGGAAAATGGCGAAATTGCCCGTTTGACACCATTGGGAGTGGAAATTTACAACTTTGCTGGCGATAGGTTGAAAAAACAACCACGCTTGCTGAATTTCACTTCCACAATGGTGGAAAAGCAGGGATTCAAGCACTTCATGCTCAAGGAAATTCACGAACAACCAGGAGTAGTCAGAGCAAATTTAGAAGCATACTTTCGTAATGATGTCAATCCTGGAGAATCACCAATTAATTTAGGCTTACCTACAGAACTTTACAACGATTTAGAACAAATTCATATCCTTGCCTGTGGTACCAGTTGGCACGCAGCATTAATCGGAAAATACTTAATTGAACAACTAGCAGGAATTTCGACTCAGGTACATTATGCTTCTGAGTATCGCTACGCACCACCACCATTAACAGCTAATACTTTGATTATTGGCGTTACCCAATCAGGTGAAACTGCCGATACTTTAGCAGCTTTGGCCATGGAAAAAGAACGTCGTCAGGGGAAAGAACCCAAGTATCAAGCGCGATTATTAGGCATTACCAATCGCCCAGAAAGTAGCCTCGGTCATATGGTACCCCATATCATTAGTACCTTGGCAGGAATTGAAATTGGGGTAGCGGCGACCAAAACTTTTGTTGCTCAATTAATGGCATTTTATGCATTAGCATTAGATTTAGCTGATCGTCGTCAAACAGTTGCACCAGAGAAAATAGCAGAAATTATTAATAGTTTGCGGCAGATTCCGAAAGAAATTGAAGCAACTTTAGAAAGTCAAGAAAGATTAACTGAACAGTTAGCCCATGAATTTGCCGAAACCCAAGATTTCATCTTTTTGGGAAGAGGAATTAACTTCCCCATTGCTTTAGAAGGGGCTTTAAAATTAAAAGAAATTAGTTACATTCACGCCGAAGGGTATCCTGCTGGCGAAATGAAACACGGCCCCATCGCCTTATTAGATGCGAAAGTTCCGGTAGTAGCGATCGCTGTTCCTGGTACTGTGTATGAAAAGGTGATTTCTAACGCCCAAGAAGCCAAAGCTAGAGATTCCCGGTTAATTGGCGTGACTCCCGTCAACGATGGCGAAGCAGCGGAAATCTTTAACGATTTACTTCCCGTTTCCCATGTGGATGAATTACTTTCGCCCATTCTTGCGGTGGTGCCTTTGCAATTATTGGCTTATCACATCGCCGCCCGTCGCGGTTTAGACGTTGACCAGCCAAGGAACCTAGCAAAATCAGTAACTGTGGAATAGGCTATTGATAGAGGTAGTAGCACACACAGTCTACTACCTACTAATGTGCAATTCTTCATGATCTTTTGAGAACTACCTCAAAAAAACCCCTTTATTAGAGATTATGCCATGACACAGACAACCACAGAGCGTCTGTACTCTTTTGAAGAATATCTTGCATATGACGATGGTACTGATAACCGTTATGAACTGGTGGATGGAAAACTAGAACTTATGAATCCACCAACTTTCAGACATTTACTGATTTCTGACTTTATTGAACTAGCATTTGACACAGAAATCAAGCGCCTGAGTTTACCTTGGCTATGTTTTAGAGAGGCGGGAGTAAGAACAGGATGGCGGAAGTCAAGATTACCTGATGTTTATGTTGTCACGGCTGAACAGGTAAAGGAAGTCCTTGATGAGTCGGCTGTTTGTCAGACTGCACCAATATTAGTGGTGGAAGTGGTGAGTCTTGATTCAGCCAAGCGCGATTATCGGTATAAACGTTCTGAATATGCAGCGTTGGAGATTCCTGAGTATTGGATTGTAGACCCAATAGAGTCAAAAATTACAATTTTATTGTTGTCAGAAGGATTGTACGAGGAAAAAGAATTTACCAAAAGTGAGCAAATTGTGTCTGCAACTTTCCCGGAAATTGTGCTGACAGTTGAACAAATTTTAGCTGCGGGTAATATTGAGTAGAAAATAGCGATGGCTACGGCGGGCTGCACCTACCTTTTGGTAGTGTGTATAAAAAGGTGATTTCCAACGCCCAAGAAGCAAAAGCTAGAGATTCCCGATTAATTGGCGTGACTCCCGTCAACGATGGCGAAGGGCGGAAATATTTAACGATTTGCTTCCTGTTTCCCATGTGGAAGAATTACTCTCCCCCATTCTCGCGGTGGTACCTTTGCAACTATTGGCTGATCACATCGTTGCCTATCGCACTTTATACCAGTTCGTAATTCGTAATTAAGAAATTCAGGTATAGTCTGGGTTTCGGCGTTTGAATGTGTTGCTGGATTTGAGAGAATTGGTATTAGATGTCGATCAGCCCAGGAACCTCGCAAAGAGCGTTATAGTCAAATTATATAAAAATATACTTAAATTTAAAGATAAAATAGCTGAGCAGCAAGATCTATTGCTTGCAAAAGCTATTTTTATGGGCAAATAATATAAGCAAATATTTATATATAAGACTACATTTAGTCTGGCAGTTCACAGTGAAGGTTTAGATTGTCTGTTGAAATGTGATCGCCGATAATTGAATGTATATTTTTTTAACGTATTTATACTAAGGACAAGCCTGTAAAAATTTGATCAGATAACATCAAAGTTAATTGTATCTACCAATACTATGAGTCCAATTCACCTACGTCAAATCAAGTCCTATCTTCAAAAAACATTTAATGGTTTGATTGACTTGTCAGATTATCAAAATAAATCTGAAACAGACAGAGAGTTACTTTTCTTGACAAGAAGTCTAGCTGCATTTACTTTGATGGTTATAGCTGATATCTCTGCTCAAGAGGCATCAAAATCTATAGTTGATGGTGGACGGGATAATGGAATAGATTCCATTTATTTTGATAGAAGAGAAAAAATAATGTATGTATTACAATCCAAATGGAAACAGGAAAGTAAAGGAAGTATCAAAATAGATGAAGTAATGAAATTCACTAGAGGATTTAAAGACTTAGTGAATGCTAGATATAATAGATTTAACTCAAAACTCAATAATAAAACTCAAGATATTGAGGAAGCGCTAAATGACGCAGGAACAAGGTTTGAGATAATTCTTGTATATTCAGGTCAAACTCCCCTAGCAGATGAACCTAAAAGAGAATTGGATGATTTACTAGATGAGATGAATGATTCATCAGATATCGTAAGTATGAGAGTGCTTAACCAGTCAAATATATACAGCATAATATCTCAAGGAGCATCTGGCAATCCTATAAACTTAGATGTTTGCCTTTTTGATTGGGGACAAACTAAAGAACCTTATCAATCTTATTATGGACAAGTTTCTGCAAGAGAAGTAGCTGATTGGTGGAATCAACATTTTCCTAAATTATTCTCTTAAAATATTAGACTCTTCGTCAAAGATAGTGAAGTCAATGAAGGTATTATAAATACAGTTAAAAAAGAGCCTGAAAAGTTCTGGTATTATAATAACGGCATAACAGCTTTGTGTTCTAGTATTAGGAAAAAACCTATGGGAGGTAGTGGAAGAGATACAGGTATATTTGAATGTAACGATGTAAAAATAGTTAACGGCGCTCAGACTGTTGGTTCAATAGCAAGAGCATATCAAAATTTTCCTGAGCAAGTTGAAAAAGCAAGAGTTCATGTTCGTTTTATATCTTTAGAAAACTGCCCAGAAGAATTTGCTACAGAGATAACTAGATTTAACAATACTCAAAACAGAATTGATCGTCGAGAATTTGTGGCTCTCGATCCTGAGCAATAAAGAATCAAAAATGAACTTCACTTAGAGGGAATTATTTATACTTATAAATCAGGTGAATCAATTCCAGATGGGCAAAAAGGTTTTGATTTGAATGAAGCTACAATTAGTCGAGCGTGCAAACAGAATGAGGTTTCTTTCGCTACACGAGTTAAAGATAAGATTGGTGTTTTATGGGAGGATATAGAAAAACCCCCATACAAAACTTTATTTAATAGATCAGTGAATGGTTCTAATCTTTGGGCATTAGTTCAAATATTAAGAGTAGTAGAGAATAAATTATCAGAAGTACAAAAACAACGAGATGGAAGAGAAAAATTATTTGCTACTCATAGCAATCGTCTGATCCTACATCTTGTATACAAATCTTTACCAGATGTATTTTTTAGTATATCATCTGATTTAACCCCAGAACAAATTGATGATATTCAATCTATAACCTCAAAGTTCTTAGGAAGTATTATGAGTGAAAGTAGCAATCTATTTCCAACTTTCTATCCGGCGAATATCTTTAGAAATGTTACAAAATGCCAAGAAATTGTTGAAAAAATTTTAAATTGAAGTTTCTTTTAGAAAGTACAAAATTTTTTATACAATATCTATCTGATATTTACCCCTGTGACATTGCTACGTAATCGCACCATTTCCTCACTTGCATTAAAATGCAATGCTATTTCTGTCTGTGTCATTTGACGCTGAACAGCCCAAAGTAAACCTCGCCGAGGAATCTGAAGACAACTACCTAAATAAATCGCTTCATCTTCATCACTCTGTCGGCGCAGAGGAAGCCCAGTATTGGGATCAAAGCGGACAATTTTATGTCTTAATAGCAGGTGTCCAAACTCGTGCATCAGGTTCGACTCACGCCGCGCAGGAGTATGGCGTGGATTGTTTACAATCCAGAGTGGGCTTTGATTAATAATTCCTGCTGACCATTGGTCGCTATCGAGTAATATCTTGACTACGGAAGGGTCTAAACTAGGAATCTGTTCGGGTGTCAAAATTTTTGCATTCAATTGAGCCGCCAGCATATCTGCTGGTAATGGGTCAAATGCCCGTAAGTTTAATAAACTACGTTGCTCAGTGGCAATCCCTTCACACTTTTGCCTAAACTCAGTTGGTAATGTCTCTGTTAGTGCCATATTATTGTCATCCGGCTATTAATTGTCGCTTTGTTGAGGATTATCCCGATACGCTGCTTTAACTAATTCTGCCAGTGCATTGGCAACTGCTGGATCGAGTTTTTTCGATGCTCGCAATTGAATTTCTATTGTCTCTAATGTACTTGAGTCGGAGGGTGCTTCCAATTCCTCGGTTTTCTTAAATAGTTCAGCGGGTGAGACTTGCAGCCAGTTGCAAAGTAATAAAAAGGTTTCCATATCCGGCATTTTGCCATTTTCTACCCGTGAGAGTGTTGAGGAACTAATATTACCTATTTCTTTGGCTGTGTCTCGCAGACCTTTCTTCCCTCGCTTTGTCTTCACTCTTGCGGCTAATAAACCTGTGTCTAGATGGTATCCCATGTGTTTTATTGTTTCACTTATGAGACAGTGTTTCTTTATTATCCCTTATAAGTTATAGTTGTTATGTGCTTTTAAATTGACAGTGTTGCACTAAAGACACACAATATCCAAAGCTTACATTATACAAAGGAGTACTCCTTGGATAATAGCGAAATCATCATATTTGATTTCCTGGTTGTTGGGTTAGCAGAGTTTTTGCGTCTAGATACTCTAGACCAAATCCCTAAATACCCGTACCCTGATTTTTTACAGCGTGCCTGCAATACTCTGGCATTGAAGATGACAAGTATTCCTTATCCACGTACTTTAGAAGGCCTTTTGACTCTTTTAGAAAAACCCTTGCAAACATGGTATCCCTTATCAATACCGAAGGAGTTTGATTCAGAGTGTGGCTTCATATACGATAGAGCGTTAAGTGAAGAAGCAAGTCAGTATTTCTATGAACAGTTGGTAAAACGGGGGCAACTGCCTGAGTTTGCTTCTGTGAAAATACAGCAAATTGCACTGGAAAACTTTTTGTTTCAGAGGTTGCTGGAGAGACTGCAAGAAGCCAACGAAAAGGATGCTGAACGCGCCCTGCAAGAATATATTTTGCTGCGGCGATTCTTAATTGAGAATCCTTATACTACTTTAGAGAGCCTACGCAAGACGTTTTCTAAGACACGTTACATATCTATTAATGATGTTGGCGAACTATACGAAGACTGTAAAGAAAATGAATCTTATTGGTGTTGCGATCGCTGCGGCCCTTTAATTAAAAAACATGGACATTTACGTGGCATTAAGCCCAGCGTCTGCAACGACCATCGGAAAAACTTGTCTTATGTCCGGCGTATTTATTGGAAGCAAGGTCTGCGTCGTCTCCAGTTTGGTATTCATTGGCGTGTCTGTTTGCCTGGAATCCCAGAAATACGTCTGTTCGAGGCTTTAAAAAAGCTGCATCAACAACAACCAGAATATCTTTGTGAAGTTCAACTGTGGCCTGGTATTGACCGTTACGACTTGCAACTACGTTTTGGTGATGGTTCAGTGTGGGCTATAGATGTCAAAGACTACCGAAATCCTTATGATTTGGCTTTGCAACTGAAGCCGATATTTGGTGAAGGCGATTTGCACTACGACGAAAGTTTTTATGTGATTCCTAACCATCGTCTGCATCAACGCCAAGATTACATTGATATCCTGCGTGAAGAAGCAACAGGATTGCCAAAAAGCACCCATCTTTTCAGCGATACAGCATTTGAAGAAAGAGTCGTCGCTAAAATAATGCACCTGAGTAAAGGGAAATAGCATTATGAGTCAAATGACTTTATTTAACCCACCTAATACTTTTACAGAGCGTATCAAAGAATTGAAAGATAACTCTGAGCTAAATCGAGAGCAAGCCCAATCATTACTTCAGGTAGAACTTGGCTTTGCCTTGATGGAGTGTTTAGGAATTGATGATGAACCAGTAACAGCAGTTTGGGCAATACTCAGTGGTATGCCTTTGCGACACCCGCACTTACAAAATTTAGATGAAATACAGAGGCGTGCAATTGCTAATGCTCGACAGATTATCCCATTTCCTGCACGTTTTGCTTGGTTGCAGGCATTACGTTTTTATATCCGCAATATTCCGCAAAACTGGCGTAATTATGATTTTAATATCCAGGACTTAGATTCCCAAATTATTCATGCGGCGAAAGGTCTGCGCCATCAAGTCCACCAAAATTTATATGAAAGCTGTCTGAGTGCGGATTTGGAGTTTCGCCAACGCAGGGCTGAACCAGTACAGGCTGGAGTTGCCTACCAATTCCAGGCTAAGACAGAAAAAGAAACTGTCACAATGCAAGTACAGTTCACACCAGAACATTTAAGTACTGTACGACAACAGCCTTGGTTTCCCACACCACCCTCTCGTGAGCCTTTTTCACTGCAAATTTCAGATTTAGAGTCAGATGCAGAGTTTCTCGATCGCCGCGAACAGTTACTAGCACGCCGATATGGATGGCATGAAACACAAAAGGGACATTGGGTAAGCCGCTTTCGCAAAATCAACTTTCATACAATTCAGGAAGACGGGACGCTGAGCGATCGCAATACAGAACCACTAGATTTGGATGGTTTTGTACATATTGCGGGACAGGTTGCTTCTGGGAAGTCTACTCTGTCAACGTTGCTTGCTGTCGATGTTGTGCGAAATCATCCCGATCGCCGTATCACCTTGGTTGTCAGTGACGTACAATCAGCAATTCGGCTAGCAAATCAAATTAATTGGTGGTTCTGTGACGATCCAGAAAATGATGAGCCTGTTGCAGTACCGTTATTAGGACGCACTAAACGAGACGCGCATCTCAAAAGCTTCTATGCCTCGAAAGACTTTCAAGAACACTGGCAACGCGGACAACCACACTGGGGCGATCGCTTTTTGGGAACAGCTTGTGCTTTGCAAGGACTGCTACAAGCTAGCGACATCTTCGACCGTTTGCATGGCAAGCCACTCATACCTGGAACTGAGCCATGTCACGCTTTGAAAGAAGCACCAGAAAGCGAAAGCAAGCGTAAAAAACAAAACAATTACCCTGATGTGTCTCACTTGTGTCCGTTTTTTGCTACTTGCCCATCACAGCAAGTCTATCGTGATATGCCAAATGCCCGTGTTTGGATTACAACTCCAGGTGCAATGGCAATGGCTGGTTTACCGCGTCATCTAGAATTGCGTCCCATCAAGATAGGGGAACTCGTTTATCTACATTCCGATATTGTTGTGTTTGATGAAGTAGACACAGTTATTAAGTGGTTTGATGATGTATATGCTGAAGAAGTTTTACTTACCAATGGTGGTGTTTTTGATGACATTGGGGTACAAACTGAAGATTACATGAGATTCAACCGTGTTACCCCACCATTGATGCAGCGATGGACTGGTGCAGAACGTGATGTCCAAAAGGCTGTCACAGCAACTTTAACCCTATTAGATAAAAATTCTGGTCACGAGTTTTTACGTAAATGGATAGAACGTGGCTACTTTACACCTAATTCTCTTCTGTATAAATTTTCTCGTCGCCTAGCTGGACTTGAAGAGTTAGATTCTCCTGATGTCACTGAGCAAGAAATTAAGGCTAATAACCGACGCGTACAGCAGATAATGCGATCTTTTGACGCATTACTTGATGACGATCCCTTACTTGGACAGCCTCGTCCCAATTCTAAAGTTCAGAGACTGGCACTTCTCATCCAACAGATTAATAGTATTGGCGAAAGTGCTACTGATGATAGTATTTATCGTGCTTGCAAAGCCTGGATAGTTGATTTTTTCCCCAAAACAGGAAAAAGGTTAGCGCGACTGCGAGAAGAACTAGAAAAACGTCAAAACAATTCACAGCAGACAGCCAAGAAAAAACGGCGAAAGTCCTCAAAAAAGGAGGAAGAATCAGATCCGGTAGATACCCTGGAAACCCTAGCTTATCGTTTACAGTTTGCCTTGACCATCACCCTTTTAGATCGGCACACACGTATTGTTTTTTATGAATGGCATCATCGACCACCCACTTTAGATGACGAGCCTCCGCATCGCCGTATGCCCACAGCAATGTTAAATATTTTACCGTTACCACCAACAGGAAGGCAGTTTGGTACTTACTATTCTCGCAAAGATGACAATCACAACCAATCTGAAAATAGTAGCGAAAATGCTTTATCCTTGTTTGCCTATACCAATATTGGTCGTTACTACGTTTTGAACTTTCATCGCTTGCTAACAGATTTGGATGGTCAACGCGGCCCCAACGTCTTGGCATTATCAGGAACATCTTACTTACGAGATTCCACTAAATTTCATGTTGGCAATCCCCAAGGTATTTTAATGCCAGAGCCGAGTGCAACAGAAGCGATCGCCCAAAGTCGCTTCAAGTTTCTGCTTCAATTGAACGGCAAAGGTGAACCTATCCGTATTTCTGGGACACCTGAGCGCCAAAAAATGGGAATGTTTAAAGAAATGGCACAAGCCTTAGTTGGCAACAACGGTAGTGGTCATTTAGGACAAGAGCTTGAGGAATTGAAACGACTTGGCGAGAGCGAGCCAGATTTTTGGCAGGATAGGGAACGCATACTGTTACTCGTCAACTCCTATGACCAGGCACGATGGGTAGCAGACGAAATTCGTCAATGTTGGTGGGGTATGCGGGATAAAGTTTACCATTTGAAACCAGATCGCACAGAAACTTTGACGGAGGATGACATCGATTATCACTCAAGGATGGAAATTGGCGCTCTCAATCGTGCTGACATTGAAACTTTCGCACTTACTGGCGGCAAAATCCTGGCAGCACCGATAAGTGCTATGGGACGTGGATTTAACATTTTGAATACTAATGGCAAAGCTGCTTTTGGTGCAGTTTATTTTCTCACACGTCCTTATCCTCATCCACATGATACTCAAGCGATCGCTCAAGAAATTAACCGTCGTGCTTTGGATTGGGTAGAAGATGCGAATTTTGTTGCTTGGGAAGGAGACGGAATTTTAGAACGTGCGGAAGCCGTGCGTCGATTATCTGCGCGTTACTGGCGATCAGTAGAACATCGTTCTTACTACAAAACACTGTATAAAAATGAAGAATTACGTGCCTTTCCCCGTCAAGATTTAGCAGCGACTACGGCTGGCGTAATCGTTCAAGCTGTAGGTCGTCTTTTGCGTGGGGGTGTTCCCTTTCACGCTTACTTTGTTGATGCTGCTTGGGGGCCAAACTATGCCAAAGAGCAACAGCCTGATACACCGCGTACCAGCCTACTAGCAGCAATCATTGATTTGTTTTGTGATTATGTTAATGAAGATGTTATCAGTCAAGCTTTATACCAATCAATAGCAGATGCTGTGGCTGATATCGATGGCTTCAACTGGGAAATAGACGCGAGAGATAGATAAAGACTATGACTAGCAGAATTACATCAGAAGATATTTTGTTACCTGCACGCATGAATTTGGTGACAGATGCTTTTGCCAATCTAGATATTGCTGTGTTGCCATTTCCTTTTGTCCAGATAGTAAGAGACTTTTGCCACGATATCAAACAAGCCTTGTATCGTGGTAAAAACAGGGAGGTTACGCCACCATATCGACAGTTAAATAATGCTTTGCTTGCTTGTGCATCTACTCTGACATATGGCTTTGAGTTTCTTGGTTCTGATGAGGAAACCAAGCTTCCTTTATATCAAGCATTAGCTGTGGGAACGCCTGAGAACCCATTGAAGACACCCACACCCCAGCAGATACATCAATTAGTGAGAATTTGGGCGCAAGAGTGGACAAAGCAATATCGTGATAAAGGTAAAACAGATGAAGTTAATAGCGTGTGCGATCGCTTTCTCGAAAGAATGGCTGTCATACCACCTGATTGGGATTGGCAACGTATTAAACCGGAAACACTTGTGCGCGATATCAACGCAGAGAGAGGATTGGGATTTCAAGCTATTCCCAGTCTTTTAGCAACCATGTTACATGGTAAAAAGTGCATCATTAACTCTGGAAAAAGACAACAGGAAATTCAATGGCGCAAAGTACAGGGAGGCGGTTCGGGTAAGGTGGGACTTTACCTAGTTAGTAAACCGTTTAAGGCCAATTACACAGATAATGGCAAGGAAAGAGAAGGTTATTTTGCTTACCGTCTAGACTTTAATGTTGAAACGCAAGCAGGAAGGTTCAATAATAATGGCAATCTAGAACCGTGGATTTTTTTACATTTGAGTTGCCAAAGATACCCCCATGAACCCTTTCTAGAAGCTAATTATGGGCGTGATATCTCTGTTCTCATGGGTATGAATAAGGCACGTTTATCTGATTACGAGGTGGATTCAACGTTAGTACGTCTTGTTATTGATAACAACGGCAAAGAAAAAGAAAATCTGTGGAAGTTACAACTGCCAGAACTGCTTGCTGCATTCAAAGCACGTGCTTTAGAACAGCCAGAAAATATTCTGAACAATCCTACAGAATTTGGTAATTTAGATAACTCAAATAACTGGGGTGACAAAGATGAATATTATCTAATTCATACTGAAGGCTATAAGTATGAGCATGAGAAACGTAAACGAGGACATAGTATAAAAACGGGCTTTAGTTTTTTGGAACGAGGCGATATTATTGCACGGGTACTGGAATTACTCAACGGCGTTTTAGTACCAGATAATCCGATGCAATCTGATATTCCTGCACCATCTGGTATAAAAGCACCACTAGCAATGCGGGATTATGAATTTATTTCTAGACCTCGTAAAAAGCGCGAACTTTATCAGCGAATTGCTACTAATGCTATTTACCGAGCATTGCAGGGTAAAGCAATGCACATTTTTCTTATTTATCGAGAACAAGATACTTATAAAGTAGTTTACCAACAATTACGTGATGTATTTCTTTTGAATGAAAATGAAGATTTTCCGCAAGATATAACAGTTTCAAAAATTTTGATTGATGATGCGACGCTTTTGCAGCCACTTAATACAGGTGGATTTTTGCTTAAAGATCATCATAAATTCGATGAGCAAATACGTAAGCAGTATCAAGCAAAGCGAGAAGCATGGCGTACCTTTATCCAAAAAAATGCTATTCCTCTGATAAATTGTGAGACTAATCCCCACTGTTTAGCAATTATTGAAATTGGCCGAATTAAAACAAAAGGAGTTCTCCCTCAACAAAACATTAAAGGAGCTATTCGTGAAGCTTGTGTCAGAGAGGGAATGAGTTCTCAAATGATACAGACAGTTACACCAAAATCAAGTGACACAGAAGATGATGAGGATAAATCACCAGCCTACAGCAAAGCAACAAAAGGACGGGTGATGAATGCTGTACTGGATGGAACATTACGTCAAATTGGGGTGCTATATGGACTACCTTTTGAAGTCTACGAGCAAGCAAAAATACTGCAAGAAATTGCTCAAGACTTAGATATAATTGCCTTTTGTCGTCGCAAAACTAACCAATATCAAGGTGATATTCACTATGCTCTTGCGGTTCGTTTGCGTGCAACGGGTGCAGTAGATATAATGCTTCCTGATGCTAGTGATTGGATTCCTTACTCACAGGCGGGAATTGCTATCGGAAAAATTTTTGCTGAAGCACGACGCGATCGCCATGAAAATACAAAACGCATTCAAAGTAAAATCAAATTGAGCAGTACAGAATTAGTACAGTTTGTTGCACGGGTAGTAACCAAACATTTAGACAGACCAACCATTGTTTTAATTGAAGCCGAAGGGTGGCGTAACGAACGTGGCGAAGATAATGAAGGCAAAATCTGGCCTCAGTTGCAAAATGAGTACCTGCTGGCAAAATGCAACGTTCTAGACTTCAGCCATGTTCCTGGTCACACTTGCGAGTACAGCCGTGAGAATAACCAACTAGAGAACTTATTAGCAGTAATTCGGATTCGCACTGGTAAAGAAACACCACAATACATCACCAATCGAGAAACTTGGAACAAAGATTGTCCAACACGAGATTTACCACATCTAAGCGGTTTTTACGATGGGTCAGCACTAGAACTACTACATTATTTCTCTGTGGGAAGACTACCAAAAACACAAAAACTGCAAAATGAGATGCCAATACCCGAACTTTACAAACTCGGTTATCAAGACGATGAATACGGTGCTAACATCCCATTCAAACATCAACAGATAGTGGAAATTATGCCGTTCTTCGTACGCTTAGATTTTCAAAAACAAGAAGCTTTAAAGGCGCTGTGTCGAGTACCTCACTATTTAAGATGCACACCTGCTTGGTCTATGGGAAATATCGTTTTTCCATACCCAATGCATTTAGGCAAGGAACTCATAGAAGACTATCTATGCATACTTGGTGTAAATTGACAAATTTAACGTGAGGCACAATGAAAGGAATTTGGGCGTTGCATAATAGAGGGATGAATTGAGGTCATCTACTGTGCAATGTCCATACTGTAGGTCTACGGAAATTAGGAAAAATGGAAAGCGAAGAGGTAAACAAAATCACATTTGCACCAAGTGCGACGTGCGTTCCGCCCCGCTTCGCTAACGCCAATTTATTGACGTGTACGACCCACCCAAAGGATATTCAGAGGAACTGAAACAAGAGTGCTTAAAAATGTACCTCAATGGCATGGGTTTTCGCGGCATTGAACGTGTTAAAGGTGTACATCACACTACTATATTTAGAGGGCTGGATTGCTATATTGCTACTATCTCAAAGTAGGAATGGTGCTAATTGCAGATATGCTATTTAACAGAGGAAGAAAAAAACTAGGGAACAAGAAGAATAACTAATTACAACTAACAACTGACAACTGGTAACCTACTTAGAAATTCTTTTTCAATATAGAGAGTGGATATCTCAACCATGACACAACATCATGAAAATCTGCAAACAAAACAGGCTCAATTTCAACATTTGACATGATTTGATCAAGTTCAGTATCACTAAGGGGTTCATCCCATAGTCCATGTTCAACAAGATTGTTGGCATGAAAAATAATGCGATCGCGCAAAAAATTCAATTGCTCATCCTGTGGGGCAGCAGACAGCCGAATAGTCAGGGGAAAATTCCCAAACAACACCACTACCTTACCCGGTTTATAAGAGGGAATATTTTTTGTCATTTTTCAGTAATTCTCAGCTTTTTGACCTCTGATACCAATTCATCGAAATCTGATGAAAGATTCAAACCTAGAAAACCAAATTATATCTGACTTTCTAAATTACGAATTAATATAATTGTTTTGGTTTTTCCAATTTAATCAGAGCCGCTTGATAGTAAATTTCAAATATGATGTTAACTAACGTATCCTGACAAATCCGGCTTTATCGAGCAACTCTTGTCCCTGATTTGTCAATAGTAAGTTAGCATAAGCTTCACCCGCTTGTTGTTCAAATTTTCCATTGGCGTTAATAACTACCACTAATCGACGACTCAAAGGATATTCCCCGCTGCGGAAAGCATCAGTATTTACTTGATTGCGCTTTGTGGGACAAAAAGAAGTAGACACCAAGGGTAGTTTGTAAGGAGGAATGAGTTTATTAGAATTACGACCTATAGGCAATGCTTTAACACCGCACTGGGGAACCAACAGCGTTGCTGAAGACCAGTAAATCCCTGCCGGATCGGCAGCGACTAGACGTAAAGCCTCGGTTGTAGTTTGCGTTAACTTGAAGCGATCGCCAGTATCTCTATCTTTCTTACCATAGAGTTGGATTTTGAGGTCTGGCCCGCCAACCTGCCGCCAGTTGGTAATTTTTCCTGCAAAGATAGCTTCATATTGATCCACAGTCAAACCAGGAATATTCAAATTGGGGTGGACAACTGCTACTATTCCATCAATGGCCACCGGAATTTCTCTCAGTTGAATGCCCCGTTTTTCCCCCTCCTTGTACTCATTGTTGGCAATGGGCCGAGATGATTGAGCAAACTCTAATTGACTTTTGAGCAACATTGAGATACCCGTTGCAGAGCTAGGTGCTTCCTTTTGAGGGTTAGCATAGCGTAGCTGAAACTGCGGCCAGACACTTTGAATCACTGGATCTATTTCTTTGCGGACAGGTGCCCAAGTCGTACTACCACCGTAACTGATTAAACCACTAGGAACATTCTGTACTTGAGCAAATGTTTGAGGATTAGATGCTTGGGATTGAGGAGAATTATTGCTGGGTTTGAGTGGACTGGTGGTCAAGCCAGAGGACTTGACGAACCACCAAAAACCACCTCCAACTAGCCCAACTGTAATCAGGAAAGCTAAGACGAGAAGGGTAGTTTCGTTCTTGTGTGACATAGCTCAGGATAATTTGAGATTTATCGCTTCTCTTTTTATATTTCCCAAGTACTGTTGTCAAAGATGTAATGATACATTTTTGACAAGAAATTGAGCATATAGGAAACCCCAAGCAATAAATTATTCCGCTTAAACTTGCTGGCTGTTGATTGTCAACTGTAAACTAGACTAAATCTAGACTACGGACAAAACAATGTGTCTCGTGTGTCTCGTCCTGTAGTTGGATTAGTACCCTTAGCCACCTTGCACAATTTTTTTTGTTCATCTGGACGCAGCAGTACATCAGTAAAATCTGCTCCATCAATAATCGCACCATCAAACTTGGCATTAGCTGCAAATGCACCTTCCAATACTGCATTTGTTAAATTCGCTTTGATTAAGCGAGCTGAATCTAAAGTGGCATTTGTCAGGTCAACTCCCTCCAGATTTGCAGATTCCAAATTTGCTGCAAAGAAGCTAACACCCCGCAAGTTGGAATGGCTGAAGTTACTCTGGCGGAGATTAGCTTTGGTAAAACTGGAGTCTGTTAAATCACGGTCAGAAAAATCAGCTTCTATCAAAATTTCCTTATTGTATTCGAGGGCTAAAGCTGTTGGAGGAGAACTTACAGTTGCAGTGATGCCAACTATTCCCCAAAGCAATAAACTGAGTAAGCTTGCCCAAATTTGATTACTTAATTTAAATTTCATGCTAGTTTTAGCCAATGGCGAATCTTCCTCCATCTCATTATCTCGATATTGGTTCATTAGGAGAAGACCTAGTAGCACAATGGTTGGAGTCTACAGGTTGGGAGATTCTGCACCGTCGCTTTGCTTGCCGCTGGGGAGAAATTGATATTATTGCTCAGTATCCTGGGAAGACAGAGGAGCAGGGGAACTCGGGGCCCCCACAACCGGAGGGAGGAGCCACTGCGCTATCGCGCTCTGCCGACTTGAAGCATGTGGCGTTGGGGATTAGGGGTAACAAAGGTGCAGGGGAAGAATTGCCTACTCAGGACTTTACCTTAGCCTTTGTTGAAGTGAAAACCCGCAAAAGTGGGAATTGGGATGCAGGAGGTAGAAGTGCAATCACTGTGCAAAAGCAGGCAAAAATTTCCAGAACGGCAGGGATATTTTTAGCTGAGTACCCCCAGAAGGCAGATTACGCCTGTCGCTTTGATGTTGCTATTGTCTACTGTCAGCGAATATCAAAACTGCACACTGAACTGACAGTTGTCCCAGATGCTTTAGCTAGGGCATCAGCCGCAGGATACCAATTTTATCTACAAGAATACATTCTGGCAGCTTTCGACTCGGCAATTGATAGCTAATGGTAATTGGTAATAAAACGAACATCTCTATTACCAATTACCATCTTTTTAATAGTACTATTCAAACAAAAAGTGATCACGCCAGTGTTTCTGGACAATAACCCAAACCACGGACAAACTGTTGCCGGAAAGCTTCAATTTCTTCTCTTTCTGGGCTACCGTGAGAGACGATCGCTACTTGGTAACGACGCATCACATCCACAGGGCATTGTCCTGCTTCCAAACTCCAAAGTGCCATTTGCACCCGCATAGGTGGCTCATAGCTAATTCCTAATTCATTTAGGAAAGCCCGAAAGTCGCCATCCTCTTGCTGCGAGACGTGACCTTTGAGTTTGATCCTAACCACCCACCCATCAATTTGATGAATCACGGTGACGAATGAAACAGGCATCTGGGGTCTGGTATGGAGGTGTTGAACAACCCTCAGAGTTAAACTGGCATTTGCCAGGTAATACAAGTATTCCATGTTGTTGCTTGGTTGGTGCTTGGGATCAAAGCCAATCCTACATATCTATATTCGTAAATAGATGCCTGTTCCCGGTAGGGTAAAAGCCCCCGTTTTTGCATGGGGAGGTTTACCCAATTTTTATCTCGATGTTTGCGTGTTACCTAACAGTATCCATCTATTCTCAGGATAAAATTGAATGTCTCTTGAGGAAATCTCAAACCCAGTTTTTAAAGGCAGTATGAATTTGCATGGAGCAACAAATAGCACACTCTAATTTGCATCATTCCTCTATTCTAGAGGCAAAAGATATGAACTTAGACCGTTCATTAACTGGGTATGATTACAATCTACCTCCAGAACTTATTGCACAAAATCCGGCATTTCCCAGAGATAGCTCGCGGTTATTGGTAATAGATTCTCACACTACAGGTAACAAAACAGCACCTCTACACCGCATTTTTCGTGATTTACCAGAATTACTGCAACCTGGTGATTTATTAGTAATGAATGATACGAGAGTCATTCCAGCGCGACTGTATGGGCGTAAATCGACTGGTGCAGAAATAGAGGTATTGCTAATAGAGGAACGGCAGTATAACTGTTGGTTAGCTTTAGTTAAACCCGGTAAGCGCTTCAAGCGAGGAGCGAAGATTGTTTTTGAAGCAAAGAAATTGGGAATTGGGAATTGGGAATTGGGAATTGGGGAAGATTCTCACCCAGTACCCAGTCCCCAGTCCCCAGTCCCCAATCTCCAACTCACAGCTACCGTACTGGACACAGATGAGGCGACTGGAGGACGTTTGTTGCAATTTGATGTGCCAGAGGGAAAGCCTTTGGTACAAGTATTGAATGCATTTGGTGAGATTCCTCTACCACCTTATATCACTGCATCGGCAGCGGCGGATGAACAATATCAAACAGTTTACGCCCAACAACCAGGAGCGATCGCAGCTCCCACGGCAGGATTACACTTTACTCCAGAGTTACTGGAAAAGTTGCGCTCTTGCAATATTAATCAAGCTTTTGTCACACTACATGTTGGCGTGGGCACTTTTCGCCCTGTGGAAGTGGAAGACGTAACTAGCCACGAAATGCACGAAGAATGGATTGAAGTCCCGGCTTCAACAGTAGAGCAAATCCGCGCCACCAAAGCAGCTGGTGGTCGAATTATTGCTGTGGGAACAACGGTAGTACGAGCCTTAGAAGGAGCAGTTCAATCTGGGGATTTACAACCATTTTGCGGTAAGACAAACTTGTTTATCTATCCGGGTTATCAATGGCGGGTAGTGGATGGTTTGATTACTAATTTTCATCTACCGCGTTCGAGTTTGCTGATGCTAGTGAGTGCCCTGATTGGCAGAGAACGGTTGTTAAATATATACAATGAAGCGATCGCTTCTCGATATCGCTTTTATTCTTTCGGCGATGCCATGCTAATTTTGCCATAAGCAGTAGGAGTTAGGAGTTTGGAGTTAGGAGTTTGGAGTTTGGAGTTGGGAATTTTTAATTTTTAACTTTTAATTTTTCATTTTGTAGTGGGTACTCTGACTTATAAGGATTTCACAACAAGTACAGAGATACCACTTATGTATAAACAGCATCATCTTCGCCAGTGGTTTTGCTGCTTTCCCACGGTGGCGTTCCACCAGGTTTTGAATTGGCAGAAGCCGCATTTGGGATTTCTCTGTGCTGCCTCTGCATTTTTAGTATTGGCTGCGCCAACAATTATTGATTTACCAGGAAGCAAGCTGTTAGCAGCAACTCCAATCTCTCAGGATTTGGAAGCAGCTAGTTTTTACCAGCAGGGAGTCACACGCTATAACCGCAACGACTTACAAGGTGCAGAATATGCTTTTCGCCAAGCGTTGCAGCATGACTCTAACCTAGGAATGGCACGGAATTATTTAGGTAATATTTTCTTAATGCAAAATCGCCTAGATATAGCTGTGCAGGAATATGGGGAGGCCATCAGAATTAATCCTAATCTCGGTGAAGCTTACTACAATTTAGGGTTAGCATTGTACCGACAAGGGCAAAAAGATGCAGCAATTACTGCTTATCGCCAGGCTCTAGTGGTAGATCCGACAATAGCAGCAGCACAGTATAATCTCGGTTTAGCACTGTATGAATTAAAACAACCGCAAGAAGCGATCGCAGCATATCAGCAAGCAATTAATCTAGATAGCAGGGATGCTAATGCTTATTTTAACTTAGCGATCGCCCTGCAAGAACAAGGTCAAATCGAGAGTGCGATCGCTGCCTATCAGCAAAGCTTACAGCTAGATCCTAAAAACAGCATAGCTTACAACAATATGGGAAGTTTGATGGCAAATCATGGTCAAACCTCACAGGCTATTTCTGTTTATCAGCAAGCTATTCGCCAAAATCCCAAGGATGCCTCAGCCTATTACAATTTAGGAGTAACTTTATACAATCAAGGCAACTACAAGAAAGCTAACGGTGTATTAAAACGTGCCCGCAATGAGTATCGTGAACAAGGAAACATTGAGCAAGCTGAAAAAATAGAGCAATTAATGCAGCAAATTGTCCAGAAGACAAAACCACAGCAACCTCAAGTCAGCCAAACCGCTACTACCCCTTCTCAGACTCCAAACCCTACAAGTAATGTAGCAGCCCCCGAACAACAGATGCCAAATCAACCAGAAACTCTTGAACAAGCACCAGATGAACCTACTAATGTGCCAGTTTCTGTTGAACAACAGCCTACTTCATTAAATCCTGCTCAATAAATCTAATTTGAAAAGAGGGAGCAGAAAGAGATATTTTCATCCTCTGGTTATAAACATTTCTAGGGATGCTGCGGCATCCCTATTTTATTTTTGCTGCACTACTTAGCTGACCTATATATTGAGGCTAACCGTTTACAGCTTCGTAATCTTCCATAGCTGCTTTTGCACCACCTTCTATTATCAAACTCAAGTCACATCCATACTCTCCACTACAGCTATATTTTATATCTAATAGCTTATAAACATCTCTGCAATCGGTAGCAACTGATCTAGGTAATACTGATGATGAAATTGCATTGCAGTTATTTGAAAAATATGTTAAGTTTTTTTAAAAAATAAGTAGTTTTTCAGGTAATCGGAACCTCAACGCAATCAAACATGCCCCTGTCTCAGCGCTAAAATCACAGAATTGCACCAGATGAAATGACGCGATCGCGCTGGTATGGTTTTTTAACCGAGTTTTGCTCTCAAGCCTCTCTGGATATTGTTTTTGTTTAGTAATTGGGCAGGTAAAGAGTGCGATCGCTTCAAATAATTTACCGCAAATGCGCTGATACTCCTATTTCCCGTCTTAATAAATTCCGCAAAAACACGGTTACGCAAATTTGTGTTTCCGATCAAAACTGCGATCATCTAGTTTATTAGGGTGCATTTATGAACAGCCCTGCAACAACAATTATTCGAGTCAACCTGGAGAGGGCAAAAGAGGTATCTCTTGAGTGGGAACAAGCTTCATACAGCGAACTCAGTGCTTATTGTTTAGAAATTTTAAGGGAGATAGGATGTACTGATACTGAACTCCCAGTCAACTTACGAACTCGTGAACAGCAGTTAAATTTCATCACAGGCTTTGCATCTTATGCTTTTGGGGAGGTTTTAAATGTCCAAAATGTTAATTGAAGATATTTCTAATGAATCAGAGTGGGCAGAAGAAACTAGTTTGCCTGCAACAGATAATGATTTGTTAATTTTAACTGAAAAATTTTTAGGGTTTGAAATCCCGTCAAAAGTTTTTTTACAAGCTATGGCTATTGCTGCTTACGACTGTGCAGCAGCTTTTCGCTACACTGATAACTATCTGAATATCCTCAAGAATAAGAATAAGCGAAAAAATTTAGTGTTGTTAGAGTCTTCGCATGGGTTTGAAAATAATTGAGATAGATTCAAACATATACCTCGCCCCTCTTCAATCACAATGAGAGGGGCTTTGTTTTTGATAACAAATTTAGGACTTACGCATGGGAAACGAAAAATTAAGGGTTTGGGCGCTTGCATAGGGCATGGGGCAGGAAAAAATCTTCAATGCCCTATGCCCTATGCCCTATTCCCGACCTCAACAAACAATCTAGCTGCGTAAGTCCTGAAATTCAGTAGTTAGTTGTCATTGGTGATTTATCAGTTGTTATTCCCTCATCACCCCATTACCCCATCTCCCCTGCTCCCCAGCCCAAGGAGCCGTCTTGATAGCAGTCTTCAAACGAACGCGAGATACCCAGAGGTTACTGAGAGCGCTGAAAGGGATTAAGGATGTGTGATCAAGTGACACTATAAAAGCTGTCACGCTTATTGACTTGAATTATACTTAGAAGTAATACCCTTGTGTTAGGAAAATTGAAGTACTTTCACTACACTCTGATAGTTATAGCTATTAGAGTGTAGTCTTTTTTGTAGCATATTCAAAACTATTTTGATGACAAGCTAAAGTGAACTCAGGCGATCGCCCAATATCACAGACTCATCACATCTCTCTGGCAATTGAGTTTTTCGGCTAAGTTTCATTTTTTTGGTAATGCGATCGCTCTTGAAAAGTTTTTAGATTAGGGTGAGTTCGACACGTTAAAAAAGGCACAAAAAAAGATTGAAACTGTATTTAGACAAAAATACATATGGTGTCGAGGGCGCTTGACTTGCAGTACGTGATTCCCCAAAATGGTACTTTCTAGTGGATAGATAGAATGGTAATCATAAAGGTATAGCGGCGGATTCACGAAACGCGACCAGTTAAAAATGCCCAACGGATGATAGATTTTTGAGGCATTTTGGATGGTATCCTAATTTTCACCATAAGTAGAACGACGTAAAAAAACCAAAGTATGTAACCGAAAGTAAAGTTACCTAAAAAGCTCTTCCCTTCTGCCTTCTGCCCTCTGCCTCCTGCCTTGTCATCACGACAATTTTCAACACCGACCTACTGAGTGTACTTATGCTTGTACAAGCTAGCAAATATGTGGGATACTTTTTCTTAACTGCACTCCTGTATTCACCAGGCTAGTAGTTTGATTTGTTAAGGAACGTGTATAGATGCATCAAAGTAAACCAAGTGACTTTATTGAACGCAATGATCTTAAAGCATTCCTGTCCTTATTGAGAGATTGGATGGCAATTTTTTTGATTACTGCGATTAGCATTTGGGCAAATAATATATATGTTTATCTGATTTCAGTATGGGCGATCGGCATCTTTCAATTTGCCATTGGAGAAGCGTTACTACATGAAGCTGTACATTTTAATTTATTTAAAATCAAATCGTGGAATGAACAGCTAGAGTTTCTCTACGTATTTCCTGTCTTCAGAACAGTATCCTCCTATCGGGAACAACATTTTCCTCATCATAGTTATTTTCTGAGCGAGAAAGATTATATCCCTGAATACTATGAAATGTTGGGTTTAAACAAGCCAAATAAGAATGTGTTCTTTTTGTTGTTTGTGAAACTAATTATGGGATTTAGTGTCTATAATTTCATAGATGACATTCATGGTCTTCTTAAAGGCGTGGACTGGCGTCCTTTCAAAACGGGCTTTAAGTTGCTTGTGTTCTGGTTGGTTGTAGTTCTCAGCTTCTATTTATCAGGAAATCTGGAAATTTTGTTGCTGTACTGGTTTGTGCCTCTAGTATGGCCTTTTTCTTGTTATTCATGTTGGTCTGAGGTACAGGAACACTTTAATACCATCTCACATTCGAGATCAAACCTTGATTTTCTCACTAACCTTTTGACTCATAACACCGGGTATCACTACGTTCACCACCTTTACCCTACTATTCCTTGGTATAAGCTGCCAGAGGCACATGAGGCTTTTAGTTCAGACAATCCAGATATTTCATACGGCATGTTTGATACTTACAGGCAATGGACACGCAAGTCGGTAGTATCTCATGCCAGTGGTACTGATTCTGTGTGAGGTTGATACACAATAGAAATCATCTACCTTGCTACTACAGCTTAGGGGCATTTAACCCAATGCAATCGCCGTCAACATTCCTATCGTGAAGTACCCCGCACTTCGTAAATACGGTCATAATAGGATTGTTGCGTATTGAACCTCTAACTGCTGGCACTTTGGGCGTTATTACCTTTTATCTCATAACAAAAATTGTTCATGCTAAAGTTGCTTTGTCTGGGAATAAGCCGTGAAATTTGGTAATTTATTCATCATATAAGCGTCACTTATAGCAGGAGGTAGAAGGCAGCAATGCTTTCGGTAGGAGGTAAAAACCTTACTGTTGCTGACATTCACGATTTCAAAATGTCCTAATCTATGATTCGATTGCTATATTATTTATTTACATAGTGCAATGAAATTTGCAAACTAGATTTATAAAAACGAGTGTAATACAAACACTGTTTCATTAAACTATATTAATATTAGCAGGTATCAACTTAAAAACTTAATCAGTTGACTTGGCAAATCAAAACAATGAATATCTTCAACCTCATTTAAAATACTTATTAGTTTTTGGGCTGATTGTAATAAGGCTTCTTTGGCAGAGAAACCAATAATTCTTTCCTGATTACTAGTTAAAAATTCCACCTCTTTTTCAATTCCAGTATACCTATAATCTAAAGTTAACTCATCTCCATAATTAATGTCATTCAAAGCAAAAAATAAACCAAGACACGACAATAAATTGGGATTACTAGCATGATTAATATAGTCTGTATTGTCGATATAGACTGTATTATTATTGGTTTCGCAAGAGTGTAAAAAGTAATGACTACCCCATCTCATGCCAGTATTCAAAGGTAATTCATTTGCTTTGCTCAATTCTTCTTGATACTCTTCTTCCAAAACAAGTTTATTGATAGTAAATATAGTCGCTGGAATGAATATAATACTTCCTTTATGGATAAAATCTAAGCTAAATAATCCCTTTCCAGCATTTGGTATATTGGACTCTTTGACTTCTGTTTTGATGCACAACATAGCTGATTATTCTTAATTAATGTATCTCAATTATTAGTTCAACTAACGTCTCTGCTGTTATGGACTGAATATGCAAATCAGTAATTTTTTACCTGGCATACTTAACTCACTCAATAACCATGACTGGTATGAATACCTTAATATGCCCATTTACGAATTGAAAAATTGTTATTTTAATATTTCGTAATTACTTGCTTTAAATATATTAATTATTTCTTGATATGGCAATAATTTCAGTGCTTAACAAAATATACTTATATGGATTTATTTTTATTGCGTTTAAGTACAGTTTCAGTAATAAATTCAGAAATACCTATCT
This sequence comes from Amazonocrinis nigriterrae CENA67, assembly GCF_016056305.1. Classification (GTDB taxonomy): domain Bacteria; phylum Cyanobacteriota; class Cyanobacteriia; order Cyanobacteriales; family Nostocaceae; genus Amazonocrinis; species Amazonocrinis nigriterrae. The sequence continues at coordinate 321,338 of NZ_JAECZC010000007.1, read as the reverse complement.
CCGATAACAAAAAAATTAAGAATTTAAAATTTTGTTATTTTTATTACTAGTAAACACGAATATCACAAAATTATGGAAAATTATATATGGAAATAAAACATTAGAAAAAACCTGAACTCGTACCTTCTATAAATGATCAGGTGCGTTAACGAAGTAACGCACCAGTGAAAATTCTTAGTATTGCTAAGGCACAATCAACACTGGACAAGGGGAAAGGTTAATTACGCGGGTAGTAACACTATCAGTTGCCCCCTCTTCAGTTAAACCTAGTCCCCGACAGCCCATGATAATTAAATCTGCCGCGATTTCATCAGCGACATCACAGATGGTAAATGCTGGTTTACCCTGCCTTTCTAAGACTTCAGCTTGAATACCTTGCCCAGAAAATAAAGCTTGGGCATTTTCCAGCAGTTTAGCAACTACCTCTGGTGACACCATTGGATCTGCACTAGGCGCGTCTTTTGGCGGTTCTTCCACGACAGATAGCAGCACCAAGCGGCTACCGTATTTTTGGACAACGTTGGCAACTACATCAGCAGCTTCCCGCGCTTCCCGGCTTTGATCAATAGGAAATAGCACTGTCTTGAACATCTCTCTCACCTGGGCACCCCTGACTCCGGTAAAATCTGGATGGTTCTACTTTCAAAACAATAACAAAAAGGCAATCAGGAGGGTCTGGCTGTGTCTAAAAAAACTGTGGCAAGTTTATCTGCTGCCGATATATCTGGTAAACGCGCTTTGGTGCGGGTTGACTTTAATGTGCCTTTAGATAAAGAAGGTAACATCACAGACGATACTCGCATACGCGCTGCCCTGCCAACCATCCAAGATTTGACGCAAAAGGGAGCTAAGGTAATTCTAGCAAGCCATTTTGGTCGTCCCAAGGGTGTAGATGAAAAATTGCGCCTGACTCCCGTTGCCAAGCGCCTGTCTGAGTTGTTGGGGCAAGAAGTCATCAAGACTGATGACTCTATTGGCGATGAAGTGGCTGCTAAAGTGGCGGCGTTGGAAAATGGCCAAGTTCTTTTACTAGAAAATGTCCGCTTTTACAGCGAAGAAGAGAAAAACGACCCAGAATTTGCCGAAAAATTAGCTGCTAATGCCGATTTTTACGTAAATGACGCTTTTGGAACTGCACACCGCGCTCATGCTTCTACTGAAGGTGTAACTAAATACCTCAGCCCTTCCGTGGCTGGCTATTTGGTTGAAAAGGAATTGCAATATCTGCAAAGTGCCATTGAAAATCCCCAACGTCCTTTGGCAGCAATTATTGGCGGTTCTAAAGTCTCCAGTAAAATTGGCGTGATTGAAACGCTGTTGGAAAAGTGCGACAAACTAATCATCGGCGGTGGGATGATTTTCACCTTCTACAAAGCCCGTGGTTTGAGTGTTGGTAAGTCTTTGGTGGAAGAAGACAAGCTAGAACTAGCCAAGTCTTTGGAAGCAAAAGCAAAAGAACGCGGTGTCACCTTCCTACTCCCCACAGATGTAGTGGTGGCAGATAACTTTGCCCCCGATGCCAATTCTAAGACCGTCAGCGTTGACAACATTCCAGATGGTTGGATGGGTTTGGATATTGGCCCTGATTCTGTAAAAGTCTTCCAAGAAGCGCTTGCAGATACCAAAACAGTGATTTGGAACGGGCCGATGGGTGTGTTTGAATTTGATAAGTTTGCTGTAGGTACAGAAGCGATCGCTCGCACTCTGGCTGATATCGGTAAAACTGGTACAACCACAATCATCGGTGGCGGCGACTCAGTGGCGGCTGTGGAAAAAGTTGGTTTGGCTGACCAAATG
>NZ_JAECZC010000007.1:315668-319125 GCF_016056305.1 Amazonocrinis nigriterrae CENA67 | reverse complement strand
GTCAAAGCTGATTTTGCAACACAAGATGCAGCTCTGGAATTGCAAAAACAGCAAGAACTAGAACAAGAACGAATTCGACAACAACAAATCAAAGCCAAACAATTAGAGGCTTTAAAAAAACAAGCAAAAGAATGGCTAGAAAAATTAGACCCATTCTCACCTGAAGGACTGTGGTTTGAAAGATTTTCTGAAAGCTACCCCTCAAAATTAGAAGCAGCAATTGAATATTTACAAAATAACGAATAAACTCAAAATTAATTCAATTTCTTTAACTGTTGTGCTGACGATTTATTTGAGATAAATGCTGCACAGCCCATTCATGCATAGCGTAGAGAATTGGTTGCAAACTTGTTCCTAAAGGGGTTAAAGAATATTCTACCTTGGGAGGAATTTGAGCGTAAATTTCTCGATGTACAATACCATCTTCCTCCATTTCTCTGAGTTGCTGAGTTAGCATCTTTTGCGTAATTCCAGGTAAAGCTCGCTGCAATTCACCAAATCGTTTTACGCCTGTCAATAATTCTCTAAGAATTAAAACCTTCCAGCGTCCGCCAATCACCTTTAAGGTGGTTTCAACCTCACAAGTCAGTTTAACATTGTTTTCTGCTTCAGCTTTCATAGTTACTTTTTAGTAAGTACCTTACTTTTAAGTGCCTACTTTTCATATTAACTTTATTTAGTTTAAAGTCTATTCGGCAAGTTTTTGTACCTTGACCAAAAAAGTCTCAAGTTTCAAGGATGAGTGATGAAGTAAGAACACAGGATATCCCTCACCCCTGATGGGCAAAATCCAGCAGTTTCTTTTTCAAAATTCATGCCTTATCCCTGATGGGTGGGGTAAATTCATCCTTTATTCTTACATATGCCAACAGACACACCTCTGGTTAGGAAATTTATTTATGGCGAATATCCTCCACATTGATGCTAGTCCTCGTGGTGAACGTTCCATTTCGCGATCGCTCTCTTATGAATTCATCACATCCTGGAAAGACACTCATCCTGGCGATACAGTCACCTACCGAGATTTAGGTCACAATCCTGTTCCCCATGTAGACGAACCGTGGATTGCTGCTGCTTTTACACCACCTGAAGCACGCACACCCGAATTGACCCAAGCAATTAAGTTATCTGATGACTTAGTGGACGAATTTCTCGCAGCCGATCGCTATGTCTTTGGCGTGCCAATGTATAACTTTAGCATACCCTCCACATTTAAAGCTTACATTGACCAAATTGTGCGTGGAGGCCGCACGTTTGCAGTTACCGAGAACGGTGGCTTTCAAGGTTTAGTCGATAGCAGCAAAAAAGTACTGATCATCACAGCGCGTGGAGGTAGTTTTCCACCAGGAACCCCCTTCGCTGCTTATGATTTTCAAGAACCCTACCTCCGTACTATTTTCGGTTTCATCGGTCTGACAGACTTGACCTTTATCCACGGTGATAGCCTCAACTCGGGTAAGGATGCTCGCCAAAAGTCTCTAGCCGCAGCTAAAGATGCGATCGCTCAAGCTGTAGCTACTTGGTAAGCAGCTAGCATAAGATAAGCAGGGGGCCCTAAGTCCCCCTGTGGGGATAAGGGAGCAGTCATCAGTCATAGGTAGTAGTTCACCACGCAAATTTTGACTCTTGAAGACCGCTTAAAGGGAAAAGGGGAAAGGGAAAGAAATTAAAAACATGCGCCCCTTTTCCCCTTACCCTTTCCCCCACCTGTCAAAATCTTTTTGGCAGGCTAGTAGTTCACTTAACTAAATCTGCAAAGCTTTGAACCACTTATTTAAAACTGTGTTGACTGTACGTTTAAACTGATGTTTGCGATACCATTTTTGGAAAGCCATTTCATACTCTTCACCTTTAGCTTGAAAGGTATTCCAAACATCAAGTCCTACTGCCATACCCCAGAATAGCAAGATATACAGCGACCAAGTAAGACCGCCGCCACCGATGAAATCCACCAGCATTAAACCAGCATTAACAATTGCATAATTGCCTAAGCGCTTTTTAAAGCGTCCTATACGGTATGAATCAAAAGCTTGCCGTTGTTGGATTTCGCTTTGTTGCGATCGCCAGTCGCGTTCTGCTAAGTTTAAACACTCAACAGAGATTTCTAACTCAGTAGCAATTTCCAGCAATTGATCATAAGAGAATTCTTTGTCTTGGTCGTCAGCTTGACGGGCGATCGCTAACTGAAGAATTCGCTGCACATCTTCTTGGCTATAAGAACGGAGGCTCTTAGGTTCAAAGTCCGTCATAATTACTATCTCTAATTATTTTTTAATTACAATTGATCGCCCAACAGCTGTTACACAACTATGCTGCCACAATCAGCAATGTTTACATTACTCCTACACTAGCAAATTTAAATCGGGCTGGCGGTACGGATTACTATAAGGGACTTCCAACTAAAAAAATATCCCATCGCTTTGGTGAGCAGGGGAAGCAGGGGGAGCAGGGGGAGCAGGGGAGGAAGAATTTCACAATCGTCTTTGCTCTCACAATTGAATAATTTAATTTCTGGAAGTCCCTAAAACCCTATACTAAATGCCTTAGAGGATGTTTTAAAAGTCATGATTGATGTATCAAAAATTTTCTAACCCTCCCTAACCCCTTCTCCCTAGTAGTCTGGCAAGGGAATTTTGCGTTGTGGTCAGCTTCAGGTGCAGAGGGGCAGAGGGGCAGAGGGGAAAGAACTTGTATAAGCCTCTCCTCTGCTCTCCTGCTCCCTTGCTCCTCCGCTTGCCTCCACCTGGCAAATTTAGGTTGGTGAACCACTAGCTCCCTTGCAGTCTTAATGATAAGTCTTAAACCGAACACGATATAAGTCCCTCAATCAAAGTCTGTGGGTAAATCTGGATGGCGATAATGGTGGAAAAGTCTAGTGATTTGCGCTGGCAGCACACGCCCTAGAGACAGTTCTGGCAAGGCATCTTCCAGAAAGAAATTTACTTCTTCGGTTTCAAGGCTTGTTGAGGGCGAACCACCGATAATTTCGCATTGAAAAAACAGTTTATAAATATAAAAAGGAAATGGTGGGTGTCCCTGTTTATCTCTGTCATAAACTGCTAGTAGTTTGATAGGGCGTGTTTGATAGCCAGATTCTTCAAAGATTTCTTTGACAACTACCTCACTTGGCGACTCACCAACATCAGCCCATCCACCAGGTAAAGTCCAATAACCATCGGCTCGTTCTTTGACTAACAATATAGTATTGTCACGAAATACTGCACCGCGCACATCTACTTTAGGAGTTGCATATCCTATTTCCTGGGCAAATAAATCAAGGACATAGCCGTGTTCAACCTTGGAGTAAGTCGCCATAATTTCCGCGGCGATCGCCCGCAATTGTTTATAGCGTTCAATATCATAAGGCCCTTCAGAATAAGTCAGACCAATTTGTGCGATCGCTTGTAACTTTTGCGCCCATTCCAGCCATTTTGGTTGCATATTTTATTTGGGAATT
>NZ_JAECZC010000007.1:255302-315377 GCF_016056305.1 Amazonocrinis nigriterrae CENA67 | reverse complement strand
GTAATTGTGTCACAGATATCAAATTTTGCTCCAGCGCTTTGAAGTTCATCATCCAGAACTTTGAGGAAGCGGGTAGCTTGTTGATCTGTACCAACTTGAATAAATGAAATAGCGAGTTCTTCATCTCTATCTATACGGCGAGAAGCTTCAATAATTACCTTCATGACTGCTTTGCGATCATCTGGTTCGCCATCGGTAACCACTAAAATTGTTTCACCATTCGGCTTAGTTTGACCAGCGGTTTTGCGTTGTAAGTAATCATCAGTTGCATGTTTCAACACAGATGCTAGATCAGTAGTTCCAGAGGGTTCATTTTCTTTAAAAATTTGTGCTACCTTACTAGATGTGACATTTTCATAGCGTTTGAATCTTCCAGAAAAGACATAAACAGTAATACCATCTGGATCAAATTGCTCACACTTACTAGCTAAGGCTAAAGTCGATTCTTGTGCTGCTACCCATCTGCTTCTACCACCCTTTTGGTCTGGGGTTGCCATGCTGCCGCTTTTATCAATAATTAAGGTATAGTCTCTGTTTTCTAGCATGATTTAATTCTCCATTGATGAGTCTAGAGCCAATATTTTAAAACTCCAGATTAACTTATGGTATGGATTATTGACTCTGGAGTTTTGACTTTTAAGTAATCAATCAACAATCGCATTTCTTAATACATCTGCAAGGCTCATCTCTTCTAAGTCATCCAATGTGACAGTATCGCATATATCGAATTTAGCGCCGACACCTTGCAATTGATCGTCCAAAGCTTTGAGAAACTTTGTAGCTTGGGGATCAGAACCTACTTGAATAATGGAAATTCCCAATTCTTCATCACGCTCCATTTGGCGAGTGGCTTGAATAATTACCTCAAATACGGCTTTACGATCATCTGGTTCGCCATCAGTAATTACTAAGATTGTTTCACCATTGGGTTTAGTTTTGCCTGCGGCTTTGCGTTGAAAGTAATTATTAAGTGCATCTTGGAGTACACCGGCTAAATTGGTCGTACCAGCTGGGTCATTTTCTAGAAATATCTGCGCGACTTTAGCTGAGGTCACATCGTCATAGCGTTTAAATCTTCCAGAAAAGACATAAACAGTGATCCCATCTGGATCAAACTGTTCGGCCTTCCTTGCTAAAGCCAGAGTAGACTCTTGGGCTATCTCCCATCTACTTCTACCACCAACTTGGTCAGGAGTGGACATACTGCCACTTTTGTCAATGATTAGTGTATAGTCGCGATCGCTCATCATATATCCCTTTAACTATTACCCTGTGCTACTAGTCTAGTCTACGAATTTCACGACCTAGCAAGCACTGTAAGCTTTTGTATCAATTCTTCTACTCAAATACTACTCAAAATAGCTCGGCTTTATCTTCAATTTTAGCGATCGCGCTCTTGATCATTTTCCCCATGTAAGTTGCGAAAAGCGTATCCACTCAAACCAACTAGTAGCAAGCCAACGGCAGAAATAACATACAACAAGGCACTACCAGCACCTGTTCGGGTGCCGAATATACTACCAAATATGGGCGCAAGACTACCTTGGGGCATCATAGCAGGCTCAAAAACACGATCTGTTAGTGGGCCCCCAATTAAGTTAGCCAATGCTGAGGTTAGTAAAAGAATCATTGACTTGGTAGCAAAAACACGTCCTTGTAATTGCGGTTGCACTTTAGCTAACCAAATAGCATCACTGTAACTACCAAGCAATGGATAATTTAAAGATGAGTATAACTGGGCAGGAATCCAAATCACGGGTGTACGCCCTAAACCAAGTATGATTCTGCCCAAGGCAGTACCTATCATACCGAATAGTATTCCTTTAATTCGACTTTTAGAGACAGGATATATATTGATCAGCAAAACGCCAAGAACACCACCAACTCCAGCAGCTGCATATAAGCTACCTAAAACACTAGCATCATTACCAGAGGCTGCTAGAATCATCGGTTTGTAAACAGAATCACCGATATCATGAATCAACCAAAATATTGCAGTTAATACTAGTAAAGCCAACAAATTAGGTTGGGAGATAATATATTTAAAACCAAAACTCATATCCTGGATAATATTTGTCGGCTTTGGTGTAATTGATTCTGCGATCGCAGGTTGTGGAATATGCATTCGTAACACTGTGACGATTGCAACTAAGAAAGAAATGATATCAATAATTAAAATACCAAAAAGTCCAATTACACCGTAGAGGATACCAGCCAGTGCAGGAGCAATAATCAATGAACCGTGACCAGCTAAGAAACTCAAGCTACTAGCATGGCTGTATTTTTGTTGAGGTACTATTGTAGATATTGATGCTGAGTAAGCAAGTTCTTGAAATTGTTCAAAAGTACATTTGGCAGCAAAAGCTACATACAAATGCCATAATTGTAGGCTATCAGTTAAATAAAGTAGAAAGACACTAAAAGTCAATAGACCACCGGCTGTATCTCCTACTATCATTAAAAATTTACGGTTTATTTTATCTACAATTACACCAGCGATCGGAGTAATTAAAAATTGTGGTATTTGTGCAAACAAATGAAATAAAGCTAATGCTGTAGCTTGATGTGTTAGTTCCCACACCCATATAGAAAAAGCAAAGGCAGTCATAGTACTGCCAATCAGAGAAATCATCTGACCCAGCCAGATGATAATAAAAGTTTGCATAATATAAAAGCTAGATTATAGCTTTGAGATTTACAAATGATTGATGACTGTAAACAGATGAATATTATTTTTTTTGCAAGTCTCTAAACTATTGGTGACTTTGTGATTGCATTTTGGGATTTAGTTTTATTTTTACGATATTTGTACATGACAAAACTAGTCACAAAAAGAATGGTAGGAATCAGCCCAACAAAAATATAGAAGATACGGCTTCCTAGCCCCCAAAATGTTCCATAATGTAAATAATGAAATGTAGAGAATATCCGGTCTGCCAGTGATAACTTTAGACTATCGACTACCTGCAAAACTTCACCACTATACTGGTCTATATATACCCCGCTTTCACCATAAAATAGATGTTCATGATTTTGACGTTTGCTGATATAAATTGCGTCTTCCGGTTTGCTGGGAATAGTTACCGAAAATGTGGTTGCATTGGGAAAGACTTGATGAGAATTTTTCAGTATTTGAGATAGCTTTAAAGGTTGTTGATTGTCAAGAGGTTTGGAAGTAACTTCTTCTGGCTGGGGAGTAAAAGTAGCTGCGTAGATCACAGGATATGTCCAATCAGAAAAATTCCAGCAAAAACCTGTAAAAGCAGTACAAGCAAGAAAGATTGCTGTGACAATTCCCGTTACTTTGTGAATATCAAAGTTTACGCGTTTAGGATGAGCATTCCATTTGATTTTGAAACCAGTAATTAGTTTGCGCCAACCAGGCCATAAAATTAATCCTGTAATGCACAGGATGAACAGCAATAGACCTGTAATCCCAACCAAAATTTGACCATTTTTACCTAACATCAAATTATAGTGAAGGTAAAGAATCACTCGCTCTAAACTGGAATCGGCTTGATTCCAATTTATGATTTCACCAGTGTAAGGATGGATGAATAGTCGAATCAGTTGATTGTTCGCGTCAAACAAATCTGCTTGGTATGGTGAAGAAACAGTTGCAGGCAATCTGATTGAATAAAATGTGAGATTAGGACGATTTGCAATTGCATATTTAACCGTTTCTAAGATTGTATCAATAGAAACCATTTGTTCTTGAGGCACAATACGTCCAACTCGCTGGCTAATCAACAATTGTTCTATCTCTGGTTTGAATACCAAAAAGCTACCTGTCAAACCGACAAAAGCTGTTAATAATCCTACAGCTAAACCAATATAGCGATGTAGCATGAAGGCTATGTCACGGAATTTACGCGATTTCATCATAGGATTTTGGATTTTGGATTAACTCCATGCTTAAGTCCTTGTTATTTAATTGAGATTTATTTCACAAAAAAGTTCTCTTATTTTCAGATATTTTTGAAAATTTTAAATTTTGAATCTTCATGCCAAAATCCAAAATTTAAAATCTAAAATTCGGAAATTTAGAACTTGATTGAGACTGTTCCCAAAACTGTGAACGGTGCGCCAGGAGAAAGCAAGTATCCTTGAGAATCGTAGTACTTGACATCAAAGAGGTTTTTAAAACTCAGCCCCACTTCATAGTTAGGTTGCCGATAAAAGACTGTAGCATCGGTTCTGACGTATGAAGGAATTATGAGAGTATCTTCTTGTTGAGTAGCTGCGCGATCGCCTACAAAAAATAATCCTGCACCAAAACCTAAACCTTTCAAATTACCGCTTTGAATTTGATAGGTTGTCCACAAACTGGCGCTATCTCTTGGTGCATTCTCCAATCTGTTACCTATTAATGAACGGTTAGTATCCTCACTCACATAGGCATCGTTATGGGCATAAGAAGCTATGATATTCCAACCAGGCAAAATTTCTCCAGCTACATCTAGTTCAATGCCTCGACTTTTAACTTCTCCAACAGGAATGGAAAAGTCAGGATCGTTGGGGTCAGTTACAGCTACGTTAGTCTTAGTAATCTCATAGGCTGCTAAGGTTGCCGTCAACTTACCATCCAAAAACTCACCTTTAACTCCTACTTCGTATTGCGTACCACGTTCTGGTTCTAATGGCTGTCTGCTAAAAACGGAATCATTCGGTTTAAAAGAACGAGTGTAACTAGTATAAAGAGACAGATTTTTGATTGGTTGATAAACTAGCCCAATTCGAGGTGAAAATGCATCATCATAACGCCGTGTAGTATTAGTTTGATCGGCATTGATGTCAGGTCTCTCTTCGCTTCTGAGTCGCACAAAATCAAGTCTTCCGCCCAGCAATATCTTTAAATTAGGTAGCAGTGCTACCTGATCTTGCACATAAAGACCTACCTTATTTGTATCATTTTCTTGCTCGAACCCTTCAAGGTTAGTCGGAGTTGCTGCACCATATACCGGATTCAAAATATCAAGTGCTGGTACTTCATAAGAAAACTGAAATGGATAACCAAAAACACTTCTGCTTAACTCAAAACCTAACAATAGTTGATGGTCAATTGAGCCAGTCTGAAATTTTCCTGTTAAGTCATTTTGCCAAGAATATTCTCTAGAGTAATCACCCACTTTGTTGTATCTTCTAGCAACAGTACGACCATCCGCAGCAATTGGATTTGCAAAATCAGCTGGCTGAAAGTTAGAACGCGCTGTGTCAACAGTTTGTACAGAAACCCCACTGCGAAATTGCCAATTTTCACTGAATCGATGATCTAAAGCAACATTTACCCGATTGGCAAAGAGTTCATAGCGATCGCTTGGTTCACCAAAGTTAAAATTAATTGGCAGATTAAAGGATCTGGTTATCGGTGGGAAGCCTCTGTCATAAGATTGGTTAAGGTTCAGGTATTCATATTGCAAATCTAAATTTGTACTATCAGCTAACTTCACTCTTAAGCTAGGAGCAAAAGTATAAAGCTCTTTAAAAGCAAAATCTCGAAATCCACCAGAGTTTTCGTAAGCAGCAATAAAACGATACAAAGAAGTGTTGTCTTGGGTGAGTGGCCCGGAAATATCAATTTCTGGGCGATAGTAACTATAACTACCAAAAGAAAATTTTGCAGAATAATAAGGTTCGCTCAGTGGTTGTTTAGTGATGTAGTTGACAATACCCCCTGGTTCTAATTGACCGTAGAGTACCGAAGCTGGGCCTTTGAGAACTTCCACTCTTTCTATAGTGGCACTATCAGTAAATCCAGTGAAATTATCTTGTCTAAAACCATTTCTGAGGTTGGCATTAGTATTAAATCCACGAATGGTATAGGTATCAGCACCAACTAAATTTATTTGTGGTGTGACACCACTGACGTTCCGCAAAGCGTCTGCAACTCTTTGTACTTGTTGATCCTCAATCACCTGTCGAGGAACTACTTGAATTGCTTGGGGAATCTCTAAAAGAGGTGTATCAGTTTTAGTTGCAGTATTCGCATCTGGAGCGTTATATCCTGAATCTGGTGAACCTGTCACTACAAGTTCAATTGGTTCATCTGCTGCGGCTGCTGGTTGTTCTGACTCTGTTTCGCTTGTTGGTTGTTCTGGTTGTGGTGTAGAAGCAGCTGGTTGTTCTTGTTGTTGTGGTGTAGAAGCAGTCGGTGCTTCTTGTTGTGATGTAGAAGCAGGTGCAATTCCTGTGAAGCCAAAAATTAAACCTTCATCACTATCAAACAACTCAACAGTTGGTAAACTCACCTCGCCGATTACTATCACCCGAATACTATTAGTATCTTGATTGGTAACGGTTATTTCTGTAATTCCTACAACTGGCTTCTCTTGACGAAAACTATTGTTGTTAGGTAAACGTAGTTGAGCGTTAGGAATATCGGCGATGTAGCTATTGCCTAAACTGCGATTCAATACTTGCAGTTGATCTCCTTTGGTGGTTTCTAAAATGATTTCTACACCATTGTCGGTAGGATTTACCTTGACTGTCGTCACTTCTATGACTTCTACCGACGACTGTACTAATAAATAAGCACTCCTGTTTGGTATGTTCTGCCCTGATGCGTCTTGTATTTCCTCCCCAAAGGCAGGATTTGTTGCCAATACACAAACAGAACTTGTCAATAATGAAATTTTGAGGATTTGACGCAGTTTCATTTCTAGCTTTACACCTAATTGAGAAATTCACGCAGTAGCTTGTCAGAGAGCATTTGTACCTGTAGAGATCATAAGCATCATTATTTTTACGATTTTGCTTATTGATAATGACATTTATTATGAAGTGCTAACTTTATTGCAAAATTTTCTTCTTTCTACAGATCTATCAGTATTGTTGTATTGCAAAGTGCAAAGTGCTGAGTAGAGACGATTCGGCGAATCGTCTCTACTGCTGAGTGCTGAGTAAAAACCAGTTGGTATCCTACGGGAAGCCGCTTTGTGTCTACAAAGTTTTGAAGAATCAACACTGTCCCAACCTATGCGGCTACGGTTATATTGAAAAACAAAAAGGCTCCACCACAGAAGCGTTAACAACAAAAACGCTCCTTAAGGTATCTATAAAACATGCAACAAGAGTTTTTGCACTCACAAACAACTTAAGGTTGTGGCGCTTTGTTTTGGTTCAAAATGCTGGTTTACATTTACATCAAGGCATAAATCACAGATTAGAGGAATCGACAAAGGATATCTTACGTTATTGAGAATTATTTGTGAAGAGGATGTTGATAATTGACAAAAAGAGTATTAAAGTAATGAGTGGAATTGAGAAAGACTTTTAATAAGCTCACAAATACTAAATTTAGTATTTACATAACTGATGCTTATGATTGTCTGTGGTTGATGATACCGCGTGGATTTGACGAACAAGGTATCTGCAACTAGGTTTCAGGTTTTTATCAGGCAAGATTCTGCATTTAAAAAGGGTGCATCCCAATGCCAGAAAGTACAACGCATCTAGATGACAATTGCAAAAAACTCTCACTTAGGAAATTTTCTACATTTGTAGAGATACTGCGGTACAGAAGTAACAGACAATCAGATATAGAGGCTTTTACCTTTCTGCAAGATGGCGAAACGCAAGCAGCAAGCTTGACTTACCAAGAGTTGGATCGGTGCAGTCGAGCGATCGCAGCGCAACTCCAAGAGTTAAACTTGAGCGGGGAACGTGCTTTATTACTATATCCACCAGGATTAGATTATCTAGCTGCTTTTTTTGGCTGTTTATATGCTGGGGTTGTGGCTGTTCCCGCCTATCCACCACGCAATCAACGCAACACCCCCAGGATACAGGCAATCATTGCAGATGCACAGGCTAAGATTGCCCTGACAACAACAGCGCTTTTACCAAGCTTACAATCTTTACTAAAAGACAAAGCAGACTTAAATAATTTGCAGTGGCTTGTCACCGACAACCTACCAGACGGTAAAGAAGAAGCTTGGCTTGAACCTGCAATTGACATAGATAGTTTAGCTTTTTTGCAATACACATCAGGTTCCACAGGTACACCCAAAGGCGTGATGCTGAGTCATGGTAACTTGTTGCATAATGCTGCGGCAACATACGAATTGATGGGACATTCCCCTAATAGTGTGTTCGTCTCATGGTTGCCTACATATCATGACATGGGATTAATTGGTGGGATTTTGCAACCTCTTTATGGTGGGTTTCCTTGCATCTTAATGCCGCCAGCGTCCTTTCTCCAGCGTCCTTATCGTTGGTTGCAGGCGATTTCTGAGTATAAAGGTACGACGAGTGGCGCACCTAACTTTGCTTACGAGTTGTGTATGCAAAAAATTACACCAGAACAAAAACAAACTCTGGATTTGAGTAGTTGGAGTGTGGCATTTAACGGTGCTGAACCCATACGACACGAGACTTTAGAAAGGTTTGCGTCTAGCTTTGCCGACTGTGGTTTTCGTAAACAAGCATTCTATCCTTGTTACGGTATGGCGGAAGCAACATTGATGATAGCTGGGGGTGATAAAGCTGTTTTCCCTAAAATCAAAACAGTGGAGAAAGCTGCATTAGAACAAAATCAAGTAATTGACAAGATTATTGGCGAAGAGGTACATAGTTTAGTTAGCTGTGGTCAAACTCTGCCACAACAACAAATTGTGATCGCTAATTTAGAAACTTTAACTCGCTGTCAACCAAAAGAAGTAGGGGAAATTTGGGTATCTGGCCCCAGTGTGGGGAAAGGTTATTGGCATCGAAAAGAGGAGAGTAAAGAGGTTTTTCAAGCCTTTTTATCAGACACCGGTGAAGGGCCTTTTCTTCGCACCGGTGACTTAGGCTTCTTGGATAATGGGGAAATTTACATCACCGGTAGGGCTAAAGATTTAATTATCATTCGTGGGCGTAACCTTTATCCCCAAGATATAGAACTGACCGCAGAACGTAGTGATTCTTCATTGCGTATTGGTAGTGGTGCAGCTTTTGCAGTAGAAGTAGAAAATGAAGAACGGTTAGTAGTAGTTCAAGAATTAGAGTTTCGTGCTAAACCGAATTTAGCAGAAGTTACTACTGCTATTCGCCAAGCAGTCGCCCAAGAACATGAAATACAAGCTTACGCAGTTGTTTTAATTCAAGCGGGTACTATTCCCAAAACTTCCAGTGGAAAAATTCAACGCCGCGCTTGTAAAGCAGAGTTTCTTAATGATAGTTTACAGGTGGTAGGTAAAAGTATTTTGGATAGTGAGGAGGCAAGCCTTACACAAGATAGAAATTCTCTAACCTCATACTTGCAAGAATTAATTGCCCAAGCATTAAAAATACCAGTATCAAAAGTTCAAACCCAACAACCATTAACAGCTTTGGGAATTGATTCCTTGATAGCTTTTGACCTCAAAAATCAAATTGAGGTAGATTTTGGGGTGGATGTATCTATTAACGAACTTTTACAAGATGCGAGTATTGAACAACTAACAAAACAAATCTTAACTCATAGAGATAGTAAGCAAAAACGGCTAGAACTTCAGCCAATTTCTCGTCAAGGACAACTACCCCTGTGTTTACCCCAAGAACGCCTATGGTTTTTGGAACAATTAGAACCAGGAAATCCATTTTATAATGTAGCGATCGCAATTCAACTCAATGGCGTTCTCAACCTAGACATTCTTCAACAAAGTCTCAATGAAATTATCCAGCGTCATGAAAGCTTGCGAACCAGTTTTGTCTCTGTAGAAGGTCAACCCGTGCAAATAATTCATCCTAGTTTGGATGTGAAACTAGCGAAAGTTGATTGTACTTACCTCGACAATACCACATATGTAGAAAATTTAATTTTAGCAGAAACTCAACAACCTTTTGACTTATGCCAAGCGCCACTATTACGCACTCAAATTTTGTGTATAGCAGAAAATAAACATTTGCTATTATTGACCATGCATCACATTATCTCTGATGGCTGGTCAGTCGGTATTCTGATTCAAGAACTTGCAGCATTATATCAGGCTGTATTGGAAAATAAACCTTCACCTTTATCTGAGTTAACCATTCAATACGCCGATTTTGCTTACTGGCAAAGACAATGGTTGCAACAAGAAAATTTAAAAACCCAACTTAATTATTGGCAACAGCAACTTAGCAATAGTCCACCTCTATTGCAATTACCTACAGATCGACCGCGCCCGAAAATTGCGACTTTCATCGGTAAAAAGCACAATATTACATTACCTCAATATTTGAGTCCAGCGGTGAAAGAATTGAGTCAAAAAGAAGGTGTCACCGTCTTTATGATACTCTTAGCAACTTTTCAGACATTATTATATTCTTTATCTCATCAAGAAGATATTGTTGTTGGTTCTCCTGTGGCTGGTCGTAACCATCCTCAAACACAAGGATTGATTGGCTTTTTTATTAATACTTTGGTGCTGCGTACTAACTTCAGTGGAAATCCTACTTTTCGAGAGTTATTAGTACAAGTCAAACAAGTAGCATTAAAAGCCTATGCCCATCAAGACGTACCTTTTGAAAAGCTGGTAGAAGAGTTACAGCCTAAACGTAATCTCAGCTATAACCCTTTGTTTCAGGTAATGTTTATTTTCCAAAATGCACCTATACCATCAATTGAATTACCTGGGTTAACATGGCAACCCCAAGAGGTAGATAGTGGTTCCTCAAAATTTGATATGAAACTGAGTATTTGGGAAAGTGCAACAGGATTTCAA
The DNA here is from genome assembly GCF_016056305.1 of Amazonocrinis nigriterrae CENA67. Lineage (GTDB taxonomy): Bacteria > Cyanobacteriota > Cyanobacteriia > Cyanobacteriales > Nostocaceae > Amazonocrinis > Amazonocrinis nigriterrae. The sequence goes on along the minus strand of NZ_JAECZC010000007.1, from coordinate 304,710 downwards.
GGTTCATTTGAGTATAAAACAGACTTATTTCAATCTTCTACTATCAGTCGCATAGCAAGTCATTTTGAATTATTGCTGCAAAGTATAGTCAACCAACCAGATATGCATTTACAGGAGTTAGCTGCTATGGTGATAACAGCAGAAAAAGAACAACAAACTCTGCAAGATAAAGCATTAGAAAGTATTAGTTTACAAAAACTGAAGTTGAGCAAGCGGACTGTAATTAGATAAAAATTAAACAATTGATGATATTTAATATTTATAGGAGTAATTACAATGAACTTTGTACAGTATTGGCAAAATATCTACCAAAAACTCCAACAGCAATTCTTGCCCTTAGTTTATAGCGATGATTTAAAGAAATTATCATTATTTTATGGTACAAAATGGGGGAATGAAAGTGGCGATCATATGTATGCCCAGCATTATGAAAAGCATTTTGCGCCTATTCGTAAACAGGAATTAAAAATTTTAGAAATTGGGATTGGAGGTTATGACAATCCAGCAGATGGTGGTAGTTCATTAAAATTATGGAAAACTTACTTTCCCAATAGTATGATTTATGGAATTGATATTGTAGATAAAACAGCGTTTGCAGAAGACCGGATTAAAATATTTCAGGGTAGCCAAGATGATGAAGATTTTTTAAAAGAAGTTATAGATGAAACTGGCAAACTAGATATTATTATTGATGATGGTAGTCATATTAACCAACATGTAATCAAATCCTTCAAAACGCTTTTTCCTGCTTTGAAGGACGGTGGTATATATATTGTGGAAGATACCCATACTTCCTATTGGCCTAGTCTAGTAGGTGAAGGGTGGTCAAACTTTGGTAAGGGAAACGTATATTTAGAAAGTTTGGCAAAAGTAGGCGGTAGCCTGGATTTAAATCACCCACAAACAAGTATGAATTTCTTCAAAAGATTAATTGATGGATTAAATTATGAAGAGTTTTTATTTCCGGGTTATGTTCCTTCTTATTTTGATAAACATATAGTTGCTATGCACTTTTACCACAATTTAGTTATTCTTTATAAGGGTAATAATATTGAAGGCAGCAACATTTTAGAAAACAATACGCTGCAACCATATATATTAGAAGCATTGGGTATCAATTCATTATGTGAATTGGGTCTAGATTTTGATAGTGTTGCCGACCAATATGTGCGTACTGATAATTAAGCATACAAGCTGAAGTATTACTTCTGCTAAAAAATTATGAACATTTCCCATTCCTCACAACCTAGTCTTAAAAGTTTGGGTATTCCTAAGCGTCAAGCTGTCAAAGACTTGGTTCAGATAACCCCCCTGATAGCTGATAATTCTTTACCATTACTGATACAAGCAACTGTAGAAGGAGTCAATTTAGTTGCTTGGGTAGCGAACAATCAAAAATTGATTAAAAAACATTTAATCAAGCATGGGGGTATTCTGTTTCGCAACTTCCAAGTTAAAGATATAGCGGAATTTGAACAGTTTATCCAAGAGGTTGCTGGAGAGTTATTAGAATACCGCGATCGCTCTTCTCCTCGCAGTGCAATTCAAGGTAAAATCTACACATCTACAGACCATCCAGCTAACCAACAAATCCTACTTCACAGCGAAAACTCCTACGCTGCTAATTGGCCTTTAAAAATCTTCTTTTATTGTGTAAAACCAGCACAGCAAGGAGGAGAGACACCCATCGCTGACACGCGTAAAATTTATCAAAGAATTTCTCCTCAAATTCGGGAAAAGTTTGCTGAAAAACAAGTGATGTACGTCCGCAACTTTGGCGATGGTTTTGGTTTACCTTGGCAAACCGTTTTTCAAACAACTAACCGAGAAGATGTAGAAGAATTTTGTCACCAGAATAGTATAGAATTTGAGTGGAAAGCAGAAAATAAATTAAGAACTTACGCCCAGCGTCCAGCCATTGCCAAACACCCAATTACAGGTGAAACAGTGTGGTTCAATCATGCTGTATTCTTCCATATTTCTAGTTTAGAAATATCAATTCGTGAAGAATTATTAGCAGAATTTAGCGAAGCTGACTTACCACACAATACTTATTATGGAGATGGTTCACCCATTGAACCAGAAGTATTAGATGAAATCCGTGCAGTTTACCAACAAGAGACAGTAATTTTTCCTTGGCTGAGTGGTGATATATTGATGTTAGATAACATGCTAACTGCCCACGGTAGACAACCATTTATAGGTGATAGAAAAGTAGTTGTAGGTATGGCAGAGGCATACAGCAAAGTGCTAAGTGCTGAGTAGAAAGCAAGTTATTTCAAGGCTTTTAGCAATCAGCACTATCTTAAACTATGCTTCGACTGCTATACAACATATAAATTTCTCTTTCTTTCCTCTCTCTGCGCCTCTGTGTCTCTGCGTGAAAAAAATATTTTCAACTATTCATGCAAGAGAAATAATAATCAAGAATTTCTTCCAAATTATTTAACCAGATTAACAATGTTTCCAGAAATTCAGGGATATCAACTTTCATCCCAACAAAAATATTTATGGCAAATACAACAACCTGCTAGCCAAATATATCAGGTTAAAAGTGTTGTTTCCATTACCGGAAATCTCAATATTGAATTACTCAAAAATGCCATAGAACAGGTTGTAAATCGTCATGAAATTCTTCGTACATGTTATAAAGTACTTCCAGGGATGACAATTCCTGTACAAGTCATCACTGAATCTGGGATTAATTGGAAGCAAAACTATGATTTAACAAATTATACAGCTGAAGAACAAAAACAAAAACTGTCCTTATTGTTTGAGGAATTTAGTCAACAGGCATTTAACTTAGAGACTGGAACACTTTTACATTTATCATTAATCACTTTATCTGCTAATAAATATAAATTATTCATCAGTTTACCTGCATTATCTGCCGATAGAGACACACTGAAGAATTTCATCAAAGAAATTAGCTATACTTACGCTAATAAATATAATAGTCTTGAAGAAGTCATGCAGTATGCTGACTTGGCGACCTGGCAAAATGAACTCTTGTCAGCAGCAGATACAGAAGCAGGTAGAGAATACTGGCTGAAGCAAGATTTTTCGGCTTTGCAAGCATTGCATCTACCTCTAGAAAAAGAGAATGTTGCTGAATTCGCATTTCAGCCAGGAACTTATACTTTTAGTTTGAATGCACATCTTGTAGAACAAATAACAACACAGTATCAATCTTCGGTAGCTAATTTCTTTTTAGCTTGTTGGAATATTTTGTTATGGCGTCTCACAGGACAAGAAAACTTAGCTATTAGTGTTGCTACCAATGGACGTAAATATCAAGAATTAGAATCAGCATTAGGACTTTTATCTAAGTATGTGCCTTTAAAATACCAAGTTAAAGAAGATATAACTTTATCTCAATTTTTCAATGAGCTTCAGCAAGCTGTTGCTAAAAATTATAACTATCAAGAATATTTTAGTTGGGATAAGCTAGCAGATTTGTCGGGCAATAACTTTTGTTTTGAATATGATGAGATTAGATTAAATTATAATTTTGATGATATATCTTTTACAATTGACCAGCTAAAAGCTTGCATCGATAGCTACAAAATCAAACTTGCTTGTATACGTCAAAATGATTCATTTGATATAGAAATTACATACAATATTAATTATTTTTCAGCAAGAGATATTCAACGTTTAGCAGCACAATTCCAAAAATTAATCGAGAGTGCAATTTCTCAGCCTGAAGCTATCATCAGCCAATTACAAATACTCAGCAACAGCGAAACTCAACTACTTTCTTTACTGAACAATACTAAACTTGATTACTCAATCAATAAATGCATCCATCATTTATTTGAAGAACAAGTAGCTAAAACACCGGATAAAGTCGCTATAGTCTTTGCTGACCAAAAATTGACCTATACAGAACTAAATCATCGTGCTAACCAAATTGCAGCCTATTTACAACAATTAGGTGTAGGAGGAGAAATATTAGTAGGGCTATGTGTTGAACGTTCTTTAGATATTGTCCTTGGTATCCTTGGCATTCTGAAAGCTGGTGGTGCTTATGTACCTTTAGATCCTACATACCCCAAGGAACGCTTGGCGTATATGTTGCAAAACTCCCAGGCAAAAGTATTGTTGACTAAGGAGTTTTTAATCGAAGAATTACCAGAACATTCAGCCCAATTAGTTTGCTTAGATAAAGACTGGGATTTAATTGTTCAGCAGTCAAGAGAAAATTTAAAACAAACAGCTATTTGTAGTAATTTAGCTTATATAATTTACACCTCTGGTTCAACAGGAACGCCAAAGGGAGTCAGAGTTACCCATGCTAATTTATGTCATTACGTCCAAGCAATGCAAACAGCGCTGGATATTGTAGAATCAGATAAATATTTACACACTGCATCAATTGCTTTTTCATCTTCTGTTAGACAGTTGATGGTGCCTTTAACTAAAGGTGCAACGGTGGTCATTGCAACTTCCGAACAGCGAAAAGATCCGTTGACACTGTTTGCAGAAATTAAGCAACAGCAGGTGACAGTTATTGATATCGTTCCCTCTTACTGGCGGAACTGTAATCATTTACTGAGTAACTTAAAACCAGAGTTAAGAACTACTCTTTTAGATAACAAATTACGCTTAATTGTCTCTGCTAGTGAACCTTTATTATCAGATATTTGCACTCAATGGCGGTTTGGCTTGCAACACAACGCCAGTCTCATCAATATGTTTGGTCAGACAGAGACATGTGGCATAGTTGCAGTTTATCCTATTGCGATCGCACAACACGAAAGAGTACAAATCATTCCTCTTGGTCGTCCCATTCCCAACACCCAAATCTATATCTTAGATAAACATCTGCAACCTGTACCCATAGGAGTTGCTGGTGAATTATATATTGGTGGCTTGGGTATTGGTCAAGGCTATTTGCATCGTCCAGACTTGACAGCCGAAAGATTTATACCCAACTTCTTGAGTACAGAACCAGGAACACGGCTATACAAAACTGGGGACTTAGGACGTTATTTACCAGATGGTACAGTTGAGTTTATCGGACGCAGCGACCACCAAGTTAAAATTCGCGGTTTTCGCATTGAATTAGCAGAAATTGAAGCAGTACTTTGTCAACATCCATCTGTGCGGGAAGCTGTGGTTGTGGCGAGGGAAGACTCACAAGAAAAGCGATTAGTTGCTTATATAGTATCTAATGATCAGAGCGTTCAAAATTCCAACTTCAGTAACTACCGCAGCTTTTTAAAAGAAAGATTGCCTGATTATATGATGCCTTCTAACTTTGTAATGTTGGAAGCATTACCTTTAACACCTAATGGGAAACTCAACCGTCAAGCATTACCTGCACCAGAACAAGTACAACTTTCACAAAAAACGCCCCATACTTTAGTAGAAGAGGTAATAGCAGGAATTTGGGCACAAATTCTGCATCTTGATTTGGTAGGAATTGATGATAACTTTTTTGAATTAGGTGGACACTCGCTATTAGCAACGCAAGTTGTTTCTCAAATTAGAGAAATATTACATATAGATTTACCTCTGCGGAGTTTATTTGAATCGCCAACTGTCGCTGCACTTGCGGAACGTGTAGAATTAGCGCTGAATATGGGAGAAAAACAGCAAGTATCGCCCATAAAACCAGTGGTACGAAATGGCAAATTACCACTTTCTTTTGCCCAGCAGCGACTCTGGTTTCTCGACCAGTTAGAACCAGATAACAGTACTTATAACCTATCTCTATGTGTGCGACTCCAAGGTGTGCTAAACATAGCAGCATTAGAACATAGTCTCAACGAAATTGTTCGCCGTCATGAAGTTTTACGAACTACTTTTACAGCAGTAAATGGGCAGCCAGTTCAGATTATTGCTTCGATACTGAGTATTAATTTGCCAATTTTAGATTTAAGTAAATTATCAAAATCAGCACAAGAAATAGAAATTAAAAAACTAGTTAAACAACAGGCACAGCAATCTTTTAATTTAACTAGTGCCCCACTATTCAATGCCATAATCTTACAAATATCCGAGCAAGAATATGTGTTAGTATTTACCATACATCACATCATTGCCGATGGTTGGTCAACAGGCATAATTGTGCAGGAATTAACAGCACTGTATGAATCTTTTTGTACTAACAAACCCTCATCATTAAAAGAACTACCCATCCAGTATGCAGACTTTGCCGTTTGGCAAAGAGAATGGTTGCAAAAAGAGGTGTTATCATCTCAAATAAACTACTGGAAGCAACAGTTGAGTGGTAGTTTACCAGTATTAGAACTTCCCACCGACCGACCAAGACCAGCTATTCAAACTTTTGTTGGTGGAAAACAGTCGTTTCAAATTTCTTCAAGTCTCACCGCAGCACTCAAAACTTTGAGTCGAAAAGAAGGTGTAACGCTGTTTATGACTCTATTAGCAGCATTTCAAACTTTACTCTATCGCTACACTCAGCAAGAAGATATTTTAGTAGGTTCACCGATTGCTAACCGTAATCGGGTGGAAATTGAAGGACTGATTGGCTTTTTTGTCAATACTTTAGTACTGCGAACTGACTTATCTGGCAATCCCAGTTTTCAAGAATTACTCAAACGAGTACGGGAAGTCACACTTGGCGCTTATACTCACCAAGATTTGCCCTTTGAACAGTTGGTAGAAGAGTTACAACCAGAGCGCAATTTGAGCTATACACCACTATTTCAGGTGATGTTTGCATTGCAAAATGCTCCTCTTGAAGAACTGAAACTTCCAGGTTTAAGTATTAATTTAGAGGAAGTAAATACTGAAAAATCTGCCTTTGATTTAACTTTGTTCTTAACAGAAAGCAATCAAGGCTTGATGGGAGTGTTTGAATATAACAGCGATTTGTTTGATGCTGAAACCATCAGCAGAATGCAAGGGCATTTTCAAACTTTACTAGAGGGAATTGTAGCTCATCCTAACCAGCAACTATCAGACTTGCCTATATTAACTGTTTTAGAACAACAACTGTTTACTGACTGGAATAAAACAAAAATCGAGTATCCTTGTGTTTGTATTCATCAGCTATTTGAGGCGCAAGTCGAACGAACACCCAACACTGTCGCAGTGGTGTTTGAAAATGAACAACTTACTTATAGAGAACTGAATACCAAAGCCAATCAACTCGCTCATTACTTGCAAAATTTAGGAGTAGGGCCAGAAGTATTGGTGGGGATTTGTGTAGAACGTTCTTTAGAAATGGTTGTAGGGCTGTTAGGTATTCTCAAAGCAGGCGGTGCTTATGTACCTTTAGACTCAGCCTATCCTCAAGAACGATTAATGGGGATGTTGTCAGATGCTGAAATATCAGTTTTACTTACTCAAAAACCGTTACTAGAAAATTTACCACTTCATAATGCTCAAGTAGTTTCTTTAGATATTGAGTGGGAGAGAATTTCACAACAGTGCGATCGCTACCAATTCAACACAGTAACTCCCGAAAACTTAGCCTATATAATTTACACTTCTGGTTCCACTGGAAAACCCAAAGGTGTGCAAATTTCTCATGGTGCTGTTGTCAATTTCCTAATGGCAATGCGCCAAACTCCTGGCTTAACTGAAGAAGATATATTACTGTCTGTCACTACATTATCTTTTGATATTGCAGCTTTAGAAATATATCTGCCTTTAATTGTAGGCGCTCAAGTAGTTATCGCTAGCCGTCAAGAATCCTCTGATGGCATACAATTGGTAAAACGCTTAAATTCCTGTGGTGCTACAGTCATGCAAGCTACCCCAGCAACTTGGCGAATGTTGCTGTCTGCTGGTTGGAGTGGTAATCAACAATTAAAAATTCTGTGTGGTGGTGAAGCACTTGATTACACCTTAGCCCAACAATTACTGCAACGGTGTAAAGAATTATGGAACATGTATGGCCCTACAGAAACTACTATTTGGTCAGCAATACATCAGATAGAAAATAACGTTTTTGTGGGTCATCCTATCGCTAACACAGAATTTTATATCCTTGATTCATATCATCAATTATTGCCTATAGGTGTAGCTGGTGAATTACATATCGGTGGCGCTGGTTTAGCGCGTGGTTATTTAAATCGACCAGAACTGACAGCACAAAAGTTTATAGCTAATCCTTTTAATTCAGATGCCACTTCTCGGTTGTATAAAACTGGGGATTTGGTGCGTTATCATCCAGACGGCACAATTGAATTTTTGGGAAGAATCGACAATCAATTTAAACTGCGAGGCTTCCGAATAGAATTAGGAGAAATAGAGGCGACAATCAATCAACACCAATTTGTGCAAGCCAGTGCGGTTGTAGTTCGAGAAGATGAACCAGGTGATCAACAATTGATTGCCTATGTAGTGATTAAACCAGAACAAACATTGGCAATTGCTGATTTACGCCGCTTGTTAGCTGAGAAATTACCTAATTACATGGTTCCTTCAACTTTTGTTATGCTGGAGAATTTGCCCCTAACACCTAATGGTAAAATAGACCGTCGAGCGTTACCTGCACCTGATACAAACAGAACTAATATAGAAGAAATTGTTGTTGCACCACGCAATTCGATTGAGGAAGTGATTGCAGAAATTTGGAAGCAAGTTATTGGTCTTGAACAAGTAGGTATCAATGACAATTTCTTTGAGTTAGGTGGGCATTCACTATTAGCCACTCAAGTAATATCTCGCTTGCGAAAAACTTTTGAAATAGATTTATCGCTACGTTCTTTATTTGCATCCCCGACAATAGCTGAACTAGCCAAAACTATCCAACAGACAATCAAAGCCAAACTCGGATTAAATCTTCCTTCTATCCAATCGGTGTCCCGAAATACCGATTTACCACTGTCGTTTGCTCAAGCAAGATTATGGTTACAAGAACAACTTTATCCGGGCAGTTTTACATATAACATATCAGCAGGCGTCCGCCTGACAGGATTCCTTAATATAGCTGCATTAGAGCAAAGCTTAAATGAAATCGTGCGTCGTCATGAAGTATTGCGTAGTTATTTTACTTTAGTAAATGGGCACGCATTGCAAGCGATGCCTATGGCAACGTCTTTGACGATCGCTCCCACTTTAAATGTAAATTTGCCAATCATAGACTTATGTCATTTACCAGAAGCAGAACGTTCTAGCGAAGTGCAAAGACTGGCTATTGAAGAATCACAACGCACCTTTGACTTATCTCAAGCGCCCTTGCTGCGATGTACTCTCCTGCATCTGGACGAGAACGAACATATTGCATTGTTGACAATTCACCATATTGTCTCTGATGGTTGGTCAATGGGTGTGTTAATTCAAGAGTTAACAACCCTCTATGCAGCCTTTTGTGCAGGGGAAATATCCCCACTTCCAGAACTACCCATCCAGTATGCAGATTTTGCTGTTTGGCAACGTCAATGGTTGCAGGGTGATGTCTTACAAACCCAACTTGACTACTGGCAGCAGCAATTGCAGAATTTACCTGTTTTACAATTGCCTACAGACTTTCCCCGCCCAGCACAGCGTACCTTCAGAGGCGCAAAACAAACTCTGATATTACCCAAGAGTTTATCTCAAGGTCTGAAACAATTGAGTACCAATGCCGGAGTAACGTTGTTTATGACTTTGTTAGCTGGGTTTCAGACGCTACTGCATTACTACACAAACCAAAACGATATTGTGGTGGGTACCGATGTCGCCAACCGCAATTATGCAGAAACAGAACCATTAATTGGATTTTTTGTCAATCAATTGGTGTTGCGTACCGATTTGGCAGGAAATCCCAGTTTTGACGAATTGTTGGAGAGGGTACGCGATCGCACTTTATCAGCCTACACATACCAAGATTTACCTTTCGACAAATTAGTAGAAGTACTAAATCCTGAACGTGATTTCAGTCGTTCGCCTTTATTTCAGGTGAAATGTATTCTCCAAAATGCGCCAATGCCACCGCTAGAATTGCCGGGTTTAACACTCAGCCTGTTAGATATTGATAAAAAAGTTGCAGAGTTTGACTTACTCTTAGTACTGACAGATACAGAACAAGGAATAATAGCAGATTTGAAATACAGCACAGATTTGTTTAAGACTGCTACTGTATCTCAAATGTTGACAAATCTGGAAATAATTCTCAGCCACATTGTGTCACAACCTGATGTTAAACTGCATGAGCTAACAGCAATGCTTGCGGAAGCGGACAAGCAACAGCGTCTTTTTCAAGAGCAAGAGTATCAGAAGACTATTCAACGAAATGTAATGAACATTAAGCGCAGGTCTAAGTAAAAGTAAAAAGGCTTGAAGAGAATTATTGTGTAAATAATGTTTTAGATCACGCAGAGGAGACACTGCGTTGCGCGGGTTAAGAGCGTTGAAGCAAGTGTCGTCGGCTCTGCCGACTTGAAGCAACTGGCGTCGCGCAGAGGCGCAAAGAAAGAGTTATCAATTGAGATTTTTGCAAATGGAAGAGTTACAAAATACCCCAATACCAGATAATCAAGTACCTATAAAAAGTCAAGTATTTAAGCGTAAATCGCTCAAAATATCTTCACAAGATTTAATTGATACAGAATATTTAGAACCAGGAAAAAACTTTCCTTTGGTGATAAAATCTTCTGTAAGAAAGGTAGATTTAGCAGTTTGGGCATCTAGTAATAGGGATTTTATAGACACGCAGTTGTTGAAACATGGAGCTATCCTTTTCCGGGGTTTCAATGTGGAGACTGTTGCAGGATTTGAGCAGGTAATTAAAGCGATTTGCTTTGAAGCTTTGGAATATCGTTATCGAGCTTCACCACGTACTCAAGTGAGTGACAGAATTTATACGTCAACTGATTATCCTGCTGATCAAAGTATCTTTCCTCATAATGAACATGCTTATTCTCCTACCTTCCCTTTGAAAATATTCTTCTTTTGTCTGACACCAGCACAGCAGGGAGGAGAAACACCGATTGGCAGTTGTCGGGAGATTTTTGAGCGGATAGATCCCAAAATTCGAGAACGTTTCATGGAAAAAAAAGTCATGTACATGCGGAATTTTGGTGATGGTTTTGGCTTACCTTGGCAAACTGTATTTCAGACAAATGAAAAAGCAAAAGTAGAAGAATATTGCCGTATTCATGATATAAAAGTTGAATGGAAAGATGGCGAACGCTTAAGAACACGTCAAGTTGGCCCGGCTGTTGTTAAACATCCTCGAACAGGTGAACTTGTCTGGTTCAATCATGCAACTTTTTTTCACGTTTCTACCTTAGAAAAAAATACCCGCGAGGCACTATTAGCAGGTTTCAAGGAAGAAGATTTACCAACTAATACATATTACGGTGATGGTTCTCCAATCGAACCTTCAGTTTTAGAGTCTCTACGCGAAGTTTATCAGCAAGCAATGGTTACTTTCCCCTGGCAAAAAGGGGACATCTTAATGTTGGACAATATGTTAGCAGTGCATGGACGCCGCCCATTTGTAGGGCCACGCCAAGTTTTAGTCGGGATGGCAGAACCGCTAAATATCAAAGAACTTTAAATTTTACAATTGGATTTTCGGAATATGGCTACAGAAATAATTGAGGGTTTTGAACTTTCACCTCAACAAGAGCATTTATGGTTATTACAGCAAGTAACTCCAAGTTCGGCTTATTTTGTTAAGTGTGCTGTTCTCATAGAGGGAAATATCGAGACAACTAAATTAGTTGCAGCTTTACAAGATGTTGTGAATCGTCATGAAATTCTCCGCACTACATTTAAATTTGTACCTGGAATGATGATTCCAGTTCAAGTTATTACTAATGGCAACGTCAGATTCAATAACCACTATAATCTAGATGGTTATACTTATCAGGAACAATCAGCGAAAATCGCAGCAATTTTTCAGAAATTTAAGCAGCAAAACTTCGACTCTGAAACAGACTCACCTTTGCATGTTTTGTTAGCTAGTTTATCGCCATTAAAGCATGTATTATTTATTGGTTTACCTGCTCTTTATGCAGATACAAAGACTCTCAGAAATTTAGTTTGTGAACTTAGTCGTTCATATGCTAATAGTCAGCAACTATTGGCAGAACCACTACAATATGCCGATTTCTCCCAATGGCAGAATGAATTGATAGAGTCAGAGGCGGCTGAAATTGGCAGAGAATATTGGCGTAAACAAGATTTATCAGATATTCTTCATTTACAGTTGCCTTTTGAAAAGCATATTACTGAAGAAACAGAATTTGAACCAGAGTTTTTGAGTTTGAAAATTAATCCTAATTTTAAAGATAATATTGCAGCGATCGCTCAAAAATATAATACTTCTCCTTCTATATTTTTGCTAGCTTGTTGGTCAGTTTTACTTTGGCGTTTGACTCAACAACAAAACCTACTTATTGGTAAAGTTTTTGATGGCAGAAAATTTCCAGAACTACAAGAGGCGATGGGTTTATTTGCCAAATCCTTACCACTTCCCTGTCATTTGCAAGAAAAATCAACATTTTCAGAGGTATTACAACAAATCAGCAAAACTGAACATGAACTTTACAAATGGCAGGAATGTTTTTCTTGGGAGTTAATTAAAAACCAAGATGCAAATATTTCAGATTTATCTTATTACCCTATATGCTTCGATTTTGAAGAAAATTATGTAAAATATACCGATAGTAATATATCTTTTGCAATTCAAAACCATTATGCTTGTATTGAGAGATTTAAAATAAAACTTTCTTGTGTGCATAATCATGATGCTCTATTTACAGAATTTCATTATGATTCTCAACGTTTTGATGCACAAGATATACAGCGCTTGTCAGAACAATTTCACACTTTATTAGAAAGCGTAGTAAAGAATCCTGAAGCCGTAATCAGTGAGTTGGAAATTTTAAGCGATCGTGCCAAACACCAACTAATAGTAGAATTTAACCAAACCCAAGCTGATTACCCCAAAAATAAATGTATTCACCAGTTAATTGAATACCAAGCACAGCAGCAACCAAATAATATTGCTGTGGAGTTTGAGAATCAAAAATTAACCTATGGACAACTCAATAGCCGTGCTAATCAACTAGCATATTACCTACAACAAAATGGTGTTACACCAGGAACTTTAGTAGGGATATGTGTTGAGCGCAGCCTTAATATGATTGTTGGGATTCTTGGTATACTCAAAGCTGGTGGTGCTTATGTACCTTTAGATCCAACTTATCCTCAAGAAAGATTAACTTGGATTTTAGAAAATTCCCAAACATCCGTTTTATTAACTCAGCAACCATTACTAGAAAAATTACCAACACATCAAGCGCAAGTTATTTGTTTAGATACTGATTGGGAAATCATTGCACGCCAAAACCAAGAAAATCTAACTCTGCAACTTACACCTAATAACTTAGCTTATATTATTTACACTTCTGGCTCTACAGGCAAACCAAAAGGAGTGCAAATTACCCATCAAAACCTCGTTCATTCGACAACCGCTCGGATTAATTATTATCAAAAACCTGTCAGCCGCTTTTTATTACTTTCATCCTTTGCCTTTGATAGTTCAGTCGCAGGTATCTTTTGGGCACTTTGCTGTGGAGGAACTTTAGTCTTACCCCAAGAAGGTTTACAGCTAGAAATACCAAAGCTAGTTAAGTTAATTTGTGAAAATCAGATTTCCCATCTTTTAAGTCTTCCTTCCCTCTATGCTCTAATTTTGCAACAAGCAATACAGGAACAACTAGCTTACCTACAGGCTATTATTGTTGCTGGCGAAGTATGCCCCAGTGAGTTAATAAAACTACATCAAAAATATCTGTCAGAAGCTTCTTTATATAACGAATACGGCCCAACAGAAGCAACTGTATGGAGCAGTGTTTATCTTTGTCAGTCTCAAGAATTAACACGAGTTCCCATCGGTCGTCCCATTGCCAATACCCAGATTTATATTTTAGATGCAAACCTTCATCCTGTTCCTATTGGCGTTCCTGGCGAGATATATATTGGTGGTGACGGTATCGCCATAGGTTATCTCAACCAGCCAGAACTAACCGCCGAGAAATTTATCACTAACCCATTTAGCAAAGAACCAACAGCACGCCTATATAAAACTGGAGATTTAGCTCAATACTGTGTAGATGGAAATATTGAATTTCTCGGAAGAATTGACCAGCAAGTCAAGATTCGCGGCTATCGTATTGAACTAGGAGAAATTGAAGCAGCTTTAAAACAACATCCTACAGTACAGGAAGTTGTAGTTGTTGCCACAGAAGAAAATCCCCGCCACATCGCCTATATAGTTCCTAATCAACAACCATCTCCTTCTAGCAGTGAATTTCGCAGCTTTTTAATGAAAAAGCTACCTGAATATATGATGCCTTCCGCCTTTTTGATGTTGAAATCTTTGCCTGTATTACCTAATGGCAAAGTAGACTATAAAGCACTACCTAAACAGGTGCAAGTTCAACTAGAAGAAACTTTTGTGGCTCCTCAGTCTGAACTTGAGCAAATAATTACTAATATATGGCAAGAGGTGCTGCAAGTTGAAAAAGTAGGTATCCATCATAATTTCTTCGATCTCGGCGGTCATTCATTATTGATGGTACAAATTCATACTAAACTGCGTGTAGCTTTAAATAGAGATATATCAATGGTTGAATTGTTTGAATGTCCAACAATTAGCATGTTGGCAAAACATTTAAGCCAGAAACAAGAGGAACAGCCTGCTTTTAAGCCAAACCCCGAATCAGTTCAAGCCCGCAGAGAGTCGAATCAGCAACAAAGGCAACTCAGACAAAAACATCGAGCAATACTACAGTAGTAGGCTGAATATGAATAACTATAATACATTTAATTGCCTTGATGAAATAGCTATTATTGGCATGTCAGGTTGTTTTCCTGGAGCTAAGAATATTGAGGAATTTTGGCAAAATTTGCGAGATGGTGTAGAATCAATTTCTTTTTTTACTGAAGAAGAATTAGTGTCTTCAGGAATAAATATAAATGAGTTGAATCAGCCTAATTATGTCAAAGCCAAAGCGATATTAGACGATATAGATTTATTTGATGCTGCATTTTTTGAATTTTCCCCAAAAGAAGCAGAAATCACAGACCCGCAACACCGCCTTTTCCTTGAACATGCGTGGACTGCTTTAGAAAATGCTGGCTACGACTCGAAAACCTACACAGGTCAAATTGGAGTCTATGCGGGTGTGGGAATGGACACTTACTTTTTGTTTCACCTTTATCCCAACCGCGAACTTATAGAAGAATCAATAGGGAAATTCCGAACATTAATTGGTAATCGAGGAGACTTTCTACCGACACTTGTCTCTTACAAATTAAATTTAAAGGGGCCAAGTGTCAATGTGCAAACTGCCTGTTCCACTTCATTAGTAGCAGTTCATTTTGCCTGCCAAAGCTTACTCAACGGCGAAAGCGATATTGCTCTGGCTGGTGGGGTTAACATCACTTTGCCACACAAAGCTGGTTATCGCTATCAGGAAGGAGGAATTTTATCTCCTGATGGACATTGCCGCGCTTTTGATGCCAAAACACAAGGAACTCTGACTGGTAATGGTGTAGGCATTGTAGTATTAAAGCTATTAAAGAATGCGATCGCAGATGGCGATTATATCCATGCTGTCATTAAAAGTTCAGCTATTAATAACGATGGTTCTCTCAAAGTAGGTTACACTGCACCGAGTGTTGATGGGCAAGCAAAAGTCATTGCTGAAGCTCTTTCCATATCTGGAGTTCATCCCGAAACAATCAGTTATATAGAAACTCATGGCACCGGAACAAATCTTGGTGATCCCATTGAAATTGCAGCATTAACTAAATCTTTCCGTACTACAACTCAGAAAAAGAATTTCTGCGCCATTGGTTCACTGAAAACAAATATTGGACACTTAGATGCAGCAGCTGGTATTGCTGGTTTTATCAAAACGGTTCTGGCACTCAAGCACAAACAAATACCCCCCAGCTTACATTTTGAAAAGCCCAATCCTCAAATTGATTTTGCCAACAGTCCCTTTTATGTGAATGTCCAATTATCTGAATGGAAAACAAATGGTACTCCCAGACGTGCTGGGGTGAGTTCCTTTGGTATTGGCGGCACTAATGCTCATGTAATTTTGGAAGAAGCCCCTGTTTTTGAGCTGGGGTGCAGAGGAGCAGGGGAGCAGGGGAGAGGACATCAATTATTAGTACTCTCGGCCAAAACCAGCACAGCCTTGGAAACTGCCACAACTAATTTAACTAATTATTTACAACAACATCCAGAACTGAACTTTGCAGATGTTGCCTATACATTAAGTGTAGGTCGTCGTGCATTTGAATATCGGCAATTTGTAGTTGCTGCTGATATTGAAGATGCAATACAAGCTTTAACGACACAAGACCCACAAAGAATTTTCACCCATCACCAACAACAACAAAATTTGTCTGTAGTTTTCATGTTTCCTGGCCAGGGTTCGCAATACATTAATATGGGTTGGGAACTCTACCAAACACAACCAATATTCCGTCAACAAATAGATAATTGTTGCGAAATCCTCAAAGAATATTTAGCAATAGATTTACGCGATATACTCTATCCCAGTACAACAAAAATTCAAAACCAACAACAATTAATAGAGACAAAAATTGCCCAACCTGCACTATTTGTCATCGAGTACGCCTTAGCAAAACTATGGATGGCTTGGGGCGTAAAACCTGATGCAATGATTGGTCATAGTATTGGCGAATATGTCGCCGCTTGCTTAGCTGGAGTATTTACTGTTGAAGATGCCCTACGGATAGTAGCTACTCGTGGGCAATTAATGCAACAACTTCCTTCAGGGAAAATGCTAGCCATACCACTATCAGAGTCGGAACTTCAGTCTTTGTTGAATGAGCAAATTTCCCTTGCAGCTAGCAATGCACCCTCGCTTTGTGTGGTTTCTGGAACTGAATCAGCAATTGCAGATTTACAACAAAAACTCAGCAGCCAAGGTATAGATTGCCGCCAACTGCACACCTCCCATGCCTTTCATTCTGTGATGATGAACCCCATCATCCCAGCATTCACAGCAGAGTTACGCCGCATTCAACTTCAGCCACCCACAATTGCTTTTGTATCTAATGTCACTGGCACTTGGATTACTACTGAACAAGCCACAGACCCCGACTATTGGGCGAAACATCTAACCTCTTGTGTACGTTTCGCTGATGGTATCGCTCAACTACAGCAACAGTCAGGGCAAATTTTCCTCGAGGTTGGGCCTGGGCGGACATTGAGTACTTTACTCAAACAATATTCACAACTCAATGAACAACAAATTATACTCAATTGCTTACGCCATCCCCAAGAACAACATTCAGATGTCACCTTTTCACTCAACACTTTGGGTCAACTTTGGTTAGCGGGAGTTGAAATTAATTGGTCTGGCTTTTATAGTGAGCAACATTTGCGTGTGCCTTTGCCGACATATCCTTTTGAAAGGCAGAGATATTGGATAGAACCACAATCACCTGTTAGTCGTGTTAGTCAAAGTCAAAAACAATCAAATATTGCTGAGTGGTTTTATACCCCAGTTTGGAAACAGTCAGTAACAGTAAAGCCTTTGGCAATTGAGAAGCTAACACAACAAAAGTTGTCTTGGTTGCTATTTGTTGATGATTGTGGATTGGGAAGTGCGATCGCTAGTAGTTTACAACAACTAGGGCATGATGTAATTATTGTCACAGTAGCACAACAGTTTGGCAAAGTTAGCGATCGCACATACTGCATTCATCCCCAACAAAGAAATGATTATGATGCTTTGCTCCAAGAATTACACTTATTGAATTATCCTTTAGATAAAATTGTCCATTTTTGGGGCGTTACCCAGAATCATCAAATAACATGGGAACAAAGTCAAGCTTTTGGCTTTAACAGTTTGCTTTTCCTCGCCCAAGCACTTGCTGAACAAGGTTTTACAAATGCACTCGAAATCTTTGTTGTTACTAATAACTTACATAGCGTTATTGGTGATGAACAACTATGTCCAGAAAAGGCAACTGTTTTAGGCCCTTGCCAAGTAATTGGACAAGAATATTTCAACATTACCTGTCGTAGCATTGATATTGTTCTGCCAACGCAACAACATTTACAACAAAAACTAACTGAACAACTTTTAGATGAATTTACAACACAAACAACAGATTTAATAGTTGCTTACCGTGGGCATTATCGTTGGGTTCAAAATTTTGAACAAGTAAAGCTAGAAGCACCTACTTTTCAAAATATACAATTGCGTCAAGGGGGAGTTTATTTAATTACTGGTGGTTTGGGAGGTATCGGTTTATCCTTGGCAGAATATCTTGCCCAGACCGTGCAGGCAAAAATTGTATTGATAGGACGTTCTAACTTACCTGAAAAAGATAAATGGGAACAATGGCTAGAAACTCATGATCAGCAAAACTTTATCAGCCAGAGAATCAAGAAAGTTCAGGCATTAGAAAAGTTTGGTGCAGAAGTTTTAGTCAAGAGTGCTGATGTCACTAATCAAGAACAGATGCAGGCATTAAAAACACAAGTAATTGAACGTTTTGGTGCCATTCACGGTGTCATCCATGCGGCAGGTATTGCAGGTGGCGGCATGATACAAATAAAAACTACACAAGTAGCAGCAAATGTTCTTGCCCCAAAAGTGCAAGGAACATTAGTTATAGATCACATCTTCCAAGGTGAAAAATTAGATTTTATAGTACTTTGTTCGGCTCTTGCTTCTATTGTCGGAGGATTTGGTCAAGTAGATTATTGTGCTGCGAATGCTTTTTTGGATAAATTTGCTCAGAAGAATTCTCACAATACTATTTGTATTAACTGGTGTGCTTGGCAAGAAGTAGGAATGTTCGTTAATACTGCTGTGCTAGAAGAACTGAAAGAACGGCGTCAAAAGCACGTACAAGCTATTAAACCTAAACAAGGAATTGATGCATTTAATCGGATTTTGGCAAGCAGTCTGTCTCAAGTTGTGATATCTAAGTATCATCTACCAACAGCAATTGAGCAAAGCTATTCTAAAATTTCCTTAGAGCATGAATTCAAAAAAATCCAAAATCAATTTTCAAATGCAAATTTGTCGAAGTCACTCCATTCTCGCCCCAAATTAAAAAATGATTATGTTGCTCCTAGGAATGATGTTGAAAAAACTATCGCTAAGATATGGCAAAATATTTTAGGTATAGAACAGATTGGTGTTTATGACAATTTTTTTGAGTTGGGCGGTCATTCCTTGTTGGCAACACAAGTGATTTCTCAAATACGAAAAGCTTTGATAGTAGAGTTACCTTTACGCGAACTTGTTTCTGAATCTCCTACAATTGCTCATTTAGCTGAAGTAAGTACTCAATTGTTGATGGGGAAAATAGCAGAATTATCAGAAGAAGAAGTACAACGGCTTTTAGAGATTTAGTGTAATACCAATCCTATGTGAAAATGTAGTTAATTTTTCAGAAGCAAACTGCAAAGTACCCAAAGAATGCAAAGAAAAAGGTAATTATTTAGTGGAAGTTTATTTAAAGTTAATTATTATTAACAAAATAATAAGTGCAAAATTAATAGAGATATAATATGACTGAATCCGATGCGCTGTTACAACAAAAACTGAATTTATCACCAGCGAAAAGAGCGCTTTTTGAAAAGTTGGTACAAGGTAAATTGAGAGTTACTACAATTCCTCGGCGTCAACAATCGGATTCAGTTTTTCTGTCTTTTGCTCAAGAGCGACTGTGGTTTTTTGAACAGTTAACGCCCAATCAATATTTATATAACGAGCCTTCGGCTTTCCGTCTTCAGGGTAAGTTGAATGTAGATGCAGTAGTGCAAAGCATTAATGAAATTGTGCGGCGTCACGAAATTTTACGCACCACATTTACTACGGTAGACGGACAAGCACAGCAAATTATTGCTCCCTCATTGACTTTAGAGTTACCAATAGTCAATTTAGAATCGCTAGCTTTGGAAGTACAGGAGAGTGAGGTAAGAAGGCTAGCGACAGTAGAAGCACAGCAACCATTCAACTTAAAAACGGGGTCGCTGTTGCGAGTAACTTTATTGCAATTGGATGCAGAAGAGTACGTATTGTTGTTGACCATGCATCACATTATCTGCGATCGCTGGTCTAGTACAGTACTGATGCGTGAGATAGCGGCGTTGTATTCAGCCTTCAGCCAAAATCAGCCCTCGCCACTGCCACAACTGCCAATTCAATATGCTGATTTTGCTGTATGGCAAAGGCAATGGCTAGTAGGAGAGGTTTTAGAAAAACAAATATCTTACTGGCAACAGCAACTTCATGGCGCTCCCAGTTTACTAGAGTTACCAACTGACCGTCCGCGACCTGCACTGATGAGCTATCGCGGTGCGGAAAAGTCGGTTGTTTTGTCCAAGGAACTAACACAGAAACTTAAACAGCTAGCACAGCAAGAGTCAGCAACCCTATTTATGACCTTGCTAGCAGCGTTTCAGACTTTGCTCTACCGCTACACCCAGCAAGAGGACATCTTGGTAGGCACGACAATTGCTGGCCGCAACCGTGAAGAATTAGAAGGGTTAATTGGATTTTTTGTTAATACCTTGGTGTTGCGTACCAACTTGAGCGGTAACCCTAGTTTTCGAGAGTTGTTGAGTCGAGTACGTGATGTAGCTTTAGGAGCTTATGCTCATCAAGATTTGCCTTTTGAACGGCTAGTAGAGAAACTACAGCCTCAACGAAACTTAAGTCATACACCATTGTTTCAGGTAATGTTTCAACTGCAAAATACTCCCACAAGCAGTATAGAATTGCCAGATTTAACTTTGATGCCTTTAAAGTTTGACAACGAAACGGCAAAATTTGATCTGACTCTGGAGATGGCGGAGAACGAGTCAGGAATGATTGCCAATTTAGAGTACAACACCGATATTTTTTATCCAGAAACTATTATTCGGTTGTTGAAGCATTTCCAAATATTATTAGAGGGTATAGTTGTTAATCCTGATCAGCGTTTGTCAGACTTACCATTGTTAACAGCAAGTGAGGAAAATCAACTTTTAAAAGAGTGGAATAATACACAAAATGATTACCCTCAAGACCAATGTATTCATCAGTTCATAGAAGTTCAGGCAGAGAAAATACCCCATGCGATCGCAGTAGTATTTGAAGAACAATATTTAACTTATCAAGAACTTAATCAAAAAGCTAACCAACTAGCACATTACCTCCAAAAACGAGGCGTGGGGCCAGAGGTGTTGGTAGGAATTTGTGTAGAGCGTTCTTTGGAAATGATTGTGGGAATTTTAGGCATCCTCAAAGCGGGCGGGGCTTATGTACCGCTTGATCCAGCATATCCCCAAGAACGTCTAACTTTCATGTTAGAAGATGCTAATTTAGCTTTATTATTAACTCAACAACGATTGCAAGAATGGCTACCTCAAAATCAGCATCAAACTATTTATTTAGATGCAGATTGGCAGTTAATCACTCAAGAAAATCATGAAAATTTGCAGACAAAAGCGACAACTGCAAACTTGGCTTATGTGATTTATACGTCAGGTTCCACAGGTAAACCCAAGGGAGTGATGGTGCAACATCATTCTTTAGTAAATTATACAGAAACGGCAATTGCTAAATATGCACTGAAGGCAAGCGATCGCGTTCTGCAATTTGCCTCTATCTGCTTTGATGCAGCAGCAGAAGAAATATTTCCTTGTTTAGTACAAGGGGCTACTTTAGTGCTGCGGAATGATGCTATGTTGAGTTCAATTCCAGCTTTTTTACAGCAATGCCAAAAATGGGAAATTACTGTATTGGATCTGCCAACAGCTTTTTGGCATCAAATGACTGGGGAAATTTTCAGAGAAAATTTGCACCTACCTGAAGAATTACGGTTGGTAATTATTGGTGGAGAGAAGGGATTATCAAAATATTTGCGAATATGGAGAAAATATGTAAATTCACAAGTACAATTAATCAATTCATACGGCCCTACAGAAGCCACAATTGTAGCAACTATTAGCAATTTATCTAACTGCCAAATACAAAATCCTGAATTATCAGAAGTGCCAATTGGCAAAGCAATTGATAATGTACAAGTTTATATATTAGATTCTCATCTCCAGCCTAATCCTATTAGTGTACCTGGGGAACTATACATAGGTGGTATGGGTATTGCTAGGGGATATCTCAACCAACCTCAACTAACAGCAGAAAAATTTATTCCCAACCCTTTTAGTAATGAACTAGGGACACGTCTCTATAAAACAGGTGACTTAGCCCGTTATTTACCTAATGGCGAAATTGATATTTTAGGGCGGGTTGATGATCAAGTAAAAATCCGAGGTTTTCGCATTGAATTAGGCGAAATTGAAGCGAGATTAAACCAACATCCCAAAGTTAACAAAGCAGTAGTAAAAGTTTGGGAGGATGAACAAGGTGATAAACGTTTAGTAGGATATGTCAGTTCCCAATCAAAACCACAACTAACAGTTACTCAACTGCGAAGCTTTTTGAAGGAACAACTGCCAGAATACATGATACCTTCTGCCTTTGTAATTTTAGAAAATTTACCTCTCACTCCCAACGGCAAAATAGACCAACGTACATTACCTGTACCAGAAAGATTTCGCCCAGAATTAGCAGCTAATTATGTAATACCACAAACTGAAATAGAACAAACTATTGCTAATATTTGGCAAAAAGCTTTAAATCTTGAAAATATCGGTATTCATGATAACTTTTTTGAACTCGGTGGGCATTCATTGCTAATGATTAAAGTTCATAGTGAATTGCGTGAAAGTTTTAAAACTGATTTAGCAATGCTTGATTTATTTAGATATCCAACTATCAGTTCCTTAGCAGATTTACTGAGTCAATTCAAAAATCAAACTTCATCCATTAAAAAGACGGATAATCAGGCAGAAACAATTACAACTGCTAAAGAAAAACAAAGAAAACGTCTAGAAAAAATGAAATCACTCAAAAATATTTAAGGAATTATCTAAAAATGGTCGATTCAGCAGCATTTCATCTTAATGGCTCAGAAATAGCGATTATTGGTTTATCAGGACATTTTCCTGGGGCAAAAAATATTGAAGAATTCTGGCATAATTTGCAAGCGGGTGTAGAGTCAATTACCTTTTTTACAGATGAAGAACTGATAGCTTCAGGAATAGACAAGGCTATAGTTAATCAACCTAATTATGTTAAAGCTAGAGGTGTATTAGCAGACGCAGAATTATTTGATGCCTCCTTTTTTGGGTTCACTCCTAAAGAAGCAGAAATTACTGATCCACAACATCGACTGTTTTTAGAGTGTGCCTGGTCAGCTTTAGAAAATTCTGGCTACAATCCAGAAAATTATTTTGGTGCAATTGGCGTTTATGCTGGTAGTGGTTTGAGTGGCTATCTATTTAATGTTTATACTAATGAAAATATTCGTAATTCTGTTGATGGTCATCAAATAACAATTGGTGGCGATAAAGATTATTTAAGTACTCGTGTTTCTTACAAATTAAATTTACAAGGGCCAAGTTATACCATTCAAACTGCCTGTTCAACTTCATTAGTTGCTGTTCACTTAGCATGTCAAAATCTCCTCAATGGAGAGTGTGACATGGCTTTAGCTGGTGGCGTTTCTATCAGTGCATTACGAAAACATGGCTATTTTTATAAAGAAGGGGGTATAGGTTCGCCTGATGGACATTGCCGCGCCTTTGATGCTAAAGCACAGGGCACCGTTGGCGGTGAAGGTGTGGGCATTGTGGTGTTAAAAAGATTAGAAGATGCGATCGCAGACAAAGATACCATACATGCAGTAATTAAAGGTTCCGCCATCAATAACGATGGCTCACAAAAAGTCAGCTTCACAGCACCGAGTATCAACACCCAAGCAAAAGTCATTAGAACTGCTCAAGCTGTCGCCGAAGTTGCACCCGAAACTATCACCTATATTGAAGCTCACGGTACTGGCACATCTTTAGGAGATCCCATCGAAATTGCTGCTTTAACCGAAGCTTTCCGCGCCGGTACCGATAAAACAGGCTTTTGTGCAATCGGTTCTTTAAAAACCAATACTGGCCATATGGATGCTGCGGCTGGTGTAGCAGGTTTAATCAAAACTGTTTTAGCTCTCAAGCATCAAAAAATCCCAGCCAGTTTACACTTTGAACAAGCAAACCCCCAAATAGATTTTGTCAATAGTCCCTTCTACGTCAATACTCAACTAACTAATTGGCAAAGTAACGGTACTCCCAGACGTGCGGGGGTGAGTTCCTTTGGTATTGGAGGAACAAATGCTCATGTGATTTTGGAAGAAGCGCCTGTTTTGGAACGGGGGTGCAGGGGTGCAGAGGTGCGGGGGAGATTTCAGTTGTTGGTACTCTCTGCCAAAACTAGCACAGCCTTGGAGACGGCGACAGAAAATTTAGTCCAACACTTGCAGCAAAATCAAGATTTAAATTTGGCTGATGTTGCCTACACTCTGGCGGTAGGTCGTAAAGCTTTGGAACATCGGCGAATTTTGGTTTGTCAAAATCTTGATGATGCCATCACAACCCTAACATCTCCAGATAATCCAGAAGTTTTTACCTATTATCAAAAACCCTGTCATCGTCCAGTGGTGTTTATGTTTCCTGGACAGGGTTCTCAATATGCAGATATGGGTCGAGAACTTTATGAAAGTGAACCATATTTTAGAGAACAAGTTGACTATTGTGTTGAACTACTCAAGCCGCATCTAGGTTTTGATCTGCGTGATGTCATTTACCCCAATGCAACGCAGACTCAAGAATTAACACAAACTGCCATCACCCAGCCTGCTTTATTTGTGATTGAGTATGCCTTAGCAAAATTATGGATGACCTGGGGTGTACGTCCAGAAGCAATGATTGGTCATAGCATTGGGGAATATGTAGCAGCAACTTTGGCAGGAGTTTTTAGTTTAGAAGATGCTTTAAAATTAGTTGCTACTCGCGGATGTTTGATGCAACAACTACCTGAAGGCGCGATGCTCTCGGTGCAAATGGGAGAGTCAGAAATTCAACCTTTTTTGGGTGTAGAATTAGCTTTGGCTGCTAGCAATGCGCCATCAGCCTGTGTGGTTTCAGGTTCTGTGAGTGCGATCGCAAACTTAGAACAGCAGTTACAACAGCAAGGTATAAATTGTCGCAAACTGCATACATCTGGTGCTTTTCATTCGCCAATGATGGATGCAATAATTGAGCCATTTACCAAGTTGTTGCAACAAATCAGCCTACATCCTCCCCAAATTCCCTTCATATCCAACCTTAGCGGTACATGGATAAGTGCAGCAGCCGCTACAGATCCCGACTATTGGGCAAAACATCTCCGCCAAACTGTGCGTTTTAGTAATGGAATTACTGAGTTACAAAAGCAATCAGAACGTATATTTCTGGAAGTGGGGCCTGGAAGAACTTTAAGTACGTTTGTCAAGCAACATCAAAAAACAGAGGTAGTGACACTCACCTCACTCCGTCATCCCCAAGAACAAAAGTCAGATGTAGCATTTATATTTAATACTTTGGGTCGTCTCTGGTTGCAAGGAGTAAAAGTTGATTGGTCGAGTTTTTATAGCCATGAAAAACCCTACCATATCCCTTTACCTACCTATCCTTTTGAACGTCAACGTTATTGGGTAGAACCACAACAACAGAGATTTAAAACACAAACCACAACAGATGAGCTTTGGAAATCTGTAGTAGCAATTAGGAAAACCCAAGCTCAAACACAGCTACTTGATGAAGCAACTTATTTAAGTAATAAACAGTGTTTGGATAACTTATGCGTTGCTTATATCAACTTGGCTTTGAGACATTTAGATATTTTTAAAAATGCCTCCAGCAAGTATTCTTTTGAAGAATTATATGAGCAAACCCGCATCATTCCTCGTTATCGACAGTTATTATATCGCTGGTTGGATGTATTGGTAGAACAAGGTTATTTACAGCAAGAGCAAGGGTTATTTAGCAACTTGATCCCGTTGTCTAATGATATGCTCAATACCCTTTTAGAAACAGCTAGGTTAAAATTGGCGGATTTCCCAGAATTAGTAGATATTGTTGAGGAATGTGGAGCTAATTTACCAGTTGTACTTAGAGGTGAAATAGAGCCTTTAGAATTGTATTTTTCAGCTATAAATAAAAGTACAGAAACTACAAAAACAGAATTGCCGTTGGATACCTATTTAAAAGGCATCATGCAGGCAACTTTGGAACAGATAAGAAAATTACTACCACCAAACGTCAACCTGAGAATTTTAGAAATTGGAGGCGGACAAGGAATTGCCACCACAGCTTTATTACCTGTATTACCTGGAGAACGAACAAGCTACACTTTTACTGATGTCGGTGGTTTATTACTAAATCGAGCCAAAGAAAATTTTAGTGCTTATCCATTTGTTGAATACCGTTTTCTAGATATCGAAAAACCTCCTACAGAACAAGGGTATGAACTCCACAGTTTTGATGTAATCATTGCTGTTAATGTCTTACATGTTACGAGTAACATTGGTAAAACCCTTGATCATGTGCGCTCGTTGTTAGCGCCAGGTGGTTTATTATTGTTGTGGGAAATCACAGAACCTCAATTAAATTTTGATATCACTGATGGTTTGTTGATGAATCCTTTAGAGGATACACAACGCAGTCGTGGCAATCCATTTTTATCTCAAAAGCAGTGGTGTGAAGCATTAAAATCTCATGGATTTGTGGAAGTAGCAGCGGTTTCTGAAACAGAAGTATTCGGCGAGGAAATTTTAGTTGCTCAAGCTACTACAACCGATTCTGCACCTACAGCATTTAGCGCATTTATTGACCAAAAACTAAGTGAAGAAAATACAGTTTTATTAGGTAAAAAGCCTAACATTGCTGACTGGTTCTATATTCCTACTTGGAAACGCGCTACTTTACCCCAGTATTTACCAAATGAAATCAAAACAACTCAGTCGAAATGCTGGTTAATATTGGTGGATGAGTGCGGCTTGGGTGAAAAAATAGTCAAGCGATTGAGATTAGAGGATGGAGAAGTAATTACCGTCAAAGTTGGGGAAAAATATAGCCGTCAGAGCGATCGCTCATATACAATTAACCCTGAGCAACCACAAGACTACAAGTTTCTGTGTCAAGAACTTCGCACATTGGGTACAACTCCCACCAACATTATTCATTTATGGAGTGTCACCCCAGATCATCTAGAGGAGTTTACACCACAACAGTATGAATCCTGGGGTTTTTACAGCTTAGTGTTTCTGACTCAGGCGATCGCGGAATTTTATCAAAAAGATACTTTACACATTCAAGTCATTTCTAATCATCTGCAAATGGTTACAGGTTCCGAACAACTGTGTCCAGAAAAAGCTTTAATAATTGGGCCTTGTAAGGTAATTCCGCTAGAGTATTCTAACCTGACTTGTAGTAGCATTGATGTAGTTCTTCCCTTAGCAAATAGTTGGCAAGAACAACAACTAATCAACCAACTACTTACCGAAATTTCTAGCGAAACACCTGAACAGATAATTGCTTACCGAGGACATCATCGTTGGGTGCAGGATTTTGAAGCTATCAAATTAGACACCCCAATTCAGGAAAATCAGCGTTTAAGACGTAACGGAGTATATTTAATCACTGGCGGTTTGGGTGGTGTTGGTCTAGCCTTAGCCAAATATCTAGCGAAAACTGTACAAGCTAAATTAATTTTAGTCGGGCGATCGCCTTTTCCTCAACCAAATGAATGGACGCAATGGCTATCAACTCATGATGCAGAAAATGTAGTTAGTCAAAAAATTCATAAATTGCAAAATCTGCAAGCTTATGGTGCAGAAATAATAGTAATTAGTGCCGACGTTGCTGATTATGAGCAAATGTCAGCAGTAGTTAAAAAAGCAAATTTGCAATTTGGTCAAATTAACGGAGTAATTCATGCAGCCGCAGTTGTAGGTGGAGGTATGATTCAACTCAAAACCAAAGAAATTGCAGCTAATGCTTTAGCACCAAAAGTCCAAGGAACAAGAATCTTAAATAATATTTTTCAAAATACTAAACTTGATTTATTTGTACTTTGTTCCTCACTTTCTTCCTTTGCAGGTACATCAGGAATGGTTGATTATACTGCCGAAAATGCCTTTATAGATGCCTTCGCTCACTATCATGCTACACAACATAGTAATTTCATCACATCTATTAACTGGGATAGATGGAACAGCTTAGGAATGGCCGTTGCAGTTGAAGAAAGGCATAAAGATATCACAGGAGAAGAATTAACAGCAGGAATGACTGTAGAAGAGGGTATTGAGGCATTCAATCGGATTTTATCTAGTAATAATTCGCCTCAAATTGTTGTTTCCACACAAGATTTATACAGTCAGCTTCACCCCAAAAAATCTCATAAATCCATAGAAGAACAATTAGCCAAACTCAACCAAGCTAGAACAACCCATCCCCGTCCCAACTTAAATAATGCTTATGTTGCTCCTCGCAACGAAGTGGAAATTACCCTAACTGACATTTGGCAACAACTTCTTGGTATTGATAATGTAGGTATTCATGATAATTTCTTTGAATTAGGGGGAGATTCTTTATTTGCTACTCAGCTTGTTTCTCAACTGGGCAAAACTTTCCAAGTAGAACTTTCTTATAAACGCTTTTTTGATCAACCGACAGTAGCTGAGTTAGCTGAAGTTATTGTACAAAAACTAGCAAAACAGACAAACTTAGAAGATTTAGCTCAAGCCCTAGCAGATATTGAAAAACTATCAGATGACGAAGTACAGACAATACTTGCTTTGCAAAACTTAAGTAATAATTAACTTCATTTGAAATAACTTGCTTTCTACTCAGCAACGCCAGTCCAACGCCACTTGCTTCAACGGGGGAAACCCCCGCAACGCAGTGGCTCCTCAAGTCGGGAAACACGCCCATACGGCTGGCTCCTCAGCACTTTGCTATACTCTTAATTTCTCTCTGCGTCTTTGCTTGCATCTCTGCGTGAATAAAAAAATATCTACTACATTTACCCAAAAATAGCTGTAATCAAAATCCTTTGAAAATGAGTGAACTTTCTCAAAGAATAGCTGGTTTATCCCCAGAAAAGCTGAAACTCCTTACACAAAAACTGAACCAAAAAAAAGGTAATCTTTTATCAAAAACTCAAATCAAACCTCAAAGTCGGGAATCCAATACTTTTCCCCTCTCATTTGCCCAGCAAAGGTTATGGTTCCTCGACCAATTGGAACCTGGAAATCCAGCATTTAATATTTGTCAATTTATGCAGTTGACAGGTTTATTAAATGTAGTAGCGCTGGAAAAAAGTTTTCAAGAAGTTGTCAAACGACACGAAATTTTACGGACTACATTTACTATAATTGATGGGCAACCTTTTCAGGTAATTAATCCTACTGCTGTATTTCAGCTAAAATTATTAAATTTACAAAAACTGAGTCTAGATGAAAGAGAAGTCGAAGTTCTGCGGCTGGCTAATGAAGAAGCTCAACAACCCTTCAATTTAGCTAAAGATTGTTTAGTACGAGTTACTTTATTGCAATTAAGCCAGACAGAACATGCATTATTTTTGTCAATGCATCATATTGTTTCTGATGGTTGGTCTATAGGCATTTTAATCCAAGAAATAACAACGCTTTATAAAGCATTTTCTCAAGGTTATCCCTCGCCGCTTCCTGAACTGCCAATCCAGTATGCTGACTTTGCAGTTTGGCAGCGACAGTGGTTGCAGGGAGAGGAAATGATGACTCAACTTGAATACTGGAAGCAGCAATTAGGTAATAGACTAACTGTCTTGAAAATGCCAAGCGATCGCCCCCGACCAACAGTTCAATCTTACAATGGAGATAGCCAATTTTTCGTGTTAGAAAAAGCGATCACTGAGAAACTAAAAACTCTCTATCAACGAGAAGGTATTACACTATTTATGACAATACTTGCAGCGTTTAAAATTTTGCTGCACTGGTATACAAAGCAAGAAGACATAGTTGTGGGTACTGATATTGCTAACCGCAATCAACTAGAAACCAAAGGATTAATTGGGTTTTTTGTTAATCAGTTAGTATTGCGTACCAATTTATCCGATAACCCCAGCTTTAAAGATTTGCTCAAGCAAGTTCGTCAGACAACCTTAGACGCTTATGTTCATCAAGACTTGCCTTTCGACAAGTTGGTAGAGGTTCTCAATCCAAAACGTAATCTCAGCCAAACACCTCTTTTTCAGGTCAAGCTTGTTTTAGAAAATACCCAAAACCACACATTTGATTTTTTGGGATTAAAAATTACTCCCATCAATCTTATAAAACAGGCAGTTCAGTTTGATCTACTTTTAGAATTAACAGAATTTGAGCAAGGATTATTTGGTTTATGGGAGTACAACACAGACATGTATGAAACTACCACTATTACCCAAATTTCGGCAAATTTTCAATTGCTTCTTAAAGCAGTTGCAACACAACCTGAAGCCAGTCTAAATGAGCTAAAAAAAATTATTGATGAAGCAGACAAGCAACAACGCTTGAGTCAAAAACAAGCTTGTAATAGTGCTATCCAAAGAAGCTTAAAGAATATTAAGAATATTAAACGTCAGGTTAATGACATATCATAATTATAAAAATAATGATTTTAATATTAAATATCAATTCAAAAGTGCAAATACCGACTTAATTATTAATAATTTTTCTCCTAACAACCAAAATTTGCTTCCTAATTGAGAGGTTTCACCATGCAAAATATTACAATGGAAGGTTTTCAACTTTCGCCACAGCAAGAACATCTATGGTTACTGCAAAAAAACGATAAAAACTTTGCTTATCGTATTGATAGTGCAATTTTGATTGAAGGAAATTGTAATATCAGTCGTCTCGAATTAGCCTTGCAAAAAGTGATTCATAAATATGAGATACTCCGCACCTGCTTTCGTTGTTTACCAGAAATGTCTATTCCAATTCAGGTAATTAACAACAGCACACTAGCTTTAAATCAGAAGCACAACCTTAGTGATTATAATCCTGATCAACAAGCTGCTCAAATCGAACTGCTTTTTCAGCAATTGCATGAGATGCCTTTTGATTTAGATAAAGGTTTAATTTTACATATATATCTAGTGAATATATCATCAGAAAAAAACTTATTATTTATTAGTTTACCTGCTATTTGTGCTGATACTGTAAGTTTACAAGTTTTGGTAAAAGAGATTGCTGATTCATACTCTGACGAATTTTATGGGCAACTTTCTGATGAGCTATTGCAATATGCAGATTACTCTGAATGGCAAAATCAAATACTAGAATCTGAAGAAACTAAAATCGGTAGAAAATTTTGGATTAAGGAAGCAATTGATAATATTAAAAATCTTAACTTGCCACATCAAAAAAAAGTTAATAATCAAGATATATTCTTGCCTGAGAATATTACTTTATTAATTAGCTCTGAAGTCACCCAAAAAATAGATATTTTAGTTCAAAAATATAACATTTCTGCGAATATCTTTTATTTAACTTGTTGGCTAATTTTACTTCAACGTCTGAGCGGAGAAACTAAAATTATTGTTAACACTGGTGTAGATGGCAGAAAATATGATGAATTAAAAGGGGCATTGGGGCTGTTTGCCAAATACTTACCGCTGTATTCTGACTTAGAGGATAATTCGCAATTTGTTCAATTATTACAACAAATTGATGAAGCTGCAAAAGAAATCTATGAATGGGAAGAGTATTTCACATGGGAAGACAATACAAAGAAAGTGGATTCATCTTTTTGTTTTGACTGGCAAGAAGAATATATAAAATATTCTGTAGAAAACTTACATTTTTCTATTTACAAGCAATACAACTGCATTGATAAGTTTAAATTAAAACTCTCTTGTAGACCACACGCAAGTGAAGTCATAGCAGAATTTTCTTATAATTCTACTTTATTTGATGTGGAGGATATCAAAGGAATAGCAGAGCAATTCCAAAAATTAGTAGAAAGTGCAGCAAACAATCCAGAAGCGAGAATTTGTGATTTAGAAATTTTAAGCGATCGCACCCTCCATCAACTGCTATTCGAGTTCAATCAAACGCAAACTGATTACCCAGCAAACAAGTGCATTCACCAGTTATTTGCAGAACAAGTAGAACGTACACCAAATAATATTGCTGTTGCATTTAACAATCAGCAACTCACTTACGCTGAACTGAATGCGCGTGCAAATAAACTAGCTCAATACTTGCAAAAATTGGGTGTAGGTGCAGAAGTTTTAGTAGGAATTTGTGTTGAACGTTCCTTAGAAATGGTTGTGGGTATATTGGGTATTCTCAAAGCCGGTGGTGCTTATGTTCCCCTCGATCCTCACTATCCCCAAGAACGTTTAGCTTTCATGCTACAAGATACTCAGCTATCAATATTATTGACTCAGCAGCATCTACTGGAAGGCTTACCTAATTATGACGTACAGACGATTTGCTTAGACACACAATGGCAAGCGATCGCACAAGAGAGTCCACAAAACCTTCTTGTGACAGCAACTCCTGAAAATTTAGCTTATGTAATCTACACTTCCGGTTCTACTGGTAAACCTAAAGGAGTGGAAATTACTCATCGTAACTTAGTTAACTCAACAACTGCGCGTATTAGCTACTATCAAGAACCTGTCAGCAGCTTTTTATTACTTTCATCCTTTGCTTTTGATAGTTCTGTTGCGGGAATTTTCTGGACACTTTGTTGTGGAGGAACCCTACACTTACCAGCAGAAGGTGTGCAACGGGAAGTAACAAAACTTGTAGAGTTACTTTCTCAACATCATATTTCCCATTTATTAAGCCTTCCTTCTCTATATGCTTTAATTTTGCAGCAAGCAAAACGAGAACAGTTAACTTCCCTGCGTACTGTCATAGTTGCAGGTGAAGCTTGTGCGCCAGAAATAGTAGAACATCATCTTCAGTTGCAGTTAGAAGCATCTTTATTTAATGAGTACGGGCCGACGGAAGCAACAGTTTGGAGTAGTGTCTATTCTTGTAATTATCCAAAAATTAGAACACAAGTATCTATTGGTCGTCCCATAGACAACACACAAATCTATATATTAGACTCTCACTTACATCCCGTTCCTATTGGTGTTGCTGGAGAAGTTTATATTAGCGGTGAAGGTTTAGCCAGAGGTTATTTAAATCAGTCTACAATTACATCTGAAAAATTTATTCCTCATCCCTTTAGCCAAAAACCAGGAATGCGTTTGTATCAAACTGGGGATTTAGCCCGATATCTTAATGATGGCAATATAGAGTTTCTAGGACGT
Source organism: Amazonocrinis nigriterrae CENA67 (assembly GCF_016056305.1). Taxonomy (GTDB): domain Bacteria; phylum Cyanobacteriota; class Cyanobacteriia; order Cyanobacteriales; family Nostocaceae; genus Amazonocrinis; species Amazonocrinis nigriterrae. The sequence continues at coordinate 271,516 of NZ_JAECZC010000007.1, read as the reverse complement.
ATTGATAATCAAGTCAAAATTCGCGGTTTTCGGATAGAAATAGGAGAAATTGAAGCCTTACTAAATCAACATCCACAAGTGCAAGAAACAGTAGCGATCGCGCGTGAAGATGTACCAGGAAATAAACGCTTAGTTGCTTATGTAATTCCTCAGCTAAAATCAGCTACCACAGTTAATGAAATACGCAATTTTCTCAAAGAGAAACTACCAGAATTTATGGTACCATCGGCTGTAGTGCTACTCAAAGAATTACCTCTAAGCTCCAATGGTAAAGTTGATAGAAAGGCGCTACCCTCACCAGAGCAAGTTAGATCAGATTTAAGAGGAGAATTTGTTCCTCCTCGTACTTTTGTCGAAGAAATGCTGGCTCAAATCTGGGCAGAAGTTTTAAAACTTGATCAAGTTGGCATTTACGATAACTTCTTTGAATTGGGTGGACATTCTTTATTAACCACTCAATTACTAGCTAAGCTTAAAGAAAACTTTAACTGTGATATATCTTTACGTAGTTTATTAGAAAATCCCACTGTAGCGGGTTTAGCAGAAAAACTTGAAAAATCTTGTCCAACAGAAGTTGAAAACCCAAGATTGGATATCAAAAGTGAAACAGTTTTAGACTCTACAATTTATCCTCAAACTGTTGGTAAATTTATCCCTGAACCCAGTTCAATTTTATTAACTGGAGCCACAGGCTTTTTAGGAGTATTTTTACTTGCTGAGCTTTTGCAACAAACTAAAGCAGATATTTATTGTTTAGTACGTTCTAAAAATATTGAGTATAGCCATAAAAAGCTGCAAAATATTTTGGAAGCTTATGGAATTTGGAACGAACTTTGGAGTGATAGAATCATTACCATTGTTGGCGATCTGTCTAAACCATTTTTAGGTTTAGAAATGGAAAAATTTCAACAATTAGCATCTACCATTGATGTGATATACCATAATGGTGCTTGGGTACATCACATTTATCCCTACTCTATTCTCAAACCCACAAACGTACTGGGAACACAAGAAATCTTGAGATTAGCTAGTCACAATAAAACCAAACCTGTACATTTTATTTCTAGCTCTGGTGTTGTATCTTCAAAAGTTGAATCTGGAGTTAAATTAGCTCAAGAACAAGATAAGCTGAACGACAATGAATTTCCTAATAATGGATATTCACAAACTAAATGGGTTGCTGAAAAGTTAGTACAAACTGCGGCTGAAAGAGGAATTACCATCTCTATTTACAGACCATCACGCATATCAGGACATAGCCAAACAGGAGTTTATAATAGCAATGACTTTCTGTACAAGCTGATCATAGGTTGTATTCAACTTGGAAGTGCGCCAGATACAGATATTAGAGATAACATAGTTCCTGTAGATTATGTCAGCAAAGCAATAGTTTATTTATCCAACCAAGAAAAATCTTTAGGTAAAACCTTTCACCTAGTTCATCCGCAAACTCTTCACTCTCATACATTAATCGACCATATTCGCTCATTAGGTTATGCGATTGAGCAGATTTCTTATAACGAATGGCGAGAAAAATTACTCAATCTTACTCAAGGTTCCCTAGAGCATCCTTTGTATCCACTTGTTTCATTCTTTCCTTCTAAATCTCAAGAAAAACAAACATTTGACTCAGGTTTTCTAAAGTTTGACTGCAAAAATACAATTAATGGTCTTGCTGGTTCGTCTATCGTTTGTCCAGAAATTAATGAAAATTTATTGAATACTTATTTGTTGTATTTAATTGAAAATAGTTTAGTACAAGCTAAATAAGTTTAAAAAAGGTACATATACATAATTATGTTAATAAAGCAATAAGTATTGATATATTTAAGACTTTATTAACAAAATATTTAACACAGAGAATAAAGGAGCATTTTTGTGCAAAAAATTACATTACATCCAAATTTAAATAATTTAAAAAATTTGCTAGCTACATCAGGATTTACTCAGCAACAAAAAAACTATTTGCAAGATTTTATTTTACGTTACAATGAGCGCACAAAAACATCGAAACATATTTCGCAATCTTCGCGCCCATTTTTAGCTGATGATAAAAACTTAGGAGAGTTCAATTTACTCTTCAAAGAAATGTATTATCCCATAGTTGCTAATCGTTCTTCAGGTTCTAAAATATGGGATGTAGATGGAAATGAATATGTAGATGTCATGATGGGGTTAGGAATAAATCTATTTGGTCATAACCCTCCTTTTATTAAAGAAGCTTTAATTGCACAACTTGATCAAGGGATTCAAATTGGGCCCCAATCAGAAATTGTTGGTGAGGTAGCTGAGTTAATTTCTCAACTAACTGGAATGGAACGGGTTTGTTTTAGTAATACTGGTACAGAAGCAGTAATGACTGCTATCCGCATTGCCAGAGCAGTTACAGGACGTAATAAAATTGTCATATTTTCAGGTTCTTATCATGGTCATTTTGATGGTACATTAGTTAATAAAAATAACGCAGAAAATAATCAATATGCCATACCCTTAGCGCCTGGAATATTACAAAATTTTGTTAATGATGTTTTGGTGTTAGATTATGGCAATCCTAAATCATTAGAAATCATCAAAGCTTATCACCAAGAACTAGCAGCAGTTTTAGTAGTTCCGGTGCAAACTGCTAGACCCGCTTTACAACCAAAAGAATTTCTCCAAGAATTGAGGAAATTAACACAAGCGTCTAACATTGCCTTAATCTTTGATGAAATGGTGACAGGCTTTCGTATTCATCCTGGTGGCGCACAAGCTTATTTTGGTGTGCAAGCAGATATAGCTACTTATGGAAAAATTGTTGGTGGTGGAATACCAATTGGAGTGATTGCTGGTAATAGTAAATATATGAATGTAATTGATGGGGGTGTGTGGAATTATGGCGATGATTCTTATCCTCAAACTAAAAAAACATTTTTTGCTGGTACTTTTTGCAAACATCCCTTAGCGATGGCTGCTGCAAAAGCAGTTCTGAAATATTTACAAAGTCAAGACCCATCATTGCATCAGAAGCTAAATGAACGTACAATACAATTTGTTATGGCTTTAAACAATTATTTTGTAATAGAAAGACTACCACTCCGGATGGCAAATTTTGGCTCACTCTTTGGTTCTGCATCTGTAGAACTTGCTGAGGAAAATTCTACTCTTTCGGTAGTTATGAGCTTGTTAAAATACCATCTTATCCACAAAGGAGTTCACCTTTTAGGTGTTAGCGGTTATTTATCTACAGCCCATACAGATGAAGATATCAACTACATTCTTCAAGCTGTTAAAGATAGTGTGGAAGAACTACGTTATGGAGGTTTTATACCTTTTTATTAGTAAGTTATATTGAAAACACAGATTATGTAATTTAATCTAAAATAAATAAAAAATTTGCAGAAATAAAATCATACCTTTGTAAGTGATTTTATAGTCTTGATTTACTCAAATAAACAGCAACTATTAGGAATTAAAAATGAACCAAAACAATTCAGAAGATACAACTTTATATAAAGTTGTTGTTAATCATGAAGAACAGTATTCCATTTGGCCTGCTGACCGTGAAAATGCTCTGGGTTGGAGAGATGCAGGCAAAAGTGGACTCAAATCAGAATGTCTCGAATATATTAAAGAAGTATGGACTGATATGAGACCGTTGAGTTTAAGGAAGAAAATGTCAGAGTCCGCACAAGTGACTCAAGAATAATTAATCTAAAAATCATGGTTTTGTCTAATATAAATAAACGCATTCAGTCCCTAATCTGCAATAAAAAATCACGCCCACTCTTACCTTTTTTGCTTGCCATCATCTTTACTATAATGGTGAGTAATCAGAGTATTAGCACTGTACCTAAAAATAGTGAGATACTTTGGGATACTTACGGAATACCGCATATTTACGGTAATAATGCTCAAGGTGCTTTTCAAGCATTTGGTTGGGCGCAGATGCAAAGTCACGCCAACTTGCTCTTACGCCTCTACGGACAAGCACGGGGACGGGCTGCCGAATATTGGGGAGAGGATTATGTAGAATCAGACAAATGGGTACTGACAATGGGAGTACCCAAACGTGCGATCGCTTGGTATCAAGCTCAAAGTTCGGCTTTTCGTAGTTATATTAATGCCTTTGCCACTGGGATTAATACTTACGCCAAAGAACACGCCGATTTAATTGACGATGAAGTAGAAGTGGTTTTACCAGTCAGGCCAGAGGATGTACTCGCCCACTTACAAAGGGTTCTGCTATTTACTTTTGTAGTCGATCCGGGGCGAGTTGCAGATAATACTCATCCAGAGTCTACCCCAGGTTCTAACGGTTGGGCGATCGCACCAAAACGATCTGCCAGTGGTAAAGCCATGTTGCTGGCTAATCCTCATTTACCTTGGGGTGATTTATTCTTATGGTACGAAGCACAAATTACTGCCCCAGGTATTAACGCTTATGGGGCAACACTGGTAGGCATTCCTGTATTAGCGATCGCCTTCAATGATAATTTAGGCTGGACTCATACCGTGAATACTCACGATGGTTGGGATGCCTACGAACTGAAATTACAAAACAATGGTTATGTTTTAGATGGCAAAGTCCGCCGCTTTGAAACAGCACCATTGTTATTGAAGGTGAAACAAAAAAATGGTTCATTGCAAGAGCAAAAAATCTTGCTTAAAAGTTCTATTCACGGGCCTGTAGTCAGCGAGAAAGCTAACAAAGCCTTGGCGTTGCGCGTGGTGGGTGAAGATCGGCCAGGTGTCTTAGAACAGTGGTGGAATATGGCCAAATCTCAAAACCTCAGCGAATTTCAGCAAGCATTGCGACGCTTACAACTGCCCATGTTCACCGTCATGTATAGCGATCGCCAAGGGCATATAATGCATCTATTCAACGGTGTGGTTCCCGTGCGGCAACAAGGAGACTTTAAATACTGGCAAGGTATCATCCCCGGCGACACATCTAAAACTTTATGGACTAAAACTCACCCATATCAAGATTTACCCAAAGTCATCGACCCACTAAGCGGTTGGTTACAAAATGCCAACGATCCACCTTGGACTACTACTTTTCCCACTGCCATCAAAGCAGATAACTATCCATCCTACATGGCACCACGGGGGCCAATGGATTTCCGGGCGCAGAGTTCTGCAAAGATGTTAGCTGAAGATGCAAGCATTTCCTTTGAGGAAATGATTACCTACAAGCACTCTACACAAATGGAACTTGCCCAACGCATCCTCGATGATTTGATTAATGCAGCCCAACAAGGCAATGAATTAGCTCGTCGCGCCGCCAAAGTCTTGGCAGCGTGGGATCGTAGAACCGATGCTAATAGCAAAGGTGCCGTATTATTCAACTTCTGGGTAGAAAATGTAGACTTAGACAAGCTTTTTGCCACTCCTTGGGATGAAAAATCGCCACGCACCACACCAGACGGTTTGGCAGATCCAAAAAGCGCAGTTAAAGCCTTGGCAGATGCGGCAGCCAAAGTAGAAAAAACTTATGGAACCATAGATATAGCTTGGGGTGATGTCTTTCGCTTGCGCTACGGCAATTTAGATTTACCCGCCAATGGTGGCGCAGGAGATCAAGGCATTTTCCGCACAGTGTATTTCGCCCCAGCAGATAATGGACGCTTTCAAGCAGTCGCTGGTGATTCTTATGTAGCTGCGGTGGAGTTCTCTACGCCAGTGAAAGCAATGGCTCTCACGAGTTATGGTAATGCTACTCAACCTAATTCACCCCATGTTGGAGATCAACTGCAACTTTTCGCCCGTCAGCAATTGCGTCCAGTTTGGCGAACTCGAAAAGAAATTACAGCACACTTAGAAGAGCGCAAAGTTTTTTAATTAGGAATTATATAACAGGACTTACGCAGCTAGATTATACTAATTCTCTAAAATCCGGCAACACATTCGCTCCCCCGAAACCCAGACTAGATCTGACTTTCTTAATTACGAATTATGAATTACGAATTACGAATTGGTATTATTTGTTGAGTGTGCCAGTTCCGTGAGTCCTAATAAAATAAAAGCACTCATACTCCCATGATGGGATTATGAGTGCTTATGAATAACAAAAGAACATCACCACGAGGATTATCTGCTATGACAGACCGAAGTAGTTATAACAGTAACAGCCACTGATTAAGTAAACTGCTAAGGTAGTTACATATATTTAGTTAAAAATGCTACTTAGACGAATTGAAGTAAACCCTGAGCTTGTGAAGGGGAGCAGGGGAGCAGAGGAGCAGGGGTGCAGGGGTGCAGGGGAGATTAGGGAGTTAAGAATTATTTTCCAATGCCCCATTCCCCATCGCCCCTTATCCCCAGAGGGGGCCCCGAGTTCCCCATTCCCAATTCCCCATTCCCAATTCCCCATTCCCAATTCCCAATTCCCATTTTCAAAACTTAACCCTCTTGTGAATGCAGTTTTTGATACAATACTTCCTAAATTTTTAACAGATATCAGATTATGCTTTCTCAAGATTGCGATTCAATTTCTGTTGTAAACGATTTGGTGAGAAAAATCAGAATTAAAGAAAATCAGCTAAAAATCGCAAAAGAATCTAATATGATCTATGTAGCTGAAGCATTACAGACTCAATTGCAAGAGTTACGCTCTGAATTATCAGAGTCGCCAGACTCAGAATTGCAAGCTTTGATGAGTTTGTTAGATGATTTCTAATTTGGTTATCATCTGTCCGCAGCGATCGCAACGAAGTAAAGCAAATTGCAAGAGTTGCGATCGCTTCACTACACTGACATTACCTACCCTAGGGAAAGGTTTTCCGCTAACACTGCGGATAAAGGCTTTTAGCTGGCTAATTTCATGCATCAATATTATATAATTTCTTTATTAACTATCCTGCTAACAATCAACTTGATATTTCCTCAGTTAGCGTTAGCAAACGTTAAACTTCAACAACTACCATTAGCTCAAATTGAGACTATCGATAAAACCATATCTCCTAAAGCTGCTTTAGAAAGATTATTTACGAGTGAACAAATCAAGTCAGAGTGGTTTGCACCTGAATTTTTAGCACCAGTTCCTATAGAACAAGTGCGACAAGTAATTGCTGCACTGAAGATTCAATTGGGAGGTTATGAAGGTGTAGAGAATAATGCTCAAGATTACTTGGTTCAATTTAATCAAGCTTTAGTACCAACTAAAATAGCTCTAAATAAACAAGGACAAATTTCTGGCTTGCTGTTTCAACCACCACAAGCCAAACTGATTAATTTAAAAGACGCGATCGCGCTTTTTCAAGCATTACCTGGAAAAGTCAGTTTTCTAGTTCAAGAAGGCAAAACAATACAAGCCGAATTAAATAGCAAAACCCCTCTAGCAGTCGGTTCAGCCTTCAAATTAGCAGTCCTCAAAGCACTCAAATCAGAAATTACCTCTGGGAAACGGACATGGAAAGATGTAGTGCAACTGCAACCAAATTTGAAAAGTCTACCATCTGGAATGTTACAAACATGGCCAGATAATGCATATTTGACAGTAGATACGCTTGCAGCTTTAATGATTTCTCTCAGCGACAATACAGCAACAGACATATTAATTAACTTCATTGGAAGACAGCCTATTGAATTAGTCTCACCCCGTAACCGTCCCTTTTTAACGACTCGTGACTTGTTTGTTCTCAAAGGTTCTGAAAATCGCAACTTGCTGAAGCGCTATCGCACAAGCAAAGAAGCTCAACGTCGTGCAATACTCCAAGAATTGACAAACAAACCGCTTCCGAATGTGAATGAATTTGAAGAAACAGCTAATCCAGTTGCTTTGGATGTAGAATGGTTTTTTACAGCTGAAGAACTCTGTGGATTAATGGAACAAGTCGCTGATTTGCCTTTGATGAGTATTAATCCTGGTGTTGCTAATGCTCAAGATTGGCAGCGGGTAGCATTTAAAGGTGGATCTGAGCCTGGTGTTCTCAATATGACAACTTGGTTGCAAGCAAAGAACGGCAAAAACTATTGTGTGGTTGCTACTTGGAATAACAACGATGCACCTTTAGAACAGCAACAATTTGTGTCATTGTACACTGGGGTGATTGCTAAACTTGCAGCCAATAAATAACAAGCGATCGCACAATCACCTCAATGATCATTAATCATAAGCACCTAACCAAGGGCCAATAGGTTTATCAGGCAATTTTTGAGTGTGTACTTCTTGCTTGTAAATTTGAAAACCTCGTGCTTGGTAGTTTGGTAATGCATAAACACTATCCAAACTGCAAGTATGCACCCAAACTCGTTGTGCGCCAATTTCCCATGCTCGTTGTACTCCTTGGCTGAGTAAATGCCCTCCTAATCCTTGTCCAGTAAACTGTTGTAAAATACCAAAGTAAACAATTTCTACATTATTTCCTGGTTGACTCTCAAGTTCGATGTATCCTGCTGGTGTACCTGAAATATAAGCAACCCAAGTTTCTAACTCTGGACGATTGAGGTAAGCAAACCAACGTTCGTAATTCCATTTGAGGCGATCAATCCAATACCAGTTACCTCCTACACTGCTGTAGAGAAAGCGACTGAATTCGGGTGAAGGAATTTCTGCTTGCTCAATTCTCAAATTGAAGTCACTGAAAGTAACTGGATGTAACTGTTTGGGATCTAGCATTTCTAAATACCAAGTAGTGACTTCAACAAGCATAGTTAACAACTTTAACCTTTTGAGAAAAACTTTACAAATGTCAAATATACCAGAATTCAGGAGTTAGGAAGCAGGAACCAAGAAAATTGATTGTTAATTTTTAATTGTTAAATTAACCCCATCTGGAACTAGATAAGGCTTAATAAAAGATATACCCTATGTAAAGGAAACTATTCAACCCTTGAATAATCAACTCTTATTGAAGGAAAAATTACAAGCGAGGCTGGTAGAGATCCAAACCGACAGCGATCGCTCTCCTGTCACCAATTTAAAGCTAGATAAAACTACCGCCGCAGAAATTGAACAATTGACAACAGAACTAGAAACCATCAATCCCAATCCCCATCCTCTTTTATATGCTACTTCTTTGCTACAAGGAGCTTGGCAACTACAATACTCCACTGCTAGAGAAATCCGTTCCTTAGCTTCCCTACCATTGGGATTAAAGGTAGGTAAGGTTTATCAAGTGATTGATGTTGCAAATAAATTGTTTTTCAATCTAGCTCAAGTTAAACATTCTTTAGGGCTAATATCAGGATATGTCAAAGTAACAGCTAGCTTTGAGCCTGCCAAAGAAGATTTAGAGCCTCCAGCCAATAAACGCATCAACGTTTATTTTGATAAACGTTATCTATCAATTGAGAAGATTCTTGGTATTAATACCCATCAACTCAACCCATTTAAGGTGAAAAATGCTAATAATCCTCAAGGCAGAACAGCCACCCTTGACATTACTTACTTAGATGAAACTTTCAGAATTGGACGTGGAGGAGATGGTAGTTTATTCATTCTCAATAAATCTGATGATTTACCCAATTTCACCTCCTCGACTTGAATTAAAATAAAAGGACTCATAACTCTTTGTGTCTTTGTGCCTCCGTGGTAAAAAATATTAAACCACGAAGACACTAAGACACAAAGTATTTTGAAGTTAGAATGTAAAATATTAACCTATGAAATCCTCTCACAAACTAGCTTTAAGCTTCTATTTTATATTTAATAGCGCCAACCTCAATACAGGCAGGCGCTATGCTTTTATATAAATTCAGGGAGAAAATATAGTGGAAATAATTCCCTGAGTTTTACTAATAAGTGAGTCAAATATAAGTTTTGAAACTATGTTTGCTTATTAACTTATTATTCGGTGTGTACGTACAGAAAGTTTAAAAATCTCTGCCCTGCTTGTTTGCAGTCTGAATAATAAGTTTTGCACCGGACACTATATTACAGGGCGCTGCGGCGGCTTAACGCATTCCACAAGAAAATGGCAATTATTGCACCCAGAACTGCTACTAAAATACCCGTGAGACTGAGAGTTGAAGCCGCTAGAGCAAAACGTCCTGTACTGAAGAAGACACCCAAACTACCGCCAACAAAAGCACCAATAATTCCTAACAAAATTGTTCCTAAAATTCCGCCGCCTTGATGACCTGGGTAGATAGCTTTCGCAATAGCACCAGCAACTAGACCTAATACAATCCAAGCAAGAAGGTTCATATCTTTTAATTCGCTAAACACTTTTTAAGGACAAATACACATTAGCAATTACAACATTGAACTTTAACCTATCTCCAGAACTAATTATTGATAATCTCAAGGATGAATCACTAACCTGCAACACATTTAACTTACAGATATGATTGTGTTAACTGATGACTGTTAGCTAAAAATTAGTTAGGGCTTACGCAAGTGTCATATTTTTTTGGTGTGGGTTGTCAAAAGGAGCCGAGCCAGTAGTGTGGTGTTAGCGCAGCTGGAGCGTCGCTAACGCTGTCTTGGGGGTCTCTCCTATGAGCGATTGCCGCGCATGGTTTCTCGACTTGAACGAACTGGCATTCAAGAGTCAATAGTCCAAAAATCAAGGTTTTTAACCCGGGCAGGCGGGTTTTGTCTATGTAGCTGCGACTTCCAATGCAAGAGTGCAAGATATGAAAATCATTATTAGATTCTTCCTCCCCTGCTTTCTTGCTCTTCTGCACCCCTGCGCCTATTTGTATCAACATCAAAGTAAAACGGTATAAATTGTTGGCAACCTCTTGATTTTCATGGCTGTTTATGCGAAAGTCTGACTAAGGCTGTAAATTACAGTAAATCGATAAACTAACCGTAGTATTTTGATAAAGAGGTGATTCAAGCTGTGCGATCGCTGTAATAACTTGGTTTGGTGAATTCATGTAAACTGCCCTTGCTCGTGTAGTCTGCTATGACATTTTCAGAATTTGAGGATAGCAATTGCAATTTGCTAGCCAAGTCTGCGATGCTTTAGCCACAGCAATGTGCAATCAGACCAATCAAAACGACGAAAAGCATCACAGCCATATAGATTAGCCTTTTTTCTGGTAATGGGTATACCAAATATGTTTGGCTCAAAGTCTTTTTCGCTTTAAGCTACTCATTTACTCATGACTGGATTTTTGGCGTTGCTGAATCTGGGTATGAATTTTACCTCACGCAGAGGCGCAGAGGCGCAGAGAGTGAGAGTTTTAATTTACTGCATTTATTCATTTCATACTTCTATTCAGCAACGCCGGATTTTTGTATTGTTTTTTGTTCACTGGAGAACATCTAATGCAAGCAGATCCCAGTTCCGATCAAACTTCCGAAAAGCATGAGCCAGGTAAAACAGCCAAACAAAAGCGAACTACTGTCAATAGTTTAGGTAGTAAACGCTTTTTTGGTAGTGGCAGCAGCAGACGCTTATTTCTAGGTCGCGCTGGTTTATTTACTGCTGCTAGCGTTGTTGCAGGAGTTTTGGGTTCACCTGTGTCTCATAACAAGGGAGGGGATATTGTCCAAGCCAAGGACATTCCAGGACGGTTCTCGAAAAAGATTCGCTTCAACTATGACAGATTTGTTGATAAAGCCTATCGAGTACGTGTTGAGGCAGCCAGACGCCAACAGAGTATTCCTATTCCACCCCATCCGACAAACGGTGATGAGGAACGGTATTCTAACAAAATTGGCAGTGATAGTAGGGGGCTTCCTCACGACCAGCGCGGCGAAGTTAACCTAGAAGCTTACGACTCTTTGACCAAAGCACTGACAAGCCAAAACCCGAATGATTTTGAAAAAATCATCTTGGGTGGTACGAGAAAACTGGTTAATCCTCAAGGGCCTTTGGCAATTAGTTTAGAAGGAATCAATGCTGCACAGATAGCAGTTCCCCCACCACCAGCTTTAGCCAGTGCAGAACGAGCCGCTGAAGCAGTGGAACTCTATTGGCAAGCCTTACTACGTGACGTGGCTTATTCTGAGTTTGAGGATAATACCGCTAATGCGAAAGTTCTAGCAGCTGTTGAAGACCTCAACAAACTTTCGGCATTCTATGGGCCAAAACAAAATGGCCTTGTCACCCCTCAAACCTTGTTTCGCGGTAGCGTCACTTACCTTGATGAGTCCGACCGTTCAGGTAAAACAGCAAAACATGTGATTCCGCCAGGGGTGCTAGACGGCCCTTATATCTCACAATTGCTGCTACAAAATATTGCTTGGGGAACTCAGTCTGTTTCCGCACTGATTCGTACTGCTGTTGCTGGCAAAGACTTTCTTACGAATTTTGATGAATGGTTGACTGTCCAAAATGGAGGCAGTTCCGGCAAGTCCATTAACTATGACCCTACGAACCGTTACATAGTTACAGTTCGTGACTTAGGCGAGTACGCCCATATAGGTGGCCCTACCTATCTCGGAGCCTCTTTCATTCTCAATAGCATTGGTGTACCTTTAAATCCAGGCAATCCCTATGTCAACTCCAAGACTCAAACTGGGTCTAATGCAACATTTGCATTAGGATATTTACAAGGCTTGCTAAACCTGGCTACTTCGCGTGCCATCAGAGCTTCATACTGGCAGAAGTATTATGTGCATCGCATTCTCCGCCCAGAAGCATATGGTGGACTAGTTTACAACAACCTAGTGAATAATACTAAATATCCGATTAATTCCGAACTCTTGAATTCCAAAGCCTTAGCTGATACCTTTAGTACCTTTGGTACTTATTTATTACCCCAAGCCTACCCAGAAGGCGCACCGACACACTCCTCCTACACTGGTGGTGCTGCTGCTACTGCCGGTGTCAATGTTACATTGTTAAAAGCCTTCTTTGACGAAGACTTCGTAATTCCCAATCCGGTAGTACCTGATCCTAATGACCCTACAAAGCTAATTCCTTACAGTGGCCCATCACTAACAGTAGGCGGCGAATTAAACAAGCTGGCTACTAACTATGCTATCGGTCGTGGAAACGGCGGCATCCATTGGCGCACCGATGGTTCGGCTGCATTAGCTCTAGGCGAAGAAGTTGCCATTAGCATCCTCAAAGATGAAAGACTGACGTTTAATGAAGACTTCAACGGCTTCACCTTCACTAAATTTGATGGTACGAAAATTACGGTGTAAGTTTGGTAACTAGTGCAGGGGAGTGGGGGGATGAGGGGATGGGGAAATGAGGAGGATGAGGGAGATGAGGGGGATGAGGGAGAATAACCAACGCCCCATTCCCAATTCCCCATTCCCCATACCCTTTTTATATTTGCATCGAATTATTAAACATACGATACATTGGTTTGCCTAAGTTGCTTAAATCAAATAAAATCTAGTTTTAATTTCCAAAACTGATGAAAGCTCCTTGGCAATCTTCGTACCCAGTGACGTACCCACAGTACACCATTGCTTGTAACGGTTGGGTACTAAAACGGCTTTTGAGACTCCTGACTGAACCATTCAAAAAGCTCAGCAGTTGGAAGTTGATTCCAGTTGGGAAAATTTCCACTTCTGTACCCAGTCAAAGTTTTAAATTGGGAGAATTTACGATTGATTGGCAAGGTAGCGACACAAAACAGCCGAGTTTGCAGATTATTCATCAAAGTAATTCAACAAAAATTATCTGGCAAACATCTCCCGGTTGTAGTTTTGTCAGTGGAGGCGATGTTCGTCTCACTATTATTGAAGAACGAGGTTCTATCGAAATTGACGAACAAAAACATGCAAATTTTTCTGATCAAATTGTTGAGGGCATCAAGCAAGAAAACGATACCTTAGAAATTTATGGCCGTCTTGTAGGTCGCCAAAGTTCCAGTGACCAACCCCAATATGTTTTGAAATTGCGAACTGTAGGGTCAAAAGAACTCGATTTTCAACTGCAAATTATTGATGGGAATGTCAATGAAACACAGTTGCAATTTACAACCTCTCCAGACGAACATTTTTATGGTTTTGGAGAGCAATTTTCTGACATCGATTGTAAAGGACAATGGATACCAATCGTTTGTGAGGAAGGGGGAATTGGTCGTGGCGATCGCGGGCCGCGAACTCTCAATTTGCTGGGTGTAGCTGGTAATAGATTTTCAAGTTATGCTCCTGTCCCCTATTTTTTCACTAATAAGGGACGAGCAATATTTCTCACTAACACTGAACCTTCAATTTTCAACTTACGCGATCCCCAGATTGCAACTATACGAGTTTCATCAAGTTGTATGCAGGGGCGAATTTTTTGTGGTGAGACACCTCTCGATATTATTGAACTTTATACCAACTATGTGGGAAGAATGCCGCCGCTTCCCCATTGGCTGCATCAAGGTGCGATCGTGGGTATGCAAGGCGGTACAGCCTTAGTTCGGCAGGTTTGGTCAAAGTTGCGTGAACTTGATACCCCCATAGCCGGATTCTGGCTTCAGGATTGGGTCGGTCAACGCCGCACGATCGCAGGAAAACAGTTATGGTGGAACTGGCAACTTGATGAAACCGCCTATCCAGGTTGGCAACAGTTGGTCAGCGACTTGGCAGAGGCAAAAATTGCAGTTGGGGTATATGTCAATCCCTTTCTAGTTGATCGCCCACTCAAGTCAAACCCACAACAGCGTAATCTCTATACAGAAGCCTTACAACAAGGCTTTGTAGTCAAAAAAAATCAAGCCGAACCATACCTCATCGAAAGTACTGATTTCTCAGCGGCTTTGCTCGATTTGACTAACCCAGATGCCCGCAAATGGTTCAAAAATGTTCTTAAGGAAGAAGTGCTAGGCCAAGGTGCAAAATTCTGGATGGCTGACTTTGCAGAAGCAGCACCTTTTGAAGGAGTCTATGCTGGTGATGAATCTGGGTTAGTTTATCACAACCAATATCCTGTTGATTGGGTAGCACTGAACCGCGAAGCTATTCAAGAGGCTGGGAAAGAAGGCGACGCTTGGTTCTTCAATCGAGCCGGATTTTGGCAAACTCCATCTCACAGCACATGTATGTGGTTAGGAGATCAAAACACGACTTGGGGTATCAATGATGGCATAGTGAGTGCTGTCAAAGGTGCCATTAGTGGTGGTTTGTCTGGGTTCAGCATCAACCACAGTGACATTGGTGGGTATACAAGTATTGCTAACCCAATTCTAGAAGCCATCGGTATCGGATTTAGGCGATCGCGCGAACTACTCTATCGCTGGATGGAATTGAACGCTTTCACGCCAGTATTCCGCACCCACGAAGGCAATCAGCCTGATAAAAACGTTCAATTTTATACAGATGAAGATAGTCTGAAAACTTTCAGTTATTGGGCGAAAGTCTATGCAGCCCTGGCTGGATATCGCCAGCAATTGATGATAGAAGCTGCAACAAAAGGATATCCTATCATTCGGCATTTGATTCTCCATTACCCTGACGACCCCAATGTTTACAAACTTGAAGAGCAATTTCTCTTGGGTAGTGAGTTCTTAGTAGCACCAGTGTTGAAGCCAGGTAAAAAGACCGCCAACGTCTATTTTCCAGCTGGCGAGTGGGTTCACTTATGGAGTGGTAATACCTACGGCAATGTGACAACAGGTATAAAACAAACAGTACCCGCTCCACTAGGACAACCTCCTGTATTTTATCGCCAAGGGTCTAAAGTAGCTCAATCAGTCTTGGAGGCTTTAAAGGCAAAAAACATAGTAATTCGTAATTCGTAAGACAGTTGTCGTCACAAAAGTTTAGACAAGTTTTGCTTTGGAAATTAGTCTAATTCTTTTCAGCATAAGCAACGTAAGCCGAATTGGATAATTTATTTCTTGGAGTTCCCTTAAAAAAAGCCGGAGGTACAGCCGTGGTCATACCAATTTAAACGGTGTTTAGGGCAAATAGGGCATCGAGAATGAAGGAATACCCCGTAATGGACATGATCACTTTTGGTGTTAACTCAGCTAAGAGTTGATCGACTTTAGCTTGCAGTTGATCGAGTGTGTGGAAACAAGCCCATTTGAGATCAGCTTTTAGATGTGCCCATAGCCGCTCAATGGGATTGAGTTATGGACACTAAGGTGGTTGAAACAACTCTCATCACATTCTCAGGCAAAATCAGATGCTTACTTGTATGAAAGCGCCCTTGATCAACTTGAAGAATGTTGAGACTATCTGGATATGCTTGAGAAAATTCATTTAAAAACTGTTGATACCCAATGCTATCAACATGAGAAAACTGTAAAAAAAAGGATTCTCCTGTTGCAGGTTCAACCGCACCAGAGAGCCAAAAGGCTTTGAATAACCACTGCCATGCTCCTATGGGTTTGACTCCACAGGCACTAATCAAGCGTCCGAGCAGTGTATGCAGTCCAAAACG
>NZ_JAECZC010000007.1:129804-255021 GCF_016056305.1 Amazonocrinis nigriterrae CENA67 | reverse complement strand
TGGTTGAAACAACTCTCATCACATTCTCAGGCAAAATCAGATGCTTACTTGTATGAAAGCGCCCTTGATCAACTTGAAGAATGTTGAGACTATCTGGATATGCTTGAGAAAATTCATTTAAAAACTGTTGATACCCAATGCTATCAACATGAGAAAACTGTAAAAAAAAGGATTCTCCTGTTGCAGGTTCAACCGCACCAGAGAGCCAAAAGGCTTTGAATAACCACTGCCATGCTCCTATGGGTTTGACTCCACAGGCACTAATCAAGCGTCCGAGCAGTGTATGCAGTCCAAAACGACTCTCCAAAGTCAGCGAAGTAGCGAATTGGGCGTTCTTGTTGGCGAACTTGCCGATCATACTGACTCAACAACTCCAGGTCATCTGCAAGTTTTTTTTAAAGGACTCTGGCTGTTGCGGCTTCTGCTTTTTGTGTTGCGATGTTTCCCGATGGCTTTGGCGATCGCAGTTCTCGTCGGTGCATTCTCCTGTTTGAGCCAGTACAGTACTTGCTAACGTTCTTTTGCTGTTGCTGTTTCGGCTTGACGCAACCTTTCTACCAAATCATCCAAACTTTCCTTGACTTCAATTGAGGTCACACCAACCATCGGTAGAGATCTCTAAACGATGATTCTCAGTTTCCCTTATCTGCTCTGTCTCCAATCTAAATTGGTATCACATCTGTTAGGACAATGCTGATGGCTCAAAGCCTTGAAATAACCGGGTTTATATTCAGCAACGCCATATGCTCCACTTGGTGAGGCAGTCGCAGTCTTGGTGAGTCCAGTCCCCGTCTTGGTGAAGCAGCGCCCGTCTTGGCGGTTTCCGCCGATTGCGTTAGCAAGAGCGTTAGCGACGCTAACGCCAGTTGCTCCACTTGGGCAAAGCCCAAGACCGCACTGGACTCACCGTACTGCCTCACCGCAGTGGCTCCACCCTGCGGGAAGCCGCAGAAGCGTCTACAGCACTTAGCAACGCCAGTCCGCTCAAGTCGGGAAACCATGCGCGGCAGTCGCTCATGGGGAGCCACTGCGTTGCGGTGAGGGGGTCGCAGTCTTGGCGGTTTCCGCCGATTGCGTTAGCGAAGCGTTAGCGACGCAGGAGCGTCACCCCCGAACCCGAAGGGGGGTTCCCCCCGTTGTAGCAAGTGGCGTGGAGACCCCCTTTCTGCGCGCTGCCGACGCTCGTTCGCGCAGCGTCTCCCCTTGGGAGAAGACTCGCTACCGCTTCGCTAACACCACGCGGCTGGCTCCTCAGCACTTTGCTATACTATCCCCGACTTAGCCAAAGTTTAATTATTTAAGCGATTATTTATACTTCTTGTTGGTTTAACCAAGCTTCGAGTTCAGCAACTTCTGAAAAATCTAACAATGCTTCTCCCAAAGTTTCTAGCTGTTCAATGGATAATCCTCTAACTCTTTCAATTAACAATGGATTAATTTCAATGCACATTCGCTTACCATTTTCTGTTGTGATTTCTTATTCTAAGAAAGTAGTTCAGTGAAAATTAGGTGCGAAGACACCAAAGAGGAGTGACATGGGACTTAGTGACGGACTCTCGAACCCAAACAAAAAAGCTCAGGTGGTTGATGACTGCTGCAACATGATTGAAGCGCAGCTAGCTGCAAAGTCAGGCATCAGCGGTATCGCCTTGAAAACTGCTTTCGCTGCCCTCAAGGGAATCAAGCCCGGCTACATCCCCTATGTTGTTGAGCAGATTTTACCACAGTGTTTGACGGCGCTTGATCCGCTCTGGAATGAAGGTGTAGACAAAGGTGATCCTGTTGAGTATCTCATTACCAGTCGCGATCGCACAGCGGACGCACTACTGAGTGTTACTGATACTAGGATCAAGAGTGTGAAGCGCCAAATCGTACGAGGAACCTATGAAAAATTTCGCGGTTCAGCCAAGCAACATGTACAAGAAGCAGTGCCAGACTTTGCCAAGGTAATCGATAACTACACCAAAGCATAACCGACAAGGGAATGAATACAGCTAGGCGTGCGCCCCCTCAAATGCAGGTGGGGTAATTGTTTCCCAGCCGAAACCCTGATTTTTATGTAGCGGCAATTCATCAATTGTCGCTACAACCTGTAGTTTTACTTAAGTCCAATATTACTAATTTTATGATTATCGACCCTAAACAAGTGCCTACTGAAAGAGGCACAGCTTACCCCGATGAGTTCAAGCCAATGGTTGCAGGACGAATACGACAACGGTTAGGCAACTTTGCAGGATTAAATAATTTTGGAGTCAATCTGGTGACATTAGAGCCAGGAAGCTGTTCTGCTTTAAGACACTGGCATTCTCATCAAGATGAGTTCATCTATATTTTAGAGGGTGAACTGACCTTAGTTACAGATGCAGGAGCAGAAATTCTCACACCAGGAATGGCAGCAGGATTTCCCGCAGGTGAAGCAAATGGACATCATTTAGTGAATCAATCGTCGGTGGTTGCCGTTTATCTAGAAGTAGGAGACCGTACCCCCAATGATCAAGCGATTTATCCTGATCATCCAGATTTGACCACAGAAGCCAGCCCTGATGGCATATCTAGAAAATTTACGAGGCGTGATGCGTAAAGCCTCCGAATTGAATTGTGGGGAGTATGTCAATCATCAAGATGTAACACCATATAAAACTTCTCTTTTCAGCTAGAAAAAGTAATGTATCAGTGTATTTCTAGCCAAACCGTAGAAGCAATTCCTCAATTGCTTCTGCAATTACCCTGTACCTCAATTTATCGCAATAATTATTGAGTAAGTATAATACATTGCACCTTCTATGTTGATAGAGAATCATTAAGTGCTTAACCTAGGATTGTGGAATTAGAACACAATATTAATAGGTATTCATGGAGGTCGCTATGGTTCGTCTTCCTCAATTTATTCGCAACTTTTTCATTCGTATTGAAGGCTTTTTAACTGTATTTTTGAAAATTTTTACGAATTTTATCAAAAATGCCTTTGGCTTTTTCGTTAACATCTTCGGATACAACAGTTCTACTAGTTTCTTAGAATCTGATGACGCGCAAAGTATAAAACGAATTTCTACTAAAGAGATTGCTGAAACTAAGCAGGATAATACAGCTGAAACTTCCACCACTAAACGCCGTCGTCCTGAAGCTAAAATGGACTATTACCTCAAGATGGCTCGTGAAATCAAAAAAAATTAATAGACTTCTTGCTTGAAGAAGGCAGAAGGCAGGAGGCAGAGGGCAGAAGGTTCTTTTCAGAAGGGGATTCAAACCCCTCCTGAAAAGGAGCCACCTTTCTTGAAATTTGGTGGGGGTCTTAAACCCTTGCTCCCTCCGGTCGCGCAGATGGTTCGGGCACTCAGGAGAAGGGATAAATCCCTTCTGCCTTCTGCCCTCTGCCCTCTGCCTTTCTTGATAAACCCTTAACCCGATTCTAAATTCCTCTCCCAAGGTTGGGAGAGGAGCTTTTTTGATATTACGATTTAGTAGAAGGTTCAGCTGCATGAATTAAGTCTGGCTTTTCCTCAAGAGGAGGACGCTCAATGGTTTGAGCTGATGTGACATGTTGAGGGCGTTGAATACTCTGTACTCGTACAGGTTTACCGCTTTGAATTGAATTATAAAGTGCCCGAATGATGCGAACATCGTTTAAACCTTCTATCCCCGATGGTTCTGGGTCTTTATCTTGTAAAATACAGTCTGAAAAGTAGACAAATTCGGCTGCTAGCTGATCGTGATCTGCAAAAGTCTGCTCTTGGGTTTCACCATTGATTGTCAAATAATGCTTGAGTTCTCCCTGCCATGAATAGGCAGGATCTACTCGCAAGTCGCCTTTGGTACCTACGATTTGATAAGTCGAAACACTTGCCGCGCCAAAGCTACAGGTAAAGGTTGCTACTCGCTCATGGGGAAAACGCAAGATGACGCTGGCCATTTCTTCTACTTCGCTGAAGCGTTGTTCTCCCTTATTAGCAGCTATGGCAAAAATTTCGATTGGTTCATCTTGAAATAGATAACGCGCAGCGTTAATGCAATAGATGCCGATATCATAAAGCGTGCCACCGCCTTTAACATGTTGTAAACGAATATTACCCTGCTCTACTTGTTGAGTGAAAACCGAGTTAAAGATGCGCGGTTCACCAATTTGTCCTGAACGTATAATTTCGATCGCTTGTAAGTTTGCTGGTTCTAGGTGTAAACGGTAAGCAATCATCAATTTCACGCCGTTGTCATTGGCGGCTTTAATCATGTCCTCACATTCTTGTTCAGTGACAGCCATTGGCTTTTCACACAGTACGTGAATTGCCTGATTTGCTGCACGCACAGTGTAATCACGGTGCAGATGATTTGGTAGTGCAATATAAACTGCATCAACCTCACCGCTTGTCAGACAGTCCTCGTACTCGTCATAGGAGTAAGTACGCTTGATACCGTACTTCTTGCTAAGTTCTTCACGTTTAGTAGGGTCATCTGAAACTAAAGCAACTAATTGAGAGTTTTCGGCATGGGCAAATGCAGGTAAAGCAGCTTGTTGAGCAAACCAACCTAAACCAACAACGGCGTAACGAATTTTGCGCTTTCCATTCTTCGCTGTCATTTTTAAACCTCTTGATGAAGAACTTGTTTTCAAAAAATCACTCTTTTACAGTGATCAAGTTTTGCAAGTGTTCCATCCTGCTGATGAGAGAAACGATCATCTTACTTAGGAGATATAAGGTTAAATTTAAAACTAAACTTTAAATATATTTACTTTAGTAGTAAAGCTAAAATGATGAACCACAAAATATATAAAGAAAGAAGAAAGAATTTCATGAAGGATTGCTAATTGCCAGAGTTGATGCAGAAACTAATGCAGCAATAAAGCATAGGACAGATAAAGGACTTTATGTCATTTGATACATGTGTGTAAAGCACAGTAACTATTAACTTGGAATTATTCAAAAAATATCTGTCGTTAAATAAATTACTTTTCAACTCAGAATTGGGGAATCCTGAAGTGATTAATTTTCAAGTTGTTGCGATCGCTAACAAGGTTCGTAAATAAGCAAAGGAAAAAGGAGACAGGACTTTATGCTAGTTCATATCATTGCTGATTACGGCTTTGGCGACCTCGCCTTTGCAGAAGTAGTGCAACAGTTGAAACTTTATCTACCGGATGCTGAACCGATACTCACACCCGTACCAGCTTTTGCAACCTTAGCGGCAGGTTTTTGTATCGCGCAGTTAGGCTTGAATAAAGCCCCCGCCGGAACAATTATTTACCACAACGTCGCGCCTCGCAAAGATGATGAACAGGCGCGTGCTGATAATGCGGGGGAACGGTTGGCTTATGCACGCCTGCCAACGGGTGTGCGGGTCATCGGTGTGAATGCAGGTTATGCTTTCTCCTTTGTGCGGGATCTGGCTGTGGAGTTGCGTTGGGCTACTGTTGCGGCAGAAGGTTCACAGTTTCGTTCTCGTGATTTGTTTCCAGAAGCAGCGGGTGCGATCGCATTAGGTCAACCAGATGCTTTAGATGATAAGATACCACTTTCTGAGATACCCGACGTACCACCCAACTGTATTGCTTATATTGACGGTTACGGCAACTTGAAAACCACGATTAAACATGAGGCTATAAAAGCCCACGAAGGACAAGTTATACGTTTGCAAATCGGTGAAAAGCAACACGAAGCGATAAAAAGCGATGGTAGCTTTGCTGTTGAAGCTGGACAGTTAGCTTTTGCACCAGGTAGCAGTGGTTGGACTGATGCACAAGGCAAAGATACCCGCTGGATGGAAGTTTTCCTGCGCGGTGGCAATGCTTGGCAAGCATTTAACCGTCCATCAATTGGTACACAGATACAGGTTGATTGATGACCAAATAATTACTAATTCGTAATTCGTAATTCGTAATTAAAAATTCATTAACTAGGAATTAAGAATTAATTCCTTGAGGGTGCAAGCTCACGCCACTTGCTCCACTTGGGCAAAGCCCAAGACCCTCCGGGTGACGCTCGCAGGCTCGCTAACGCTCTTGCTAACGGCAGTCCCCCAGACGCTCGTTCGCCTTTGGCGTCTCCCTTTGGGAGAAGACACAGCTTAGCTGCGCTAACGACGGAAACCGCCAAGATGGGGGCTGCCTCACCGCAGTGGCTCCTTAATTTATTAATGAAAAAAAAGAAATTTATTCATTATTCAGAGCGGCTACCTTTAGGTATGGGCTAATAATTACGAATTACCCTTCGGGTGACGCTCCTTCTCCCAAGGGGAGACGCTACGCGAACGTCGCTACCGCTTCGCTAACGGAAGTTCGGACTCGACGGAAACCGCCAAGACTCCGACTTCCTCACGAATTATCAATTACGAATTATTTTGACAGCCAACAGCCGGATATTTCTGTTTATTGCATTAAACTGGGATGGGTTGTGGGATTTCAACTGGTTCACCAGTCAAGCTAAAAGCGCGAACTTCAGTAATTTTTACCTTCACCAACTTTCCTTTGAGTTCATTGATATCGCCAGTGAAAAACGTCAGACGATTGCCGGCGGTGCGTCCCATCACCTGAGTTTTATCTTTAGGGTTTTGGTCTTCCACCAACACTTCTTCAATGCGACCAAAGTAACGTTGCGATCGCTCGGCTGCTTTGATTGCCACTAAATGATTTAATCTTTGTAGGCGATCGCTTTTGACTTCCTCACTCAGTTGATTTGTCCACAAAGCTGCGGGTGTCCCCGGTCGAGGTGAATATGCTGCTGTATTCAACAGGTCAAAGCCGATATCTTCTACCAGTTTCAAAGTATTTTCAAACTGTGCTTCTGTTTCCCCAGGAAATCCCACAATTGCATCAGCACTAATCGATGCATCTGGCATGTACCGCCGGATAGTATCGATGATCCGCCGATATTTCTCATGGGTGTAACCCCGCGCCATCGCTTTCAAAACTTCATTATCCCCAGATTGAAAAGGAATATGAAAGTGTTCGCAGACTTTGGGCAATTCAGCACAAGCTTTTATGAGTCTTTCCGTGAAATATCTGGGATGGCTAGTGGCAAATCTTAACCGCTCAATCCCTGGCACATCATGCACATAATACAGTAAATCTGTGAATGTGTGCAGATGGCGACCTTCTGCTGTCACACCAGGCAAATCTCTGCCATAAGCATCAATATTTTGACCAAGCAAAGTCACTTCCTTGTAACCTTGGCGAGCGATTTCTGCCATTTCGGCGCGAATTACTTCTGGTGTACGGGATTGTTCTACACCACGCACATTAGGAACTACACAGTAAGTGCAGCGTTCGTTGCAGCCATAAATCACATTCACCCAAGCAGTAATTTTGCTATCTCGACGCGGCTGGGTGATATCTTCCATAATGTGAATTGGCTCAGTTGCCACCACTTGATTACCCTCAGACACCGACTCTAGCAAATCTTTGAGACGGTTGGCGTATTGTGGGCCCATCACCAAATCTAATTCTGGCACGCGTCGCAACAGCGCTTCGCCTTCCTGTTGAGCAACGCAACCAGCCACAATCAAAGTTAAATCTGGCTGCTCATGCTTGCGTTTAGCTTGTCTCCCAAGGTAGGAATATACCTTTTGTTCAGCATTATCGCGAATTGTACAGGTATTGTAGAGAATCAAATCTGCATGATTGGGGTCTTCTGACCACTCAAAGCCCATGTCTTCTAAAATGCCAGCCATGCGCTCTGAGTCAGCTTTATTCATTTGACAACCGAAGGTAGTAATGTGGTAGCGGCGTTTAGAAGTGGTCATGGGAAATTAGGCTTAGTCAGCGTAACGTTATATCAGTTTTATTTTGATTCACTTTAATAAGTGTAGCGATATTCTAATCAGTGTAGCGATATTCTCAAATATATTCAGTCTGGCAAATCAATCAGGCTAACGTTTAAAAAGTATATGCTGACGTAGCATCTTGATTAACTGACGACATACAGCTGGGAACTTCGTTCCCCAGCGATAGCTCTTGCGGACAATATCCAGAACAAAGTATGGTATCCGTAGACGCAGCGGGTAGAGTAAAGGCAAATATAACCAATAATATGCCTTTTTCAGGTCATTCCACTTTGAGCAAGTTTCTTGATCGAGGAAATCTGAAATATCTACAACTAATCCTCTACCTTGATACATCATTACATTACGACCGTGAATGTCATGGGGGTAGAGGCCACGATTACGAGCATAATCCAGAGCTTGATCAATGTCCCTGATCACCTGCTTGGGAATACGTAGACCACGGTGCATACAATCGTAGAGAGTTACTCCATACAACCGTTTTAAAACTAAAAAGCCATCTTTGGCATATAAACATTCAGAGTAAGCAGGATGAGAACCTAAGCGCCGATAAACTTCTACTTCCTCCTCAAAGCCTGGGCGACCAGGGGCGTAAATCTTAACTACTTGGTCTGGGTAATCTGGGTGATAGACTACTGCGGCGTAGTTCCCAGCTCCCACAAGCTGCCAAGGTTCTGGGAGATAGCTGACTTTGACGGGGTTATGGGGATTGACACTTTCAAGTTGTAAGTTAGGGAGTAGTTCGTGGTGAATACTTTTGATTAGTTGCTGAATGTGGGATTTATCCATCGGTATCAGTATCCTATATGTAAGATAACAGACGCAACGCACTGGCTCCCTAATGCCAAACTCTTATTTGGCAACATCACTAATTGGAGTGACCACTTATATATTGAATCACGGGATCTGTTTGCAAAACATAGCCATTTTTGAGAATGGTTAAGGATGCACCATTGACAAGATATTCATATTTTCCATTCTTGGCAACATATCCTGTTCCTTCTTCTACATCAATGGGTAAAGAACGGATACCTTGACGATTGAGCTTAGAAGTACTTGTGTAAAAAAGCTGTCCACGCTTGTTACAAATATAAATCTGAAAATTAGGAGTTTCAACATAAGCTTCTAACAGCCCTCCTCCTGCATAACGAGGGCAAGTGTATGCATTTGCTATCAGTTGATTATTTACTTGTGAATGTTGATTAGTCGTTGATTCTGATGCAACGGCAAAGGAAGATGTTCCTACTATTGCAGTTAATAATGAAGTTACTCCACAAGTTGTAGCTAAAATTATTGGCAATGATTTCTTTAGTTTTTGATTCCAGCTATTCATAATCACCTCTCAAGTTTGATTACTTCAAACTTCAAATTAAAATTGGAGTTTTTCGGATTTGATGAGTAAAAAATTTGAGAGCTATTTTGTGAGGCTGATGCTGCATGGATTCCCGCCCATCAACCCAAAAATTAAATGCCTATAGAGTAGAACATGTCAGGGCAGTCATCGAAAAGCTTGAATTTGACAGACAGTTGGTGGTGTGTCAAGCTGCGGTCATTAAGCGCATAAGAAAGAAGCCACAGCTTGTCAAGCAGTATACAGGTGAGTTTCTAAGTAGTGGACAACCAAACAAACCTGCTTTGGGACAGGCTTTTTCCTCCTACCAAAAGCATTGCTGCTTTAGCTTAGCGTCTATCCACACTGACTAAATCAACATCAGCAAGCCATATGGTTCTACTTTGAGGGGTCACTTCTTCGAGAATTGGTGATCGCCACTCCACGCCGTAAAGCCAATTATTTTTGAGGCTAAAAATCCCTTGAATAATACGGCTTGTCGGCTGTTCACTAAAATTAACTTCTACTACATCCCCTAACTTAAAAGCTGGAGGAGGAACAGTGATGTTTTCCCGTGTGTTTGTTATGCAAAATTCTCGCTCAGGTAAGTAGAGTGTTTCACCAAGGCAGACGATCGCATAAATCCACTGCTGCTCTTCCCACTGAACACCACAACAGTAGCCTGACAAATCTGAGCTTGTCAGAAAGACTTTTTCTAGCATTTGAACTGCCAGGGGAGGCATAAGTTGACCCCACGGTGGGGAAGTATGCCAACAGGATTCTAAAGCGGTAATCTGGTTAATCATGATGCTTTGCACTTCTCTTTTTTATACATACACTTGATTACACCAGCACAATCCGGAATTTCAGTCAAATCCTTAACCTGACCATAACCAATAGCCTTTTTCTACAGAAACAGTAATTTTACTATGCTTTAATATTGGTTTGGCTTACCCCACTCAAATTTAAATTATGGGTCAAGACTGCGCTCAACATTTTTGTTCAAAGCTTTGCTTGTGTCTGTTGCAACGTCTACCTTGGTGGGTGAAGAATTGATTTGATAGTGGTTATTAGCTACTATGTATACTTGGATACAGGAAACAGAGGCGATCGCTTGCCATCCCCAAGTTAGATTTTCTCACTTGAGGAAGCAATTGTTCGTTTGAGAGCTTAAAGCTTAGTAACGGTTACGTCCACCGTAGTTACCTCTGTTACCACCAGACGGCCCTCTATCTTCTTTGGGTTTAGCTTTATTCACTTTCAGTTCACGACCCATCCACTCAGCACCATTAAGAGCTTCAATGGCAGCTGCTTCTTGATCATCTGAACCCATCTCTACAAAAGCAAAGCCTCGCAAACGACCCGTTTCACGGTCTGTAGGAACTACAACCTTTTTGACAGTACCATACTCTCCAAAAACACTTTTAATATCATCTTCGGTAACTTGGTAAGAAATGTTACCCACATAAATTGACATCGATTTTCTCCAAAATTATGACTGTGTAGAGATTTAAATTTCGGAGACAAGTCTTTCAATATCAAAAGCAAAAAGCCTGTCAATACTAAAAATAAACCCTTTCACCGAATTAATTCTCACTTTTTTAAGATGACATAGCTATCAAATATCTGCAAAAGCCTAGTCAGCCTTGCAAGGGACTTTTCTTGGCGTCTAAGCACTGATTAGCAATAAAAAAACCCAGCCATATCAGCTGAGGTTAGAGAGAGAAAACCCAATGTAGAAGGAAGATACCGATGCCAAACTTCAAAAATCCTAGCTGACACCCAAGGCAACCAAAACTAGAGCAGTAACGAAAACTACTGCAACCGCACCCAAGAGTGTGTAGCGACGTTGCTGCTCTGGTGATGGATAAGCGGCATAGTACATCTCAGGTTCAGTGGCGTAGTTGTTCAGGATGCCTTCTTCGTTAATGGTGGTGTACATAGTTTGTTTAAACATATTAATTTATGTAAATAAATATAACAATATTTTTACAAATAGTCAACAAGACTGAACACAAAAAGGTTGATAACCTTGATAAGAGCTAGTAATTAGGGATAAAGGAGTTTAATCAATACGGTTCGGATAAGAAATTTACTCGTGAAGGCAAGCAGGGGAGCTGGGGAGCTGGGGAGCAGAGGGGAAAGACTTACTGCAAGTCTTTCCCCTCTGCTGTCTCAACGAAGAGATGTCTTAACCGAACGGTATTCGGAGTCTAATAGCCTGCAAAAGTCTCTTTGACAGCTGAGAAAAGGGTAAGGGTTTAAAACCCTTACCCTTTTCCCTTTTCCCTTTGCCCAATCTACACGGTCACTGCTGGTGTGCTGAGATCAGCTTAAGCGGCTTGAATGTATTGATATCTACGCAAGTGGTATTATCCAGCTTGACTTTTAATTCAGTACTGAAAGTGATTAGTTGCTCAACCAGCGCCTGGCGATCAGTTAAACAGCCTTTAATAACCATGAGTTCTTCCAAAGTCCACTCATAGAGATTTCTTTCTGAATTGTTAATAAACACAATCAATTCGTTTCTGATTTTCCAGATTTGGTTGAGTAGCTCGTCCAGCTTAACGCTGATTACATTCGCAACCTGAATGTTGAATGATTCTCTATTGCCGATGATTGCAATCACTTCATCAACGTATTGTCTCACCAGAGTGATAAATGTCTGATTCCATTCATTACGGATGTTCTCAAGCTTAATGTCAACATCTCTGTAGAGGTTATTAATCTTGTTGTTAATTTCCGTACTGTTAACAATAAAATTGAGCATTCTATTGTTAACTTCAGGACTGTTGATCACAACATTCTCAATCTTCTGGTGAATTTGAGAATTATCGATGAAAACATTCTGAATCTTCTGGGTTAATTGATCATTGTCGAAGATTTGGTTAATTAAGACGTTGTTGTTGGTTACGTTGTACTGCAAGCGTTGGTCAACGTACTGATTCAGATCAGTGTTGTCATTAATGATGCTTTGAGTGATCAGGTTGATTTTGTTGCGGACGTTTTGCTCGAATGAGTTATCAACTTGCTGGCTGACATACTGATTAAGCTCAGTATTATTATTAATGATGCTCTGGGTAATCAGGTTGATTTTGTTGCGGACGTTTTGCTCGAATGAGTTATCAACTTGCTGACTGACATACTGATTCAGTTCAGTATTGTCATTAATGATGCTTTGAGTGATCAGGTTGATTTTGTTGCGGACGTTTTGCTCGAATGAGTTATCAACTTGCTGGCTAACATACCGATTAAGCTCAGCACTATTGTTGATGAGATTTTGAGCAATCAGGTTGATTTTGTTGCGGACGTTTTGCTCGAATGAGTTATCAACTTGCTGACTGACATACTGATTCAGTTCAGTATTGTCATTAATGATGCTTTGAGTAATCAGGTTAACGTTGTTGCGGATATTTCGCTCGAATGAGTTATCAACTTGATGACCGACATACTGATCAAGCTCAGTATTATTATTAATGATGCTCTGGGTAATCAGGTTGATTTTGTTGCGGACGTTTTGCTCGAATGAGTTATCAACTTGCTGACTGACATACTGACTAAGATCAGCACTATTATTGATGAGATTTTGAGCAATTAAGTTGGTATTTTTACGGATATTTTGCTCAAAAGAACTGTCGATTTGTTGATTAAACTGTCGGTCGATGAACTGGTTAAATTCCTGCTTATTGACAATGCTATTGATAATCAAATTAATGTTGTTACGGATATTTTGCTCAAAAGAGTTGTTGACTTGCTGATTAACGTATTGGTTAAGTTCCTGCTTATTGATGATGTTGTTGAGAATCAAACTAATATTGTTGCGGATTCTTTGCTCAAAATTTTGGTCGAAATAGAGGTTGAGTTGTTGGTTAATTTTATTCGATATCTCAACGTTAATCTTATCTTCCAATATCCGCTCTAAGTAATAATCAGACCAATCTTGCAAGTTCTGCTTCAAGCTCAACTCTACCTGTTGTAGATAAGCGTCCATTGAGAACCTGACTTTTGCCACTTCTATGGACAGGCTGTTGAAGCGCTCTTCGTAACTTTTGAGAAGTAACTGTTCGAGTTGATCCCAATATTTATTTTCTAGCTTTATATCAACTTTATCTGTCACCTTGGTAGAGCTATCAATCTGCTTTAATTGCTCTTCCCACTTTTTCTTAAACTCTTCTTCTTCAAATCTGAATGTGAAGTCAAAGGTATAGTTTTCTTGCTTCCGTTCTATATTCGTCTGTTCTATTTCTATAGAGTTGTTATCTCCCAACTCTATACGTCTTTCGGTTATTTCAGCTTCGCCTAATTGCTCTATTGCCAAAATAATCTGTCCTTCATTATCTTCCTTATAGGTATCAATAAATAATCCTGTTAGCGTAGTCTTTTCCTTGACTTCTAAAACTACTTCGTCTTTCAGACCATTTAATGAAACCCAAGTTTCTTCAATTTCGATACCTGTGAGTTTTGTAGTAAATTTCCCACCTTGAATCAAAATTAAAGCCCAAGGCTCTAGATTAAATTTTTTGTTATCTGACCAATAGCTAGCATTACCTTCCCGAATCTTCAGCCGATAATTACCAGGATTTAATTCAATGAAATTACCTCCAGTTTGTTTGAGGGTAGACAGATAATTTTCGTCCAAAACGTAGCAATTTTTTTTGCTGTCTACTGTTAAAGTTCGAGAGTTAAAATATTGCTTATTACTAGTAATAAGCAGATTAATTGACCCACTATTATCAGCATTATTGAAATCGAAGTATAAGGCGTTGATAACAGCTTTACCCTTGACCTCTAATTTGAGAGTGTCATTATATTCATTTAAAGTCGTCCAGGTTGCACCTACTTCAAACCCTGTGTTTTTATTAATGATTGTAGTTCCATCAATCCCATATATCCACAGTAAAACAAACGGTTCACCTTCTGTTTTGCTTTTGGCATAACTATAGCGACCTTCAGTAATCCTGATGTCAAAATTACCTTTTTCTAAGGTGAACGAGGTTGCAACATTCTGTTGCAAATTGTTCATTTGATTAGGGTCGATAACGTAGCAATTGGTTTTGGTATCGATAGTTAAGATATTCACGTTTTTTCCCTTGGCAGTTGTAATTACTTGCATAGTTTTGCTGTTGTGAAAATTTTCCTCTGGCTTTACTTCTGGAGTAATTTCGACTACTCTTTTCGTAGCTGGTTCATAAATAGTAATCCCAGCCCAGCGACCGATAGGTTCGGTTATGGCAACTAAAGTCCCTTTACCAGTTTTAGTATCAATGGAGATTAATTGACCATCTTTACCTAACTGAAAAAAGTTACCAGTTACGCCGTACAGAACATCATTAACAAATTCTAAACTGGTAACATCAGCAAAGCCTATATCCCCAATAATTTTGACTTCACTTGTATCAAGGTCACAGGTTGCTAATAGTTTCTTTTTGTCATAACCAATTAAGGTGATATAAGCTTTACCATTAGCATTAAAAGCAACTTCACCACAGTTATATTCTTTGCCTGTTACTGTTAGTGCCGGTGTTCCTTTACCTGTTTCGAGATTAATAGCAATCAGTTGTTTAGCACTTGTAGCGTAGAGGATTTGGCGCTGGCAATTGTATGCTAAACCTACACAAGTAAAGCCAATATCACCGATCGCGATCGCCTCACCTGAATTTAGGTCGATTTTAACTAGTTTCGTCTTATCGTCTACAAGGCCCAGTCCGTATAATTGAGAATCAACAAAAGCAATATCTGAAAGTTCTACAGCTATTTCGCCAATCAGAATAGCTTTATTTGTTGCCAAATCCAGAGTATACAGTTTACTTATTTCATTCAAGTAAACTGCTCTTGGTATGAGCTGAATATTCGGTGTGCTGCTATCAAGTTTTCTGTTTACACTTGATTCATTTCTTTTATTTTGCACATAACTAGATATCCAACTAAATATGTTCATAGCAAAAATTTACGAAATTTTGTTGCAAATCAAACTTTTTAACTACTTGCAAGTTCAGTAAACCGAAAACTTTTAGAAGCTGACAAAAGACTGAAGATATTAGGCGTAATCTTGAGAACTTTTCATGATGATAATAAACATTACAAATAGTTTATGGAAGTCGTCGGGAAACTCCATCCTTTTGTGGGTCGAGAGGGATAGCCGCCTGCCGACTTGGGGCATTGGGCATTGGTAACTCTTCTCCATACCCTATTTTCCATGTCCAAAAACTCCATCCCCTTGTGGGTAGAGTTTTTTTATTGGTAATCCACCTAGAAGTGTTGAGTTGATTTACCAAACTTTACATTATTTTTTACAGCAGAAACGATGAGATAGGAAAACCTGTTAATAGTTTCCTATTTTGTTTTCCCTCTGAAGGTGTAATTATTTTTTATCAAAAGAAATATTTATAAAATGTAATTCTTTAATTGGCTCAATGTATTACAACGTAATCCTCTAGCTTGATTTGCAGGAAAATAAAGGATTAGATGACAGTAGGATAAATTAGGCAAACAAGGGAATAAATGAGCATTAAGCTGTTCCGCATAAAAGATTGCATATCTAATTTGTGTGGACTGATGACTGATGACTGATGACAGTCAACGACCTTTATAGGTGATTATGCAATTTAGATGCGCTTTAGCTTAGTTGCTAAATCATGGCTCAGATATGTAAGACAAAAAATAAAATTAAGTGGAAAAATAACTCGGTATGATGCTGAAGTCTGTTACCTTCCTGTAAAGGTCATATTCGGTATTTAATCAGGTTTATTTAAAATTTGAGTAAATGTATTACATAATTGCTCATACCTATTTTCAATTTACTTATGACAATATTTGTCATGAGTAAGATGCACTTGATTTTATAGGCGAGTAAACTGTCATACTGATGAATTCGTGAAAATTATTTTGTAATGGAGTTTGATATGACTTTAGCAACTCCTCCACAGACGAAGCCTTTAACTGATGCAGAATTGTATAAAATGAACGCCTACTGGCGTGCAGCCAATTATCTTTCAGTAGGGCAAATATATCTTCTTGACAATCCATTACTGTTAGAACCGCTGAAGTTGGAACATGTCAAACCCCGACTACTCGGACACTGGGGAACAACACCAGGCTTGAACTTCATTTATGTCCACCTCAACCGAGTAATCAATAAGTATGATTTGAACACCATATACATTGCCGGGCCTGGTCATGGTGCCCCTGGACTGGTAGCTAACACTTACTTAGAAGGCACTTATAGCCAGTATTACCCCAACATCTCCCAAGATATTGAGGGGATGAAACAACTTTTCAAACAATTTTCCTTTCCGGGTGGTATTCCTAGCCATGCTGCACCGGAAACTCCGGGTTCTATCCATGAAGGCGGTGAACTTGGTTATGCGCTTGTCCATGCCTACGGTGCTGCTTTTGACAACCCTGATTTGATAGTTGCGGCTGTTGTCGGTGATGGGGAGGCTGAAACTGGTGCTTTAGCTACTAGCTGGCATTCTAACAAGTTTCTCAATCCTGTTCATGATGGTGCAGTACTTCCTATCTTGCACCTAAATGGGTATAAAATAGCTAGTCCAACCCTACTGTCACGGTTGAGCCATGAAGAGCTAGAAAGTTTGTTTGTGGGTTATGGTTACAAACCTTACTTTGTGGAAGGCTCAGAACCCGCAGATGTCCACCAACAGATGGCGGCAACTTTAGACACCATAATTACAGAAATTCAAAACATCCAGAGAGAAGCCCGCGTGCATGGTTTTAGCCAGCGCCCGCAGTGGCCAATGATTATTTTACGCACACCCAAAGGTTGGACAGGGCCAAAAGAAGTAGATGGCAAAAAAACCGAGGATTCTTGGCGATCGCACCAAGTACCTTTAAGCGAGATTGCCAAAAAACCAGAACACTTGCAAATTCTGGAAGATTGGATGAAAAGTTACAAACCAGAAGAACTTTTCGACACCAACGGTAAGCTAATTCCTGAACTAGCAGAACTGGCTCCCAAAGGACACCGCCGCATGGGCGACAATCCCCACGCCAACGGCGGTCTTCTCCTGCGCGATTTGAAGTTACCTAACTTCCAAGACTACGCTGTAGATATCCTCCAACCAGGCAAAGTAGAAGCGGAAGCTACCAGGGTGACAGGAAAATTCCTCCGGGATGTCATAAGACTCAACCAAGAAACCCGTAACTTCCGTATGTTCGGCCCCGACGAAACCCAATCAAACCGCCTAGATGCTGTGTTTGAAGTTACAGATCGGACTTGGGTAGCCAAGATTCTTCCAGAAGACGAACATTTATCTCCCGATGGGCGGGTGATGGAAATCCTCAGCGAAACTAGTTGTCAAGGATGGTTAGAAGGCTATTTATTAACAGGTCGCCACGGATTTTTCTCCTGTTACGAGGCATTCATCCACATCATTGACTCAATGTTCAACCAGCACGCCAAGTGGTTGAAAACTACCCTTGACATTCCTTGGCGTAGACCAATTGCTTCTCTGAACTACTTGCTTACCTCCCACGTTTGGCGACAAGACCACAACGGTTTTTCTCACCAAGACCCTGGTTTTATCGACCATGTGGTCAACAAAAAATCAGAAATCATTCGCGTATATCTCCCCCCTGATGCCAACACCTTGCTGTCGGTGACAGACCATTGTCTCAGAAGCCGTCAGTATGTCAACGTCATCGTTGCAGGTAAGCAACCTGCACTGCAATATTTAGACATAGATGCAGCTATCAAGCACTGCACCAAAGGTATTGGGATTTGGGAATGGGCAAGTAATGACCAAGACAGCGAACCCGATGTGGTGATGGCTTGCGCTGGGGATGTTCCCACCTTAGAAACCTTAGCTGCTGTAGACATTTTGCGGCAGAACTTCCCTGATTTGAAGGTGCGGGTGGTCAACGTAGTGGATTTGATGACACTACAGCCAAAAAGCGAGCATCCCCACGGTTTAAGCAGCAAAGACTTTGACACGATTTTCACCACTGACAAACCAATTATCTTTGCTTTTCATGGCTATCCTTGGTTGATTCATCGCCTAACTTATCGCCACACCAACCACAATAACCTGCATGTACGCGGTTATAAGGAAGAGGGAACCACCACAACTCCCTTTGATATGGTTGTACTTAACGACCTCGATCGCTTCCACCTGGTGATGGACGTAATCGATCGCGTACCAAAACTAGGTTATAAAGCAGCTTATGTCAAACAGCGCTTGCAAGATAAGCTAATCGAACACAGGCACTACATCTCTAAGTATGGCGAAGACATGCCAGAGATTCGTGACTGGAAGTGGCCGTATTAAGCTAGGGAGTGGGGAGTAGGGAGTAGGGGGGATGAGGAGGATGAGGGGGATGAGGGGGATGAGGGAGAATAACTTCTTTTTCCCAATTCCCAATTCCCCATTACCAATTACCCATTACCCATTACCTATTACCAATTCCCTATTAACAATGCCTGATCAATTTTGGTTATCACAGTTACAAAAACACCGAGCGATCGCAGTTATCCGCGCCCCAAAAATCGAACTGGGACTGCAAATGGCTATGGCTGTGGCATCTGGAGGAATGCAGCTAATTGAGATTACCTGGAATAGTGATGGCGCACCAGAATTAATTAGTCAACTACGTTCTAAATTACCTGACTGTATTATCGGTACTGGTACACTGTTCAATGTCCAACAACTGCAAGCTGCGATCGCATCTGGGGCACAGTTCCTCTTCACACCCCACGTTGATCCTGTGATGATTCATACCGCAGTTGAGAGAAATATCCCTATTATCCCTGGTGCGCTTACTCCTACAGAAATTATTACTGCCTGGACTCAAGGCGCTAGTTGTGTGAAGGTGTTCCCTATACAAGCAGTGGGAGGGGCTAGTTATATTAAAAGTTTACAAGGGCCACTAGGTAACATTCCCTTGATCCCTACTGGCGGCGTCACCCTAGAAAATGCCAAGGAATTTTTACAAGCAGGAGCAATTGCTGTGGGTTTAAGTAGCGAATTGTTTCCTCAAAAACTGGTTGTAGATAGAAATTGGGAAGCGATCGCTCAAAATGCCAGTAACTTGATGCAACAGTTAGTCTAACGATAGAGTGAAATTATACAATGTATATACTTATAATAGAAGTAAAGGGCTAGAGATTAAATTTTAAATCTGAAAAATCTCTTTCAACTTCGTCATCTGAAGGTATTTATGATGAAAAGTCTTATTAACACTGACTGGATGCGTCACTTAAAAATATTCCTTGCAGGCACAGCACTATCCTTGAGTGTGATGGGTGCTGGAACTAATCAAACTTGGGCAGCTTCAAATCAACAGACGATTAAACAAACCATCCAGACTTTACAACAATCCGACCAACGCTGGATTCAAATTAATCTCTCAAAGCAGCGATTAACAGCTTGGGAAGGTGGAAAACCCGTTTATTCCGTCGTGATTTCTTCCGGCAAAAAATCTACTCCGACTCGCGTCGGCACTTTTAAAATTCAATCCAAGTACAAGACTACCCGGATGCGGGGAGAAGACTACGACGTTCCTAACGTTCCTTATGCAATGTTTTACCAAGGAAACTATGGTATTCATGGTGCATATTGGCATAAAAGTTTTGGTACTCCAGTCAGTCACGGCTGTGTTAATGTTGCACCGAATCATGCCAAGTGGTTATTCAAATGGGCATCGTTAGGGACACCAGTAGTCATTCATAAGTAGTTTTTGGGAATTGGGAATTGGGAATTGGGAAAAAGAAGTTATTTTCAACTTCTCACTCATCCCCCTCATCTCTACTCCCCACTCCCCATTCCCTAATAACCAGAAATCAAGACAATTGAGCGATTTTGGTGGAACTGTCGGTAGGAAATCTCCGGAATTAGAATTACTAAAGTTGAAATAAATAATAGAAGAACTGATCAGCCTCAAAGATATAAGCGTAAATCCTGACAAATCCTGTTTGAAATTACTTAAATTGTGAGTGCGATGTCTACGCAGTTAACACCATCAAATCTGCAAACGAGCGATCGCACCAGACAAGACTATTGGAAGCATGAGAGTAAAAGTTTACTACAATGCCCCTGTAATATTACAGTTGCAATTTATTCTCCCCTGCTGTCTAAACGATAATCTCCAGGCAAAAAAGGAGTAGGACTACTCTTTTTCTGCTCAAACAAGCAAACTTAAAATAGAAGGTGATGCAACATGCAAAGTTGGATACGTTGCTCAAGAACTTTCTGTGCAGGTATGGTGTTGATCGTGGCAGCTTTAGTCTCTTGTTTGCCACCAACGGCGGCTGACCATAACTCTGCTACAGCCAGTGCAGCATCGCTGGAGAACAACAGCATCACTATCTCTGAAGACCAACAAAAATCCCAACCTCGTAGGATTGAAATTGACTTATCCGAGCAACGCTTACGTGCATGGGAAGGTGAAAAACTAGTATATTCATTCCGCATTTCTACAGGAAAGCGCTCAACTCCCACACCCATAGGTAGCTTTCGCATTAATTCTAAATATCGCACTGATCGAATGCAAGGCAGGGGTTACGATATTCCTGATGTTCCTTACACAATGTATTTTTATCGAGGCTATGCTATTCATGGTGCTTACTGGCATAACCGTTTTGGGACTCCAGTAAGTCATGGTTGCGTGAATTTGCCAGTTAAATTAGCTCGCAAGCTTTACAACTGGACTTCAATAGGGACTTTGGTTGTAGTGCGTAAGTAGAGTGCTGAGTGCTGAGGAGCCAGCCGCGTGGGCGGGTTTCCCGACTTGAGCGGACTGGCGTTGCTGAGTGAGTTAGGTTAGGAGTTAGCAGGACTTAAACAAGGCATACGCATTTGTTATTTCAGCGAACTCATTTGTTATTTCGGCGTACGCATTTGTTATTTCGGCGTACGCATTTGTTATTTCGGCGTACGCATTTGTCATTTCGGCGTACGCATTTGTTATTTCGGCGTACGCATTTGTTATTTCGGCGAACTCATTTGTTATTTCGGCGAACTCATTTGTTATTTCGGCGTATCCATAACGCACGCTACGAAACTTCTAGAAGAGTTGAAACCTATGCTGCTTGTACTTGTGTATACACCGTAGCCTTAGCGAGGGAAGGGTGCGCGAAGTGTGCGGGCGGGGCATTTCTGTACCTCATATAGTTGAAATTTGCTGTATTTAGGTTTCAAGCATTTTTAAGTCTTTGGTTGTATTTGTTTTGCCTGCATCGGTTTGAAGGTTATTTCTGCCTCAAAAATGTTTCAGTCCTGTTATTTCTTTTGAGAGACAAGAGTAATTAATCCAATTATTTCTCAAGTTTGATAGCAGTTCTTTCCCCAGACTGACTAACTAAAAGTGAGCAATTGCTATGATAAGTGCATAACAGTTATTACTGGATGGGTGTTGTACCGCTGTGACCCATTGTCGTGTGTCGAAGGAGAGCGACGACAGATACACGGACAGTAAGAATATGTGCAATGAAAGGTGTGGAGTTTTTGTCGCTTCCTTCA
This sequence comes from Amazonocrinis nigriterrae CENA67, assembly GCF_016056305.1. GTDB lineage: Bacteria > Cyanobacteriota > Cyanobacteriia > Cyanobacteriales > Nostocaceae > Amazonocrinis > Amazonocrinis nigriterrae. Next base: position 233,448 of record NZ_JAECZC010000007.1, on the reverse strand, counting down.
CTTTGCTACCTATGTACGGAAGGTTAAACCCTTCATCAGAGCGGTTGGGCGTAGTAGACTTTCAACGCTATTATGACATGTTATAATACTCAAACTGCCTTAGCTCACTTGTTGAACTAAGGCAATTTGAGTGATTATAATTGCGAATTTCTTGTGAAGACTGTTAATGGTCAGGAAATTCCATAAAATCAGGACTCATACCAATTTGAAAAAAGAATGCAACAGATATCTTGTAGGGGCGTACAGCTGTACGCCCCTACAGTTAATCAATCTGTCGCAAAGATTATTTAAATCGGTATTATGCAAAATAATGCATTGAGGAGACTTTACCCCTGCTTTCCTACTTCTCCCTCAAGCCCTGGATGTTGGTTTCAAAAATAACCATGCGACGAAGAATGTAGCTGCTGTAAATAGTTGCGTCAAATCTAAAGCAGATAGATAGCCATCTGCAAATGAAGCAATACTGCGATCGGTGATGCCAAATACCCAAGATGAGAGGCCAAACAGCCAAATCCCATTTTTGAGATATCCTACGAATTCCTTAGAGTCTGATTTTTGCTGGTCTTTCATGATCCTCTGTTGTTTTAGTGAAGAATCTGCTGATTTATGAAAAATGCCGCTATTAAAAACTTTCTTCGACTCCTGGGATTGGATCTATCTCTATATTAATAAATATTTCAGAGGCTTGACTTCACTACCTAAAGGTACATCTATCTTTTTTGACCGAAATTAATGGGTTTTAAGCCTCGCCTTTATAGGGCGGCTTTTTTGTGTTAGAATTTTGCCGTAGGGTTTTCCCACGTCAAATGATTGTTTTTGAGTTTAAAGCCAAAGGAAAAACAACTCAATACGCCGCCATTGATGAGGCGATAAGGACATTTCAATTTGTTCGCAACAAGTGTATCCGCTACTGGATGGACAACCGAGGTGCAGGACAAAAACAGTTATATCGTCACAACACTGCGTTAAGAGCTGAGTATCCATTTGTTAAAGCTTTAAACTCTCATGCAAGTCAAGTTGCAGTTGAAAGGGCTTATACTGCAATTGCTCGGTTTTACGACAATTGTAAAAAGCAAATTCCAGGTAAAAAGGGCTATCCACAGTTTCAGAAAAACAACCGCTCAGTTGAATATAAAACCTCTGGATGGTCACTTTCACCAAACAGGAAGCAAATCACTTTTACCGATAAAAAAGGCATTGGCAAGCTAAAAATCAAGGGAACTTGGGATTTAAACTTCTACCAAATAGATCAGATAAAACGGGTTAGATTGGTTAGTCGTGCTGATGGCTACTACGTTCAGTTTTTAGTGAAAGCTGATGTGAAAGTAGACATTAAACCAACTGGTAAAACTATTGGATTGGATGTTGGAATCAAAGAGTTTTACACCGATAGCAACGGACATACAGAACCCAACCCTAAGTTTTATCGAACAAGTGAGAAACGGTTAAAATTCCATCAACGCCGTGTTCAACGCAAAGTTCAAGGCTCTACTAATCGTAAGAAAGCTATTAATAAATTAGGGCGAGTACACCTCAAAATAAGTAGGCGGCGTGAAGAACATGCCAAGAAGGTGGCACGTTGCGTAATCCAATCTAACGATTTGGTCGCCTACGAAGATTTGAGGATTAAAAATTTAGTTAAAAATCATTGTCTCGCCAAGTCAATTAATGATGCTGGTTGGTATCAGTTCAGAAAATGGTTAGAGTATTTTGGGACGAAGTTTGGTAGGGTAACTGTTGCTGTTAATCCGCGACTAACTTCTGCTGAATGTTCTAATTGTGGTGCAGTAGTCAAGAAATCTTTGTCTGTGAGAACCCATGCTTGTCAATGTGGTTTTGTGCTAGATAGAGACTGGAATGCTGCAATCAATATTCTGAATTTAGCCTTGGGTACTACGGGTCACGTAGGAACCTGGGTCTTAGACCCGAACGCTTCAGGAGATTCGACCTCTACTCATACTGGAGAAATCCTGTGTGAGCAAGTTGGGTCTATGAATGAAGAATCACCGCCCTAAAAGTGCGGTGAGTGTCAAAGAAATCAATCAATTTAGTTAATGACTGTAATTCAGTTTCAAAACTCATCTGATACACAGCGATCGCAAACAAATCTGCCACATTTAGGGCTAGTTTGTATCACTTTTTCTAAACAAGTTCGCTTTCGCACGATGACGCGCACGCGCTACTTGCAACTCTCTCATGTTGAACGTGAAAGCGGACTCAGAGAAATATATCAGCATAATTTACAGCGTTTGCATGATGCCCTTGGCTTTTGTGAAGCAAACAAAATTCGGCTGTATCGCATAACCTGCGCTTTATTTCCGCTGAGTGATATGGAAGATGAAATTGGCGCTCATATATTGGAGGAAATGCAGCCCCAATTGAGCGAAATTGGTAAAAAATCGCTAATTTTGGGCATCAGAATGGTACTGCACCCAGACCAATATGTAGTGCTGAGTTCTGATTCTCCCGAAGTGGTGCAAACAAGTATTAAAATTCTAGAACGCCACGCTCGTACACTTGACTTGCTGGGCTTACCGCGATCGCCTTGGTCATTGATGAATATTCATGGCGGCAAATCTCAACGCAGTGAACAATTAGTAAAAGTGATTTCCGAACTCCCAGAAACAGTTAAAAGTCGTTTGACCTTCGAGAATGATGAATACGCTTACAGTGCTGAGGAAATTTTAGCAGTGTGTCAGCGCTCAGGAGTACCAATGGTATTTGATGCCCATCACCATATTTGCCACGAAAACTTAGATAGCTACAATCACCCCAGTGTAGCGTCGATGTTTTACGCAGCGCGGGAAACTTGGAAAAATCCAGATTGGCAATTGGTACATATTTCCAACGGTGAAGAAGCTTTTAATGACAGAAAACACAGCGAATTAATCATTGCTATGCCTGATGTCTATCACCAAGCACCGTGGATAGAAGTTGAAGCTAAAAAGAAAGAAGAAGCGATCGCGCATTTGCGATCATGGTGGTTGGAAGGGGAAGGGTGAAGGGGAAGGGGAAGGGGAAGGGGAAGGGTGAAAGGTGAAGGGGGAAAGTAAGAGTATACTATATCAGTATTTTGGTGTGGAAGCACGTTCTTTCCCTACACCCCACACCCTGTTTTCGGTCATCAGTCATCATAATTAGATATATTATTTGCATCACAAATGTCTTGGTGGGAAATCATTATAGATAAACTATGGCGATCGCAATCGATTTTGGTACTAGCAACACAGTCATTGCCCGTTGGAATCCTGTCACCCAGCAGCCGGAAACCCTTAGCATACCTGGTTTATCAATTCAGCAAAGTTTAAATCCGCCATTGATTCCTAGCTTGGTTTATGTCGAAGAAGCAACACAAGGTAAAATTTTAGTGGGGCAACAAGTACGCGATCGCGGTCTTGACCTTAAGGGGGAAGCACGATTTTTTCGCAGCTTCAAACGTGGTATTGGTGCAGATATCCAAGGTTTTCTACCTGAACTAGATGGGCAGATTATCACGTTTGAACAAGTGGGACAATGGTTCCTCAAGGAAGTGATTGCACAACTAGCACCCCAGGAAGGCGGGTTAGATTCCTTAGTGTTAACGGTACCCGTAGACAGTTTTGAAGCTTATCGTCACTGGTTGGGAAAAGTTTGTCAAGACCTCAACGTTGAACAAGTGCGGATGCTGGATGAACCCACAGCCGCAGCTTTGGGTTATGGCTTGGCAGATCAAGACATGATCTTGGTAATTGACTTTGGCGGCGGTACTTTGGATTTATCCCTAGTGCAGTTGAATAAAGGCGCGCAAGGAAGCACAAAGCCTGTGGGTTTTCTCTTGAAGTGGGGTAATAAATCTTTGGCGGAAAACTCCAAACAAAAGGTAAAAACTGCCCGTGTTCTGGCGAAAGCTGGGCAAAATTTGGGCGGTACTGATATTGATAATTGGTTAGTAGATTACTTTGTCAAAACTCAAGGGTTGACGGTAAGTCCTTTGATAACCAGACTCGCTGAAAAGTTGAAAATTCAGCTATCTACCCAAAACCAAGCCAGTGAAGTTTATTTTGATGATGAAACATTTGAAAGTTACGAACTAGAATTAAACCGTGATGGCTTGGAAAATATTCTCACTGAACATGGGTTTTTTGAGTTACTCGATGAGTCCATGACAACATTGTTGCAGCAAGCGCGACGGCAAGGGGTAGAGATTGCAGATATCAATGCAGTTTTGTTAGTTGGTGGTACTGTGCAATTGCCAGCAGTGCAGACATGGGTGAAGCAGTATTTTGCACCGGAAAAAATTCGTTGCGAACGTCCCTTTGAAGCGATCGCCCAAGGTGCGTTACAGTTAGCCCAAGGCGTGGAAATCAAAGATTTTCTCTACCATAGTTATGGTATCCGTTATTGGAACCGCCGCCAACAACGCCACAACTGGCATCCGATTATCAAAGCGGGACAACCATATCCCATGAGTCAGCCAGTGGAATTAGTTTTAGGTGCTTCCTTGGAAAATCAACCCAGTATTGAGTTAATTATGGGAGAATTGGGAGTAGAAACAGGCGGTGTTGAAGTTTATTTTGATGGCGATCGCTTGATTACTCGTCGTCTGGATAGCGGTGAAACCAGCGTCAAACCACTCAACGATAAAGATGGTGCCAGAAGTATAGCTCAATTGTCACCTCCGGGTTATCCTGGGAGCGATCGCATTAAAATTCTGTTTCAAGTTGATGAACAGCGCTTTTTACGAATCACCGTTGAAGACTTGTTGACTAATGACACGCTGTTGGAAAATCAACTCGTAGCACAGTTGAGTTAGTGTTCTTCTATTCTGTCAATCAGATTGGCACAAGCTTAAATATTAGACTTCTTGCATAAATCAAAAAACAACCCCACCCCGCCTTTGACTTACGTCAAAGTCTCCCTACCCCTAATCCCCAAAGGGGGCCCCGAGTTCCCCGCAAGCGGGGAGGGGATTAAGGGGTGGGGTAAAACGACTGTGGAATAAGCTTTTTGACTTAAGTTGACACCAATGACAGCTGTACGCCCCTACTCATGTATCTGTATCAGGTATTTCGTGAAATGGTATAATACCATGTCCGGTAAATTAGTTATGATTCCCACAATCATTGCACCCCACCCCTAACCCCTCCCCGTTCACGGGGAGGGGAAACAAAGTGTAGCTTTGGTGGGGTGGGGTTCTTAGGGTTTAATAAGTAATCAAGCGGACATGATATAACGCTTCACAAAAAAACCCCCGTTCCCTAAAGAAAACGGAGGTTCCAAAGTTATGAAACTAAAATCTGACGAATGAGAATACTCATCACTTCATCAGGGTTTCCGGTTGGTAATAGTTGACTCCAGTCTCCCACGTTTGCATAGCCAATCACTTGCAAATAGTGGATTGTGCTAGTAACGGCTTTGGGAGAACCTATCAGTAAATGCTTAATTGGTTCTCTGGTAGGTAAAAGTTTTGCAAAAGATTGCTTAGGAGTGGGTGTATCTGAATCTTCGCTTGGCAAATAACCCTCAAACTCTCCTTTGGCAAAGTTTTGATCATCTCCGGACTGTTTTTCTTGTGTCATGATAGTGTTGACTCCTATTGTAGGGGTTTAAAGAAGGGCGATCGCGCTGCCTTGGTCGGGAAGCGATCGCCTTTCTTGTACATTTGACTGTACATATATAATATATAGTATAAATTTATACTTTGCAAGCCCTGTTGCAAAAATTTTTTGTCCCTCTTTGCGTCGGATTGGAGAGAGGTTCATCGAACTCACGTTAATTATTAAAATTTTCTAAAAATCGCCTTAACTGTCTTAACTGTCTTAACTATCCTTGCAAAATTAACTATGGTCGTATTAGTATACAAACGACCGCCTAAAACAGAATTATTTGCTACCAAAAAGAGTCTGATTATGGATCAATTAGCGTTTAAGAGAATGTTTGTAAAGGTTTTTTTGCTCTGGTGTTAAACACAGCGAAGGATCTGGTGTACATGGCTGTAACTTTGATTCTTCGTTGGAATTGACCCAAGTCAGAGCAGTAAAAGTATAGCTTACGGCACTTTTAAAACAAGCTCTCAGAGCAATTCTAGATCAGGATTGCATGGCACTGATTTATCCATAGAAGATAAACACATATGGACAGCTGATGGTGAATCAGTTGACAGATTTTCATATGGTTTTGAACAAAGACTTACCAATGGTGTGCCTACACCATTTAGTTTTGTAGCGTCATTCTGGCAGACGTAAGTTGCAATATAAATGTAGAAACTGCTTTTCAAGAATCAAGTTGTTTCTAACATTTTTATAGACCATTACGTTCTGTAAACAGGTCAAAAATTTAGTTTCTTTGCTCAAAACTCAAGTAATAAAAGGAAAAAAAATGAGCGACATCACAAAACGTTATCCTGTAATTCTATTTCCAGGCATAGCAGGATCGCGACTGAAAACAAGGAAAGATGGTTCTCAAAATGATCACCCACTTTGGTTTAATAGTCTCGTACTGGCGACAATGATTCCTGGGTTGTCAAATGATACCAGCACCCAAGAAGTTGATAATTCTACTGTTCCTTCGGCATCAATAGTTGAATCTGATGTAACAGAAGCTGATTTAGATAAAACCACGGCTATTCTGCCTTCAGAAACCTGGCAATTCCATATGAAATTGGATGTTGATGGCATAACCCCAAAGAAAGAAGCAAACGGTGGTGAGATAATTAATAGAGAAGTACAAGGATTAGAAGGAATTAAAAATGCAAATTATCCTTTACCTAATGAGAATCAAGACCCAGAAAGGGGATATTATCAAGCATTAGTGGATATCCAAGAAGGCGAAAGCGCCTCAGTCCTTGGGTTGAGCCAAAATATATTTGATACGGCTGGGCTAATTTATTTATTGGATCTCCCCAAGGCTTTTCAAGGTGGTGAAAACATTACTACTCCTCACAAAAGAAAGGCAAAACAAGAATTAACTCAACAGCAAAAAGATGAAAATAAGGCTTTGTCTAGTAATCGAATATTCATTTGAACATTTGATTCGATTGCTTAAAATATTCCGTATAGCCTCACAAAGATTTCGCTTAAAACTTGAGACGTATGAGCAGATTATTTTAACAGTCTGTGGGTTAGTTAGGCTGAGAATTAGTAGCTTAATTCTGCCAATTTAGCTATTAAAAATAGTCAAGAAATTCTAAAAAAAAATGAGTTAATGTTTATGCCTCTAAACTAATAGTAACTATCTCAAAGGCTGATCGCTACGTTTTTACGCAAATATCAAAGTTTTGCCTCAAAGCTTTGAACAGTCTGGCGCGAGGAGTTTTCGGACAAGTCTACTGACAGATTACCGTTACTAGAGCTTTTTTTGACTTTCCAAACATCCTCTTAGCTCAATGACTATGATGTTTTCTCATAAATGATTTAGTATTGCTACATTACACTGTTTTAGTTTAAAGTCCAGTTAGTTGTGCTGCAACATAGAAATAGCAATTTGGTATAGAGAGTGGATATTTAGTCCATCATTAGGATAGTCAACCACAGCAAAATAACAGCTTACTTGGAAGCGATCGCCATTGGGAGCTGTAAATACTTGCTGGCGGAGCTTGGTTAAAATGTCACTGAGGCGGTGGTTAATCACAAGCCGTTCTGTTTCAGTAAACACAGGAACTCCTACCACAAATTCTCCGTTACCCCAATAGCCTAAAATTTCGCCACAGCAAAATGCCGATTGAAATAGACGACTCCATCGTTGCAATACTTGATTACCAGCCTCATGACCGTACTGGATATTAATTTGGCGTAAATCACTGATAGTTAATATCACTAAGTAAACCGATTGCTGATTTTTCTCGGCTTGAGCAATCAGGTACTGTAAGTCACGGTTAGACTGGAACTGATTTGCTAGTCCGGTTAGGGGGTCTTTGGTAGAGAGGGACTGAAGTAGGCGGCTGCGTTCTAAGCGATGGGTAATCCTTGCCATCAGTTCTGCTTCCACAAAGGGTTTAACCACATAATCATCTCCTCCAGCAGCAAACACCTGCTGCACTGTTTCCATCTCCCAGTGAGCAGTCAGAAATATAATCGGTAATTCCTGCCATTGGAGATCTGTGCGAACTGTCTGACAAAGTTCTGTACCACTTACGTGGGGCATTTCTATATCCAAAATCAATAAATCTGGTGCAGTAGATTGTAATACCTCCCAGAAACGTAAGGGATCGTCCAATCCAGTCATTCGCATTCCCCAAGGCTTTAACATTGGCTCTAATGCTGCTAAAATCACCGGATCATCATCAACTACCAATACATTTGCTGTTAAAGAACGGGTAGACTGTAATATTTGAGACGCAGTTTTGCAAACTTGACTTGCAGTGACAGGCTTTACGAGAAAACCCCGCGCCCCAGACTGAGCCAAAGTCACGCGATCCACCAACTTATCACTGACAGCCAGCGCCAGAACAGGTACAGGAGGGATGTGTGTTGCTAAATCCAATATTAGTGCCAAACTTTCCTCTCGCTGCCCTATCTCATCTACATTCAGCACTACTAAATCTGGTGATGTGGTTTGCAAGAAGTTTTTTGCACCTTCTAACGTTGTTATTTGCTGCCATTGCATCTCCATAGAATATGCAACTTGTTGCAACTGTGAACCTAGTTGTAAATCAGGGTCAATCAGCAGTAACTTAGAATTTATCTCTTCCTCAATCGAGGTAGGTGTTTGATTAACTACCTTTTGTGTCATCAGGTCTAACAATTTGCCTAACTCTTGTATCAGTGATATCAGTTGGTGTTTTTGGGCTGGTGATAGCTCTCCATTTTTGTCTAAAATCTGTTCAATTTCCCGCGCTATTTGAGTTCCTGCTTCTTGCTCAAACATTCCCAAAACACCGGCTAGCTTGTGGGCTTCCCGTCCCGCCGATTTACGTAATTCTATAGTTAGTGTGCCGCTAAAGATTTCTGATGCTGCTTGTTGCAGTACCTCCATTCGCTGTATCATTAACCCCTGATATTGACTCCACAACGTCTTCATTGCCTGGTTAAACTGCTGTTCAACAGATGAGGAACTATTGGGTATGGAAGAATTATGATTTGTATTTTTTTGAGTTATTTCTCTTTCGTTATTTCCACTAATAATAACTTTTTGGGATTTTAAGCGATATCCCAGACCATAAACGTTTTCAATCCAGTCTACGGCCCCAACTACTTTCAACTTATGTCGTAACCACTTAATATGGGATTTAACAGTTTCCTCTTGGGGTGGGTCGTCAAAAGTCCAGAGATGTTCGATAATATCTCCCCGACTAAAAACCCGCGATGGATTCCGCAGTAATAGCTCCAGTAGACTGTATTCTTTGGGGGTTAAGTTGAGAACTTGATTATTGTATGTTACTTCACAAATACTTGGATCTAACCGCAATGCCCCAACTTCTAGCACTGGAGGACGGGGAATATCGCTGCGACGTAATAAAGCACGTACCCTTGCTTGGAGTTCTTCCAAATTTAAAGGTTTAATTAGATAATCATCTGCTCCAGCATCGAGTCCACGAATGCGATCATTAGTTTCATCTTTTGCTGTGATCAATAAAATGGGAGTGGAACAGCCACTAGAACGTAAACGCTGACATAAAGTAATGCCATCCAGTTTCGGCAATCCTACATCCGTCAATATGAGGTCGTAGCTTGTATTTTGGACATATTCCCAGCCAACTTGTCCGTCTCGTGCGATTTCAACAGCATAGTATTGTTGGGAAAGAGACTGCAACAAAATACTTGCTAAAACTTCGTCATCTTCGATCAACAAGATTTTCATCACAACACTATTTTTCTTTGTATATAGAAATTTTATTTGATTTTTGAAATAACTCCTTACATCCCAATAGTGTAAAATCAAAACATCTGTCCAATAATTTATAAGTCAGTCTGTACAACAATTTGAGTCTCAGCTTTCATACAGCAAATTGCAGGTTTATAAGATACAGTGGCAGTAATTTGTAAACCAATTTTGTAGATGTTTAAAATTGACTAATTTTAGTGCAGTTGGAATTAAAACATTAAAGATTTTTGTTGTGCATCGAGAGAACTGAGGCAGAAAATAGTCGTAACATTTAACAGAAAATTAGGGGGTAAAGAGGCTAGCAATGCTAGCCTCTTTACCCCAAACCCTTTAATGATTATCATTATCTATAAAAGTATTTGCAGAGATACTCAACACTTAAGTCGAATGGCATTAAGAAAAGTAGAAACGCTTATCAATTAAATAGTTTGTAATTGTTGGCATAATTCGTACCTCTTTTTGGTCATGAAGGGGTAAGCTTTGGGGCGGCGTTTGGTAACTCGTGCCTCATTAGCTCTGACTTTTCACGTCATGTGGAAAAGTTAACGCCAGACCTAACCCCCCAGCCCCCTTCCCTTGAAGGGAAGGGGGAGTAATTAAAGCCTCTCTCCTTGTAGGGGAGAGGTTTGGAGAGGGGTTTTCCAGATCCCGTGAAAAGTCTGCATTAGCTAGACGAAACCAAGCGTTAGGCATAATTTCAGGACTTGTGTGTACACCGTAGGGGAAGCCTGGAGGGAGAGGTTCATCGAACTCACGTTAACTTTTAGCAAAGTGCGATAAATGCAAAGACGTTTTTGAGAAGAAGCAGCTAATAATTTGGGGATAAAGTTAATTAGCAATCTTAAACTTTTGTTTATGAATCAGCTTTTAAGCTCCTCTGCTAACTGTTGGGCTACCAGTCTGGCAAATAATCCTTCTTGAGCAATCAATTCCGCAAAATTACCTACCTGCACGACAGAACCAGCATCAATAACATAGATGCGATCAGCATTACGAATCGTGCTGAGACGATGAGCAATCACCACTCTGGTAGCATTTAACTTAGCTAAACTTTCAGTCACAATTGCCTGGGTGCGGTTGTCCAAGGCACTAGTTGCCTCATCCATCAAGATAATTTTAGGCTTTGAAACAAGCGATCGCGCAATCAATAATCTTTGCCGTTGTCCACCAGAAAGATTAGTACCTCCCTCGCTAATTATGGTGTACATCCCCATTGGCATTTGCTTAATGTCATCAGCCAAGCCTGCCATTCGTGCCGCTTCCCAGGCTTGTTCTTGCGTTACCAAAGCTCCAGCAGTTATATTCTCAAAAATTGAGCCTGTGCCAATTTTGCCATTTTGCAGTACCACCCCTAATTGTCTTCGCACAGCCTGAATATCCAACTGTGTCAAGTCTTTGCCATCATAGTAAACACTGCCTGTTAATGGAGTCTCAAACCCCAACAACAAACGCAATATTGTTGATTTTCCGCTTCCAGAAGGGCCAACAATCGCTATAAATTCTCCTGGTTCACCATGGAGGCTGACATCGTTAAGGATTAAACTTTTATTCTGTGAGTAGTGAAAGCTAACACGATCCAGTGCGATGCGACCGCTTAACTTTCCAGGATTTGTTTTAGTTGAGTCTGATTCTGGCTGCGATCGCCAAATTGGCTTGGCCTGTTCCCAAATTGGTACAATACCCAACATATCAGTTACGGTATTGCTCAGGTCAGTCACTCCCTTGATAAAAATTGTCAAAGCATAGTTAAAAGCAACAAACGTACCAATATTCAAGCGTGTCTGCATCAACAACATGACAAACCCAAACAGCAGCACAGTACTCATCAAGGGAAGTGCTTCGTTAAATATAGAAACGCCATCTTTTATTTGTTGCCAACTCGCTTTCAAGCGAATCTGCTGGCTGTACTTTTTTGCCCAAGCTGCGAATGCTCGTTCTTCTGCCATTGCTACCCGCAATTTAGCGACACCATTAATCAGTTGCACGGTGAGTCCTTGAATTGCACCATTTAGTTCTTGCTGTTTTTGTGATTTCCTTACTAACAGCCAGTTGGAAATAGCCGTTACTACAGCAGCAACAATTGCTAAACTGACTCCCACAATAGCTAGTTGCCGACTGTAAACAAACATCAGTGCTAAATTGAATAAAGCAAAAACTCCACTCAATAAAGTTCTTTGGGTTGCACCACTGAGTTGTTCATGAATTTGCCTCACCGCCATGACGCGGTTAACCAAATCTCCAGAAGCGTATTGACGAAAAAAACCTGGACTTAATCTGAGCAGCCGATCCCAGATAGCTGGTTGCAATACGCTGTCAGTAGCACTTTCGACTCGTAAGGTAATAATACTTTGGGCAATCTGAAAAGCTAACTGTCCAAAAGCCGCTGCTAACAATACTAATCCTATCTGCCACAGTAAAGTGCGATCGCCATCAGGAATAGCATTGTTGACTAAAATTGTGGTTGCCTGGGGTGCAATCATTCCCAGCAACGTTCCCATTATCCCCACTACTACAATACAGGTGATATCTTTTTCATAGCCCTTCACCCCAAACTGAAGCAGCTCAATGGCATTATTCACAGCTTTGGGTAATGGTCGATACAAAACGTAAGCTACATCTGATAGTGTTTTGGCGACTGATGCATTTACGGCTATGCGAGTTCGTACTATTGGGTCAAATACGATATAACCCTTATTATCTGTAGGCAACAAAGCTACTGGGCGGCTTTCTAACTGGGTATAAGCTAACAGAGGCCCTTGATCCTGTCGCCACCAACCATCTGTTAAACTTATCCGCCGAATATGAATTTGCGATGCTCTGGCGATGGCTGCTACAGGGTCTTGAGCAGAACTGAAATCATCTGCTGGCGGACGAATCTCTATCCCCAGTACCCTGCCGACTGCTGCCAATGCTATCAACAAGGGCGGCCCTTCTTGAACAAATACAGCCTCTTGTTGCGGGTGCAAAACTGCCGCTAACTCAGAGAGCGCTCGTTGTACGACTTGCTGATTAAGTTGTTCTCGTTCCTGAAACTGCCAAAATTTTGCTTCCTTGTTTAACAGTAAATTCAAGTAGTAGAAGAAATAATTATGTAAAGTTGCCAAACCTGCGAACATTTCCGCAGTATTTTGGAAATTTACAGGCCATATCTCTCCAGTAACCGTATTTTCTGCTTCTAGCCACATGCCACTCGTGAGCGGAAACACTGGCGAGGTGGGATTTATCGTTAGTTCAGCAACCCCCATCCAGCGAGTATTACCTTGCTGCAACTTCACCCATACAAGTGTTTTTTGCCACAATTGTAGTGCTTCACCAGTCGATAATGAAAAATTATGCCTGTTCGGCTGCACCTGCACAAGGTTTAATGGTGTTGCCAAAACTGTTTGCTGAGCGCCGAGAGATTGACCTAAATGGTATATCCAACCTTCTAAAAGTGCGAGTGGTTCCAAATCAGCCATTAACATCTGGCATAATTTTGTGGGTGCTATTGCCACTACCACAAATCCCCATTCTCCAGATGTACCAAACACGGCCTCACCAGCACTGACATGAAACAGATAGTGGCGACGCTCTGAGCCTAAACCATTTTTAACATTAGCGGCAAACACCGCTAATGTTCCAGACTGCACTATCCACAATGTTTCTGGATTATCCAGAAACGCTGATTCGTTTACCTCAAGAGAGCATAGTCTGGGAAAGAAATTCACCTGCGGGCTACTCATTCATAGGAAGTGGGATTCAAATATCTTAAGTAAGTTGGCACAATAAAATCAAACTGATGTAAACAAAAATGAAATAGGCTAAAACTCTTATGACTATTGCCTATTGCTTTTTGGCTTAATTATATCTGTGTCGCCTGGAGTAAACGGACATAAGTTCCACCTTGCTGCCATAATTCTTCATGAGTGCCACGCTGCACGATTTTACCTTGCTCTAGGACAATAATTTCATCACAGTAGCGAATTGTACTGAGACGATGGGCTACTACAATACAGGAACAACCACGCTGTTGTAAATTACGATTAATAGTCAGTTCTGTTTGGGCATCTAGGGCACTTGTTGCTTCATCAAGTACTAACACAGAGGGATTTCTGACCAAAGCGCGGGCAATTTCTAAACGCTGACGTTGCCCACCGCTAATATTCATGCCGCCCTCAATCAACTCAAAGTCATATTTTCCAGGCATAGATGCGATCGCATCATGAATAGCTGCATCCTGGCAAGCCTGCACTAAATCAGCTTCTGGCACAGTAAAGTCCCAAAGAGTGATATTTTCTCGCACAGTCCCTGCAAATAAAAAAATATCCTGTTCAACCATTGCCAAACAATTAGCAAGGACAGAGCGTTTAATCTGCGATCGCCCTACACCATCAAAGCAGATTTCTCCATCCCAAGGCTGATAAAGACCGCAAATTAATTTAGCAATAGTAGATTTACCAGAACCACTTCCCCCTACAAGTGCTATTCGTTGCCCTGGCTTGACAATTAAGCTCAAATTGTCAATTAACGGAGGTTCTACACGACTGTAGCCAAAGGTGATATTTCGTAACTCAACATGTCCATGTAATTGCCAGGGAGATGAAGAAGTAATTTCTCTCCTCACTCCCCCTACCTCCTGCTTTTCCTCCACTTCTGAGTCAACTGAATTTTGCAACACATCATCAAGGCGGTTTAAGTCAGCTTCTAAATCTTGCAGGGTACTGCCAAAATTGACGAGGCTATTAACTGGTTCTAAGAAGCTCTGGGTTAAACTTTGGTAGGCAACCAGCATCCCAATACTAAGACTTCCATCCATTACCTGTAAACCACCAACTAGCAAGATAAAAGCTGTGGTCAGAGCGGTTAAAATGGTCGGTAATGTAGCAATAATTTGAGTTTGTAAACCTAATTTTTGTTCAGCGTTGAGTGCTTTGGCATAATAACCCGCAAACCGAGCAAATAAATCTGACTCCAGTCCAGAAGCTTTGACGGTTTCTATTGTTTGGATGCCACTAACCGCCACCCCAGCTACCTTGCCATATTCCTGAGCTAGCCGCATATTGGCGTCGACGCGAGTTTGCGATAAAAATAGCAGGGCAAGAATGTTGATAGCAGCAAAATAAACTGCGATCGCACTCAGCAATTGATCATACTGAATCATGATCAGCAGGTAAAAAACCATCATCACTGCATCAATGACTGTAGTTGCCAAACGCCCTGA
The DNA here is from genome assembly GCF_016056305.1 of Amazonocrinis nigriterrae CENA67. Taxonomy (GTDB): domain Bacteria; phylum Cyanobacteriota; class Cyanobacteriia; order Cyanobacteriales; family Nostocaceae; genus Amazonocrinis; species Amazonocrinis nigriterrae. Next base: position 218,447 of record NZ_JAECZC010000007.1, on the reverse strand, counting down.
AAGTATTTCTGCAACTTTGTCATTAATTTGCATCCGACTGCTGATTTCCCCAGCAAAGCGCTGGGCATAAAACCCAATGGGTAATCGCAAGATATGCCAAAGAAACTGTCCTGACATACTGACTGATAACTTTACCATCAGTCGCCGCAGGTAGGTAAGCCGCAGTCTAGCTAAGAACGCCCGTAATAGAGCAGTCATAACCATTCCTAACAACAAAGGTCGTAGCCATTGTTGACGGTCTTGAACTAAAATTTCATCAATGAATACCTGAGCAAAGGCTGGTACTGCTAATCGAGGCAATGTTAGCAATAACCCTGCCAGCAAGCAAAACAAGATAGTACTCTGTGAGTTTTGTAAGCGGGTAGTTAAGGCTGAGACAATGTGATTTTTTGTGCCTCCCTTGCGAAAGTCCGCTCCTGGTTCCATCACCAGCGCAACACCAGTGTATGCACGGTCAAATTCTTCCCAACTAACTGTTCTGTGACCATTGGCGGGATCGTTGAGGTAAACGCATTTTTTGCTATATCCTTCTACGACGAGAAAATGGTTAAAATTCCAAAAGGCAATATAAGGAAGACGGGTAGTTGTCACCTTTTCTAGAGACAATTTCAAACCTTTAGCATTGAGTCCATAATTTTTAGCAGCTTTGAGGATATTAAAAGCTTTGCTACCATCCCGCGAGACACCACAATCTTCCCGCAGTTTAGCCAAAGGAACAATTCGACCGTAATAGCTAAGAATTATTCCCAAAGCAGCCGCACCACATTCAACTGCTTCCATTTGCAAAAGTGTAGAAGTGCGGACACGATTTGGTTTCAATTTGGGAATTGGGAATTGGGAATGGGGCATAGGGCAGGCCAAACTTAATAAATTCCAGTCCAAGAACGGAGCATAGGAATAATATAAGAAATAGGTGCTTTTTCTCCTACTTTGACTTGAACAGAAGTAGTTGTGCCAGAGGATATTTTTATAGATGATCCATCAGAAGACGACCATTTATAGCCACTAATTGAAGTGGGGTTTTCTTGTAGTTTGATAAAAGCTTGCACCTTGCCTTCACCTTTACCTGCAAGACTAGCAGCAATTTCTTTATTACCAACGATCGCTGTAATATCTTCTGTAGTGACCGGAAAGGAAGAGATATCTGCAACAATTCCAAGGATACCACCATCGCGCTCACGTTTGGCAAAGCTGGGAGTCACTTGTACAGCCATCCCTGGCTTGATTTGCTTACCATCTTTATTAGCAAAGTAAACAAGACTCATCAGTTTTGAATTTGGCTGTTCAGCTTCAATTGAACCCAAGCGAGTACCCGGATTCATCATTTGACCAGGGACAACACTGAGTTCCAGAATCTGACCATTATATTTGCTAATAATTCTACTTTCTTGAGATAATTGCAGTCCTAATTGAGCAATTCGCCGCTTTACTTCCCGAATTTGATTGGTTTTGTCAATTGATTGCTTCAGGTCTTGCTCGCGTAGTTTAGTATTTTGAGTATTCAGGTCTTGAATTTTGGTTTTAATTTGGTCAATTCTGTTGAGATTTTCTAGATATTCTCGTTGCGTGGTAGTTTCTTGAATTTCGAGATCCTTTAGTTGCACGTCAATATCTGACAGTTCACTTTGAGTGTTAAAATATTCCTGCTCAGCTTGCACCAGCATGTCTTGGCTAATAACATGCTGCTTAAAAAGCTGACGACGTTTATCAACCCGTCGTTGCAAGGTTTTGACTAAGTAGTTAATTTGTTGCTTACGGGAATTGATGCTTTGACGTTTTTGGGCGATCGCTCTTAGCGTCTGATCACGTAGTTTTGGCGCACTTTGCTCTCGATGCAGATTATTTTCTAAATCCAGTTTTTGCTGTCCCAGAGTGATGATTTGTTGCTCAATCAGCAGCTTTTGCAGCCTGTCAGTTTCTTGATTTTGAGTTTGCAGTTGTTGCAACTTTACTTGTTCTTGCTGTAATTGCTGCTTTAATGCTGATTGGTCGATAATACCCAGTACATCACCTTGTTTAATAATATCCCCTGGCTTGACTTTGAGAGTTAGTAATGGGCCAGAACTGGGTGCTTGAAATTCCACAACGTGGTGCGGTTTAACCAATATACCCTGACCTGTGACGGTGAGGGGAATTCTACCAAACACACTCCAAACCCCAGCCACAGCAACTACAAAACTCAAAGTAGATAAAGTCAACCAAGCTTGAGGTTTGACAACTTGTATTGCCTGATCCAGTTGTTCTGGTGAAGATAAGCGGTCTAGGGCTTCTTGACGGAAGATGTGGCTGTGTTTTAGTTGCATTGTCCTCCTCCTTGCTGACACCACCTAGAATCTCAAATCTTCTAGACTTTAAAGATTAAAGTGCGATCGGGGAGAACTAGGGGAGAAATAAAAAAGGCGATCGCACAAATAAAGGTATTTATTATGATTGTTGTGGAAACGGCGATTTATTCCCACAACAGCACCGAAGGCAGATCATCCGTAGCTAGCCGTAGCAAATTATAACCAATTCCCGCCGTACCCCGGAATAAACTCGGATGAAATACGGAACTGGGCAAGTTAGTAAACATTTGATAAGCTCCGGTTCGTCTGGCTTTAGCTACAACATTGGCAGCATTTTGGAGGGCAGCTTGATGCCAATCAGAGCGGCAGCAGCGTTGAGCGCCGACTAACAATACCTCAATCCGGCCTAAGTTGCCACAGCACAGGTGATCGCTGTCTTGTAAACTATGATTTTGGGTGGTTTGCAAAGCAATTTCAATTTCCCGTTCAATTTCGGGGAAATCAACAACCCCTAAGCAGCCCAAGCGCGCTAAACCAATTCCAGCCGCACCGTGACACCATCTAACTGGAAAGCCTGGTGATTGATTCAGTTCTGCACTGCGAAAATCAGGCCAGTTGCCTTGGGATTCACAAAAGACGCTGCGTTCATACTCAATACCTGCCAGTGCTGCTTGGCAGTAAGCTTGATTTTGAGTAACTGTGTAAAGTTGCAGCAAAGCATAAGAAATTCCTGCACTTCCGTGGGAGAAGCCAGTCAAAGGCTGTTGGCCAAGAGTCTGCCAAGCTTGGGGAGCGCCTTGATAGCTGACCTGATGATTAAGTAAATGCTGTCCACAGGCGATCGCCTTTTCTAAAACTGTTGCATCTTTTGTTACTTTATACAGAGACAACAACCCTAAAATAGCTCCAGCAGCTCCGCTCATAATATCTAACTTTTTATCGGCGGCAATCAATTCAGGTGTCATCCAATTCGCTAATGCTTGAGCATCTGCCAATAGCGTTTCATCGTTCAAAAATTGGCTGACTTTCACGAATGCATAGATTAGGGAACCCAAACCCGCTCCGCCACCGATTCCCATCAAGCGAGACAGGCGTTGCTGAGATTCTAAGTCAAAAGTCTGGATTTGCCGACGCAAGGGTTGTAATGTCCTCAATGCCAAATCGCACGAACGTGGCTCCCTGGCTACTTTATCGAGTGCAGCTAGAAATAAGGCAACCCCACAACGTCCATCATAAAGACCAAAGCCTAATACTTGCAGTCGAAATCGCTCTGCTTCGGGTACATAACCTAAACCAATCCAGTTGGCACTACCATCAGGATCGATAATAGCTGTCTTTTCGAGTGCATTTGCGATCGCTCTAGCTTCTTCTATCAATTGTGCCGAACTCAGCAACGGTGCAGATTCAACCTCTGATTGCTTACTTTCTTCACTAGAAGTTTGTGCTAACTTGGCGTGGAATGAGCCTTGAATAATCGCTATTTGTCGAGCAAGGTCAGTTTCATCCATTGCCTGCAACTGCTTCAAGACATGCTGATAACTGGGTTGTTTAAAATAGTGCGAAATAGCTAAATCATCGCTCACACTCAGTTGATCACTAGCAGCGTTAGCTACGAAAAAAGGAATGTCTAGTTGTTCCATAGCTTGTAGTTCTGCACTTAAAACAGGCCAAGCGTTAGGTTTTTCCTGAGCCACCAGAAAAGCACAACTCAGGCGTTCGAGTTCGATGCTGTAGTCTATCCCATCTTTGAGGTAATCGGATGCCCAAATTTTTTGCAGGATGAGGCTGTAGACGCGAGTCGGGCGGAAAACAAAACGTACCTGTTGCTTTCTCATCGCAGTGAACGGACTTTCTGGTTGAAGCAGTATATCCTTGTTATCCATCAAGAAACGATACATCTGCTCAAACCCCGCAGCAATTTGTGCTTGATAATCGTTGGGAGAAAGGGCAATTTCACCTATATAAGGCACATTTTTCTGAATGGGTAGATGAATAAACTCATAACCCAGGTGCATTTCGTCAGTATTAACTAGTCCCCAGCGCGGCACTTTTTGAGGAGCTTGTTGAGGGTCAGTACTGCCCAAACCACTAATATCATACGCAACACGGCGATCGCTGCTAAAATCCCAACGGGGTAAAAGTCCGCTACGTAGTACAGAGTTTCCAAGTTGCTGTTCTGCGTTGGCTTCAGATTCTTGCATATCTGGTGAATTTTCAATCAAATTCGCTTCATGATGCAGCAGAGTTTCTGTGTCAATCAGCACTAAATGTTCACCACTAGCAATTAAGTTTTCATGGTGGCAATCTGTTCCCCGTAAGGCATAAAGCACACATAATAACATCCCCGCTCGCTGATAAAACCGTTCCGCAGCAGCTTCATCGATACAAGCTTGGTGTTCAACATATTCTACCCAACCGTATTTATTCCGGTTCAGCACTTGAATAACTTTAAAATCTAAAAGTTGGCTGTGGTGATTGCACCAGTCTAGAAATTGGTTGAAACCAACCTCTAGTCCCAAATCTTTTGGTTTATAAACAAGTTTTAATCCCGACTCAAATGTGAGTAAAATAACGGTTCGTCCTTGCTTATGGGAGTCGGACAAGGAAGTTTTAATTTCAGTAACTTTCCCTAAATAATCTTGATTAGACCCAAATTTCCCAAAAATTCGTTGAATGTCTGCTTTGTCTTCAGACAGACGTTGCAGAAACTCGGCAGTAAAATCAACCCAAAAATTGACTGCTGTTGCGATTAATCGGCCAAGAACTGGATATTTTTGGAACAATGTCATCAATCCATCTTTTAGAAGTTGATTGACGAACTTATTGTAGTAAGTTTTAGTTTTGTTAGTTTCCGTTTCCAGTCCCAGCAAGTTGAGTAAATTTTGACCAAACGGACGAAACTGAGAAAATTCCAAATATAGTGTTTTGGTACAAAATGCCGCTAGTCGTTGCAGCAAACTCCGCTCTAAGTTGTGGTAAGCCGTTTGTGTTAGAAGTAATCGGGGAAGGTGTTCTTCAATTCGATTTTGAAGTTCTAGTCTGGCGACTTTAAGAATAGGTAAAAAAATATCTTCAAAGGGAATCGGATTTTCTGAGTCGGTTGGCAGAAATATTTCTAATTCCGGCTGAAATTCTGTTGCTGTTTGGATAATTTTTTGTAAGGTTTCTGCCCATTTTGGTAACGGTTGACTAGCATTAAACTCTACTGTTCCCAATCGAGGGCGAATTGTATCGAAGTCTAAGCCTTCCCAGCGTAAGCGTTTTTGTAGAGTGTTCCAATTACCTTGTGCTACGACTTGACACCAGCGTTTCAGGCGATGGTCAATCTCTTGTTCATTAACCAAACCAGCAGCGATCGCAAATTGTTTTGTATCGAGGCGTTCCCAGAGAAAACTGGCTTTAGTCACAATAGTTTTTAAGTCGGGTACAGCAACCTGCTGGGAAGATTGAACAAATAATTGGGACATGGCTGAACTTTTTCAGGTGGTGGTTAAATAGATCGGCGTAAATATTTAGCGTTGGGACAAAGTAAAAGGTAGGGGAAGAAATAATTAACTACTCCATTCCCCAGTCTGCAATCCCTTGCTCACCAAAAAAGGCAGAGGGCAGGAGGCAGGAGGCAGCTATGTATGTCTCCTGCCCTCTGCCCACGACTGCTCATGAGTAAGGGAAGGGTCTGAAGCCCCTCCCAAATCTTTGATTTGGGAGCAACGAAATTGGTAGGGGTCACAATCCCCTTCCAATTGGTTCCTTCTGCCCTCTGCCCTCTGCCTCCTGCCTTCTTGAACCTTCTCTAGTTGCTTTATCTAGTTGGACAGTCGTTACAACATGACATATGCACGTGTGTGTCGCCAGCAGCTCCTCCACTAACACCGAGCAATTCTTCTTCACTAAGTTCATCAGATTCCACACAGAGCAAATCTGTCAGCATTTGAGAAATGGCTTCGAGGGTGAAGTTATACCCTTTCTCTGCACTAGCAATAGCTAACACTTTGATAGCTTCTGCTTGGTTAGTTGCTGCTTTTACTTGTTGTTGCAGTTGTGCGTTTTGAAGCAATTCTTTGATTTGGTGTAGCATAGGTTTTTTCCGTTTTTGTTGACTTAATTAAATGACAGAAATTCTAATCGTGTAACTTGAATTTAGTAAGGGATTGCTAAATAGCAAAATCAAGTAAAGTAATGTTTTACTTTTCCTAGTCCCTTACTGGCACTTCTGTAGTTGCTTTATCTAGTTGGACAGTCGTTACAACATGACATATGCACGTGTGTGTCGCCGGCGGCTCCTCCACTAACACTGAGTAATTCTTCTTCACTCAATTCATAGGAATCAACAAAGGTCAGTTCTGCAAGTATTTGAGAAATGGCTTCGACTGTGAAGTTATAACCTTTTTCTGCACTGGCAATAGCTAACAATTTGATGGCTTCTGCTTGGTTAGTTGCTGCTTTTACTTGTTGTTGTAATTGTGTGTTTTGAAGCAGTTCTTTAATTTGGTGTAGCATAGGTTTATTCTCCGTTATTGATATGGCAGAGATTGTGTGCTTGTTTTGGGTGGTGTTCTCTGCTTTGATGATTTGAATTTAGAGATAAATAGGGGAGAAATAGGGGAGATAGTTGCAATTTCAAAAAATTTTTGGCGTTGCTGATTAATGGGATGATTTTTGCCTGACATAGAGACAAGGCAGTGCGTTGGGCGGGTTTCCCGACTTGTAGACGCTTCTGCGGCTTCCCGCAGGGTAGCAACTGCCGCGCAGAGGCGCAAAGAATAAGAATTTGAGAGATTGAATTTTTGGCGTTATCCCATGATTCAGCAACGCCGAATTTTTAATTTTCATTTTCAGCAATGCTAAATTTTTCAGCACGGATTAATTGGAGGATTGGGGATTAGGTATTCGTAATTTCTTCTCTATGATGCTGATATCTATGTTAATGCTGTAATATTTACAGCCAATATGTAGTTTTGCTGTAGTTAAATATCCTAATGATCAACTAAAGATACAATCGCTATACCAAGTTGTTCTATCTATCTAGGAGACATTGAGGAGTTGGTAATGAGCGCTAAACAATTAGAGCAGGTGAAGCAATTGCAAACTATCCTCACCAAAATGGAAGTAACATTAGGTGCGATCGCTGATGCTGTAGTCTGGGTAGGAGAAGACCGATGCATCCAATGGTGCAACCCTAGCTTTGAACGTTTGGTGAATCAACCCCACAACACTGTCTGCGGCAGAAAGTTAACTGACTTACTACCACTAGCACAAGCAGGACAATTAGTTGCTTTGTCGGCTTATCCTGATGTACAAATACACAGTGGGCAGTACGAAATAACAGACTATGAGTTGCAACAAAAAGACAATTCTTTAGTGTTGCAAATCTCTGGAAGTTCTGCCGGACTTAGCGATGATAATTGCGCTGTGCTGATCATTAGGGATATAACCCAGGCAAAGGAAAGTATTACCTTGGTTGAGCAAACTCAAGCATCTCTGCAAGAGAGCGAGGAACGGTTGCGGACACTGATTAATGCTACACCTGATATTATCTGTTTAAAGGATGGCTCAGGAAGATGGCTGGAGTCGAACCAAGCTAACCTGGAATTTTTAGACCTCCAAGGCGTAGATTATAAAGGCAAAACCGACTTAGAATTAGCACAATTCAGTAATTATTATCACGATGCTTTGCTCAATTGCCACAAAACAGATGAACAATCTTGGCAACGAGGATGTATTCATCGGGTAGAAGAAGTTATACCCCGGCCTGATGGTACAGTGTTCATTGGAGACATGATTAAAATTCCCCTGTTTCATCAAGATGGCAGACGTAAGAGTCTTGTAGTTCTAGGTCGGGACATTAGCAATCACAAACAAACTCAAGTAGCTTTAGAAAACTCTCTGTCTTTGTTAAGCGCTATCTTTGAATCGATTCAAGACGGAATTTTAGTAGTCGATAGCTCAAGTAACATCACTAGTTACAACCAAAAGTTCTTAGAAATGTGGTCAATTCCATCAGAACTTTTGACAGAACCAGATCATTCTAAGCGGTTGGCGTATCTGGCAAATCAGTTAAAAGACCCAGATATTTTTTTGCAACGAGTCCGAGAATTATACACACAGCCAGAGCTAGTTAGTTACGACTTATTAGAATTGTGCGATGGCAGAGTATTTGAGCGCTATTCCTGTCCTCAACGCATCGGCGAACAGATTATTGGTAGAGTGTGGAGTTTCCGCGACATCACCCAACGCCAAAGGGCAGAAGAAGCGCTACGACAAAGTGAGTTGCAATACCGTAGTATCTTTGAAGCTATCAATGATGGACTATTTATTACTGAAATAGAAACTCAAAAAGTTGCCGAAGTTAATCCTGCGGCTTGTCAGATGCACGGTTATTCTTATGAAGAATTTATCACGTTACATCCATCTGCCTACATTCACCCAGACTCACATTCTGTTTTTTTAGAGTTTCTTGAAACAACGCGATCTGGTGAGCAATTTTATGGACTAGCAGTTGATATCTGCAAAGATGGCACTTTGATAGATGTAGAAGTTAAAGGGACAACTTGCACTTACAACGGTAAGCCACACATCTTAGCGGTAGTGCGCGATATTACTGCTCGCAAACGCACTGAAGAAGCCTTACGACAAACCGAAGTCCAGTATCGCGATTTGGTGCAAACAGCCAATTGCATCATTCTGCGCTGGGACGGTAAAGGTAACATCATATTTTTAAATGATTACGGTCAAAGGATTTTTGGTTTCGCTTTAGATGAAATTATCGGGCGTAATGTCATCGGTACAATTGTTCCAGAAACCGAAACTTCTGGGCGCGATTTAGAAGCATTAATGATTGATATTTGTCAATACCCAGAAAACTATCTATTCAACGAAAATGAGAACTTATGCCAAAATGGCGATCGCGTTTGGATAGTCTGGGCAAATAAACCTATTTTAGATGCACAAGGCAACTTAATCGAAATACTTTCAGTAGGCACCGATGCCACAGAACGTAAACGCGCCGAACAAGCCCTCCAGGAAAGTGAGTTAAAATTCCGCAGCATCGTCGAAAATGCCAATGACTTGATATTTGTCCTCTCGCCAGACGGAATTTTTACTTATCACTCGCCAAATGTGACTGCAATTATGGGTTACAGTTTGGAAGAAATCGAAGGTCATTCAGTGGTGGAGTTTACCAAACCTGAAGATTTAGCAACTAGCGTCGCCGCCTTACAAAGGGCGATAACTGGCGAAAAGCTAACTGATATTGAGGTGCGATTGCGACACAAAGACGGTAGCTGGCGATGGTTCAACTTTAACACTTCAACAATCAACACTCCTGGCGGTGAAATTGCGATCGCGGGTGTGGGACGCGACATCACAGAACGCAAGCAAGCAGAAGAAGCCTTGCGTCGTAGTGAAATGAAGTACCGCAACATCTTTGAAAATTCCCAAGTGGGGATTTTCCGCACCTGTCAAAAAGATGGATTGATTATTGATGCTAATCAACGTGGTGCCGAAATATTAGGTTTTACCTCTGCTGGTGACTTAATTGGCAAGTATTTCACAACTGACTTATATGTCAATCCCAATGATCGCACGCGGATGTTAGCAGAGTTAGAAAAGGAAGGTGAAGTTCGTAATTTTGAAGTAGCACTAAGGCGGCTTGATGGTTCGATTGTTTGGTTACTGTTGTCACTCCGCCTTAATGCCGAAGAATCCTGTCTCGATTCGGTTTTTACAGATATTAGCGATCGCAAACAGCAAGAACAGGCTTTACGCTTAATAGTTGAAGGTACGGCATCAAAAACAGGTGATGAATTTTTCAATTCGTGCGTTCGTTACCTTGCTGAGGTATTGCAAGTTCAATATGCCCTAGTCACTGAGTTTGGTGATGAGCCAAAAACTAAAGTCCGCACTTTGGCATTTTGGTGCTGTGGCGCTATTAAGGAGAACTTGGAATATGACTTGCAGGGTACTCCTTGTGAACATACCTTAGAAGGCAAGCTCTGTCACTACCCCCAAGGAGTGCAAGCCGCTTTCCCGGAAGATGCAGATTTAGTGAGGATGAATGCCGAAAGTTTTTTTGGCGTTCCTCTCACCAGTTCATCCGGCGAAATCATCGGACATTTAGCAGTGATAGATGTTAAACCAATGAAGCCCGATCCGGGAAGAGAACTGATTATCAGAATCTTTGCTGCTCGCGCCGGTGCTGAATTGGAACGCAAACAAGCAGAAGCCGCCTTACAGCAAAGCGAGTTAAAGTTTCGCACTATTGTTGAAAAAGTCAACGATGTGCTGTTTGTCATCACTCCTGATGGGGTTTTCAACTATATTTCTCCAAATATCTTGAAGACTACCGGATTTGCCCCCAGCGAAATGGAGGGTAATTCCTTGGCATACTTTACTCATCCTGAAGATGTGCCAAAATGTCTAGAAGTCGCCCAAACTATCCTCGCAACAGGTGAGGGGATTTCCGGGACTGAATACCGCGCTAAACATCGCACTAGAGGGTGGGTTTGGCTAACTGCTAATGCAGTCCGCACACAAGACGCCCAAGGTAATTTCCAGATTGTCGGTGTAGCTCGTGATATTAGCGATCGCAAGCAAGCAGAGGCAGCCTTGCAACGTCGCGCCCAACTAGAAAGTATACTCAGCAGTATTTCCCGTCATTTTATTGACCAAAATTTAGAAATAGCAATTGATTTTACACTCCAGGCGATCGCTCAATTCATCAATGCTGAACGTTGTGCGATTTTTGAGTTATCTTATGAGCCACACGAAGTCTACTTAGTCAATGAATGGTGTGCTGCTAATATTCAACCATTAACTGGCAATGCCAGAAGGGGCAATCTAGAAGTTTTTCCCCGACTTGCACCAATGCTTCTAGGCAATAATTCTATGCTGCCATGCATCGCTGATTTGCCACCCGATGCTCCTGAGAAAGAATTTTTTGCAAGTCAGTCAATTAAATCTGCACTCGGTGTCCCGATGGTTCATTCTGGTAAAGTAGTTGGGTTTATTGCCGCAGATACTATTAACTATACAAAAACCTGGAACCAAGAAGATATTAATCTACTGAAACTCGTAGGTGAAATAATTGCGATCGGTCGATCTAGGCATCAGGCAGAAGAAGCTTTGAGAGTTGCTAAAGAAGCTGCCGAAACTGCCAACCGAGCTAAAAGTGCTTTCCTAGCAAACATGAGTCACGAACTCCGCACGCCTCTCAATGCCATTCTGGGTTTTTCTCAGTTAATGGAACGAGGTACTAACCTCAATTCAAACCAACGTGAATCTTTAGCTACCATTAACCGCAGTGGAGAACACTTGCTCAACCTGATTAACGATGTCCTGGAAATGTCCAAAATTGAAGCCGGACAAATCATTTTCAACCCTGAAGACTTTGACCTTTATCTGCTGTTGCAAACAATACAAGAAATGTTTCAGGTAAAGGCACAAACAAAGCAATTGTTCCTCAGATTTGAAATTGCTCGCAATCTCCCCCGTTATATACAAACAGACGAGGGCAAACTCCGCCAAGTTCTCATTAACCTTTTGGGTAACGCTGTCAAGTTTACTCAAACAGGGGGAGTAACTTTGCGAGTGAGCTTAGGGAGGGGAGACTGGGAAGCAGAAGAAGAATTATTGATAATTGACCCATGCCCAATGCCTAATACTTCTTTACAAGAGGCTGCGCCTAGGAGAACGCTGAGTACAACTGCCACATCCCTTCACTTTGAAGTCGAAGATACTGGACGGGGGATAGCACCAGAAGAAATGAATAACCTGTTTCAGCCTTTTGTTCAGACAACAAGCGGTATCCAAACCAAGGAGGGGACTGGGCTAGGACTGACTATCAGCCGTCAATTTGTGCGGTTATTAGGGGGTGATATTCACTTGAGGAGTAGCCTTGGGCAAGGATCTACTTTTAGTTTTGACATCCAAGTGAATATAGCCGCAGCTTTGAAAGCTACACCAAAATTGAGTAAGGGGCGTGTGATTAAACTGGCAGCAGACCAACCCTCTTACCGTATTCTCGTAGTGGATGACCGCAAAGAAAACCGCGATTTAATTGTGCAACTTCTTGGTAGCATTGGTTTTGAAATCGAGACTGCGAATAATGGGCTTGAAGCGATCGCTATTTGGCAAACCTGGCAACCCCACCTGATTTTGATGGATATGCGGATGCCTGTAATGAATGGCTACGATGCAACTAAAGAGATTAGAGCTAGGCAAAGAAGTACAAATACAAATCTTTGTACCGTAATTATTGCCTTAACTGCCAGTGCTTTTGAAGAACAACAGGCAAGTATCTTAGCCGCAGGTTGCAACGACTTGGTTCGCAAGCCATTCCGGGAACAGGTGATTTTTGAAAAGATAGCTGAATATTTGCAGGTGCGTTATATCTACGCACAAGAAAGCAGTGAAGAAGCAACAGACAACAACTTAAAGAATATGCAATTTTCCATGTTGGATCTTTGCTCTGCAATGACCGCTATGCCTACCCAGTGGCTAACAAAACTTAATCATGCAGCTGTTGAAGTTGATGCTGAAAGGATTTTGGAACTAATTGAGCAAATTCCACAAACTCATTCTAGTTTGGCAGAAAAACTGACAAATTTAGTACGCAACTTCTGCTTTGATGAAATTATCGAGCTAACGGAGGATAATTTGTAATTGGTAAGTAATCGAGTTAGATTTAATTAGCGATCGCAATCTTTCTTGATAAACTTTATTAATTTGTTGCTAAAACAGGTGATGCCAAAAAATATTTCAAATTTTCTTGCTGAGTGGTAAATTTCAAATATTGAGATGCCATTTCTGGTGTTAGCAGTTCTATCATTAATCTATTTTCCACCCAGAACTCAATCACATCAAAGAAAGAATCGCGGTTACAGCGCACTACACGCCAACCTTCACGAATACCGATTTGTTCAATTTCTTGCTGCTCAATGGGTACAGAAATAGCTGCATGAATATCTGTAAATATAGAGGTAATTGCATGACGCACAAATACGCATTCTTCATCAGCTTTACCAGGTTCAATTTGAGAGCCTAAAGGATAGAGTTCAATGGCTGTACCGTATTCATCAAAAGGTATAACTATATAGCTTCCTGGGTTAGGAGGAAAGGGAACAGCTTGCGCTTTTAAGATTTCGGCCAGAACTTGAGCAACATGGCTGGGGTTTCTAACAGCAATTGAAATATGGTGAATCATGGAATAACCTTGGTTCGATATTTTGTAGATTACGAAACAATGGGGGAGAACTAGGGGAAGTAGAGGAAGCAGAAAAAAGAAAAATCCATAACCCAAGCGTATTGGGTTCTAAATGCTCGTTAGCTTATTGAGGTCGTCCGTAATGAGATCGACCCTGACCATCGGCAGTTTCAAGCACCAGAACTTGCTGTCCGTAGTCGTTCGTCTCAACCGACCACTTGTAAGTCTCAGATTTTGCAGTATTGCGGCTTGAGTAGGTACGCCCAGTGTTGCAGATTTGTCCAGTGGATATGCTCTCAGTGGGCTGGAAAGTAAAGCTTTGAGCCTCAACCTTAACTTTACCTTTTTCCTCAATAAAGAGGTGAGAGGCGCAGTTGTAGGTGTTGATCTGAAGCAGCCTCTTCCGCTGGTAGTTACCGTTAGATGCGAGTTGAAATTCATCGCTTGAACCATTTGGGGCTGCTGGCTGCCCTGTGTAGCTATCTTGGTATTGGACGGACGAGATTCGACCGTACCGCCAGTCGCCCTGGAGTTCAGCAGGCACTACAGTGTCGTTTTGACCTGCCTGACTGGCGCTTGGGCAAAAAACAAGGCTAGCAGTGAGGCCCAAACTCAAGGCATTAGTAGCGAAAAGGTGAGCAAATTTTGGCATGGAATAGACTTGCTTTTTTGTTATTGAGTACATATGACTTTTGTAGAAATAGATTTATTTACCAAAGAAAGCGATTTAAAAGATGAAGACTGTGTGTTTATATATAGCTGTTTCGATTAGAGGCGCACAGTTAGCTAGCTGTGCGCCTCTAATCGAAACGAAAGGTTCACGCCAGAAACTGCAATCCATATTTGTTCAAAACAGGCTGTACTTTTTCCATGTTTAGTGATGAAATATCTGCGATTTGACCCATTTCCTCATAAAAGTTTTTCGCACCTTGAGGTGAAATTAAAACCAGAAATTTAGCAGTAGCAGAACGAACCTTGAAGGCGTGTGGTGTATTGTGAGGAATGTTAACGAAAAAGCCTGGTGATACCAAAATTGTTTCTGTACCAACTTGGATATCTAGTTCACCTTCTAGAATATAAAACGCTTCTTCCCAAGGGTGAGTGTGCAATGGTGGGCCATTTTCCTCTGTATCTGTAACTTCATAAATTGTCCAAGCTTGATTTGTTTGTTCTCCGGTTGCTTTTGTTATGAACTGTGCGCCAAGAATTGAGAATTGATTACCTTCTTCGGGTCTAAGAATAGTTGGTTTACGTATGGTTGAAATTGGCATATAAGTTACTTCCTGTTCTGCTATTGTGAGTGTGTAAACTACCAACTTGATTTGCTGTTTATTAGATTAGAAATTAATCGGGGAGAAGTAGGGGAGATAAATCGGTAATTGATATTTTTTTTTGTGACTGATTATTAAAACATGGAACTAAGGTTAAAATCTCTAGGAAGAATTAGTAGCCTATTCTGGCTAAAGTTGATATTGCCATGCCTAAACAGCCACTCAACTTACCTAAAGCAGACATCTTGGTGATTGATGACACGCCAGAAAACCTGAACCTGTTATCTGCCATGCTGACAGAACAGGGATATAAAGTTCGGAGTGTAACTAAAGGTTCTACAGGGTTACGGGGAGCAAATGCAGTTCCCCCTGACCTGATTTTGCTGGATGTAAATATGCCTGAGATGAATGGTTATGAAGTCTGCCAACACCTGAAGGCAAGCGATCGCACGCGCGATATTCCGGTAATTTTTATCAGCGCTTTGGATGATGTGCTGGATAAGGTGAAAGCGTTTGCAGTTGGTGGGGTGGACTATATCACTAAGCCTTTTCAACTAGAAGAGGTTTTAGCAAGAATTGAAAATCACTTGACGATTTGGAAACTGCAACAACAACTTCAAGCCCAAAATGAGCGGTTGCAGCAGGAAATTCGCGATCGCGCCAAAGCAGAAGAAAAGTTTACTAAAGTTTTTCGCTCTAGTCCTAATCCGATTGCGATCGCCACCATTTCTGAAGCACGCTTTATTGATGTCAATCCTAGTTTCTTAAGAATGAGTGGCTACTCGCTGGAGGAAGTAATTGGACATACTGCTACTGTACTGAATTTGAGTAAAAATACAGTTGCAATTGCTCAGAAAATTCAACTTTTGCCAGAAACTGGGTCACTGTACAATTTAGAATTTGAATTTTCTACTAAGTCTGGAGAACTCAAAACTATACTCATATCTCTCGAATTGATTGACTTAGCTGGAGTGCCATGTGCTTTATTAATTGCTAATGACATCACCGAACGCAAACGCCTAGAAAACGAATTTATCTCTTTAGTCAGTCATGAGTTGCGTACACCTTTAACTTCCACAATGGGAGCATTAGATTTATTAGGTTCAGGACAGTTGGGAACTATGACCGAACAGGGGCAGAAAGTCCTGAGAATTGCCACCACTAATACTGAACGCCTGATTCGTTTAGTGAACGATATTCTCGATTTAGAACGAATAAATTCAGTTAAAATCTTCATGCGTAAGGTTAAGTGCAATGCTGCTGACCTGCTAATTATGGCAACAGAAACAATGCAGGCAATGGCAGATAAATTACAAGTTAAACTAATTGTTCATCCTTTAGCAATTGAACTTTGGGCAGACCCCGATCGCCTCTTGCAAACCCTGACTAATTTATTGAGCAACGCTATTAAGTTTTCTGAACCAGGCGATACCGTGTCGGTAATTGCTACACTCGCAGAATACAAAGATGTTGAGTCTGACAAAAATGAGCCTTCATCACACAACTACCTTCTGATTACTATCCAAGATCAAGGGCGAGGAATTCCTGAAGATAAATTACAACTAATCTTCGAGCGCTTTCAGCAGGTAGATGCGTCCGACTCCCGCAACAAAGGAGGAACAGGTTTAGGGCTGGCTATTTGCCGAAATATTGTCCAGCAACATCACGGTAAAATCTGGGTTGAGAGCGTTTTGGGTGAAGGTAGCACGTTTTATGTATTGTTACCTTTACCAGGTTTGCAATAAACGGCTTCTAACTGCTTAATTTTCCCCTACTTTTCCCGATCTGGCCCTAGAATATCTTAACGGGACTTAAACATTTTTGAGGCAGAAATAAGCCTTAAACCCATGCAGGGCAAGGAAAATACACGCCTTGCTCAAAAGTGCTTGAAACCTAGATATATCAAAAAACTAGGCTTAACGATGTCAAAGTCTCCCTGTATATACGTTTGATGGTTTTTCCTGGCTACTTTTTGTCTAAGTTCCATTCAGAGCATCAAGCAAATCAGCACTTACATTATGCAAGAGTCTCACTATGAAAAAAAATATCTTGATTGTTGATGATGAAGAAGATGTACGGGCGATCGCAAAGTTAGGATTAGAAATGGGTGCTGGCTGGAATGTGTTGACAGCTAGTTCTGGTCAGGAAGCGTTAAAGATAGCTGCTAACCATAAACTAGATGTCATCCTACTAGATATGATGATGCCTAATATGGATGGACGTGAAACTCTGCAACAACTGAAAGCTAACCCCGCCACTAAGAAAATTCCAGTAATTTTATTAACAGCTAAATTCCAGCAATCAGATCGAGAGAGTTTTACTGGTTTGGATGTCGCTGCTATTTTTGCTAAGCCTTTCCGTCCATTGAAACTAGGAGAGCAAATCAGTGAAGTACTCAACATTTAACCAGACTTTTCACGGGATGTGGAAAAGGGAAAATGGTTCGCGGATGTAATACCAAGTCTATGTGAGGGTGCATAGAAGTGTAGAATTTAGTATGAGCTGTCAAACCCGCCATCAAGTTGAACAGCTGACCGAGGCGATTATCAAAATTCAAGATTATCTCAACAACCAACCAAGACGGCAGAAATCGTACAGCAACAATTCATACGTGAACAAGCAAACTCCACGTATTCAACCACTTACCGAAGAAAATTTAGCCAAAAGGCTTGGGGTGAGCGAGGATTCTGTACGCGAACAACGCATCAAACTGCCACCGCCGCTGTTTTTCGCATGGTGTAAGGGCAAGGATACATCGGGTATCGGTTGGCAATTCAATGCAGAAACGGGGTTGTATCATCCGGTTACTTAGGGATGGGGAGTGGGGAGTTGGGGAGTGGGGAATATCGTGCGTTGTTCCCCAGCACACCCAAAGTGCGATCGCAACTGCCCCAGCTCATCATGATGACCAAGCACAAAACATCGCACCTCTGTCCAAAAGCGATCGCATATATATGAATGGCACTAAGTTTAGTTTTATCTGTTGAGGCAAGCTGGGGGAGCTGGGGAAGCGCTCTTGTGCTGGGGGAGACAAAGACATAAATATATTTCCGTAGTGCAAAGTCATAAAAAATACTCTTTTCTCCCCCAGCCTCCCCAGCTGTACAGTGACAAATTAAATGGCGTTGAGACAAATTTGTGTCATCAAATTAAGCTTTACCCACTTGAAGCTTGTAACGATTTGTGTTGATACAGCTTGTAAGTTTCCTGTGCTGTTTTGTCGCTTAAGGCTCTTTGAGTTCAAGCTTCACACCCTTGATGACATTAATTTGGCACAGCGACAAATAAAAAGTCACTGTACATAAGCTAACAAGTCTTCCAAACTCATGTTGAATTTGTATTTGGCGAAATTCAATAATTGTTCTGTGGTGTAACGACAATCTTCAGGACGACCAAAACAGATTTCAAACTGAAGCTTAAAAGCTTTCCAATCGAAATTGTCAGACCCCAGTTGCCGTTGTGATTCGCGTTCGTAAAGGTCACGAATTGAATAGAAAATTGTGTTGTATTCACGCACGTTGAATGATTCAATCTTGAATTGCTCCATTGTTGAATCATCGACTGTAGCAGCTTGAGCTTTAGTAGATTTATTAGCAGCCATATTTGTTTCCTTGATGAGTGTTTCACTTTTAGCTGCGTCATCATTAGTCAAAAAAATAAATCCCACTCTGTATCAGCGAGATTTTCTGTAAAATCAGATTATTTGTGATTATTTTGCTAATAAACGTTCGCGTTGTAGCCAAGTACGTTTGTTGATTTCGAGTAGTTCTTCTAAGCCTTTGTTGAAGTGCTTAATGGAATAGTCAACCATTCCTGTGTTTAAGTTTTAATAAGAATCGGGAGTATCCATCCCCCAATGGCACCAGTCATACAAACGGCTGCTAAAATTGAGAAAACTTCAGTTCGACTCTCTGCTTTAACAAAAGCATTGCTCTTTAAACGTCCTCATTTTTTCCTTAGATTATCTCGCTACAATTCCCACGTTGATCTAGTAATTAGCTCATGCTGCAAGAGGAACCCTAGGGAGTGAGATCATGACTAAACCGATTCAAATTCTGTTACAGACAACAATTCCCACCAATGAAGATGATTGGTATATTGGGCGATTTTCTTTGCTAAAGGACTATTTAGCTTCGTTGAAAAGTGACACTGGGGAACCCCTGTACCAGGTAACAGCAAGGGATCGAGAAAATACTGCTGAAAAAAACGATCCAGTTTTAAGTACGCTGGATAATTCAGATTTTGATGAACTGTGGCTGTTTGCTGTGGATGTAGGGGATGGCATAACTCCAAAGGAGTGTCAGAGCATCAGTGCCTTCCGTCAGCGCGGCGGCGGTTTATTGGTCAGCCGTGACCATCAAGATGTAGGTTGTTCGGTTTGCAATCTTGGTGGTGTCGGCGCAGCCCATTACTTTCACAGTAAGAATCCCGATCCCGATCCCTCGCACCACTACCCTGATGACATCTACACTAAGTATATTTCCTGGCCCAACTTCCATTCTGGGTTAAATGGTGACTACGAGAAAATTACTCCCATAGAACCTATTCATGACTTACTCAAGAATCCTACATCACCTTTTGAGGAGATTGAATTCTTTCCGGCTCATCCCCATGAAGGAGCCGTAGGTGTGCCTGCAAACGAGAAGAATGCACGAGTAATTGCCTTGGGTACAAGCTCAGTCTCCGGTCGGGACTTCAACTTAGTAGTTGCTTTTGAAAGTACCCAGGATGAACAAGGAAATATTTTAGGACGTGCGATCGCTGAATCAAGCTTCCACCATTTCGCCGACTACAATTGGGATGTTGATATGGGCGCACCTAACTTTGTAACCGAACCCCCTGGAAATGGGATGAAGCAAAACCCACAAGCCCTTGAACATATTAAAGCCTATGTGCGAAACTTAGCCCTCTGGCTGGCTCCTACCTCAAGTTAAAGGAAAGTCTCCCATCCTTAAAAACTATGAGTAAACAGCCTTTATCAAACCTTTTTCGATATGTCTTAATTACGAATTACGTTAGCGTAGCGGTAGCGAGTCCGCGAGCGTCGTTACGAATTATAAATTAGTATCACTTCCTGCCTGAGGTCATCCTGCAATCCATCCGGTGGTATTGTCTCTATGCCTTCAGTTATCGAGAACTGGAAGAGATGATGCGAGAGACAATAATAGGCTTGGCTCTAGTTACGATTGGTGTAGTCATCTCTTGCCGGGGCTTGAAAACTATCTCTGACGATGCGTGGCGCGTTTTAGTAGTAGTCATCGGGCTGGTCTGCATCATTTTGGGAGTTGCTATCAGTCATTGGATTGTCAAACTGTTGCTCTTCATACTTTTGCTGATGCTAAATGTTGATCCAAACGAAAGTTGATCAACATTTAGCATCAGCACAGCGCCTCGCTTTTCGGCTTCAGGTGAAAGGTGGAGGAATCGAACCCCTACAGTTGCCTATACCCTGGTTTTCAAGACCAGTTGCCGACCATTTAGCGGCATCTTCCATTAAACTTTGTCTGGTGAGACTTGTAGACGCATGAAGGGCGGCTTCTTGAAATCGCTTTGCCGCATTGAGCCAGTCAGCTTAACCCTGTTGTGTCACTATCGCGGTAGTATAAAGATGTACAAAGCCCAGAACGAAGACACAGAACAGAGAAGTTGGGAATTTTTACGGTTTAAGAACCTGGGTGGAATATGGCTTAAAGCAAAGTAAAAATGAATTAGGTTGGGCAGATTATCGTTTTACTCGCTATGAAGATATTGAACGATGGTGAGCCAGCGCGTTGCGGGGGCTCCCACGGCAGTCCGTTCAAGTCGGGAAACCCGCCCACACGGCTGCCTCCCCGTTGTAGCGACTGGCGAACCCGAAGGGTGGGAGATTGTATGTAGTGCCTACCTGATGGTTAGTCTTCATTCAGAACAAATGCGTCCTTCTCCCCCAGAACCTCAATCAGAGTTCGCTTATCATCCTGGGTGGGATAATGGTAAAGGTTGGAAGAATATTCTCAATATTTCCTTGTTCCACAGCAAACAGCCACAGTTCATCAAAATCTGAATTATCCAGCGTACTTAAAACTGGATCGTTTTTTTCAGCAGTATTTTCTCGATCCCTTGCTGTTACCTGGGAATTGTAGCGAGATAATCTAAGCAAAAAATGAGGACGTTTAAAGAGCAATGCTTTTGTGAAAGCAGAGATAAGTGTTTCTAAAGGTAATTTAGTATCAGTATCTGCTCAGATTTTCCTTAGATTTGCCAACTAACGTTAGGGCAGATTCGTTAAGAAGATAAGGAAATGGGAAAAATTGGACAAATCCTAGATTCAGGCTTGGTTAACTGATTCGTCTTTGTAGAGAGGTATAAGACCTATGGTTAACAAAATTGTAACTACATTTGAACAAGACTATAACCGACCAGAATCAAAAGAATTTTATTGGAAACATTTTCTCTATAGTCTAGTTTGGCTGACGGTGCTAATGCTGGGATATGGAGGATTGGGATGGACTCTCTGGCTCAATCGCCATTTCTCGACGATTGCAATACCGATGTTCATTTTGGCAATTGCCGCAGTCCGTGCCTGCATACTCACTGGCTTTCCCGTCTGGGCGGGATTGTTATCTCTCACATTCGGTTCTGCATGGATTCTAACTGGAGCATCGATATCAAGCGGATTATTGGGCTGGGCAATAGCGATCGCTCTATTCTGGATTGGCATTTTTACCCTGGATATGGCATTAGACCAGTCCGTCGAACATTTGTTGCTAATAGAGTTTAACCGAACTGAAGTTTTTTCAATTCTAACAGCCGTCTGCGCTACTGGCGCTATTGCGGGATGGATACTCCCAATTTTTCTCACTTGAATACAGGGCATGTTATGGAACTGGGAATGATAGGACTAGGACGAATGGGAGCTAACATGGCACACCGTCTAACCCAGGCTGGACATACCGTCATTGGCTACACTCGTCAGCCACAAAAAGCAGAGGTGCTGGTTCAGGAAGGAGCGATCGCCCGTGGTGTAACATCATTCGTTGAACTCATCGAAGCACTCACGCCACCCCGCACCGTCTGGCTGATGCTACCCGCCGCGACAGTAGATGCTACCCTACACACTCTCATGCCGTTTCTAGACGCTGACGACATTATCATTGATGGTGGCAATTCTCACTACATTGATGACATTCGTCGTGCAGATCAATTAAAAGTCAAAGGAATTGAATACATTGATTGTGGAACTAGCGGTGGCATTTGGGGGGCAGAACGCGGCTACTGTCTCATGATTGGTGGTGCATTGGCGGTGATAAAATATCTTGACCCCATCTTTGCAGCGCTGGCTCCTGGTGTATCAGCTGCACCGCGCACCCCTGGTCGTGAGTTAATAGGGGGAACAGCTGAACAGGGCTATTTGCATTGTGGCTCTCACGGTGCAGGGCACTTTGTCAAAATGGTTCACAACGGCATTGAATACGGCATCATGGCAGCTTATGCCGAAGGGTTGAACATTCTTCACCATGCTAATATTGGGAAACAATTGCATCAAGTCGATGCAGAAACGGCTCCCTTGCGAAATCCGGAATTCTACCAATACGACTTTAATCTCGCAGATATAGCAGAGGTGTGGCGCAGGGGGAGCGTGATTAGTTCTTGGTTACTTGATTTAATCGCGATCGCCCTTCTCAAAGACCCCGACTTAGCCAACTTCGAGGGGCGCGTATCTGACTCTGGAGAAGGTCGATGGACACTAATGGCAGCCATTGAAGAAGGAGTTCCAACTCCCGTCCTTAGTACAGCCCTCTACACACGATTTAGCTCTCGCGGTCAATCAGACTTTGCCAATAAACTCATCTCTGCGTTGCGCTACGAGTTCGGTGGGCATCTGGAACGATGACGCGGGGATTTTAATCAGCTTTCTTCCCCTCTGCTCCCCTGCTTCCCCTCTTTGCGTCGATATGGAGGTTAATCATGGCAGCTTTACTCTCCGATGCCCTGGTATTTTTTGGGATCACAAGTGATTTAGCCTACAAAAAAATCTTTCCTGCCTTACAGGCGATGATTCAGCGCGGTCATTTTGACATTCCAATTATTGGAGTGGGTAGGCGAGATTGGAGCATCGAACAATTACAATCTTATGTGCGTAAGAGCCTGGAGGAACAGAAGAGCGTTGATGAGGCAGCTTTCCAGAAACTGTGTTCATTACTTTACTATATTTTTGGTGATTATAGCGATCGCGCCACCTATGATAAATTATGCCAGGTACTCCAAATAGCTGAAGCTCCTCTGTATTACTTAGCCATTCCTCCCAGTTTGTTTGCGACGGTTGTCGAAGGGTTAGGTCAATCAAGTTGTGTAAAGAATGGTCGCGTTATGGTAGAAAAACCCTTTGGACGCGATCTAGAATCGGCTAGAATGCTGAACTGCATTCTGCACTCTATCTTTCCCGAAAGTCATATTTTTCGGATTGACCATTACTTGGGAAAAGAACCAGTCCAAAACCTTCTCTACACTCGCTTCGCCAATTCATTACTCGAACCGATTTGGCATCGCGTCAGTATTGCCAGCATCCAAATCACGATGGCTGAAAAATTTGGCATCGATGGACGGGGACAGTTTTATGAAGAGACAGGCGCTATTCGGGATGTGGTGCAAAATCATCTACTTCAGGTGACGGCGTGTTTAATGATGGATCCGCCCATCAACGAGCAGCATGAAGCCATCCGAGATGAAAGAGCGCGATTGCTCAAATCCATAGATCCAATCGAACCCTCAAATGTAGTGCGCGGGCAGTACAAGGGCTATCGCCAGGAATCTGGTGTAGCTCCTGATTCCAAAGTCGAAACCTTCGCGGCGGTTAAGCTCAACATTGATACTTGGCGCTGGGCTAGCGTTCCGATTTACATTCGTGCAGGCAAATGTTTACCGAGTACAACTACTGAAGTTGTGGTCAGGCTCAAGCGTCCGCCGCAGGATGTTTTTGGCGAGCGTGCCTTTGGATTAGCAAATTATTTTTACTTTCGTCTTAGTCCAAATGTGCTGACTGCGATCGGCATTCGCTCTAAAACCCCAGGCGACGGAATGGTGGGTAGCGAAGTCGGACTAGTCGCTCAAGTCGAGCATGGCAATGAGATGAATCCCTACGAGCGGCTTTTTGAAGATGCCATGAAAGGCGACTCCATGTTGTTTGCTCGCCAAGATGAGGTGGAAGCACAGTGGCAAATTGTCGCTCCTATCCTAGATCAAGCAACCCCTGTTTACGAATACGCACCCCATACCTGGGGGCCTCCTTTGGCGGATCATATGATTCCCCCCGACGGCGGTTGGCATAATCCTAATGAGACGTGATATCTTCCTATACTGTACTCGAAGAGTTGGTATTGGTTTTCAAGTTTACTCCTGGCAAAACTTTTGGTTGGCTTTTTACTTCAATTTCGCAAGAAACAAGATGTTGAATTGCAAGTATACGTGCTTCTATAACCTCTAGAAAGTAGGGTTTTAAAAAATCTTTTGCATATACTTTAAGCCTAATCTTTTCGGAGTATGTTTCCTGCATATATGGCGAGTCGTTGCTATTAGTGAAACCTATCATACTTCTAGAGATATCTTTTATTTTTTATATTTGAAAAATTAGTTTTGGATTTCCAGAACTACTACCGTATTTTGTTAGTAAATTCTCACATTCTAAATAAATTCTTTCAAAAGCTGTCAGAAGAAATTGTTTCCAAGAGAGTTTCTCTCCCGATTTCGAGACAGCATTAGATGATTCATTGATATTTTTATTCTCGAAAACTCTAATAATGGTTTCTATTGCTACTAAATTATAACTTTGGGATGCAGTACAAATACTTTGATTCACCATTTTTTCGGATTCTTCATATCCTAATTCATCTGCAAGAAAGTAATTGAGAAAAACTCCAAGATAGTTGATGCAGTCAATAAACTTATTGCTGACAATAATACTAATTAAATCAACATTTTTGATAGTATTTATATTACCTATGATTTCTATTAAGGCGTAATTAAGAGTTTTTGCTAACTTAGTTCTAATTTCTGACTTTTTAAATTGAGATAAATAATGATAGGTACACATTCGTCTGCCACGAATATCAAATGGCAAGTCTTCGATCTGACCTTGTGAGGTATTCACGACGCAAATTATTTTGTCCCAGCCAAGAGTACTAGCTGCAAAACCTAATTCAATTAATACATTAGGATTAGGTGTTAATCTTTTGGATTTTTTACCTAAAAACTTCGTTATCTTTTCGATTGGAGACAAAGGATTTATTATGGTAGCATCGCATATAAATATATGACTGTTTGATATTTTTTCAAAAATAGATGCAGCAATATCTGGAGATCCAGAGAGATGATCTGTGGCGGTATCTACACGCATTTCAACTCTTATCTCTTCGCTGCCTTTATTAAGCGATTTAATAGCCTTCTCTAAAGCATCTTTGATTAAAGTTCTATTTGAAGATGATGGTGAATCAGACTGCCAGGAATAAAAGATATTGATCATATTACAAACTCAAGTCTTCATTCTACTCGTTCAACAAGCTAATACAATTGCTTACAGTAAGGAGGTCGTCGCAAATAAAGCTAACTGCTGAAGGTCGTCATTTATCATTGGTGATGGTTTCAAGTAAATTTACCTTTCGTAACATAGTTTTGTTTATTTCAACTAACCCCAGGGCTATTTAATTCTAAATGTAGGAAGTATATGGCAAGATGCAGCGCAAATTCTATATTAATGCATCTCTCCCATGTCTCAAATCGCCATTATAGAAGCCTTCGCCGAACTAAAAGATCCTCGTCGTCGTGCTGGACAGCGCCACACTCTTCCACTATGCCTAGCACTATTTACAATGGCTGTCGCGGCTGGAAATAAAGGATTTTTAGCAATTGGAGACTGGATTTCAAGCTACCACGAGCAGTTGATTGACCTTCTTAAACCGACGAAAAATAGGCTGCCTTCTTATAGCACTGTGCGACGTGCTTTATTACACATTAACTACCAACAATATTCCGAATGTCTTGCCATCAAGATTTATTGTCGTGGTTTTTAGCAAACTTATGTAAATAAAGTAACCTTATACTTAAATATACGTTTTAGCGTAGGCGCAGCCCGCCGCAGGCATCGCTCGTTTAAAGTCCGACATCACAAATTCGCGTTGCTCCCGACACATTTGACTGTTACAACACCATTTCACAAGCTGGGGCCAAAGCGGTAATTCCACCGCGCAGTAACGCAAAAATTCAACAACGCACAAACAGCAACACGAAGCCTCATCCTAAAGATGAAAATCTGCTGCGGGTGAACCAAGTCGGATGTAAACAATGGAAACAAGAAAGTGGGTATCATCGACGTTCATTATCCGAGACAGCTATGTTTCAACTCAAAATTATTTTTGGCGGTAAGCTAAGACGGCGCTTTTTTGACAATCAAGCTGTTAAGTTATTTCTGCAATGTGCTGCACTTAATCGCATGATTCAATTAGGCAAACCAGATAGCTACAAAGTGGAAAAATAATCATTAACTCTGCTAATAGATGGTGTGTCTTTTTTCTGTTTCATGCAACAAAGCCTAAAAAAGGCATTGCACTCTAACCTCACCACCCCAGTTGCTCAATAATCTGCTCGCCAAGCTGCAAGACATTGAACGGCTTCAGGATCACTCCAGCAAATTCAGAGGGGTCAAATCCCAGCGAATCGTCTGACGGGTCTGTGGCGGTAAACAAGATAACCGGAATCGACTGCGTAGTCGGATTAGTTTTCAAAGATTGCAGCATAGTCAGTCTATCTTCACCATACAGGCTCAGATCGAGCAAAATCACGTCTGGTTGCTGCGTTTCTGCCTGCATCAGTCCTGCCTGTGCAGACTCAGCTGTGAGGATTTTCCAGCTTTTGAGGCGTTCTAGCGTGAACTTGACAATGCTGCACAGGTCAGGTTCGTCGTCAATCACCAGGATGCATCGATTTATATAAGAGGACATAATACCAATTCGTTATTCGTAATGAAGGGGCGTTAGATTTAATCTGGTTTCATGCGATCCAACTTCTCTCTAAATTGATTGATGGAAAATAACAAAGTACGTTCGCGTAGCATTGGCGCTAGCATCATTATTTGAATCAATCCCTTGAGAGCTAATTTGTAAACTAAAGTAAACTACTTGTCTAGTAAGGGTTTTAGGCATTTAAGTTAATAAAGCGCTTATTTGCTGAAACTCAGACCTAGTAATGAGTTAAGTACCCTTAAGATTTTCTTTACGAATCAGATCTAAGGGATGAAGTATCAATTACTAATTAGGAATTTCCAAGAAATAAATTATCCAATTTATTCATAATTCTATTTTTCTTACTCCCCCTGCTCCTCTGATAACACAGTGATTGGTTATTTTTTTATTTGGAAGTCCCTTATTTTAAATCCCTACCAGGAATTGAAATTTAAAATTCGCTGAATCAAATCGGCTTCTACGATTGGTTTTAAGATATAGTCATCTGCCCCCGCTGTTAGGGCCCGGTACAGGGTATCAGCATCGGCATGAGCCGATAACAACAACACAGGTAGCCGACTCCAACGCGGATCGCTCTTGACTACCTGGCATAGTTCAATGCCGCTAAACCCAGGCATAGCGACATCCAGCAATAGCAGATCGGGAGTGGTGGCTTCCAAGTATTGCCAAAACTGCCTTGAATCTGCCAAGGTTGTGACCTGAAAGCCCCACGGTTGCAGTTGGGCTTCTAACATGGACAACAATGCCGGATCGTCATCCACAATCAGCAGTCTGGCATTGATAGTGTCAATCCGGTGGAGGAGTTGGCTGACGGCTTGAAACACTTCGGTAGGCGTGGCAGGCTTTTGCAAAAAGGCGTTGGCTCCTAAACGGGTGACTTCCACGCGCTTGGTTAAATCGCCAAGTCCTGTCAGCACCAGCACAGGAATAGTGGGAAATTGGTGCTTCAACTGTGCCAGTAGGATCAAGCCGCTTTCGGTGGTATTGGGAAAGGTAAGATCCAATATGATGGCATCGGGCGTGAGGTACTGAAGGCGTTGGCGGGCGAGGGTAAGGTCAGTGACGGCTTCCAGGTGAATGCTCCAGTTTGAGGCATTTGCCTGCATTCGCTCAATCAAGTCAGTATCATCATCAATCAACAAAACCACGCGATCGCTAGACTTCAGTACTGGAGTGGGCGCTGTTGTAGCAAAAGTAGGTAACTGCTGGATAACTTGCCTCAGTTGCCCAAGCAGCGATTTTAGTTGAACCGCTTCCTCTGATTGGACAGCAGCCGTTGGTGTTTTCAAGGTGCGTTCGATCTGGCGGGCAAGTTCTGCTGCTTGCGGCATACCAAATGCCCCCAAAGAGCCAATCAGCCGATGGGCGATGGTCTGGGCGAACTGCCGTCCGTCAGGGGTGAGATTATTAGTAGAGAGGTGGGCGATCGCCTCCTCCAGCTTTGCTAGTTGGCCCTGCAATCGCTCCTGAGAATCCTGCCACATCTGCCCAATTGCCGCCACTGCCTCCGCCTCTGCATCATATCGATTTGCATTCAGCAGGTAGGATGAGGAAAACGCAGAGATGGGGAGATGCGGTGAACCAGCACCTTGGACTGAGCCGCTTTGCGGTGAAGAAGTCGGAGTCTTGGATGCGGCATTCTCCACTTGGGGAGCCACCCCTGTGGTGAGGCAGTCCGATCTTGGGGGTTTCCCCCAGGAGGAACTGCCGAAAGGGTTTCCCGACTTGAGGGGAGTGGCGTGAGATCCCAAGACCGGAGTGGCTCCGTTTCCCGTCGAGTCCGTTAGCGCAGCGTTAGCGACGTTAGCAGCGTCACTTCCGAACCCAGAAGGCAAAGACTTGTGGCGACTGGTGGCCCCAAAGGGTAACGCGGAGAGCCTATCAAATATATTCCCCGTGTCCCCCGAAGTTCTGATCGGAGGAAGCCTCCGCTCAGACTTCTCTCCTTGTCCCCGTGTCTCCGTATCCCCGTGTCCTTGCTCCGACCCCTGCTCCCGCTCTTCTGGCACAGATTTCAGCCGATACCCCAGCCCATACAATGTTTCAATTGGATCGGAATTCAGCCCAGCCATCTGGAGTTTGCGCCGCAACCCGCGAATTTGAGTTGTTATAGCTTCTTCACCGGGACATTCATCAATCGAACAGATGCGATCAAGCAGAGTCCTTCGGTCAAAAATCCGCCGCGGATGTCGCAAAAATAGCTCCAGCAGTTTGTATTCTTTAGGCGTGAGATGTAAGCCTTTGCCTTGACACATGACTTCGCAATTATTCGGATCGAGCTGCAACTGACCCCAGCAGAGTACTTTGGTTAATACTGTGCTGCCTCGTCGCAGTAATGCCCGAATCCGAGCTAGCAGTTCTGATAGCTCGTAGGGTTTAGTAATATAGTCATCTGCTCCTGCCTCAAAGCCTGCTATTCTATCTGCCGGATCAACCTTCCTTGTGAGCAGCAAAATAGGCTCTTGCTGATTCTGTGTCCTTAGTTGGCGACACAGACGAATTCCATTCTCATCGGGTAGCATGACATCTAGCACGATCAGGTCATACTCTGTTGCCTCAGCTAACTCTAGTGCCGATCGACTATCACTAGCGGTATCAACTGTAAACTGCTGTGCTACCAAAGAAGTGGTGAGAGCAGCCGCCGTATCTTGATCATTCTCAACGATAAGCAGTTTCATAAAACCTATTTTTCAGGCAATTGAGCCAAGTATTTCAAAGGCAACCCGAAGCAAGCAAGTTATGTTTTAGAGAATGGTTTTCAGTAGTTTCTATCGCGCAGTTTCATCTTTGAGACGGGCAAAGAATTCTCAAATTTACCTAATTAGGTAACAAGCATTTTAGTGAATAAAGCTTTACAAACCAAACTCTAGCTTCAATTGTGTAACCCAAGCTTTGATTCTTTCCTCTGTTAAATCGGATTGATTATCTTCATCAAGGGCAAGACCTACAAATTTACCATCACGAACAGCTTTAGACTCGCTGAATTCATAACCTTCTGTAGGCCAATAGCCAACTGTTTCAGCACCATTTTCTGAAATTTTTTCCTCTAGAATACCGAGTGCATCTTGAAATGTATCTGGATAACCAACCTGGTCTCCAGGACCAAAATAAGCAACTTTTTTGCCCGTGAAGTCAATGTTATCTAACTCATCATAAAAATCTTCCCAATCACTTTGCAATTCTCCAACATTCCAAGTAGGACAACCAACAATGATATAGTCGTAGTTATTAAAATCACTTGGTTCAGCTTGTGAAACATCATTTAACGTTACAACACTATCACCACCAAATTCCTTCTGAATTATTTCTGATTCAGTTTGGGTATTGCCTGTTTGAGTACCAAAAAATAAACCAATTTTAGACATTTGTACTCCTTTTATAAATTTTCAAAATTATTTAAATTTACATAGTTATTAATAATTAGTTGTTAGCTATATTGGAATAAAATTTTAAGTGTAATAATTGTAAAAAGCATTGGTAAAGTAAATGTAACTTTTTTATTTTGCGTTATTTCAAAAATATTGAATTGTCTTATGTTTGAAGTGCCTTGTGCTGTAATATATTCTTATATATTTTTCATTATAAATAGGATCTCAAGTTAATGTAACCATTTTTATATTTATATAAATATAAAAATTTTAATCAAGATTACAATTAATTAATCTTAATAACACAAAATAAGTATTAATCTGTAATGCAACTAAGCTTAAATAAATTAACATAAGGCTTCATCTATCCAATGGATTGAAAATAGTTTATGCCTAATGACGTAAATTCATATTGATTTCATTTGGGTATACTCATCTGATTTAGGGTTTTAACTAAACGTGAGTTCGACGGAGCTAAAACAGGGCAGGAGGTAGTGCAGGCAAGTGTTTAGGGTAAATATCAATAGACGGTTTGTTGGGTAAGTAGGTATAAGCAACCAAGCCAGCTACTAAGTTAACTAGCGGGACTTAGACAAAAATTAAGCCCAAATGTAGCCCAAACTGGCTTGATAAGCAGCAAATACGTCACGATTAAGAGTTAGCCAATCAAAAAAGCGAAAAGATATAGCTGTTCGGAAGGCGTTATTAGCTTCAGTAAAACTGTTCAAAGGTTGGCATGGCGGGAGGAGTTCCTAAGAACCAGCGCCGCAAGGGATTGCGAGGCGAGTCGTCAACTTCCAGTTCACAGCAACCGTCATTTGTTGCCAGTGTGGACAGCAACGGGAATGGAAAAAAATCAGCAGCAACAAGTTAGGATGTGCGCTATTCCTCAAAATTTTGTCAACAAACTTAAACTACCGTCCCCACCAGAAATCAAACACAGGACTTACGCAAAAATCGCTACAAAGCTTAATTTATCGAACCGCCAAGACGCCAAGAACGCCGAGAATTCATAGAGCGTGCGTAAGTCCTAAAACAGCTTAACGCTTGCTTTCAATGGCGATCGCAGTTTCCAGGAAGGCATATTTAGGCGCTTAACCATTGTTAATCTTGGTATTTGACAAAAAAGCGGAAGTAGCCCCCGCCTATTTTTCGATGCCGTTCCATCTATTTACTGAGTCTACAGCAGCAAGTCAAAAATGCTGAAGGCGCGCTCCCACTGCATCGTCTGGGGGTTCTTGAGATCGGGATCGATGATCTTGAAGGTGCGGGCAAGTGCCACACTAAGTCCACCCACGATGTCTGGAAGCCGTGCCTCGGTCTCTTTACTGTAGTCCAGGTCGAGCAGTGGCCGCGTCGTCATGTAATCCAGTATGGGCTTTAGCTCAATCTCCTCGTTGATCTCCTTGAAGTTGTGAATTCTCTCCTCCAGTCCCTTTGTAATAGGTACATCAAAAGGTTCGATGATGTCGCGCCCGTTCGCCTTCGCCGTAGCCTGGCCACGAAGGAGAAGATCGTAGGTTTTATGATTGACGAAGTCGCTGTAACGCTTAAGGTCGTTCTTGTCCACGTCTAGACCTGCCACAGTGCGGAAGAAGCGCTCGAACTTAGAAATACTGATTACTGACATGATTTAAATCCTCTTTGAGAACATTAAACAACCTCAGTGTTTAACGGTTGAATTGAGCAGATGCTAATAACCTTGAACTTAGTACTGGCGGCTCTCTTCAGTCCGCTCCAATGAGGTTTTATCAATAAAGGCAGAGGGCAGGAGGTGAAGCAGTCTCAGTCTTGGCGCTTTGCGTCGATTGAGAACTGCTGAACCCGAAGGGCAGAAGGCAGAAGGAAATCTGATTCCTGCCCTCTGCTACGACCGTAGGGAGTAAGGGTTTAAGACCCCCACCAAATTTTCAATTTGGTGAGCCAGCGCTGCAAGAAGGTTTCCTTCTGTAGGCGACTGGCGTTAGCGAAGCGGTAGCGAGTCTTCGAGCGTCACCCGTAGGGTGGCTCTTGTTTAGGAGGGGTCTGAATCCCCTTCTAAACAAAACATAAAAGCCCTCTGCCCTCTGCCTCCTGCCTTCTTCAATTCAATACAGTTCGGTTAATAGTAGCCGCACCCTTTAGCCTATGAGCTAAATCTCACAACCAATCACATTTGCGGTGCTTTGCAACTCAGCCGATATCTGCAACTATCAGTACATCCCACCATCGTACTCAATTAAGCTGAACCTCAACAGAAATTTTTGCACGCCCGGTTTTTGCCATACAACTGTTTTGCAACTTCCATGATTTCCTCAGAAAGTCCTTAGATTTTTTGGTTAAGGTAATAAGCACTGAGCAGTACCAATCAATATTTTTGACAAAAAAGGTAGGAGACATACTGCGGGGTACAGAAGAAAGATGACAAAAACTTTAGTTGTGGGTTTAAAGCCCACTCACTAATGTACCTACTGCCTCCTGCCTTCTCAACAGGAGAATAGCCTATGGCAGCCGTATCGTTGAGTATTTCGACAGTAAAACCATTGGGCGATCGCATCTTTATTAAGGTTGCGCAAGCGGAAGAAAAAACTGCTGGGGGAATTTTATTGCCCGACACCGCCAAAGAAAAGCCACAGATTGGAGAAGTGGTGCAAGTCGGCCCGGGGAAGCGTAATGAGGATGGATCTCGTCAGCCAATGGAAGTGAAAATTGGCGAGCGAGTTCTCTATTCCAGATATGCCGGAACCGACATTAAACTCGGTAGCGAAGAATACGTGTTGTTGTCTGAAAAAGATGTCCTGGCGATCGTGGAGTAAGCAGCTTTCAAAGGGACTGAGTATTGGGGAAAAGAGAGCAGGGGGAGCAGGGGGAGATAAAACTCCTAACTCTTGTACAGACGCAATTTATCGCGTCTCTATTCAGCACTACTGAAAACATCCTAATTAAAATTAACAAGGACAACATTTCTATGGCAAAGACAATTCTGTACAAGGACACGGCCCGTTGGACATTGGAAAAAGGCTTTGACGCTCTGACCGAAGCCGTCGCTGTCACCCTCGGTCCCAAAGGGCGGAATATAGTTTTGGAGAAAAAATTTGGCGCTCCTCAAATCGTCAATGATGGAGTAACTATTGCCAAAGAAATTGAACTAGAAGATCCCACTGAGAATACCGGGATTTCCTTGCTACGTCAAGCAGCCTCCAAGACAAATGATGTCGCGGGTGACGGAACCACCACTGCAATTGTGCTGGCTCACACGATGCTTAAAGAAGGGCTACGTAACGTTACGGCTGGTGCCGATCCCCTGACGGTGAAACGGGGGATTGATAAAGCTACGGAATTCGTCATCGAAAAAATTAAAGAACACGCCCGTCCAATTAAAGATTCTAGGGACATTGAGCAGGTTGCAACCATTTCAGCGGGTAATGACCCCGAAGTGGGTCGGATTGTGGCTGAGGCGATGGAAAGAGTGGGCAAAGAGGGTGTAATCTCTCTAGAAGAAGGCAGATCCACAACGACCGAACTGGAAGTCACTGAAGGAATGCGCTTTGATAGAGGCTACATTTCGCCTTACTTTGTGACCGATCCTGAGCGAATGGAGGCAGTACTGGAAGAACCCCACATTTTAATCACCGATCGCAAGATTACAATGGTTCAAGATTTGGTGCCGATTCTGGAGCAAATTGCTCGCACGGGCAAACCCCTACTAATCATTGCGGATGACATTGAAAAAGAAGCTTTGGCAACTTTAGTTGTCAACCATTTGCGCGGTGTGCTGCGAGTTGCGGCGGTGAAGGCTCCCGGCTTTGGCGCTCAACGTAAAGCCATGCTGGAAGACATCGCGGCGCTCACAGGTGGTCAGGTGATTAGCGAAGATACGGGCTTGAAGCTAGAAAATGTCAGGTTAGAAATGCTTGGTAAAGCCCGGCGAGCGATCGTTACCAAAGACGACACAACCATCGTGGCAGAAGGCAACGAAGAAGCTGTCAAAGCTCGCATCGAACAAATTCGTCGCCAAATCCAAGAAGTTGAATCCTCCTACGATAAGGAAAAACTGCAACAACGGCTGGCGAAACTGGCAGGTGGTGTCGCGGTGATTAAGGTCGGTGCTGCCACCGAAACTGAACTCAAAGACCGCAAGCTACGTCTAGAAGATGCAATTAATGCCACCAAAGCCGCAGTTGAAGAAGGAATTGTGCCTGGTGGCGGTACAACAATAGCACACATTGCTCCCCAGCTTGAGGAATGGGCAAAGAGCCAAATGAAGGATGAAGAGTTGACGGGCACTATGATTGTGGCTCGCGCCCTTTATGCTCCACTACGTCGCATTGCTGATAATGCTGGTGCTAATGGTGCGGTGATTATGGAGCGCGTCCGCGAACTGCCCTTTGATGAGGGATACGATGCCGTTGCTAATAAATTTGTGAATATGTTCGAGGCGGGCATTGTCGATCCAGCGAAGGTGACTCGTAGTGCTTTGCAGAATGCTGCATCTATTGGTGGTATGGTGCTGACCACTGAGGGTGTTGTGGTAGAAAAACCTGACAAGCAGGCGAAAGCGCCAGCTGGTGTCGGCCCTGGCCCTGGCGAAGACTTCGATTATTGAGGAGACTGGGTATTGGCGAGCCAGTCGCGTGCAAAGAGAAGTGCGGTCTTTGGGAGACACTGCGTTGCGGTGAGGGGGTCGCAGTCTTGGTGAGTCCACTTGCCGTCTTGGCTTCTGCCGAGATGGCAAAGTGGCGTTAGCGCAGCGTTAGCGAGCTTGCGAGCGTCACCCGAAGGGCGGTTTTTGCCGATTGCGATCCCCCGAACCCGTTCGCTGAAAGCGTTCCCGTTCGCGTAGCGTCTCCCTTTGGGAGAAGGGTAGGGAGGTTCCCTCGTTGAGTGCAAGTGTCGTCTTTGCCCCTTCGGGTGACGCTCCTGCGTCGCTCTAAGCGTTCGCGTAGCGTCTCGTAGAGAAGCTATGCCGTAGGCTTTACGCTACGAAGATCGGAAGTTTCAACTCGACGGGAACCGGAGCCACTCCGGTCTTGGGGTCTCACGCCACTCCCCTCAAGTCGGGAAACCCCTTCGGGTTCGCCAGTTGCCTGCGGAGGGAAACCCTCCCGCAGCACTGGACTCACCGTCCACAGGGGTGGCTCCCCAAGTGGAGGATGTGGCATCCAAGACTTGAACTTCCTCACCAAGTGGAGCAACTTCGGAGGGTTTCCCCCGTTGAGCGAACTGGCGTGACTAAGAAAGTTTAAAGGGAAGTTATTTGTTTTTCCCCTTACAATTTTGCCTTGTCCCAATCCCCAATCATCATAATTTCCTCAGAAAGTCCTTAGATTTCTTCTCTATAGTGGCAACAGAGTTCAGCACTGGCATGATAGCAACGCTGTTTCAGGGACTGACAAAACCCAGTCTAATGCAGAATTCTAAACACCCAAGTATAGATCATCAGGAGACTTAAAATTATGGCACTCGTTCGTTGGGAACCTTTCCGAGAAGTTGAAAGTTTGCAGCGGCAGTTAAACCGCTTGTTTGATGAGATAGCACCGACAGGTCGTAGAGAAGAGGAAGGCATTGCCTTTATTCCCTCCGCAGAGATTCAAGAAACCCCCGATGCGATTCATCTCAAGGTAGAAATTCCCGGTGTAGACCCCAAAGACCTAGATGTGCAGGTATCGCCAGAGGCAGTATCTATTTCCGGTGAGCGCAAGTCAGAAATCAAAACAGAAGAAAGAGGCATCACCCGCACCGAATTCCGCTATGGCAGGTTTCAGCGCGTAATTCCGTTGCCTACCCGTGTCCAGCACGATCAGGTGCAAGCAGAATACAAAGATGGCATTCTCAAGCTGAGGTTGCCCAAGGCTGAAGAAGATAGGAACAAGGTTGTGAAAGTAAACTTAGGTGACGGGCACAGGGGCAACGGGCAAGGGCAGTGACGCAATGTTTTCCAAAGCACTCCCTTAAGAGCAGGAGGTGACAATATGATCACAACAGCAACAGGCGAACTTAGCCTCCCAGTTAGCGATCGCGACCATATCCGAGGGCCAAAAAACGCACCCGTCACCCTCGTGGAATACGGCGACTATGAGTGTCCCTATTGCGGTCGTGCCCATTTCATCGTCAAAGAACTCCAGCAGTTGACCGGCGATCTCATGCGCTTTGTCTACCGCCACTTCCCATTAATCAGTATGCATCCCTACGCTGAGCAGGCAGCAGAAGCAGCAGAGGCAGCTGGGGCGCAAGGTAAGTTCTGGGAGATGCACAACCATCTCTTTGAACATCAACAGGCGCTTGATCGCAAACATCTAATAGAATATGCCGCTAACCTCGGTCTTGATGTGCCTCGGTTTAGTCACGAACTCGCCGAGCACGCCCACGTAGCCAGGATACGCGAAGACTTACTCAGCGGAATCCAGAGCGGGGTCAACGGCACGCCGACTTTTTTCATCAACGGTGTGCGCCACGATGGCTCTTACGACCTCCGCTCATTGTTAGCCGCGATTGAAAACGCAGCCGAATCCTGAGTGCTAAGGAGCCAGAGGGCAGAAGGTTCAAGGATAGATTCTTCCCTCTGCCAAAAGGTCACAAGCCCACGCCAGTTTGCTCAAGTCGGGAAATCCTTACTTTCAGAAGCCGTTGTTAAATCCCCTAAATTTATTTATGGGGATTCCCCTTCTGGTTGAGTCGATGGGGAGTATTATCTCCCACACCTCTGAGTTAGAACCGGACGTGCCGCGTTTGCGTGCATCCGGCTCCCGATGTTCTGGTTTGCTCATGTGCAGGTAATCATGACAGCTTTCATGGACTGCTATCAGATTATTCTTTTTCCAGTTGGAGTGGTTCCCATCTTTGTGATGTAGGTTAACTTTCTCATCAGATAGGAGTTTAAGTCCACAGGCTGCACAAGTATGGTTTTGCCGTTTTAAAGCAAAAGAGGTTTTGCCGTCGTAGAGTTTGCTGTTACGTTGACTCCAGTAGGTGATGTCTCCATCAAAGGGTGATTTTATACCTTTAACGTTGACGTGCTTGTTTTCGAAGTAGGGAACCTTGGGGAACGCTTTGTCCAGCAAAATCTTGCTGGTTTGGCGGTTTAGTTTGGTTTCCTTATTGAACACCTGAAATGCTCTGCGTTGGATGTGGTACAACGAGAATCGTGACCCGTTCATCTTGCAGTGGCAGTGGTAGTTCCTCCATCCTCTAACTACAGGGGCTAACTTGAGAGCCTTTGTTGTAGCACCAATATTCGAGTTGTTGACAATGCGCTTTACTTTCTGACGGAATGTTTTAAAGTTGTCCTCTGAAGGGACACATCTAAATTTTCCGTTGTTCTGCACCTTGAAGTGCCAGCCAAGGAAGTCAAAGCCCGAAGTCGTAGCGGTTAGCTTGGTCTTCTTCTGGCTGATATTCATCCCCCTGTCTGCTAGGAATTGGCTGATTTTGGCTAGTATGATGTTGGCATCGTCTTCTGGTTTAAGAATAAACACCATGTCATCGGCATATCTTACCGAGTTATGGATTTCCTCAATTCCATTGAGTGCGATGTTAGCTAAAAGCGGACTTCCCACGCCGCCTTGCGGTGTTCCTTGTTCGGGAAATTCTGGGTTTACACCTGCTTTTAAACATCGGAATATACCGAGTTTTAACCCCTTGGGGGCAATCAGGTAATCCATAATTGCTTTGTGGTAAATCCTGTCGAAGCATTTTTCGATATCAAGCTCGATGACTCGTTTGTCTTTTCCGTGGTGGTTGGATTGTAGGTTTGTAAACAGGATTTTCTGAGCATCGTGTGCCGAGCGTCCTGTCCTAAATCCGTAGCTCCTTGCATGAAATGTTGCTTCGTGTGCTGGTTCTAAGGCATATTTTGCAAGGCATTGCCATGCTCTGTCTGCCATAGTGGGGACTTTGAGGATTCGGGTTTTTCCGTCCTTTTTAGGTATCGGTATTTCCCGTAGTTTGTTATGATTCCAGTTATTTGCACTGAACTTGAGGAGTTCTTCAAGTGCGAAGCGTTCTCTAATGCTGAGGGACGCTTTGCCATCAACACCTGCGGTCTTTTTCCCAGCATTTAGCTGTGTTACTTGTAGCTGTGTTACTTGCCGAATCGCCAGTAATCTAGCCGAAGTAGATTTCAGAATCAGCTTTTGTAGTGAGCGAGCTTTCCGATAGTCGCCAACTCGAACAGCTTTGTACACGCGCAATAGTAGGCGCAATAGGTTACAACGGAATTTCTTCCACGGTAGTCCTTTCCAAGATTCACTGGTATTTCTACTGTGTCTAATCATCGCTCTTACTTCAATCGTGTGTATTCTGAACACCTCAACCCAATTACGGGTTGTCCTACCCGAACCGAAGGAATTACGCTGCTCGTCCAGCCTACTTGGGGTTCGACCTTTCCCTAGACCCTCAGTTCGTTTTTATTCGTTCCCTCACAGAGATTGTTTCGTTCCTTTAGGCGTAGCCAATTCAACCAATGGATTCCCTAGACTCATACCGCTATTGAGGACATTTGCGGCGGGAATAATCTCCAATGGAGTCGGGTTTTGTCTGTTGTGTCCCGCTCAAGGCTGGGTTGCTTTTTGAGGCTCTGTTTCACCTTGGGAACTCCCTGTTAGCACCAGTGTCATCTCACAACAGATGTCTGATTGCGCCCTGTTTTCAGCTTCACTTTCCAAAAGTCGAGTCTGGGAGCGCGTGGACAGATAAGGAGTCACACCTGAGTCAGGTGGGCAGGACTTTCACCTGCATCTATCTGAGAGTTCAACCAAATCTATTTCTAGATTTGGTTGGTGAGGTTATTTACGGACTGATTACCGTGATTCACTCACATCGAATCGCACGCCCTCTGCCTTTCTTGATAACTTTCGGTTTTATTGGTGAGCTAGTGCTGCCTCACTGAAATAAGGATAATATGATTACAACAGATAACAAGCACGCTGTTGGAGTATTTACTAACCGTAAAGCAGCGGAGCAATCAGTTAATGAATTGAAAGCCTCAAGCTTTCCAATGGAAAAAGTTGCGATTTTTGCAAGATTTGCAGATCGCATAAATCGTATTGGCGAAGTATCAGTCAGTTCGCGTATCAACAATCAAAGTGTAGATACAACTGGAGCAGTTGGTGACGCTTTAATTACAAGTTTTTGGGGAAGCGTATTAGTTGGTCTTAGCAGTTTGGTACTTCCTGGCGGTATTGGAGTAATAATTGCAGTCGGTTCGGTTGGAACAGCATTCATTATCAGTGTAGCGGGTGTTGCAGTTAGTACTATAGCCACAAATCATTTAGTAAAGGTGCTAGCTAGTTTAGGTATTCCTGAAGACCGAGCTAGACTTTATTGCGATCGCATCCAGTGCTGTGAATATTTACTAGTACTAAAAGGCAAAGATGAGGAGATTGAAAATGCTGAAGTCATTTTGAAGAAGCATGATATTAACTATTGGGGTATCTATGAGCTACCACAGGTTTAAATAAGCCTTCTTGGGTGGCCGCCGAGATACGGATACCGTTGGCGAAATATTGCTTAACAAAAAAACGGTGGATTTACCGTGTATTACTTGGAGAAGATAGATATCCCTTTTCGTGTATTACACGGGAGAAAAAAATTAAGTTAGCTGCCTCAATAATCAATAAACTAGAAGAAATACTTATGTATGCAGTATATGTGCTTACATCCCGAAAACTTCCTCCTATTCCTGATGAAACGGTACGTGTAGCCAAAGCCGCGTTCCCCAAAGGTAATTTATATATGCGACTGCGTGATGAACTTGGAGTCTTTTATCAGGATGAAGATTTCACATCACTGTATCCACAACGGGGTCAGCCAGCGCAAGCACCTTGGCGGTTGGCGATGATACTGGTGATGCAATATAAGCGAGAATTTATCTGATAGACAAGCAACTCTTGCAGTGCAAGGGCGGATTGAGCGAAGGTGCTTCTGCGCCTTTGGTGGGTGCAGACCGTGAGAAGAGTCGGTGCGAAAAACAAACACTTGTCCAGGGCTTGTTCGAGAATGTTGCAAGGAGAATCATGGACGACAATCAAGAACGACAAGACTTCGATCTAAGCGAAAGCGATGAGCAACTCAGCGCGGACGAAAAAACACTACTCGACGAACTCGGTATTGTCGGTGCTGCTCGCCGAAAATTCTTGGGGCAAAACATGGCTGCGGCACTCGGCACCTTCGCCTTCCACCTGCTGGCTAAAGAGGAGGTCTTTGCCACGCTCGCCGCTTCGCCCGACGCAGTGTTCGCTTCGACAGCTGGGGTGGAAAACGCCGTTAAGGTCTTGTTGAAAATCAACGGCTCTACTCAACGCCTGGAAGTGGATTCGCGCACGGTGCTGCTCGATGCCCTACGCGAAAGACTTGGATTGACCGGCACCAAAAAAGGGTGCGATCAAGGACAGTGCGGTGCTTGTACAGTGATCGTTGACGGACGCCGCGTGCTTTCGTGTCTGACACTTGCCGCGAGCTGCGAGGGAAAAGAGGTGACGACCATCGAAGGGCTGGCTCAGGGCGACCAACTTCATCCGATGCAGGCGGCGTTCATCAAATACGACGGCTTCCAGTGCGGTTACTGCACGCCGGGGCAGATATGTTCGGCAGTAGCGCTTTTGCAGGAAGCCAAAAACGGCGACGTGAGTCACGTCACTAACAATTTGCGGACGAGTCCCCAAAATTTAGAACTCTCCGATCAAGAAATCAGAGAACGCATGAGCGGCAACATTTGCCGTTGCGGTGCGTATCCAGGAATCGTTGCGGCAATCAGAGAAGTTCATTCCGGGCGCGAAACAGCCCAAGCCTGGCATTTTGCAAGCGATGAAGAAATTGCCATTGCATTCAATGAGGGCAAAGCCGATGAAATCGTTTAAATATTCTAGCGTAACCGACGCAGCAAGCGCCGTTGACACCGTTTCCGCTAATCAAACGGCACAGTTTCTCGCAGGCGGGACAAATTTGATTGATTTGATGAAAGAATACGTCGAGCGTCCCAGCGAACTTGTTGATATCTTAGGTTTGAATCTGGCGGAAATTCGATCGACCTCGAACGGAATTTCGATCGGCGCGTTAGCCAAAAATACTGATACGGCTAACCATGCGCTCGTCCGGCAAAATTACCCGCTTCTGTCAATGGCGATTTTAGCTGGTGCCACCGTACAGCTTCGCAATATGGCGACCAACGGGGGAAATTTAATGCAGCGCACCCGTTGCCAGTATTTTTACGACATCGCTATGCCGTGTAACAAACGCGAGCCTGGCAGCGGATGCGGAGCTATTCAGGGACTCAATCGCATTCATGCCATTTTTGGCTACAGCGATAAATGCGTGGCAACTTACCCAGGCGATATGGCGAATGCGCTTTATGCGCTTGACGCGGTTGTGAAGGTTCGGGGCACGAACGGGCAAGAACGTACAATCCCGATCCAGGATTTTCATCGCTTGCCGGGCGACACGCCGG
Organism: Amazonocrinis nigriterrae CENA67; assembly: GCF_016056305.1. Lineage (GTDB taxonomy): Bacteria > Cyanobacteriota > Cyanobacteriia > Cyanobacteriales > Nostocaceae > Amazonocrinis > Amazonocrinis nigriterrae. The sequence continues at coordinate 176,905 of NZ_JAECZC010000007.1, read as the reverse complement.
AAAAAGATAACAATCTTCAGCATGGCGAATTGATCGTTGCCATCGAAATGCCGAGGAATAACTTCGCCGACAAGTCTTATTACCTAAAAGTTCGCGATCGCACTTCATATGCTTTCGCACTGATTGCCGTGGCTGCTGCTTTAGAAACAAGAGGCAACAACATCAAACAGGCACGCGTTGTTTTGGGAAGCGTCGCGCATAAACCTTGGCGTTCAGGCGAAGCGGAAAGAGTTTTGATCGGAAAACCAGCGACGGAAGAAACTTTTCGGGCTGCTGCCGAAGCGGCTTTCAAAGATGCGAAACCCCTTGAACATAACAGTTATAAAGTCGAACTCGGAAAACGCGCCATTGTTCTCGCTTTGCAGCGAGCGATGTCGGGCGGTGTTGCGTAAGTAGGGAGAATAAAAGAAATGGCAAGATACATCGGAAAAGAAATGAGCCGCGTAGACGGCATCGCAAAAGTGACGGGCAAGGCAAAATACGCCGCAGAATTTCAGATTTCCAATCTCGCTTACGGTTTTATCGTGCTGGGAACCGTAGCAAAGGGCACGATTAAATCAATCGACACGGGTGAGGCTGAACGCGCTGCGGGCGTAATTCGCGTCTTCACGCACCTGAACACACCAAAGCTTGATCCGAAGTTTTCCATGGTGCAGACTCCATCGCGCGCTACCGATGAGCAAGACAAGTCGTTTCGGGCGCTCCAGTCCGACAAAATCTTCTTCAATATGCAGCCTGTGGCACTCGTCGTCGCCGAGACATACGAGCAAGCGCGTTATGCGGCACGTCTGGTCAAAGTCTCCTACAACACAGAGCCGCACACGACCGACACCGAGGCGGTGCGAGCGATCGCGCGCGTCCCCACCCAAGGGCCGCCTCCAAAGCCGCGCGGTAATCCCGAAGAGACGATGCGTACAGCGGCTGTGAAGGTAGAGGCCGAGTACCGCATTCCTATCGAGCACCACAACCCCATAGAGCCGCACGCGGCCATCGCGGTCTGGCAAGGCGACAAGCTCACGGTCTTCGACAAGACGCAGGGGGTCTATGGCGTGCGCGCACATTTGGCTTCGAGCTTCGGCGTGCCCAAGGAAAATGTGAGCGTGCTTTCACCCTTCGTCGGCGGGGCTTTCGGATCGTCGCTGCGCCCGAACTATTATCCGGCGCTGACAGCGATGGCGGCCTGGGAACTCAAACGCCCAGTCAAGGTCGTCTATACGCGCACACAAATGTTCACTGGCCACGGCTATCGTCCGTACACGATTCAGAAGGTCGCGCTCGGCGCAGAGCGATCGGGAAAGCTCTCCACGATGATTCATGAAGTCGTACACAACACCTCCAACATCGATGAGTTCTCAGACGAAACCACGCTTTTGACGCGCCAGGTCTACGCCTGCCCGAACCTCTACGCGCCGCTGAAGATTACCAACACTGACCTCCCCACCCCGACCTGGATGCGTGCACCGGGGGCCGTTAGCGGTATGTTCGCGCTCGAATGCGCGATGGACGAGCTGGCCTACGCGCTCAAGATCGATCCGCTCGAACTACGGCTGATCAACTACGCCGAAGTAGACCCCGAGAGCGGCAAGCCATTTTCGAGTAAGGCGTTGCGGGAGTGCTATCGGCTCGGCGCGGAAAAATTCGGTTGGAAGAACCGCCAGTTTGAGCCGCGCTCAATGCGCGACGGACGCCTACTAGTCGGTTGGGGTATGGCAACCAGCGTCTGGGACGCTGCCCAGATGCCTGCTGCCGCCCTGATCACGCTGCGGGTGGATGGCACGGCGCAAGTTGCTAGTGCGACCAGTGACATCGGCCCCGGCACCTACACGGTGATGACCATGATCGCTGCCGAGTATCTGGGGCTGAAGTTGGAGCAAGTGAAATTTGAACTCGGCGACACGAAGTTCCCTCGGTCACCGTCGCAAGGGGGATCTTGGACGACGGCGAGCGTCGGCTCGGCGGTGCGCGGCGCGGCTCTAGCGATCGGCACGAAGTTGCTCGCACTCGCGAACCAGGAACCGAATTCTCCGCTTAAGGGGGCAGCCGCCGCCGATGTCGAGATGCTCGACGGGAGACTGCAACTAAAAAGCGACCCGTCGCGTTTCGTCAACATCTCCGGGGTGATGAAGCGTAATGGTCTCACCGCAATCACGGAAACATTCGAGTCGCGTCCCTCAGAGGAGCGCAAGAAGTATGCGACGTTGGCGCACGGCGCGCAGTTCATTGAAGTGAAGGTCGATCCGGATGTGGGGACTGTCCACGTTACGCGGGTCATTGAAGTGACCGCCAGCGGCAAGATCATGAATCCGAAGGCCTCGCACAGTCAGAAAATCGGCGGCGTTGTCTGGGGCATTGGTATGGCACTGCAAGAGGCGACTGAAATCGACCATCGTTACGGGCGGATCATGAACCCGAATTTGCAGCACTACCATGTGCCGGTTAATGCCGATATTCTGGAGATCGAAACGATCTTTGTTGAGGAGGACGATAAAATCGTCAATCCGCTCGGTGTCAAAGGCATGGGCGAACTCGGTATGGTCGGAATTTCGCCGGCGATCGCCAATGCGGTTTTTCACGCGACCGGCAAGCGAATCAGAGATTTGCCCATCACGCCTGACAAACTCTTGTAGAATTTGCTGCCGCAAATTTAGCGCTATTACATAGTTCTGTAAGTGAGTAATAACTATATGAACGAGTTACAGCATATCCTGCAAGCATTTGTACATAGCCAAAAGTCAGCACAGCGTAGTGCTTTAGCAACGGTAGTACAAACAAGTGGCTCGGTTTATCGCCGACCAGGGGCGAGAATGTTACTGGTTGAAGATGGACAAATGATTAGTGCGATTAGCGGTGGCTGTTTGGAAGGTGATGTTTTTGAACGGGCGCAATCGCTGATGTTTGGCGGTGGTGAACCGATGGTAGTAAGATATGACACTACATCGGATGAAGACATTGTATTTGGCTTTGGGTTGGGGTGTAATGGCGTTGTCGATGTTTTGATTGAATCTTTAGCTGATGAAACTGCTGCGAGCCAAATGTCTTTCATTCAAGATTGTTTGCAGTCTGGGCAAGTGGGAGCGATCGCTACTGTCTTTAGAATAGAGGGAGCGTCAGATATTACAGTTGGTTCTCGAATGATGCTGAAATCAGATGGCACTGTCATCAATCACGTTGCTAATATTTTCATTGCTCAAAAGATAGAAATAGACACTCACCAAGCACTGAGAAAAAAACAAACTTGCGTACAATCATATACTTTACCTCAAGGACGCGTTGATGTGTTGATTGAAGTAATTCATCCATTAGTACCACTGCTCGTATTTGGTTCTGGATATGATACGATTCCCGTGGTGCATTTGGCGAAACATCTGGGTTGGCACGTTACCGTAATTGACGATCGACCAGGGTATTTGAGAGGCGATCGCTTTCCTCAAGTTGACCAAATTCTCTGGTGCGAACTCAATGATTCCCACTCATACAAACATTTGCTGACACCGCAAACTGTAGCAGTTGTCATGACACACCGCTATCTAAGCGACATAGCATTTCTCAAGACTCTGATTCCGTCCCAGGTGCGTTACCTGGGAGTGTTAGGCCCAAAACGCCGGATGCAAAAATTGTGGGATGATCTGTCTGAAGAAAATATCATTACCACATCTGCACAAGAACAACGAATTTATAACCCTGTAGGACTAGACATTGCTGCGGAAACACCCCAAGAAATCGCCCTGTCCATCGTGGCAGAAATTCAAGCTGTAATTGGCGGACGTAGGGGTAGTTTCTTGCGCGATCGCCCAGGCTCGATCCATTCTCTCTTAGAGCAACCATGTCTAACATTGGCATTATAATTTTGGCAGCAGGCGCTTCCACAAGGCTTGGTCAGCCTAAACAGATCCTAGCTTACCAAGGTAAATCACTAATTCGACATATCACGGAGGCGGCGATTAATTCTCAGTGTCGGCCAGTTGTTGTTGTGTTGGGTGCTTACGTCGAAACTATTGAGCCGCATCTGAGAAATTTAGATATCCACATTGTTTATAACCAAAAATGGTCAACTGGTATGGCCAGTTCCATTCGATGTGGACTAAATGCTATTGGGGCGATCGCATCTGAGATTGAAGCGATCTTACTGATGTTATGCGATCAACCGTTTGTTTCCTCCGACCTGATTAATCAACTTGTTACAAGATATCAAGCTACAAATTCGATGATAGTTGCTTCGGAATACGCGGGTATCCTTGGTGTTCCTACTATATTTCACAAAACGTTATTTTCAGAACTAGCTCTTCTTCAGGATGATATCGGTGCTAGAAAAATCATTCGTCAGCATTATTCAAACTGTTCAAGCATTTATTTTGCTGAGGGAGTTATTGATGTAGATACTCTTGAGGATTATGAACAACTTCACAAGCATCATCGTTAACAAGTTAAGCTTTAGGGCTATTAGTCAATAAGCAAAAGTATGCAATAGTTCAAGGGGCGACAATCGCCTCTAAACCCGGACAGGGAAGGGTTTGGGAGGAACAGACCCCTTGAAAAATTTGGGTGCTTATTGAGAATGAACTATACAGTTATTAAGCAGCCAGCCGGAGGGTACAGTTTAATGGTAAAAAAGAACGGTCTGGTAATTTGACCAAGACCGTCATAATAATGCTGGCATCATTCTACCAAAACTTTGAGCGAAAAATACCTGAATAAAGCACAGTTAATCACACTGAATATGTTGGTGTGGTTATTACAAAATCAGAAACAAGTGAGGATAGAAAGACTAGCGGCAACACTACCATTTAACTAATTTGCCTGATTTAAATACTGCTCTCAAAATATACGCTCAACGTTTTGGGATTGAAGCAATGTTTAAAGATTGTAAAACGGGTGGTTACAATCTGGAAAGTTCTCAAGCCAATCCTGATAGACTTCTACGTTTGATTTTCTTAATTGCTTTGGCTATGACTAGTTCTTGGTTACATGGGCAAAGAACTAAACTTCAAAAACTTGATTCATATATTTGTCGCACTCAAGAAAAAAATAGAACTCAAAAACGTCACAGTAATTTTTGGATAGGTTTATATGGTGAGCCAGCGCGGTCTTGGGGGTTTCCCCCATGAGCGACTGGCGAACCCGTAAGGGTCAAAATTGGATAGTAGCTTGGCATGAGTGTCAAGCATGGGTCGAGGAACTGGTCGGTTTCAGTCGCAATAAGCAAGCATATTCTCAGCGAGGTTTAAGGGCTATGAAGCTTATACAGCAAGCACTTTAGCTCGCTTGTCGCCCCTTGAAGTCTCAGTGTCAATTTGCTCTTTTAATATTGCAACAATGTCTTCAATACTTTCCACCCCACTATCTGGCGGTGGTGACAAATTTGCAACAGCAAGCATAATGGCGTAATTGAGGATGTGACTATGGGCATCGATGAAGCCGGGAACCATGATATTGCCGTTTAAATCGATGATGCGAGTAGCTTCCTCCTGATATTCCATCACTGCTGCTGTGCTTCCCACTGCCAGAATTTTGCCATCTTTGACAGCAACGGCTTCTGCGGTGGGTTGAGCATCGTTTACAGTAATAATTTCACCATTGATGTAGATAGTATCAGCGATCGCTTGAAAAGACTTTGAGCTTTGCCCAATCACCTTAGAGGGTGCAGTAGTTTTAGCCAGCTTATTAGACAGTGCGATCGCAGCTTCTAATGCTCCTGTACCTAGTTGAGTAAACCTCAATGGCAGAGTAAATTTCTCAATTAGTAAAGAAATAAGGGGATTGCAACAAGGGCAATGCCCAAATTGGGGCTGTTGAATCATGACCATTAAGAAAACATCCTTTACTGCGTATTCTTGTCAATTACTAGGGAGAGATAAGTAGAACACAGACTCTTAAATAACTCCCAAAACTTTAAATTCAATCCAGGAAAGCAAGGAAACCTACACTTAAAAATCCGCCAGTAGGTTTGGACATACTGCCACTTTGATCAAAAAAATTCAAGGACAGTTAAGACAGTTAAGAAAAAATTAATAAATCCTTAATAATTATCGGCATATTTTCAATTATTTTTCAAATTGGTCTTATAGCTGTCGCCAGTAGTGTTATACCAATTCTCCGTGAACATGCACTTGTATCAAGTCCGGTTAATTAGCAACACATGAATCGACTGTAGGGGCGTACAGCTAGCTGTACGCCCCTACGAGGATATCTGTATCAGGTATTTCGTGAAATGGTATTAGACAATGATTGTCATTGTCATGTTGGGATAATTTCTTTTCTGGAAGTCCCTAAGCAATACTCAAATTTACTTGCACAATCATATCGTTGAAATCTTTGTCGCCACCATTTGCTATATCCTCAAAGCCAAAAATGTTATTTCCTAACAAACTAATGTGATCTACCTGCTGATAATTAGCTCCTAAAAATGGGAAATAAACAGGTTTATCATTGTTAGGATTGCCATCTAATATTGCATCTGGTGTACCGTTAGCAATAATCAATGGTGCAAAGATAGAACCAGGTTGGAAAGTAGCGGTATAAGTTGCCGTACCGTTGTTTTTTGCTGTCAAGTCGATACCTGCAACGCGTGCATTCACGGCTGCTTGGGCATAATCGGCTTCTGTGGGCAGAATATCTGCTTTACCATCTTTATCGCTGTCAATGCCTCCATTTTCATCAACTACTTGATAGAAGCTGATGTAATTGTTATAACCAGCTTCTCGATGAACAACAAACTCGGCTTTGACTAATTGTGTCTCGTTGCGTAAATCGATTAATTCTGCTTGGGATTCACCTTGTAAATTTGTACCTAAAGGTAAAGATTCACCAGTAGACTTAATTTTGACTACCAAATCTTGAAAGTCTTTGTTGCTAGATTTCAGCTTCCAAGCGAGAGAGTATTCATTATTGCCTAAGCTGGTAATTTTTTGGGTGGAAGCATTAGCAAATACGACATCGGTGATGGGGGTGACTCCAGCGCGGACGGCATCATTAGTACCATTTTTCACTACATAGAATCTTAAATTATCACCAGAGTTCAACTCTAATAGTCGTGATAAATTGTTGCTATTAAATCCATTGGGCAGTTTGTTAATAGCAGAGAAAATCGCCTTTCCTCTCTCTAAAGCAGCTTGGGCGTAACCTGCTGCACCGGGTTTAATGCCGTTGATTGTACCTTCTGCATCATCAACAGTAAACGCAGCCACTTCATTTACTTTGTTGGAACCGGTTTTTGTGAGAGTGACTTGCAGATTTGATTTGACACCAATACCGGAAATAGTAAATACATCATTCCCACTTTTGGTAAGGTTGGGGGTAGCTAAGTTAAGCGTCTTGGCTAAATCCAGGATAATGATTTCGTTGTTATCAATTCCCCCCGATCGCCCCGTTGAAAATGGATAATTGTTATCGTTGGCTACTAAGATTGTATTGGCATCCAGCACCACCACATCTTCAATAGTTTGGAAGGGGAAGGTGAACTTATTATTACCATCTTGATTCAAATCATTGGGGTCTTGAATATTCAGCAAGTCCACAATTTCTTCTTTGCTGACAAAGCCGTTGGCATCTTTTTGTGAGAAGTCAACTTTGAAGATTTTCTTGAACTTGGCGTTAGCTCCTTGATTATTATCCCGCTCAATGACTAAATATTCATGGTCATTAATCACGGCAAAGTCGCCAATGGAGTTGTTGGCATCTGACAATTGATAATAACCAACTAAACCTTGAAACTGCTGCGATGCTACATCAAATTTGTAGATTCTAAGTGAACCTACGGAGTTGCCTGCAACGGTGCCTTCTAGCAATGGATATAGGGTCTTTTTATCAGGGCTAATTGCTAAACCCTCAAATCCTCTAGAACTACTTAGGTTAGAGACTGCTGACTCACCGACGAATTGGTCGCGTACCAAGTCACCGATATCAGGGAAGTCGGTGAAGTAGCCATCGACACCTAAATTGATGAACTGTTGGAGTTCTTTTTTCAAGTCGCCATTGTAATCCCGTGCCAGGAAAACACCTTCTTTACGGAAGGTATAGGGGTGTACCAGCAAGCCTGCGTCATGGGCATCGTCAACTAGGGTTGTGGGAGTTTTGGTGATTCTATCGGCATCATTAACTACACCATCAGCAGTGATATCATCATCCTTGCCATCGCCATTGAGGTCAAAACCTTGTACTGGTACAATTAGGCGTTTATCTGGGCCGATTGCCGCTGCGTAGGTAGCGATCGCTTCCAGTCCTTCTGGTTTGATAAGATCGCCATAGGTGCGGGTGTCACCACTAACAACAAAATCGTAAGGACGGCTTGTCGCCCCACCCAATAGTTGCACTAAAGGTAAATCAATTCCCGCTGCGGGTAAGATTTCCTGTTTCAATTCCTGGAGGTTGCTAACCTCAAAAGACTGAATAAACACTCGTTTGGGGTCTGTGAAACCCTTAGCAACCAGCGTGTCAACTAATTTCTCACCCAGGTTAATACCCAAATTAGCAAAGTAGGTGGGGTGCTTGGTTTCTGGATAAATGCCGATTTTGCGACCGGTTTGGTCTTCTACCTGCTTCACCAAATCAATGATTTCTTCTAAGGTAGGAATTTTCAAGCCATCATCATCGTATTCGGTTCCTCGCAGTTGGGGTAGACGTTCTTTAGCATTTAATGTTTTCAATTCTGCTAAAGTAAAGTCTTCGGTAAACCAACCAGTCACAGGATTACCATCGATTATTTTAGTAGTTTTGCGGTCAGCAAATTCTGGATGGTCGGCAACGTTGGTGGTTCCGGAAATGTCGTTTTCGTGACGGGCGACTAAATAACCATCCTTAGTGGCGACTAAATCAGGTTCAATAAAATCAGCCCCATCTGCGATCGCTAGTTTATACGATTCTAAGGTGTGTTCTGGACGATAACCACTAGCACCACGATGACCAATGACTATTGGTGCATCACCATCTAAGGTGTTAAACTCTGTTTTATTTAACACATCGGGGTTATCAGGCGATCGCACAAACTGCCCCGTTAATCGGTCGCGTACCAAGTCGCCAGTACCAGGAAAATCGGTGAAGTAGCCATCTACACCTAAATTGATGTACTGTCTAAATTCAGCTTCTGGGTTGCCGTTATAGTCTTTTGCTAAATATCGCCCTTCGTTGCGGAAGGTGTAAGGATGTACCAACAAGCCTGCATTATGGGCATCTGTCACCAAAGAAGTGGGTGCAGTCAAGGTTTTATCAGCATCGTTGACAGTACCATCACCATTGACATCATCGGCTTGCCCATCCCCGTCAGCATCAACACCTTTGACAGAAACAATCATCCGCTTCCAAGGGCCAATACCATCGGCATAGATGGCGATTTCTTGCAAACCTTGGGGTGTGCGTAAGTCTGCATAGGTGCGAGAGTCACCACTGACGACGAAATCGTAAGGCTGTATCTCAATTAGTGAACCATCAAGGTTAACATCATAAGCATCTAATAGTTGAATTAGAGGCAAATCAATCTTAGCAGCAGGCATGATTGTATCATGGAGTTCCTTGAGATTGCTGACCTCAAAAGATTGAATATATACTCTACTTGGGTCTGTAAAGTTGTTGGCAACTAAGGTGTCAATCAACTTCTGACTCAAATCGATGCCTTGATTTTTAAAGTATGTAGGATGCTTGGTTTCTGGATAAATACCAATTTTCCGACCTGTATCAGCTTCTTCTTGCTTCACCAAAGCAATGATTTCTGACAAGGTGGGAATTTCGTACAAATCGTTAAATACTTGCGGGCGGAAACTTTGAGCCATCTTTGCCCGTAGCGTCTTGATTTCTGCTAAAGTAAAATCTTCAGCAAAGAAGCCTTCTTGGGCTACTCCATCTACTATTTTTGTTGTTTTGCGGCTGGCAAATTCTGGATGATCTGCCACATCGGTAGTATCAATTAGATTTGGTTCATGACGGGCGATTAATACGCCATCTTTGGTAGAAACCAAATCAGGTTCGATGAAATTAGCACCGCGTTCAATGGCACGTTGGTAAGACCCTAAAGTATGTTCTGGCAGTTCACCACTCGCACCACGATGTCCGATAACAATTGGCGCTTCGCCATCTAAGGTGTTGAGACTAGTGTAATTTGGTGTAGCGATGGGAGCATCTAATAATTTACCAGTGGCATCAAAATGCAAAATGTAAGGGCCAAATTCATCGCCAATCCAGATTGTACCATCTGGTGCTAATACAAATGATTCTACATCAAAGTCTGCACCTGTTAAGAGGCGTTCTGTAGTGTTTTCATTAACTATATCGAAAGGAACTTTTTTGTCAGGGTCAGATAATTGGATAAAGTCCAACACCTTGACGGTGCTATTACCATCAATTTCTGTACCTCGAAAACTGGGGTCAAGGCGATATAACCGCAACAGAAAATCAGCACTATTGCTTTTACTACCAAAACCGTTGTCAGAGAGGAACCAAAAAGAGTTATCATCAGCAATTTGTACGCCACTAAAACCTTGGATAGGCTGACTTGCAAATGGGACATTTCGGCCATTGGTGTTACCGGTGATGGCACTACCTGATGGCGGCCCTTCGGCAAAGCTATCGGCTGGCAGAGAAGCGAAACCTTTTAATGTGACTTTGGGTGCAACATTTAAAGTAACTGTTGCTTGGTCATCTTCAGTTGCATTATGATTTCCTGGTGTAGAATCAGGGTCATTCTGAAACACAGTTGTGACTTCGGCTGTGTTTTTAACCACACCCTTAGTATTAGCTTTGGCGGTTAGCTTCAGAGTAGTGTTGACATTGGCGACGACAATACCAATATCCCACACACCCGTTTGACTGTCATAAGTTCCTTGTTCAGGTGTTGCAGAGATCAAACTGAAGCCTTCAGACAATAAATCTGTAACTTTGACGCTGCTGGCGAAACCAGAACCTTTGTTACTTAGTGTCAAAGTAAATGTCACCTCGTCTCCCACTTGTGGACTGGCATTATCCACAGTTTGACTCAATTCCAAATCTGCCTCGGCGTTGGGAGTGCGAGGATTGTAACTAGTGGTATCAATATTTAAAGGATTAGAAAATTTATTGGCGATATTTTCCCAAGGCACAAGTTTAAAGTTCGAGTTGATATTCTCACCATCGGCAATGGTGGCTGGTAGATTATCACCATCTTGAGTGACAAACAAACCAAATGGAAAATTAGCACCCAAGGAAACGTTAATTACATCTGCACCATCGGACTCTTGAACGCTATCAATACTCCCATTGTTACCCACAGCAAAGTTACCCACATATGCGTTATCACCTTCACGGGTGTAGGCAACAAAGGTGCTGTCACCTTGGCTAGATGCTAAAAGGTAGCCGGTACCGTTTGCACCATAATATATAGTCAGTCCTTCTACGTCGTCGGTGAGGTGAGTTCCACCCAAATCTCTGACTTTATCAATTAGCTGACCAGTATTACTACCATTTGGTTCAGCTGCAAATTTCCAGATACCCACATCTTCTTGTCCGATGTAGAGAAAGCCGGTTTCTTGGTCTACTACCATGCCTTCAGTTTGAGGGCTGCGTCCTTCAGTTGTGGGTATGGTAAATTCCCGGACTCTTTCATGTCCGATTTTACCATTGCCTTTGTCAATGAGTTTGACTTGAGCTATATCTCCAGTTTCGCGGCGACTGACAAAGACGTAGTAATCGTTAGTTTTGGGACTCCGGTATATAGTCAGTCCATAGGCGCTGCGAGATGATGTAGAATAAGGTTCGCTAAAGGGTGATGCTTGGAAAAGAGTTGCGATACTGCTATCAGTGATGTCTTCTAAATATGCACCTGGGGTGTTGGGATTGGGGTTAATTTTGAAGATTGCTAGTTTATCGTTTTGGCGATCGCTCGCTACTGCTATATCTATAGATTCCCCGCCCAATTGAAAACCGTATTGCAAATCAATATTGTTGTAGCGAATGCCACCGGGATTTACTTCTTGCAACAACTCACCAGCCAAGTTGTAGACTCGCAGACCGGCATTTTTCACTGAAGTCAAAATCAAGCTGTCGGCGGAGTTTTCCGCATTCACATAAATAGCAGGATCATCAGCATCGGCACGCTGATCTCTGGGTAATGTCTCATCATCCAATAAATCAGGACGAGTTTCTACTGTGGGTGTGGCGGTACTCACGATATCTGCACTCAAGGTAAGAATTTGGGTAAATTGCGATTCGCTAAAGTTGTTGTCACTTACCAACACAATGGACTGGCTACCATCTGCTAATTTCGGGCCGAAGCTAATGCCTTCAATATTATCTGTGCCATTGGGTAAGTCTAGGTCATTTAAATTCAATAGCAACCGTTTTTGTACTGGTTGGATAGTTTCTAGTTCAGTTGCACTCAAACTATCGATGCTGCTGATGTCGGTTGCACCCTGTAAAGTAACTTCGTAGATTTTGATTGTGTTACCTACGCCTTGGGCAAAAGAACGTTCCAATGCTAGTAAGGTACCACGATTATCAATTGCCAGTAAGTCCACCAAGCCGTTATCAGTAAAGGCTGTAGTCGGGTTTGGTTCCACCGCTGCATCGGTAATGTAGAGATATTCCTTTTCTGGTTGTCCACTCAGCAAGTTGTATTGTAAAATCCGGGAACGGCTGCCTGTGGTGGTGGATACTCTCGGGCCATCTTGGAATAAAGCTTCTTCAGTGGCAGTATATAAAGTCTTTTGGTCTGGTGTGATGGTGAGGCTTTCAAATGCCAAGTTATTGCGAACGCCTGATGTTTGCGTATCACCTGCGTCTATAATATTGTTGCCGTTGGTGTCTTCTACCTGGGGGAGGAATTTTTTAGGTACTGTTAATGTTCGCAATTCTTCTCCTGTTGTCAAAGAAAACTCTTTGATGAAAGGATTGGTAACACGACCTGCACTAGGATTAACTTCACCCTCAGAAGAGATGAAAACAGTATTATTGTTGGTTAAGGCGATGCCTTCCGGGTCAAGGCTGAGGGCGGTAAAAAAGTTACCAGCGGTATCTTTGAGGGGAGTGACATTGGTAAAGGTTACGCCATTGGAGTCACTGGTGAACGTATAAAAGCGGGCGGGGGCGATTTGCGAGCGATCGTCTGAGATAGCATAGAAGCGATCGCTCTTCTCATCGTAAGTCACACCAGACAATCCGCCTAATCGAGTTGCCGTGCCATTGACTATACCCGCCGCACCAGGGGGTATAAAGCTGGTGGTGAAAGTACTTTGTCCTGCAAATCCTATGCTAGGTATAGTTTTACCTGCTTCTGTCGCCCCCACCTCCACATCTACCCACACGAGACGATGGTCGGAACTGGGAAAGGGAAAAGTACCTACCAAAGGAAAGGTTGCATCACTATTCACAGGCCAGAAAACTGCTGAATCCTTAATTTGCAGGTTTGCTGACGGTAAGACGTAATCTGTCCGCAGGTTTCCAGGAGTCGTATCAGTAAAGTCTGCGGTATCAAAATAAGGATTGCCTTTTTGGTTGGCGTTTGCACCACCCTGTAACTGTGCTTGTTGGGCAGCGCCGGCACTGGTGGGGATAACATTAGTATTAATCCCTGGATTTTGCAATAGTTGCCGAACAGCATTGTCAAAACTATCACCATCTACAGGGTCAGCATTTTGATCGCCCATAATCACAAAGCTAGAACCAGCAGCCAGCCCACCATTTTTACCATGATCATCGTAGATGTAATCACCTTTAGCAGGGGTAATGTAGTCTGCCCAAAAGCGAATTTCATCATGGTTGCGTTTGCCGTTGCGGTCTTCAGACCCATCAAAAGTAGGCGGAGTGGGGTGACTGACGAGGACGTGAATTGTTTCGCCGTTCACCTGAATGGGTACATCCCAGTGACTCTTGGAAGAGAGACGCAGGGCGTTTTGTTCTTCAGATGAGTACCAAGGTGTGTTAGTAGTAGGATCAATGATGGTAGACAGCAAAGAATCCGGCATATCTTGCCAAAGGAAGTTTTGGAAAGTGCGGACATTGGCTGTATCGATGGGATATTTAGATAACAATAACATCCCATATTGTCCGGGAAAATTGCCAAATCCCCAAGCATCATCACCGTATCCCGATGCGCCTATTGTTGTAACTACTTTGCCGTCGTTGTTCAAGTCAAACCCAGAGGCAACACCAGTGTTGGAAGGTGCAATATAAACGTAGGGATAATTAATAGGAGTTGCACCGTTTTGACTGACTGCAAGGTAATTTTCTTGGAATAGTTGAACTGCTTGTGGGGAATAGTCAAACTCATTAATTAGTAGTACATCTGGGTTGCTGCGTTGAATAATTTCTGCAACGGCTTTAGCCTGGGCATTGTTGGGGGTAGACAAATCAGTGACTAGCTGACCATCAGTGTTGCGGTTCAGGGAAGCGTTGAACTGAGAAAAGCGAATTGTGGTTGTAGTGACCATAGTTATTTCTGTGGTAGATTCCAGACCAGCAAAATAGGTATTTACTTAACTTCTGGCAAAAGCCTTAATTTAAAACTCTGTATGAATTTGGATTTAGCGACCCCAAATTATCCCAGCTAGATTAAGAAACAGATAGCGCAAGGTTAAAATCAGTAAAAACCTTCGTGTCTTAGTGCCTTTGTGGTTAAAAATGTGACTTTGTAACCACTAAGACATTAAGACACCAAGGTAAAAAGCCCAAATCGGTAAATTGTTTGAGGATTTTTACCTATTTGAAAGAGCTAGTTCTGTAAAAGTAAGCAAATTGCAAAAGTATTAAATTTCTATTAAAAAATACATGATATTAAGTATATTGTCTTAAGTGTGTATCTCAACAAAAAGTTGTGATAATTTTGTGAACAGTAACAGCCCCTAGTGGTAACTGACATTAACTTTAACGAGTGGATTTATTATTATGTATTTGCCGAATCGAAGTTTTTATAAGCAAAAATATATTTATCAACCAAGCGATCGCACAGATTCAGCGTACGTAGGTACAAGCGCAACTAGCCTGTAAACAATTGGTTGTATCCGTGAAATTACTGTCTATTCTGCCTAACTTTAGTGAAAATATCATTTACTAGTCAACCGCAACAGGTTTGACCACCAACTCAAATAGAGATTGAATAGTGATCGTTTTCCTACAAAAATTGCTACAACTTCAGAGTATAGAGATTCTAACCTCTCTTGATTAAAAGCTGCCCCTAGAGGTAGGGTTTTTCAACTCAAAAATTACGAATTATATTTGTCTCAAGCAAGCATGACTTATATCAAGAATACCTTTCAAGAATTCCTATCTACCTTAGAAGGGTTTAACCAATTACCAGCTGAGGTGATAACCAATTTATCAAACCAACTACAAGCTTGGCGCTATCGTATAGGTCAGAAAATTATTGGTAAAGAAGCAATCCCCGAACGAGTAACAATTATTTATGAAGGTCAAGTACGGCTGTTGGGATTCGATCCCCAAACACAAATTCCGACTACCTTAATGTTGCTGCAACCAGGGTCAATTATCGGCGAAATTAGTTTATTGCGTGGTGTTGCTTGCGAGACAGCGATCGCTTCCAACGAAGTGGTATGTTTAACCTTGAGTACAGCCGAATATTTACGTCTTTTTTCTGCTTACCCAGCTTTTGCCAATGCTCGACAAAACAGCGCTCATGTGGTAGAGGTCTTCGACATCCTGGGTTTACAGTTGGAAAAGCAAGCTAACGCCGCTATTAATCTCCAAGAACTGACACAAAAAGCTTTACCTGGTGCCAAGGTACATTACCTCAATCCTGGAAAAACCCGATTTGACCAACTAGATAGTGACAGCATTTGGTTTGTCAGTGGCGGTGGAACTGTGACAGATTTTCCTCCAGGTTCTCCCTTAGAGTTGAGTGATGGCAAAAATGTAATTGAAGTTAAAGGAACAAATCCGGCTCGTTTAATTGGTTTAATTCCCTCAGATTTATTATTTATAGATAATAATCATCATCAGTTACAACCGGTAGAAGTAATTGTCAACGATGCCGAACCAACTGTTATAGATGAAGTGGAAATTCCCTACGCATCTGATGAAGAATTTACCCAATCAACAACCTATTCATCACAAGGTAAACAAAAAGACAAAAATTACCCATTTTTTAGAGGAAAAGGCGAATTAAATGCCACTTTCGCCTGTTTCCAAATGGTTGCGAAGTACTTACAAATGCCGTTTCGTCGGGAAGTGGTTCGTCGCATCTTAAATGAACAACTCAAACGCCAAGGTAATGTATCATTCCAGGCTTGTGCTTACCTAGGAGAATTAATCGGACTAAAGGCGCAGTTAGTAGACTTACCACAAGCTGCAATCACACGTATTCCTACACCGGCACTGATTCGTTATGGTAATAGTTATGCAGTTTTATATGCAGCGGATGCGAATAAAGTAGTTGTGGCTGTACCATCCCAAGGAATTATCCGCTGTAAACCTGCTCAATTACTTGAACGATTAGAGGTTGATGAAGCCAATTTTCCGCCTCAAGTTAGGGTATTACTGCTAGCAGCTACCAACCAAACTCCTCAAGAACGCTTCGGTTTACGGTGGTTTCTCCCCTATTTGTCACGCCATCGCCGAGTTCTGATAGAAGTATTTATTGCTTCTTTCTTTGTACAGTTGGCAGCTCTAGCCAACCCGTTGGTGATTCAATTAATTATCGATAAAGTTATCGTTCAAAATAGTATTAGCACCCTGAATGTTTTGGGTTTATTACTATTAGTAGTTGGAGTATTTGAAGCAATTCTCACTACATTACGAACTTACTTATTTGTCGATACAACTAACCGGATTGATATGGGTTTGGGGTCGCAAATTATTGACCACATGCTACGGCTACCGCTACGCTATTTTGAACGCCGACCTGTAGGTGAATTAGCCACTCGCATCAACGAATTAGAAAATATCCGGCAGTTTCTCACTGGGACAGCACTAACAGTAGTGTTAGATGCGGTATTTTCAGTGGTTTATATTATCGTGATGTTGTTTTACAGTTGGCAACTCACCTTGGTAGGTTTAGGAACCATCCCAATTTTTATCATTATTACTTTAATAGCTTCTCCTACTGTTAGCAGACAGTTACGCAGGAAAGCCGAACGCAACTCCGAAACCCAATCTTATTTAGTTGAGGTAATGTCAGGAATTCAAACGGTGAAAGCGCAGAATATTGAATTGCGATCGCGCTTTTCCTGGCAAGAGCGTTATGCACGGTATGTAGCTGCTGGCTTTAAAACCGTTGTGACTTCTACCCTCGCCAATTCTACAAGTAACTTTCTCAACAAACTCAGCAGTTTATTAGTTTTGTGGGTAGGCGCTTATTTAGTACTCAAAGGCGAATTAACTTTAGGGGAATTAATTGCTTTTAGAATTATCTCAGGTTACGTCACCAGCCCCATATTGCGCCTAGCTCAACTTTGGCAAAGCTTCCAAGAAACAGCTTTGTCTTTGGAACGATTGAGTGATATTGTCGATACACCACAAGAAGCTGAAATAGACCGCAACAATATTCCTTTACCCGCCATTGTCGGAGCAGTGAAATATGAAAATGTTTCCTTCCGGTTTGCATCTAGTGGCCCTATGCAACTTAACAATGTAAATATTGATTTTGCTGCGGGGAATTTTATCGGCATTGTCGGACAAAGTGGTTCAGGTAAAAGTACCATGATGAAGTTACTGCTGAGGCTATACGATGTAGAATCCGGCAGGATTTTAATTGATGGTTACGATATTTCTAAAGTGGAGCTTTATTCACTGCGGCGACAAATTGGTGTAGTTCCCCAAGAACCGTTGTTGTTTGATGGCACCGTTCAAGAAAATATTGCTTTGACGAACCCAGAAGCCACAACAGAAGAAATTATTGAAGCCGCTCGTGTTGCAGCTGCCCACGAGTTTATCATGAGCTTGCCCAACGGTTACAATACGCGGGTAGGAGAACGCGGTGCTGGACTTTCCGGTGGACAAAGACAGAGAATTGCGATCGCTCGTTCTGTTTTACAACGACCAAAACTGTTAGTTCTAGACGAAGCAACTAGCGCTTTAGACTATCCCACAGAAAGACAAGTCTGCCTGAATTTAGCTAGAGCATTTCAAGGAGACACAGTATTTTTTATTACCCATCGTCTGAACACAGTCAGCCATGCCGATGTTATTGTTGTCATGGACGGCGGCAGGATTATAGAACAAGGAAGCCATCAAGAACTAATGGCTGCAAAAGGTCATTATTATTACCTGTATCAACAACAAGAAGTAAATTTGTAGATGGTTTGATGACTGATCACTAACAACTGACAACTGACAACTGACAACTGACAACTAACAACTAAAAGATGAAATCGCTATGACTCAAATGAATGGAAATCGTCTCAATGACGATAATGGCAACGGTAAGGTCATAAAAACAGAATCCTCACTAGTTCCATCTCCAAATCACGCTGCTAACAAAGCTTTAGTTAACCCAAACGATAGTATTTTTGAACAATCTGTTGTCCTACGCCAATCTCCAGTTTGGTCACGCACAATTATGATCACTCTGATTGGGTTAGCCTGTGCTGGAATTACCTGGGCTTGTTTCGCCAAAATTGAGCAAGTAGTCCCTGCTACTGGTCAGTTAAAGCCCGAAGGAACAGTTAAAGATGTTCAAGCTCCTGTTAGTGGAGTAGTCAAAGAAATTTTTGTCAAAGATGGACAAACTGTCAAACAAGGTGATTTACTGTTAACTTTTGAAAGCGTTGCTACTGTCGCACAATTAAATTCATTAAAGAAAATTCGTGCTGCTTTACTGGAAGAAAACCAGCTTTATCGCCGTCTGATGGGAGCTAGTTCTGCCATTGCATCAGAAGCAGAATTTTTACGCGATAGATTACCCAGAGATGCTGCTTTTCTATTGAAAAGTAGGGCAGCATTAGTTGCAGAAAATGAATTATTACGTACTGAATTGAAAAACTCTACTAACGGTGTAGGACTGGGAGTAGATGAACAAGAACGTCTGCAAGTTTCTCAAGCAGAATTAAATTCTCGTGCTGCTGCGGCACAATTGGAAGTAGAAAAAATTAAAAAACAGTTTGCTCAAACTGAATATAAACTGGAAGATACTAAATCTAGTTTGGCTATTCAGCAGCAGATTTTAGATAGACTGAAAATTTTATCAAAAGACGGTGGTATCTCTCAGCTTCAGTATCTTAACCAACAACAACAAGTACAAAATCTGGCAGCAGAAGTCGCACAATTAGTTGAAGAAAAGAAACGCCTACAGTTTGATATTGAGAAAGGGCGACAAGAGTTAAACAATACTGTCGCTGTTTCTGGGAAAACCATTTTGGAAAAGATAGGCGATAATAAAAAACGTATTGCCGAAATCGATAGCCAATTTATGAAAATTGTGCTAGAGAATGAACAGAATTTGGCAGATGTTAATAGCAAAATTTCGCAAGCTGAATTGAATTTCAAATATCAAGTAATTTACGCTCCTGTAGCAGGAACAGTTTTTGATTTGCAAGCCAAGAATCCAGGCTTTGTGGCTAATACCACTGAAAAACTGATGCAAATCGTACCTAATGATAAATATATAGGTGAGGTTTTTATTACCAATAAAGATATTGGTTTTGTACGTAAAGGTATGAAAGTTGATGTGAGAATTTCTACCTTTCCCTTTAGTGAGTTTGGTGATATCAAAGGCGAAGTGCTTGAGGTAGGATCAGACGCGTTACCACCAGACCAAACACATAATTACTATCGATTCCCTGCCAGAATTAGTTTAAATAAGCAGTTTCTGGATGTAAAAGGTAAAACAATAACCTTGCAGTCAGGAATGGAAATCAGTGCCAATATTAAAGTACGTGAAGAACGCACTGTTATGAGTTTGTTTACCGAACTGTTTACCAAACAAGTTGAGAGTCTTAAAGAAGTGCGTTAATAGTTGTCAGTTGTCAGTGGTCAGTTGTCAGTTGTTAAAATCATAATTCAGAATCTTTCTTGGTGCGTTAAGCGTTGCTATAACGCAACGCCAGTTGCTACAACGGAGGGAACCTCCGCAACGCACTGGCTCCCCTACAATTTAAGGTTTACTTAATTACGAATTACGAATTACGAATTACGAATTATTGGGTATTCCTACTCTCGCAACACATACCCCACACCACGTACTGTATGAATTAAGCGTTTTTCGTTATTTTCTTCCAGCTTGAGACGCAGATAGCGGATATAAACTTCGATAATATTGGAATCACCCATAAAATCATAACCCCAAACTTTCTCTAGAATTTGATCTCTAGTAAACACTTGACGGGGGTGGGAGAGCATATACTCTAATAAGTGAAACTCTTTTGCTGTTAACTCAATTGCCCGCTTACCTCGATAAACCTGGCGAGTACGATGATTTAAACTCAAGTCTTCAAACTGCAAAATATCTTGATCGGGTTCTTGAGTGCGGCGTAGATGTGCGCGGATTCTAGCTAGCAGTTCCTCAATACTAAATGGTTTGACCACATAATCATCAGCACCCGCATCTAAACCAGCCACGCGATCGCTAACTTCATCTTTTGCTGTCAATAAAATCACTGGTATATTAATATTAGTAGCGCGTAATCGGCGACAAATTTCTAAGCCTGACAATTCTGGCAACATCCAATCAAGAATAGCTAAATCTGGTGATAACTCCCTTGCTAGGGTCAAAGCAGCAATCCCACTATGTGCAACACTTATCTTGTAACCTTCGCTACTAAGTTCTAATTCCAGAAATCGCGCCAGTTTGACTTCATCTTCAACCAAAAGGATATGTGCTGTCATAGCTGATTAATTAACTCTTTTACAATCCAAAATCCAAAATCTAAAATCCAAAATTCAAAATGGTATAACTATGCTTGTAAAGTGATTGTAAATATACTTCCTTCCCCTAACTTTGATTGCACAGATACATTACCTCCCATACCCTCTACAAGTGTTTTGACAATCGATAAACCTAAACCACTACCTCCAGTAGCATGACTGCGAGATTCATCTACACGGTAAAATCGCTCAAAAATGCGTGTTTGATGTTGTAAAGGAATACCATAACCTTGATCGCAAACTTGAATAACTGCGTGATCAGCAAACTGATTTAACTTTAAAATTACAGGCATATGATCTTCAGAATATTTAACAGCATTATCAATCAAATTTAGTAATACTTGTTTCAAGCGATTGTAGTCTGCTTTTGCCTGAATTGGATAAGTTGCTGACTCAATTGTAATCGAGCGATCGCAATACTTCTGCGCCATGACAACGACTTCCTCAACCAAATCATTTAGCACACAAAATTTTATCTGCAAGCGTAAACTACCATTATCTGCTCTTGCTAAATCAAGTAAATCTTGTAGCAGCCGGATGGTATGTTCGGCTTGTGATGCAGCAGTTTCTAAAGCTTCTACTTGAACCTCTGTTAGATTATTTTGTCGCCGCAAAACACTTTGCAAGTAACCATGTACAATCGTTAATGGTGTGCGTAACTCGTGAGAAACATTACTGACAAATTCTCGTTCTTGCTGCCAAGATTGGGAGAGACGCGATAACAGCATAGTTAAAGTTTGAGCTAATTCTTTGACTTCGCTGGGTGCGTTATCAAGATATAGTTGTGCTTGTCCTAAATCTTCTATAGAAATAACAGAAGTCATCTGACTCAGCCGCAGCAGTGGTTGTAGAGAACGCCTAATATAAAGTGCGATTGTAATTACTAGTACAATAATTGCTACAAAACTGACAATACTCAAACTTTGAACCATTGCTGCAAACGTAGTTTGTTCACGGGTAATATCTTGCACTACAAATAGCTTACCCAGCAACTTATCTTGCACTTGCAAAGAAGTACTACTCAAAATAAAGTAGCTTTGGTTAACTTGATAAACTTGGGGTTTAATCTGCATCTGAGTGAGTGACATTAACTCAGTTACCGTAGAATTAGGTAATAAATCTAGAGTTGCAGATTTTCCCAATATTTGATTATCACTATTTTTTACCCATAATAATGTATTAGTATTTGCCAAATTATTAATAGCCTTTTGCAATCCAGTTTCAGGTTGCATCATTTCACTATAAAGTTGTACATCATGCGGCAAGCGTTCAGCGATTTCTTCTATATTCCGTTTATGACTATCAATTAAAATCTGTTGCATTTTCCAACTAGTCCATGCAGCGAGACTACCCAATATTAAAGCTGAAAATGTACCAATCCCAATTGTCAGACGTAACCGTAATGAAAATAAGTCTATATTTATCCATTTTTTTATATTTTGCTTCATTATTTTAGTTATAAATAGGTTGGTAAAAAATTAAATTCACTTGTGTAAGTTGTCAGTTATCAGTTGTCACTGGTAAATAATTTCAGAATTTTTCCACTTAATATAGTTATATTTATTCTTGTTGATTTATCAGTAGGGTGTGTAATAGATCTTAATTAGGATATCATCAATAATTTAAGGTGTGTTATGCCAAAGGCTAACACACCTTAATTAAATACAAATGACTAATGACAAAGATAAAGTAATTATGCAATTTACATATATTTGAGTTTATTAGTTAATGGTTTTTGGGTGAAGAAACTGGCTGAATTGTACAGGATTGAGTAGCGCAATTTTGCTCATAAAGCATCTGGATATAGGGCTTTTGCCAAGTGAGAGGAATTTCCACCAATGCCTGAGTTCCTGTGATTCCTTGCCCTAGAAATAGTAAGATGGCAATAAAATTAACAATAATATGAACCTGACGCCAGCGATTAGTTTTATCTTTATAAATATCTGGCAAAATCGCTAGTGAAAAAATCATCAGCAAAGCAGCAATTAGCCCATAATAATAGTGGGAAACATACCATTGTTCAGTTTTGCGATAGATACCATCTTGACATCCAAGTATTACTAACATCATCCCCGTCAGCGTTGCAAATATCCCACGCCAGTTTTTATCCTTCGCCTGATAGAGTAAATATAAACAAGCGATCGCACCCGCAAACAATGACCCGATCAAGATTACCTGAAATGGTGCTTTTATCCAAACTTCTTTGTCTAAAATATTACCCACAATACCATTAGCGAACGCGATTAAAATAATACCTACAACCGCCGCCGTCAGCCAGCGACCCAAAGAAACATGCTCTTGTCCTACAATGGGGGGTATTTTGCTCTTACCTGTTGCTAAAATTTCTAATCGGCGTTGACGGACTTGCCAAGCGCGGTTAACAACGATACCAATTGTTGGAAAAACTACCAGTACAGCCAGCACTGGATGTAACACCAAGACCAAATCTTTCAATTCCATATCTAATACCCTTTCACTAAATGGACAGCTATTGAGCAGGAGTGCAGGAATGCAGGGGTGCAGGGGAACTCGGGGCCCCCACGACCGAAAGGGAGTGGGGATTAGGGGCACAGGGGAGCAAGGGTGCAGGGGAAGAAATAAATAATGCCCAATGCCCCATACCCCATGCCCTATGCCCCATTCCCTTATTTAACTTCGCTGGCAGCAAATGATGTTACTTTACCTTTTTTAACGGCAACTACTACATCGTAAGTTGAACAGTAAGCAAACGTGACATTATTAGCTTTGTTATAAAGATTAACTACCATACCTGCGCCACCAGGTTGAACAGCAAGCGGTTCTAGATCACCAAAAAAGTAACGACGTAGCTCGTCACCACTACCAAATTGACCTTTATGCTTGATCAACAAATCAATTTTTTGTTGAGCAGTTAAACCTGTAACATCTTTCATTTCTGCGGCTGATGCTTGCGCCAGTGAAGGATTCACAGCTTTAAGTGGAACGTCCCAAACAGTCAATAGACCAGCCAAAGCAACACTTGTCAGCACAGAAGAAGCAACTTTCATTTGTTTTTCCTGAAATCTCAGTTTTTCGACTAACCACAGCATCCCACCTGCTACTGAAGCTAAAATGAAACCAGTCTATGAATTGTCTGAATTTATCCTTGAGGAAAATTCAGTTAAGACTCAGCATTTTCTCAGATTTATTTAACCTTAAGTTAATCAACAAAGTTGAAAATAGTAAGCTGTTGTGCATAAAAGATTGCATATCTAATTGTGTTGACTGATGACTGATAACTGATAACTGTCATCGGTCATCAGTCAACGACCTTTACAGGTGATGCGCGCAATTTAGATGTGCTTTAGCTTAAAAATTATTTCTTTGCTGTGGTGTTATTGTGACCAGACTGAGAAATTGGTATTCTCTCATCGATAAAATTCCAGGTCAAACCTATCTCTGGCTAGCAATCTTGATTTTTGGAGCCTCTAGTGCAGTTACTCGCAAGCTGACACAAATCGGTGCCCAACACTTGATAGATGGTGAAAATCCGATTTCTTTGTGTAATGTTTTATTCATAGGTAATCTTTGTTCCTTGGTAATTTTGTTACCTATATATGGGCGACAGTGGAACAAAAAGACTTTGAGACAACTGTCACAAAAAGATTGGTTTGCACTGACAGCAGTAGCTATTTTATCGGGAGCGCTTGTCCCTGGCTTAATTTTCCAGGCATTAGCAATAACAGAGGTTAATAATATTATTTTGGTTGGACGCTTAGAGCCGCCACTGACTATGGCTTTATCAGTCTGGTTACTCAGAGAACGAGTAAATCGTTGGCAAGTTGTGGGAGCGATCGCTGCATTTATCGGTGTTACCCTAACTATTATCCTTCAGACTCCAGAAACGCCTATGATTAACATGGGGGGTTTAAGATTGGGTATTGGGGAAATTTTGACAGCGATCGCAACTGTGGCTTCGGTAGCTGCAACAATTATTGTCAAAGAATATCTTTCTCATATCCCTTTAGGAATTTTTACCATATTTCGTACTGCTTTAGGAACTGTGATATTTTACTTCATTGCTTTAGTTCTCTATGGCAGCGACCATTTTGCAGGTGCTTTTTCACCTTTTTTGTGGCAGTGGATGCTTGTTTATAGTGCTGTAATTGTTGTGCTGGGCCAATTATTTTGGCTTAAAGGCTTCAGACATTCTACCGTGTCAGTGGCTTCCTTAGCTGGTTCTTTTACCCCAATAGTGGGCATAATCGCAGCGTATTTAATACTAGGTGAAGCCCCTACCCAAGCTCAATATATTGGTAGTAGCTTGATTTTAGTTGGCATATTCCTCAGCCAAGTTGGTATTCAGCTTCAGACTTCTCGCACAGTTGCGCTTGATCAAGCAAGTGTCACTCAAATACAACAAGGTATGGGATTTAAAGGTATTTAAAAATCAGCCAATATTTTAATTAATCCAGAGACAAAACTCATGATTAATTTATCGTTGAAATATGGCAATGCTCAAGCCTCTGGTTTTGCTTACTGTCTTTATGGCATGAGTTTGGCAAATCAAGGAGATTATCAAACAGCTTATGAGTTCGGAACATTAGCTCTAAAACTCGATCGCCATTTTAATAGCACTCAGTTGATTTATAAAAATAATAATATTTTTACACACACGATTAATCCATATAATCAGCAAGTGCAAAATATTAGGTAAGCAATTGCAAACTGCTGAAATCACAAGTGTTTTGGCTTTCAAGTGTCCGATGCGGATCTAAAGTCAAGACCCTATGCGATCGCATTTGCGGTAAAGTAAAAAGCTAAACCCAATTATTCTCCCTTGCACTCTATCCCCCCATCTTCACTATGGTCTACCCCCAACGCATCGAACCCGCTCCTGGACAAGAATCAGTTTGGGATTACCCCCGTCCACCTCGCCTTGAGGATACCAGCAAACATATCCAAATTATCTTTAATGGCGTCAAAATTGCAGATACCCACAGCGCCAAACGTGTTTTAGAAACTAGTCATCCACCCGTTTACTATATTCCTCCTGCGGATATCAAAATGGAATATCTGCTGCGGACACCGCAATCTAGTTTTTGTGAGTGGAAAGGAAATGCTGGTTACTATACAATCCGTGTGGGTGATAAACAAGTACAAAATGCTGCTTGGTTTTATCCCAACCCCACACCAGCCTTTGCAAGTATCAAAGATTATGTAGCTTTTTATGCTCATATAATGGATGTCTGCTATGTAAATGAGGAAAAGGCGCAACCGCAACCAGGCAACTTCTACGGCGGTTGGATAACCAGTGATATTGTTGGGCCATTCAAAGGTATCCCCGGTAGTTGGGGATGGTGAAAGATATGGGGGGATGGGGGGATGGGGCAATGAGGGAGATGAGGGAGATGAGGAGGATGAAGGAAAATTCTTAACTGCAAACTCTTAACTCCAAACTCCTGACAACTGACTCCTGACTCCTGACTTATGAATTTGAAGATATCAAAGCTATGAAGTTTAAGCATTCAGTCATTTTTGGTATTGTTATTGTTGCTACCCTTACTACAAGCTGTACAAAAGAAGTTACCATCAATCAGACACAGACTCAGGCCCCAACCCCTGCATCTGTGGCTGAGTCTGGAAACTTTAAAGCTCGCGAATACCCGGCTCAAGGAACAGCCAAGGTTATCACTGAACAAGGAAAACGCTACTTGGTGTTTGATCAAAAATTCAAAACTGGTAAAGGCCCCGACTTATTTGTGATTCTGCATCGTTCTGATGCACCCCCATTAACTGGCATTAAAGAAAAAGATTATGTGAATATTGCTCCCCTACAAAAAACAAGCGGCACTCAACGCTATGCCTTACCTGGTAATCTCAAGTTGGCAGAATACAAATCTGTCGCTATCTGGTGTCGCAAATTCAATAGTACTTTTGCCTACGCCAGTTTATAAAAAGGATAATACTGGCGATCGCTCTTATCCTCTTCCTCTAATACGATTTAGCCACGAACAAAAAAGAGTGAACAATTGTGTTTTGTTTCACAATTATTCACTCAAAATATACTAGAACAAGTCTATGACAAAAAGACGCAATGATATGATTTAAACTTGGGAGAGTTCAACAGTATTAACGTGACTCAGTTCCTTGATTGGGGCTGCCAGGTACAGTATCATTTTCTGGTGCTTCTGGTGTAGCACTTGCTTTAGCATCACTTTTGTCATCTACACCTGTTTTGCGAACATTCTCGTCGATAGGGGTTTCGTAGTCACCAGAAGTAGAAACAGTGGAATTAGTTTCTTGTTTTTTAGTTGTTTTTTCTTCAGCCATCACTATACTCCTTTAATTTAGTCTTGGGATTATATTAAAAACATTGTGAGTGCCAGGACATCTATCTAGAATCTAGTGATCGCTGATTGATCCCTCTATCTGAAGTATTGTTTAGTACTACTTATATCTGCTGGGATAAATGCACAAAATAAATGAAACAGGTTGATTTCTCTTTACCATCTGGGTGTGTCCTCCGTAGGGCAACGTCTTTTGATAATTGCCCGATTCGATGGTTGGTGTTGTCAGCTAAACTTGAACCAACTCAATTACGTTGGCAACAATTTTGGGTGATTGAATGTAATGGAGATTTGGTAGCTTGTGGACAACTGCGTAACTTCTCAAGCGCACAAGAACTCGGCAGTTTAGTTGTTGCACGAGCTTGGAGAGGTAGGGGTTTGGGTAGCTTTCTCACACAGCATCTGATCAATACAGCAACTAAACCACTGTATCTGGAATGTCTGGGTCAGCGACTAGCGCGATTTTACAATCGCTTTGGTTTTGTGGCAATATCTTTTGAAGACTTGCCGCGATCGCTCCTGCCTAAATTTAGATTTTCTCACTTAGCCAAAAAGCTGCTTGGAGTTCCTGTAGTGTTCATGCAGTATCGAGATAATACTGCAAATTTGTAGAACAACACAGGGAATTTTTGGTTTATGTGCTTGAAATTAGGGAGTTGGGAGTTGGGAAAGAGCTATTTTTATACTTTGTCGTCTAAGCAGTTGATAACTGCTAGGTTGTCTGTTAACCTCACAAAGGTTTAGCAAAAATCGTCAGCAAGACAGGCCCTAGTAAATAGTGGTGATTTAAAACCAATAACCCAGCAGAAGAGCCAAGAAGCTCACGTTGGTTAGGGCTGTAGAGCCTAATTCCAAAGGGGGAAATTTGGAGCATTTGAGGTAGTCTCTCTACTTTGGTACTAATGTCAACTAAGTAAAAGCGTCCACCAGGAACAAGCACCCGCGCCACCTCACTCAGCACTTGTTTAGGTTCTAAATAGTGTAAAAAGCTGATGCTGCTGAAAACAGCATCAAATTGACCTTCAGCAAAGGGAAGAGACTCAGCTTTACCCTCAACAAAAATTAAACGCGGATGATGATGGTTGCTAAGTCTTGCCACCTGCAACATGTTAGGAGACAAGTCTAACCCAGTGCCACGCAAGTCGGGAAATTGAGTTGCCAAGCGCTCAAGTAAGCGTCCTGTACCACAGCCGATGTCAAGTACATTTGCTTGTTCTGGTAAATCAACGTATTGTAGCAATCGTTTGTGGATAGCTTGGTAAATCACCGAAGGAAACAGCCAATCATAGCTTGGTGCCCAGGTGTCAAAAAGTAGTTTTTTGCTACTAAGAAAGTTATCTGTCATCAGTTTTCGCAGCCGATAATCCTAAAGTTGTAGCCGCGCCTCCAAGAAGTGAGTTAATTTTGACCAGAGCCAGCAATTAGAGCTTTGCAATCTGACATATCTAGCCTAGCGTTTGGCACAACAGCTATGCATTCGCCAAGACGAATTATCTGGAATGCAATGCCTTGAATGTGTAGTTAAATAATGTTCTGAGAGATTCACAGATACACAAACCCTATTTTTCTAGAGAAGCGAAAAATCTGCTATCCCTGCATAAAACTTTAAAACCCAACTGTATGTATAGGTAGAGGTTCAAACCTCATAAACCTAATTAAGTTTGAAATTCTTAAGGTGAGGAATTATGACAAGCTTTACTCAAGTCTGCTTACACAACGACCTACTACACCCAATCCGCCAGTGGTTAGAAGGAATAGAAATTCATAGCGCCAAATTAGCCCATTTATTGTGCAAAACTATACCTGCTCAATGTCCGTTTGAACGAGATGTCAAGCTGTTTGGTCGTAAACTATTTCACATTCCCGCAATGTGTAAATTAAATCCCCTCTACGAGCAAATAGTAACTCTGCGTTTCAAAGCGCTTTGTTATCTTGCAGATGAATGTGGCGAAGATGTGACAGCTTATTGCTAAAGTGATACCATTTTGGATTTGAGATTAGGAATCGCTTTCTGTGTCTGGGTTGTGTGGAACCTTCAGCCGCAATCATTTTTCAAATTGGTATGAGATGATGTTTGAGGCAGCAGCGATCGGTAATTACAGACTGACGATTATTGGCTAGTTAAATGTATACTAAGCTAACGGAAATCTAATTAGATGACTGGCTATTTAGTAGCTGGTACTCTCTCAAGAGTTCTTAGTCTGTGTTATTGATTACTATACCCTGCTGAAATTATCATAATCATCTATGACGCACATCTTACTGATTGAAGATGAAGTCAAACTGGCGCGATTTATAGAATTAGAACTCAATTATGAAGGCTATCAGGTCAGCGTCGCCTACGATGGATTAACTGGGCTTACCGCAGCGCAGAAGTTGCGCCTAGATTTAATCATTTTGGATTGGATGTTGCCTGGCTTATCAAGCTCAGAAATTTACCGCCGCTTGCGAAGTACGGGCAATAGAGTGCCGATAATTCTATTAACTGCTAAAGATGAAGTGAGCGATCGCGTTGCAGGTTTGGATATTGGTGCTGATGATTATGTAGTTAAACCCTTCAGTAGTGAAGAATTATTAGCCAAAGTCCGCATCCACCTGCGAAGAACTTCAACAGCAGATACCGCAGAGATTTTAGAGTTTGCAGACCTGAGTTTAAATCGTCGTACACGCCAAGTGTACCGAGGCAAGCGGTTAATAAATTTAACAACCAACGAGTTTGATTTACTGGAATATTTACTTGCCCATCCACAACAAGTAATTACCTGCGATCGCATTTTAAAAGAAGTCTGGAGTAACGACTTCATAGGCGATATCAACGTTATCGAAGTTTACATTCGTAACTTGTGCCTAAAACTAGAAGCCATTAACGAAAAGCGCCTCATTCAAACCGTGGTTGGCGTCGGTTATGCCTTGGGTGAGTAGGGAGTGGGGAGATGAGGGAGATGAGGCAGATGAGGGAGAAGTTGTTTCCAACTTCTTTTTCCCAATTCCCCATTCCCAATTGCCCCTAATCCCCACTCCCTTCGGTCGTGGGGGCCCCGAGTTCCCCATTCCCAATTCCCAATTTTAATTAAGATTTTACCGTTATCCCGCCAAGAGCCAAAACTCATGTAATTGATAGTTAGTTATATTAGGATGCACAAGGTAGACGCTATACGAAAATAGGCAAAATCAAGATTACAATGACTTATCTCGAAACCGCGGCACAATTTTATCAGGAAGTTGCCCAAACACCGCTTTTAGGGCTTTGTTGTGTTCAAAGTACTCCCCTGCAACTGCCAGGATTGCAAATCCCTTTGCCAATGCAGGAAATGAACTATGGTTGCGGCACCACTGTCCACCCCACTGAACTCTCAAACCAACCCACCGTGCTATACGTTGGTGTTGGCGGCGGTTTAGAAGCATTGCAATTTGCTTATTTTTCCCGTCGTGCAGGTGGTGTGATTGCTATTGAACCAGTTGCAGCTATGCGAGAAGCGGCTGCACGTAACTTGGAAATTGCTGCTACAGAAAACCACTGGTTTGACCCTAGCTTTGTGGAAATCAAAGAAGGTGATGCCTTTAATTTACCCGTGGCAGATGCTTCCGTGGACATTGTAGCCCAAAATTGCCTCTTCAACATCTTTGAACCAGATGATTTAACTCGGGCTTTAAAAGAAGCATTTCGGGTATTAAAACCAGGTGGACGCTTACAGATGAGCGATCCGATCGCGACTCGTGCGATACCAGAACATTTGCAACAGGATGAACGGCTGCGAGCCATGTGTTTATCAGGCGCACTCACCTATGAGGAATATACTGAACGTATCATCAATGCTGGTTTTGGTCAAATCGAAATTCGCGCTCGTCGTCCTTACCGGTTGCTAGATTCTCAAACGTACAATCTCCCAGAAAATCTACTTCTAGAAAGCCTTGATTGTGTTTGTTTCAAAGTCGCTATTCCAGAAGACGGTGCTTGTATATTCACTGGCAAGACAGCAATTTATGCTGGCGGAGAATCTTTTTTTGATGACTCAGCAGGGCATCTACTTCAGCGTGGTATTCCCGCAGCAGTGTGTGATAAAACTGCTGCTAAACTTGCAGCTAGCAAGCCAGCAGAAATTATGATTACTGATTCAACTTGGCATTATAGCGGCGGTGGTTGCTGTTAATTTTAATTACCCACAATGTTTTTAATTAGTTTATTTCTGTCTACGCTTTTTTTAGCTTATTCCAATGGAGCCAACGATAATTTTAAAGGTGTAGCAACACTGTTTGGTAGCCGGACAACCAGCTATCAAACAGCAATTTTGTGGGCAACTTTTACAACTTTTGTTGGTGGGATAGCTGCGATTTTCTTTGCTAGCACACTAGTGAAGAACTTTTCTGGGAAAGGCATATTACCAGATGCGATCGCTAATGCACCAGAATTTCATACTGCTGTGGCGATCGCTTCTGGTTTGACTGTGCTAATTGCTGCACTCACAGGATTTCCCATTTCCACAACTCACTGTTTAACTGGTGCTTTGCTTGGGGCTGGATTAGTAGCGATCGGACTAAAAGTTAATTTTGCAGCTTTAGCAAGTTTGTTTATTTTACCTTTATTGCTCAGTCCGATCATTGCTATTGCTTTGGGAGTAGGAATTTACAGTTTATGGGAGTACATCAATTATAAATGGAACCTGGAAGAGAACCAGAAAATTATTGATGCTTGCCATTTTATAAGTTCTGGTCTGATCAGTTTTGCCAGAGGATTAAATAATACTCCCAAGATTGTCTCACTCATTCTGATTATTGATTATTTCTCAATACAGGGAGGAATGATCACCGTAGCAATGGCAATGGGACTAGGCGGTTTACTCAACTCCCAGAAAATTGCTGAAACCATGAGTGAAAAAATTACTTCTCTCAATTCTACTCAAGGTTTATCTGCCAACATAATCACTGGAATTTTAGTGATTGGAGCTAATCAATTTGGGCTTCCTATTTCTACTACTCAAGTTGCTGTAAGCTCCATTTTTGGTGTGGGACTGATGGGGAAAAAAGTTAACATACGTGTTTTTTCTCAGATTCTCATTTCGTGGATTTTAACCTTACCTACTGCCGCAATTATCAGTGGAATCACTTATAGATTATTACAAAGATAAGTAGGTCGGTGTGAATAAAGTTAATGAGTGAGGGTCGTCAGTGGTTAGTTGTCAGTTGTAAGAGTTTCAGGCATATTTAAATTTCGTAACAGAATCACGTTTATTTTCCATCGTCTATTTAAAACAATCAAGCATATTTTTATACTCTTGAAGGAGTAGTAACCGATGCAAACTCAATCAATAACTATGCTAAATACAGCAATTACACCATTTAAAACAAAACTAAATTCTCCTTTAACAAAAAAAGGAATCACTATTTTACAAATTAATTTAGGTAAGCGCTGTAACCTTGCTTGTACACACTGCCATGTTGAAGCTGGCCCAAAACGTACAGAAGAACTTTCTCCAGAAATTTGCGAACAGTTGATTGAGTTAATTCACAGATTTCCTGAAATAAAAATTGTGGATTTGACTGGTGGCGCACCAGAAATGAATTACGGATTTAAGCCATTAGTAGAAGCAGCAAAAGCAACGGATAAACAAGTAATTGTCCGGTCTAATTTAACTATTTATTTTGAAGATGGCTTTGGTGATTTACCAGAATACTTTGCCCAACATCAAGTTAGAGTTGTTGCTTCCATGCCTTGCTACCTCTCAGACAATGTTGATAAAATGCGCGGTACTGGGGTCTTTGATGGTTCAATTAAAGCTTTGCAATGGCTGAATCAACTTGGTTATGGCAAAGATCCAAGCTTAATTTTAGATTTGGTGTATAATCCTCAGTTGCCCACAAGTGAAAAATTTTCCTTAGCGCCTGAACAGTCTAACTTAGAAAGAGATTACAAAGTGTTCTTACAAGAACATTTTGGCATTAGCTTTAATAACCTGTTCACCATTACTAACCTACCAGTTGGTAGAACTAAAATGTATTTAGAACGTAAAAAACTGTATGCTAGTTATTTGCAATATTTAGAGTCGCATTTTAATTCTGGTACAGTTGAACATTTAATGTGTCGCGATCAAC
Organism: Amazonocrinis nigriterrae CENA67; assembly: GCF_016056305.1. Taxonomy (GTDB): domain Bacteria; phylum Cyanobacteriota; class Cyanobacteriia; order Cyanobacteriales; family Nostocaceae; genus Amazonocrinis; species Amazonocrinis nigriterrae. The sequence continues at coordinate 143,735 of NZ_JAECZC010000007.1, read as the reverse complement.
TTTCAATTGATTACATGGGTAATGTATATGATTGCGACTTTAACCAAATGATGAATTTGCCTGCACAAAGTTACAATGGTGAAACACTAACAGCTGCAAAATTTCTAGAAGCAGGGAGTTTGGATTTGATTAGTGAAGTACAAACAGCTGCTTATTGTTACGGTTGTACTGCTGGGTGTGGTTCTAGTTGTGGCGGCGCTTTGGTGTAAAGTTAATTGATTTTTAATTGACGGCGTGACAAGACATTATATGTCATCAAAAAACAATTTTGTAACAAAATCTGTTCAACTGATATTGCTAATCCTCATTTGGGTTTATGATCAGATTAGTTAAGTCTCCTCACACCACACCAAAAAGCCGTGAAATCCTCAAAATTTACACGGCTTTTATTTTGTGAATTCATGGTATTTTTGACCAAGCCCTTCGGTCTATTAATAGAGAACAAGCAACAGTGGTGAAAATGCTTTGGCAGCAGAAAAATAGTTGAATGACAATTCTCTTATCGTCTAACCTTCATTTTTGACAAAGGTGAAAAAATAGTGTATCGCCTGCCCCCAAGTCTGACTGACAATTCGGATTATCGTACCATACCTACTAAACTGTTTGTTTGACAAGTGCGATCGCTACCTATAAATTCAAAGTCTGACCTCACAAAATTGCGTTGCTCCCTTGTTTAAGTCCCAGCGAAACGGCACACCAGTCAGCCATTGACCGACCAACTCAGAACTTACGCACGGACTACGAGACTCAAGCAAGCGATCGCGCTTTTGAGTGGCTGGGCAAAAAATAAAGGGATGCCTGTAATCACAAGCACCCCAGTCAAGCAGCATACGAGTATTTATGTCGAGCAAAGGATGCAACCTTTGAACTAATGGATGCAATATTCCTAACATGCAACGCTTACAGCTTGGCAGATTTATCAGCCCAGAAATTTGATTTCCTGGCAATTTGATTCGCAACTGCAAGAGCTGATACAAAACCTAACTACATTAGCACTACATCACAGCCGTTACGTAATTTTCCTCAGAAAATTTTCTAAGCAATTTTACTGTGGAAAATTTTATTATTTACACCATAAGCTTGATGAGTCTTCCTCACAATTCACTGAAAGAATATTACCTCTGCAAACTATCTTGTTATCTAACCAAAAACAGCTGTGAGGAAGCCAAAACCCTATTAATGAAAACAACTATGAACTTATCTTTCTTAAGCGCCACTAACTATACAGTCGGTTCCGGCCCCTCTTCTGTTGTGGTGAAAGACTTAGATGGTGACGGAAAACTTGACTTGGCGGTAGTCAACTCTACTTCTAACAATGTCTCGGTGCTGTTGAACGATGGCAATGATGGCTTTGGCATTTCCAGTAACTTCTCAGTCGGAACTAATCCAGTTTTCATTACCTCAGCAGATATCAACGGTGACAACAAGCCTGACTTGCTGGTGGCGAACGCTACTGACAACAACGTTTCACTGCTATTGAACAATGGCAGTGGCAGCTTTGGCGCTGCTACCAACTTCACAGTCGGCACAAAACCCTCTGCGATCGCTGTCGGAGATATAGACGGTGACAACAAGCCTGACTTGCTGGTGGCGAACGCTACTGACAACAACGTTTCACTGCTATTGAACAATGGCAGTGGCAGCTTTGGCGCTGCTACCAACTTCACAGTTGGCACAAAACCCTCTGCGATCGCAGTCGGAGATATAGACGGCGATAACAAGCTTGACTTGGTGGTGGCAAACTATACTTCTACCAATGTCTCAGTACTGTTGAACAATGGCAGTGGCAGCTTTAAAGCTGCTACCAACTTCACAGTCGGCACAAGTCCTAATTCCGTCGTCTTAGAAGATATAGACGGTGATGACAAACTTGATTTAGTGGTGGGGAAGGATAATGCCAACAATGTCTCAGTGCTGTTGAATGATGGTAATGGCGGTTTTGGCACTGCTACCAACTTCACAGTCGAAACAAATTCAGCTTACGCGGCTGTGGGAGACTTCAACGGGGATGAAAAAATTGACTTGGTGGTAGCCAACGCTGATAGTGATCAAGTCTCGGTGCTACTTCATAATTCTGCCCCTACAGACTTGATATTTAGCGCTATCAGCGATGATAACGATGATGAAAAGGTCATCGGTATCTTTACTACCACAGACTCAGACAAAAACGACCAGCATACTTATAATTTAGTGGCTGGCACTGGCGATACTGATAATGACGCGTTCATCATCGAGGGAGATACCCTAAAACTGAAATCTGACGCGACTAAATCTACCTATAATATTCGCGTCAGCACTACTGACATTGGCGGACTTTCCACTGAGAAGGAATTGGCTATCAATCTTAACGAACTGGGATCTACCACCAACAATCAGATCACAACGATTTGCGAACTGACCAACACTACTGAAAATATCTTTTCCGTCAAAAGTAAAATTAAAGGCGGTAAAGCAAAACTGTCAATTAAGATTGCAGGCAATGCTTCTAAAATAGTCGATGAACTCGGTGTATTTATAGTAGACGATGCGGAAGGTAAGATTGATGGTATTGCCCCAGGTGCAGCAGGTTATGCAGAATTAGCACTCAAACGAGCAAAGGTAATTTGCTCAGCTATTGGCAATGCACCCAATGGTTTTAATCCAGCTGACCTAGCAAATTTATTAGAATTCGACTCAGGTGTACAGTTGAGATTCTACAGCATACGCAGCAGCACCACTTATGCTGTACTTTCAGGACAAACTTCCTTCTCTGAAGTCGTCTTTTCTTCTGCCACGAATGTCACAGTGGAAAGTTCGGAAACTGAAGGGTTTTCTCTGCGTTGGAAGGGTGTATCTAGTGGCGGTAGCGATTTAGTAGTCAAGATTAAAGAAACCAATGAAGAAATACCTCTGGGTATAGGACTTCAAGGAAAGCACCAAGGCGAACTCATCGATTTACGGGAAGTCACAACTAAGGTAAAAGCTGAGTTTATCGTCAACAGAGAAGCTACTTACGACAACCTTGTGGGCTTTTGTAAAATAGATGATGAGGATGGTGGCATTGATAGCGATAACGATGGTATTGTTGACTTGCGTCCAGGAGATGCAGGTTACATTAAAGCAATGGTTAGTTCCCGTGTTGAAGGCATTAATTTGAAGGTGAACAACCAAGGTAAAGCAAGTTTCAGCGGCATCTTTGAATCCAATTCGTTGTTTGCACCTTTTATTATTGTTAATTCTACTATAGAAGCAATTTTAAGTAGTAATTCTGATGATTTGACAGTTTTCAGCCCATTCTTAGGCGCTAACTCTGACAAAAACAATCATGTTCGCCTACTAGGCAATAACTGCTTTGGCTTTGAAGATGTGGCAAAAGGCAGCGATTGGGATTACAACGATTTAATTGTCCAAATTAAATTGACTGTCAACAGTGCAGATATCTGATATTGTTTCATTTTCAGGTTACTACAAATGAACAGTAAAAGCGTAAAGTAACAGGGGAGAAAGAAAAAGTTCTAGTAGTGCATCGCATTAATGATGAGAGGGAAAAGAACGAACCGCATAGACGCGTCAGCAGTGAGCCAGCGCGGTGAGGCAGTGCGTTGGGCGGAAGCCGCCAAGACTGCGACTGCCTCACCAAGTGGAGCATCTGGCGTGGTTCCCCCCATGAGTGACTGGCGATCTCAAGAGCGTTAGCGACGGAAAGCGTAGCGTCTCCCCTTGGGAGAAGGAGCGTCACCCGAAGGGCTTTCCGCAGGGTAGGACACAAAGAACGCAAAGTAATATCATGTCCGATTGATTAAAAGTCAATTGCGAGGGAAGCGTAAACGCGTACTGCTTCACAGAACCCGCAGGCTATCGGCTTCTCGTTCCCAGGGGAGAGGGTTCCTGCTTTCTGAGAGTAGCAATCCCAGAATCCTTGTGATTGCTACCCTACCCTTCGGGAACACCTTCGGTGAACGGTTTCTCCGAAGGAATACGCTCCACTTCGTTGCTCCCAAAATTGTGTCTACTTTCGTATTTACAATCCTATTCTTTACAGCAATTGATATTAATAACTAAGCTCAGGTGATTGTAATTTTAGTTGGAGAAACTCTGGTACTGGGTATTAGTTGCTATGGAGTTTTGGTCAGATTTAGCGATCGCATTTGTACATCTTGAGTCTGGTAAGCTACTCTAATTAGGTAGGATCTACGTACTATGACCCTGATTTATTCATCTCACAACTTCCTCACAATCTCCTGATAATTTAATTAATGTAATTTGTGCTTAACTCCTACAATGAGGTGGGGTTATGAAGACAAAAAAATTGTTTTATAGCTTAATTGGTCTATTCACTAGTAGTGCGATAGCTTCGCTCGCTGTGGGTATCGCTGGATTAGTAATTTTAAATCATGCACAAGCTCAGGTTTTAAACTCAGAACACGATTCTCATCACCCATCAAAAGAATATTCTCAATCAGCTCAAAAATAATCGCATTAAGTCATGCTTATTGACAAAGATTTAGGCGATCGCTTTGAGGTTTGGAAAGTGAATCAAATGATAAATGCTGATTTTTTCGTTGATTCTTGATTTCAGTAGTCACTAAGTATAGTTTAGATGCGTTCGCCCTGGTGTTTTGCGACATCATCAACGTCGTTGTACTGGTCGTAAAGTCGCCCCTTCATCACTTGTAATTCGAGGCACAGTCCAATTAGCTTCAGCCATTGCTACTGCACTTCATTGTTTTACATCTCAAGATTTGGCTCAGGTTTGTGTCCAAACTTGGCAACAATTACACTCTGATTTACGCCAACATCAACTTACTCGCTACGAACAAAAATACCAGGAACTGATGCTCAAAAACCTCAAGCAAAAAGCTCAGGCTCTTGGTTTAGAACTCATCCCTATTTCCCACCCCACCGAATGTGTTTCTTGAAAGTCTATGATTTGGTCTATGCGGTCAGTCACGACAGTGAAAAAAGTTATGTTTTTTTAAATTTTAAGGCATAACTAAAGGGTCGGCTTGTCTCCCCCGTCCGCCCTTACCGCTGCCTTGTCCCAGCCTGGATTACCAAAAGCGGACAACAACCAATAATCCGTTAACCGACAACGGGTGATTACGCCTTAACTAACTAATACTATCCCGCTTTAAATAATGGGTACTTAAGAAAACTTCGACTTCAATAAGTGTGGGTTGAGATGTAATTGCTCCTAATTTCATTGTCGTGAGTGTTCCTACAGCACTTGCATAAGTAACTATTTTTCTGATAATTTCTGGATCAGCCAAGCTATGAATGCCATACTTGAGAATCTGAGATATTATTCCCGCATTAAAAGCATCTCCAGCTCCTGTAGTATTTTGGACATCAACAGAAAAGGCCGGCAAATTACCTTCATATTCGCCTAAATAATAGCTGCAACCGCTTTCACCGGCGGTGACTAACACACCTTTAAGGTTACTGAAGAATTGAGCAATTACTTTAGGCTTAATAGTACCAAACAAAAATTTAGCTTCATCAACAGTTAACTTGAGGAAATTCACATATTTAATTAATTCCATAATTGTTTGGAAGGCTGTTTCTATGTTTATCCAAAACATTGGATTCCAGTTTATATCTACAAAAATTTTTTTGTCATAAAACTTGGCTAAACTAATAGCTTTGTAAACTGCTTCTCTACTCTTAGGATAAGCAAGTTCCAAAGTTCCTAAAACCAGCCAATCTACTTCTTGGAATAGAGAGATAGGTAATAATTCAGCACAGAGATAAGCATCAGCAAATTCTCCAGGTTCACGGCCACCAAATCCAACAAGCTTGGAGTTACCTGTTTTGTCCCGAACCAGATAGACAGTCCTTGTAGGCGCTGTATGATGACGCTGCACACCTGTGCAATCTACGCCAGAATCTTTGAGTAGATTTACCAACAGTTCCCCTAGTTCATCTTGAGCTATGCAACCAATGAAAGTAGTGGAAATACCTAATTTAGCTAAAGCACAGGCTGTATTGGCTGGCGCACCACCCGGAAAATCTTGCCAAGATGTAACCTTTTGCAATGATTCGCTTGGTTGTTCAGAAAAACGATCAATTAAAATTTCACCAATACAGATGACACGAGGTTTGTTCATATAATGACTCGATTGCATTAAGTTGTCAGTGTTAGCTCCACTTTTTGAGCTAGCAATTCATTGTAAAGGCTGTTCAACTGACCAACGGTTGTTGTTAGATTGAAGTATTTATGTACTCGGTTTGAAGCATTGATACTCAACTGTTTAGCCCAAACTTTATTTGCTAGAATCTGGTCGATGGCTTCAGCAAATAATTTAATATTCTGGGAAGGTATTAACAAACCAGTTTCCTCATGTACAACTGTGTACTTTAAGCCACCAACATCTGAAGCTATAACTGGGATACCGCAAGCCATTGCTTCTATAGCAACTAGACCAAACATTTCATAATGACTGGGTATTAGGCATACATCTGCACAAGCATAGTACAAGGGCAATATATGGTGGTCAACTCGACCAACAAATAAAGTTTTTTCGGAAAGTCCTACTTCTTGAACAGTTTGCTCAATTCGCTTACGTTCTAGTTCATCTATACGATCCGAGCAACTTCCCCCCACAATTACCAATCTTAAGTTCCCCGTCAATCTAGCTTGAGACTGAGCGCAGGCTCGAACCATTGTCTCTATACCTTTGCGAGGATCAAATCGTCCTACATATAGAACAATTTGTTCAGTTAGGTTTAACCCTAACTTAGTTCGAGCCTCTGACTGAAGTATGGGATGAAACCGATCAAGACTTGTTCCCAAAGGAATTAGCTTAATACATCCCTTTTGAGAAACTAGATTACGCAGGTCTTTTTTCTCTTGCAGACTGTTTACAACTACACAATCTGCTTGTTCAAGAATCTGCTGCTCAACTTTCAGTCGAGTTTCTGCAATTTCCGGTAGCTGAGTCAGGGTTTTGTACTTTAAAGCAGCTTCATACTTCACTGTACCTAAAGAGAGATAGGTATGAACTAGCTTAATGTCAGTAAGATTTTTTAATTTCAGACCAACCCAGGCAGAGAGCCAATAATTTGTATGAACTATCGGATAATATATGTTTTCTTGCTTGCGAAAAGCCTCAAATGCTGAGACAAATTCAGGCATATAATCAAAAATCTGATCCCTAGGAATAAACTTCTCTGGCCCAGCAACTAAACGGATAGTTCGGCAGTAAGGAGAATTTTGAACTATCATCGGGTCTTCTTTTTTGATCTTGCGGGTAAATATATCCACCCACCAACCGAAAGTCGGCAGCATTTCACCCAACTGGCGAACATAAACATTTTGACCACCTGCCTCTTCCACACCAGTTTCTGTAGAAGGATCACCATGATCAGAAATTATTGCAATTCTTTGTTTATCCACAAGTGATTTGCTAACAATTTCTTTTTGATTAATAGAATTATCCATTATGAACCCAAATTATTTTTATAACGCACTTAAAAAACTTGTAGTCAGATATATTTTATATATTATCAAATTTGATTATGAATTATAAAGTTACTCAAAGTATGTACCTTCGGAAAAATCAATAAAATTCTGGAATCCTATACTATGGTAGTAAGAAAATATTTAACCTCTTCTGCTTCTCTTATCATACCAAGCTGATTAAAACCATCAAGTGCTTGTTCTGCCCATTTACAAGCTTCTTTGAAATTGCCTTTTGCTTTGTCTAAACGTGCATAAGAAATTTGATAACAAAAAATTCGCCTTTTGAAACTATTTCTTTCAGCCATCTCTAAACCTGTCTGCAAAAGTTCTTCAGCATAGCTAAGTTCACCTTTGATTATTGCAATATCAGCTAACCAATTTTGTGCATAATTATTATAACGCTGCCAGTCAATTCCTCTTGCTTGAAGACTAACTTGTTTGAACATAATTTTTGCTCTATCATAATTTTTTTCATAGAATAAAATTTCTGCTCTACTATATAAAACTGTCGTCAATCGTCGAATCTGATAACGCTCTTCCATATCAGCAAGGTGAATTATTTCCTCTTGCCTGTCTAACCAAATGCGTGCCTCACTATATTCTTCTTGGACGATATATAATTGTGCAATATTATGAGCTATAAAATCTTGGTCAATCAAATTTACGTGATGTCGAAGCTCCCAGGAACGCATTAATAAATCACTTGCTATTTTCAAATTTTTACGTGAATAAAACCGTATGTATGACCAACTCACATTAGTTGCTATCTTTACAAAACTTACCCAGTCACCACGTAATTTGGCCTCTTCGATTAACCATTCCATCCAACGAATTCGCTCGCGCCAATAATCATAAATATAAGCAGGCTCATAGAGATATTGCCAGAAGTTTGTGACATTTTTGTAATCCTTTTTGGCGGCACACCATTCGATCACGTTCATCAGATTTCCCCATTCTTCTTTTAGCTGAAAATATCCATCTTTTGTAGGGCCCCAATCAACGCCAACAGTTTTCTTTGCAAAGTTTAAATACCACTCTACCCAACGTTCTCGTGCTTCTTTTTCCCAATTTGGATAAGCAGCAAGTTCTGCTAGGATGTAATAACGTGTCAGAGAGAGTATACTGTAACGACCATCCCTTTGGCTTACTAGAGAAATTTGTTGTAGATGCTCTAGATAATCATTGACTTTAAAGAAAGGTTCAGTTTGTAGCCCCGCAATTGCTGCAAGAGCATCACGAACAGGAGCATCTTGAAAAATTGCTAATGCCATCAAAATTTTATGAGTGGGTTTTTCTCGTAAGCTTTTGGCATCTTTGGTAAATAGAAAATGGGCAACATCTCCCTCAGCAGACTGTAAATCATTTAATACTGTTTCAAAAGTCCTGCTATCTGCTAACCGACCAATTGCATAAACAATGACTATAGGAATGCCGTTCGTACCTTTATATAGCTTTATTTGTTCGTCTTCTGTGAGACAAATCCCTTTGTCTCCTTTTGCCTTTAGTTCCTGCTGAATCAACTGTAAACCCTTAGCCTCTGGGAGCGAAGTTAATCGAATATGAACGTAGATAGACTTTTGTTCACGCGTAGTAATTATAGATTTAACAGTGGGAGGTAAATCAACTAGAAAACTTAGCACACTTTCTTTGTCATCTATTGTTTCCAAGTTGTCTACAATTAGTAGCGTTCGCTGTTTGGCAAGACTTTTATGTACAGAGTTAAGTTGCTCCTGGAGAGCAACTTCAGTAATAATAGTGTCGTCTTTTAAGGTGTTGGCAATTGCCCGGAAAATGTTGCTTAAATTACGCTGTTGCTGAGATGTCGGCAAGATTCCTATAGGAAGAAGTCTTTCCAACTTTGCTGAAGTAAAAATGATGGCATCAAATGTAGGTGTGTCCGGTAGGTTATTCTGGCTAGCTTTGAGGCACTGGTAAGCGACTTCCATTGCTAAAGCAGTTTTACCAACGCCCCCAATGCCATCGACTGTAATGATAGGAGCTGCGTGGTCAAAAGAAAGCAACTCTAATAACCTCTTCTTCTCCGTCTCACGGCCAACAAAAGTACTATAGGTTGGTTTTGGAAGATTATGAGGAATATCTCGCTCCTTGAGAATGATGTCTTGCCACTCAAATCCTAACTGCTCACAAATGTCAACGAAGTAAGAATAATCAATGCGATCACCACGAAGAAATTTTCTCACAGTATCTCTACTACATCCGACAGCATCCGCCAGAGCCTTTTGATTTCCATAGCCTTTCGGTTTTAAAGCTAATTTGACTGTTGTGAGGTATGCAGTAGCAACCTGAAGTGAGCGTTGCGACATAGATCGCTATACTTATGAGCAACAAAAATTATTTTGCATCAAAAACCGGGATTTTCATAGTACTTTAACAAAGTCAGTCAAAGTCTGGCATAAGTTCTGCATAAGTTCTAATTTTTAGCCTCTTGTCTACTTCTGTTTCTAGGCAACCTATTGTCCAGAATGGAATTATAGATTTGAGCAAGACATTATGCGGAAACTTAACAGATGTACTTCATTGAATGGGACTAGAAAGGCAAAAAAGACATCGGAATATAAAGTTACAAATCATTCTTTCATTTCGTGGGAACTTTTACAGCGCATAGTAGTTGTACTGACGCTGTTAAAAATAGTTATTGAACTAGTATCTATCTTTCCACAGCCTAATTTGAATATAAACTTAGATCATAAATTCCCAGATCTGCCTCCTATTAACCGCATATTCACCGCAGAAAAGTTTATTTTTAGCAGGAAAAAATTTTAGTTGTTAAAACTGAGAAGCTTATATGCATCTTGCTGAGCGATTAACTTCACAATATTTTTTTGACAGCCGATTGCATCTATTATCACAATACATCCAGACAGTTCTAGCACCTTTAAGAACTCTGGGATTGCTGTAATTTCAGTTGATAATTTGCTAATAATAGCTCATTGGTGAGCGCTGATTATCAATCACTGTTTGAGTAAGGATTATGAGTTGTACAGCGAGTTATCCCTCTTTTGTCACTCTCGGAAAACAATAATCGAAGCGAGATTCTGGAACTTTGATTTAGTCGATATTTGAGCCTTTCTTTTCTAACAGTAACTGAAGTTTGTAGCTAAAAACTGAAAATTAAAGCTCCGAAAGGCTTACAGCGATGAGCTTCTCCCAAAGTGACAAAAGAGGAATTAACTGTATTTTTCTCAGCCATTACCTATTACCTATTACCAGGCAAACCGACTATATCGTAAGTAATTAGCCGAACTTAATATTAATTAACGACAAAATAATTACGGCTATTTTCAGAGTCGAAAACCGAAGAACTAACTAATTCATTTACTTTGGTTTAGACCATTTGTAAAATTAAGATGACTGCTTGTGTTTCTAGAAATATCTTTGGTTGTGTTTGATCATCAAAGGGACGATTATAAATACTTGTTTCTAGATAAACCCTGGTCATATTACAATAATGCACTATGTTATGTGACGTTGCGTTAGGCTTGACGCCGTAACGCACCCCACAGTAAATTTATTTGAAAAACAATTCTCGAATGCCGTTACTGCCAATTTCCACTGCTAGCGCTGCTAAGATAAAACCCAATAGCTGAGTGATAATCACCTCGCCTTCTGCACCAATCCAATTTTGGATATAATTTGCCAAACGTAAAATTAACCAAGAGACAAACATCGCCCCTACAATACCCAGCACCACACCAAGATGGGGATTTTGCGATTTTGACATTAATAACATTACCGTTGTCAGCGTACCCGGCCCTGCAAGCAACGGCAAAGCCAACGGCGTAATTGCCACATCGCGTCCTTCTTCAATAATTGGCGTATCTAGTTGTCCCCGCAGCATTTGCAAAGAAATTAGCAGCAACAACAATCCTCCAGCTATCCGCAAAGATGCCATACTGATTTCTAAATAATTTAAAATTAGTTGACCGGCAAAAGCAAATAGCAGCAGCACTGCGATCGCTACGATAATAGCCTTATCTATGACTTTGTTTCTTTCCTCTGGCGTCATGCCTTTAGTCAAAACCAAAATTATGGGTATATTACCTACAGCATCCGCTAGCACAAATACCGCAATAAAGGTTTGGATGAGAATGGAGGTATCCACAACACAAACAGGTGAGTAAATTTATTAAGGTTTCATAACAACCTAACCAGACTCTTGGTAACTTTTCCACAACCCGTAGGAAGATTGAGTAGGGAATTGGGTATGGGGTATGGGGAGATGAGGAAGATGAGGAAGATGAGGGAGATGGGGTGATAGGGAAGAATAACAACTGACAACTGACAACTGACAACTAACTCAGCAACGCCAGATACTTCAACGGGGGGAACCCCCGCAACGCACTGGCTCCACCCTGCGGGAAGCCGCAGAAGCGTCTACAGCACTCAGCACTCAGGACTGCACCCAGCACTCTTTTGGGTATATTTGAAAATCTATCTTGCAAAAATCCACAGTTTTTTGTTGAATCTATGAAGTCTTATTTAGCAGCCGCTATTCAAATGACCAGTGTGCCCAACCTACATAAAAATTTGGCACAGGCAGAAGAATTAATTGATCTTGCTGTACGTCAAGGTGCTGAATTGGTCGGTTTGCCGGAAAACTTTTCTTTTATGGGAGAAGAAAAAGATAAACTGAGTCAAGCAGAAGCGATCGCCAGTGAAACTCAAACATTTCTCAAAAAAATGGCTCAACGCTTCCAAATTACTATCTTGGGCGGGAGCTTTCCAGTTCCAGTAGAAAATACAGGTAAAGTCTATAACACTACAGTACTCATCAACCCCAACGGTGAAGAACTCGCCCGCTACTATAAAGTCCACCTGTTTGATGTCAATGTTCCTGACGGCAATACATATCGAGAATCTAGTACTGTTGTGGCTGGTAAGCAATTACCCCCGGTGCATTTTTCGGAAAATCACGGGAATATAGGACTTTCTATTTGTTATGATGTCCGCTTCCCCGAACTGTACCGCCATCTCTCAGACAAAGGAGCCGATATCATCTTTGTACCTGCTGCGTTCACGGCTTTTACTGGTAAAGACCACTGGCAACTATTGTTACAAGCAAGAGCCATTGAAAATACTGCCTATGTAATTGCTCCTGCTCAAACCGGCAACAACTACGGTCGCCGTCTCACCCACGGACACGCCGTCATTATTGACCCTTGGGGAGTAATTTTAGCTGATGCTGGTGAAAAACCGGGAATTGCGATCGCAGAAATCAACCCTTCGCGCTTAGAACAAGTTCGTCGTCAAATGCCCTCTCTGCAACACAGAGTATTTAGTTGAGTTAGGAGTTGGGAGTTGGGAGTTAGGAGTTAGGAGTTAGGAGTTAGGAGTTAGGAGTTAGGAGTTAGGAGTTAGGAGTTAGGAGTTAGGAGTTAGGAGTTAGGAGTTAGGAGTTAGGAGTTAGGAGTTAGGAGTTAGGAGTTAGGAGTTAGGAGTCAGTTGTCATTTGTCATTTGCTCCCAATTACCAATTCCCAATTACCAATTCCCAATTCCCAATTCCCAATTCCCGCACTATCCCTTTTCCAAAGTTTCCAATAAACTCTTCAACATTAAATAAGACGAAGTAGCGCCTGGGTCTTGGTGTCCTACACTCCGTTCCCCTAGGTAACTAGCTCGTCCTTTCTTTGCCAACATTGGGGTAGTATCCTGCAACCCCTTTTTTGCTGCTGCTACAGCCTGTTGCATAGCTGCCAACGTATCCATATTTTCAGCTAAGGCTTGTCCAAAAGCCACCACAGCAGGAGACAGCACATCTACCATTGTTTTGTCTCCTAATTTAGCTCTACCACGTTGCAGCACACCATCTAAACCTGCTTGCAACAATTCCCCCAATTCCTGTGCATTCAGTTCGTGCTTACCAGTCGCTACTGTACTGGCTCTAAGAAATAGAGTGCCATACAAAGGCCCACTAGCACCGCCAACACTGGTAATTAGCGTCATGCTTACAGTTTTCAAAATACTACCAATATCTTGATCTGCAACAGTAGTTAATTGACTGATTACCTTTTTGAAACCACGATCCATATTAATGCCGTGGTCAGCATCACCAATCGCTGCATCTAATTCTGTTAAATATTCTTTATTTTGCTCTATTTCCGTTGCAAATGCCTGTAACCATTGCAAAACCTGCTTTTTGTTTACCATTTTTAATTTTTATCAAGCTAGCTTTTCCGTAATTATTCATAAAAAATCTCACGGGAGCTTGGAACGAGCGTGGCTTTAGCCAAGGGAGGAAAAGCGACTCGGCAGACTTTAGTCTGCTGTGTCCCTGTATTGATTAAATCAGATTTTCGCTGTACAATATCAACTATAGCGAAAATAAATTATGTACCTGACGCAAAAGAACCAAATCAGAGAACTGAATAAGACTGAATTTGTTGCTTTGCGCGAGTTGTGCCGACTGAGCAAGAACCTGTATAACGTAGGTTTGTACACAGTGCGGCAATACTTTTTTCAGGAGCGTA
>NZ_JAECZC010000007.1:125963-128931 GCF_016056305.1 Amazonocrinis nigriterrae CENA67 | reverse complement strand
GCTAACTTTAGCAGGTGAGAGAGCAGGTGTAACTGGTGATGATTGAGAATTTGTCACTTTCTCAAACATAATTTCTTTCTTGATAGGAGGTAGCACAGGTGCAGGTAATGCTGTGAGGCTTTCGGGAAATTTACTACAAATCAGGCGTTCAAATTCCATATTGAAATGATAAGTCGCCTGACCCCGCCGCTGCCAAAAGGTTAATATTTGCTGCACCGAGATAGCTTTATAGCGACCTTGATACAGTGCTTCAATGACTGCAAGATGCAGCCAATCTATGGGATATTGATTTTGCCAACGGTAAACCAACTCACTGGCACTGTACCCACTGAGGTCAAAACTATAGTGAACTAACAAGGCTGCTGCCAAGTCAGCTGAAGTTTCCGGGCTTGATGTTAACATTGGACTATTGGCTTCTGGCAGTAAGTATAAATTTTCTACCCGTCGCCTATAGCCTAGCGTGTTTTTAGCTATAGGATTTGTTACCAAGAGTTTCCAGGTTGATAAATAGTGTTTTTCATTTTACTGGGTCAATTGCTGACTGTCGAAACAATATAGCGTGAATTAATATTTGGTGTGCGGTTGATAGCAACTAATGCTTGATAAACCATTGCTGCTACTTCGGCGCGTGTCGCTTCCCTTGCAGGTGCAAGCTGCTTGGGATCTGGATAGTTGACGACGATTTTTTGTTGTGTGGCTGTGACCACTGCCTGACGGGCGTAGTCAGGAATGGCACTACTATCAGTGTAAGTGAGTGGGGTATTTTTATCTGCGGCTGGTAAGTTAAGTCCGTTAACTAGAGAAACAATCACCTGTAACCTTTGCACATTTTGATTGGGGCGAAAAGTGCGATCGCTAAATCCACTGACAAAGCCGCCACTAGCCGCAATTTGTAAGGCTTGATATGCCCAAAAATCTTTAGGTACGTCAATAAAATCGGGTGCTGGGCGTTTGGGGGTGGGGTTAAAGGCAACTGCCACTAAAGCCGCATACTGGGCGCGAGTCATGGGTTTATCTGGCTGGTAGTTGCCATCGGCAAAGCCTTGAGTTAAACCCATGTTGGCTAATGCCCGAATAAAGGCTTCTGCCCAATGTCCTTTGAGGTCGCTAAATGAGGGAATATCATCAACATCAGGAGTGACAATATATGGTGAAGCGATCGCTTTTTCATTGCTGCTAATTACCAATGATTGATAAATTAATGCCGCTACCTCAGCACGAGTGATATCTCGCAATGGTTCTAGTTGTTCAGTATCGGGATAGTTGACAATTAGCTGTTTTTGTGTTGCTACTGCCACAGCATTGGTGGCGTAACTGGGAATTTGGGCGCGATCGCGGTACAAAGTTAATAAATTGGGATTTCCCTGACTCAGCTTTAAGCCATTGACAATAGATACTATTGCTTGAATTTTAGTTAAATTTAGTGCTGGTCGAAATGTGCCATCGGGAAAGCCACTCACAAAGCCGTTTTCAGCAGCAGCAAAGATGGCTGATGCTGCCCAAAAGTCTGATTTTACATCAGAAAATTTATTTACTTTATTGCTTGCAGACAACTGAAAAGTTTTGGCAATGATAGCAGCATATTGGGCACGGGTAATGGGGGCATCTGGGGCAAAAGTACCATCAGGAAACCCACTAATTGCACCTTTACTCACCAACGCTTCTATAAAAGCCGTTGCCCAATGCCCAAGCAAATCAGCAAAACTAGTATTTATCGAGATTTGTCCGGTATTATCTTCTATGGCAGCAATGAAATCTACCTGTCCTTTGACTTGGGTAGGATTCAATTGATTACCTACTGAAACAAGCGATACTGATGTGGCGTTGTATAAGTCGAACTCGCCATGATCCCGAAAAATATTACCAGCAGCATCTTGATTGCTACCTAAATCAGGCATGGCGTTACCGTTGACTAACAGTCCACCTTGAGAATTCTTGACAATCAGATTATTACGTAGCACAGGTCGCGCATCACGAGAAAGTGCGATCGCTGTACGATTGTCTGATAGTTTATTGTTTGCGATTAAAGGAGCCGCAAAATCAGTAATTGCGATACCCAAAGGATTTTTTTGAAAGACATTCCGCAACACCTCTGCCTTGCTATTACGCGCCATCATCAAACCGCTGGCGGCATTTTGCACAAACAGATTATCTACAATTGCGGGTTTAGCATTACCAGTTGTGAAGACTCCTTCTCGACCACAGTAGCTAAAAGTATTATTAGCCACATTTGCGGTTGCCGATTCAATCCAGACACCAGTGCCTTTAGCTGTGGGATTAGTTATAGTCACACCCACAAGGCTAGCATCATCCAGTAACAGCAGCGTAATATTTTGTACACCAAAACTAGGACTTTGATATTCACCACTACCAGTAATTACGATCCCCGCGCCTTTGTTGCCTTCATTACCCACTATCGTGACCCCCGCAGAGATCACCAGTGGAAACACCTCACCACGAGCCGCGCTGTAAGTTCCAGATTCTAGCTGAATTATCAGCGGTGTTTTATCGACTTTTAAAGCACGGGTGAGGCTTTTAAACGGACTCAACCGCGAACCAGTATTAGTATCACTTCCTGTTGCAGGGTTGACATAGAATGTGGCTACAAGAGTAGAGTTAACCATTGATTGTTGAGATGCAACTGTTTAAATTATGACAATGATAAATATGTCAGTTGTCAGTTGTCAGTTGTCAGTGGTTAGGAGTGAAGAATTATTTCCCTTGTCCCCATCTCCCTCATCCTCCAGTTGGTGAGTTTCGGCTACGCTCAACTACCGCGAAGTCGAACCACATCCCCCTCATCCCCCCATTCCCTCGCGGGCGGTGTCGTTGGCAAGACTTAATATTTGACACTCCCCTGACTGAATAAATAACGCGAGCGCTCATTTATTCAAAAAGTCAGGGGATTTTAAGAAGTTGTTCCGAATGGAGCTAAAGCCACCATTCTCCACTTCTCCAATTTAAGAAG